>JAHHIJ010000017.1 GCA_019358985.1 Tolypothrix brevis GSE-NOS-MK-07-07A | reverse complement strand
TAGTAATGATGGGTCAGAGCAGATGTCCAGCGCTCTAATAGCGCGTGAGGAGTCGGAACCATTCCGGGTAAACGAAACTCGCGTAGTGAGTTAGAACCCCCTGCATTTATGCATGGGGTATTTCAGATTCTGGGTGATGCTTTTATTATCACCCCGAAAAAAAAGCCTCACAATTGGTGTGGACGAAAAGTCTACGGCTGCACTCCCAAAATGTTTAACTTTGAGGCAATTCTTAAACAATTGCAGTGGGTACAAAGTGAGATGTATCAACGCTACGACTTAATCGACAAAGGGGAAGAACCGCCATTAACTAACTTTGTGGTTGATGAGTGGCGATTGATTAACAAAAATATCCCAGAAGCCAAGGAAATTATGAAAGAAATTATTACCGTCGCTAGGGAGGCTAACTTGAGGATGATTGCTCTCGCACAAGGGATGCAAGTTAAGACCTGGGGATTTGAAGACGAGAGCGATTTAGAAGAGTGTTTTTCTGACATTTTAATTGGTGACTTTGCAATCTCTCAATGTCTTAGCTTACGCCGAAAGCATCACAAACAAAGTGAGGAATACGCTTATTGGACAGAAGTTTTGATATTTTTCAAACAATCAACTCGTCCGTGTATGGTTGCCAATCAACCCGCAATTATCCCCGATTTGTCGAATTGGCAACGAGACATTACACCAAAACAGGATGATGCACCATTGCTCCCATCTGAAGCACTAGGAGAACCATTAAGAACTATTTGGAAGTTCTGCAAAGAACAAGCAGATTGGGTAGCAGCTAGAGACTTGCTTCGCAAAGGTTATTCAACGCTGCAAGGGGTTAACACCGAAAAAGTAATAGAGTATTTCTTGATACTTCAAGAAAAAGGCTACGGAGAAATTGACCTGTCGGGTACTTCGGTAAAATTCAAGGTTTTTTAGCTGTCGGGGACGACTCGACAAGCCCGACAGCCATTACTCGACAGTTACCCGACAAATCACCCGACAACACTTATCACGCAACAACCGACTAATAAAAGTAACTTTAATTACAGGGGGGAATAGTGGGACGTTCGTCATGGCTTTTAAAAACTGGGATGTTTTTGTGCTATTTTGCAGGAGCGATCGCCATCTGGATTGACGCTAAATTTAGCCAAGAATGGATCGCTAAATTCACCAATGCCGACGCGATTATGAAAGACTTAAGTTTGCTAATCGCTTTCACCAACGCGGTGATAGTTTCTGCCTTTGGTGCAGTTGTCACCGCTCCCTATAGTTGGCAGATAATTTTCGCCCAAGCGCAGAAAGTAGCTGGCATTAACAATCGTAACGAGCGCGGGTTGTTTGTGCTTGGTTACTGTTTACTGGGAGGATTTTTACTTTTAGCAGCAGCGGGAGTTTACGCTCTAGACTTGTTGAGTACATATCACTCAACCAAAAATCTTTTCTTAGCTGTAGCCATTGTCTTCACTGGGGACGTATGTTTTTTGTTGGCAAATGTTTTAGGAATAATGTCACAAGTAGGTAAGAGCATCAGTGGTAGTACCCGAACTGTAGACGCTAGCGCTAGAAGAATTTCTTAAGGAGAAGATAGGACAATATGATTGAAAATGCAAATTATCTAACACCAGATCCAAGCTGGGACTACTTTGGAACTTGGCAACATTTACAAGAAAGTAAATCCCAAATTGATGAGCTACTTTTTTGTCTGGCAAAAACAGAGAATGCAACAGACTCATCGGATGAACTTGTTACCAAACAACTAACTCAAATTCTGCATCACTTGCAACGCGCTTGCGACTTTATGCCACCAAATAAAAAGTGAAATTTCTTTTTAAAAACTCGCTATTGATTAATAGCGAGTTTTTTTTTAATTACTAACCTCACAACAAACATGGAATTAAAAGACCAACTTGCCACAATTAATAATCGTTTAAAATCTGCTCTTGTTGGCGTGGCGATTTGTCAAATTAGCAAACGGCTTTACTTAAGAGCGACCCTTCCCCCCAAACCGAACTCCACCAAGACGAAACCACATCAGCAGTGGATTTCTATTGGTGTGTACGCCAGTGAAGACGGATTCAAAAGGGCAGAAGCTGAAGCTTATAAACTGGGTGGGTTAATTGCCTGCAAAGAATTTAAGTGGGAACTGTATTTAAAAAGTCCTGGGGACTCCTCAGTAAAATATGTCAAAGATTGGATTGACAAATTTGAGAAGTTTTATTTTCAAACTCACCAGCGCAACCATCAAACTGAAACCACATGGAAGATTGACTACTTTCGCGTATTTAACAAGCTAGAGCAGTGGGAAGTTTTAAATAGTGGCAAAATCTTAGACTTAGTAAAAAGCACTCGACCGGACACTAAAACCCGTAAGCGCACCTGCATGGCACTATCGGCGCTGGCAAGGTTTGCGAAAATTGAAATTAATCTCAAGCCTTATGCTGGCAGGTACAACCCCAAAAAAGTTGCACCCCGCGATTTACCAGATGACGCAATCATTTCTCAACACTTTTATCAGATTGAAGATGAGGCGTGGCGTTGGGTATATGGAATGCTGGCGACTTACGGCTTGCGGAACCATGAAGTGTTTCGCTTGGATTTTAAAGCTCTAGCTCGCGGGGATTACATCGTTAACGTTGGTGAAAATTCCAAAACCGGTGCAAGGCGAGTGTGGCCCTGCTTCCCGGAATGGTTTGAACAGTTCAATTTGCAAAAAATAATTCTTCCCCAGGTGAATTTGGATCGTTCTAATGCGGAAGTTGGTCATGCCGTTACAGTTTGGTTTCACCGGCATATTCCCTTCCAGCCTTACAACTTACGTCACTGTTGGGCTGTGAGAACTTTAGAATTCGGCTTAGATATTTCTCTCGCATCTCAACAGATGGGACACTCCGCCCAAGTTCATAGCGAGCTTTATCACCACTGGATCAGCGAGCGACATCACCAACGCGCTTTTGAATTAATGATGCACCGCAGCGATCGCCCAACGGTGCCGATTGTTTTGGGTTACTCAAAGGACGTAAAATTACTTTGACTAAACCTTGACTAAACCAGAAATGGACTTAAGGGTTGGGATACTTAGTTATTTCATTGAAAAAGATGCCAGGAACCGGATTTGAACCGGTGACACGAGGATTTTCAGTCCTCTGCTCTACCAACTGAGCTATCCCGGCGCTGCGTTTACTTGCCACGATTATTAATAGTAGCAAACTAATAAAAGTTTGTCAACTAGCTGAAGCAAAGAAAAATTTATGCCCCTTTCATAGTCAACTTGACCCAGCTAAAAACAGCTACGAATACGATAAACTGCACAATAACAATACTTGGACCAGAGGCAAAGTTAAAAAGACCCGACATGATTATGCCAGCGATGCTGGTGGTGGAGCCGAAAATAACTGACATTACCATAAAGCGGCTAAAGTTATGACTTATTAGTTTCGCAATTGAGGCAGGAATTACTAAAAAGGCATTTACCAGTAAAACCCCGACAGCTTTAATTGCTACAGCAACGGCTAATGACAGCAATACTACAAATGCGTAGCGATACAATTGGACTGGAATACCTTGAATCTTTGCTACGGCGGGGTTAAGGGTTAATAAAATTTGCTGCCGCAGGCTTGAAAGTAAGAATATACTACTTAAGACAAGCACTAACAGTGTCAAAATTAAATCTGTGGTATTGATAGCCAGAATATCGCCGAACAGCACACTCATCAAGTTGCCGCGATATCCTTGAATCAGGCTAGTGAGAATTACGCCTAAAGCTAATGCTCCTGACAAGACAATACTTAGAACGCTATCGCTACCTAAATCGGTTTTGTCAATCAAGTAGAGGACAACAACGCCAAAAACTAAAGTAAACGGTAGTAGCATCCAAGTGGGGTTTAACTGCAACAACACACCTAAGGCTACCCCTACCAAAGCAGCATGACCAACGGCATGGCTGAAAAAAGATAAAGAACGCAAGGTGACAAAACTACCTAAAACACCCCCAAGTATTCCCATTAAAACAGCACCAGCGATCGCACGTTGCATGAAGGGAAATTCTAACAACGTCACTAAGTCATTACCATTGGTGACAGCTAGCCAAGTGCTTAAATACATTAGTAATTTTTTATATTTTGTAATAGTTATACTGGAAGTATATAATGTTTCGACTCCTAAAGTAATTGCACTTTAATTTTTCACCCTATGTCAGCCAAAAATACTGTTGCTTATATTGTCACTAATTCTCTTCCCAATACAGAAGATATACACAATGACCTAAAAGACGAGATAGATGTTGATAATGTGCAACCCCTACAAGAATCGCTTCTTAATGGCGATAAAGCCCAACGTATGGCAGAATTTTTTAGTTTTTTAGGGGATGCCAATCGCTTGCGAATTCTCTCTGTTTTAGCCAAAGAAGAACTTTGTGTCAGCGATTTAGCTGCATTATTAGAAATGAGTGAATCTGCTGTTTCTCATCAATTGCGAAACTTACGAGCAATGCGCTTAGTTAGTTATCGCAAACAAGGTCGCAATGTTTTCTATCAACTTCACGACAGTCATGTTTTTCATCTTTACCAAGCTGTTGCAGAACACCTTGATGAGAAGGATGAAGCATGAATCACATTTTATATTTCATCCTTATCCTCGACAAACCCCTACTTTTTAGTTGTGCTGATGATGGTAGCGACTGAAAAGAGGACTGTATGTTGCTAACAGATTTTCTGGAGATAAAGCAATTTCTGGCTTTCCAGTACAAACAATAGTTTGATTAAGACAAAGAACGCGATCGCAATGCCGACTTACCATATCAATATCATGAGAAATCTGTAACACCGTCCAACCCTCTTCCTGCTTTAATTCATTCAACAAAGCATAAAAATCCGCAGCACCTTGCACATCGACTCCAGCAAAAGCTTCATCTAATACCAAAAGTCTCCTTGGTATCACTAAGCAATAAGCTAGTAACACTCGCTTTAATTGACCACCACTAAGAGTACCAATAGCTTGATTCCGCACATGGTAAGCATCAGTTCGTCGCAAAGCTTCTATTACTGCTACTGATTTTTCCGAATCTTGTTTCCACAACCTATGAAAAAATGACTTGTCCCCTTTGTCCTCTTTTTTCATCCATCCTAGTCCTACCAATTCACTCACAGAAATCGGAAAACTGCGGTCAAATATGAAATTTTGCGGCATATAACCCAACTGGTGACGTAAATGCCCTAATTTTGTAATCGGACGACCAAATATTTCAATTGTGCCACTACTGCGCGGAATCAAATCTAAAATCGCTTGTACTAAAGTACTTTTACCCGCACCATTGGGACCAACTATGGCTGTATTTGTTCTTGGCAATAATTCAAAAGAAACATCTCTCACGGCAGTTGTTTTGCCTTGATATACAGTTAATCCCTCTACTTTTAAAACAGGAATATCATTAGTCATTACTTATTAGTCCATTGTTTAAATGTTCTTAACAGGCTCAATTATGAGTTGTAGAGACGCGAAATTTCGCGTCTCTCCGAAATTTCGCGTCTCTCCGAAATTTCGCGTCTCTCCGAAATTTTGCGTCTCTCCGAAATTTCGCATCTCTACTTGCAAGCAGTTTCTAAAGTTTGCAAATTAGCTTTCATCGCTTCAAAATAATACTGCGGATCTGTTTTACCAGTTTCCAAAGAATCGAGGGGACGTAAAGTCAAATTCAAATCTTTAGACAGGCTAGTTAGTAATTTATTATCTACTCCTGGTTCACTAAATAAAGCTTTAATTTTGTACTTTTTGACTGCATTAACTGCGTTTTTCACATCTACTGGTGTAAGTTGATCTTCAGGAATTTCTACTACAGCAAGCTGCTTGAGTTTATAGCGTTGTGCTAGGTAGGGATATGCATCATGGAAAGTAACAAAGGTACAGTTAGGTGTTTTTTTTAAAGTCTGTTCAAATTCGTTATTTAAACTTTCTAATTGTTTGATATAATTTGCTGCATTCGCTTCATAAGTAGCTTTATTTGCTGGGTCAGCAACTATTAAACCATCGCGAATATTGATAACTTGCTGTTTAGCTAAAACTGGATCTAACCAGACGTGGGGGTTCCCCTCAGCGTGTTTGTGTTCTTCTTTCGCGGTTTTTTCTACGGGAGAAATTTGATTTAAAGGTTTAATATTTTTGCTGGCATCAATTTGAGCTAACTTAGGATTTTGGGCATTTTTTACTGTATTTTCCAGAAATTCTTCTAAACCCAAGCCATTTTTTACCAATACATTTGCAGTTGCGATCGCTTTCACGTTATTTGGTGTAGCCTGGTATTCATGCACCTCCGTACCCGGTGGTACTAATATTTCTACATCTGCTGCATCTCCAGTCACCGCTTTGGTAAATATATACATCGGTAAAAAGGTTGTCACTATCTTTGTTTTGCCCGTTTGTGAAGATGTAGTCTCTTGTACTTTCAGTGATTTAACTGAATTTTTTGCCTCATTTGTATTCGTCTCGCTACATCCAGCAACGGTCAGCACTAATAAAGCAACAAAAGACAAAATGCTGCTACCTGTTTTATTTAATACACGATTCGGGAACACTGTTTTCTCCCCTTTTGAAAGATGCTTGCGTATTGACAATGAGACTTAATTCTATCTCAGAATGGCAATAATAATTCTCATTCTCGGTATGTTTGCAATATCGCGCCAGAGTATGCTATATTTTTGCAATAGTATAATGTTGATTTTCCTCTCGCTTGACTTCAAGACATCTCCAGATTCATACGTAGAGACGTTCCGCCGGAACGTCTTTACAAGGGTTTCGGGCAACGGATAATTAATTTATGGAGACGTCTAATGATAATTTATAGATTTTTCCTCTTAAAAATCTGCTAATCTAATAAATTAATTGATAAGACTTGTTAATAAGACAAGCTGTCATAGAAAGACAGTAGTACGGTGTGAGCAAAAAAATGAAAACAGTATGGAAGGCTTTGTTGGCTAGTCCAGCAGTGTTTAGTGCGATGCTATTTGTTGGTTCTGGGGCTATGGGAGGAGAAACTTCAGCGACTTCGGAAATAATTGACCCCCTAGTAGCTGAAACTAGCACCGAAGACCAAAAGATGTCACAGGTGAACTCAGTTTCTCAGCTATCGGACGTCAAACCCACAGACTGGGCATTCCAAGCATTGCAATCGTTGGTAGAACGCTACGGCTGTATTGCGGGATACCCGAATGGCACGTATCGCGGGAATCGAGCGATGACAAGGTATGAGTTTGCGGCTGGTTTGAATGCTTGTTTAGATCGAGTTAACGAACTAATCGCTACAGCTACTACTGATTTGGTCACAAAAGAAGATTTAGCCACATTACAAAGACTGCAAGAGCAATTTGCTACGGAATTGGCTACTCTGCGTGGTCGTGTGGATGCAGTGGAAGCAAAAACTGCCGAATTAGAAGCCAATCAATTTTCAACCACAACTAAACTGAGTGGTGAAGTTGTCACCGTTGTCAGCGATGTTTTGGGGGGAAGAAGAGTTAATGATGAGAGAATTGAAGAGCAAAATACAACACTGGGAGCGCGGGTGCGTGTAGAATTTAATACTAGCTTCACAGGGAAAGATGAACTTTTCACCAGAATCCAGACTAATAATATTGTCACCCCTAACCTTTTCACACCAGAGGGGAGTCTATCCTTTGGTGAGACTAGTGAAGATGCTAGCAATGATGCTTTCATTGATGCATTGTATTACAAATTTCCCCTTGGCGAAAAGACACAGGTGATCGTTCTTGCCAATGCGGGTGCCGCAGACGATATTACTAATACGGTTAACATCTTTGATGGAGATGGTGGCTCTGGTGCTTTATCCAGCTTTGGTGTGCGTAACTCAATTTATTACCATCTGGATGGTGCAGGGTTGGGAATAAATCAAGAGTTCGGTGATAAATTATCACTCTCGTTAGGGTATTTAGGAAGTACAGCTAATGACCCGACTTCGGGTAATGGCTTGTTTAATGGACCTTATGGAGCGTTGGCACAGGTAACATTTAAACCAAGCGATCGCTTTACCATTGGCTTTACTTACATCAACGCTTACAATCAGGAATTGGGAACTGGTAGCAATCGAGCAAATCCAATATCCTTCCTTGAATCTCAACTTGCAGCTCCTCCTGATGATACAATAGCACCGAATCCAGTGAGTGTACCCTTTTCTAGCAACTCCTACGGTATAGAAGCATCCTTAGGTTTGAGCGATAAATTTGTTTTGGGTGGTTGGGTAGGCTACACTAACGCACGTAACTTATCCACACAGGGAGGATCAGTTGAACGGGGAGAACTTGATATTTGGAATTGGGCAGTAACTTTGGGATTCCCAGACCTCGGTAAAAAAGGCAACTTAGCTGGTATCATCTTTGGGATGGAGCCAAAAGTAACAGGTTCCAGCATCAATGAAATCTCCAGAGACAGAGATACTTCATATCACATTGAAGCCTTTTACCAGTATCAAGTGAGCGACAATATCTCTATCACCCCAGGAGTAATTTGGTTAACAGCACCAGATCATAACAATAACAACGATAGTGTTGTCATTGGAGCTTTGAGAACTACCTTCAGCTTCTAAACTGAAAAATCTTCATAGAAGAGTTGCGGTTGCGTTGAGCGACGCTGCCATTGCTTGACCTGCATCGACAATTGCTAGACCAACTGTGAATATGCAAGTATAATGATGGTTTCGTAAGTGTAGTATATAATTACATTTATTACACTTTAAATCGCACAAATAAACTAAATTTTTAATTTGCTCTAGAAGTAAAATTAAAGGGATTTTTAATGTAAGTAGATAAAGAAAAGAATATTGTTAGCTGTTGCTTCCCAGTTAGCATCGTTAGGGATGCCTGTCGCTAGCTTGAGTTGCTTTTCATCTGCAAAGTGCGTTCTAGGGAAGCAAGCTTTCACACTCCCACTGTCTAACCTGATGCTCACAGTACCTTTGGATGCTCTACTGTTGGGTACTTTATCGCTGTTTGCCATAATGCTCAAACAATGCTCAAAGTTGGTTATAGAACGGTTTATATAACCGTATAAAGGCATTGTAATACAAAAAAGACCAGCCTCCCACAGCCGGTCTTTAAAATGTCTTAACGTTGTCTTCTCAATAGAGTTAATCCCAATTGCGCGTTCCCAAAACTTAACGAGCAATCTTTCTCCAAAGTATTGTAGCAGTCAACACACTTTTTTTATTGCGATTTAATAAAAAAAGATAATCAGCCTCTATCTTAGGACTTATAGTTCTGGCACTGAGCAAATAAAATACTTTTGCTATGCAGTAATTATGGCAGCATGTCGTCACAATTCAGCTTGGGCTGATGGGTTTAAAAGTTATGATTTGGCTGGGTTACAGCAAATTGAGTTGTCTGAGGAATATGAAAAAGCGATCGCAGATAGTTGGCGATGTATAATACGTTTTTTACCTGATGTTTTGCCTCTGTCGGAGCTGGATTTGAGCCGCAATATCTATAAACTTAGCAATTTGGATTTGGATGATTTTTTTAGTAGGGATGAGGTGGAGTTTTTGCAGCTTTATTCCTTGGTGGTTCGAGCTTTGCGGCTATTTGACCAACGTTCGGTACAATTAATGTAGATTTCGCCTAAATATAAAGATGTGCGATCGCACTCTAGACATAATGCGATCGCACATTCTACGATGTTACTAAATTGATGTTTGGCAAACCGAAGCGGGGACTGAAACCTGGGGGGTTCTGCCAAAATCGCCAGAACCTAGACAAGTTAATAGTTACAGCGTTTCCGATTTGGAAATAGATGATAATTTATCTTAATAAGCAAGGCTGAAATGAACCTGTTTTTGAGGTCTGCCAAAACCGCTTGTGGAATCCTTGCTCTGTAAGGGTTTCAGAGAGCAGACTTGAAACCTAACGAATCCCGTTCGCGGGACTGAAACGTTTGACCCATAGCTATAAAACAAACATTGCTCATAGCTTGAAACCTAACGAATCCCGTTCGCGGTACTGAAACAGTGAATCTTTTCAAACTAATATCAATTCTGTATGAAGATGTACTAAATTAGTAAAAGCAGAAAGAGGGTGCAAAGTTATGGGAAATAGCTTTCAAGTCGAAGTATCCGAGAGCCGAGAACAACTACAACACCGACTGCGCCTAGCGGTAACACCGACAGGCAAAGAAGTGCTACAAATGCTCTACTGGATCAAAATTTGGAAGCGATGGAAACTGTCGCAGCTGTCGTTGAAAGTCCTAACGACGGGAAATTCTCGAATTTTGCCAAGGGACACCATACATCCATTTAGTGCCGGTTTACAGGTTTTTTTTTGCTTCATCGTTCAGGAATACCCCTTGCTGGCTCTCTTCTGTATCGATTGTGCAATGCTGGTGACGAGACGGCAAGAGTTTCCGTTTCGCTGCGCGATGCCAGTGAAAGATAAAAAGACATTACGTTCAGCACTCATATCACCACCAGATGGAACTTTTGTCCGTGCAGAGATGCCGTCAATACTAGGATCTGAAAACAATACTCAAAAGCTCCGATGTTATATGATCGGAGAGGGAACATTATTACTTTCATGTAGTGAATATCTTATTGAACAAGGACACGAAATTTGTGGTGTAATATCCGCAAATCCGTTAATTGCTAAGTGGACGAGGGAGCAAAAAATACCTCTGAGTGATCCAAGCGAGAATTGGATAGAGACGCTTAAAAAGGCTCCTTTCGATTATTTATTTAGCATCTACAGCTTTTCCTTAATTCCCGATGAGGTTTTGTCGTTGCCAATTCGACAATCCGTTAATTTTCACGACTCTTTACTACCTAAATATGCTGGTTTTCATGCGACCTCTTGGGCGATTATGAAAGGGGAAAAGCAGCATGGAGTAAGTTGGCATGTGATGACACCAAAGGCGGATGCCGGAGGAATTCTCAAACAACATGTCGTTGATATCGACCAAAATGAAACGGCGCTTGAAGTTAATATGAAGTGCTATCAGGCTGGTATCCAATCTTTCGCGGAACTAATCGATGATTTTGTTCGTGGAACCGCAGATATTAAGGAGCAAAATCTAGATCAGAGAAGCTATTTTCCCCGCGATAAACGTCTGCCACACGGGGGTGTTGTTTCATGGAACACAAACGCAGAGGAAATTCATAATTTAATCCGGGCTTTGGACTTGGGACCTTACCCCAACCCCCTCGGCGTCGCCAAGTTCCTTGTAAAGGAAGAATTTTTTATTATAAAAGCCTGTTCGCTCCTTCCGCCGGGGAAGAATGCACAGCCCGGAGAGGTTGTCAACATAAGCGATGATGCGATTCAAATCGCTGCCGGGAATGGAGACATTTTGCTGGAAAAAATTTTGACAATTGAGGGAGAAATATTATCAATAGGAGATTTCGTTGAACGTGTTGGACTGCGTAAGGGGATGATCCTTACGGAATTAGACGCCGGGATTGCTCAGAATATAGATGTTTTTCTGAAGAAGATCACGCCCCATGAAACCGCTTGGCAAAAACAATGGGAGAATTATCAGCCTCTGAAGCTAAATTGGCGTTCTTCTGAAAATACACCCATTAATCTTAGCGATCGCACCATCTATTATGAAACTTTACCCCTAAAAATCCCCCCCAAATTGTCGGCTTTTTTCGATAATCATAAATCGGAAAATTATCGTGATTTTTTGGCAGCTGCCTTCTTTTACTACCTTGCTGACATTAGCCAACAGTCATGTTTTGATATCGGCTATGGGGATCAAGGGCTGATTCAAACCTTTGATGAATCGATGGGTTTCTTCGCCCCCTATGTACCCCTCCGGGTAGACATCAAGTTTGACAAAACCTTTGCAGAATTCCTCCCCAATTGTCAGAAAAACCTCAATTCGACGAGGCAAAAGCATACCCACGCGCGAGATATTCCCAGCCGATATCCCTCACTTGGGTCTCAAACAGCCCGAAAATCATTGGCTTTCCCTGTTGTTGCGCTACAAATAGACGACCCGGAAGATTATAAACCGGAGGGAGGAGATGCCATTTTTCTCATCTCAAATAAAAAACTCTCTTGTTATCTGAAGTTTAATACCAAAGTATTGGAGCGATCGCAAGCCGAAAAATTTGTTCGTAATTTTGAATCGTTTCTCACGACGCAGACAATAACCACCGATGCCGTAAACAATGATGTTTCGCTCCTCAACAAGACATCCGAAGAAATAAAGGACTCAGATAAGGATCAAGTCGATAAATGGAGACTTGTTTATAATCAGGTATATGACGAAGACAGAAAAGACCCAGGACAAGACCCATTCTTTAACATCAAGTGTTGGAGAAATAGTTATACCGGAAATAGGATGTCCGATGACGAGATGAGAGAATGGGTTGATTGTACCGTTCAAAGAATCAAAGAAGAATGCAATCCCTCGCGGATACTGGAGATTGGTTGTGGCACAGGTCTTCTTTTGTCTCGTCTCCTTCCTGACGCTCTCTATTACTACGGAACGGATTTTTCCGAAAATGCGATCGCCTATATTAAAGAATCCTACAATCGATGCGGGGAGAATATCAAGCATTTAGAACTCTCGCATAGATCAGCTGACGATTTTTCTTCATGGTCAGAACAAAGCTTTGACACCGCAATTTTAAATTCTGTTATTCAATATTTCCCTAGTCTTGCTTATTTAAAGAAAGTAATAAAAGGGGTGGTGGAAAAACTAGACCCAGGGGGAAAATGTTTTATTGGCGATGTCCGCAACGCCCTTTTATTACCAGCCTATCATTCTTCTGTCGCTTTATTTAAGGCATCAAAGGAAACTCCTTTGGATCAATTGTGGAAACAAGTGCGGATGGGCGAAACTCAGGAAGAGGAACTCTGCGTCGCTCCAGAATTTTTTTTGAAAATCGCTGAGGAGTTCCCCGAAGTTAATAACGTCGAAGTTTTGTTAAAGGAAGGAAACAGTTCCAATGAGTTAACCAAGTTCCGGTATGATGTTATTATCCACCTGGGTGAGGAAAAGACAAAATTGGTTGAGATTCCCTGGCTCCATTGGCAAAAAGAAAACCTAAATCGGGAAAGAGTTCAGGAAATCCTGCGTCAGGATCAACCACAGTGCTTGGGGATTGGCGGTGTTCCCAATTCTCGCCTTTCACAGGATGTAATGGCGTTAAATTATATAAAATCGGCGGGAAGTGATGAAACCGTTGAATATCTGCGTCGCCGGCTAAAGGAATGGGAGACCACCGGAGAATCCCCCCAGGACTGGCAGATACTTGCTAAAAAAGAAGGTTATGCTCTGGCTATGAGTTGGTTGGGAAGCAATGCTACGGGCGACTTTGACGTACTTTTTAGATTACCTTCGGTAAAAAAATGCACTCTCGATAATTTTAGAACAGAATCTCAGCACTTACCTACTTCAGAGGAAAAAACGATGTATTCTGTAGAAAAATATAATATTACTGTAGGCTATCCCCGTGAAAAAAGGATGGTGGATTTGTTTGAAGAACAAGTCCGAAAAACCCCAAACGCTACGGCACTGGTTTACAAGAGCCAGAGGTTGACTTATCGAGAGTTGTCTGAACAGTCCGAGCAGTTGGCGATTTATATACGTAGCCAGGGAGTAAAAGAAGGGGATCTGGTCGGTCTTTTTGTTCAACCTTCGCCGGAAATGCTGATAGCGTTGCTTGGTGTTATGAAAGCCGGAGCCGCATACTTGCCATTGGACCCCTCTTATCCCCAGGAACGGATCGCTTATATACTTGAGGACGCGCGATCGCCCAGTATAATTACTCAAAAAGAAATTGCGGAAAACCTACCCTCCCTCAACAGCAAAATCTTATATATAGAAGATAGAGACAGAACGGAGCAAACCGAGCGGCAGCTTGAACAAGAAGAGAATCCGCCCTGTGATAAAGGAGATTCCCTAGCTTATGTTATTTATACGTCCGGCTCTACCGGCAAACCCAAAGGGGTCGCCATTGAACACCATAGTTTGACCAATTTTTTATGTTCAATGGCGGCTGAATTCAATTGCGGGCAGGACGATTATTTGTTGGCGCTGACTACCTTTTGTTTTGATATCTCCGCACTGGAGCTATATTTGCCCCTCATTACCGGAGGTTGTGTGGAAGTACTCCCTGGCGAAGTCACGCGGGATGGTCTGCGCTTACGAGAAAAAATAGAGCGCAATGACTCCATTACCATCATGCAGGCGACACCGGCTACCTGGCAAATGTTGCTGGCGGCGGGATGGGAACCAAAAAAACCGCTAAAACTTTTGTGTGGTGGGGAAGCTCTGAGCGAAGAATTAGCACGGCAGTTATTGAAGGAAGAAATACAATTGTGGAACCTATATGGTCCTACGGAAACAACGATTTGGTCAACCTTAACCAGGATAAATTCCTCAGATCAAGTAACAATTGGTCGCCCCATAGCAAATACGCAATGTTATATCCTTGATGAGGAACAGAACCCTGTTGCTGAGGGGGAATTGGGGGAATTGTATATTGGCGGCGAAGGGGTGGCTAGAGGATACCTGGGACGACCGGAAGAAACCAAGAATAAATTTGTGAGCAATCCCTTTACGACCGAAGGTTTGCCACCCTTGTATCGCACAGGCGACCTAGTAAAACGTTTGCCCGATGGACGGATGATCTATGCCGGACGCATGGATTTTCAAGTCAAGTTGAGAGGGTTCCGGATTGAATTAGGGGAGATCGAAAGCGCCCTCAGAAATTTGGAAAATGTAGACGACGCGGTGGTGGTGTTGAGAGAAGATGGACTCGATAAGCGATTGGTGGCATTCGTCTTAGACAAACAGGGACACCTCTTGACTGGCTCAAGGGAATGGGCAGAAGAACTAAGAGACTGCTTGCCCGAGTATATGATCCCCTCAACCTTCATCCGTTTGCAAGCCTATCCACAAACGCTGAATCGAAAGATAGATCGCAAATGCTTGTCCACAGTTCCTCTGAATAAGCTGAAAGAAGATTATGGTTCTTCAAAAAGGTCTTTTACTCATGTATTGGAACAAGATCTACGCCAAATCGTTGCCAGGGTTTTAAAGCTAGAAAATACATCCTTAGACGTAAATTTAAATATCGGAGAGTATGGATATAATTCATTACGTTTTACCAGTTTGAGTGTGGAACTGAATAAAACATATGAAATTAAGACAATTCCGACGATTTTTTATCAGCATTCATCCATCAAAAAAATTGCCAAATATTTGGAGGATAATTTTCGAGAAACCCTAACGGAATATTATCACCAACATCTGAAAACATTGTCTTCTGAATCAGAACAATCGCGAAAAGAAAAGCAGGTTTTACCTTTGTCTGACAAGGAGCAAAAGCCGGCTCCAAATCAAGTGGATGATGCGATCGCAATTGTCGGGATCAGCGGAATTCTGCCTGGGGGAAATACATTGACAGCATTCTGGGAATCCTTACTCCAGGGAAAAGATGCAGTCCGAGAATTGCCGCAAGACAGATCCGATGGTGATTATTATCGGCAGAAAATGCGAGAAATCGGGGTAAAACAGGTTTTGGGAGGCTTTATTGAGAATGTCGATCAATTTGACGCTTCTTTCTTTGGATTGTCACCAAGGGAAGCCGAGTTGATGGACCCGCGTCAGCGGCTACTGCTACAAACAGTATGGGAAGCCATTGAGGACTCAGGACATAAACCTTCGGATTTTTCCGGTAAAGAGATGGGAGTGTTTATTGGCGCCACCGGCTCAGATTATTGGGAATTGCAGCAACAACGGAATCAACAGATGGATGGCTACACCCTGTCTGGCTATTCGACTTCGGTGATTGCCAACCGGATTTCCTATTTGTTGAACTTTAAAGGACCGAGCTTCGTGGTGGACACCGCGTGTTCAAGCTCCCTGATGGCAGTTCGTCAAGCCATACAGGCACTCAAAACGAAGTCTTGTGAATGGGCGATCGCAGGAGGGATAAATCTAATGCTGAGTCCCCTGTTTCACATGGCATTGTCCAAGGGAGGCTACTTGAGTGAGGATAGCCGATGCAAAACTTTTGACCGATCAGCCAACGGATACGTTCGCGGAGAAGGGGTTGGAATTGTGTTGCTTCGCCCCCTGAGTCAAGCGCTGGCAGACGGAGATCCCGTGTATGCTGTGATTCGCGGCTCGGCAGAGAATCACAGTGGTCGGACTAATTCTTTAACCGCGCCAAGTGTAGACTCCCAAAAGGAATTGTTGGTAGCGGCTTATGATGAAGCCAAAATCGATCCCGATTCCTTGGGTTATATCGAGGTTCACGGCACAGGAACTAGTTTAGGCGACCCCATAGAGATCAATGCACTGAAGGAAGCGTTTCAAAGCATTTATAAAAAATGGGGGAAGGAGGGAGAAGGGAAGAATCATCACTGTGGACTGGGAGCGTTAAAAACAAATATTGGGCACCTGGAGAGTGCCGCCGGAATTTCCGGCTTGCTTAAGGTTGTGTTGGCGATGAAATATGGTCGCCTTCCTAAATCACTGCATTTTAAAGAACAAAATCCCTATGTAGATTTACAACAAAGTCCGTTTCGGATCATTAAAGATCATGAAAATTGGCAACGCCTACAAGATGATGCAGGTCGAGAATTACCCAGGCGAGCAGGGGTAAGTTCTTTTGGGTTCGGAGGAGCCAACGTGCATCTTGTGCTTGAGGAATATTTATCCGAACAATCCGCAGATCGAAACTCGAAACCCGTCAGCAATAATTCACAATCCTATTTGGCGGTGTTGTCAGCAAAAAATGAGAAGCAACTAAAAGTGTATGCCAAAAAATTGCGCGACTTTCTCAAGAATCAGACCGAGAATCATCACTTAAAAGCGATCGCTCTTAGAGATATAACATACACGTTGCAAATAGGGCGCGAGTCGATGGAAGAAAAAGCCGCCTGGGTTGTATCGGGAATAGAAGAGTTAATTGATCGACTTTCCGCTTATGTTCAAGGGCAACAGGAAGACCTTTGTATTCGCTCAAGAACGCAGCCCGGTCAACCAGTCCCAGGATTGGAGGGAAAAGAAGGGGTCGCGTTTATTCAAAGTTTGGCTAAAGGTGAGTGTTGGCAGGATCTAGCCTGCCTATGGGTGCTGGGATGCAAAATAAACTGGAAAACTTTATATCCCCCGGAAAGTTATCCGCAACGTTTACATTTACCCACTTATCCCTTCGCAGAAGAGAGCTACTGGTTGCCAAATATAAAACCAGAAAATATAAAACCGATACAGAAGAATTCTGACCCCCATCCCTTAATTCAACGCCAGGTTTCAGCCGACGGGGAACACATTTTTACCAGTATATTGAGAGCCGATGCCTTTTATTTAAGCGACCATATTGTTGACGGAGAAAAAGTGTTGCCTGGGGTTGCCACCATAGAAATGGCACGCGTCGCCGCAGAGATGGCGGAAGGCAAAAAAGTGGGGAAAATTCGACAAATTATTTGGGCGCGCCCGATTCGGGTGAAAGATTCCACTTTGAACGTTGAATTACATTTGCGACGGACTGATAAGGGCGTCATCTTTGAGATTCGTGATGAAAAAGGAGCGGACAGAAGTTCGATTTATACCCAGGGAAAAGTGGTTTACGAGGAAGAAGTTGCAGACGCAAACCATGTAGCCCAAATAATAGATATCGATTCGATTAAACAAAACTGTTTAAAACATATAACAGGCGAGGAAATATACGCTCGACTACGTGTGTTCGGACTCCATTTAGGGAGCGGATTTCAACCTCTCAAAGAGCTATTTAGTAGCGACAGTTCCGCTCTGTCTACTCTCGAATTATCCCATGCCTTAGAAGACGAGGCAAACAGGTTCATGCTCCATCCTTCTTTAATGGATGGCGCTTTGCAGACAGTGCTTGGTGGACCGTGGGGTTTGACTTCCTCTTCATTACATATTCCCTATACGATTGGCGAGGTCGAAATTTTCGGTTCGGTAGCCCAATCCTGTTATGCATATGCGGTTTCTGCCGAAAAAGGGACGGGTACGAATAACCGGGGACTTGGCGATCGCTATGATGCCTATATTCTGGATAAGATGGGAAAGGAACTCGTCAGAATAAAAAATTTCCTGTTACGACCTGTTAATCATGAAAATCAGCCGACGACGGAAGCGTCGTATGTTTTAGATGACGAAGCTTTATTAGATTCGACGCTCAAGGATTTGGTTAGCATGGCTGCTTCCATATTGAAGATGTCGAATGAGGCGGTTGTAATTACAAAGAATATGAGCGATTACGGATTTGATTCCATCAGTTTTATGGAATTAGTAAATCCGATTAACGAAACATTCGGACTTGAGATTACCCCTGATATTTTTTTCGAGCATTCTTCATTAGAAAAACTTGCAAATCATCTGTGCCAGGAATTCCGCAATCAATTAATTCAACATTATGAGCTTGTCTCAAAACCGGAATTGTTACGACCTGTTAATCATGAAAATCAGCCGACGACGGAAGCGTCGTATGTTTTAGATGACGAGGCTTTATTAGATTCGACGCTCAAGGATTTGGTTAGCATGGCTGCTTCCATATTGAAGATGTCGAATGAGGCGGTTGTAATTACAAAGAATATGAGCGATTACGGATTTGATTCCATCAGTTTTATGGAATTAGTAAATCCGATTAACGAAACATTCGGACTTGAGATTACCCCTGATATTTTTTTCGAGCATTCTTCATTAGAAAAACTTGCAAATCATCTGTGCCAGGAATTCCGCAATCAATTAATTCAACATTATGAGCTTGTCTCGAAACCGGAATTGTTACGACCTGTTAATGTAAATAAAGAGCGAATTTACCCTAAAAGCACTAAATTGAATAACCCGAATGAAGCGATCGCTATCATTGGAATCAGTGGTATACTTGCTGGTGCCCAGGATTTAGAGTCTTTTTGGCAGGGTCTCATAGAGGGTAAAGATTGGATTGTTGAAGTGCCTCCAAGTCGCTGGGATTGGAAGACCTATTATGGTGATCCCATGACAGAGGACAATAAAACAAAGTCCAAATGGGGCGGATTCATGACGGCGGTAGATGCTTTTGATGCTGCTTTTTTCGGGATATCACCACACGAAGCGAGATTGATGGACCCACAACAGAGGTTTTTCTTACAGGCTGTATGGAAAGCGGTTGAGAATGCCGGGTTGCAGATGTCTGCGTTATCGGGTACAAAAACCGGGGTTTTTGTGGGGGTAGCCAATACTGATTACGGCGATTTGCTCAAAGCTCATGCTCCTTCGGTTGAAGCCCATACATCAACGGGGACTTGTCCCTCGGTTCTAGCCAACCGGATTTCCTATTTGTTCAACTTACGCGGACCCAGTTTACCCGTAGACACAGCCTGTTCCAGTTCACTGGTAGCAGTTAATTACGCCGTCGAATCCATCCGTAGCGGTAATTGCGATATGGCGATCGCTGGAGGGGTAAATATTATACTCACACCGCACTTCACCCTCTCCTTCAGTAAGTCCGGAATGCTTAGTGAAGATGGTCGCTGCAAAACCTTCGACAGCAGCGCGGACGGCTATGCTCGTGGAGAAGGTGTGGGGGCGATTTTGTTAAAACCGCTAAATCAGGCACAGGCAGATGGCGATGTCATCCATGCCGTAATTCGTGGCACAGCCGTGAATCATGGGGGTCGTGCCAATTCACTGACCGCGCCTGACCCCAACTCCCAGGCTCAGGTACTAATTGATGCCTATGAGAATGCGGGTATTAATCCTTCAACCGTTACTTATATCGAGGCACACGGCACCGGTACCAGTTTAGGAGATCCCATTGAGAGTAATGGGTTGAAAAAGTCATTCACCCAATTGCAACAGCGGTGGGGAACACCAACGCCAAAGGAAGCCTATTGCGGACTTGGTACCGTGAAGACCAACACCGGACATTTAGAAGCAGCCGCAGGCATCGCCGGGATCTTAAAAGTCGTTCTTTCCATGAAACATGGAAAATTACCTGGTATTCTTCATTTCAAAGAACTAAATCCTTACATTCGCCTCGAAAACAGTCCGTTTTATATTGTTGACCAAACAAAAACCTGGGATCGTCTACGCAATGCTGACGGACAGCCACTACTCCGGCGGGCAGGGGTAAGTTCTTTTGGCTTTGGAGGCGTCAATGCACATGTCGTTTTGGAAGAATATGAGGAGAAAAAGCCCTCTAGTTCTCTAACGCATCCGCACCAAAATCAAGATTATTTGATCGTGCTTTCGGCAAAAAGCAAAGAGCGCTTAGGAGAACTGGTCGAAAATCTCTTTAATTATCTAAGGTCAGGCAAACTTCAAACTCACCAAAGGGTTGCCATACAAGATGTCGCTTATACACTCCAGGTTGGTAGGGAAGCGATGCAGGAACGATTGGCTTTGGTCGTGTCGGGCTTGGAGGATTTGATCACAAAATTAGATGCCTGCAAGAGGGGAGTTTCACCAGTCGCAGGAGTATTCTACGGCAGTGCAAAGCCCTCACAAACAAGACTGGAGACGAAATCAACCAACAACAGTCAACAGGCACTGGAAAAGGTGGCGCAACTCTGGATTTCGGGTGGTTGGATTGATTGGAATTTATTGTATCCGCAGCCTCCGAAGAAGATTGAACTGCCGACCTATCCCTTTGCCAAAACACCTTATTGGCTCCCCACCGCTGATCAAGAAGAAAATAAATCCCCGGCTGCCACAATACCCAATGAGGAAGTCGAGAACAAGACTTTGGATGCCGAGACGCACTTTTTGAAGCTGTATCGACCGGAATGGGTGCCACAATCTTTAGGGATTCAACAATTAAAAAATCCAGTCGAAGCCAGACCTTCCCAGGTGACAACAAAAAAAGTACTCGTGGTAACTCCGCCCGGAGGCGTCTGGCTCGAAAGCATGTTAGCCAAAGCCCATACTAAAGATGAGATTCTGTTGATCAAATTAGGGGATATTAAAAGCCCACAGGCGTGGTTAACCAGTCTCGGTGATCTTGACGATCTCGATACTATCTATTTCCTCGGCGGTATACAACACTTTTTGCCTGATGATGATGACCTAGACCAGTTGGATCTAAGCCAAGAGTTGGGAGTTTTTTCTTTATTCCGACTGCTTAAGGCATTGCATAGGCGTTTAATGGGAGGAGCGGCTCTGTCTCTGAAAGTGATTACTTGTGGTGTCCACTGCATTTTACCCGACACCAAGACATATCCCTTCGGAGCCAGTATGAATGGGATGAGTATTACACTTGCCAAAGAATATCCGTCACTGAAGGTCAGCTGTTTTGATATCGACCCCGATGCCTTGGACGAAGATTACCCTCAGAAACAAAGAGAGTTTCTCATCAAATCGATTTTGGATGAACCCGCTCACCATCGCGGACAAGAGATAGTGCTGAGAGCCGGACAACGATATGTACGTGCCATCTACCCACTGGTGCTTCCTCGCCCGACCCAAGACCATCTGCGAACAAATGGTGTGTACGTCATTCTCGGCGGAATGGGAGGAATCGGATTAACTTTAAGTCGATATTTAGCAGAAAACTATCAAGCCCGGTTGATTCTCATCGGCAGGAGCAAGCTGGATGACAAGAAAAAAGACCAGATTGCCGATATTGAATCCAGAGGCGGCACCGTGTTTTACGGACAAGCCGATGCTCAAGACCTTTATGGGATGAAACAGGTTATTGCCCAGGCTAAGGCTCATTTCGGCTCGATTCATGGGGTTTTCCACTCAGCTCTGGTATTAGAGGATAAAAGCCTGACTACGATGGATGAAGCTGCTTTCCGAGTTGCCTTGGAGCCTAAGGTAAAAGGAAGTGTCGTTTTACATCGTGTGGTCGCAGAGGAAGATTTGGATTTTATCATGTTTTTCTCTTCCATTCAGACCTTTATGGGCAACCCAGGACAGAGTAATTATGGTGCTGCCTGTGCGTTTAAGGACGCCTATGCTCACCATCTTAACTTTACAAAAACCTGCCCGGTCTATATAATTAATTGGGGTTATTGGGGAAGCGTCGGAATAGTAGCCCAAAAATCCTATCAACAGCGTTTAGCTAAACAAGGTATATATTCCATTGAACCTGAAGAAGGGATGGAAGCTATGCGGCGCATATTTGGTTCCATCGCAAATCAAGCGATCGCTATGAAGACCAACAGTGCATTTTCAAAGAGCCTGGGCGTAGATCACCAATATCAAGTAAAGCACTTGCCTGAATCCAAATCTACCCTGTCTTTAGTTGAAACCCTGGCAACAACACTAAAACAATCCGTCACACTCAAGTCGGAGGTGCTAGGATTCCGCAATGCGATCGCACAATTGGAGCAGTGGGGTACGCGATTTCTACTCAAAGTCTTGCAAGATATGGGAGGACTTCAGAAAGAAACCCTTCAGATTCTACCCCAGTATTCTCGTTTATACGACTGTATAGTAGATATCCTAACCAAATCATACTTTACACAAATTGATCCTCAAGGCAACATTTCTTTAAGAAAAGATAACGGACAACAGCGTGAACTCTACGACCTTGAAAAAGAAAAGCAACAATTGTTGTCTACTTATCCCAATCTCAACGCACATATACACCTACTGGAAAAATGTCTCAGTAAATTTCCGGAAATTTTGACAGGAAGATGTTTAGCAACCGACGTCATGTTTCCTCATTCCTCTATGGATTTGGTAGAGGGCATTTATAAAGGGCATCCCATCGCAAATCATTTTAATCAATTGGTTGCCGACAGCGTAGTTTCCTATATTTTGGCACGTCTGGCACAAAGGAAGGGTGATGATAAAATTACCATCCTAGAAATAGGAGCGGGAACTGGGGGAACCAGTGCTACTGTACTAAAAGCGATAGCACCCTACAGCAATCTTATTCGCTACGTTTACACGGACATTTCCTTAGCTTTTGTCAACTATGGAAGAGAACAGTTCGAGGCACACTATCCTTTTGCAGAGTTCCGCGTTCTCAACATTGAAAAGGAAGTGTCTGCCCAGGGCTTCAACGAGGGAAACTTCGATGTAGTATTGGCGACTAATGTGCTGCACGCTACCCAAAATATTCGTCGCACTCTTGCTCATACTAAGGTTCTGCTAAAGAAAAATGGTTGGCTCATCCTAAATGAAGCCACCGCCGTCCAGGATTTTGCCACCCTGACTTTCGGTCTATTATCAGGTTGGTGGCTTTATGAAGACGAAACATTCAGACTGCCAGGAGCGCCATTACTCAGCACGAACATGTGGGAAAATGTCTTAGAGAAAGAGGGCTTTGGCAAATGTGTTTTCCTCAACGATCAAGAGGATTTTGCTAATCTGCGTCAGCATGTAATAATTTCCGAAAGTAACGGTTTAGTGAAACAACGGATTTCTCATGAAGTGGCAGGGAATAACAGCGTTGAATTAATCCCTTTGTCTGAAACGGATCAATTAATGACTCAAGCCTTAACCACGAGAAAACAGCAAATAGAAGAGGTGCAAGAACAAAAGGATTTCCCCAGAGAAGACAACAATGATTCTGCGGATTTGTCCGAAAGAACAGAGCAATTTTTGCAAAAGATGATCGCCGAAATTCTGAAAATGCCCCCGGATGAAATTGATGCTGACACAGCCTTTGTGGATTACGGTATGGATTCGATTTTGCTCAACCGTTTTAACCACGTTTTAGAAAAACGAATTGGGGTTTTGTCAAAAAGCCTGCTTTTGGAATACCAGACAGTAGGGGATTTGGCAGATTATTTGTTATCTCATCGCCGGACGGAACTCCTAAAAGCAATAGGTGGCTCAAATCAAGACTCGGAACAAGAAAAACCCCAAGTAAAAACTCTCACAATCGAGAACAATAGGGATATTCCTCAGCAACATGCAGTCACAGGAGAGGATATTGCCATTGTGGGGCTTCACGGACGTTATCCACAAGCTAAAAATCTGGAGCAGTTCTGGGAGAATTTGAAGTCTGATACCAGTTCTATTACTGAAATACCGAAGGAGCGTTGGAATTATCGGGATTTTTACGATCCTGAAAAGGGGCGTGAAAATAAAATGTACTGCATACGTGGAGGCTTTTTAACGGATATTGACAAATTTGATCCCATTTTCTTTGGGATAACGCCGCTGGAAGCAAAGACAATGAATCCGGAAGAACGGATTATGCTTGAAGTAGTGTGGGCGACACTGGAAGACGCCGGCTACCGAAGGCAGACATTGAGTAAGCAAAGAGTTGGCGTGTATTTAGGAGCAAATGCTTTTGGGTATCCGCTAACAAAAATAAATGGAAATACTAATACTGCCATCGACTTTACCACGTACAATTTACCGAATCGAATTTCCTATTGTTTTAACTTCACCGGTCCCAGCATGGCAATAGATACGTCTTGTTCCTCCTCTCTGGCAGCAGTACATCTGGCTTGTGAGAGTATCAGACGTGGGGAGTGCAACGCAGCAATTGCAGGAGGAATCAATTTATATTTGCATCCATCGAAGTACTTGGTATTAAGCAAGTTTAGACTATTATCATCCCAACCGTCTTATAGCTTGTTTTCCCAGGATGGAGATGGGTTTATTCCTGGAGAAGGAGCCGGGGCAGTTTTATTAAAATCGTTACCACAAGCCGAACAAGACAAGGATCATATCTATGGTGTAATTAAGGCTTCCGCAATGCTTCATAAAGGTCGAAGCAATGATTTTCTTCTGCCTTCACCACATGCACAAGAGTTATTGGTGAAAGAAGTGACCAAAAATGCCGGGTTCAGTGTTGAAAGCATCAGTTACTTTGAAAGTCAGGCTATGGGTTCTGCCGTGGTAGACTCTGCCGAATGGGCGGGTATCAGTCGGGCTTATCGTTCCTTAACCGATAAAACGAACTTCTGTGCATACGGCTCAGTGAAACCGAATATCGGACATTTGGAAACCGCTTCCGGTATAGCGCAATTAACCAAAGTACTGCTTCAGATGAAACATCGGCAATTATTGCCAACCCGCTTTTCGTCAAAACTTGATCCAGGGATGGAATGGTCACATTCCCCTTTCTATCTCCAACGGGAACTGAAACCTTGGGAGAGAATTCGGGTAAAGAAAAATGGCTCGTGGCAGGAATTTCCCAGACGCGCTGCTATCAGTTCTGGCGGCGGCGGCGGAATGCTGTCGCACCTTATCGTTGAGGAATATGATCCGCTCCAGAGAAACTCAGGCATACAGGAGGAAGACCATGGGTGAAGAACTAATTGTAGTTTCGGCTAGAACAGAGGAACAACTTAGGGTATATCTTACGACTTTAAGGGATTATTTGTTTTCTCAAACTCCGGACTCTTTAGCTGATATCGCTTTCACCTTGCAGAGAGGTAGAGAGAGCTTTGATGAACGATTTGCGGTAATAGTAAAAACCAAATCAGAGCTTTTAACTCTGCTCACTCTTTATCTGGAATCAGGAGCGGCGTCATCTTCCATTTTTAGAGGAGGAAAGAAAGAATCCCGGTACGGCTTAGAAGTGAAACCCGACGAACAAAAACAGCTATACGAAAATAAAGATTTGCGGATAGCGGCAGCTTGGTGGACAAACCACATTGATGTCGATTGGGAACAACTGAATAAACATTCAAATGCGAGGCGCATTTCCCTGCCAACCTATCCATTTGAACGAAAGCGTTGTTGGGTGGAGGATGAAACCTTCTCCGAACCCGATAAACCAATGGAAACAGGAGAATTGGTTGCCAATTTCTATAATAAAATGACTCCTTACATGAAGGAGCTATTAGGGACGGAAGATCCTCATTTGATCTTTTCTCCTTTAGCAGAAAAGATAGAAGGGTTTTCCTGGTTATTGATTTATAACGAACCGGAAAAACATCCCGAATATGCAGCGATTATAGCTTCCAAACAAAAAGAAGCGAAACGGATTCTTTATCGGGGAGTAGATTTTTCCCAAGTATATAAGGTAATGGATATTGGGTGTGGCTTTTCGACAGATTTAATAGACCTGTCCATGACCTATCCCCATATAACCGGCGACGGTTTTACGATCGCATCTAATCAGGCACAAGAAGGGGCTAACCGGGTTCTAAACAAAGGCTTAGGCGATCGCTTGCGTATTTTCTGTAAAGACAGCAGCAAAGACCCCTTTCCGGGTCTCTATGACCTGGTTATCGGCTTTGAGGTTTTCCCCCATATCGAACAAAAACAAAAAACCTTTGAGAACATTTATCGACATCTAAACCAGGACGGTCGTATTCTTTTAGCGGATTGCGTCGCCAATACCGTGACCGAAATTAATATGCCTAAATTAGCGATGTTTACCAGCACCGCCCCTCAATATAGTAAAATCCTCAGCGATGTCGGACTGAAACTGCTCGAGTGCGTAGACATTAGCGTTGAAATTTCTAATTTCCTAGACGATCCTCAATTTGAGAGTAATTTTGCTTATTTATGTGCCGTTAACCCCATTATTAAACAATTTGAACAAGAATACCGTGGCTGGTATAGCTTTGGGCAGGGAATAAAGAAAAAAGTTTTACGTTATCTCCTCTTAACCATCGGCAAGGCTGATCCTGGTCAAACCAAGGAGGAGTTGCTGGAAAACAACCAGCGTCAATTCGATTATCCCGTGTTTTATAAAGAGGTGATCCATTACCTCCCTCCCGCGCCGGAACAACCCATTCCCCCCCAGTCCGCTCCCTTACAACAGGAGAGTACCATTACAACAACGCCCGATGGAGTTGATAACGAATTTTTAGAAAAGAAGCTGGTCGAGATCACCAGCCGAGAGATGGAAATGGAGCCGGATGCAATCAATGTCGCAGCGCGATTTGCTGATTACGGAGTGGGTTCCTTGCAGGGTGTCTTACTAATAGACGCAATCAACCGTGAGTTTGACCTGAAATTGAAAATCCAAGTAATCTATGATTATTCGAGCATTAGGGATCTCAGCCAGTTTCTTGTTACTCGCTATGGTAAAACACTCTCAAGCTCTCCCCCGAAAAGCGATCCGCCCAAAAAGGAAGCAAGTAAAATCCCCGCCCAGGCAGTGGTGAAGGCTCCCCAAGCGAAAAACACAACGGATATTGCCGTGATTGGAATGTCCGGGCGTTTTCCGGGAGCGGATAATCCATCAGAATTTTGGGAGAATCTCCGACAGGGTGTAGATTCCATCACAGAGGTTCCGCCAAGTCGCTGGGACGTGCAGAAATATTATGACCCAGATCCCCAGAAACCAAATCACAGCTATAGCAAATGGGGTGGGTTCCTGGGGGATGTTGATAAATTCGATCCCCTGTTTTTTAACCTTTCTCCCGTGGAAGCGGAAGTCATGGACCCGCAACAACGGCTTTTTCTGGAAAGCTGTTGGCATACGCTTGAAGACGCCGGATATGTAGGGCAGCGGCTGGATAGCGTCAAATGTGGCGTATTCGCAGGGGTTATTTATAACGATTATAAAGCGCTTTTATATAAACATGGTCTAATCAAGAATCACGGGCAAGTCATGCTAGGCAACGCCAACTCGATTCTCGCCTCTCGTGTCGCATACTTTTTAAACCTGAGAGGACCGGTGATGACCATAGACACCGCATGTTCTTCCTCTTTGATGGCGATTCACCTCGCCTGCAAAAGTCTCCGGGAAGGAGAAACGGATATCATGCTGGCTGGTGGCGTGACACTTTACCTATCGGAACAACTTTATGTTGAAATGAGTAAGGCAGGGATGGTTTCGCCTACAGGTAAGTGCAGGGCTTTTGATAACTGTGCTGATGGACTTGTTGTTGGCGAGGCTGTCGCCGTGGTAGCCCTGAAACGTTTGGATCGGGCTATAGCGGATGGGGACATGATCTACGGTGTTATTAAGGGATCGGGTACTAATCAGGATGGAAAAACCAACGGAATCACCGCTCCCAGCGGTAAGTCTCAGTCAGAACTGGAATTAGCGGTATATCAGCAATACGATATTAACCCCGAAAGTATTTCCTACGTGGAAGCACACGGAACGGGGACTAAATTAGGTGATCCCATCGAAGTGGAGGCGCTTACAGAAGCATTCCGTGCCTATACTGCGAAGAAACAGTACTGTGCCCTTGCCTCGGTTAAAAGCAATATCGGGCATACCTCTGCGGCTGCTGGGGTGGTGAGTTTGATTAAAGTGCTTCTTGCGTTACGTCACAAAATGATCCCTCCTACGCTTTATGTGGAAAAGGAGAATACCCATAATGATTTTGCCGAAAGCCCTTTCTATGTAAACAAAAAGTTGCGCGACTGGCAGCCGAATTCCCCTGATCCCAGAAGAGCGGCAATCAATTCGTTTGGGTTTAGCGGATCAAATTGTCATATCGTTGTCGAAGAATATCAAGAGCAGTTGGCTCCCGGTTCGTTCCCCTCTCCGAACCAGGGAAACCCCGT
This sequence comes from Tolypothrix brevis GSE-NOS-MK-07-07A, assembly GCA_019358985.1. Lineage (GTDB taxonomy): Bacteria > Cyanobacteriota > Cyanobacteriia > Cyanobacteriales > Nostocaceae > Hassallia > Hassallia brevis. Next base: position 107,308 of record JAHHIJ010000017.1, on the reverse strand, counting down.
ACTCATAGTCTTATCCGCCAGGAACGAAGAGCGGCTCAAAGAAATGGCGGAAAATCTTTGCCGTTATCTCGATGATTCTAATAATATACACCTATCGCCTTTAGCCTACACGCTCCAGGTTGGGCGGCTGGCTATGGAAGAACGCCTATCCTTAATTGTATCCAGTAGTGAAGAATTAAGAGAAAATTTGAGGGGCTATATCAAAGGTCGCGAAGACCCAGCGCATGTTTATCATGGAACCATAAAAGGGTCGGTCGTCTCGTCCTTCTCACGAGAAGAAATCCGAAAACAGACTCGCGCTCCCCTTGACGAATTGGCTAAACTTTGGATCAAGGGAGTAGAAATCGATTGGTCGATACTGTATCCAGGTTCGACTCCCAAAATCATGTCTTTACCGACCTACCCTTTTGCTAGAGAACGATACTGGATTCCGGAAGAACCGCAAACTACTGGGGAGGAAGAACCCCAAGGCACCGGGGAAAAAGATAACCCCCCCTCTGATGGCGTTACTTCAAAAAGTTTAGAGGATTCCCGTCAAGAAATTGAGAGATATCTGAAAGATATTCTGGCAACAGCCCTGAAAATCCCTGCCGCCAAAATTCAAGCCGCAGCGCCCTTTGAAAAATACGGAATTGACTCGGTGGCGATTATCACCTTGAATCGGGAATTGGAATCCCATTTCGGCGAGTTGCCTAAGACCTTATTCTTTGAACGACAAAACTTGTCTGAGCTTGCTCAATATTTTATCGAACATCATCAAACCGCATTACTAAAGAAGTGGGAAAAGATGCCGATTGAAAAATCGGATGCCGGATCAAGAGCCGTCAAAACTTCGGATACTACCACAAAAAAGCTTGATGTCGATTTGAAGCCAACATCTGCGGTTAAAGCTGTTCGCGAACAATGGCAGGAAATTGCGATTATAGGCATTAGTGGTCGCTATCCACAGGCAGATAATCTGGAAACCTTTTGGGAAAACCTGAAGACAGGAAAAAACTGTGTTACCGAGATTCCCAGGGAACGTTGGGATTACCGTCAGTATTACGACCCAGAGAAAAATAAAAGAGGAAAAAGCTATTGCAAGTGGGGAGGTTTCATCAATAATGTGGATCAGTTTGATCCTCTATTTTTTAACATAGCTCCCAAAGAAGCCCAAATTATGGACCCACAGGAACGCCTGTTTCTACAGACAGCCTGGGAAACCATTGAAGATAGCGGCTATACAAGGGATAAACTTCATAAACAAAAAGTCGGCGTTTTTGTCGGAGCGCTTTACCTGGAATATCAGTTGCTTGGAGTCGAAGAAACCGCCAAGGGGAAGCCGATGTTCCTCGGATACTCTCTTTCCTCCATTGCCAACCGGGTATCCTACTTCTTTAACTTTAGCGGTCCCAGCTTGGCTGTAGATACGATGTGTTCTTCCTCCCTCACTGCTATCCATTTAGCATGTGAATCAATCAAACATGGTGATTGCGATTTAGCTTTGGCTGGCGGGGTTAATCTATCTCTGCATCCGAATAAGTATCTGCAATTGGGTCAAAACGGATTTGCTTCCAGTGACGGACTTTGCCGCAGCTTTGGTGAGGGAGGTGATGGTTACGTGCCGGGGGAAGGCATCGGGGCAATTTTACTTAAGCCACTAGATAAGGCAATCAGGGATGAAGACCATATCTATGCAATTATTAAGGGGAGTTCTCTCAATCACGGAGGAAAAACCAACGGCTATACTGTACCCAATCCCAACGCCCAAGGTTTACTGATTAAGGAGGTTCTGGAACGAGCGAATGTGAACGCCCGAACCATCAGTTATCTGGAGGCACACGGTACTGGTACGGAGTTAGGAGATCCGATTGAAATTTCCGGTTTAATGCAGGCTTACCAGCAAGACACTAATGAGACGCAATTTTGCAGTATTGGTTCTGCAAAGTCCAATATCGGTCATTTGGAAGCCGCTGCCGGTATAGCCGCTGTTACCAAGGTCGTTCTACAACTAAAACATAAACAACTCCCACCCTCAATCCACTCGCAAACCGTAAATCCGAATATCAGTTTTGAGAAATCTCCCTTTTATCTGCAACGGAAACTCGAAACATGGGAAAAGCCGGTTATTAAGGAAGGGGATATTGAAAGGACTTATCCCCTCAGAGCAGGCATCAGTGGCTTTGGAGCGGGTGGAGCAAACGCACACCTAATTCTGGAGGAATATGTAGAAAGGAGAAATAACGAAAAGCAAAGCGCAGAGATAGACGGGCAGTCGTTATTGTTCCTCTTGTCTGCGAAGAATGAAAATCGCCTGAAGAAATACGCTCTTGAGCTTTTCGAGTTCATCTCTGTTCCTTCCGATGTTCATCCGTCGATGCAGAGCATTGCCTATACTTTACAAGTGGGGCGTGAGGCTATGGAGGAACGATTAGCCTTGATTGCATCTAGTCTGGAAGAACTTCGTGAAAAATTGTTGCAGTATCACCAAGGACTTTCAGAGAACGAACATTGTTACCGAGGTAGTGTGCAAACCACAGAGAAAGAGATGGAGACACTCCTCCAAGGAGAAATCGGAGAAATTTTTGTCCGGCAATTGCTGCGTGGTCAAGAGTTAGGTAAATTAGCTGCACTGTGGACTAAAGGTGTGAACATTGATTGGCAGCTACTGTACAGCGAATCTAAACCACAGCGTTGTTCCCTGCCGACTTATCCCTTCGCTCAGAAACGCTATTGGGTTCCCGATGTGGGCATGTCTCAAGACACAAAATCTCAGGTCATTTACTCCCACCCTTTATTGGATGGATTTGATGTTCAGGAGAGTGCAGGGGTTGGAGCCGTATTTTACAAGGCTTTTTCTGACACAGATTGGATCGTGAGTGATCATCGAGTGCAAAATCAGCCGGTTCTTCCAGGTGTGGGAAGCCTCGAAATTGCGATCGCAGCCTTTTCTTCAGTTCGACCAAATGAACAATACGATATCGCTAGAGTTCTCTGGTTACAACCCATAATAATAACCGAAGACGGAAAAAAAATCAATATCGTCATTACTCAAAAGGACAAAGAGTTCGGTTTTGAAATTCTTTCTGGAGATACCGTCCACGCCCAGGGTGAGTTTATTTTGGTTGGCGAAAAAGAGGGCAAGAAGGAACCACCATTGTCCATAGAAGATATCAAAACACGTTGCCCCCGCAGGATCGACAAATCGATTCATTACACCAGTTGCCGGGAAAAGGGTGTTGATTATGGAGTTCACTTCCAAGGACTCGAACAAATCTGGGGAAACGATGAAGAAGCGGTGGGTTTGTTTCAGTTACCGACTTCTTGCGAAAGCGACTTTAAACGATATGAACTCCATCCCAGTATATTAGATAGCGTCCTCCAGGCGATCGCTGGACTTTTCGACCCGCTGCCAACAAAAAGTGGACAACCCATGCTGCCTTATGCTGTAGAGAAGGTGGAGCGGATTCGCCCTTTACCCACCCGTGGTTATGCACACGTCAAAATCGTGGGCAAATTCCGGTACGACGTGGTGCTAGCAGATGAACAGGGTCAGGTCTGTGTCAAGCTGAGTGATGTTGTCCTGAGAAAACTCAAAGATCCCTTAGCTGAATTTTTCTATACCCCTAGTTGGACGCTAGAAGAAAACAATCACACCCCCATTCCAACCTCAACAGCAGAGATTGTTTTGTTGGTGTATTCCCTGCCTTGTTTGCCTTTGGCAGATGCTCTTGCTGATGCCCACAACAGTCATGAATGTTTTCGGTTTCAATTGGGCTTAGAGTCCGGAAAACAAGGGGAAAACCTTTGGCAAGTGAAAGCTGATGACCCGATAGACTGGAATAACTGCATCCTTGCTTTAACCCAAAAGGTCGGCTCGTCTCCTCTCACCATTTACTTTTTGGGTGGGAATCCAACAAAATGGGAAGGTGATGACAACCTTGAAATTCTCGAACAAAGCCAGGAACAGGGCATTCTATCACTCTTTCGACTCTTCAAGGGAATTATTTCGCATAACTTTACCGGTGGTCTTCGGTTGAAAGTACTCACCAACCGGGTGTATCAAATAAAACCGGGAGATGCGATCGACCCTTGCACTGCCAGCTTACAAGGTTTTACCTCTTCCCTTGCCAGAGAATACCCACAACTGGAAGTGAGTTGCTTAGACATCGACCTTGACGATTTTGCAGCTGAGGCAACAGAGGAAAAACGACACGCGTGGGTGGCTCCTATCCTCACCGAACCACCTCATCCTCAAGGTGAAGCCGTAGCGCTGCGTAGAGGAAGACGTTATGTACGCAAAATGCTCCCGATGAACCTGCCTACTGTTGCCAAAACACCTTTTCGCACAAAGGGTGTCTATTTCATTCTCGGAGGGGCAGGTGGTATTGGCTTAGAACTTTGTCGTTATCTCACGGAAACCGTCCAAGCCAAAGTCATTCTTGTGGGCAGGAGCGAATTAGATGCACAAAAGAAAGAAACAATCCGAACCATAGAAGCCAAAGGTGGCGAGATCCTCTACTTAAAAGCCGATGCCACCGATTTTGATAGTATGAAAAAGGCGGTGACACAGGCTCGAACCCGATACGGAAAGATTCATGGCGTTTTTCATTCAGCTATTATCTTAAAGGATAAGACCCTGGAAAACATGGATGAGTCCGCTTTACGCACGGCTTTGGATATAAAAGTACGGGGCAGCGTTATCTTACATAAAGCCTTTCAGGGGGAATCTCTTGACTTTATGTTGTTCTTCTCCTCGGCAATCTCCTTTTCAGGCAATGTAGGTCAGGCGAATTACGCGGGAGGTTGTACATTCAAAGATGCCTATGCTCACAGCCTCGCGAAGAAAGAAGATTTTCCCGTCAAGGTGATAAACTGGGGTTACTGGGGAACTGTAGGAATTGTTGCCTCCGAGGACTTTAATAAAAAGCTGGCTGCTGCCGGTCTCTACTCGATTCAACCTGAACAGGGGATGGAATCGGTTTCTAGACTACTGTCGCATCCGTTGAATCAGGTCATGTCCATCAACGCGAATCAGAAATTTCTCAAAGGGATTAACGTTGACTTCAGCTACGAGTTAGCGTTCTCTCCCGAAGAAACTCCTCCTACCCTAAATACCCTGATAAACCGCACATTAGGGGGATTTAACGAATCGGAAAAAACCAAGCAGTGTTTTGTTGAAATTGATCGAATGGGGTTACATCTCACCCTGCTGTGTTTTCATCAGGCAGGGGTATTCCGCAATGCTCATGAGAAATACGACAAACAACAGCTTAGAACAAATTTATCCGTCACACCTGACTATTCGCGTTTATTCGATGAATTATTGAACATTCTATCTCGTGCCGGATGGATTCGGATTCAAGAACAACAAATTGTGTCTACCACCGAAGTAGAGAGTGCTTCGGTGCAGGAAGCAATTAAATATCTGGAAGAGGAAAAGAATCAATTGCTTTCCTCTTACCCGAAAATGAAAACTCATATAAACCTGGTATGGATTTGTATGCATGGCTGTTTGGACGTACTTCGTGGGGAAATTGCAGGGACAGACGTGATGTTTCCCAATTCCTCGATGCATCTGGTTGAAGGTATTTACAAAGGCAATGCCCAAGTAGACCATTATAACCAATCTGTGGCACGTAACGTCTTGGCTTACATTCGTCACCGGATGCCAAAGTTAGGCAAAAACGGAAAAATAAAGATTCTTGAAGTGGGTGCAGGAACCGGCTCCACAAGTACCATGATTTTTGATGCTGTGGGAGAATACGGCGAACACATCTCTTATATTTATACCGATATTTCTCCAGGTCTGATCAATTATGGCAAGAAGACTTTTGAGGCGGACAATCCTTTTGTAGAGTTCAAAATACTAGATGTCGAAAAGGATGTGGAAACTCAAGGTTACGAACTATTCGATTTTGACATAGTTATTGCCACCAATGTATTTCATGCCACCCGCAGAATAAATAATACCCTTCGTTACACCAAAGCCCTTCTCAAGACGAATGGCTGGCTCATCATTAATGAGGGGGTGAAGAATCTAGACTTTTTGACCTACACATTCGGGTTACTGAAGGGCTGGTGGCTCTATGATGACGAAACAGGACGGCTACCGGGTGGTCCCACCCTCAGTTTAGCCATGTGGAGAAATGTTTTACACGAGGAGGGGTTTGGCTCGATTTTAAGCCTCAACGAATCTTCTCAGGCACCTTTGGATTTTGGGCAAGATGTCATTATTGCCGAGAGTAATGGTATTATTAGACGCGATCGCAAGTCCGCAGAGATTACAACCGTGACCAACGCTAACCCGGTGAAATTGCGATCGCTATTAATTCCGCAGACTAAACCTGAAAGAGTCAGCAAAAAAACCGATCTCAAAACCTATATTGAAGAGAGCATTGCCCAGAACCTTGTCCAAGCATTACAAGTGAGTCCGGAAGATATCAATATCAAAAAACCACTCTCCGATTACGGGGTAGATTCAATTACTGGAGTAGACTTAATCAACAGAATTAATAAAACTCTCAAACTCCAACTAAGAACCACAGCACTCTTTGATCACGCAGATATAGAAGGTTTTTCCCGTGCGATTCTTGATGAATACGGGGAACAAATTAAGGCGTTGTTGGAACCAGAACCTCTGGAATCCCCAGAAGCTCTGACATCTTCTGCCCATGAGGATAGAGAGACAGTTGATTCATTCACCGAAGCAGAGAAAATTACAGAAAGGGAACAATTTTCCTCTTTCTTAGAGTCTCCGGCGTCGGTTTCCCATAAGGATCGGGAGACGGTTAATTCATTGGAAGTCAATAACACACAAGTAGAGAAAATGCAAGAGGAAGAGCGATCGCCCTCTCTATATCAGGCTGTTTTTGTGACGAAACCGGGTTCCCCTGAAGATTTAGAAGTTCGTGCCATCCAACCCACTGCACCTGGTGAGGGAGAAGTAGAAATCGAGGTCAGGGCTTTCTCTCTCAATTTTGCGGATTTTCTATGTATGCGTGGATTATACCCCAATATGCCCCCTTATCCATTTACGCCGGGATCGGAAGTCTCCGGTGTAGTTTTGCGTACTGGGGCGAAGGTACAGCGTTTTCAACCTGGGGATGAAGCGATCGCTGTCATGGGACAATCTATGGGAGGACACTCCGGACTGGTTTTAGTTAGGGAGGAGAATATAGTTAAAAAACCTTCCGGGTTAACCCACGAAGAGGCATGTTCTTTCCCCGTCGCTTTTTTAACCATGAACCACGCTTTCAACTTAGCCAACGTCAAGCCGGGTGAAAAGGTTCTCATTCAAACCGCTGCGGGAGGTACAGGATTGATTGCAGTTCAATTAGCCTCGTTGAAGGGTGCGGAGATTTATGCTACGGCTGGTTCACCAGGGAAATTGGAATACTTAAAAAAGAAAGGCGTTAATAACCTGATTAATTATCGCACAGAGGATTTCGCCCAAAGAATTTTAGAGATGACCAATGGACAAGGTGTTGACGTGGTTTTTAATACTTTGTCAGACGAGGCTATCCAGAAGGGTTTAAATCTTCTTGCTCCCGGTGGACGTTATATTGAAATTGCCATGACTGGGCTGAGGAATTCTCGACAGCTTGACTTGTCGCACTTGGTCGATAATCAGACTTTCCAGTCCATTGATATGAGCAGATTATATACCAAGCAGCCAAAACTGCTGACGCAACATTTGGCACTTATGGCTCAAGCACTTGCGTTCGGGAAGATAGTGCCAACGTTGAGCCATAGTTTCTCATTTGACCGGATTCGCGATGCCTATTATTGTTTACAACAACGGGAAAACATTGGTAAAGTTGTCGTGACGGTTCCCCCGAAAAAAGTCGTGACGGCTCCTAGTGAAAACAAGCAGTCTACTTCGGCGATCGCTATAATCGGTATATCCGGTCGTTTTCCGGGAGCTTCTAACGTAGAGGCATTTTGGGATAACCTAGCTAACGGGAAAAATAGCATTACAGAAGTCCCTTCCCAGCGATGGGACATCAACGCATACTACGACCCGAATCCGCAACATCTCGATAAAACCCACTGCAAATGGGGAGGATTCTTAACCGATATCGATAAATTTGACGCGCTCTTTTTTAAACTGTCGGGTAGAGAAGCGGAACTGACCGATCCACAACAGAGACTCTTTTTAGAAGAAGCATGGAAAGCCCTGGAAGATGCGGGTTACGCAAATGCATCAATCTCCAACACTAAATGTGGTGTTTTTGTTGGGGCTGACCCAGGAGATTATCGCATTAATATGCGTGAAGCGGGAGTACCCTGTGAGCCTCAATCCTTTTGGGGTAATGCCGGTTCGCTGATCGCTGCACGCATTTCCTATTTCTTAAACCTCAAAGGACCCAGTATTACCGTTGACACGGCTTGTTCGTCATCGCTGGTGGCGGTACACCTGGGTTGTCAGAGTATCCGTCAGGGTGAAAGCGATATGGTCATCGCCGGCGGTGTCTATATTGGTACGACCCCCCATTTCCACATTGTAGCCAGTAATGCAAGGATGCTTGCACCAGATGGAAAATGTAAAACATTTGATGACAGAGCGGATGGGTTTGTTCCTGGGGAAGGAGTAGGGGCTGTGGTCTTAAAACCCCTGGAAGCGGCTTGCAGAGATGGGGATCATATCTATGGGGTGATTCTTGGATCGGGTTGCAATCAAGACGGACGGACTTATGGTATTACCGCCCCCAGCGTTGCTTCCCAGAGTGAATTGGCACAGAATGTATATCAGAACGCAAACCTTGATCCAGCAACCATCGGCTATGTTGAAGCACATGGTACAGGGACAAAATTGGGCGACCCCATCGAAATCGATGCTCTTACCAAAGCCTTTCGAGGTTATACCGATAAAAAACGTTATTGCGCCATAGGATCGGTTAAAAGCAATATCGGTCATGCTGCTACGGCAGCAGGGATTGTGGGTTTTATCAAAGTTTTATTATGTTTGAAACACCGCAAATTAGTGCCATCGTTGAATTTTGCCAAGAGCAACGAACATATCGATTTTGAGAATAGCCCCTTTTATGTGAATGGAGAACTCAGGAATTGGGTAGTTGAGGAAGGAGACATGAGGCGAGCCGCTATTAGCAGTTTTGGCTTTGGCGGAACCAATGCACATATAATAGTTGAAGAGTATAAAGAAGAAGACGAAAAAAAGGAAGAAGGAAGAGTTTTAATTCTCCTATCGGCAAAAAATAGCGATCGCCTCAAGGAAGTTGCCAAAAATCTCTATCGCTTTATCCTGGATGCGCCATCCTATCATCTTTCCGACATCGCATATACCCTTCAGGTGGGACGCGAAGCGATGGAAAAACGGGTGGCTTTTATCGTGGATGCGAAAGATGCCTTGAAGCAAAAATTGTCGGACTTTCTGGCAGACAAGACGAATGATGAAAATTTCTATTTGGGTGAGGTTAAGGAAGGAGAAGTGAAACCTTCTACGGTTTCTTCCATCGACCTGACCAATGGGGAACTGGAGAAACTAGCTCAGGCGTGGGTATCAGGTCTGAATCCCGACTGGACTCAATTACCGACAGCGCTTAAACCCCGGCGAATTTCCCTACCTACCTATCCTTTTTCCCCAGACCGTTACTGGTTTGATTCATCCACCATCGGGGAGATTTCTCAACCCCAAAAAGACTATATTTTTAAAAGAGAATTAAAATCTACAGAACCGCTTTTGGCGCAACATACTATCGACGGAAAACCTGTTTTTCCGGCTGTGGGTTTCCTAGAAATGGTGTTGGACAGTTTAAAGGAGATCATGCCTGATAAAGCTGCCGTTTTACAAGATTTATTCTGGCTCACTCCACTTTATGTCCTTGATAAATACCCCGTTCAACTTGTGGTGGAAGTAGAACAAAATACTTTTAAATACCGGGTTATCGGTGGTGAAGCAGATGAAAACACAGTTTATTGTCGTGGTAATGGCTATTGGGCGGAGTCTCTAGAACCACTCCCGACGCTGGATATCAACCGTTTAAAAAATAGCCTACCAAAACAAACGTTTCCGGAAGAACCATACCAATCATTTGAAACAAATCGGGTTGTTTTGGGAAGCCTTTATCAAGGAGCCACAGAAGTCTGGGCTGCTGGTTCAACAGCACTAGTAGCGATTGATATGCCGGTTCAACAGGGTGCTGAATACCTTTTCCATCCTGGGGCATTTGTTGCGGCTTTACTGGGCTGCCGTTGGATTGATTCCTCTCAACAAGGAGTCGGGATTCCCTTTTTCGTGCAGAAAGTGGAGCGATGGAATGATGTAGAGCAACCGGCTTATGCCTATGTCGTGCAAGGAGTGCAGAAGCAACTCGATGTGCAAATTTTAGATCGGTGGGGACAAGTGGCAGTTCGTTATAGTGGGATTAAACTCAAAACCTTTAAAACGGTTAACCTAGAAAAGCTGCTTTATGTTCCGGTGTGGCAACGTTTAGCTTATAAAAATACAACTTCTCAAGAACAGCACACCAATGGTACTACTCTGCTGGTGTATCATGAAGAAAACACATTAGAGGCGGAAAAGCTGTTAAAAATCTATCAAGATTGGAAACATGAGATTCTCTCTATTTGTGTTCCGCACACGGAGAATTATCAATCCAACTACCTGGGAAATCAATTAAAGCAACTTACGTCGCCGCTGTGCAGTATTTGTTTTCTTGCTACCTCAAATGAAACATTCTTTCTATCCCAAAATAGTTTTCAGAAAACTGTTCGTGAACCTTGGTATGTGATGGGGTTACTAACTTTGGTGAGAAGATTGGAGCAGTTGGGTTATGCCCAGAAGCCCTTGCAATGGATGTTGTTTACAAATCGTGCCTATGCCTTGCACCAAGAAGAGCAAATCGACCCCTATGCATCCGTAATCGTAGGATTGGCGACTTCTTTAGCCCAGGAACACATCCATTGGCAGGTTAATCTGCGCGATCGCCACAATATCATATCACCGTCGTTGTTGGTGAATCAAAACTGCGATCGCCAAAGTTTAAATGTGGTTGTGGAGCGAAACGGCAATGCTTACGTGAGAAAACTGGAACGGTTGGATTTACCTCGCCCGACACGAAGTCGCCTACGCCACAAAGGCGTCTATGTACTGGCTGGCGGAGCGGGGTATTTAGGTGGACTCCTGACTCGATACCTGGTACAAACTTATCAGGCAGAGGTTATATGGCTGGGGAGACGGAAGCAAGATGAGCGGATAGACAAAAAAATAGAAGCGATCGGTGCATTTGGTTCTCGTCCCCGATACATTACTTTGAAAAATTGGTCTGAGGAAGAAACCAGAGCAGTATTTGATAAAATTAAAGAAGAAAATAAAATCATTAATGGTGTATTTAACCTGGTGATGGTCGCTCAAGGTGTACCAATATGCAGTCTTAGCGAAGAGCAGTTTCGCGCCGGTTCATTTGATGGGAAAGTTAAATCTGCGATCGCACTTTATTCTGTGCTACAAAACGAAACACTAGATTTTCTGGTTTTCTTCTCCTCCATGCAAAGTTTTGCTCAACGCTTAAAATTTATGTCAGCGAACATGAGTAGTTACGTAGCAGGGTGCATGTTTCAAGATGCCTTTGCCCATGAAATGAACAGGCAGGTGGCGTATCCCGTAAAAACCATCAACTGGGGTTATTGGTCACACAATCAACAAGCTGATGCCGATAAGACACATGAACAGTACGAAGCCTATCTCAAAAACAAGGGAATTTACAGCCTCAATGCTGAGGAAGGAATGGAATCTTTGGAGCGAATATTGGCTCACGAATCGGAACAAGTCGTGATGACTAAGGCATCCGATGAAATCCTGAAAAATTTAGGGGTTTCGGCAATCGAAAATACTCTGATTGCTTCATTGCCGGATCGTTCCTCCATGCTAAATCGCTTATTGTCTGAGAAGTTTTAATCCCTGTTCCCTCAACTTATTTTTTGCGAAACCTCAGAGAAAAGAGAATTATTATAGTGAAAGCATCATCAACTCACCCTTGTAAATTGACAGACGTATTGATCATTCATGGACTTTTCAAAGCCCTCAAAACCCTTGGTGTTTTGGAGTCCATGAGGGATTTGTGTGATATCGAAGAGATGAGAAAGCAGTTCGGTATTCCGGATAAGTATCGTCGTTTATGGGGTGAAATTATTCAAATTCTCATTCGGGCAGAGAAAATAGAAGATCACGGACGACAAATTCTGTTAAAAGAAAAATATAATCTCCTTGAGAAACAAATTGACTCCATCGACCTAGATTTGGAAGCAGACCGATTGTGTGAATCTTATCCCTTATTAAAGCCGCAATTGGATGTCCTTATACCCTGCCTCAAGGAACTGCCGAAAATTTTGACTGGTCGTAAACAAGCTACAGAAGTTTTATTTGCACATTCCTCGATGGAACGGGTGGAAGCAATTTATAAGGAGCATCCTTCTGCTGAATATTTCAACCTACGGGTAGCCGACGTTGTGACAGCTACCGTAGAAAAGGCGCTGCCAAGCCTTAGTCAGGGGGAAAAAATACACATTTTGGAAATAGGCGCGGGTACTGGTGGCACTAGTACATTCTTATTTAAAGCGCTCAATACTTATTCGGATAAGTTGCGCTATATTTATACCGATATATCAAAACGCTTCTTGATTCACGCTGAGGAAACCTTCTGTGAGCAATATTCTTTTATAGAGACGCAATTGTTGAATATCGAACAAGCTGTGGCGGAACAAGGGTTTGAACCCGCTAGTATCGATATTGTGGTGGCTGCTAATGTTTTACACGCTACACGTAACATTAGCAGAACCCTGGAAAATGTGAAAACATTACTCAAGTGCAATGGACTTCTGGTATTAAATGAGTTGACGGAAGTTTCGCCTTTTCTCACCGTGACCTTCGGCTTGTTGGATGGCTGGTGGTTGTACGACGACGAAACCATTCGTCTACCAGGCTCTCCTGCTTTGTCAGCAAAAAATTGGCAGTTAATGCTAGAAAAACAGCATTTTCACAAAGTGATCCTGTTGGATGAAAAAGCTCAGGCGCTGGGGCAGCAAATTATCATCGCGCAAAACGATGATAAAACCAGGGATGCGCCCCTGATTACCCACAAGGTAGCTACCCCAATCAACCCTGTCAGGCAACAGGTAAAAGCACCGCTCTCATCAATAGAAATCGCCGCCTCAGTCGAAGCCAGCCTGATGACGCAATTGAGCCTGTGCATCAAGATTGAACAAAGTCGGCTTAACACCCATACCACGTTTTCAGATTATGGTGTGGATTCAATTCTGATGCTTGCTTTTGTCGATAAAATTAATCAGGCTCTGGGGATTAATTTAAACCCCTCAGAGTTATTTAATTACACCACAGTAGAACGTCTTACCGAATTTATTGTTGATCAATATAGAAACGAACTGCCTACACTACAACAGACGGCAGTAGAACAAACAACTCAGATTCAGGAAAATAAAAGTAAAATAAAAGTAGCAGAAAAAGCAAAAAACAAAAACCCGGATACTGCACGAAGCAATAGTCCTGATAACTCCTTGCAAGGTTCGTCCGACAAACAGGATCTTCGTGACATAGCGATTATTGGTATGTCGGGTCAGTTTCCCGGTGCGAACAACACTCAGGAATTTTGGCAAAATCTGCAAGCAGGTATCAATAGTGTGGGTGAACTGCCTGAAAGCCGTCTAGACTCTCAAATGTATAGTCCCCAGCCAGAAGCAGGAAAATGTTATTGCAAGTGGGGCGGCATCTTAGAGGAACAGTCCTTTTTTGACCCTTTGTTTTTTGAAATCTCTCCCAAAGAAGCCGCTGAGATGAATCCTTCTCAGCGGGTATTTATGCAGGAAGCCTATCGAGCGCTGGAAGATGCTGGTATTGTGAACGAAGGGCTTTCACAATTGCAATGCGGCATCTATGTCGGTTGTGAGCCAAATAGCTATGTCAATCAGGGTTTCACCGGTTCCTCCGAAGCCCTTGTCGCTTCTAGAATCTCTTATTTTCTGAATTTGCAGGGACCAGCCCTGGTGATTAATTCCGGCTGTTCCTCTTCCTTAGTTGCCATCCATCTAGCTTGTGAAAGCCTTCGTCATGGCGAGAACGATATCGCCCTCGCCGGAGGTGTTTTTACCAATCTGAATAGCGAGTTATTGGTTTGTCTGTCATCCATCGAAATGTTATCATCTTCTGGAAAATGTCGCACCTTTGACGAAGCCGCCAATGGCACAGTTTTGTGCGAAGGTGTCAGCGTGGTGGTGTTGAAAAAATTACAAGATGCCCTGGATGATGGTGATTTAATTTATGGTGTCATCAAAGGTAGTGGCATTAATCAGGACGGAAGAAGTAACGGCATTACCGCGCCCAACGGACTAGCGCAAGAAAAACTGATCAAGCGAATTTATCAGAACTATAATATTGATGCTAGTAAAATCAGCTATATCGAAGCCCACGGCACCGGAACCAAATTGGGCGATCCGGTAGAGGCAAATGCACTAAAGAAAGTATTTTCGCGTAGCAGCGCAGAGTCAAGCTTCCGTTGCGGAGTAGGTTCGGTGAAATCGAATATAGGACATGCGGCGGCGGCTGCTGGTGCGATCGCTTTAATCAAGGTTCTATTATGCATGAAACACCGCCAGTTAACAAGCCTGGTGCATTTTAATAAACTCAACCCTTTGATCGATTTTAACGACACCGGTCTGTATATCGTTGAGCAATTGCAGGACTGGGAAACACAACCAGGCGAACCGTTAATGGCGGGGATAAACTCTTTTGGTCACAGCGGAACCAATGCCCACCTCGTGATTCAGGAAGCACCTGTGCAGACGTTAGCTGACAGCAACAAACCATTTTATTTAATCTGTTTATCGGCGAAAACCGATGAAGCGCTAAAATATAAAATAAGCGATTTGAGTGAGTATCTGGCGGGCAAAGAAAAGCAGGGAACTCTAGGAGCGATCGCTTATACTTTAAATACCGGTCGCGCCCATTTTAAAAAACGCTGTGCTTTCGTCGTCGATTCCCTAGAGGCTCTGCAAGATGCCCTGACGGGGACTTTAGATGGTCTTATTGGCAACGGGTCAAAAATGAGTCCGCCAGAACAGGCATTTTCCCAAAAAGTTTTTGATTTGATCGTGGCAGACCTTCAGAATACAGGGAATCTCGAAAGTGGGGTTGATCAAACCACCTATAAAGATAACCTAATTGCCCTGGCGGGACTTTATCTAAAAGGTTTTGATCTAGACTGGCAGAGGATTTACAAAGGACAGGTTTATCGCCGATTATCTCTTCCGACCTATCCCTTTGCCAAAGATGCATACTGGATTAACAAGCCAACAAAAATTAACTTTACCGATACCGTTGCCCCGAAACGCGAAACCGCCAGGGAGAGCCATCAGCCGAATCAAAAAGATCAAGCTACCCTGGGTGGACAGTTTTATTTGCCGCAATGGAAACGCCTTGAGCAAACGCGATCCTGCTCTAATAGCGATCGCGCGAAGCCAGTAATAACACTTAGCCCCGTCGTTATTTTTTATTCGCCAACAATGTCTGGTGTGAAAGATGATATTAAAAAGTGCTATGAGCAAGGATCTGCAAGCCAGGTGATCAGTTTTGAGCTTGGTGACACTCCTTCGTCTGAATTAAATGTTAGCGATCGCCATGCCTTTGAATTCGCCCTCGCATCCCCCAGGCTGGCATTAGAAGCGTTACTTGAGCAAGGTCAAGCTCCAATCTTGTATTTTATCATGCCTGAACCCGATCAAACCCCCGGCTTCGGGTTAAACCTCCAACGCCTTGAGGATAATCAGTCCCTGGGTTTAATCGCACTTTTTCGCTTGATTCAGGCGCTGTTGGGCTATCACTGCTATTCCAGCGAACTGACCCTCAAAATCGTGACTCAGCAAACACAGGCGTGCAGAGCCTCTGAGCGGATTGCCCCCTATGGCGCAGATGTCGTTGGTTTTGTTCAGTCGTTAACGAAAGAATACGATCTCTGGCACGTAAGCTGCGTTGATATTAATCGGCAGACATTGTGGACACCCGAACAAAGCAAAAACTTTGCTTCAGCGCTGACTGCATTGAAAGCACCAACGAACGGGTGCGTCCTTTGCTGGCGGGAAGGGCATTTTTATGAGAATGTTTTAACCCAAGCTAATCTAGCCAGGGTCGAGGGAAGTTCATTTAAGACTCACGGTGTATACCTGATTATTGGTGGTGCGGGAGGTTTGGGTTTGGTACTCAGCCAGTATCTACTCGAAACCGTTCAAGGGAAACTGGTATGGGTTGGACGGCGCAGCGTCGAGGCTTTGGAACCAAAGGCGCAGCAGCTATTAAAAACCCACGGTGCCGACGTATTGTACCAGCAAGCGGATCTCTGCGATCTTGAGGCGATGCAGCGAGTGGTGCAGCAAGCCAAAGCACATTTTGGACATATTGACGGTGTGATCCATTCTGCCTTAGTTTTGGAGGATCGCGCGATCGCTGATATGGATGAGAAAACGCTGCACAAAGTACTCTCTCCCAAAGTACAGGGCAATGTGGTACTCCAGCAAGTCCTGAACGGTGAGCCTTTAGACTTCCTGCTGTTTTTCTCTGCTGGGCAGTCCTTTATGAGTCATGCCGGACAGAGCAATTACGCCGCTGCTTGTACCTTTGAAGATGCCTGGGGGCAGTGCCAGAATCAGCAGCAAAAATATCCAGTAAAAATTATCAACTGGGGCTATTGGGGCGAGGTGGGCATTGTTGCCACCGCCAATCACCGTCAAAGAATGGCTAGGCAGGGTGTGCTATCGATTAATCCCCAAGAGGGGATGGAGGTGGTTGAGCGCTGTCTGGCGTCTTACGCTACACAAGTTGCTTATTTCAAAGCCCAACCAAGTGCCTTGAGCCGCTTAGGACTGGACAATACAGGAATCATGCATCCGTGTCAGAAAAGTGCTTCACCTGCACTGATTTATTCCGTGATTGCTGCAACCCAACATGAATTAATGTCGCTGCAAGACGGACAGCGTTATCAGCAAACCCTTAAAAAGTTGGATCGTCTTGGTTATTATTTGCTTCTGCGTGCATTCCAGACGATGGGTGTATTTTGTCAGCCAGGTGAGTACTATGAGCAACAGGCGCTGGCAAGCAGATTAGGCATTCTGGAAAGTTATCATCAGCTCTACAAAGAATGCCTGAACTTGCTGGAAAATGCGGGCTTTATTGAAATGAGTGGTTTGCACATTGAAGTTAAAAACACTCTGCCGAAAGAAAACGACGAACATCAGAACTGGTTAAAATCCTATCCCGAATTGCGATCGCACGAAAAATTATTGCGAATCTGCTTGCAGGCTTACCCCGATATTATTCGGGGATTTGTTGCAGCGACGGATATTATCTTTCCAGAAGCGTCGATGGAATTGGTCGAAGGTATTTATCAGGGAAATACCGCCGCAAATGCGCTGAATACCAAAGCCAGAGATGCTGCGGTAGCCTACGTAAAAGCCCGCTTGTCCGACTGCCAAAAAGAGTCGGGTGACTTCATGGGGTCAAAAATTATCTTTTTAGAAGTCGGTGCGGGAACCGGTGGCATGAGTAGCGAGGTTTTGAAAGGTCTAGCGCCCTATGGGGAATATATAGAATATTATTACACCGATATCTCCGAGCATTTTGTCCAGTACGGTCGTCGTCGTTATGGCGAGGATTACCCCTTTGTCCTCTTTCAACGTTTAGATATTGAGCAGGAGCGCCAAGGGCTAAGTCATGGTTTGCCCAGTGCCTGCGATGTCGTGTTAGCCGCAAATGTACTGCACGCAACTCAAAGTATTCGCAACACAATACAACACGTTAAAGCCCTGTTAAAACGGCACGGTCTGTTAATCTTAAACGAAGTCACGACCATTACAAGCTTTGCTACGTTAACTTTCGGGTTATTAGAGGGGTGGTGGCGCTATCAGGATGCCGTCGTGCGGATGCCTGGGGGACCTCTGTTAAGCGCTCCGATGTGGTATAGTTTGCTCGAAGAGGAAGGTTTTGATCACGTCGTGTCCTTGGGTGAGCAACGCGAAGGTGAAATGTTGGGACAGCAGATTATTGTTGGTCAAAGTGATGGCTGGAGCTTGCGTAAAAATACTCAGAACCATGAAATACAGGAAAAGCAGAGCGAGCCGAAAATTTCCGACCCTGCGATCGCTATTACCCAAGTCAAGAACCCCTACAGTCCTGCACAGCTAGTCAAAAAAGTCACAGCCCAGATTGTGCAAGCCCTTTCAGAAGCCCTGGATATAGCATCTACTCGTGTGGAACTCGATGTGCCGTTTTCCGAGTACGGCGTGGACTCGATTTTGTCCGTCTCGATTATTAACCAATTAAACCAGCGCCTGGGGATTCGTCTGAAACGTCCTGATTTGTTTAATTATACCACCACTGAAAGCATGGCGGCGCATATTGTCGAAACCTTTGAAATTCGCCTCACAGAATCCATAGCAGAAAAACACTCTGCCGTGGCAGCCCCGAAAAAAGTACAAGCTGCGGTGAAGCAAGATCATCCCCCTCAAAAAACTCAAACACCCCAACGCATTTTACAGACAAACCAGGAACCCATTGCTGTGATCGGCATGTCTGCGTGCTTGCCCGGTGCTGATAATGTGCAGACATTCTGGGATAACCTGGCGGGGAGTAAAAATTCCGTGACCCAGATTCCACGCGATCGCTGGCAACGGGAGTCAGTGAATGATTTACCCGGCGCCCCGGATATCTCCCAGCGGCAAGGCGGATTCATGGATAATATTGCCGAATTTGATCCGCTGTTTTTTGCCATTTCTCCCCAAGAGGCGCAGTGGATGGACCCGCAACAAAGGCTATTCTTACAGCAGGCTTGGGCTGCGTTGGAAGATGCCGGATATAATCCGCGAGCATTAGAGGGCACCTCATGCGCTGTTTTTGTTGGCTGTTCTGCCACAGGCTATGGTGTCAAAGAGGGCGAACGTGCGGGTTATGTCCCCTATGCAATGACCAATAGCGACGCCATATTACCCGCCAGAATCTCATATTTTCTAGACTTGAAAGGTCCCAGCATTCCCATTAACACCGCCTGCTCGTCGTCTCTGGTTGCTATTCATCTTGCCTGCGAACAACTCCGTTCTGGGCAGAGTGACATAGCTCTGGCTGGCGGTGCTTCCGCGCTGATTGGTTCCGCCTTGCACATAGGACTCAAAGGTGCAGGGATGTTATCTGCCGACGGCAGATGCAAAGCATTTGATCGGGGAGCCAATGGCTTTGTTCTTGGCGAAGCGGTTGGCGTTGTCGTTCTCAAACCGCTATCCTTAGCATTAGCCGACGGGGATTCGATACATGGTTTAATTATTGGCTCGGCTATTAACCAAGACGGCAAAACCAACGGGATTATGGCGCCGAACGGTCCGTCTCAGACCGCATTAATTGAGTCGGTATACCGCAAATTCCAGATAGATCCCAATACGATCAGCTATATCGAAACCCACGGTACCGGCACGCAACTAGGCGACCCGATAGAAGTAAACGCCCTTGCCGACGCCTATAAAAAATTCACCACGCAAACACAGTACTGTGCCATAGGCTCGGTAAAAACCAATATCGGGCATACCACCACCGCTGCCGGTGTCTGCGGATTAATTAAGACCTTGCTGTGTTTAAAAAATAAAAAACTTGTACCATCTCTGCACTATAACCAGCCCAACGAAAACATTGAATTTGCACAGACTGCTTTTTATGTCAATACCCAGGTAAAAGACTGGGTGGGCGATCGCAACGGTATACGACGTGCAGCAGTGAGTTCCTTTGGCTACAGTGGCACTAACGCACATATGGTGGTGGAAGAGTTTCTCGAAACTAGAACAAGCACTACCGGGGAGCAAGAACCCGCGCTGATTGTATTGTCGGGCAGGAATGAGGCACGTCTCAAAAATCTAGCCAGCAATCTGAGGGGCTATCTGAATAAAGATCGCCAGGTGCAGCTTGCAGATGTGGCTTATACGCTTCAGGTTGGCAGACAGGCAATGTCAGAGCGTCTGGCTTTTGTTGCTGACAGCGTGACGGATATAGTAAAGCATTTAGCCGACTTTGTTGACGGCAAGGTCAACCCTCAGGATCTATACCGG
The DNA here is from genome assembly GCA_019358985.1 of Tolypothrix brevis GSE-NOS-MK-07-07A. GTDB lineage: Bacteria > Cyanobacteriota > Cyanobacteriia > Cyanobacteriales > Nostocaceae > Hassallia > Hassallia brevis. The sequence continues at coordinate 87,217 of JAHHIJ010000017.1, read as the reverse complement.
GGTACGGTTAAATCGGCAAGCGACAAAAGCGATTTGCTTTTGTCGGGGGATGCCGGACAAGCCTTTATGGACACCATTTTAAAACAACAGGATTACCGCAAGCTAGCGGCATTATGGGTGGCTGGCACTAGCTTGGACTGGAATTTACTCTATGGTGAAAACCGCCCCCGCCGCATCTCGCTGCCTAGCTATCCTTTTGCGCGGGAAAGTTATTGGTTGGATGAAGTGGTAGAAGCAAAGGCAGAGGATTTAACAACAGATAAGATCAAAAGAGAGACTCCCACGACTCACATTGAACAAAGCACTGAGCTAATGACTTTTGAGGAAGTTTGGCAGGAGCAACCTTTAAGCGACGCTTCCAGTTCTGCCAGCTACAAAAGCGTTGTTTACTTTCTTTCCCAGTCAGAAAATCAACAGGCAATGCTTAAGGCAATGCAAGCCATTGATCCGACAATCAATGTTATTTTCATTGCCCAAGGTGATACTTACGCAAAACACTCATCTCATACTTATACGGTTGACCCGGTTGATACACAAAGCTATGGTCAAGTTTTTACAGACATTAGCCAGAATCACGGGAACGTGGACGCGCTGCTTTATCTGTGGGCGATCGAGGATTCGCGTTGCTTGTATAATCCAAATGCGATCGCTTATATTTTGCAGTCACTGGGCAGAAGTGCGCTAAAACCTTCCCGGTTATTACTTTTGGCTTCTTTTTCCACCGCCCTGGAGCGTTGTTATCTTGAATCCTGGCTTGGCTTTGATCGCTCTTTAAAGCTGATTATGCCAGGAATTCAGGTAACAGGACTCTATCTGGAAAATCTAGGGCAAGGCGAAACTATCTCCATGAGAGAATGGAGTCAAAACATTTTCTCTGAACTCAAAACGCCTAAAGCTCAGACAGTGCTGATCCAAAAGCACCGACGCTACGTCTGTCAGATTCAAAAAACTGTGCTGGCAATCCAGGACGCTTCTGTAATCAAACCCGGAGGTACTTACCTAATTACTGGTGGCTGTGGGGGCTTGGGTTTTTTGGTTGCACAACACCTAGCACAATATTCTGTACCAGGCAAAGCCGTTAATTTAATTTTGACGGGTCGATCATTTCTGGATGAAAAGATACAGAGCAAACTAGGGCAACTAGAAAAACTAGGAGCAAATATCTACTATATTAAAGCAGATATATGTGATGCGATCGCTATGAGAAATAGCATTGCCCAGGCTAAAAACCGCTTTGGCGACATACACGGTATTTTTCATATCGCGGGAATTGCCGCCAGTGCAACTATCCTCGACAAAAATATCGCCACCTTTGAAAAGGTGCTTGAGCCTAAAGTTGCGGGAACGTTGATGCTTGACGATTTGTGTCGTGATGAGCCGCTTGATTTTATCTGCTATTTTTCCTCTTCTGCTGCTATATTGGGCGACTTTGGTGCCTGCGACTACGCCATTGGCAATCGTTTTCAAATGGCTTATGCCGCCTATCGCAATCAATTGCAACAGCAGGGTATGCGCCAAGGGAAAGCGCTGGTGATCAATTGGCCCCTTTGGCGAGAAGGCGGAATGGGCTTTAATAATGACGAAAATACCAAGATGTATTTGCAATCCAGCGGTCAGCGTGTTTTGGAAACTCAGGAAGGTTTGGCGGTTTTGGATAAAATCCTTAGCCAAAACAAAACACAGCATTTGGTATTGGTCGGGCAGCCAAGCCGGGTTTATGGCTTTTTAGGGCTGACTCAAGCCCCCTTAAATCCATCACCCGTGAATCAAACATCGACGCGGCAAGAGCTAAGAGGCTTGAGTCTGGAACAGTCGGTATTATGGGATTTAAAAAATATTATCGTCCATCAACTCAAAATTCCCTGGGAACAGCTTGAGCGAGAAAGCAACTTAGCTGATTTTGGCTTTGATTCAATTAGCTTATTGAGCTTTGCCACCCGCCTGGGCGAGCATTATCAACTGGAAATAACACCCGCCTTGTTTTTTGGGTATTCGACTTTGGAGCAGCTCACCCAGTATTTTTTAAGGGAACATAGCGACTTTATCCAAGCCTTTTATCAGGAGCAGACGAAAACAGAAGTGCATTCAGCACAGGCTGAAGAAAGCGCTTATATTGAAAGCTTGTCTGAAGAAGTGCCACCAGAAAAAACCGATGACGCCATAGACGAACCCATCGCCATTATAGGCATGAGTGGCAGATTTCCCAAGTCCTACGATATTGAAGAAATGTGGAATATCTTAGCACAGGGTGAATGTGCTGTAGAAGAAATTCCCCAAAATTATTTTGACTGGCGCAGATATTATGGAGACCCAAGTCAGGACGCCAACAAAACCAACGGAAAATGGTGTGCCTGTATTCCTGGCGTTGCAGAATTCGATCCACTGTTTTTCCAGATATCCCCGCGAGAAGCGGCAAACATAGACCCCCGTCAACGGCACTTGTTACAAGAGTCCTGGAATGCTCTGGAAAATGCTGGATACGGGACGCATCATATTAATAACCAAAAAATCGGCACCTTTGTCGGCGCTGAAGAAGGGGATTATTCTCAACGCGTCAAAGAGGGCAACATCACCTCTAATCACTCAGGTATTCTAGCCGCCCGCCTAGCCTATTTCTTAAACCTGAAAGGTCCCACAATGATGATTAATACCGCGTGTTCCTCCTCGCTGGTGGCGACTCATCAGGCTTGCCTGAGTTTACGGCAGCGGGAATGCGACACGGCAATAGCGGCAGGTGTGAATCTTATGCTCACACCCTACGGCTATATCGGCATGGCGCAAGCAGGTATGTTGTCCAGCGATGGTCGCTGTTATGCCTTTGATCAACGCGCTAATGGCTTAGTGCCTGGTGAAGCTGTGGTGGTGGTTGTGCTGAAGCGCCTGAGTCGGGCGCTGACTGACGGCGATCCGATTCATGGGGTAATATTAGCTAGCGGCGTTAACTATGATGGAAAAACCAATGGCATCACTGCACCTAGCGGCGTTTCCCAGACCGAGTTGGTGAAGGATGTTTATCGACGAGCCAGGGTTAGTCCCCAGAATATTGATTATATAGTGACTCACGGTACTGGTACTAAGTTAGGCGATCCGGTGGAGTTAAACGCACTGGCAGAAGTATTTAAGGGCAGCGAACACCCCTGCGCCATAACTTCTAGCAAGACAAATTTTGGACATACTTTTTCGGCTTCGGGTTTAGTCAGTCTTGTCAGCCTGGTGCAGGCACTGCGTCATGAAACGATCCCTAAAAGCTTGCACTTTGCTCAACAAAACGATTTTGTTTCCTGGGATAAAAGCCCACTCTATGTCAATACGGTCAATCAGCCCTGGACTGATCAGCCAGGTAAAAAACGCATTGGCGCGGTGAGTGCTTTTGGAATGAGTGGCACAAATGCCCATATGCTTGTTCAGGGCTACCGACTCAGCAGAAAAGAACAGCCCATAGCCCCACCTTATTCGCTGCTTGTTTTGTCAGCAAAAACTGAAGATGCGGTGCAACTAAAAGTCAAAGCCATGATTCAGTTCTTCCAAGAGGGGCTTGTGGATAATACCACACTGGCTGATATCAGTTATACCTTGTTTGAAGGTCGCCACCACTTGCAATACCGTCTAGCCATCGTAGTTCAGGATATAGCTGATGCTATTTATACTTGGACACAATCAGGGCAGCCAGATAAAAAACCCAATATTTTTCAGGGTAAAGTGCCTACCGAATTTAGTGGTCAAAAGGTCACTCAGAATTATGTTAATGAATTACTTCAAAAAATTCGCCTCTCGTCTGGCGATGAGAACCTGTACCGGGAAAACCTCTTTGGTTTAGCTGATTTTTATTGTCAGGGCTATGATATTCCCTGGTCTACACTGTATGGCGATACACCTCCACGTCGGATTAATCTTCCTGGTTATCCGTTTTCCCGCCAGCATTTCTGGCTGGATTTCTCCCCACAGTCTCATGGTGAGCAGGTTGCTACCGAAATCTCTGTTGCCGAGCCGCTGAAAAAAACACTCAAAGAACTTAGCTATCTTCTAAAATGGGAGCAGCAGCCACAAATAGAAACTGAGATCAAAACAAGTCAGGTTGTTTTGCTAGTTTACTTTGAATCTGCATCGCAATTTGAAAAAACCCTGGCAAACTTCTTCCAGCAGCAGTGTGCATCCCAGGTGTTCGAGATTCAATTGGGGCTGGAAACCAAACAGGTATCAGAACATAAATGGCACTGCGACGTGAATGCCCCCACTGGCTTTCAGACCTGTTTAGAAGGGTATTCCCACACTATTAATATTAATAGCTTTTACTTTATTTGTAGCGATCGCCCCCAGCACAGCCCCCAGCACAGCATACCAGAAAGCGAAATTCAGTTGTTGCGGCTTGTCAAAGCCCTGAAACAACATATACAAAACAATGCCTTTATCGATTGCACCCTCCTAACCCTCGATAACTATCGCGTAGATAATAGCGTCACAAGCCCCAACGATGGTGGTATTAGCGGTCTCGGTTATTCGGTGGCACAGGGCGACCACCGCTTCCGAGTGAGAAACATTGACCTGTCCCAGGAAGATTTAGCCAGCGCCGAAAAACAGCGAACCCTACCAGCCATGATATTAAGCGAAGCCCCCTCGGATAGAGGTGAAGTAACCAAATTGCAGTCCGGCTTGCGCTACAAGCAGCGTTTTTTCAAGCTTGATTGGCAGTCATTGCAAGGGTTAAAGCCACAGGCGGGTTTAGCGGGTTTAAAAGTCGGCGGTGTCTATGTTTTGATGGGAGGTGCGGGAACCGTTGGCACAATTATTACTCGCTATCTCATCCAAAAATATCAGGCGAAAGTGGTTTGGCTGGGGCGTCGTCCGCTGACATCTGCTGCCATGCAGGAAAAACTACAGGCTTTCCAGGCAATGGGCGAAAGGAATGCCCCACTTTATATTCAGGCTGATGTCACCGATCGCTCGTCAATGGCTCAGGCTGTCAAAGAAATCAAACAACATTATACTCAGATCAATGGCGCTATTTTCTCCCCACTCGTATTTAAGTTTGATAACTCAATAGCCCACACCAGCGAAGCAGAGTTTAATGAGGTCTTGGATACCAAGAAAAAAGGCGCGGCGTATTTTCATACGGCGTTCAAAAATGAAGCCTTGGATTTTATGTGTTATTTCTCATCGGTTCAAGCCTTTTCCTTTTTGTCCTCTCGCGATAGTGCGGGATACGCAGCAGGAATCACCAGCGCTGATACCTTCGTACATTCCATCGACCACAGTGTAGCCTTTCCTGTAGGTATTATTAATTGGGGCTACTGGCACGCATCACTGGCAGGAACCGATGCCGAGAAGCGTTTGGCGGGTCACTATGATTTAATCTCTGATCATGAGGGCTGCCAGTTTTTTGATGAATTTATACCCATCCTCAGGGCAGGGCTGATAAAACAAACACTTTGTTTAGGTGTCTCAAAAGCCGTAGAGGGCTTAATGGGCTGTGATCCAAAGCAAATGATTACCCTTAACAAGCCTGGGGCAGATTCTTTGATTCACTGTCTTTTCAACGAGAATGAGGCACATGAAGAGGCAGAAATAGCGCGTCTTTTGGATAAAGATTTTCGGAACGAACTCCACGACTGGCTGCCGCGTCTGTTGTTTTTACAAATACGACAACTTGGGATATTTTTAAATGGCGGTGAGCAGAAAGAAAGTACCCATTGGCAAAAACAAGCTGGTGTGATCGAAAAATATGGGCGCTGGTGGCACGAGTGCTGCTTAGGGCTGTTGGAAAACTATGGCTATGTACAATGTAAAGGCGATCGCGTTCAGGTCGCTACTAGTATCAAAGTAGACAACGCAGACAAACTCTGGCAAGACTGGGAAAACTACCAAAACTTATTCCTCCACAAGCCGGAAAAGAAAGCCGCCCTTGAGCTATTGGATACCTGCCTGAGAAAACTGCCGCAAATTCTGCGTGGCAACATCCAAGCCACAGATATTCTTTTTCCAAAATCGTCAATGGAAAAAGTCGAAAACATGTATCAAAGGAATTCCCTATCAGACTATTTTAATACCTTTGTAGCGAAAACCGCCGAAGCCTATATTCGTCAGCGGATTCAGGCAGATCCTCAGACGAAAATCCGGATATTGGAAATAGGCGCAGGCACCGGGGGAACCACCGCATTAGTCTTGCCGCAACTACGCCAGGTTCAGCACGCCATAGACGAATATTGTTATACCGACCTTTCCAAAGCCTTTTTAATGCACGCAGAAAAAAATTATGGACAGGATTATTCCTATCTGAATTATAAGCTGCTGAATATTGAACAAGCGATCGCACCCCAGGGAATAGAGTCTGGCACCTATGATATTGTCATCGCTACCAACGTGTTACATGCGACAAAAAATATCAGGCAAACACTCCGCCATACCAAAACGGCTCTGAAACGTAATGGACTATTATTGCTGAATGAAGTAGTTGAAAAATCCATTATTGGCACCTTAACCTTTGGTTTGTTAGACGGCTGGTGGCTTTACCAAGATGAAGAGTTACGCATCCCCGGTTCCCCGCTGATTGAGCTTGAATGCTGGCTGAAGATTTTAAAAGAAGAAGGATTTACCTCGACCTTGTTGCCAGCCCAAGCTGCCTATGAATTGGGGCAGCAAGTCATGGTTGCAGAAAGTGACGGTTTTGTTAGGAGAAAGCGATCGCCTCTTGAGGTTGAATCATCCCCTAAATCTGCGGTGCAAGAAGTGCCTTTGACTCAAGAGCAGCCTTTAGCGCCAAGACAACCTGTGCAGGACATCTCTACCGAAACACTTCAAGAACATGTCTCCAAGTTGATTCTGAAACATCTGGCAGAAACTTTAGATATGGCACAAGGGAATATTGACCCCCAGATATCATTTTCTGACTATGGTATTGATTCCATTCTCGGTGTTGGTTTTATTGACCAGCTTGCCAAGGCGTTGGGAATTACCATGAATACCGCTATTTTGTTTGATTATACAAACGTTACGCGTCTTAGCCATTATTTGGTGGATACCTATGCAGAAAAAATTCAAAACAAACTGCAAAAAAATAGAGTGCCGGCGGTTGAGCAGAACATCAGCACATATAAGGTAGAAACGTTACAGGAAGTGCCTTTGACTCAAGAGCAGCCTTTAGCGCCAAGACAACCTGTGCAGAACATCTCTGCCGAAACACTTCAAGAACATGTCTCCAAATTGATTCTGAAACATCTGGCAGAAACTTTAGATATGGCACAAGGGAATATTGACCCCCAGATATCATTTTCTGACTATGGTATTGATTCCATTCTCGGTGTTGGTTTTATTGACCAGCTTGCCAAGGCGTTGGGAATTACCATGAATACCGCTATTTTGTTTGATTATACAAACGTTACGCGTCTTAGCCATTATTTGGTGGACACCTATGCAGAAAAAATTCAAAACAAACTGCAAAAAAATAGAGTGCCGGCGGTTGAGCAGAACATCAGCACATATAAGGTAGAAAATAAGCCAGAAAACCCGATGCCGAAAATGGCATTTGACGAGTATAAGGCAGAAATATGTAAAGCGATCGCTGTTATTGGTATGTCAGGGCAGTTCCCTGGGGCAAAAGACCTTGATACATTTTGGCAAAACCTGATTCAGGGACATGATGGCGTCGCTGAGTTTCCCGCGAATTATCTTAACCCGGATTTGTTTAGCCCCCACAAACAAGCAGGAAAAACCGATTGTAAATGGGGGGGCATTTTAGAGCAGCGGGATTGTTTTGATCCACTGTTTTTCAATATCACCCCCAGGGAAGCCGAGTCGATGAACCCTCATCAGCGTCTAATTCTCAGCGAGAGCTGGAAAGCCCTAGAAGATGCAGGCTACAATCCCAAAGACCTGGAAAACTCTCGTGCCAGCGTATTTATTGGTGCCGAACCCACCGACTATATCCACGAAACCTTTACCGGCTCTTCCGATGCCATTGTTGCCTCCCGCTTATCTTACTTCCTCAACCTCAAAGGACCAGCTTTGGTGGTCAATACTGGTTGCTCGTCTTCTGCTCTGGCAATTCATTTAGCCTGCGAAAGTTTACGCAGTGGAGAGTCCAGCATGGCACTGGCAGGCGGCATTTTCGCCGCTATGCATGAAAAAGCCCTCGTGAAACTGGCAGAGATCGATATGCTCAGTTCCACTGGGCGCTGTCGTACTTTTGACAAATCCTGTGATGGTACGGTGTTATCGGAAGGTGTCGGTGTCGTCGTATTAAAACGACTTAATGATGCAATTAGAGACAAAGATCCTATCTATGGTGTCATTCAAGCCTCTGGTGCAAATCACGACGGTGCCAGCAATGGGATTACGGCTCCCAGTGGTCTGTCTCAGGAAGAACTGCTGACATCTGTTTATCGGCAATATCAAATAAACCCAGAAACCATTAGTTATGTTGAAGCTCATGGAACCGGCACACGACTGGGGGATACGGTGGAGGCTAATGCGTTGAAGCGTGCCTTTAAGCAGTTCAGCGATCGCACGCAATTCTGTGCCCTTGGCAGTGCGAAATCCCATATTGGACATACTGGCGCAGCCTCCGGCGTTATTGGTTTAATAAAAATTTTATTGTCCATGCGCCATCGTCAACTACCTAAAATGCTACATTTTGAAGAACTCAATCCGGCGATCGCATTGGACAATTCTGCGTTTTATATTAATAATCAGCAGGTTGAATGGACGAACCAGGGCAACCCGTTAACCGCAGCACTGAATTCTTTTGGTCATAGTGGTACCAACGTTCACCTTGTGGTTCGGGAGCATCTGTCGGTACCCCAGGTGAAAGTCGAAGCTGATTCAGTACTGGTTCCGCTGTCTGCCAAAACGCCTGAATGCCTTAAAGCTTATGCTAAAAAATTAGCGGCGTTCCTGGAGAATAGACCTTTAAGTGAAGAAATCAGCCTCACTGATTTAGCCTTTACCCTCCAGCTTGGACGCGAAGCGATGCGAGAACGCTGCATCTTCCTCACCAGGAATATCCCAGATTTAATCGCACAATTAAACGCTTTTGCTTCATCCGAGACTCTAAACGATTTGAGTTGGCATGGGCGGGTCGGACACAGCAAGAATAACAATGTTTTCGATGATAATGAGTCTGGGCAAATTATCGCCCAATGGATGCAAAAAGGAAAACTTGAAAAAGTCGCCGCTGCCTGGGTACAGGGAGCAACCATCGACTGGTCAGTACTTTATCGCGAACTCACACCACATAAAATCCATGTCCCAACCTATCCTTTTGCAGAGGAACATTATTGGAAGCCTGAACCGCAAAGCATTACCCAGAAAACCACGGCACCAGAAACAAGCCCTGTTACCTTGGGAACGCTTATGCTTCAACCCTGTTGGGTAGAGCAAACGGTTGAAAATTCCGGCTCAATGACGCCCCACAGCATCGGCGAGAATTCAAGATAATCTTACTTTTGTCAATTAGAAATTAGACTTAATTTTGGAAAGCAAAGATGACTTTAACCTCCCACGAATGCTACAGCAGACATTTGGTTATTCTATGTGAACCCGACGCAATGACACCGGAAACTATCGCTGCCAGGATGGAGAGGGCGGATTGCCTCGTTCTTCAATCACCATCGAAAAACATTGCTGAACGTTTCCAGTGCTACGCATCGCAGCTATTTACAGAAATTCAACAGCTTCTCAAAGGCAAACAAGAGGCAAAAATCCTACTTCAGTTAGTCATTCGTGACTTGCCCGAACATCAGCTTTTTGCTGGTCTTGCTGGTTTGCTGATGACGGCTCACCTGGAAAACCCAAATCTGGTGGGACAACTTATTAGTGTAGCAGCGAATGAAAATGGGTCAAATATTGTTGCCAAACTGAAAACTAACGCTCAGACACCCTTAGAGCAACGTATTGACTATCACAACGGAAAACGTCGGATTGCCAGATGGAAAGAAATACCGGTTTCTCACGATGAAGTGAGTATTCCCTGGAAAGAAAAAGGGAAGTACCTGATCACCGGAGGACTGGGTGGTTTAGGACTACTTTTCAGTCAGGAAATTGCCCAACAAATTTGCGATGGAACGATTATTCTGACTGGACGTTCAACCCTTGACGAGAAGAAGCGACAGGTGCTGCAAACACTCCAGGAGTTCTGCGGGCAAAGTCGTACACATCTTGAATATTGCCAGGTGAACGTTTGCGATCGCCAAGACGTGGCGAATTTGATCGAAAATATTAACAAAGATTTTGGGCATCTCGACGGCATTATTCACGCCGCTGGTGTGATTCACGATAACTTCATTATTAAAAAGACACAGCAAGAGTTAGACAAAGTGCTTGCACCCAAAGTCACGGGCTTGGTGAATCTCGATGAGGCGACTAAAGACCAGCCGTTGGACTTTTTCTTTTTCTGTTCGTCACTGGCAGGCGGTATTGGTAACGTCGGACAGGCGGATTATGCCTGCGCCAACGCCTTTATGGATTCCTATGCACAATACCGTAATCAACTTTTGCTTTCGCATCAGCGCCAGGGGCGATCTCTGTCAATCAACTGGCCCTTATGGGAGGAGGGCGGTATGCAGGTCGATGAAGCGATCGCAAAAATGATGGCGCAAAGTGTCGGACTACTTGCCATGCCGACCTCAGCGGGCATTCGTGCCTTGTATCAAGCCTTTGCCAGCAATCAAGATCGGGTGATGGTTCTGGAGGGCGATCTCGCTAAACTAAAACAATCCTTTTTGGACTTGCCGGAAAAAACAGTTCGATTTAAAATAGGTGATGCTAAGGCGGTGGATTCGGGGCAACTGCAACAAAAAACCCTCGACAAATTAAAAACTTTATTTACTGAAATAACTAAGTTACCTCTGGACAGGGTTGATGCGGAAGAGCCTCTGGAAAGTTATGGGATCGATTCTATCATCATCGCCCAGTTGAATCAAAAGTTGACCGAGGGGCTAGGGGCTGTATCGAAAACGCTGTTTTATGAATTCCAGACTTTAGCGGATTTAGCGCACCACTTAGCCGCTACTTATACTGAGGGCTGCCGGAAATGGACTGATCTGAATACCTCTATCGCTGCTTCTGAGATAAAAGTCGCATCTGTAAAAAGCAAGCCTTCAAACGAAAACTCCGCCCAGATGCCGAATGTTGCAGCCAAAAAAGCGATCGCTATTATCGGGTTGAGTGGACGTTATCCAAAAGCCAAAACCATCGCAGATTTTTGGCAGAATCTGAAAAACGGCGAACAATGCATCAGCGAAATTCCCCAAGAGCGTTGGGATTGGCAGCGCCATTATCATGCAGATCCCAAGGAAGCCGTTAAATTAGGAAAGAGTTATAGCAAATGGGGTGGGTTTTTAGAAGACTTCGATCAGTTTGACCCCATGTTTTTTAACATCACCCCGCGCGAGGCGGAAAATATCGATCCCCAGGAACGCATATTCCTACAAGAAAGTTGGAAAGCCCTGGAAGACGCCGGATATTCGCCCTCCAACCTGTCCGCTGATTTACGCCAAAGAATCGGCGTTTTTGCTGGGATAACAAAACAAGGCTTTAATTTATACCGCACAGAAATCGGGCAGTGTCCAACCACATCATTTGCCTCTCTGGTGAATCGGGTTTCTTATTTCCTGAATCTCCAAGGTCCCAGTTTCCCTGTGGATACCATGTGTTCCTCTTCTTTGGTCGCCATACATGAGGCTTGTGAATATATTCGCTCTGGCAAAGGGGATATGGCTGTGGCTGGGGGCGTAAACTTATATGCACATCCCTCCTCCTATCTCGAACTTTCTTTAGGGCAATTTGTTTCCAGGGGTTCAACCTGTGCCGCATTTGAAAAAGATGGCGATGGCTTTGTTCCCGGAGAAGGCGTTGGGGTCGTCATCCTTAAATCTTACGATCGCGCGGTTAAAGATGGCGATGGCATTTATGCCCTGATTCGCGGCAGTGCGGTCAATCACGATGGGAAGACAAATGGCTATAAAACCCCTAACCCTGTGCCAAAAGCGGCTGTTATTCGCACCTGTTTGCAAGACAGTGGTATCGATGCACGAAGCATCAGCTATATCGAAGCGGCAGCACAGGGTTCTGACATGGGCGATGCCATAGAAGCAAGCGCATTGACAGAGGTTTTTAGCGATCGCTATAATGTCGAGGGGGATTATCGCATTGGCTCAGTCAAACCCAATATCGGACACTGCGAATCGGCGTCGGGAATGTCGCAACTCACCAAAGTGATTTTATCATTGCAGCATAAAACCCTACTCCCCACCTTGCGATCGCGAGAACTCAGTCCCACTATTGATTTCGATCAACTGCCCTTTGAGTTACAGCAAGACCTCTGCGAATGGAAACCTGTGCGCGTGGATGGTATAGAAGTACCGCGAAGAGCCGGGGTGATGAATATTGGCGCCGGTGGGGTGAATGCTCACATCATTGTCGAAGAATATCTGGGTAATCTAGAGCCTGTTAACCATAAGCAGGAGCCTGTGCTTTTTGTTTTATCGGCTAAAAATGAAGAGCGCCTGGAGCAATATATTCAAGATTGGCTGATCTACCTTAAAAATAATCAAAGCCTCGATTTACCTTCCCTAGCTTACACCTTGCAGGTAGGACGGGAAAGCATGGCGTGTCGCCTAGCATTTGTGGTAAAACATCTGGTGGAAATTGAGGAGCATCTGACGCGCTGGCTTGAAACCCGTGAATTGGGTGAGTTTTGTTTTTACGGTGATGTGAGTCGGGAGAAAATCAAGAACCCAGAGACAGTAGCAGCGCGGCTAAAAGAAGGTGATGCCAATAATGCTGATATGGCTGTACTATGGGTGCAAGGCAATGCGATCGCTTGGGATGAATGGCATGGTGGAAAAAGCCTGGGCAGACTCACTGGCTTGCCGACTTATCCTTTTGCCAAAAGAACTTGCTGGATTGTTCGCCATGACAATGAACATCCAGAGAGCGATCGCACCAGAGAAAAAAACAACGGTCATTATAACATAAATCAAAGCCTGGATGAAAATAAAGCCGTTGAATTTTACACCCGAATGTCACAAGACTGTGACGAAGAGTTTCAGGAAGAGTATTTGACATTTGGTGCTTTCCCTAAAAGAATTCCTGGCTTCTCTATGACTCGTCTTGCCATGAATGCCCAAAAGTATCCAGAAGAACTGGAAATGATTAAGGAAAGACAGCGCGAGCTGCGTCAGGTTTTGTTTTATCGCGAGCATTTTGATCGGATTCACACATTCCTTGATATTGGTTGCGGTCATGGTACAGATGTTATTCAGGTTGCCGCACTTTATCCTCATATCCAAACCCACGGTTTTACCATTACCGAATCTCAAGCTGTTCTGGGCAACCGACGTATTGAGAATATGAATTTGGGTTCCCGTGCGCGAATCCATCACAAAGATAGTTCAAAAGATCAATTCCCCGACAACTGTAACATTATTCTGGGTATCGAAGTCACCTTTCATATTCGCGACAAAGATGCCTTGTTTCAGAAGATGGCAGACGCTCTCAGCGATAACGGAAAAATTTTGCTAATGGATTATATCGGTAATCTGCGAGGCAGTATTATCGACCCCAGTGTGGAAATTAGCATCCCCACTCAGCAGCAGTGGATTGACCTGTTATCGGAACACGATTTGATTATTGATGAAATTATTGATGCATCCACCGAAATTTCCAACTATCTTTATGACCCCGAACACGCTGAACATACCAAACATCTGCCGAAAGTAAGTCAGGATAGCTATCGCAACTACGCCAATCAAGCCATAGCCCTGGAAAAACGCTGGATTACTTATTGTTTGTTAAAATTGAAAAGAGATACCAGGCGCAGTGAACAAGAGCGGCGCGAGCATAATACCCAAAAAATCGCCAATCAAACACCCTATACCCAGGCGTTGGATGAGATGTTGCGTATGGGGCATATTCCTTATCCGCCAACCGGGGGACTCAAAATGGCTAATCTGCCCGCTCTCATTCAGCAACCCCCCGCCCTTAACGAGAGCGTTCATGACCTGGAACAACTAAAAAGCACCCTGAAGAGCATTTTTGTCAGCATTTTAGGTTTTGAGGCGCGGGAACTCGAATCCATAGAGCGACTCGAATTAAGGGAGTTAGGAATCAGCTCCGTGAACGCAGTGGAATTACTGGAAGCCATCAACACAGAGTTTGACCTTTATTTGCCCACCAGTCTGGTATTTGAGTGCCATAGTTTGGAGGATTTAGCTGGGCAAATCAAGATTGAATTAGGGCAGAAAACCATCAAACCTGTGATCCAAAAAGCTTCAGTGCCAGTTCAAAAATATGCTGAACCAATTCAAAAAAAACCGGCACCCGCAGCAGCAAAAGCACCTGTAAAAAACGATGATATTGCCATTATCGGGATCTCCTGTCGCTGTGCTGGCGCTAAAGATCAAGAACAGTTCTGGCAGGTAGTTAGTCAAGGCAAAGATTGTATTGAAGACCTGAATAAACCTCAATGGCTTGACTATATTGCCTCCCATTGTTCGGAAACTTTTCCGATTCGCTATGGCATCATGCCGGATCTGGATTATTTTGATCCGCTGTTTTTTCATATTTCGCCGAAAGAAGCCGATGGGATGGACGCAACCCATCGGATACTTTTAGAAGAGTGTTACCGAGCCTTAGAAGATGCAGGTTATAAACCTTCCTCCTTAAAAAAACAACCCGTGGGAACTTATATCGGTGCAATGGGAGGAGCTTCACTGGGTAAAGGTTTTTCCCATCTTGAGATGCTGGGTTCAGAGACGAGTATCCTGTCAGCACGCATAGCATATTTCCTTGATTTAAAAGGCTCTGCACTTACTATTAATACAGCCTGTTCTTCTTCCTTGGTTGCCATTGATGTAGCTAGCCAAGCGTTAAAAAGTGGCGAAATTAATCTCGCTATTGTCGGAGGCATCACGCTTTATCAGCATCCCGGCACCTTTATTTCGATGCACAATGCAGGTATGCTTTCCCCAAGCGGACAGTGCCGTCCCTTTGATGATGCTGCTGATGGAATTGTCGTTGGTGACGGAGTTGGTGTTGTTATTCTTAAGGGTTTGTCCGAAGCTGAACGCGATCGCGATTCAATTTATGGTATTATCCGAGGTTGTGGGATTAACCAGGATGGGCAAACCTCAGGTATAACAGTCCCCAGTTTCCTTGCCCAAAGCGAGTTGGAAACTTCAGTCTATAGAAAAGCCAATATTAATATTGAAGACCTACAGTATATTGAAGCTCATGGAACGTCCACAAAACTAGGCGACCCCATTGAGATTCATGCGCTGAGTAAAAGTTTTCAGTCCCTTACCTCAAAACAGAAATTCTGCGCCATTGGTTCGTTAAAAGCTAACGTGGGACATACGACTGCCGCCTCTGGGGTGTTAGGTGTGATTAAAGTCCTGCTTAGTATGAAGCATCAACAGCTGCCGCCATCGATTCATTTTAACGAGGGCAACAGACACATTGATTTTGACAACAGTCCTGTGTACGTCAACACCAACCTAAAACCCTGGCTGCCAAATGCACAGGGTTCCCGTCTGGCGGCAGTCAGTTCATTTGGTTTTAGTGGTACCAATGCACACTTGGTGCTGGAGCAGTATATTCCCCAAACTGACGTTAATATAAACGTATTTATACCCCGAATATTCCTTCTTTCTGCCGAAAGTGAGCAAATTTTACAGCACTATGCACACAATGTCAAGCGCTACCTCGAAGATAATCCTGACATTCAATTTGAGCAATTCCTGTATACTTTCCAAGTTGGACGGGAAGCGTTTACCTATCGTTTAGCCCTAATGGTTGACAATCCGCAGACGCTGATACAAAAACTGGCACAGTGGCTTGAAAATGGAGCTAAAACAACAGTAAATAGCGAAAAGCCAGGTATTGGAGACAGTAAGGAAGAAAAAGCATTTCTTCAAAGCCTGATATCCGGTCAAAAAGTGGATCAGCTTGCCCAGTTATGGGAGCAGGGTGCCTCGGTGGATTGGAGTGCCTTTTATCAGTCGGGAATATTCCGTCGGCATGTCGGTTTGCCTACCTACCCTTTTGCCTGCGAGTATTTTGGCGATGGTGAGGATGGAAAAAGCTCAGAAGTCGAAGCAAAACAAGCGCCCATATCTTCGGCAGAAACTTTAATCTGCTACCCGCACTGGAAAGAAAAACCCGTTGCCAGAGCCGTCGAATCCTTTGAGTATTCCCGGCATCTGGTCTTCTTATGTGGTATGGATAGTGTTTCTGCGGCAGACATACAATCTCAAATGCCGGGGGTTGAATGTATAGATTTATGTTCTTTCAACACTTTACCCAGCGATACAGGTTTAGAAAAAATCTATCAGGATAGTTTTACCCAAACTTTTGAAACTATTCGGGAAATTCTTGCCAGTAAAACCAAGGGTAAAATCTTTATTCAATGTGTTGTTCCACACCAGACAAACCAACAATGCTTGTCGGCTATTTCTGGTATGCTCAAAACGGCTCAACTGGAAAACCCAAAAGTATTCGGGCAGATGATTGAAGTTTCTGCCTACGAGACGCAAGGCAGCCTGTTGAACAAGCTCAGTGAAAATGGCTCATGCCCTGAAGACAAGCAGATCAGGTATCACCAGGGGCAGCGTACAGTACTGGTATGGAAAGAGCTTGCCGTTTTTGATGGTGGCTGGAAAACGCCCTGGAGAGAAGGTGGCGTTTATTTAATTACTGGTGGTGGCGGTGGTTTGGGCTTAATTTTTGCCGAAGAAATTGCCAGTACAACACAGAGTTCTACCCTTATTTTAAGCGGGCGATCGCACTTAAGTCTCGAAAAGCAAAAATCTTTTTCTCATAAACTACAAACCCTTGGCGCAAGGGTAGAATATCGGCAGGCTGATATCAGCAATAAAAACGATGTTGACACGCTCATTCAAGGTATCACAAAAGACTATGGCTCCCTGAATGGCATCCTGCATTGTGCAGGTATTCTGCGGGATAATTTTATGATCAAAAAAACATCCGCTGAGTTCCAAGCCGTGCTAGCCCCGAAAGTCGCTGGTGTCATTCATTTGGACACCGCCAGCAAAGATTTGAATCTTGATTTCTTTGTGCTGTTTTCTTCAATTGCCGGCGCAATGGGCAATGCGGGTCAATCCGATTATGCTGCTGCCAATGCCTTTATGGATAGTTTTTCAACCTATCGTAATCATCTGGTCAATACCGGGCAGAGATGCGGACAAACACTTTCCATCAACTGGGCGCTTTGGCAAGCCGGCGGTATGCAAGTGGACGCTCACAGCCAAGGGGCGATGAAGCAGAGCGTGGGTCTGGGGATGCTCGATACAGCGCAAGGGGTTCAGGCATTGATCAAGGGGCTGTCCTCACAACATAGTCAGATTTTAGTGGCAGCAGGGCATCTTCCCACCCTGAGACAGTGGTTGTTCCCAGAGCCATCAGCCCCAATGGCTAATGTCAAACGAGATCCTCGCCATGACTCCCTTGCACCGATGGAAAAACAGCGCCTTCACGAAAAAACCTTGATTCAACTTAAATGTCTTTTGGGAGAGGCTTTCGGTTTGGCACCGAATCGGATTAAAACCCATGATGCCTTTGAGCGTTACGGTATAGACTCCGTGATGATTACGCAATTGAATCAGGAACTAGCAAAGGTTTTTCCGGAAATCTCAAAGACCTTGTTTTTTGAATACCAAACATCCCAAGCGCTGGTTGCCTACCTGGTTGACGAATATCCCCAAGAGTGCATGGCTTGGACTGGGCTTGAGATTGAGAGTGCAGTGTCATCTTTACCCGAAACTACTTTACGTGAACCCTTGGTGCTAAAGGAAACATCGAGTCTGACCTTGGTGCAAGGGCAAAACCCCCATCAGGAAGCGATCGCAATTATAGGTGTCAGCGCTCGCTTTGCACAAGCGGATACACTGCAAACTTATTGGCAAAACCTGCAAGCCGGAAAAAACTGCGTTGGCGAAATCCCTGGCAATCGCTGGTCATTGGAAGGCTTTTTTGTTGAGGATGCCGACGAAGCGATCGCCCAGCGAAAAAGTTATAGTAAATGGGGCAGTTTTCTCGAAAGCTTTGCGGATTTTGATCCTCTGTTTTTTGGCATTCCCCCCCGTGATGCCTTCAGCATTGATCCCCAGGAACGCTTATTTCTCCAATCGTCTTGGGAGGCACTGGAAGACGCTGGCTACACCCGCGATACTTTACGTGAGACATATCAACAGCAGGTCGGTGTGTTTGCAGGCATCACCAAAACTGGTTTTGACTTGTATGGACCAGAGTTATGGAAGCGCGGCGAACAGGTCTTTCCCCACACCTCCTTCAGCTCGGTCGCCAACCGCACATCGTATTTTTTGAATCTCCAAGGTCCGAGTATGCCCATTGACACCATGTGTTCATCGGCATTAACCGCCATTCACGAAGCGTGCGAACATTTACGTCGCCAAGACTGCCAACTTGCCTTGGCGGGCGGCGTCAACTTATATCTGCATCCCTCCACTTATGTGCAGATGTGTGGGCTGCGGATGTTATCGAAAGACGGACAGTGCAGAGCCTTCGGTCAGGGTGGCAACGGTTTTGTACCAGGTGAGGGCGTGGGAGTGGTTTTACTTAAACCACTTTCCGAAGCCATTCGGGCGGGTGACAATATCTACGCCGTTATTCGCGGAAGCCATGTTAATCACGGCGGAAAAACTAATGGTTACACCGTGCCTAACCCAACTGCACAAGCAGATTTGATTAGCCAAACACTTAACAAAGCAGGCGTTGATGCCCGCACCATCAGCTATATAGAAGCTCACGGGACAGGAACAGAATTAGGCGATCCCATAGAAATTACCGGTTTGACCCAAGCCTTTAAAAAAGAGACTGCCGATACTGGCTTTTGTGCGATCGGTTCGGCAAAATCCAATCTGGGACACTTGGAAGCCGCGTCGGGTATGGCGGGACTGTGCAAAATTCTCCTGCAACTAAAGCACCGCCAGCTTGCTCCGACTTTGCACGCGGAGGACTTAAACCCCAATATTGCTTTCGATAAAACGCCCTTTGTGGTGCAGCAGACTCTTTCAGAATGGAAAAGACCCATTGTCGAAATGAACGGCATAGTCAAGGAATACCCAAGACGAGCAGGTATCTCCTCTTTTGGTGCTGGTGGCTCCAATGCACATTTGATTGTCGAAGAGTATTTCCAGGAAGATGGTTCGGAGGATGTTGACGAACCCGTGCTGATTCTATTGTCGGCAAAAAATACCGATCAACTCATTAAAATGGCGGACAACTTAAGGTGCTTTTTAATTGCCGAAACCTCACCGCCCCGACTGGAAGAAATCGCATACACTCTTCAGACAGGACGCGAGGCAATGGAAGAGCGTCTGGCACTTATTGTTGGTAGCCTAGAAGAACTTGAGAAAAAACTAAAATCCTTTGTTGAAGGGCAGGAAAATATTTCGTCACTTTATCGTGGACATGTGAAACAGGATCAGGACTTGCTCTCAGATTTTGCCACTGAAGAAGAATTTTCGACCATCATCGACGAATGGATTAGGTCAAAGAAAATCAGTAAACTGCTAAATCTGTGGGTTAGAGGTTTCACCATTGACTGGCAGAAATTCTATCCCAAGCACAAACCGCGACGTATCAGTCTTCCCACCTATCCCTTTGCCAAAGAGTATTATTGGTTTAATCAAAGCAGCTCTGATAACAAGCAAGATAGTGCAGCCTCACGAAGCGTTTCTTATCTGGAAAAGCAGTGGGTGCTTGATGAGCCACAACCCAAAAAAACGGCTCCCGGAAAAATTGCGATTCTCAGCACCCAGGAAACCCGATTACTAGCGACCCTGCTGGCAGAGGAATTTCCCAACAGCCATATAATTGAAGTTGATAACATCAAGTCACAACTGGAACAGAGTGACGCAGATTGGCATGAATATGGCGGCTGCATAGATTTGTTGGGCTGTCGTCAAGGCGAAGAGGGGGTTGATTCCCTTGACTGGATGCTGTGGCTTCAGCGTTTGATCGAAAAAGGAGCCAAAACTGGACTGACGCTACTTGGCGTAACCCGAGGCTTAGAGTCCTTTCAAAACAGCGAGGTGAATTTATCGGGTGCATCCCGTGTCGGACTTTATCGTATGCTTCAAAGTGAGTATGCCCATGTGCGATCGCGCCATATCGATACCGATCCCCGTCTGAAGACGGCAGCTTTGGCAGAGCAGATTGCTCATGAGTTTTTGCTGAACGACGATAACTGTGAAATTTGTTATCGAGATAAAAAACGCTATCGTGCATATTTGGCAGAGTCTTCGCTAAAAGCGACAAAAAGACAAATCACAGAACTTCAGTTTGCTGAAGAAGAAGTGCTATTGATTACCGGAGGAACAGGTGGTCTGGGGCTTTTATTTGCTCAACATTTTGTCGATCGCTACGGGGTGAAACGCTTGGTACTTACCGGACGGGAAGCACTACCGCCACGTACCGAGTGGGCTGCTCCCCAAAGTGACAAGGTGAAGCAAAAGATACATGCTATTCAAGCTCTGGAGGCACAGGGTGTCAGGGTGCAGGTATTATCACTTACTTTAAGCGATACGGCAGCCGTGCAAGAAAGTTTGCGCCAAATAACAGCGAACTTTGGCACTATTAGCGGTCTTCTTCATTGCGCCGGAATAGTGGACTCAGAAAACCCCGCCTTTGTTCGCAAGTCCATGGCAGATGTGGCACAGGTATTAGAACCTAAAGTGGCGGGATTGCGATCGCTATTAGCGCAATGCAAGCACCAGCCATTAAAATTCGCCGTCTTGTTTTCCTCTGTGTCTGCCATTGTTCCCACTCTAGCCAGCGGACAGAGTGACTATGCAATGGCTAATACTTATATGGATTATGTCGCACAAGGGACGGATGGTGTGCTGGTTAGTATTCAGTGGGCGAGCTGGCAGGAAACCGGCATGGGCGCCGCGAACAGCAGGGCGTATAACCAGACGGGTTTGCTCCGTCAAAGTAATCAGGAAGGACTCCAAATATTAGACGATATACTTTCCCACAAAACTGGGTCTGTGGTTCTACCTGCCGTTGTCCATTCTGCGTTGTGGAATCCACAAGATCTGATGAAGCATCAGAGCAGACAAGTCAGTAATTCACAAGTATTTAGTCAAAACCAGCAAACGCCAGTGAGCGTCAACCCTTCTATACAGAACACTACTTCAACCCAGTTTACTCTGGATGGCTTAATCGATTTATTTTCCCAGGAACTGGGTATCGCTGCCCAAAAACTGGCGCTGGACAAATCCTTTGCAGATTATGGCTTGGATTCTATCTGGCTTGCTCAACTCGCAGGCAAAATAAATCAACAACTTGTTGAACCACTTGATCCTTCCATCTTATACGAATACTCGTCGTTAAATTCCCTGGCATCCTGGCTGGGCAGTAAACAAGCACCTGCTTTGAAAGCGAAAGTTGAGCCGAAAAATAGTGAACACGCCGTGCAGATATCCCCAACCCCCGAAAAAAGCCTGTCTCGTGCATTGGTGCGCGATTCTCCCAGATATTCATCGCAGAAGGCATTAGATATCGCCGTGGTTGGCATGTCCTGTCGTTTTCCAGGTGCAAAAAATCTAGATGAGTATTGGGCTTTATTATCAGAAGGCAAAAATTCTATCCGTCCTGTTCCGGCAGACCGGTGGACTAGTCCGACACCCTTTTATGCGGGCTTAATCGATAATATCAGTCATTTTGATCCCGCCTTTTTCCTGATTCCCCAAGAGGATGCGAAGATTATAGATCCCCAGGCGCTTTTGGTTTTGGAAGAAAGCCTGAACCTGTTTTATCACGCGGGTTATACATTGGAGGAGATTAAGGGCAAAGCTATCGGGGTTTATTTAGGTGCGCGCAGTCAACATCGTGTAGATGAGTCCGATCTTTATCAAGCCAGAAATCCGATTGTGGGCGCGCAAAATTATCTGGCTACTCATATCTCGCAATTTTTTGATCTCAAAGGTCCAAGTCTGGTCATTGATACAGCCTGCTCCTCAGCTTTGGTGGGGATGAATTTTGCCATCCAGTCACTGCTTGCCGGCGAGATCGACTCAGCGGTAGTGGGAGGCGTAAGTCTCCTGGCAAACGAAGATGCACATCGTATATTTCAGCAGCGCAATCTGTTAAATCGGGGTTCCTCGTTTCATATTTTTGATCAGCGGGCTTCCGGCGTTACCTTAGGTGAAGGGGCGGGGCTGGTGTTATTAAAAACCCTAGAACAGGCGGAATGCGATCGCGATCGCATTTACGCAGTCATTAAGGGTCTGGCAATCAATAACGACGGACGCACACCAGGTCCAGCGACACCAAATATCAAAGCACTAAAAGAAGTCATGCAACGCGCCCTGGCGCAAAGTGGTAAACAGCCCCAAGATATTGCTCATATTGAAGCTAACGGCTCTGGCTCCGAAGTAACGGATCTGCTGGAGCTTAAAGCCATTGAAGCGGTTTATCGCCGCGAAAATAAGGCACCTTGCAGCTTAGGTTCCATCAAGCCCAATATTGGACACCCGTTATGCGCCGAAGGTATTGCCGGCTTTATAAAACTGGTGTGTATGCTGAAGAATCAGCAGCGAGTACCCTTTTTATCTGGGCAAACGCCCTTGACGCATTACGATATAGACGCTTCGCCGTTTTATTTCTGTCGCCAATCGAGTGCATGGACAGAAGCCTCGCCACTTGTTGCGCTCAACTGTTTTGCTGATGGTGGTACCAATGCACATGTTATCATGGAAAGTTGGTCACAGGCAGAGTCTGGCAAGCAACGACAGCCGATAACACCACCCGAACTGAAACGGGTGAATATTCGCAAAGATGTGCTTGTTCCTGAGGCTGTCATTGGCGAAAAGGTGGCACAAGACACAGAAGAAATGAGCGATAACCCGTGGTGGGGGGACGGCGCGTAAGTCAAAGTTTTAAAATCATCAAACGGGATAAATAAAGTGAAAAAAGAATTTATTATAACCGCAAACCATCCCATTGTTAAAAACCATCAAGCCTATGGTCAGGCGTTATTGCCAGGGTTGGCTTATATTGATTTATTGTACCAGTTTTTTCGCGAGCAGGGGCATGGTTTCGCGGCGTTGGAGCTTCGCAACCTGTCCATTTATCGTCCCTTGTTGGTTGGCAAAGGTGGCAGTATTAAGCTTTTGCTGCAAGCAGATGAAGTATCCGAGGGGCTGTGGTCGGTCCAATTGCAAGACCGAGAGCAGGTGGACAAAGAGCCGCAACTTTATATCAAGGCGGAAATGCATCATCGCAGTGAAGCGCCAGTTTTTGAAGACTATCTAGATTTTCCCGCTCTCCAGTCCGCTAGTAAAACACAAATCAACTTGGGTGATATCTATGCACAGTGCAGTTCTCAGGAGTTAGTTCACTCCGGAATCATGAAAGCAGAAGGCACAGTCTACACCCTGGATGACGCCCAAATTGTAGAGGTTTCTCTGCCAGCAGAAGCGGCTAATGCTGCCGATTTTATGTTTCACCCCACCCTTATCGATGGTGGCGGCGTAGGCTCATCAAGTTTGTTTGCGACGCTGGTTGAAGGTGAACAGCGCTTGTTTCTACCTTTATTCTATGAAAATTTCCGCGCCTGCGCGTTGTTGGGGCAAAAATGCCTTGTCAGGGTGAAGACGGCATCGGTACGACGAAAAAAAGACATGATGTCTATGGACATGGAGTTTTTTGACGAGTCTGGGAAAAAAATTGCGGAATTAAAAAACTTTGTTAATAAGCTGGTACGAGAGTCCGCTTTTATTAATCCGAATCTTCAAAAATCAGACCAGGTTCAAGCGCCCAAGCCGAAGCAGAATCAGGAAAAATCCCGCAATCCAGCAACCCCACCTCACATCGACAAATCTGAGGCAATGGATAGCATGGAAGACCTGCTAAAAGAGATCATTGCCTCATGTTTGCAATGCCCACCAGATCAAATAGATACCGATGCTGGTTATTATGAACTCGGCATGGATTCGCCAATGCTGCTGCAAGTCGTCACGGCATTAGAGAAAAAATTCGCCACCAAACTCATTCCCACTCTGTTATTTGAATACACCAGCATCGAAGAACTAGCCGCTTATTTTATAAATGAGAATCTTACAAATAAAAGCTTTACCAGCGAAATTGGCGCCAATGTTGTTAAAACACAGCCCAAAAACGAGGGCGATATTGCAATTATCGGCATGTCAGGGCGCTATCCGGGTGCGAAGAATATCAATGAATTCTGGCAAAATTTAATCACAGGCAAAGACTGTATTACCGAAGTACCCAAAGAGCGATGGGACTGGCGCAGTGTTGCCAAACACAAATCACCGTCAGGCAAAAGCATATCAAAATGGGGGGGGTTTATACAAGACCCCGATTGCTTTGATCATCAGTTTTTTCGGATTTCTCCACGGGAAGCCGAAGTGCTAGATCCCCAGGAACGCCTGTTTTTGCAAACCTGCTGGGAATGCATTGAAGACGCTGGCTATACGCCCGAAACACTGGGACACCAGCAAGACAAACATCCCAAGCAAAGTGTTGGTGTGTTTGTCGGTGTGATGCATAAAGATTATGTCTTTCTTGGTGCAGAAGCCATTGAGCGTGGAGAGCAGTTTCATTTGTCATTAAACTATGCACCCATCGCCAACCGGGTTTCCTATTTTTGTGATTTTCATGGACCCTCTATGGTCATTGATACGGTGTGTTCATCCTCACTCACCGCCTTACACCTGGCTGTGGAAAGTATTAGACACGGGGAAAGTGATATCGCCCTGGCGGGAGGGGTAAACCTGTCGTTGCACCCGAATAAATATATGACCTATGGTCTGCTCGATATGTATTCCAGCGACGGGCGTTGTCGGACTTTTGGCAGTGGGGGGGATGGTTATGTTTCCGGTGAAGGGGTGGGTGCTGTTGTTTTGAAACCTTTGGCACTGGCTATTCAAGATCGGGATCATATTTATGCCGTGATCAAAGGCAGCACGATTAATCATGTGGGAAAAGTGACCGGGATCAGCGTGCCGAATCCGGTGGCGCAGAGTGATATGATTTTACAGTGCCTGGAGAAAACCGGCATTAACCCACGAACGATTAGCTATGTCGAAGCACATGGTACCGGCACTTCCCTTGGCGATCCCATAGAGATACAGGGCTTAAGCAAGGCTTTTAAAACCTACACCAACGATACACAATTTTGTGCGATCGGCTCTGTTAAATCCAATATTGGACATACCGAGTCAGCCTCTGGAATTAGTGGTTTGAGCAAAGTCGCCTTGCAACTGCACTACAAAACACTGGTTCCGTCACTACACTCCCAAGAAATTAATCCTCACCTTGATTTGCAGGCGTCGCCCTTTTATGTTCAGCATCAAACCCAGCACTGGGAGCAGCCCTCACACTACCCACGGCGGGCGGGGTTAAGCTCATTTGGTGCAACTGGATCAAATGCACATGTGATTCTGGAAGAATATATTGCCGAGCCAACCGCAGAGTCCGTAGAGAAAAGTATGCCGGTGCTGATTCCTCTGTCCGCTAAAAATGAAGAGCGTCTCAGAGAAGTTGTGCAGAATCTGCATCACTATTTGGTCTCCAAGCCGGAAGGTTTCGCAAAGCAGAAAATGGCGCAGATCAGCGAAATCGCCTACACCTTGCAGGTAGGTCGAAAAGCAATGGAAGCACGGCTTATTTTTCTCGTCGATGGCAAACAGCAGTTAATTGAAAACCTAAAAGCCTTTTTGGATGGTGATAGTACCAAGGAAAATATTTGGCAGAGCCAGCAGGTTAAACAGCAAAAACGTTCCCGCCGTGGCGAGAATAGCGAGGCAATATTACAACAGTGGATGCTTGAGGGCAGACTCGATCAAATTGCACAGGCATGGATTGAAGGTGCCCCCTTGAATTGGGACTCACTTTATGCATTGGATAGCACTTTCGCAAAACCAGCCCGCGTCAGTTTGCCGACTTACCCCTTTGCAAAAGTACGTCATTGGGTGCCGATGGAAGTTAAAACTGCGACGCCTTTTGCTGCTCTTCACCCCTTGTTGCACCGCAATACCTCTACACTTAGTGAACAGCGTTTCAGTTCTACTTTTAGTGGTGAAGAATTTTTCCTCGCCGATCATCTGGTGCAGGGACAAAAAATTCTGCCGGGTGTTGCTTATCTGGAAATGGCGCGAGCCGCCGTGGTGCTGTCCACCTCAGCAAATGATTTTAACGCAATAAGATTCAAGAACATTATCTGGCAACAACCCCTGGCTATTGATGACGCAGAAAAAACGGTTCATATTGGCTTGTTTGCGAAAGAAAATTCACAAGTCAGTTTTGAAATTTACACCGGGGACGAGTCTGATGAGCAAAGCCGCACCATTCACTGCCAAGGCATTGCCATTCTAAATCCGCCGGATAGTGAAAGTTACCTGGATCTTGAAGATTTACACCGCAAAACACATCAAAACCATTTCACCCCGGAGCAGTGTTATCAGGCATTTGCGGCTATGGGCATTGATTACCGCCAAGGGCATCAAGGCATAGCGGCGGTTCATGTCGGCACCGAGCAGATATTGGCAGAATTAAGTCTGCCTTCCTCTGTATTGAACAACCATGAACAATTTGTACTCCATCCCAGTATGCTGGATTCAGCATTGCAGGCAGCGATTGGTTTTGGTCTTGGCACGCAGACATCCGACGCAGAACAACACGCCTCTTTACCTTATGCCTTGGAAACGCTGGAAATAAAAGCAAAATGCAGCACTGACATGCGGGTTTGGATACGCTATGCCGACAACAATAAAGCGGGCAGCTCGATTCAAAAATTTGATTTGGATCTGTGCGATGATAGCGGCAAAATTTGTGTGCTGATGAGAGGTTTTTCTTCTCGTGTCTTCCGTTCTCAGGAACCGCTTGACTCCATTAGACATCGACCGAATTTAAATATGCGTTATCCAGAACCCTTGATTAGACGTAGCAGTGCTACGTCTCTACATTCTTTTTCGGAGATGTCTATTGAAGCAAGGTTGCATCCCTTATTGCATAAACAAGTACGCACAGATGACTCAGTGGGCGATCGCTTTATCAGCCGATTCACCGGGGAAGAATTTTTTCTGCGCGATCATCAGCAAGTACTCCTGGGCATGGCTTACCTAGAAATGGCTCTTAGTGCTGGTCAGTTTAGTACTGGGCAGAAAATTCTGGGACTCAAAAATATTGTTTGGAGCCAGCTTCTTTTCATTGCCGGACAAGATCGGGATGTATCTGTTCAGTTGCACAAAGAAGGCGATCGCCATCGCTTTAGTATTACGACACAGGATCAGGCTTCGCTACAGAACGTACATTTTCAGGGTCAACTTGTTGTTGATCAGGCTTCCCACCAGGCAACACCCGGCAGACTTAATATTCAGGATATTCAATCTCGCTGTCCGTCCAGCATCGAAACCGCCGATTGCGATCGACTGCTGCAATCCACCCACGGAGCCAGTTTGCTGACGATCAAACGATTGTGGCACAATGAAAATGAAGCGTTGGCTTTGCTTCAATTACCCGATTTCATGCGATCGCAACGTGAAGATTATACGCTTCACCCAAGTATGATGAATGGCGCAATCCTCAGCAGTGTTATCTTTTCTTTGCTGAATGGACCCCAGGAACATCTCCCCATGCCTTTTGCCTTAGACAAGCTTTGGATATATCAGGAGATGCCTGAGCGGGCTTACGCCTATGTGAGCTTGAGTTCCGCCAACAAGCACGATATCGAGCTAGTGGACGAAAACGGCGAAAGTATCGTTTCGTTTAAAGGGTTTACCGCCTCCATTCAAGGTGCATTGCCAGGTCGTGGGAATATCGAAAAAAGCAATGTGATCTATGCAAGTACTCAATGGCAGGAAAGCCCCTTGTCTGGTGACAAGCACTTGAACAAAACAGCGGCTGCACCCATTTTTATCCTTGCAGAAGAAAATCCAGAACTTAACAACCTATTGCGCCAGAGATGGACGACAGCAAGCATTGAAACTCTGGCATCAGTGGGCAAAGATATCGCCGAAACCATTCAGGCGAACTTCTTGCAGGTTTTTCAGCGAATCAAAACCTGCATCGCAGAAAAGCCTAAACGTATCCAGCCAATTGTCATACTTGTACCTGAAAACGAAAACGCTTATCTTCACGCTGGTTTTGCCGCCTTGCTAAAAACAGCGAGATTTGAAAATGCAAAAATAGCAGGCAAATTGATTCGTTACGCGGTTGACGATAAAGTAGAGGATTTTGCTGAACTTGTTGCGGCAGAAATAGATCAGGACGCACAGGACGTAGAAGTCTGTTATACCCAAACGGGAAGCAGAAAGACCAAAAAGCTAAACGAAATATCCGACTTTGGCAAAGGTATTGTCAACGCAGATTTATTACATGAAGGTGATGTACTTTGGATCACTGGTGGATTGGGCGGTTTAGGGCAAATTTTTGCCAGACATCTTAGTCACATAAAAGGCTTGAAGCTGATTTTGAGTGGACGTTCGACCTTGAATGCAGCAAAAGAAAAAGTGTTGCACGAACTTCAGCAGGGGGACGCCGAGATTAGTTATCTAAGTTGCGATATCAGCGATAAAAAAGCAGTGGCAGCACTTGTCCAAAGTATTCAGAAAAAATATGGTAAATTAAATGGCGTCATTCATAGCGCTGGACTGAACCAGGATGCCTATATCCTGAATAAAACCACTGAAGAAATTATCACCGTATTGCGCCCGAAAGTAGCGGGAATTTTAGCGATCGCCCAAGCGTGTCAAGATATTCGCCTGAATTTCATGGTATTATTTTCCTCCATCGCAGGGGTTTTTGGCAGTATTGGTCAGGCGGATTATGCGACGGCGAATGCTTTTCTTGACAGCTTTGCCGAGGCGCGAAATCTCCGTGTCCAGCAAGGAAAGTGCTTCGGTAAAACACTTTCCATAAATTGGCCCCTATGGAGAGACGGTGGCATGGGGGTGGATGCACAGAATGAAACCCTGATGCAGCAAAATACCGGCATGATCGCCTTGGAAACCCGCGCCGGACTAAAGGCTTTTGAGTTAGCCTTGTCGTCTGAATTTAGCCAGATTTTGGTGGCTCAGGGCGAACCCGAAAAAATCCGCTCCCGTTTGTTGTCGTCCCCACCAGCAGCGGAAAATCAGTACCAGGTTCCAGCAGATAAAACCGAGCCATTGGAGCAGAAAAATAACGATGAGCAAGAACAACAGGCATGGCTAAAGCGATCGCTACATAAGGATCTTGCGGCATTTATCTGTCGCCTACAGAAAGTTAAACCTGAAGAGATCGACATTCAAGCAGAGTTTTCCAACTATGGTTTTGATTCCATTGGCTTTACCAGTTTTGCCAATTATTTGAACGAAATGTACGGTTTGGAATTAATGCCCACGCTGTTTTTTGAGTATTCCAGTTTGCGATCGCTTGCTAACTCGCTGCTAGAAGATCATCAGGAAGCTTTGGTGAAAAAATACAAGCTCTCGAAAAAGGCTGCTTTGCCAAGCCAAACTCAAGTAGAGCAGATTGGTAAACGCGATCGCTTTTTGCCTTCACCTGCTGCACCTTCTACTCAAGAGAATAAGATCCCAGAAAATAGGGCTAAAGCTGACCCCATCGCCATTATTGGGATGAGCGGCAAATTTCCGGGAGCGGAAAATCTGACGCAGTTTTGGAACGATCTAGAGGCAAACCGCGATCTAATCAGCGAAATACCTGAAGATCGTTGGAATTGGCGGGATTACTACAGCGATCGCCAGAACGAAAGCGGCAAAACTAAGATAAAATGGGGCGGTTTTATTACTGGCATCGATCGCTTCGATCCTTTGTTTTTCGGTATTTCCCCGCTAGAAGCCGAGTTAATGGACCCTCAATTTCGTCTCTTTTTGGAAACGGTTTGGGCAACCATTGAAGACGCAGGTTATCGCGCTAGCGCTCTGTCTGGTAGCAAAACCGCTGTTTATGTGGGTGTAACCACCACAGATTATAAAGATTTAATGCAGCAGGCACGGGTGAAGGAAAATTCCCAGGAATATCATGGAATGTTTCCATTTATGCTGGCGAATCGTGTTTCTTATTTATTGAATTTTCGCGGACCCAGTGAGGCAATAGATACTGCTTGCTCCAGTTCTTTAGTCGCTATTCATCGTGCTATAGAAAGCATCCGCCAGGGAAGTTGTGACATGGCTGTGGCTGGAGGAGTGAATATTATTGCGAACCCGCAATTGGTCATTGCAGCGACTCAAGGCGGTATGTTGAGTGAAGACGGACGCTGCAAGACCTTTGATCAAAGCGCCAATGGTTATGTCAGAGGCGAGGGCGTCGGCGCTATTTTGTTAAAACCCCTGGCAAAAGCCATAGAAGACAATGACCCTATTTGGGGAGTTATTCGCGGTTCAGCGGAAAATCACGGTGGCAAAGCGACTTCGCCCACAGCACCTAATCCGGTGGCGCAGCGGGAATTACTGGTTTCGGCTTACACCCAGGCAGGGGTCGCCCCTGAAACCGTGGGTTATATTGAAGCCCACGGAACGGGAACCCCTCTTGGCGATCCCATTGAATTTAATGGGCTTAAAAGCGCCTTTGCCCAGCTTTATGAACAAAACGGCAGTTCCCCTGGTGGTGAGCCTCATTGTGCCATCGGCTCCGTGAAAACCAATATCGGACATTTGGAAGCTGCGGCGGGAATTTCAGGCGTTCTGAAAGTCCTATTGATGATGAAGCATCGAAAAATTCCCGGTAATAGTCATCTCAAGGAGCCAAACCCTTATTTAAAATTGACCGACAGCCCCTTTTATCTAGCCAAAGACACTCAAGCCTGGACGACCTTACACGACGAGTTTCAAAACCCCATACCCCGGCGCGCAGGGGTGAGCAGTTTTGGCATTGGCGGTACTAATGTACATCTTGTTTTGGAAGAATATGTTGCCGAACCAGTGGCTCAACAAGTAGACAGGGGCGAACCCTCCTTAATTATCTTATCAGCAAAAAATCAACAGCGTCTTGTTGAGCTTGCCGAGAATTTGCATGGCTTTCTAATTGCCAGCCGCAAATCCTCCCTGGGAGACTCGTTACGTCTTTGTGATATCGCCTACACGCTCCAGATAGGACGTGAGGAGATGGAACATCGTTTGGGCTTTGTTGCTTCGTCCATTGGGGAACTCGAAGAAAAGCTTGCCGTTTTTGCCAGCGCCAAGGGAGAAAATCAAGACTTATACGAGGGCAGCACTAAAGGAAATAAGGATAACTTAGAGGCTTTTGATTCCGATGATGATTTACAGGAAATATTGGCAAAGTGGATTTCAGGCAGGAAATTTGATAAAATTTTAAAGCTTTGGGTAAAAGGGCTTTCTGTGAACTGGGATCAATTCTATAGCGGCATGTTACCCCGGCGTATCAGCTTGCCAAGCTATCCCTTTGCCCGCGAGAGTTACTGGATTCCTGCATCTGTTCAGCCTTTGCCTGCAACTGATACATCGTCGGCATCTCTCGCCCAAGCCGATGAAGCTGCCGGGGTATTAATGTGTCACCCGGTTTGGAAAGAAAAAGCAGCCCCTGTGAAGCCCGACTCAGTTGATCTTGCTTCACCCAATTATAGCCAACACCTGATTCTGTTTTGTGAAATGGACGTGCCTGGGGGTTTACAAGACCGTTTATCTCAAGGCGGCGTTTGTCGTGCGCTTCACATCCAGGGTGAAGATTTAGCGCTAGGCTATCAGTCCCTTTGCGAGCAGGTTTTTACGCATCTAAAAGAAATTCTGGAGAATAAACCGAAGGGCAAGGTATTGGTGCAGATTGTGATTCCCGGCACAGTCCGCCTGTTTCAAGGTCTTTCTGCGTTGCTTAAAACCGCACATTTGGAAAACCCAAAAATCATCGGGCAACTGATTGAAATCGATCCGAATGATGAGATGATTAAACGAGTGCAGGAAAATAGTCAGTCGCCAGAAGATATTCAGGTAAGATACCGCGATGGGCGACGTGAGGTGATTTCCTGGGAAGAGCTTTCTTTCCCAGAAGAGAAAGTTGCTCACATCCCCTGGAAAGAAGGGGGGGTGTATTTAATTACCGGCGGCGCTGGTGGTTTGGGTTTGATTTTTGCGAGGGAAATTGCTCGTCGTGTCAAAGCCCCAACCCTTATTTTGGCAGGTCGCTCCCGTTTAAGTCAGGAAAAACAGGATCAATTGCAACAAGAAGCGAAACTCCTGGGTGCGCGCATCGAATATCGACAGACCGATGTCAGCCAACAGCAAGAAGTGGATCACCTCATCCAGAGTATTCTACGCGACTTCGCTAAACTCGATGGTATTTTCCATGCCGCTGGACTGATTCGTGACAGCTTTATCATTAAAAAAACGGCTGGGCAGTTTCAAGAGGTGCTGGCGCCCAAAGTCTGCGGCACAGTGTATTTGGATCAGGCAACCAAGGAAATAAACTTGGATTTCTTTATCTTGTTTTCTTCGGGTGCCGCAGCGCTGGGTAATGCTGGTCAGGCAGATTACGCTGCTGCCAATGCCTTTATGGATGCCTATGCTAATTATCGTCATGCTCTGTTTGCGTCAAATAAACGCTTTGGTCGAAGCCTTTCGATTAACTGGTCGCTCTGGCAGGAGGGCGGTATGCATGTGGATGAGCAGACGCTGAATGCGTTGGAGCAAAATACAGGCATCAGAGCGCTGCAAACCGGCAGTGGGGTAGATGCTCTGCTTCGGGCGCTTAGTTTAAAACCGAACCAGGTCATGGTGCTGGAAGGCAATCTTACCAAAATCCGACAAGGGTTGTTTGCTGCATCCACAGAGCCGCGTCACGACGAATCTGCAAGTTTTGTCGTCGATGAGAAACGCCTGCTGGCTAAGACATTGTACCAGTGTAAAAGTCTTTTTGGCGGCATTATCAAATTATCCGCAGATCGAATTGAGGCAGAAGAACCGCTGGAACGCTATGGAATTGACTCGGTGATTATTTCCCAAATGAATCATCGTTTGGAGGCGATTTTTGGTGAAATTTCAAAAACTTTGCTCTATGAATACCAGACGCTGGGGGAACTGGCGAGTTATTTAACGACAGAGTATAGAAAAGAATGCATGACTTGGACAGGCTTGGCTGTTGACTCCACCACTGCCATCTCAACAGCTTCCGAGTCCAAAATCGCTTCAGAAGGTAAAATCGCTTCAAGTTTTTCTTCAAATGCACTGACACCGTTACAATACGAACCCATTGCGATTATCGGCTTGGCTGGTCGATATGCTCAAGCCAATACGCCGCACGCTTACTGGGAAAATTTGCAGTCAGGCAAGGATTGTGTGACGGAAATTCCTCCCGAACGCTGGTCACTGACAGGCTTTTATCATGAGGATCTCGAAGAAGCCATTGCCCAGGGCAAGAGTTACAGCAAATGGGGAAGTTTTATTACCGGTTTTGCCGACTTCGATCCCCTGTTCTTTTCGATTTCTCCTCGCGAAGCCATTGGTATCGATCCCCAGGAACGCCTATTTCTGCAAACTGCTTGGGAGGCGATGGAAGATGCAGGCTACACCAGGGAAACACTGCGAGATCAGTTTCGACAACGAATCGGGGTATTTGTCGGTATTACCAAAACAGGTTTTAGTTTATACGGACCAGAGCTATGGCAGCGTGGTGAAATTGTCTACCCGCATACATCCTTCAGTTCAGTGGCTAATCGCATTTCTTACATTTTAAATCTGCGCGGTCCGAGCTTACCGATAGATACCATGTGTTCCTCTTCGTTAACGGCTATTCACGAAGCTTGCGAACATATACGTCGCCGAGAGTGTGAATTAGCCATTGCCGGTGGCGTGAACTTATACCTTCATCCCTCTTCCTATGTGCAGATGTGTGCAGCCCATATGCTGTCGCCGGATGGGAAATGTAAAAGCTTTGGCGAAGGCGGTAATGGTTTTGTCCCAGGTGAAGGGGTGGGGGCGGTATTGCTGAAGCCCCTCGCCCAGGCAATTAGCGATCGCGATAATATATATGCAGTCATTCGGGCGTCGAGTGTGAACCACGGCGGAAAAACCAATGGCTATACCATACCCAACCCAAATGCACAAGCAGAACTGATTGAGGAAACTTTGGACAAAGCCGGGGTAAATGCGCGCACTCTCAGTTATATCGAAGCGCATGGGACGGGAACCGAATTAGGCGATCCTATCGAAATAAGCGGCTTGACCAAGGCTTTTCAGAAACATACCGCCGCTACCAATTTCTGTGCATTGGGTTCAGCTAAATCTAATTTGGGGCATCTGGAAGCGGCAGCAGGTATTGCAGGGCTGACTAAAATTATCCTGCAACTGAAACATGGGCAAATTGCACCAAGTCTGCACGCCAGTGAATTAAACGCCAATATTAATTTTGCCAAAACCCCCTTTGTATTACAGCAAACACTGTCATCATGGAAAAGACCGCTGATGGACATCGACGGTGAAACCAAAGAATACCCCAGAAGAGCGGGAATTTCCTCCTTTGGTGCCGGGGGGTCGAATGCCCACTTGATTGTTGAAGAGTACGTCAGGGAAACTCCCAACGATGCACTCTGGGACGAGACCCAGATCATTCTATTGTCAGCGAAAAATGAAGATCGCCTCTATTGTGTGGCAAAAAATTTACATGATTACCTGAATTCCAAGGAAGGAGCAAACTTAACACTGCGCGACATCGCCTATACCCTACAGTTGGGACGTGAGGCAATGGAAGAACGTTTGGGCTTAATTGTCCGTTCCCTGGACGAACTGAAACAAAAGCTTAACAGTTTTGTTACACGAGAGACCGGCATTGAAGATATGTATCGTGGGCAGGTGAAAGGAAATAAAAAATCACTGGCTTTATTTACTGACGATGATGAACTTCAGGAGGCGATAGAAAAATGGATTCAACGCGGAAAATTTGCCAAATTAGTCGAGCTTTGGAGCCAGGGACTAGCAGTTGATTGGAGCAAACTTTACCGCGAATCAAAACCTGAGCGCGTCAGCCTGCCGACGTATCCCTTTGAACAACAAAAATACTGGATCGAAAACGCGCTGAATGCCAAACCCGAAAATTCGGCTAATTCAGGGGAGCAAAGCGCTGTAAAATTACATCCGCTGATCCACGAAAATACCTCAAACTTCCTCAAGCAACGCTTCAGTTCAAGTTTTAGCGGTGAGGAATTCTTCCTGGCGGATCATTTGGTGCAAGACAAACGTATTCTGCCGGGGGTTGCTTATCTTGAAATGGTTCGCATGGCAATCACCCTGGCGGTAGATACGCAAAGGGAGGGATGTGATTTATGTTTTTCTAATGTGGTTTGGGTAAGAGCGATTGTCGTTAGCGATCGCTCACTAAGAGTACATACTGTGTTGCAGGTGGAAGATAGCACAACCATTAGCTTTGAAATTTACACCAATGCAGACACAGAGGAAAACGACAGCGAGGCAAATACTGTTTTACATTGCCAAGGCTTTGTCGAGCTTTGCTTTTTAGACAAAAGGCAAGCGTTGGATCTGGCAAATTTACAAAGCCAGTGTCAGCAAAACAATCTTTCTGCCGCCCAATGTTATCAGGTTTTTGAATCTGTCGGAATTAAATACGGTCCAGGACACCAGGGCATTGATACTGTCTACGTAGGAAATCAGCAGGTACTAGCAAAACTGCGTCTGCCTCCTTCTGTTTCAAACACGGCGGATCAATTTGTTTTGCATCCGAGTTTGATGGATTCTGCCTTGCAGGCTTCCCTTGGACTCGCCATAGGCGGCGATGTTTCTTCTGATCCCAAACCCTCCTTACCCTATGCGCTGGAAGCACTTGAAATATGCGATGCAGGGTTGATGCCGACGTGGGCTTGGATTCGTGAATCCTCCCATAGCAGCGCAGAAATTCAAAAACTTGATATTGATCTGTGCGATAATCAGGGGGAGATTTGCGTTAGTATGCGAGGGTTCTCGTCACGAGTGCTGGATCGGGCATTGGTCTCACCAGAAGCCAGTTTAACCCTGGTAACTCCGGTATGGAATGTCATCTCAGTCAAGGAAACAGAAGATCAGCGCGACGCTTTTGCCAGGGATGGCGTACTCATTGTCGGTGGCAGCGAACAGCAAAAAGCTGCCCTTGAGCAGGTTTATCCCGATGCTTTGTGGTTGTCGGAAAACGGGTTTGAGGAAATAGACCGCCAAGTGAAGGCATTATCGTCTCAGATAAATGTAATGCATATTATCTGGATAGCGCCAGTTCAGCCCATAATTTCTGTGATACAAGAGTCAGTGATTAGCGAGCAGAACCAAGGGGTGCTTTATCTCTTTCGTCTGTTGAAAGTGTTGCTGGCATTGGGTTACGGCGATCAGGTATTGCATTGGACGGTCATCACCACGCAAACCCAAGCGGTACGCAAAAAGGATGTCGTCAACCCCACCCATGCCAGTGTACATGGACTGGTCGGTTCACTTGCTAAGGAATATCCCCATTGGAAAATCCGCCTGTTGGATATGGACGCGGCTCAGGATTGGCACGTTCACGATATGCTGGCATTACCTGGGGATGAAAATGGCGATGCAGTCGCCTATCGCGCAAAAGAGTGGTTTAAACAAGCGTTGGTGCCTGTTTTTGAGACCGATCAAGTATCACAACCCTGCTATCGTTCACAGGGGGTTTATGTGGTGATTGGCGGCGCGGGTGGTATTGGCGAAGCCTGGAGTCGGTGGATGATCCAGCACTATCAAGCGCAGATTATCTGGCTCGGCAGAAGAAAAAAAGAGTCTTCGATTCAGCAAAAACTGGACGCTTTATCAAAACTCGGCACCCCACCAAGCTACATCGAAGCCGATGCTAGCGACCTACAGGCTTTACAAAAAGCGTATCAGGAAATTAAACGCAATTATGGTAATATTCATGGTATAATTAATTCGGCAATTGTCCTGGCAGACAAAAGCCTAGCCAAAATGGATGAGCAGCAATTCCAAGCCGGGCTGAGGGCTAAAGTCCATGTGAGTGTGCGCCTAGCCCAAGTGTTCGCCAAAGAAGCGCTAGACTTTGTCCTGTTTTTTTCTTCCATTCAGTCCGTTGCCAAAATGCCGGGGCAAAGTAATTATGCCGCCGGATGTACTTTTAAAGATGCGTTTGCCAGCCGAATGGCACAGGAGTGGTCTTGCCAGGTAAAAGTCATAAATTGGAGCTATTGGGGTAGTGTCGGTGTTGTGGCAACAAGCACATATCGCGATCGCATGGCGCGGGCTGGCGTGGGGTCAATAGAGCCGCAAGAGGGTATGGCAGCCATAGAAAGCCTGTTGCGATCGCCTCTGAATCAGTTAGCTCTGTTAAAACAATTACCCCCAGTCAGCAACACTCAGCATAAAGACTTAGAAGAATGGATCACCAGTTATCAAGACGGGCTTCCTTCCTGCATTGACAGGTTGCAAAAATATCTTCCCAAACAGCCCCTTCCGATGATCAATATCACAGCTTCAGCTGCTGAACAAGCCACGACAATGGAAGAAATGTTGTCTCAATTACTTTTGGCGACTTTGCAGTCCTTAGGCTTATTAGAAGGGCATTCCCAACAGCGTACATCCGTTTTAGCGATCGCAAACCTCTATGGGCAATGGCTGGAAGAAAGCTTGACCGTCTTGCAGACAAAAGGGTATCTTGAATATGATGGACAGTGTTATACTAATAAACTGCCCTCTATTGACCTGGCACACTTATGGCAGAAGTGGGACAAAGCGAAAATTCCCTGGCTGCAAGATAGCAATCAAAAGGCACTGGTGACTCTGGTGGAAGCGTGTTTGCGTGCCTTGCCGGAAATTCTTACAGGAAAACAACAGGCAACCGATGTTATATTCCCCGATTCCTCTCTTGCACTGGTAGAAAATGTTTATAAAGGTAACGCGGTTGCCGATTTTTATAATCAAACGCTTCAAAGCAGTGTGGTGGCTTATATTCAAGCACGATTAGCGCAAGATCCTATGGCGCAAATCCGCATACTTGAAATCGGCGCCGGAACAGGTGGAACAACCGCTGGTTTACTGGCTCAACTTCGCCCATTCCAGAATAATATCATAGAGTATTGTTACACGGATCTTTCAAAAGCCTTTTTACAACATGCCCAGGGGCAATATGCCCCTGAACACCCGTATATTGTGACGCAGATTTTTGATGTGGAAAAACCTCTTACTGAACAAGGTATACAGGCTAATCACTACGATTTGGTGATTGCGGCTAATGTACTGCACGCTACAAAAAATATTCGCAATACTCTGCGTAACGCCAAAGCCAGCTTACGTAAACATGGCTTAATCTTCTTGAATGAAATGAGTATTAAGTCCTTGTTTTCCCATTTGACCTTTGGTTTGTTGGAAGGCTGGTGGCTGTATGAGGATGCGGCTTTGCGAATGACTGGCAGTCCGGCATTAAGTTCGGCAAGTTGGGCTGATATTTTAGCAGAGGAGGGCTTTGATATTGTTACTTTTCCTGCTAAATCTGCACATGATTTTGGTCAGCAGATTATTACTGCACAAAGCGATGGTATTGTTCGGCAAAGGTCTCGTCGCCACATGTTACCATTAATGCCATCTGCACCCACGAAGCAAAGCGTAGAGGTGAAGCAAAAAGAAATCCGGCAGACACAGCCCCAATCTAAACTTAATCTGACAGCAAACGCTGAAACCCTACGTGAGAAAGCTACGGTTTACATCAAAAAACTGGTTGCCTCGACACTGCAACTTTCAAGTGTCCAGATTGACTCTGCCCAAGCCTTGGAAGCCTATGGTCTGGATTCGATTTTGGTAGTCCAATTGACCAGTACTTTACGTAAAGCATTTAAAAATATCAGCAACACATTATTTTTTGAAGTACAAACCATTGATGGTGTTGTGGATTATTTACTTGAAAGTCAGTCGGAGGAATTTATTGCCTTGCTTGGGCTTGAAAAGCAGGCTATGGCAGAAACCACAATTGAGGTGCCCAAAAGCGAAAGACAAACAAAAAAGCTGAAAAATCGACCCTTAATTAAACCGGATTTTAGAACTGCCCGACAATTAAATGCTTTGGCTGAATCCCAAGAAAATGGATCGACCTTTCATGGGGATATCGCCATTATCGGACTGAGCGGACGTTACCCCCAGGCTGATAATATCAATGATTTTTGGCAGAATTTAAAAGCCGGTAAAAACTGCATCAGCGAAATTCCCCAAGAGCGTTGGGACTGGAAACCCTATTTTGATGCCGAAAAAGGGAAAGAAGGAAAGCTATACACTAAGTGGGGAGGCTTTATTGACGATGTAGACAAATTTGACCCTTTATTTTTTCAATTATCGGCGAGAGAAGCCGAGCGCATGGACCCTCAGGAAAGACTATTTTTGGAGTGCGCCTATAGCTGTATTGAAGATGCCGGTTATACGCCTGCAACGCTCAGTGACAGCCGCAAAGTAGGGGTTTTTGTTGGGGTGATGAATAGCACTTACCCGCGTCAACCGAGCGACTGGTCAATGGCAAATCGGGTTTCCTACCTATTTAACTTTCAAGGACCGAGCCTATCGGTGGATACAGCCTGCTCGTCTTCGCTAACCGCACTGCATTTGGCGATAGAAAGTTTGCATAGTGGCACAAGCGAATGCGCGATCGCAGGTGGTGTAAACTTGATTCTAGATCCGATTCAATATTTGAGTCTCAGCGCCATGACCATGCTTTCTTCAACCAACGAGTGTAAGCCTTTTGGGGATAAAGCCGATGGCTTTGTTGATGGTGAAGGCGTGGGGGCGGTGATCTTAAAATCCCTGGCGAAAGCAAAGCAAGACGGGGACGCTATCTACGGCATTATCAAAGGCAGTATGATCAATGCAGGCGGAAAAACCAATGGTTATACCGTGCCTAATCCAATCGCGCAATCGCAGTTGATTCAAGAAGCCCTCGCGCGAGCCGGGGTTAACCCCAGAACAGTCAGTTATCTGGAGGCTCATGGCACGGGTACGGTATTAGGTGATCCGATTGAAATTACCGCCTTAAGTAAAGCCTTTGGTCGCACTGAAGACAAGCAATACTGCGCCATCGGTTCGGTTAAATCGAATATCGGTCACACCGAAAGCGCGTCGGGAATTGCTGGTTTAACCAAAGTCTTGCTGCAATTGAAGCATCGCCAATTAGTGCCTTCCCTACATTCGCAGCAGCTAAACCCCAATATAAATTTTGCTGAGACACCCTTTGTTGTGCAGCAGACACTTGAACCCTGGCAAAGACCAGTGCTGACAATTAATGGGGAAACCAAGGTGTATCCGCGAATTGCCGGAATATCATCCTTTGGTGCCGGTGGTGCTAACGCCCATATTATTATCGAAGAATATATTAATCAGGAGGTACGTCTGGCGACTCATGCAGAGCTTAATAAGATGTAGAGACGTAGCACTGCTACGTCTAATCAAGGGTTTCAGGCAACGCATAGTTCAATTCGGTCGATGTCTAATAGACATCTCCGAAAATGAATGTAGAGACGTAGCACTGCTACGTCTAATCAAGGGTTTCAGGCAACGCATAATTAATTTATGGAGATGTCTAATGGGTTTAGGATTGGAACTTCAAACATGAATGAGGTTAATAATCTCCATCGTAATGATGGTTATATAGCGCTTCTCGTTTGAATCAAGTACAAATTTATCTGCGTCCATCTGCGTTCATCTGCGGTTCCTTAATTCTTTGATGTATTGCACCCAACTGATAACCGCTATAACTACGGGCGACTCCGAATCACTAATAAATATCATGATTAAATCTTTGGACGAACAGGGACTGAATAAGGCTAGCTTGATTGTTCTTTCTGCCAGAAACGAAGAGAGGCTCAGGGAACTTGCCAAAAATCTGTGCCTTTACGTAAGAGATTATAGCCTGACAGATAAAGGCGAAACACAAACAGCACAGCTTCAATCCGTGGCTTATACCCTCCAAGTAGGACGCGAAGCTATGGAAGAACGCCTGGGACTGGTGGTGGCTTCTTTTGCTGATCTCAGCGAAAAACTCCAGGGATTTTTGGACAGACAAAGCGATGTGGAAAACCTCTATCGAGGACAGGTAAAACGCAATAAAGAAGCCATGTCGGTACTTGCCGGTGATGAAGACTTCGCAGAAACCATTCATGCCTGGATTCACAAAGGCAATTACGCCAAAATCTTGGCGCTTTGGGTCAAAGGCTTTGTTTTCGACTGGAGCAAGCTGTATGGCGAAAACAAGCCGCCTCGTATTCACTTACCTACTTATCCTTTTGCGCGGGAACGCTATTGGGTAAAAGCAATCGACCTCTCACTTGCCTATCCTTCATCAGGGGCTAATCATCAAAGCCCAGAGATGATCCATCCTCTGGTGCATAAAAATACTTCCAATCTTGCAGAACAACGTTTTAGCTCGACGTTTAGCGGGCAGGAATTTTTTCTAGCAGATCATCGCATCAACGGGGAGAAGGTGTTACCTGGTGTGGCTTATCTGGAAATGGCGCGGGTAGCCGTAGAGCAAGCGCTGCCAAATCCCTCAGCAAGCTTAGAAAAGACCTACATTCAACTTAAAAACATTATCTGGGCGAACCCTTTCACATTCAATCAGGCGCAAACCCTTCATGTCAGGATTTTTCCAGGCACTTTTGAAGATAGTAAGGGAAAAAATACTAGCGCAAACAATAACGGCGATGTCAGTTTTGAAGAGATTGGTTATGAAATCTATTCAAAGGCAGCCCCAGAAAATGAGGTTATTGTACATAGCCAGGGCGTCGCAACTTTCAGTCAGGTTCGCGAAGTCCCTGCCTTGGATTTGTCAGCCTTGCAGGGGAGGATAAATCAGAAATGTCTCAGTGCGAAGGAATGTTATGATGCATTTAAAGCAATGGGAATTGAATACGGTAAAGGGCAACAAGGCATAGAGGATGTCTATGTTAGTAGTAGACAAGTGCTAGCAAAACTCAGTCTACCTTCCTGTGTTGCCCAGACTTCCAGTGAATTTGTTCTTCACCCCAGCGTTATGGATTCAGCCTTACAAGCCTGTATTGGACTAACGGTTGGACAATCCGCGTCTGAGTCTGGGCAGGTTTCAGTTCCCTTTGCGTTAGACAGGCTGGAAATCATTGCAAAATGTACAGCAACGATGTGGGCTTGGATACGCTATTCTGATGATATTTCTCCCAACAGACAAACCTCAGGTCATCGCGTGACCAGGATTGATATCGATTTATGTGATGAAAGCGGTAATATTTGTGTTCAGATAAAAGGATTTTCCACTCGTACTATTGCCATACAGGAGAGCAAATCCATTGAGACTTGGATCAGCTTCCCCTGCTGGAAAGAAAAAGCATTGTCTGAAAATGAACCTTCTAAATATGCTCAACGTATTATTATGTTGTTGGAGATGGAATGGTTTTCCCATCGCGCGATTGAATCTCAAATTGAAGGCGTGACGTGTATTCATTTGACGACTAAAGCAAAAACACTCGCAAAACGTTTTCAAGAAATTTCGCTTCAAATCTTTGAGCGAATAAAAGCGGTACTCAACGAAAAAAACAAAGGGACAACGTTTATCCAGCTTCTGATACCTTCATCGGGAGAGATGCAGCTCTTTAGTGCTTGTGCTGCTTTACTCAGAACGGCTCACTTGGAAAACCCAGGGATTCTGGGGCAACTTATTGCATTGGAGTCTAGTGTAACCCAGGAAGATGCGATCGCTAAAATTCAGGGAAACAGCCACTGCCCTGAAGATACTTTTATCCGCTATCAGCAACAAAGACGCCAGACTATTTCCTGGCAAGAACTCTCAGTTTCAGAGCAGGCGATTCAAATTCCCTGGCAGGAAGGCGGTGTCTACCTAATTACGGGCGGACTGGGCGGACTTGGATTCATTTTTGCTAAACATATTGCCCAGGAAACAAGGAAGGTTTCTCTGATTCTCACCGGAATATCTGCGTTGGATGAACGCCGACGCCAGCAGATCAAAGAACTGGAATCTTTGGGGGCTAGGATAGACTATCGGCAAATTGATGTCAGTCAGAAGCAGGAAATAGAGCGCTTAATTGAAAACATCGAAAACGATATCGGATCACTCAAGGGTATTTTGCATAGTGCCGGTGTGATTCGAGATAATTTTATTATCAGGAAAACAGCGAGTGAGTTTCAATCGGTACTCGCGCCTAAAGTCGATGGCGTGATTCATTTGGATCAGGCGACTAAAGAGTTGAATCTCGATTTTTTTATTTTATTTTCTTCTCTCGCCGGCAGCAACGGCAACGTGGGGCAGGTGGATTATGCCTGCGCTAATGCGTTTATGGATGCTTATGCCCATTACCGTAATGACTTGGTTGCGGCAAAAGAACGCACCGGACAAACCCTTTCTATTAATTGGTCGCTGTGGAAAGAGGGCGGTATGCAAATCGATCCACGGAGTGAAAAGACCATGCTGCAAAATTCGGGATTGGTGGCGATGGAGACAAAGCGTGGAATTCAAGCCCTGATTCAAGGTATTTCTTCAGGAGAGAGCCAGATCATGGTTTTGACAGGAGATTTGCAACGCCTGCAAATTTCCCAGCAGACACGTCCATCATCGCTGCCATCTCAGCTCGATACTCAACAGGTGGGGATTCATGAAAATGAGTTTGAGGCAAGGTCACTTCATTATTTCAAAAACCTAATCTCGTCCATATTAAAGATACCTGCTCATCGAATTCAAAACGACGAATTGCTAGAGACATATGGCATTGATTCCATTGTTATTATGCAATTAACTAATCAGTTGGAAAACGTTTTTGGCTCTTTATCGAAAACCCTCTTTTTTGAGTATCCAACGATTGATGAAATAAACCAGTATTTTGTCACTTCTTATAGAGAAAAACTTAAAGTAGTCCTCGGTGTAGGTCAGGCAAAAACGCCTGAAAATCATCCCTCGGCTTTTGTCGATGAAGCCAGTCCCAAGGCAAATCAACGATCGCGCTTTTTGACTCCAAAACCAGGCTTATCCCCATTGCCCGTTGCACAAACCCAGGATATCGCCATTATCGGTGTTTCCGGACGTTATCCCCTGTCCCCAAACCTGGAAACATTCTGGGAAAATTTATCTCAGGGTAAAAACTGCATTACTGAAATTCCCGATAGTCGCTGGGATCACAACTTGTATTTTGATCT
This sequence comes from Tolypothrix brevis GSE-NOS-MK-07-07A, assembly GCA_019358985.1. Lineage (GTDB taxonomy): Bacteria > Cyanobacteriota > Cyanobacteriia > Cyanobacteriales > Nostocaceae > Hassallia > Hassallia brevis. The sequence goes on along the minus strand of JAHHIJ010000017.1, from coordinate 43,100 downwards.
TGAACCTTCCAGCGATCGCAAGGCATATAGCAAGTGGGGCGGTTTCTTGACCGACGTGGACAAATTTGACGCCCTGTTTTTCAATATTTCCCCTCGCGAAGCTCTGTTAATGAACCCCAATGAGCGCCTTTTCCTGGAAACAGTCTGGGATCTGATTGAACGTTCGGGGTATACGCCGGAAAGAATACAGGAGCAACACGAGAATAAAATGGGGGTTTATGTCGGGGCAATGTATCAGCAGTATCAAGCCTTAGCTTCTGACCCCGTACAAGAGTCAATCCTTTCCTTATCTTCTTATAGCGCGATCGCCAATCGTGTGTCTTACTTTTTTGATTTTCATGGTCCCAGCATGGCGATTGACACCATGTGTTCCTCTTCATTAATAGCGATACAGTTGGCTTGTGACAGTCTGCTTAAAGGTGAATGTCAAATGGCTGTAGCTGGGGGTGTGAACCTTTCGATTCATCCGAACAAATACATTGGCTTAAGCCTGAGCCAAATGATGAGTCGGCAAAATACCAGCAAAAGCTTTGGCGAGGGTGATGGTTATGTTCCCGGAGAAGGTGTTGGTGCGGTATTGTTAAAGCCCATAGCCAATGCCATAGAGGATGGAGATTCCATTTTGGCAGTCATTAAATCCATTAGTACCAATCATGGCGGGCATACTCACGGATTTCATGTGCCGAACCCCAATGCACAAACCCAATTAATTGAAGATAACTTCCGTAAATCTGGCATCGAACCACGCACGATTACTTATGTTGAATCCGCAGCCAATGGATCTCCTTTGGGAGATCCAATTGAGGTCAATGCGCTGAATAAAGCTTTTCAAAAATTCACTAAAGATCAGGGCTTTTGTGCGATCGGTTCGGTAAAATCTAATATCGGTCATGCAGAGGCGGCTTCTGGAATATCCCAACTGACAAAAGTGATTTTACAGCTTCAGCACCAACAGCTTGTACCGTCGATTAATGCAGAATCACTTAATCCGAATTTAACCTTCGACGCTTCGCCTTTTTATCTGCAACAAAAACTTCAACCGTGGCAACAACCATTATTAAATATTGATGGACAGGAGCGGGAGTTTCCCCGACGCGCAACAGTTAGCTCCTTTGGTGCCGGGGGTTCCAATGCCCATTTGATTATCGAAGAATATATTCCTCAGCCAGTATCGTCTGATATTGATTTTCCAGGCGATCGCGATCTGATGGTTTTCTCCGCGAAAAGTAGCGATCGCCTCCAGGCAGTGCTGCAACAGATGAGCCGTTTTGTTCAATCCAATGAACAAATTTCCTTAAAGAATATGGCTTATACCCTCCAGGTGGGGCGTATGGCGATGACCCATCGAATCGCAATTCTGGTAAATAATCAAGAAGAATTGATCCAGGGAATCAAGGAGGCTTTGAATTGCCTGGAGCAAAATGCCGCGATAAACACCTCCATTCCCCTGTATATGGGCGATGTGGAAGCAGATAACTCAGAAGTGAAGCATCTGCTTTCTGGTAAATCCGGAGAGGCGATGATGGAAGTGCTTTTGGCGGAAAATAACCTCGAAAAAATCGCACTTTACTGGGTTAAAGGAGGTAAAATTCCCTGGCGATCGCTGCATAAAAAAGGTCAGGCTTCTATGATTTCTCTGCCAACCTATCCCTTTACCAAGCGGCGCTGCTGGGTTGAAACTAACGCTGAGGTTAAAGTCAAATCTCAAGTTGAGTCCAGAAGTCAGATAGAGACATTTTCTCAAAGCGTCAGCCCCTCTGACAAAAACATAGAGATAGCGCTCAAGGATATTATGCTTCTAACCTTAGGGCTGACGGCGGAAGAAATCAATCTTAATACCCCACTGGTTCAATATGGGGTAGATTCCATTATGTTTATCCAAATTTTCCAGCAAATAAAATCAAATATCGATGCTCAAGTGAACTTAGGGAAATTAGTAGAATGCCAAACAATGCAGGATATTCTTATCTATTTGAAATCGCCAAGAGATTTGCCGCAAATAGAGCCAGAGCCGGCGAATCCGCAAGTGCTAGGTTTATCTTCGTCAGACAACATTCTTTTCCCAGAGCTGATCCAGCTTAATTCGAGTACCAAGGGAAGACCTATATTCTGGTTCCACGGTATCGCGGGGGTTATGGTTTACAAGCCAGTTGCTGAAAAAAGCGATCGCCCCTTCTATGGCATTCAGCCTTGGAGCTGGATCAACGAAAGCGCGATCACTTCTCATATACAACCTATGGTGAAGCGTTATCTTGATGCCATCCGCTCTGTGCAGCCACAAGGACCATACGATTTTGGCGGCTATTCCCTGGGTGGGTTGTTTGCTTATGAAGCAACCCGTCAATTACAGGAACTGGGAGAGAGTGTTGAGAGCATTGTGATGGTGGATACGTTACAGCATAACCCTGGTGAGATGGATAAATACTCGCGCAAAACAAACTATCTGATTGCCCTGAACCGAGCCTTGACCTTATCTGCATGGCAGGAATCAGAAAAAACTGTGCAGCAAATGCTGATTAATTCAGATGAACTGGATGCAAGCCTCAGCGACGAAGAATATTTAACTGAATTGATTGCCTTAGCTAAAAAACGAGGGTTGGTAAAAACAGAAACAGAAATACGTGCCAGCCTCGAAAAAGCAACAAACCTAGATAAATTTTATCAAACCGATTCCTTTACATTTATGTCCCTGCCTGATCCCAACGCAGTCAATTGCTATTATTTCCGCAACAAGAACGGCTCAATGTTGGGTGATCAGGCTCCCTATCATTTTGCGACATCAGAGGACAGAGAAAAATTTGCCACAACCGATTGGTCAGCCGCTTCGCGACACTGGAAAAAGCAATTGCCGAATATGCAAATTATTGATGTTGATTCGTCCAGTCACATGACAATGTTTTCAGAAGAAAAGTCACGCCAGACGATTATTGAATTTTGTGAAAATCTGTATTCTAAAAAATGACTTTCGGATACACTTCTTAAGTTAATAATTGAAAAAACTAGGGAAATACAAGGTAGTTAGAACTGGATTTGTAATGTTGAAATACCTGCCCGAATGCTGTTAACTTAACATTGAAACCTTCTTCCTGTTTCAATGTGACTGCAACAATTCACGCTCGTCTCACCTAAAAATAATACGGAATGATTCAATATGACTGTAGTCAAGACATCTTTTACCGAAAATCAATTACCAGACGGACCAAAAGCTCCTGCATTATTTCAGTTAATCAATTGGGTTGCTCGACCCTTTGAGTATCTAGAAGAATGCACCGAAAAATACGGCGATATCTTTACTATGAGGCTATTAGGATTTCCTCCATTCGTATTCATAGCCCATCCTCAAGGGATTAAAGAGATTTTCGTTGCGGATGCCCAATATTTTGATGCTGCACGTACCAACAGCAATGGAGGGGGTCGTCTGATCATGGGAGATAATTCCTTAATCTTAATGGAAGGATCTCGTCACGAAAAGGAACGTAAATTACTTATGCCACCTTTTCATGGAGAGAAAGTAAAATCCTATGCCAAGTCAATCTGTGAAATAACTGAAAAAGTAGCTTCTCTTTGGAAGATTGATCAACCTTTTATCGGTAGAGATGTCACTCAAGAGATTACCCTTAAGGTAATTATGCAGGCACTATTTGGGTTCAGTGAAGGGGAAAAATGCGAACGACTTAGCTCCCTCATAGCTCATTGGTTGCATATTACCGGTTCTCCATTGCGATTGACTTTTATATTCTTGAAACCTCTGCAAGTAGACTTAGGTCCTTGGAGTCCTTGGGGCAACTTTATCAGAACCAGACAAAAAATTTACGACTTATTCCAGGCGGAAATAGACGATAAACGCACTCACCCTGAAAAACGTGGCAATGACATCCTCAGTTTAATACTATCTGCAACTGACTCAGAGGGTCAGTCAATGAGTAATGAGGAGTTAAAAGATGAACTAATTACTTTGTTATCTGCTGGACATGAAACTACTGCTAATGGTTTAGCTTGGGCTTTTTACTGGCTTGGAAAAAACCCCTCAGTCAAAGAAAAACTATCAGAAGAAATCAATAGCTTAGGCAAAAATCCCGATCCCATTGAAATATCTCGTCTTCCATATTTAACGGCTGTTTGTCAAGAAACATTGCGACTTTATCCCTCAGTACAGGTTGCTTTAGCAAGATTTGCGAAACAAGATGTAGAAATAATGGGTCGCCATTTTAAAGCTGGGACAACATTTATTCCCAGCATTTATTCAATTCATCATCGAGAAGATTTGTATGCAAAGTCCAAAGAATTCAAACCAGAAAGATTTTTGGAGCGTCAATATACGGCTTATGAATTTATTCCTTTTGGTGGCGGCGTGAGGATGTGTTTGGGTCACGCTTTGGCTATGCTAGAAATGAAACTGGTAATAGCTTCAATCGTATCTAAATACAACTTAGAATTAGCTGATAATAAACCCATTAAAGCAATACGCCGTGGCGGTACGATCGCACCCTCAAATGGAGTACCTTTAGTTTTGACTGGTTTTCGCTAATTTGTCATAGAATTGTCATACAACCATAATAAATACTCCCAAGCACCAAGGGAGCAATTGATTCATTTTTGTGCCCAAAGCTAAGTATAAAGCTTATGTTGATGCCTTATTTATTGCCAACTTTCCGTCATGATTCCTAATTGACAAAAGTAACGTTGTCTTAACTTGTCACGAATGGTCGTACTCTGTAAAATGAAAAAAAATGGGCTTTATTTAGGATGAAATTTTATGACTAATAAATTGCCTTTGCTTACTGATGAGCAAATTACTCAGTTTTATGAAGATGGGTTTTTAGTTGTGGAAAACCTGCTTGACGAAGAATTAGTTAATCGTCTAGTTCAACGGTTTGAACCTGTATTTTCAGGTGAGTTTGAGACTGGAATTTACCCCGATGATTTGACTTGGAACCCCAATTCAGGAACTCCTAATTCTACTAGGCAAACGGTAGGAATTTGGAGAAGCGATCTGACTTTTGCATCAGTTGTTCTTTCCGAAAAGCTCGGTCAGATGGCGAGCATACTTGGAGGATGGAATGGAGCACGTTTTTTAGGAGATAGCATTTTTCTAAAACCTTACGGAGCTTGTGAAACAGTCTTACATCAGGATCTAATATACCCCTTGTATCCCTTCTATCATCAACCCCTTGAATTTGTGGGTTGCTGGATTGCCCTCAGTGATGCTATTCCAGGTGCAAGCACAATTGAATATGTTAAGGGTTCTCATCGGTGGATACCTATAGATGTTGTACCAACTGCCTTTCCAGGTGCAAGCACAATTGAAAGTGAAAGCTATCTTTGGCAAATGGAAAAAGCTGCTAAACAAGCAGGTGTAGAGCATCCAGAAGTGTCGCAAATAGAACTAAAGCCTGGAAGTTGTACATTTCATCATTGTCGTGTTTGGCATGGATCAGGTAGAAACGTTATGCCCAACACCATGAGGCGTTCTCTTGCCTGTGTTTACATTCCGGCAGAATCTCGATTTATATCAGCTGGGGAAGGAGGTCATCTCCCAAACGGTTTTCACGCCGGACGCTATAAGCGTTACGGAGATGACTCAATCGATGAGAGCTTTTTCCCGATTGTCTGGCGGCAAGATGGCTACCGTAGCTCTTTCCTAGCTGATTATTGTGATGATGCACTAGCAAAAACTGCTACTTTTATAGGAAGTTAAGCTAATGGTACATCAACCAGTCCAATTAAGTGATGAACAAATTCATCAGTTCCGTAAGCAAGGGTTTTTGATTCTCGAGAAGTTCTTGGATTTGGAGCTAGTGGACCAAATCAATACTAGGCTAGATCTAATTGTTGGAGGTCAGTATGAAACAGGTGTTTTTCCAGATGAGTGTCATGGACGAACAGGAACAAGTCAACCTAATGCAGTTTACCAAATAACCAATGTGTGGAGATGCGATCGCACCATTGCCAGCTTTTCATTTTCAGCAGAGATTGCTCGGTTAAATGCAACCTTGGGAGGTTGGGTTGATGCTCGCTTTGCCCTGGATAACTGCTGGGTTAAACCACCTGGCTCCTCAGAAGTCGCGTTTCATCATAATCGCGCTTATGTGTCTTGTATTAATCCATCTTCGGTGATAACTTGCTGGATTGCGCTGACAGACTTGATTCCAGAAGCAGGGACTTTAGAGGTGGCAAGTCAATCTCATCAATGGGTATGTTCTGACCAGGTAAGATTTCTGCATACACCTGTGGAGGATTATCGCCAACCTTTGCGGACGGCTGCGAATCAAGCCGGTGTGGAGCATCCGGAAATTATCCAACTCACAATTCCAAGGGGAGGATGTGTATTTCTACACGGGGATTTATGGCGTGGTTTAGGGAAAAACACAACTCAAGAACAAACAAGCCGTAGCTTTGCAGTCAGCAGCTTCCCAATGCGTGCTCAGTTTCAACCGCCTGGAGTTGGATATGGATATATTTTTGGGCGCTATAGAATCATTGGTAGCCTTGAAATGGATGAAAGCTTTTTTCCCATTCTCTGGACTCCTAACAGTTATCGAACTCCAATGGTGGAAGTTTATTGTCAGGATGCACTTGTTCCTAAGGCATCATAAATTCAGCAAGACTTCAAAATTGATTAACCAAACTCAACAATTAGCAGAATCTTTGTCCAGTAAGCATTCCAAAAATAAGATGCGTTTGCCCTGTCATCTCTTGTAATTGTATAGGTAGTTTTATAACTTTTTTTACCCCAAATTTGTCTAAGTCCCGATATTAGGACGAATATCAACTATTCGGGGCATACCTTTACGTTTTAGTTGATTCTTTTGGCTCAATTTTTGGTATCGTCAATTTAGACTTACAAGTCTTGCTGGGGTCATGGTGCCTCACCTGAATGACATCAGCTCTCTAAAATTTCATATTAGTAAGTAGTCGGACAAAAATATTTACAGTCATTGCCAGCGAAGAGAAGCAATCCCAGCCCTTGCGATTACTTCATTCCGCTTCGCTCCATTCGTAATGACATTGTGTAATTAATTCTGTCTGACTACTTATTGCTAAATCAATTTTTCCAGGTATCCAGAAGTTAAACATCGCACTGGTGCATCAAGAAGATAAATTAGGAGAACTATGAGCAGTTATCAACCAGAAAAAGTAGCACAGATGTACGATTCACTCGAAGATCAAGGAGAGACTGCCATCCTTCTAGATCAGTATCATTTGGGCTATTGGGACAAGACAAATCCGAATGCAAGTATTACTGAAGCAGCTGACCGTCTCACTCAGATCATGATTAACAAAGTGACCATTCAGACAGGGGAACGCTTTTGTGATCTTGGATGCGGGGTTGGTATGCCAGCGATACAGCTTGCACAAGCGACAGGATGTTTCGTTGATGGAATTACTATTAGTCAATCCCAGCAGGAAAAGGCACAACAATTAGCAGCAAAAGCCGGTCTATCTGAGCAGACAAACTTCATCCTGGGTGATGCCTTGGCAATGCCTTGCGAGGACGCAACCTATGATGGTGGCTGGTTCTTTGAATCGATTTTTCACATGGGACACCGCAAAGCGCTTCAAGAAGCTTCTCGAATCTTGAAGCCGGGAGCAACCTTGGTGATTTCAGACCTTCCAGCGCGACCCACCATGACAGAAGAATATAGAGTACTTTGCGAGGAACATAGTCATTCGTTTGTTATCCCCAAAGAAGACTATCCAGGACTGCTTGATGAGGCTGGTTTTGACCTGATCGAAATTGACGACGTGACCGAATTCGTAATTACTCCTTTTGTACCCAATATGAAGATTGCGTGCCAACAGCATGAGTCCGATTTCTTGAAATATCTCAATAGCGCACAGATGAAAGATTGGCTCCAGTTATACCAAAATAACCGTGGCATGGAATATGTCGAGGATGAAGCACTCAACTATTGGATTCAAATGCTTCAGGATATGTGTGACAACCTTGGGTATGTGCTGGTGACTGCTCAAAAGAGATTGTAAATTAACGACACATGATGACTATGATCACCTATATGTTTCCAGGACAAGGCTCTCAGATGAGAGGGATGGGAAATAATCTCTTTAGTAAATTTCCCGACCTGACACAAAAAGCTGATGCAATTTTAGGGTACTCAATTGAAGAGCTTTGTTTAAATGATCCGCAAAAAGAGTTGAATCAAACTCAATTTACGCAACCAGCTCTCTATGTTGTGAATGCCCTCTCCTATCGCAGCAAAATCCAGGAGACTGGTAAAAAGCCCGACTTTGTGGTGGGACACAGCTTAGGAGAATATAATGCTTTGGAAGCTTCAGGCGGGGTTAGCTTTGAAGATGGACTAAAGCTGGTTCAGCAAAGAGGGTTACTAATGAGCCAAGCTCCTAAAGGAGGCATGGCTGCCGTTATCGGTGCAACTGGAGAACAAGTTGAAAAGCTTCTGAAAAAATACGGTTTTGATACTATAGATGTGGCTAACTTCAACTCTCCAGAGCAGGTCGTTATCTCCGGTTTAAAAGAGGATATCGCTAAAGCTAGTGAAAGTTTTCAAGAGGCAGGTACAAAATACATTATTTTAAATACAAGTGGTGCATTTCACTCTCGTTATATGGAGTCTTCAAAAGTCCAGTTTGAAAAGTTTCTTAAAGGTTTTTCCTTTTCTAAACTCCAAATCCCGGTAATTTCCAATGTCACCGCACAGCCCTACATCCAAAGCGAAATCGCCGAAAATCTAGCTAAACAGATAACCCATTCAATCAAATGGACCGAAAGCATACGTTACCTCTTGGCTCAGGGTGATGTCGAGTTTCAGGAGATGGGAGTTGGAACCGTGTTGACTAAGTTGTTAACTTATATTAAAGCTAAGGAAAAACCGCTTGAAATTAAAAAAACGTCTGATAATCGGACGGCACAGGAAAAAGTAGATCGGTGGAATTTGACCCACCCCATTGGTTTAAGGGTTTCTGTAGATGGATATGAAAGCCAACTGGAAACTAGAACAGAAGCCATAGTTCTGTTTGGGCATCGAGCTGCTATCTACATGAAAGGATACAATGGGTATTTTGCGCTTGATGAGGTAACTCTATATCCTTAGGACAAGCTCTCTTTTTGTTGTTAGCGATCGCTATAATGCGATATGTGGAATAATGCGATCGCCAACAGCTAGTCTAGAAAAATAGCGCAATCTCCCATTATCGTAGCGACTGTCTTGAAAGTCAAGCGATCGCCGAACGCATCACGCTACGCCATAAAACGAACCGCCAAGTACGCCAAGTGCGCCTTCGCGAAGCGTCTCCGCAAGGAGAAGGAATAAGGGTTTTAGAGAGTTGTTGCCTAAGTCGTGCAATTCCTGATGAAGTGCATAAATTAATTTTGCTGGTGCCCATATAAAAAAGGAAGCAAGTAAGTGCTAATCACATAAAGCGTTGCTTGCAACAGAACCGCCATGCAAGCATCACTATCAGATCAAAAGTTTCTGTTAAAAAGCTTATCTCAAAGAGATTACACTGCCTTTTGGCAACTATGGATGCCATACCAAGATTATCTTTATCATTGCTGTTTAACTTGGATGGATGGAAATGTTACAGATGCCCAAGATGCCCTCTCCCAAGCGACTCTCAAAGCCTGGGATAAATTACCCCACCATGCTGACAAAATCACTAATCTTAAAGCTTGGCTGACGCGCTTTACTCATAATGTTTGTATGGACATACACCGAGAGCATGGCACAAAGGCAATAGGGATAGATAATTTTGAAGAAATAGCTGGGCAAGTAGAAGTTGTCACGTTTCCAGTTGAGTCATCTGAATCAGCCATTCTCGACAGTGAGATAGAAATAACCATCCGCTGTGCTATTAAGGCACTGCCTCCCCGAATGCGATCGCCTTTTATTATGCGTTTTGAGCAAGATATGTCTTACCTAGATATTGCCCAAAAACTCGGTATTTCCATAGATAACGTCTATAAAAGGATTTCACAGGCACGATCAATTCTGAAACAGCAGATGAACAAGTATATTTTACAAGAGGATGATTCTGCGTTCTTAGAAATTCCCCTCCCATCGATAAAAAAGCAGAAACCAACAAAGGCTAATTTAAACAAAAAGATACAACAAAAGTTGGCAGCAACTTGTTTAACTCAAGCGGAGGCTAGTGGTGAAGTTTTGCACAATGGAGGGATGCAATGTCTCTATTGTCAGTCTACGCACATATGTAAAAATGGTAACAGAAAAGGGAAGCAAAATTACCTCTGCAAAAAATGCGATCGCCAGTTTATCAATTCCTATTCTTCCAAGCGCTATCCCTCGGAGGTTCGGGAGCGTTGCCTCAAGCTGTATGCCGATGGGATGGGATATCGAGCGATCGCGCGGGAAACTGGGGTTAGCCACAACACGGTGATCAATTGGATAAAACAGGATAATGGTTAATTATCTCATATCTTGCACCAATTACTCAGGTGAACTACCCCAAAATCATATAATAGAGTATAAGCTCAAAAATCTCAGAGAAAACTATGAATGTACAGCTTGTTAATTCTCTTATAGAAGTGGTATTAAGCCTCTCACCTGAAGACCAAAAACTTTTTCAACAAAAGCTTTCTAATAGACAAATAGAGGCAACCACTCACAAAAGTTTAACCTCAACTGAAAAAGCGGAGCAATTTCGTCAATGGGTCGCTCAATTTCCTAAAAGTAATGTTGTTGAAAGTATTTTACCCAACGAACAACAACCCAAAACATTTCTTCAAACTGCTAAGTCTTTGCAGTTGCAAGGTGAGCCAGATTGGTCAGAGAAAATTGACCAGTATTTGTATGGACAAACCGTTTCTAGCAATGATTGAGGTGTTTTTAGATACTTCTTTTGCTATTGCTTTATCCTCCCTTACAGATCAAAACCATGTACGGGCGATTCAGCTTGCTAATGAACTTGAAGCTAATAGAACTCGTTTAGTGACAACCCAAGCGATATTACTACAAATTGGGAATGCACTTTCTAAACAAAAATACAGAATGGCTGCAATTCAACTTTTGGAATCCCTTGAAGCTGATTCAACTGTTGAAGTCGTGTTATTAACCAAGGATTTATACAAGACTGCATTTAATTTGTTCAAGCAACGAGAAGATAAAGAATGGGGATTAGTTGACTGTATATCATTTATCGTAATGCAGAATCGAGGAATTACCGATGCACTAACTGCGGATAATCATTTTCATCAAGCAGGGTTTAGAGCATTATTAATCTAGCTCTTTTTTTCCGTTACCGATCGCTATAATGCGATATCTGGAATAATGCGATCGCCAACAGCTAGTCTAGAAAAATAGCGCCATCGCCCATGATCCTAACGACAGTCTTAAAAGTCAAGCGATCGCGGATATAACATTTGCTGTCTCAATATCTATTTCTGCGACTCCCGAAATGGCAATTGCTACCGCCGAAAATTCTACCTCATAACCAAAATCATCCCTTAATTGGACAGCAGAGTTGAGACGATTGGAAAAATTCAGGGAAGAGGTAAACGAGGCAGGGAAAGGGTTTTCGTGTTTGATGCTGGTTTGATGGGAGGCATTAAGTTAGCCAACAAAAGCTTGCATATGCGATCGCAAAATTCAGAAATTGACCACTGGAATCGTCTTATAACTGGAATCATTTTCTGCGACTCCCGAAATAGCAATTGCTCTCGCTGAAATTGTAGAGTGCGTTAACCAAGTGAGTGTAACGCACCAAATCAACCGATAACTTAACTTTTGACCAATGATTGTGTACCAGTATAAATATAAAATTAGGAGGTAATTGTGTTTGAACTTTTGAAACTATATCCTAAGAGGATGTTTGTTGGTGTCGTGAGAGATAAATCGCTCGATTAATCCCTAATTTTTACCCATAATCTTTGGTTAAATGGGGTTTAATCAATCGCAATCTCACCGATAAATCCTTGTCTTCAGAACAAGCTTGCTAACTGTTTTAAGATTTCCATCATAAACACCTTCTTAAACTATTACCCAAGATGAGTTCAGACAATCAAGTCAAAACCAGAGAAGATTTACTTTATCTTCTCTCCCAAGCAGCAGAATTGGAACATTCCCTTGCTTGCCAGTATCTTTTTACTGCCTTCAGCTTAAAAGAATCCACAGATGAGGGAGTTTCTCAAGCTCAATTAACTAAAATTAATAAGTGGCGGCGGAAAATTAATGAAATTGCAGTACAGGAAATGCTGCATCTAGCACTGGCTAGTAATCTGCTCACAGCCATAGGAGGAGCGCCATATTTCCGACGTGCGAATTTTCCCCAAGCTAAAACCTATACTTCTTTAAAACTTCAATTTAAACTAGCGCCTTTCAATGAAACCACGCTGAATCGCTATATTTGTTTTGAACTACCAAATAACTTTGATATCGCTAGTTCGAGAACTGATGATATTTGGTTTATTGATCCAATGGTAGGCTGGGCTGTTAATAGTAATGGTCACATTATCAAAACCACCGATGGGGGCAATACTTGGGAGAAACAATTTCAAACACCTATTGTTAACGGCAGACCAATTTATTTGAGGTGTGTTGGTTTTTCGACCCCCTTAAATGGTTGGGTTGGAACAGTATCTGAAGAACAACGCTTATATCACACAACTGATGGAGGAAAGACTTGGGCTGTTGTAGAAAATCTCCCTGAAAAGGCTCCAGTCAAGGTTTGTGGACTTTCGGTTGTCAACGAATCGGTCGTTTACGCTTCTGGTACCAATGATCCTGCTGATATCCCTGCCCGCATGATGAAAACCCTCGATGGTGGGGTAACTTGGATTGCCTGGGATATGAGCGAATATGCCACAATTTTAATTGATAACTATTTCATTAATGAAAATTGTGGCTGGGTTGTTGGCGGAAAAGCGGACAAGAGTATTACTAATCCCAGTCGCGATGATGTAATTCCAGTAGTTCTCTATACAGAAGATGGGGGGAAAGCTTGGGTAAACCGAGTCGCCAATATTAGCTCTTTTCCGTTAGGAGAATGGGGTTGGAAAATTCAGTTTCTCAATGAAAAAGTTGGTTTTGTTTCTCTGGAAAATTTCAATCAAGGTGCAATTCTCAAGACAACAGATGGCGGAAAAACTTGGACGAGACTTCGCATCAACGATGATCAAGAGAATGTCAACTTAGAAGGCGTTGGTTTCGTAGATGAGAACCTCGGCTGGGTCGGTATCCCTAATCTAGGGCTTGCGATTTTGTAAAATACCCATAAAAAAAGAGTGGGAGGAAGCATATCATTCGCTTTCAAACTCCCACTCTTTAATTTGCTGCTGAAGCGTTTAGGAATATTTGCTAACGTTGTCTGTTCTTTTGGGGGCTAATGGTACATTGACGACAACGCCTGTAGAGAATTAAATTTCCTAATGCAGCAAATGTCAAACCTTATTATTGATATTTATTACCTAAGATAACTAGTTTTTAATTACTAGAAATCTTTGTTTTTTTCCTAAAAAATACTTTAAAATAAAGTATTTTTTAGGATGAATTAGTAGCCTGTACTCCCTGATAACAACACCCTTGAAGTCGTTTATCTCCATATAATTTAGCTAACTAATTTAGAGGTTGGTTGCCAAAATGGCATCTTTGTTTTTATTTGATAAATGCTCATTTTTAACTTTTTCATATCTATTAATCTGATAAGTGTTTAGTTTATTTAATAAATGCTCATTTCTAACTTTTTTATATTTGTTAATCTGCTGTCCTTCTATTCCTGGGGATTGGGCATTAGAAAACAAGAGATTTTTATTTGTATTAGTGTAATACCATTTATATATGAAGATGCACCTAATTTAGCCCACGCAGGTGTTCCTCGTTTGTTGAACCAGCGGCTTCCAGCCTAAGGGCGTTATGTGCAGCCTCACATAGTATTAGTGTAAGCAGTTTCTGATGGCTATAGCGGTTTGCAGTTGAATACAATAGACATCTCCAGAAATTAATTATGCGTTGCCTGAAACCCTTATAGAGACGTAGCAGTGCTACGTCTCTACATTCATTTTCGGAGATGTCTAATACATACTTAACCCCCAACCCCTTCCCTACCAGGGAAGGGGAGAAAGACTCAAAGCCTCTCTCCCACAAGGAGAGAGGTCAAAACTGTATTGCTTTATGGAGATGTCTAATACTATTACTACTTGCGTAAAATTGCGGATAAAGAACTTTGTTTACGAATATCCAGCATATCTGCTAGAGATTCTTTGCTTTTATCAAAGGAGATGGTGTGTTCTGGTGGCAAAACTGTCACCATAGGTTTTGTTTTAGATGTCACTGGTGCGAAGGACATGCTTTGTGATGGAGGGACAAATACTTGTGGATTCTGTGGTGGACGTGGTTCTAATTTTTGCTGTTGACGCGGTGCCAAGCGTCCGTCATAGCGGTTAATCTGTTTATGGTCTTTTTGCCGCTGCTGTGTGGGACGGTTTAGCAATCGGAAAATTATCAAGCAACCACTAGCACAACTGAGAGCGATCGCTGCCACCATCCATAAAGGTGTAGAATTGGTAGTTTCAGAGGGGGTGTTGATTGGTTGTACAACTTCAACTTGTATTGTTTCCGGTTCTTGGGGTTCCACACGCCCAGCATAACTCAGGCTGTATACAGCAAGGGTTGCGCCCCCTAAAAACATTCCTAACAACCCTACCAACAATAGCCAAGGGTAACGTGCCAACAGATGTATCAGAAGCATTAAGCTATCTGTTGACTTCGATTTACTCTTTACCTTGTCTGCTGTGAGCGCTGTTGCAGCCGATCGCTCCTGCTGTACATTCTGACTCTTTTCCATGATTTCTTTCAGATTTGTACCCCTCCGATTGTTGATTGTACAGGAGGAGCTAACCTTTGCGTATCCGTAGAAAAGCTTCGGATTTAAGTAGCCTTTTTTGACGACTCAGGCTCCTAAATCCGCTAACTATTTGGGAAAATCCTTATTTTTTAGCTTGAACAAAAATTCATCCCACACTCACTCTCCAGAGCAAGTTGAATCAACCGATGGACTAATTCGGTAAAGGGAATTCCACTTTTAGCCCACAATTGCGGATACATGCTCGTCACTGTGAAGCCTGGGAAGGTGTTGATTTCGTTAATTAAAATTTCCCCTGTGGCTTCAATATAGAAAAAGTCCACCCTTGCCAACCCAGCAGCATCAACGGCTGTAAAGGCTTGCAAAGCCATATCCTGAATTTGACGCATCACAGAATCTGGGAGTTTTGCCGGAATCAGTAAATCTGCTTGCCCTTGTGTATATTTAGTTTCATAATCATAAAAATCACTTTCAAAAGTAATTTCGCCGACGACAGAAGCTTGGGGTTGATCGTTTCCTAAAACGGCACATTCTACTTCTCGTGCGACTACTCCGGCTTCGACAATGATACGGCGATCGTAACTGGCAGCGTTATCTAATGCGGCTTCTAATTCTGAACGCGATCGCACTTTGGCAATTCCTACCGATGAACCTAAGTTAGCAGGTTTAACAAAACAGGGATAGCTCAATGTTGCTTCGATTTCATCACACAATTTGGGAAATATACAAGGATTTGACCAAATTTGCGCTCTGGTCAGCATTACATATTTAACTTGTGCCAATCCCGCTTGGGCAAACGCCATTTTCATGGCAATCTTATCCATACCCATTGCCGAACCTAACACCCCAGAACCGACAAAGGGAACTTGCATTAGGCTGAGTAATCCCTGAATTGTACCGTCTTCACCGTTGGGACCGTGGAGAATGGGAAACCAAACATCCACCTCTTGAGTTTGTGCTGGAAATTGCCATAATTCAGGGATTGCCGCCAGAGAAGTCAAGGCAACACCGGATGTTAAAATTTGTTGCGGTACATCCCCTGCTAACCAACGTCCGTCTTTTTGGATGTAGAAAGGAAGTATTTCATACTTGTTAGCATTTTCCTCTGAACTCAATGCGAGAGCGATCGCTCGTGCTGAACTAATGGAAACTTCATGCTCACCTGAACGACCACCAAACAGCAATCCTACCCGCAATTTTGACATTTCCCGCACCTCTATGACTCCTTATTGGCAGATAGCATATCATAAGTTGTCAAAGTTGCTAAATTTTTAATTTAGAATATATAAATCAAATAATTTATGTTACAGTTTTAACTATTTGCTACGTCTTTTCCCTCTACAGGTCAAATGAGCAATTTTGTTAAAATTCCCGAATGCCAGAAACACAAAACTACTTAGAAACTAAACCTGGATGGTCTTTGCAACAACGAGATCCTCAGTTCATTCAATTGCTGATGCCGTTGTGGGAGTCGCTGTATCGGTACTATTTTCGAGTGCAAACTAGTGGTTGGGAGAATATCTCACCCCAGTCAAAGGTTCTGCTTGTCAGCTCCCATAACGGGGGACTGGCATCTCCCGACATGTATATGATAATGTACGACTGGTTTCAACGATTTGGAGTTGAAAGACCAGTTTACGGTTTAGCGCATCCCTACTTTTGGCAGGTTCCGCTAACAGCAGAACTGGCAGGGAGATTGGGAGCAATTATCGCTCATCCGCGAATGGCGATCGCAGCTTTGCATTCTGGTGCCAGCGTACTAGTATATCCTGGTGGAGCGCAAGACCTTTTTCGACCACACGAAATGCGTCACCAAATTCACTTTGCTGGCAATCAAGGATTTATCAAGTTAGCGCTGCGGGAAGAAGTACCGATTGTGCCGGTTATTTCCATCGGTGCCCACGATACGCTGTTTGTGCTAGCTGACTTATACAAAATTTTACAGCAATTGCATGAATCGGGGATGCCTTGGCTATTTGGGCTAGATCCAGAGGTTTTCCCGATTTATCTTGGTTTGCCTTGGGGATTGGCGATCGGTCCTTTACCTAACATACCATTGCCTGTAACTGTACATACGCGAGTTTGTCCGCCGATTGTCTTTGAACGGTATGGTCGAGATGCCGCAAGCGATCGCTCTTATGTTAATGCTTGTTATGAGTTAGTCACAAGTCAAATGCAGCAAGAGTTGGATGATTTAGTCAAGAGTCAAGAGTCAAGAGTCAATAGTCAAGAGTCAAGAGTCAAGAGTCAATAGTCAATAGTTAATAGTCAATAGTTAATAGTCAATAGTCAAGAGTCAATAGTCAATAGTCAATAGTCAAAATTTAACTGTTGATCATTGACCATTGACTCTTGACCTTTTAAACTGACACTGCTTGCCGCACCTCTATGGGTTCACCTGTCAAGCTAAAAGCGCGAATTTCGGTAATTTTCACCTTGACTAACTGTCCTTTAAGTTCGTTGATATCGCCGGCGAAGAAGGTGAGACGATTACCCCGTGTGCGTCCCATGACTTGAGTTTTATCTTTCAGGTTTTGGTCTTCTACTAGCACTTCTTCGATGCGTCCGAAATAACGTTGCGATCGCTCGTAAGCTTTAATATTAACTAGATGATTTATTCTTTGCAAGCGATCGCTTTTTACCTCTTCACTTAATTGATTTGTCCACAAAGCTGCTGGTGTTCCTGGACGTGGTGAATATGCGGCAGTATTCAACAAGTCAAAACCAATATCTTCCACTAATTTGAGCGTATTTTCAAACTGTGTTTCTGTCTCTCCAGGGAAACCGACGATGGCATCCGCACTAATTGACGCATCCGGCATATATCGGCGAATTGTGTCAATTATCCGGCGATATTTCTCTTGAGTATAACCCCGCGACATCGCTTTTAATAGTTCGTTATCCCCAGATTGAAAGGGTATATGAAAGTGTTCGCACACTTTCGGCAATTCAGCACAAGCTTTAATTAAACGCTCAGTAAAATAACGGGGATGGCTGGTAGCAAATCGCAACCTTTCAACTCCCGTCACATCATGTATATAATACAGTAAATCGGTCAATGTGTGTAAATTGCGACCTTCTGGCGTGCTTCCTGGCAAGTCTCTGCCGTAAGCGTCAATATTTTGACCGAGTAGAGTGATTTCTTTGTAACCTTGGCGTCCTAATTCTTCGATTTCAGCGCGAATTGCTTCTGGTGTGCGTGATTGTTCGACACCGCGAACGTTAGGAACAACACAGTAAGTACAGCGTTCGTTACAGCCATAAATTACATTCACCCAAGCTGTAACCTCGCTATCACGGCGCGGCTTGGTGATATCTTCAATAATGTGGACTGCATCTGTTGCCACAACTTGATTGCCGTCAAATACCGACTCTAGCAACTCTTTGAGACGGTTAGCGTGTTGTGGTCCCATCACCAAGTCTAATTCTGGAACGCGTCGCAACAGCGTTTCGCCTTCTTGTTGAGCAACACAACCGGCAACTATTAAAGTTAAATCGGCTTTTTCGTGCTTGCGTTTTGCCTGTCTACCGAGATAAGAATATACTTTTTGTTCAGCATTATCGCGGATAGTACAAGTGTTGTAAAGAATTAAATCGGCATTATTTGGATCTTCAGACCACTCAAAGCCCATGTCTTCTAGGATGCCAGCCATCCGCTCTGAGTCGGCTTTATTCATTTGGCAACCAAAGGTGATGATGTGATAGCGGCGTTGATATAAGGTGGTCATCAGAAAAATGGGTAGAAACCCCGTCCTTCTAGGACGGCTTTATATTTAAATGCTGGTTTTTGAATGGATATAATCCCAGGAACCAGCAAACCCGTAATTTGTCTCCTCGCCCAACACAGATAAAATGGCTTGCCCAACGGGAGAGCCAGTTCGACGGAACGGAAACCGTCCCCGCCGACTGGACTCACCTTTACGCAACGACTCAACAAAAAGTCTTGTAGTTTTTCCAAGCTGGAGAAGTACTTGGAAGTACGTATCAACCTGTGTCTCAATGGGCTAGTCAAACACGTAAGATTTGTTTCTTACAAGCTCCGTCCGCGACGGTCGGAGTTATTGACAGGGAATTATCTAATCAGTTTAATAGTATAACAGAGAAATTATTGGCATTTATCAGAATTGAAAGAGTTTAATAGAACAGGACTTACGCAAAATTTTTTTGCGATTCTCCTAAACCAAAGAATCTGGATCTACACCAAGGGATTTTAGACGTTCTGCCAAGACTTTAACCCGTTCCTCTGGTGTTAATAAACGCTTACCTGACTCGTTATACCAGTAAAGCCACTCCCGTGTAATGCCTTGATATGTTCCGCGATCGCTACCAATTCCTAAACCGATTTCCGGTAGCCAAACTGGATTTCCTCGCTGCAATTGATACTTGCCATTTACCAAGCGATACACCTCTAAAGATGCTTTTCTCCGTCGCTGAGGGTTATAAACGACATAATATAAAACTTCTAACTGAGCATAAAATTCTTTTTTGGTGCTGTATTCCCCACGCCGCTTTTGAGACACCACCTCCAATGTCATAATTGGTACGCGCTCTTCTTCCCAAAGTAAATAACTTAAACGCAGATTTTCATCAAAAATCCGTTCAACTCCCAGACTCAAAAACCCATCTGGTACAATTGCAGGCTGATCGGGATCGTAATAAATCCCCATATCAACCCCAAAAAACCAGTCCATCCGATCTGCCCACACCATAGCTAGTATGGTTTTGAGTAAACCGAAAATCAAGTTTTGTAATTCGTTATCCACAGGGGTATCGTCAGAGTCGGGCAAATCCTCAGCGGAGGGTAAGCAGTCCAGCGGATCGTACTGTAGCATGATCTGATTGCCATTCATCTCATCTAATACTTTGATCATAGTCTTGCAAACCCCAGACTGAACTGTCTTGCAAACCCAGAACCCCGGTTTTTTGAACAATTCCTTACCATCAATCACCCCCCCTTGTAGAGACGCGATGAATCGCGTCTTCAAATCGTCGATAGAGACGCAAGGGAATCGCCCTCTCTACATTTTTGGCGATAAAACAAGTATTTTCAACAGGATGAAAATGCGTTTTTTTTGCTTGCATCAATGGTGTATGAATAATTCCGAATTGTTTGGGTTGTCGATTGTATAAATGCAAGGCAATAATTATACGATTACAAAATTTTTGCATAAATCAAAGATGTAATCATGAATAATTATGATCCTCAACCAAAAAACAACAAGCCTAAATACAAAGGTAAATATCGGGTTGATTCAACGCGGTTGCCAGCATGGAGTTATGCCACTAGTGGTAAGTATTTCCTTACTATTTGCACTGACGGTAGAAAATGCTTTTTTGGTGAGGTTGTGGGGGGTGAAATGCAGCTATCACAAGTTGGAGAAATTGCCCAAGAATTATGGTGTGAGATTCCTAAACATTTTTCTAATTGTGATATAGATGTATTTTGCATCATGCCTAATCATATTCACGGTATTCTAATCATTAATCCAACACCAGATGCTCTTGCTAGAGAAGCCATTGTCACAGAAGATGCGATTGATTTGCAAGATGCGGTTGATTTGCAAGACGCGAATAGATCAGACGCGATGAATCGCGTCTCTACAAGGGGGGGACATCAACGGGGTGGGGTTACTGGGGTATTTAACCCGATGTTGTCTAAAAATTCTATTTCTAAAATTGTTAGGTGGTACAAAGGACGATGTACATTTGAAATTAATCAAATCTATCAAGGTTTTGGATGGCAAGAAAGGTTTCATGACGAAATAATTCGTGATGAATTAGCTCTTGACAGAATTAGACAATATATTATTAATAATCCCAGAAATTGGCAATGCGATCGCGAACAACCATCCCGTTAACCCTTGTAGAGACGCGATTCATCGCGTCTTCAAATCGTCGATAAAGACGCAAGGGAATCGCCGTCTCTACATTTAAACGATTCCCTTGCGTCTTCTAAGAAAGAGGTCTATTCGCGATCGCCATAATAGTATATAAAGGAACTTCGGCAAAATAATCACGTTGAAATTGTTCTTCACGGACTGCGGCTAAAAATTGTTCAACGGCAGCATCGGCTTGAGTTTCAGCAATAATGGTAGAATGCAAGCTGATTTGCAAGTTACGATCAAGTCGAGTGACTGTGAATCCTAAGCATTTTAAAGCTTTAAAGCCAAAATACAAGGTTTGGTCTTTAATGCCGATTTTTTCTAAAAGCTGAACACGAGTAACTGTTTGATTTGTGCGACTTAGGTATTTAGCAATTCCCACAAAAGTGAGCCAAATTTGCTCAGGTGGTTGATTGTCAGGTTTCGACCAAGCGATCGCTAGTTGTTGTTGATTGTAAAGCGATCGCCTTAACCACACTCTTAAATCATCCCAGCTTGTGGGACACTCTTTAACAATCAGTGCTGAATCTTCTTTAATAGAAACATTTCGCCAGTCTACTATTAATGCTGAGGGATTAACCGCGTGCTGAAATAAAGTTGAGTCTTCACTCCTTCTCACGGCAATTAATCTGATTTCATAGCGCTTTTTGAAGGTGTTGTAATCTAACTCAGCAATGCAATCACACCTTCCCATCGGTAATTCATCTTTGTAGTGTCCCCACCAAATCCCCGGAAAACCGCTTCTAATAGAATCATCCCGAATCTCAAAATCTGTTTTAATATACTGTACCTTTTTCCCCCGCGAATCTTGCTGATTGCGATTCCAAGAATTTTCAAACCAGCAATTTTCAATCTTCAATTTCGGTACAGGATTTCCCATTCCGCACGGTTCAAGTAATTTCAATTCATCAAATAACTCTTTTCCCAAATCTGCTACCGTTACAGCCAAGTCAACTTGTATTGTTGGTGTTAAAGTTGCCCCACCTAAAGTTTGCCGCAAGCGTTGATTAATCGCTTCTGTAAATAAAGCAATATTCTCCACCGGCAAACTCAACCCCGCTGCAAAAGGATGTCCCCCAAAGCGATGTAATAAATGTGCTTGGTCTTTTACTAATTGATACAAGTCAACTGAGTTTACCGAACGAGCAGAACCCCTTGCCAGAGGAGGGGGGGGAGCAGGGGGAGATAAGGGAGTAGGGGGAGATGAGGGAGCAGGGGGAGATAAATTAATTACCTCATCTCCCTTATCCCCCTCATCCCCCTCATCCCCCTCATCCCCCTCATCCCCCTCATCCCCCTCATCCCCCTCATCCCCCTCATCCCCCTCATCCCCCTCATCCCCCTCATCCCCCTCATCCCCCTCATCTCCCTCATCTCCCTCATCTCCCTCATCCCCCTCATCCCCCTCATCCCCCCCGATACTCTCTGTACTCAACAAAATCGTCGGTCGTCCTGTGTCTTGTGCTACTTGCCCAGCAACTAAACCTAAGACACCAACTGCCCATTGAGGATCTTGTAAAACGATGACGCTGGTGGTTGATAAGTCTAACTGGGTAAGCTTTTGGGTTACTTGTTGAACAACGTCTTTCTGTAAAGATTTACGTCTGCCGTTTGCTAATTCTGTTTCTTCTGCTAATTGATTTACACGCTTTTCGTCACGACTAGTGAGTAGTTCTACGCAAAAAGAGGCATCCCCTTGAATACGGCTCACAGCGTTGATTCGTGGACCCAAACCAAAGGAAATATCTGTGGGGCGATCGCCACTTTTCTGGCATAATTCTAATAATCGCCCTACTCCCGGACGCCTTCTCGTTGCTGGAAGCTGTTTAAAGTCTTCTTGCAATCTTTGAATTCCCAATTGCGCTAAGTAACGACAATCTCCACTTAACTGTACTAAGTCCGCAATTAAGCCCACTGCCACTAAATCTAATAAATCTTCCAGAGGTTGTTGAGGTTTAGGTAAGCTTTGATAAAGCGCTTCAACCAACTTGTAAGCTACCGCCACCCCAGAAAGATGAAATAATGGATGTGTATTTGGCAAATAACGGGGATTGATAATTGCTGTAACTGGTGGACGTTCAGCGGGTAATGTGTGATGGTCTGTAACAATAATATCTATACCTTGTTCTTTCGCGTAAATAATTTCACTTAGATTTGTGCTGCCAGTGTCGCAAGTAACTATTAATTTGCAAGCTTGTTTTGCCAGCTTATCAATGCCTTGAATATTCAATCCGTGGGATTCTGTGATCCGGTTAGGGATGTAATAATTTAAATGCGTATTATGTGAAAAAAATTGTCCTAAACCATCCCACAGAACCGCAGTAGCGGTGATACCATCAGCATCAAAGTCTCCCCAAATAACGATTTTTTCCTTTTCATCCCGCGCTTGTTTCAAACGTCTCACCGCTAACAGCATTTCTTCGCCAAACTCAAAGGGACTCGCAGGTTGATACGCTTGAGGATTGACAAAATTAGCCAGTTGTGTTGTATCTTTGATGCCTCGTTGCCATAATAATTGCCCTGCGTAATGTCCGCTTTTATTGGGGGTGTAGTGTTTTACTGCTTCGATGAACCATTCTGGTGGTTGTTCAGTTGCGACAATATTCCACTGTTGCTGCATTTAAATAAATTAAAAATTAATAATGTAAAACTCCTAACCCTTGTAAAGACGTTCCGGCGGAACGTCTCTACGGTACAGACGTTCCGGCGGAACGTCTCTACGGCTCCTCACAACTCTGGTATGAGTCTAAATCGGATTTTGCTCGTCGGTTGTTTGAGGTTCGTTGACAAGAGGATTGAGGACTACTTCATTACCAATTCCGTCAGACTTGCGTGGACGAATGGCTGGACGCGATCGCCTATAACCGGCTCTTTCTGCTTTTTGATGTTCATAATCAATTAGTCTGCCATAATAATCGTGCTTGCTTAAATTCATCGACAAGAAAATATGCTGGCGGATATTTCCGAAACCTTTGCGGTTAAAAAACTTCACTGCTGGTGTATTTGTCGGATCGGTATCTACCAACATGAACCGCGCTCCATCTTCAATCATACGTGCGACGACTTTATCAACCAGCTTGTCAGCGACTCCCCGACGCTGAAACTTCGGATTAACTCCTAGCCAGAGAATATAGCCGTAAGTCCAGGATGCTTTGATGATGATGGTTCCCAAAACAAATCCGGCTACTTCCTCATCGATTTCCGCGACTAAACAGTATTCTGGATCTGTGTTGTAAAGTCCAATTACCTCCCATTCATCCCAAGTCCGATATAAATACGGGTATAATTCGCTGGTAAATAACTTTTCGCCCAAGTGGTAAACTGGGGCAATATCATCAATTCCTAATTCACGGACATAAACCGCATCAAATTCATCAGAGTTCATATAAATAATTTAGCCCACGAAGGTAAGCTCTCGTTCGTGTAGCCCCAGGTTTCCAGCCTGAGGGCTTTTATAAAGATACCTCTTGAATGCTACCAACATTAAGTAGGGTGTTGTCTATATTAGAAGCGGGATTTGCCGCAGATATGATATTAGTAGAGGTTTGTGCGCGATCGCATCGAGTCGCAAATTGACAATATTCACAAGCTTTGTTACCTAAAGCTACTTGGGGAAATTGTTCTCCCTGTTGATAACCTTCTAACCAATTAGTTAACTTGCTTAATAGCTCCCATAGCTTCTTTGCTGTTTGTTCGTGTGCGGCAGTATTGTAACTAAATTTAATACTTTGCAGTTTGCCTTCAGATTGGACAAACCAGTAAGTCATAGAAATATTTTCTGGTGGATATTCGCTAGTTTCCCCCAACACATACAGATAAAGACGTGTCTGCCAATTTTTTTCTAAATAGCGTTTATTTGGCGGTTTGGGAGAAGTTTTCCAATCGAGAATTTGCGCTTGCAGGTTATCTGCAATCAATAAATCATAGATAACTGTGAGCAGATAATCTGAAAAGTGTAGAGTGCGGTAATGTTCACTGTCGCGGAAAGTTTCGCTATTGGCATCCGTTAAAATTTCTGGTGCTGCATCCGCAAAAGCTTTCATCCAGCTTTGTAGTTGGGCATCTTCTTGGAGAAAACTTTCAATTGGCAAACCCATTGTTTGCTGCTGCATTAGTCGGTGAAAGCGACTACCTAAAGTTTGCCCTTCTTGATATTCTGGATTTAAGGGAGAATTTAATTGTTGTAAATAAGTGTGTTGAAACTGACGGGGACAACGTTCTAGTAAGTTGAGTTGTCCTTGAGAAAGTCGCAGTAGTTGAGTTGAAGTTGAAAGCATGATTCTATTTTAGGGCATTGGGCATGGAAAGAATCTCTCAAAGAAACATACTTTCTACGAGCTTTGATAAACCACATAATGCAGCCAATAATAACGTCAAGAATTCCCCACGCAGTACGTATCTACAAGGGTTTCGGGCAACCCATGATAAAAGAGCGGTCGATGTCTAGTGTCAAGCGCAAAAAATAAAAGGTAAAAGGTAAAGAATAAATTCCGTCCATCCTTTCGCCTTTTACCTTTTTATCTACCTGATGCTTATTTAATGTTAGCCTTTGTGTCTCGCACTGCGGCAAAGAAAAAGAATCCGGTGAGGGGAATGCTTAATGCCAGAATGATTGCAGTTGTTTGCATACCTAAATCGGGTTGTCCGGAAGTAAGTTCAAAAACTGAACCGACTCCAGCGATCGCACTTATACAACAACCTGCTAAAAACAGTCCGCTTTTTGGAGTCATCATCATACTTCACACTACCTTATGCTACTGGTTTTACAGCTTGATAAGAGAAGCCATGCTTGGATAACTCCTCATTCAACGTCAAAGAATTTTCTACCCTATCTACAAACAATACACCATTGAGGTGATCCATCTCGTGCTGAATACAGCGTCCGAGTAAATCGCTTGCTTTTAATGTCCGGGGGCGCCCATTTTCATCTTTGTATGCAACTTCCACAACTTCTGGGCGTTTGACATCTATATATACGTTGGGAATGCTCAAACATCCTTCTTGAGCAACAATAATATCACGACTTACCTGTTTTATTGTCGGATTAATTAAAATTAGTGGGGGATTAGCTGCATTCTCTGGTTCGCAGTCGATGACAATTAGTTGCTTGTTGATTGCAACTTGGGGTGCAGCTAAACCAATACCATCCTTGCTGTACATAGTTTGCAGCATTTCGCGTATCAGTTGGCGAAGTTCGTCATCTACTTTGGCAATGCGCTTTGCGGGTTGACGCAGAACGCGATCGCCTAGATAGTGAAGTGACAAAGGTGGATTTTTTAACTTTTTTTTCTCAACAGAAATGCAACTTGAAGGCATGTTTCTAATTCGGCTAGATTGAACAATAGTGCTACTATTTCAATTCTATCAATCTCAGCCTGACCAACAGTGAGAATTTCCTAACTAGCTTTGGGATAAAGGTTTCGTGCGATTTATAGTATCAAAAGTACCTTTTTCAGGAGGAAATTTAAACGCACTCGTGAGCAAAGGTTCCCAGAGTTTTCGTCTTTTTGACAACCTACATCAAAAAATGCAGTACTTTAGTCATGGTTAGTTATGACCAAAGTCCGATGAAATAACCTCTAAAAATTTTTTATATTAGTATTGCAGAATCAATTACATCAAGTAAAACACTAAACACTCAGCCCATCTGTAAACACGGGTTGGGTGTTTCTTTTTTGGCAGGACTTACGCACTCATCTCGCCAAAACCTTGAATGGTAGGGGCAATTCATGAATTGCCCCTACCATTCGTTAACTTTGCGTAAGTCCTGTTCATACTTTAGTTGACTTTTGTTCCTCAAAGCTCTAAGCTTTTTAACAAAGTAATTGAAATTAATTAGCAAAAATACTAATAATATTTACCAATGGAGACTTGGAAATGAGTGTGAGGACAAAAGGGTTGCTTGGCGCTGGGGCTTCATTGATTGCAATTACAGGTTTGTGTGTCACCAATGTATTTGGAGGGATACAAGCGACTATCGCCGAGCCTACCACCAATCAACAAACATCAACTTTACTTGCCCAAAACCAGAAACCTTTAACAATAATTTTTCCTACTAGATCAGATTCTACAGACTTGCAAAGTAAAGCGAACGCGATCGCCGCATTTTTATCTAAAGAACTGCAAATACCAGTGCAGGCACAGGTAGGCGATGATACAGCAGCAGTGGAAGCCTTGCGAGCAAATCGGGCTGATGTGGCTTTTTTAAGTAGCCGTCCAGCATTGAAAGCGCAAGAATTAGCAAACGCTCGCTTGTATTTAGCAGAAGTACGTTCAACCTACTCTGGAAGATACACTTATAACTCAGTATTTGTTGTCCCGAAAAATAGCCCTCTGCAAACAAGAAATTCAGCCAAAGCAACTCTCGAACAACTACGGGGTAAAAAAATAGCTTTTACCTCCCCAACTTCTGGCAGTGGATTTATTTTTCCAGTTAGTCAATTGGTAACATTAAATTTAGTACCAAACCGCGATCGCTTAGATGAATTTTTTGGACAAGTTTCCTACGGTGGTAATTACAGCAAAGCATTACAAGCCGTATTGCGCGGACAAGTAGATGCAGCAGCGGTGTCAGAATATGCTCTCAATGCTCCGTATATCACCGAAGCTGAAAAAAGTCAGTTGCGAATTCTGCATAAAATTCCCGGTGTACCCGCACATGGTATTGCTATTGATGATGATGTTCCTGCTCCAATGCGGGAAAAAATTATTAACGCTTTACTGAAGTTAAATCAATCAGAAAACAACCAACTGCTACGTAATTTATATAACTCTACAGAATTAGTAAGAGTAGATCATAACCAACACTTAGCAGGAATCAGCGCAGCTCTCAAAAATGCGGGAATTAGTCCCTAATTTGGGAATAATGGGTATAAGGACAAGGAGGAATTACCAATACCCAATGCCCAATAGACATCTCTAGAAAACAATGTAGAGACGTAGCACTGCTACGTCTAATCAAGGGTTTGGGGCAATGCATAATTAATTTATACCAGATGCCCAATAGACATCTCTAGAAAAGACGTAGCACTGCTACGTCTAATCAAGGGTTTGGGGCAACGCATAATTAATTTATACCAGATGCCCAATAGACATCTCTAGAAAAGACGTAGCATTGCTACGTCTAATCAAGGGTTTCGGGCAAAGTATAATTAATTTATACCAGATGCCCAATGCGAGCGTGCCCAATTAATAATGAATTCCATCATTGAATGTCATAACGTCGAGACAGCTTATGCTGCGTCTTTGAATCGTCCGATCTTGAAAGGCATTAATTGCCAAATTAAACGTGGTGAGTTTGTCGTATTGCTCGGACTTAATGGTGCGGGTAAGTCTACTTTATTACGATCGCTTGTTGGGTTAGTGCCAATCCATCACGGAAACATCCACATTAATGGTGTAGCGATGAATTCCCGAAATCTACCACAAATTCGTCGCGACATCGCTATGTTATTTCAAAATGGGGGATTGATTCGCCAATTATCAGCCGTTGAAAATGTTTTGTGCGGACGTCTGAGTGCAAACACAACTTGGCAAACCCTGTTCGGATTTCCTAAAAGCGATCGGCGTTTGGCACTACAGTTATTAGAGCAGCTGGGCTTAAGAGAACAAGCTTATCAAAAAACCAGTACTCTCAGCGGTGGACAGCAACAACGAGTAGCGATCGCTCGTGCTTTAATTCAATCACCATCCATTCTTCTCGCCGATGAACCAATTACAGGGTTAGATATCATAGCATCTCAACAAGTCATGCAGACTTTATCTGAGTTGCACTTGCAGAAAAATATGACAATTGTCACAGTTTTGCATGATTTGGGGATAGCAGCAGAATACGCCCAGCGAGCGATCGTTTTAGATAATGGACGCATTGCTTATGATGGATCTTGCCACAATTTACAAGCCAAATTTGCCCAGATTAATCAAAATTCTCGCCAATGAAAGATTTCGTTAGTTTCATCAATCGCTATTCTTGGATCAGTCGCGTAGTTGTCTTTTGCCTAGTTATACTGCTTTATAGTTGGGCGTTGCAAGGTTTAAAAGTCGATTTTGAACTACTTAAAAATAGCTTTCCTTACATCATCGATTTTGTCTCCAGATTATTTCCTCCCAACCTGGAAGTCCTAGATATAGCGATTAAAGCACTTATTGAAACTATCCAGATGTCCTTGTGGGGAACCACCATCGGGGCAATACTTTCTTTACCAATTGCCATTGCTAGCGCTAATAACATCGCTCCTCGTTGGTTGCAATGGTTAGCTAATTTACTGCAAAACGCAGTGCGTTCCGTCCCTTCGATTATTTTAGGGTTAATTTTTGTTGCCGCAACTGGACTCGGCGCCCCCGCAGGTACTTTGGCTTTGGGAATCTACACCATTGGCTACTTAGGAAAATTTTATCAACAAGCGATCGAAGCAGTTGATCCCCGTTCTCTAGAATCTTTGCAAGTCGCTGGTGCATCTAAGCTGCAAATTGTTCAATATGGAATTTTGCCGCAAGTGCTGCCATTAGGATTAGGCTACACGTTATGGATGTTTGAGTATAACATCCGCGCCGCTTCAGTCTTGGGTGTAGTGGGAGCCGGCGGTATTGGTTTTCAGTTAAAAAGTTATATAGATGGCTTTGAGTACACCAAAGCAACAACAATGATGTTAGTGCTGTTAATAGTTGTGACGGTAATTGATGTTTTCAGCAGCCAATTACGCCATCGTCTTGATTCTATGTAGTTGTTGTGATATATATTATGTCTAAAAATTAACAATTAATTTAAACATCGTAACCATCGTAGAGACGTTCCGGCGGAACGTCTTTACAGTGTAACCATCCTAGAGACGTTCCGGCGGAACGTCTTTACAGTGTAACCATCCTAGAGACGTTCCGGCGGAACGTCTTTACAGTGTAACCATCCTAGAGACGTTCCGGCGGAACGTTTTTACAGTGTAACCATTAGACATCTGTTGGAAAAGAGGTAAAGACGTAGCAGTGCTACGTCTCTACAAGGGTTTCGGGCAACGCATAATTAATTTCTGGAGATGTCTATTGTAGAGACGTTCCGCCGGAACGTCTTTACAGTTTTCTGAGTGTAGATATCACTACTGGAGTTTGATTTTCTATCTTGTCAGCAAAATGCTTCTCGATGAGTGCCGGAACTTGCTTTTCTTGAATCCGACTGTAGCGAGTTTTATCTGGCATAACTAGATTTGGACCAGCCTTACAATTTTTCATGCAGCCAGTCCCTTTAATGGTAACTTCATTTGATAAAGAGCGATCGCCTAAAGCAGATTCCAACGCTCGGCAAACTCCATCACCACCGCGTTTCATACAATCTGACTTTTGACACATTAATATAGTAGCTTTCCCCCTTGTCCCCCTTGTCTCCCTGTCTCCCTCTCCCCCTGTCCCCTTGTCCTCCTGTCCCCCCGTCCCCGCTGCCATTACTCGTGAGGCTTTTAGCTTCACTTCGCCGGTTTTCAAATCTAAAGTTTTCTCACCTACAACTTGCAACCAAGTCCCTTTTGGCAACTCCAAATTAAAAGCAGCTCTTAAATCTTTAGCTAATTTTACATAACATTCACCCTCAGCAGTCGCCAGCAACAAGCCTTTGAGCTTATAGCTATCTTTGACTGCAAAATCGAGAAATCGTCCTTCAAGGCAAAATTCTGACACCTGGTTATGGTCAAACTTACTCATGGGTTCTTGATTTATTTTGATTTATATTTAATTGACATAGAGTATCAAGCTTTATTCTGCCAACAATCCTCAAGAATGTAAATCATCTCTTGGCGGGAGATTGTGAATTGTCGGATCACGCTCCTGAGTTGAATAGCTGCGGTAACATTGCTAATTTCAACTTTCAATGGCTGATTAGTCTCACACCAACAAGGAATATCTAGCTCTTGCAAGCGTTGATAGACTTGCCAACGATCTACCCAATCCATCTCAACAGTGTGCAGTGCTTCGACTTCTGAACTGAATGATTTCAAAATAATACCCCTCATAGTGGTAGAGCGATCGCACTAAATATGCGACTGTACTGTTTTGTTATTGAAAATCTTAGAAGTTTAGCCTCTTAAATAAGAATAGCTCAAGTGCAAATAATTCTCATCAAAAATCCTAAAAAAAATTAAATATTTTTTATACGGGGCTTGCGGAAATAAACGGAACTATGTAACAGAATGTAAATTCATCTCAAAGCCTTACCCCTACTCACTACTCACTACTCCCTGACCACAACGATAATTTTTTCTACCCACCTACTTATTTGCTTTCTTTCCTTCTTTAATTAAATGCAAGCAAAATCAACTTATGCAATTCCTGAGATAGAAATCGAAAGTTTTTGCTCAATCTAATCCCATAGAAGTTGGCACTATTATTGCCTTTACCGCTCTTATTTCCCTTTCCCCTTTCCCCCTTACCCTTTCCTCTCTTTTTCATGGGGTATCATATTTTGTGTGAAACGTCCATACTCAATTAGATATAAAATTTTAATAACCTGCATTCAAAGCTAAAAATTCATAAAACCGAATGCATGTTTCAAACTATATTTATTGGTTTACTTTTCTTTCTTAGATGTTAGTATGTAGGGACAAAAGCAGCTTGCATCTATAACTGCCAAAAAGCGAGGGTAACAATGTCAGAAACGCAAACTATATTACGAAATTTTGGTCAGGTTTATGACAATCCCGTACTACTGGATCGCAGTGTAACCGCACCAGTTTGCGAAGGATTTAACGTTGTCTTAGCTAGTTTCCAGGCACTGTACTTGCAGTACCAAAAACATCATTTTGTAGTAGAAGGTGCAGAATTCTACTCATTACATGAGTTTTTTAGCGAAAGCTACGAACAAGTTCAAGGACACGTTCATGATGTTGGAGAACGCTTAGATGGATTGGGCGGTGTGCCAGTTGCTACCTTCAGCAAACTAGCAGAATTATGCTGTTTTGAGCCTGAGTCTGATGGCGTATATTCTTCCCGTCAAATGGTAGAACATAACTTAGCAGCAGAACAAGCTATGATTAGCTTAATTCGCCGCCAAGCCGCTCAAGCCGAGAGTTTAGGTGATCGTGCTACACGGTATTTGTACGAAACAATTCTGTTAAAAACTGAAGAAAGAGCTTATCATTTGGCTCACTTCCTAGCTAAAGATAGCTTAACTTTAGGCTTTGTCCAACCTGCTCACAACTAACACGCTCATCATCTAGAGTCATCTAGGCTAGATTGAACAAACATGTTGTCAGCGCTTCTTCTTAAAAAAATATAAAAAATGGCAGAGAGTTATATATTTGACTCTCTGCCATTTTTAATTTAAGTACATATTAAAACACAACATTTAACGTTAAAAATAATTTTCTTGAACTAATTAATAAATATTTGCATCTAAACTGATGCATTCCTTTAAAATAGAAAATTATATGTTTGAGAAAAAAGTCCTTTACTGTGAGAAAAATTATGACTTTAAACAAAAAAAATTTGCAATAAACTTGTAAGTTATACGATGATAATTAAATAAATTTAGACACACAAAAGGGAATGGGTTATGGGGAAAGGGGAAAGGGGAAAGGGTAAGAAAGAAGAAATAATTTCCCCCTGTCCCCCTGTCCCCCCCTCTCCTTGTCCCCCTCCCCCTCCCCCTCCCCTCATGTCATCAAACCTAGAGAACTTGGTAATAAACAACATGAGTTAGGGGTAAAGAACCTTAAAATAATCAGGATTTCTATTTTTATACTGCAAAGCAACAATTATGCCCCGTCGTAATGACCTCAGGAAAATTCTACTGTTAGGCTCTGGTCCTATCGTCATTGGACAAGCTTGTGAGTTTGACTACTCTGGTACCCAAGCTTGTAAAGCGCTGCGAGAAGAAGGTTATGAAGTGGTGCTGGTAAATTCCAATCCAGCGACAATCATGACCGATCCGGAAACAGCCGATCGCACGTATATTGAACCGCTAACACCAGAATTAGTCGAAAAAATAATCGCTAAAGAACGTCCCGACGCTTTACTACCAACGATGGGAGGACAAACCGCTCTCAACCTGGCTGTAGCTCTGGCGAAAAGTGGTGCCCTAGAAAAGTATAATGTCGAGTTAATCGGTGCTAAACTACCAGCTATCGAAAAAGCCGAAGATAGAAAGCTGTTTAACGAAGCGATGGCTAAAATCGGGGTGAAGATGTGTCCTAGCGGTACAGCCGAAACCTTAGAAGAATCAAAAGCGATCGCTCGCAAAATTGGCTCCTATCCTTTAATTATCCGTCCAGCCTTTACTATGGGTGGCACCGGTGGCGGTATCGCTTATAATCAAGAAGAATTTGAAGTAATGGCACAAACGGGTATCGATGCGAGTCCCGTTTCCCAAATTCTCATCGATCAGTCTTTACTCGGCTGGAAAGAATACGAACTCGAAGTTATGCGCGATTTAGCAGATAACGTGGTGATTATCTGCTCAATCGAAAACATTGACCCAATGGGTATCCACACCGGTGACTCGATTACCGTCGCTCCCGCACAAACCCTAACTGATAAAGAATATCAGCGGCTGCGGGATATGGCAATCAAAATCATCCGCGAAATTGGTGTAGAAACTGGGGGTTCTAATATCCAGTTTGCCATCAATCCCGTAAATGGAGATGTAGTTGTCATTGAGATGAACCCCCGTGTTTCCCGCAGTTCGGCTTTGGCTTCTAAAGCTACAGGCTTCCCCATCGCTAAAATGGCTGCAAAGCTTGCGGTAGGCTACACCTTGGACGAAATCAAAAATGACATCACCAAGAAAACACCCGCCTCCTTTGAGCCGACAATCGATTATGTGGTAACAAAAATACCCCGCTTTGCCTTTGAAAAATTCCCAGGTTCCGAACCTGTGCTGACTACCCAAATGAAATCGGTAGGGGAAGCGATGGCAATTGGAAGGACTTTTAACGAATCCTTTCAAAAAGCGCTGCGATCGCTTGAAACTGGTCGTGCTGGTTGGGGTTGCGACATTAAAGAAAAATTACCTAGTGGTGAACAAATTCGCGCTCAATTGCGGACTCCCAACCCGGATCGCATTTTTTCTGTGCGTCATGCGATGCTGTCGGGAATAACTCTTGAGGAAATCTACGAATTAACAGGGATTGACCCTTGGTTCTTGGATAAAATGCAGCAACTGCTGGAAACTGAGAAATTCCTCAAGCGCACACCATTGCAGCAGTTGACAAAAGCGCAGATGTATGCGGTTAAGCGAGAAGGATTTAGCGATCGCCAGATTGCCTTTGCCACCAAAAAGAACGAAGATGAAGTTCGGACATATCGCAAAGAATTAGGTGTGATCCCAGTTTACAAAACAGTGGACACCTGCGCCGCCGAATTTGAAGCCTTTACTCCTTACCATTATTCTACCTACGAAGAAGAAAGCGAGATCATGCCAACCACCAAGCCCAAGGTGATGATTTTGGGTGGTGGTCCAAACCGCATTGGACAGGGGATTGAGTTTGATTATTGTTGTTGTCACGCTGCCTATGCTTTAAAGGGGGCAGGTTATGAGACAATTATGGTCAACTCTAATCCGGAGACAGTTTCCACAGATTATGATACAAGCGATCGCCTTTACTTTGAACCGTTGACCAAAGAAGATGTTCTTAACATCATCGAAGCGGAAAACCCGGTTGGGGTAATTGTGCAATTTGGTGGACAAACACCCTTGAAGTTAGCGATACCGTTACAGGAGTATTTGAACAAACTTGGTAATGGAAGTGAACAGCCAACTACCAAAATCTGGGGAACTTCCCCTGATTCTATCGACATGGCAGAAAACCGGGAGCGGTTTGAGAAGATTCTCAAAGAATTAAATATTGCTCAACCGGCAAATGGTATGGCTCGGAGTTATGAAGATTCGCTGATTGTTGCCCAACGGATTGGTTATCCGGTGGTAGTGCGTCCTAGCTACGTGTTGGGGGGACGAGCGATGGAAATCGTCTATTCTGATACAGAATTAGAACGCTACATGAAATTTGCGGTGTTGGTGGAACCGGAACATCCGATTTTGATTGATAAATTTTTAGAAAATGCCATTGAAGTTGATGTGGATGCGATCGCTGATCATACTGGAAGAGTCGTAATTGGCGGCATAATGGAACACATAGAACAAGCCGGAATTCACTCAGGAGACTCCGCTTGTTCTTTACCGTCGATATCTTTACCACCAGCAGTTCTTCAGCAAATCCGCACTTGGACGGTGCAACTAGCCCAGGCTTTATCAGTAGTCGGGCTGATGAACATTCAATTTGCGGTGATTGGCGCTCAAGGCTATTCTCCCCAAGTTTATATTTTAGAGGCAAATCCCCGCGCCTCTCGCACTGTGCCATTTGTTTCTAAAGCTACTGGGGTACAACTTGCTAAATTAGCATCCTTAGTTATGTCCGGTAAAACTTTAGAGGAATTAGGTTTCACTCAAGAAGTTATACCAAAACACATTGCTGTGAAAGAAGCAGTATTACCCTTTAATAAATTTCCTGGTACAGATACGATTTTGGGACCAGAAATGCGTTCTACTGGTGAAGTGATGGGAATTGACACCGATTTTGGACGTGCCTATGCGAAAGCGGAAATTGGTGCTGGGGAACATTTACCATTAACAGGAACCGTGTTTGTTTCCATGAGCGATCGCGACAAATCCCCTACAGTTGATGTAGTTAGGCAATTTATCGAATTAGGCTTTACCGTCATGGCAACCCAAGGTACACGTAAAGTCCTCGAAGATCATAAGTTAAACGTTGAGTTAGTTTTGAAACTCCATGAAGGTCGTCCTCACGTCGTAGATGCGATCAAAAACCAGAAAATCCAACTTATCATCAACACACCTTCCGGGGAAGAAGCTCAAACCGACGCCAAATTAATTCGTCGCACAGCTTTAGGCTACAAAATCCCCATTATCACCACCATCGCAGGTGCCAAAGCCACAGTCGCTGCCATCCGTTCGCTGCAAAATACCACCTTAGATGTTAAAGCCATCCAAGAGTACAACCTAGTCAGTTAACGGTTTAAATTTATTCAGGGAAGCCAAATAGAAATTGGTGTGAAAAACAATGTAGAGACGTAGCACTGCTACGTCTCTAGGGGGTTCTGGATATTAGACATCTGGTAGAAAACAATGTAGAGACGTAGCACAGAATAGTCTAATCAAGGGTTCTAGACAACGCATAGTTTATTTTCACGTCTATGTCTATTTTGTACCCAGGACAAGTTAAAGTTTGTGCGGTATTCAGGGCGCCATCTATGGTGATACTCTGTGCTAATACGCTAGTTGCAGTGGCGATCGCCCCACTCGCAGCCAAAATTACCACGGCTTCCTAAGTATTTCTGACTTTTAGTCATTTCGGTATCTCCCAAACCAATGCCCTTAAGTAGTTTTCCGAAGTTTTTGATGCGCGATCAATAAAATCATCATAAATTGGGTTTTATACTTAAACGCAAGGTGATAATATTTATTGAGAAATACCTAGTACCGCTTCGCGGCGGTACTAGTCTCCACACTAAGATTGTTAATTTTTTTTAAGCAATCGGAAGGACTTCTGTTGAGCCTAGATAGATTTATTAAATGAGCCTCTAGAAAGCCTTAGGGAAATATTAGTCTTTTATGAAAGAAAACACTCAGGAAATTTTATTGTACCTCTAGTCAAAATATTCTCATAAATGTTACAATTATTAATACCAGATAGATAGGAAATATGTTTTATAGACTACCTTTTATCTAACTCCAGACACTTGCAACGAAGGAAAAACAACTGTAAATTTTACCAGTTAACAAGTAAATATGAATATTATTACCAGTCTTGCAAAGGCGTATAAGTTGTAAATTAGTTTCTGGGATTCTCAAATACACTGAGTAACTCCGACAACACATGCATTTATCATTTCACCCTACCGTAAAACCCACCATTACCAAAGAGTAGCGCCATGAAGACCGCTCAGACAGCCACAGACCTAGTGCGGACTTACCTGCGTGAGATTGGCCGCGTGCCACTCTTAAGCCACGAGGAAGAGATATGTTATGGGAAACAGGTGCAACGTGCAACTGCTTTGTACGAGGTAAAGGAGTCGCTTTTGATGAAGTTAGGTCATGAACCGACTTTAGAAGAGTGGGCAGAAGCGGCAAATTTAGAACCAGGAGATTTGAATGAAGCGATCGCCGAAGGTGAAATAGCCAAGCGCAAAATGGTAGAAGCCAATTTGCGACTAGTCGTATCAGTTGCCAAAAAGTACATCAAGCGCAACGTCGATTTACTCGATTTAATCCAAGAAGGCAGCATTGGGATGCAACGGGGTGTAGAAAAATTTGACCCCACCAAAGGCTATAGATTTTCCACTTATGCTTATTGGTGGATTCGTCAAGCCATCACGCGAGCGATCGCCGAAAAAGCTCGCACCATCCGCCTACCAATCCACATTACCGAAAAACTGAATAAAATTAAAAAAGCACAGCGTCATTTATCCCAAAGATTAGGACGCGCTCCATCAGCTGCTGAACTAGCAGAAGAATTAGAATTAACCCCCAAGCAAGTCCGAGAGTATCTAGAAAAAGCTCGTCTGCCCCTATCACTCGATTTGCGGCTAGGAGATAACTATGACACCGAACTCGGAGAAATGTTAGAAGATCCAGGACTTACTCCAGAAGATTTCGTCATGCAATCTTCTCTATCTTTTGACTTAGACCGTCTCATGGCAGATCTTACCCCACAACAGCGAGAAGTTCTCACCCTCCGCTTTGGATTAACCGATGGACAAGCGCTGACTCTTGCCAGAATCGGTGAACTTTTGAACATCAGTCGCGAACGAGTACGGCAAATCGAACGCGAAGCTCTAACCAAACTTCGCAAATCTAAAGCAAACATGGGTGAATATTTGGCAAGTTAGTAGTTGGGTGTTAGTTGTTGGTTGTGAAAAAGTACTCGTTACAACCATCAACCATCCACTATCCACTACCAACTAACCAATCAAGTGAGAAACTACCCTGCTTTTGGTTCGGTTACACCGACTCCTACATGAGAAGTAACTTGTTACATTAGTTGACAGGAACAGACAAGAGGCTCCTTAGTCAAATATAATACAAGCTTTTACTATTCAATTTACAAACACTGCACGTAGGTGTGGTAGTAAAGGAGACAAAACGTGAGTAACCCATCCAATCAAGTCTCAGAATTTTTTAACAGTGATCCAGAAACCAGTGAAGTGCTGTGGCAGTACGTTAAAGCCTTGAGTCCGGAGACAATTAACCAGTTATCTAAACCCAATTCTCCAGAAGTCTTTCAAGTAATGGAGCGCAATATTGTCGGGCTGTTGGGGAACCTGCCTGGGGAACACTTTGCGGTAACTATTACAACTAGCCGAGAAAGTTTGGGTAGGCTTCTTGCCTCTGCGATGATTAATGGTTATTTCTTGCGTAATGCCGAACAAAGAATGAACCTTGAAACCGCATTGCAGGGAACTGAAATTAACAATACCGAGAACGACTATTGAAAATTACCTAAAAAAGAATCAAAATTCGTAGCGAAAATACAAACTCGGCAGAAATCAAGTTAATCTGTCGAGTTTTTGTTAAGTAAGTCGGCACAAATAAACCGAACTATGTAACAGAATGTAAAACGCACAAAACCCTTGCGATTGCTTCGTTACACTCGCAATGACATACCTTGAAATTTTTACGCCGACTTACTTAATGCTTATTGACATACTCCCCAGCCTAAAGGCGTGGGGATTCTAGCTTCAAACAGCAATTGCAGGCATAGCCTGTCTGACATCACCTAAGCCAATGGTTGATGCCCCAACCATTTGAATATTACATGCGGCGTTCTCGTCTCTCCCATTCACAGATTGACACTCCTGGCAACGCCACTCTCTCACTGACAAATCTAGTTTTTCTAGAACGTGTCCACAATGAGAGCAAGTCTTACTACTGGGATACCATTGGTTGATAAACACAACCAATTTGTTTTTCTTTTTGGCAACAAGAGCTAAGATTTGTAGAAATTCTCCAAAAGCCAAGTCCGATATTTTTCTACCCCAAAGACGTTGCATACCCTTTAGGTTTAGGGTTTCAAAGCATAAAACATCAAGCTTGTCTGTCAATTGATTAGCTAATTTCCAAAACCAATCTCGTCTGCGGTTACAAACATCTTCATGCTTACGAACTAAATTCTTTCTGGCTCGTTCACGATTGGCTGACCCTTTTACCTTTTTGGAGTGACTTCTACTAGCTTTTTTGATGGCATCCAGAGATTGTTTAAGGAACTGTGGAGAATCAATTACAGTTCCATCAGAGCAAGTTAGAAATGTCTTTAAACCAAAATCAAACCCCGCTATTTTACCAGTCGTTGATTTAATTTCTAGTTCTGACTCATTATCAACCACAAAAACTATAAATAATTCACCCAGCGGTGTGCGCTTAATGGTTAATGTTTTGATTTTTCCTTCTATCTCTCTGGACTTCCAAAATTGATAAACTCGGTTTCCTATCTTAACTCTGTTGCTACTTAAGAATTTATAACCCGCTTGTTTAAGAGTGAATGATTTGTACTTTCTGACCTTCTTAAACCCTGGCGGTCTAACTCCCTTCTTATTGTGTTTAAAAAATAACTGATAGGCTTTCTCAATGCGTTGACAAATATCTTGTACTGCCTGAGAGCCTACTGATTGCCAGAAAGGGTTACGTTTTCTCAGCTTGGCAATATGAGCTTGAAGTTTGCTGCAATTCAAGTGTTTACCCCACATCCGATAATATCTTTTGTGGAGAGCAATACAACGGTTATAAATTAACCCAGCAGCATTTATTGACCGCTTGAGGTATCTATTTCGCTTGTGTTGGTACAACTTGAATTTCAGGGTTTTCATGCTAACATTATACCAGAAATCGATGGCATTATGACGGCATAAAAAAATTAACATCCGATGCTCTGATGAAGAATACAAGATGCTTGTGGAATACTGCGCCCAAAAAGATCGCACTCAAAATGATGTACTCAGAGAAATAATTCGGAAATTAAATAAAAGCCGTGCTAGAAGCACGGGGCTTTAAACCCATTTTTTCGGTAATTAGTTGAAAGTTCAGATCAGTCCCAAATCATCCTAGAGACGTAGCAATGCTACGTCTCTAGAGACATACCATTTTTTGCCATTACCCACAAACCATGATTGAAATTGTTTCTCCACCGCCCCACAAAATCATCGGTGTCGCCGTAATATGGAATGATCAAGGGCAAATATTAATCGATCGCCGTCGTCCATCAGGCACAATGGGCGGTTTGTGGGAATTTCCTGGAGGTAAAATCGAGAAAGGCGAAACCGTCGAAGAATGTATCAAACGGGAAATTAACGAAGAATTGGGAATACTTATTGAAGTAGGAAAACATCTGATCACTATCGATCATACCTATACCCACTTGCGCGTCACCCTCACTGTACATCATTGCCGCCATCTTACGGGTGTTCCTCAACCGTTGGAGTGCGATGAAATCCGCTGGGTGAGCTTGGATGAACTTGATCGGTTTGCTTTTCCTCAGGCAAATATTCAAATTATCGCAGCTTTACGTGAAGGCGTTTAAATATTTATCCTATTGACATATATTATACAGCAGATTTAGTTGTGATTAAATACACGTGGAGACGTAGCAGTGCTACGTCTCTACAATGTTCCATGTGACGAAATTAGCGATCGCACTACAGTTAATAATTCAACTCATATTTAAAAAATATTAATCAAAGCAGAAAAATATATTGGACATCACTAAGAAGTTTTTCTATTGTGATTAAAGAAGTTAAAAATAAATATCCTTTGCCAACGGTTCGGCTTGGCGTAGGTAGTTCATTTTTTTGATAACATCATAGATCCGGCAGAACCAGGGACGAATTGAGTATGAGCAAAGGCACACTGTTTGATAAAGTTTGGGATTCACACACAGTTAGTACGCTCCTGCAAGGACAGACGCAACTGTTTATAGGACTGCATCTGATTCATGAAGTCACCAGTCCCCAAGCCTTTGCGATGTTAAAAGAGCGCAATTTAAAGGTATTATTTCCTCAGAGGACTGTCGCCACGGTGGATCATATTGTGCCGACAGAAAATCAGGCACGTCCATTTGTGGATACCCTGGCAGAAGAAATGATGCAAGCGCTGGAGCGAAATTGTCAAGAAAATAACATTACATTTTATAACATTGGTTGCGGAAGTCAAGGGATTGTGCATGTAATTGCGCCAGAACAGGGATTGACACAGCCAGGAATGACGATCGCTTGTGGTGATAGCCATACATCAACTCATGGTGCATTTGGTGCGATCGCTTTTGGTATCGGTACCAGTCAAGTTCGTGATGTCCTCGCTTCCCAAACCCTCGCACTTTCCAAACTGAAAGTCCGGAAAATTGAAGTTAACGGCACACTCAAACCCGGTGTTTACGCCAAAGATGTCATTTTGCATATCATCCGCACCCTCGGCGTCAAAGGTGGTGTAGGATACGCTTATGAATTTGCAGGCAGCACCTTTGAGCAAATGAACGTGGAAGAAAGGATGACAGTCTGCAATATGTCCATCGAAGGTGGTGCGCGTTGCGGTTACATCAATCCCGACCAAGTTACTTACGAATACCTCAAGGGTAGAGACTTTGCCCCGAAAGACGCAGATTGGGATAAAGCAGTTGCTTGGTGGGAATCGATCCGCAGTGATATTGACGCCGAATATGATGATATAGTAAGTT
Organism: Tolypothrix brevis GSE-NOS-MK-07-07A; assembly: GCA_019358985.1. GTDB lineage: Bacteria > Cyanobacteriota > Cyanobacteriia > Cyanobacteriales > Nostocaceae > Hassallia > Hassallia brevis. The sequence continues at coordinate 1,705 of JAHHIJ010000017.1, read as the reverse complement.
TCGACGCCGCCGAAATTCCCCCTACCGTAACTTGGGGCATTACCCCCGGTCAAGGTATCGGAGTTAACCAAGCCGTACCCACCCCCGAAGAACTACCCCCAGGCGATCGCACTCTTGCTGAAGAAGCTTATCGATACATGGATTTGGCTCCCGGTCAACCTATCCAAGGCACAAAAATTGATGTTTGCTTCATTGGTAGCTGCACCAACGGACGAATTAGCGATTTGCGCGAAGCTGCAAAAATTGCCCAAGGACACCACGTTGCTGAGGGAATTAAAGCTTTTGTTGTCCCAGGTTCCGAACGAGTCAAAAAGCAAGCAGAAGCCGAAGGACTCGATAAAATCTTCACCGAAGCCGGCTTTGAATGGCGTGAAGCAGGCTGTTCAATGTGTTTGGCGATGAACCCCGATAAACTTGAAGGACGGCAAATTAGCGCTTCTTCTTCTAACCGCAACTTCAAAGGACGCCAAGGTTCCTCCTCCGGTCGTACTTTATTGATGAGTCCGGCAATGGTTGCAGCAGCAGCCTTGAAAGGTGAAGTATTCGACGTGCGCGAATTGTTGTAAATGGGAAATAGACACGCGAAAGTGAAAAAGAATGTAGAGACGTAGCACTGCTACGTCTTTAGAGGTTCTGCATAACGCTCCTATGTCTATTACCAGTCCCTAATCCCCAATCCCTAATTCCTAGTATGGTAAGTGAAGTTAAAGCAGTTTCCGGACGCGGTATCCCTTTAGTGGGTGATGATATTGATACCGATCGCATTATTCCGGCTCGGTATTTGCGTTGTGTCACTTTTGATGGTTTGGGCGAACATGTGTTTGCTGATGATAGAACAGGATTAAAAGGTGAGCATCCTTTCGATCAAGCGCAGTATCAAGGTGCTTTGATATTGCTAGTTAACCGCAACTTTGGCTGTGGTTCATCGCGGGAACATGCACCACAAGCGATCGCAAAATGGGGTATTCAAGCGCTCATCGGTGAAAGCTTTGCCGAAATCTTTTTCGGTAACTGTGTCGCAATGGGCATTCCCTGCCTGACGGCTGATGCTGCTACCGTCAAGCATTTGCAAGAAATTGTCACAAACAATTACATTGCATCGATGACAGTGAATCTGGAAACAATGCAAGTGCAATGTGGCGATTTTACTGGCACAGTTACAATGAGTGAAGGTGCGAAAAACATGTTCATTGCCGGCACTTGGGATGCTTGCGGTCAGTTAGTCGCATCTTCTGAACAAGTTCGGGCAACTGCCGCAAAGTTGCCTTATGTAAGTTGGAGCAAAATTATGTCCGTTTAAATACCAGTAATAAAAACATCGTAACCGTCGTAGAGACGTTCCGGCGGAACGTCTTTACAGTATGTGTAATTTACCGGACATGATATAACCTTTGTAGAGACGTGATACCCAAGCGTCTCTACTGATAACTTTTGCTCTAACAAAGAAAGAATTAACCGCAGATGAAGATAGATAAACGCCGATGGACGCAGATAAACTTGTACCTCAGCAGAGTAGGAAACGCTATAATTACAAAATGCGAATAATAAATGTTAATTCTCGTGATGGGTGTCTCTGGTTCTGGTAAAACCGTGCGATTCGTTTAGTCTAAATGGTTGAATCTCTCTTCTAGAGAGGATTTCAGTCCAGGGACGACTAGCTAGGAGATAAAATCCTAGACAACTTCTAACCGATGATGGTGTAAAT
>JAHHIJ010000013.1 GCA_019358985.1 Tolypothrix brevis GSE-NOS-MK-07-07A | reverse complement strand
TGCGGTTGTTTTGGGATGATAGCCGAATTGCTTATAAACTTGATCTGGGGTTAAGTATTTCATTTAAATAGATTGAATACATTTGACCCCATTATACTCCGTTATTTCGAGATTAGCTCAATCGGCGTTTCTGTTCTGCCGTAGTCACAACCCGCTGACGCCGCAAAATGGCTGCTACTCTGACTTCTAGTTCTCCCAAACCAAATGGCTTGGTGAGATAGTCATCAGCACCTTTAGCAAAGCCGCGAATCTTGTCGGCTTCGTCTGTACGGCTAGTCAGCATGAGAACAAAGACACCGTTACGGCTTTGCATCTCTTGGCAGAGGTTAAACCCAATTACATCTGGTAAATTCACATCTAGAATCACCAAATCTGGGTTAAATTGCTCAAATAAAGCTATGGCAGTCTTACCGTCTTCGGCAGCCTCTACTTGATAGCTCTGCTTAATCAGAAAACGTTGAATTAAATTACGAACCGCAGGGTCGTCATCAACTACAAGAACTTTGGCAGGAGCCATGACCATCACTTTACACAAAAAATCATAGGATTAATAAACGTCGCCGCGTAAAAGCGCGGGTTCACGGGGTTAATAACAATCTACAAGCTTAAGGTATTAATTTCCCGATCACCCAAGTAATAGTTTAATCAGGATTCTGGATAATTAGAGCGCGAATATTCTAGTTATGCCAGTGTTGCACGTAAGTGTAGATGTTTAACAAGTCAAGATCCGAGTGCCCAGTCAGCAGATGTGACCTGCATTTCGCACGATTTGGGTGCATAAGGGACACTTTTGTAATTTTAGTTGCGTGGTTATTTAAAACGCTTCAATTTGAAATCGATATGTAGCTGAATGCCACAAGCTATTTGAAAACTAATTATTTAGAATGTCAAGGTACCGGGCAGTGAGATGCTCCCATCCGCAACAGAAAAGTTAATTTTTTCATCAAGGATGCCTTTTAGGTATTTTTCGCTTAAATTCCAGATTAGAGCTAGAACTAGGCAACGACATGAGGGGATACACTGAGTTATAATAATATGTTAAAGTTACTATAGTTAAATTTCCCAGGTCGATAATATCGCTCCCCGTGCTACTATCCTGTTAGGACATAGCAATCGAGCGAAACTTACGTTTCGACCGAGATAAAACCTAAAGAACCGTTTTTTCTTCAAAAAAAAGGCTGCTGCCAACTAAGGCTATACGTAATAAACTCCCGTCAGGAACCCTAGCCGTCATGCATAGGGCTTGCATGAGAAATCACGCCCGCCATTCTGACCCGACCACCTAGTAATAGGTAGCCGTTATTTGAGTCACGACACCTTGGGATACGCAGCCAGTCCCCAGCTCTGTCGCTTGTAATTAAACAGTTCTAAGGTCACTGGAACAGTGTTGCAAGCCCAACAAGCTCTTATAACTGGTCAAGGCTAACTTTACCCCGAAAGGGAGGGACGAAAGTCCAAACATTATGCGTACAGGATTGGGAGACTTGAAATGGTAATTGTCCCGTTGAAAGTGCAACACAAAGGTACACCGAGTTAAACAATCCCAGGACGGTAATGGTATCTAAACCCAATATAAAGCCGTCCTATAAGGACGGGGTTTCTAACCAATTTTCTGATGAGCGATCAAAATCCCTACGAAAAACTTGGGGTATCTGAAGATGCTAGCTTCGATGAAATTCAAGACGCTCGCAACCGCCTGTTGGAGCAATACAGTGGCGATACAAAGCGTTTAGAAATGATTAACACGGCTTACGATGCGATTTTAATGGATCGCTTACGGATGCGCCAAGAAGGTAAAATCAAAGTACCGGAACGCATTCGTTTCCCTGAACGCCTCGTGCAAGCACCTGCTAAAGAAAGTCCCACCAAGAGCGAACAACTTTCTCCCGCTTGGTTACAACGAATCATTGATAAACCAACCCCTCCAGATGTGTTGTTACCTGGAGCTTGGTATCTGGGTTTGAGTGCTATTAGTTTGTTTTACCAAGCTGGGGGCGATCAGGTTTTACAGTTGGTATTGGTGCTAGGTGTTGGTATAGGTATTTACTTTCTCAATCGTAAAGAAGGCAAGTTTGGTCGAGCAGTTTTGTTGACTCTGCTCGGCTTAATAGTAGGTTTAATTACTGGGGGACTAGTTGCTGGGCTGCTTGTGCCGCAAATGACATTTATCAGTATGACGGCAAATCAGTTTTCTGCTGTGCTGACGTTTATATTGTTGTGGTTGATTAGCAGCTTTCTGCGTTAAGCGTACCTGGTTTTGATGCCGATCGCTCTAAAACAAAATCCACAGCCGCGCTCAAATCCTTGACAATTAAATCAGGGTTGTATACTGCCAATTGAGAGCGATCGCGGATGCCACACTCTACAGCCATCACTTTGACACCGTGATTTTTAGCAGCGGTGATGTCCGCTTCTGTATCCCCCACCATCCAAGTATCAGCAGCTGGTGGTAGTTCTGCTATTGCCCGTTCCATCAGCAAAGGTTTATCATCAATATCGCGGGTTTTCACGTAGTCGTTGGTTAAGCAATAACAACGATTTTCCGGGAAAAACCTGCTTAAATCATGTTTTTTAAAGGCATAGTCAAGTTCACGTACTCGACGCATTGTCATCACAGCCAAATCGATCCCAGCTTCTTGAATTTTTAACAGTGCTTCCACAGCGCCTGGGGCAAGGGTATCATGATCAAAGTAAGGCTCTGTATGCACGGTTTGTCGTCGCAATTGAGAAAATTCTTGTGCTTGCACTTCGTCCAAACCGGAACTTAAGGCAATTTGTTTTTCCGGAACACGCGATCGCTTCAATTGCCAAAATTCCGCTTTTGAAAGTTCTTGTAGTGCTTGGTTTGGGCGGAGTGTCTTCTCCAGACAGAATTGATAAACGCGATAGTACCGTTCGGAAACATCAATAATCGGACCGTCGAAGTCTGTAATTAGTCTTAACATTTAGGGAAATGTAAATTTTATTTACAGACTAGCTTAAATCGTATTATCTTTTCAATGCAGGCTACCGCGTTTGATTTGTTCCTTTTCAATCGCTTCAAACAAAGCGCGAAAATTACCTTCACCAAAACCTTGAGCTTGAAAACGACGCTCGATAAACTCAAAGAAGAAGGTAGGCTGTCCGAAAATTGGCTGGGTGAAAATTTGTAGCAGTACTGCTTTTTGAGTATCTTCTTTCCAGTCTACCAAAATTTCTTGTTGGGCGATCGCCTCCAGTTCTAGGGCTGAAAGCGGCAGTTTTTCTCGCTGTTTTAGCTGCGAGTAATAGGTTTGAGGAACTGGAAGTAAGGATAAACCACAAGCGCGAAAAAGAGCGATCGCATCCACAATATTGGGTGTTTGCAAAGCGATATGTTGAATTCCCGCTCCCCGGTTCACATCCAAAAACTCTTGAATTTGAGAATGAGCCGAAGCCGGTTCATTAATTGGCAATTGTACACCGCCGTTACGTGAAAGCATAACTCGGCTGTGCAAAGCAGAGCGATCGGTTTTAATTTTAAACGCTTGTTGGGGTTGAAAATCGAGAACCTCTTCATACCAAGTCACAGCACGTTCTAAATCACCCTGAGCTACGTTTAGGACGATGTGATCTATAGCGGTGATGGGAGAGGGGGAGAGGGGGGGAGGGGGGGATGTGGAAGAAATTCCTCCTTGTCCCCCTTGTCGTCCCCTTTCTATCAAAGTATGAGTCAAGGAACCCCAAGCGGAGATTTTGCCCCACTTGATGTATTCTTGACTTTGAATCGGTTCTATGATTTTGGCGTTGTGTTGTGCAGCCAGAGCGATCGCTTTTTCGACATCTTCGACATCAAAAGCGACATCTGCCACACCAGGGGGATGCTGACGCAGAAACTCAGCGACTGGACTTGTGGGTAACAGTGGTGAAGACAGCAAAAAGCAGACAGCAGCACTTTTGACTACTTTTGTGCAAGTGTGAAACGATCCGTACTCGTTGCACTCGTTTGTCAAGGTTAGGGGGATCATATAATCTGTTACTGCTTGAAAGCCGAGATGGCTGACAAACCAATCTTGCCAAACGAGTGCATCTTCTACGTAGAAATGAACGTGAGCAATTTTCATAAATTACGAAAATCCAGCGCAATAGCTTATCTGTCTCTAGATTTTGGCTTTTTTGCCGGATTTTCAGGTCTTTCCTAAGCTAGATTAAGTAAGAACAGCTTTGTTTTTGACCCGAAAAAAAACATAATAGAGTTAATATGGCGCGATACTCATGATTGAGTGGCTAAACCAACGTATTCACAATTACTTTATCATGTATTGTGTTCTTGACATTTATTTACATTATACATAATAAAGAGCATGAGGTTAAACGCAGAGGGACGCTGAGGTAAGCGCAGAGTAACGCTGAGTGAATGCTGATGAAATGCTACTAGATTGTAACACTCTTAGCTTGACGTAGTGCTACATGCCAGCGATCGCCTATTTTTTGTAGCTCCAAAGAATCGCATGATTTCAAAAAAGTAATATATTTAACATTCAAGTCTAATTTTTTTAAAATGTTAGCCATTCCTTGACCGTACTGCTGATTAAAATTAGCCCTTAAAATTTCAATAGGAATATAAAGGTTTGAAGTTTTAGTTACTAAAGCAATTATGGTATTCACTAAAGCTTGTTCCAAATCTGCTTTCGTATTTATCTCTTTGTTTTCTACATCATTATTACTAACTGCCTTATTTAGCTGAGACATTTCAAATAGGGCTAAATATAATTCGTTATCGTTTGGTAGTTGGTGTACAACAAACTCTGATTTGTCAAGAAAAATATCTTTGGTTGTCTTACCCGGAAGGCTATAAGATACAATTTTACTTATGTTGAAGTTGTACTTTTTATAATATATTTGCGCTATCTCAGATAGTTTAAACCATTGATTTGAAGTGCGCTTTTCCTCAGATATTATTATATTTTTAATCTGGGCATTTAATTCTTCAATTGAAGGTGGTTTCAAAAGTGAATGAGTATGTTTATTACCACTTTTACTATTTAATATCGTTATATTGTTTCCTTGCTTGTTAACCCGATACACTGTTAATCCATTTTGCTGAAGATGGTTGCACAGGTTAGTCATTACTGTGTCTGAGGAACAAACTAAAACTTCCTTGGCTTTTGGATAATGCTCATGAATTGACGAACCAAAGGCTATCATTTTTCCATCAGCATGATCTTTACCTGCGGGGACATGAATTAAGTCGTAACCACGCTGGTGAAATTCAACATCTAGTTTACCCATGCTGCGCCAATTAGCAAAGGCAATTTTAACTTGAATTGGACAAGTACAAACTGTTGTTAAGAATTGTTCAGTTTCGGCGTTTATTTGTAGGTTTTCTGCATCTAAAAGTAAAATTGCTATTTTTCTTTGCGATAAAGAGCCATTAGTTACTATTTCTGATGATACCCGGTTAATTGTGTTGAGGCTGTTTGAACCATTTAACTCAACTTTTGCCGGATTTAGTAAACGAATATCTTCAATTAATTTTATTAATATTGGTGAGTTGAAGGATTCAGGAATTAATAAAGCTTTTAGAAATACTTGCAATTTATTAATTAATGTGTCCCAGTCGTCACTTTGGCAAAGTATTTCGGTTAGTTTTGCTGTTAAACTAGATTGATGTCGGCTACTCCAAGATATGTTTCTATATTTTTCCAGCAATAATTCTGGTTGCTTGTCTTGAATGGCAATAATTGCTTGACCAACATAGAAGCCTATTTTGTTGAAGAGAGCAGAATCATAAGTTTTCAGCAAAAGTTCCATAGTTTATAGCCACAGTACAGTAGGACATCCACGCTCAGACTATCATCATGTTATATCTGGGCAAGAAACAATCTGAGATCCGTGAATCTGCTTAAGGTAAATGTTAATACTTATTTAATCTTTTTACCAGGTATTTCTTGTCTATTGTAGTGCAGAATTAACTCACTCACTTCTCCTTCTTCATTTTTGACAAAAGTTATTTGGGCAGAAATTAGCGTGTAGAAATATTCAGTTTTCGATTCTGGGTAGATTTAAACTTGAGATTGTGCAGTAGCTTGAGCAAAAATTTGGTCATTTTCTTTCGTAATTATAATGATGAAGTTAGGAGCTATATCATGTCCGTTTAATTAACAGTAATAAAAACAACGCAACCGTCGTAGAGACGTTCCGGCGGAACGTCTTTACAAGGATTCATACATCAATTCAGCAATGCCCTTTTCGTAAGTCCTGTTAAAAAATAATATGTTTGCCAGAATACGTCGTCTTTTCAGTCAATTTTTTAGTAATTCAAGGACAATCAACAACGAACCACTAAATAAAGTGAGCTTGATTGTCATTATTTTGATTGACATTTTTATTTTAATTAATGTTTTTACGGGTTTGGATGATATTAGCAAATGGCATCTGAACCCGACTCAGGTTTATCCATGTTACTCCGAGTGGAAAAATTACCGGGCAGAAACTGCGAAAGATAAAGATTATCAAATTTTAAAACTTTCACCAACATTACAGCAAACTTATCAACAACCACAAGCAGGACATCTAGGTAAGGTTTCTGAAATATGCTTGAATTATGCAACTTCTAAAGATAAGATTAAAAATTCTGATGAGAAGCAGCAAATCATCAAGAGCATTGTTCGGAAAGAAGCAGATATTAATTCACTTGAACAAACCAATCGTAATATTCGCGCTCAATATGACTCAACGCTCTTAGAAAAAATAGCAGGTCAAGCTCCAGGGAAATCAATTAATTCAGTGAGTGCTGAAAAAGCCAAGCAGGAGTTAGACCAAAACAGCAGAAAAATTTCTAACTTGAAGAATGAAATTTCTAATCTGAAAAATGTACTGCTTGCAAAACCAGAAAGTGTTAATTTTATAACTTTCCTTAAGGATAACGATCAATTTATGGCAGTTGAAAAGGGCTATAAACAAGCGTCATTTTGGTATCCAAGTATTCAGCTTGCTTTTCAGTCTCTGTTTCTTTTGCCGCTGATTGTTGTTGCTTTATCAAGTTATAAATTTGCTCAGAGGAGAGGACATGGACTCATCTCGCTAATTAGCTGGCATTTGCTGGTTATCTTTTTTATCCCGCTATTACTTAAAGTATTTGAATTTCTGCAAATCGGTGCAATATTTCAGTTTATCTTTGATATTGTTAGCACCCTTTTTGGTGGTTTACTTTTCTTAGTTAGTTATGCTTATGTGTTGCTGATTCCACTTATTGGTTTTGGAATTATCAAGTTTCTCCAAAATATTGTCTTTAATCCTAAACTCCAAGCAGCTAGCAGAGTTCAAAAATCACGCTGTCTCAATTGTGCTAAGAAAATTCAGCACAATGATGTTTACTGCCCGCACTGCGGTTATTATCAATACGTTGAATGCCAAAACTGCCACAATCTTACTTACCAAAATTTGCCACATTGTAAACATTGTGGACACCCTCAAAATTCCAATAATTTGTAATGGCTATTAATTATGGACTTATATTATGTCCGGTAAATTACTTACAATGTAAAGACGTTCCACCGGAACGTCTCTACGACGGTTGCGATGTTTTTATTATTGTTAATCAAACGGACATGATATTAGAAACCGCTGAAGCGGTTACTACGTTTATCTCATGAATTTGAGGCTTTCTATTTGTTGGGTAAATCCGTCGATGAAGATGCTTAAGATTGTGCGTTTTCGGAGTTTGATGTTAACACTTACTGACATGCCTGATTGAAGAGGTAGTTGTTTATCTTTGAGTATAAGTGCTTGCTGATTTAAACGTACTGTGACGGGAAAGCTGTAGTAGGGACGAATTTCGGTAGGTGGTAAAGCATCGGAACCAATGGATTCTAGTGTACCTTTAATGTCACCAAATTCGCTGAAGGGAAAGGAGTCTATTCTTATATCTACTGGCATTCCTGCTCTAACGAAACCAATGTCTTTGTTGGTTAGGAATACTTCGGCTTTGAGAGAGTTTTCTGGGACAACTTTGAGAACTGGTTCGGTGGAATTGGCAACAAATCCAGGGTTGCTAGCTTTCAAATCAAATATTATACCATTGACTGGGGAACGAATTTCTTGATAATCTAAAGAAACTTGATTTTGGCTGATTTGGTTATCCATTTCGGCAATGTTCTTTTCGTTTTCAACGATCGCCTTTTTTAATTGGCTGTCTATTTCTGCGATGCGTTTATCATTATCGGCTATTTTCGTCCATAAATCTTGGTTGGACGCAGACATGGTGTTTTGCAGACGTTCCCCAGATTGTGCGATCGCTAATTTCAAACGTTCTCCTTCTTGGGTTAATTCATCGACATCTGACTGCTGAGTGCTAACTTGCTGCTCTTGCTGTAAGTATTGTAGACGAGCGATCGCACCTTGTTTAAACAACGGTTCTAAGTCTTTGAGAATGCCTTGATTTATTTTTAAAACGTTTTTCGCATTCGCCAATTTTACCTGATTTTGTATCACCTGCTTTTCTAATTGCGAGGCTTCTAATTTCACAGTCGTAGCTTTGGTTTTCAGTTCTTGCTGATTGGTTTGCAAGCGTAATTGCTGATCGGGTGTCAAATTGACTCCTGAGGATTTTCCGGAAAGTTGCACTCGATAAAGTTGATTTTCTGCAACCAAACCTGCACGATTTTTCGTTAAGATTGCGATCTCTTCAGGCAATTTTATCTGATTTTTTAACGGTACGCGAACTTTATCACTCATTTGGGATTGATAAAATTGATTTTCTTGTAGTAAATTATTACGAACTTTCTGCAAGTAGACTTTTTGCGCTTTTTGTGCAGTGTGATCAAGACGCAATAGCAAGTCTCCTTTCTTAACTTGTTGACCGTCTTTAATATAAACTTCTTTTACTAAGCCATTCAGGGGTACTTTAACTTCTCTGACTGTTCCTTGTGGCTCTAGTTTACCAGTTGCTGGAATCGCTTCTTCAATTTTTGCAACAGCAGACCAAATTAGCGTGAAGCTCGTTACACCAACAATACCCCAAAGTACTGCTCGTGATAATATAGGCGATCGCTGTAAAATTACAGGTTGGTCAAATTCAAAATTCATTGGTTGTTTTTTGTTGGTTAACAGTTATCGACTATCCAATTAAAGTTGTGCTTCTTGTTGTTGATATAAACAGTAATAACGACCTTTTTCACTCATTAATTGTTGATGGGTTCCTTGTTCAACTACAAAACCTTGATCGAGCATTAAAATCAAATCGGCGTTGCGAATTGTGGTGAGACGATGGGTAATAAAGAAAACTGTGCGTCCTTTAAATGCTTGGGCTAAATTTAAACAAACTTGCCGTTCTGATTCGTAATCTAACGCACTGGTAGCTTCGTCGAGAATGAGCATTTGCGGGTTTTGGAGGATGGTTCGAGCGATCGCTATTCGTTGTCGTTGTCCCCCAGAAAGTGATGCACCACGCTCCCCAACTCTAGTATTGTAACCGTTGGCTAGGTTCATAATGAACTCGTGAGCAAAGGCAATTTTCCCAGCTTCGATAATTTCTTCTGAGCTTGCGTCTGGATGATTTAAAGCGATATTTTCTTGGATTGTTCCATCAAATAAGAGCGTGTCTTGTGGTACGATACCGATTTGTTTTCTTAAGGAATAAAGTTCGACTTTGTTGATGTCGTAACCATCGATTAAAATTCTACCTGATTCTAAAGGATACAAACGCGGTATAAGTTTCATCAAAGTACTTTTGCCGGAACCACTTTGACCGACTATCCCGATAAATATACCAGCGGGAAACTCTAAGTTGATATTATTAAGTTGTAGCGGACCGCTAGGATTGAAGCGGAAAGATACGTTATCATACTTAACTGAACCCTGAATCATTGGCATGGGAATGTTACCGCGATCGCTTTCGGATGATTCTGTAGGTGAGTCGATAATATCACTTAATCGTTCCAAAGAAAGCGCTGTTTCTTGGAAGTTCTGCCACAGTTGCGTTAATCGCAGTAATGGACTGGTGACGTAACCTGCTATAATTCTAAAGGCGATTAATTGCCCTAGAGTAAGTTCGCCTTTGAGTACTAAATAAGCTCCTACCCACAATACTAATAAACCGGAAAGTTGACTTAAGAAGTTGCTGGTGGAACCTGCTGCTGTGGATGTTTGAACTGTCTTAAAACCGGCACTTACATAACGAGCATAACGTTCTTGCCATTGCCAACGCGATCGCAATTCGATATTTTGCGCTTTTACTGTCTGGATACCTGATAGTACTTCAACTAAATGAGATTGCGCTTCGGCATTGCGTTCGGCTTTTGTTCGCAGTTGTCGTCGGACAATTGGCGAAACTGATGTTGTTAGTAGTACGAAGAATGGTAATGTGGAGAGTGCTACTAAACTCAGTAGCCAACTGTAGATAAACATTACCACAATATAAATAACTGAAAACACCGCATCTAAAACCACTGTTAAGGCTGTACCGGTTAAGAATTGGCGAATATTTTCTAACTCATTTACTCGTGTTGATAATTCACCTACAGGTCGTCTTTCAAAGTATCGTAAAGGTAAACGTAGCAAATGGTCAATAATTTGCGAACCCAGCGCTAAGTCTATTCGATTGGTGGTATCGACGAATAAAAATGTCCGAATGCTAGTTAGGATTGCTTCAAATACTGCAATGACTATGAGAAAAATCCCCAATACTTGCAACGTATCAGCGCTGTTCTGCACTAAAACTTTGTCGATAATAACTTGGGTCATTAACGGGTTTGCTAACCCAAACAATTGGACAAAGAATGAGGCAATAAATACTTCTATTAGGACTTGACGATATTTATATAAAGAAGGTAGAAACCAACTTAAGCCAAACTTTTGCTGTGGTGTATATCTAGTTTGTTGCAGCAACAAAATGGGAACGGTTTCTTTTGGAGATTCATCTAATTTGGTTGCCGATTGTAGGAGAATGCTAGCAACGTCTGCGGTTTTTTGTCGTAAAACTCCAACTTCGGGAATTCCTAAAACGATCGCTTGAGGATTGATTTCGTAAAGTAGGGCAAAACTATCTTGCCATTGCACAATCGCCGGTGCTTGAAGTCGTCCGACGGCGTTAACTGGTAAACTAATAAGTTGAGCATTTAAACCGAGTGATTCTGCGATCGCTCCACATTGCTGCAACGATAGCGAACCTGTTCGTCGTTCCTGGGAAAGCAAAATCTTACGCAGAACTTCCCGACGAAAAGGCAAATTCAATTGCTTACTCAACATTTGAAAGCAAGCTAGAACAGCATCCACTTTACCACTACCGCGCACATATGGATATTTTTTCAAACTAGAAGTTTCTACCTGTCTTCCTTCTGGTTCATCTGCTGCGTAGGGGATATCGTCACGGGAGGGGGGTAGAGACGCGATTAATCGCGTCTCTACAAAGGGGGGGAAAATATTGTCGGGAAAGCTGAGTAAACGCAGATGCTTTCCTTTTGTGGGGTGCGTTTCAGGATTATAGCGAGTGGCAATTATATCTTGTGGAATATTTCCCCCACTAATTAACCATAAACGATCGCTTGGCAATTGGCTAGAATCTTGGGGAAGATTGACAACTTGAGTTTGGGAATGAAGCTTCAAAGCTAATTCTTTCAAAGAGTTTGAATTAGTTGCTTCGATTAATAATTCATTATCTGCACGACTTTGCAGTTCTGCTGCTAACAAATCAAAGACTTCGATTAACTCCGCACTATTGTTAAAGTAAGATGCAAAAGCTTTTTCTTGTTGTACAAGTGTGAGAAAATCGGTACTCTTTATAGTTATACAGATAGTTTCACTTGATGCGATCGCTGTTTCACAACCAACTCCCCGAATCAATCCAACCCAACCTAAAATATCACCAGGTTGCAGTAACTTTAAAGTTACCGGCATCTGACTTTTGGGATCGTATCCTAATAACCGGGCTTGTCCTTCAAAAATAATTGAAATTACAGCGGGTATTTTTTCCCGCATGACAATTGTTTGTCCCATGCGGTAGCGCAATAACTGCGCTTGTTGTGATACTTTAGATAGTGCGATTTGTGAAAGTTGATCAAAAGGTGCGATCGCTTTGAGAAATGTTTCAGTGTTAACTGTTGTATAGCTCATCAATGTAATTTAAAATTTGATAATTATGCAGTCAGTTGTTTATATTGAGTTTGTATCCAATTTTCAAATAATTCATTTAATAATCGCTGCCGCATTGACTCATTTAATTGAGATGAAAGAAACTTTTCTAACCTCACAATGACAATCCATTCTCCTAAGCGAGTTGGTGGTAATAGCTTACCGGGTTGACTTGCTGCTAACATTTTTGCTAAATCTGGATGGGGAACTGATAACTCTATCGGACCAAGTAAACCTCCTGTTTCCACTTCCGAACCTAAAGAATATTGACTTGCAAGCTCACTAAATGACTGTTCCCCTTCTTGAATGCGGAAATAAAGCTCTTGAGCAATACCAATATCTTTAACTCTAATTAATGAATAGATTACCCGATCTAACTTGGCTTTGCGTTGCAGAAAATAAGACTCTAATTTATTTTCCCAATTACCTTGTTTGAAGTATTCTAGTTTGGTGTTGCGGGTAATAATATGATCAAGTTGTTCGCGAGATAAACCACGCGATATGAGCCATGTTTCTAATTCAGCATCAGATGTGAGTTGATGTTGCTGGTAAAATTGTTGACATGCCTTAAAGGTTTCTTCGGTTGTCAAAGCAATATCAGCGATCGCACAATCGATCAAAACCTCTCGCATAAACTGCGGCATTATCCCATACTGCTTAAGTAGAGAAATAATTTCCCCAGATGTAATTTTACTTAAATGTGTAGCGGCTTGTTGCCAAACATCGCTAACTTGCAAATTCATTGCAGTCATATCAGTTTTTCTCGCGTTTGCCGCTGTCATTTATTACCTTAAGTATTAACGTACCGATAAAAGGTGAAGAAAAGATTATATATTGGTTAATTTTGCAAAATTGTAGAATCTGAATACTGCGATAGATAAATTACCAAGTACACGATTGGCTATAATCTAGTTACTATATGTTTTGGATAACTTGAATGCTGATTGAATTCATAAGCTAGCTCTCTTGTCAATGCGTAAGTCCTAGTTTCAAAGATAAAATGGCGCGTAAAGGTTACACTCTCCCGGTTTTCGCTGTTGCTGCGGCAAAGGCGGCTTTGGTGCATTTACAAAATGGCACGGATGTGATATTGTCAGTAACGTTGGATTTACTTGATGAAAGTGCAGAAATTTTAGTTGAGCAAGTCGCAAGTTTAGAATCAATGAGTGCGTTGGCGATCGCTCTGTCTGACCCAGGTGATAATTTAGATTTGACGAGGAATACTCCGATTTGGGCATGGGTCAAGTTATTACCACGACAAGATGAGGCTTTGGTTTTAGAAGCCGGTGAGGGATTGGGGAAAACGGCAGCGGGGGAAGCTGCTATTTATAGTTATGCTCGACGGCTTTTTGAAGCGAATTTGTTACCGCTAATTCCTGAAGATAAAACTGCGAGTGTACGGATTATCCTTCCTGAAGGTCGTCAATTAGCTCAACGCACATCTAATGCAGCTTTTGGTATTTTAGAGGGTTTGGCGTTGTTGGGAACTAGTGGGATTTCTCAACCGATGAGTGCTGCTGATCACTTGGAAGAATTTCGTGCCATTTTGCAAGATAAGGTGCAGCGTTTTCCCAATTTGGTATTTTGTATTGGGAGCAATGGTTATTCTGTAGCGCAGCGTTTAGGGATTCCAGAAGAAATTATTGTTTCAACGGGAAATTGGCTCGGTGCAATGTTGGTAGAAGCGGGACTTTATCAAGCTGAATCGGTGCTGTTGTTGGGATACCAAGGAAAGTTAATTAAGCTTGCAGGGGGAATTTTTAATACTTCAAGTCACCTAGCAGATGCTAAGTTAGAAATTATTGCAGCTGCTGTTGCTCTTAAAGGTGATATTTCCGCAGTTCAGGCAATTTTGCAACTTAAGACGGCTGATGAAGCCTATAAAAAGTTGGTAGAACTGAAGTTGGCAGATGCGGTGTTTGCTGCTTTGGCTGAAAAGATTAGTCAGAAAGCGGAGAATTACGTGAAAAAGTATGCAGATAATTCTTTGAAGGTGGGGGTGATTTTATTTGACCGTCAAGGTCAAATCATTACTCAGGATACCAAAGCTAAGGAATTACTCGATCTTTATTCGTAGTCAGGACTTCAGTCCTTATCTTATATATGAGGACTAAAGTCCTCATACCAAATTAAGATGAAGCTGCATAGAATCTGATTTCTAGAATAATTGACCGCAGATAAACGCAGATAAACGCAGATAAATACGGATGATTATTATTCTGTGCAGCCTCACATAAAATTGGTATCACTACCTAACTTATAATTCTTCTCCTGCTGGTAGCGGGAAGGTTTCACCGGTTAAATAAGCCTGAAAATTTTGTTGAAAATACAGCCACGAGGTCATATCTTCTCCTTCAAGAAAGGATTTTGGTGCATTCCTATATAGTGGAACGCGGGTATTAATTTCATCTTGAAGCAGTTGCGGTAACTCGCTTAAACCATCGACTTTGCTACCGTAAGCACTGTAAATCAAATGACCGGGACGCGCTCCCATTTTCATCCAGGGAAGCCATTGACCGATTCTATCCCAACTCAACCTAAGTTGAGAAACTGAGGATAATTCTGAGTTTAATATATCTGCGGTGGGGACGGTAAGTTTAAATAACTCTGCTGCCTGATAAGTTGGATTTGGGCAGTATTCAGCAAACTTTGCATCGTCTGCGAGAGGATTGGGGTAATTAGGAAATATATCAAATACGAAGGTTGTAATATCACCATCTACTTGCGCTGGTAACTTACCTTTAAACTGACCTTGTACAGGACTATTGGCAACATGCATTACTGAGACTTTCTCACCCGTCCAAGGATTTTCCCATTTTTGCACAATTTCCTTTGTTTTTGGGTCAAGGTAGTAAGTCAGTTCTCTAGAGGTAAAATTCCAGCCACCCTCTTTTGTGGGAATACATCTACTTACACTCATACCCAGTATCTGAAACAGAAGTTTTTTCTTCTCACCTGGTATAAAAGCATAGATTGCACCTTGCCAGACTAAAAAGGTTGATTTCGTCGAATCGAGGGAAGAACGAGTCTTTACCCATGCTTGAGCGTCAAATTCTTGAGTTTCGGCAACCATTTTTTGGCTCCTTGCTATGTGAGGTTAGAGGGGAACAGGGTAGTGTCATCTCGATGCGATCGCAACTGACACATTATATAGTAGAGACGCTCCATCAGAACATCTCTACCGTAGTGAGCGATGAGAGCGCTCCTCATATTTCAATTCACCAACGCCATAATTATTCCCCTAGTGCTAGGCTACAGTTAGCATTCCTCAAAAAGCAACCATGACTGCCCTTACCGTTAACTTATATCCTGTCATTGAGCTAACAGATGAGCAATTCTTCCAACTATGCCAGAATAATCGAGATTTGCAGTTTGAGCGTACCGCTGAGGGAGAATTAATTATTATGCCGCCAACAGGTTGGGAAAGTGGGAATCGAAATATTAAAATATCAGCTCGTCTAGAGATATGGGCAGATGCTGATGGTACAGGATTAGCTTTTGACTCGTCAACAGGTTTCAAACTTCCCAATGGTGCAAACCGTTCTCCCGATGCATCCTGGGTTAAACGAGAGCGAATCGAAACTCTCAACCCAAATCCGGCACGATTTATGCCACTTGCCCCTGATTTTGCTGTAGAATTACGCTCTGCAAGTGATACGTTACAGACGTTACGACAAAAAATGCAGGAGTATATTAACTGTGGTGTGCGTTTAGGTTGGCTAATTGATCCTCAAAACCAACGGGTAGAAATTTATCGTCCAGGACAAGATGTGGAAATTTTGCGATCGCCTACTAGTTTATCAGGTGAAGATGTTCTGCCGGGATTTGTATTAGACTTGACACAAATTTTAACTTAGAGCCGATAAAAGCGTAGCGTTTTTAATTGCATCGCTCTGCATTGGCATTGCATCGGGTTGCATTAGCATCTGTTGGAAAAGATTTAAAAGCTATAAGTTTACACACAGATATAACAGATTAAAGCATCTCTCTGCTTGCCTAACGGCAGGCTGACGCCAACGGGGAGAGGTTTGGAGAGGGGTCTGATTATTAATTTTCACTTCTATTTTCAGCTTAGTCCGCGCACCATCCGGACTTTGTTTGTGTAGCCGCGATTTTAATCGTCAGGGCTTCATAATTATTATTCTCTCTCTACAATCATAAAAGAGCTTAGGAGAGTCTTTGCCCTCATTCCTCACAAAATTTAATTTAGACAATCTTTAACAAACATACTCCGTAGCTTTACGATTATTGCAGTTCAAGTAGGGTATTCACGTTCTACAATAAGTATTTCCCCCGTTTGCCAAAATCAGGGTGAGTGAGTGATGTTGTCGAAGTTGCATAAAAACGAAAAGCTGAAGACGAGCGTAGGCAATAGTTTACGCCCAATCTTGCCAGTCGTCATCATATTCTTTGTTCTTTGTCTAATGTTTACCCTGCATCGATATTACAGTTTTTACGCTTCATTCGATCAAGGGATTTTTAACCAAGTTTTTTGGAATAACCTACACGGACGCTTTTTTCAAAGCTCTCTGTCTTCAAGTCTTTCAACGAATGTCGTTCACGCTGGAGAAATTCCGACTGTTTATTACCATCGCCTTGGTCAACACTTTACACCAGCGTTGTTACTTTGGCTACCTATATATGCGTTGTTTCCCTCCCCAGCAACTTTAACCGTTATCCAAGTGACGCTGATTACTGCTGCTGGTTTGGTGTTGTATGTATTGGCACGACAATATTTAGAACCACCATTAGCAGTAATGATAACTACTAGCTATTACGCTGCAAATGCCGTCATCGGACCAACTTTATCTAATTTCCATGATATTTGTCAGACTCCTCTATTTATCTTTGGGTTGCTGCTAGCAATGGAAAAACGTTGGTGGCGTCTATTTTGGGTGCTAGCAGTGTTAATTTTGGCAGTGCGGGAAGATAGCGGTGTAGGATTGTTTGGGATTGGGATTTACATGATTTTAAGTAAACGCTTTCCCCGCGCTGGACTTGCAGTGTGTACACTGAGTTTTGGGTATATGCTGGTTCTGACCAATCTGATTATGCCGCTGTTTTCTCAAGATATTTCCCAGCGGTTTATGATGGAGCGGTTTGGACAATATGCAGATGGAGATAAAGCTTCTACAGTGGAAATTATTTGGGGAATGGTTAGCAACCCAACTCGATTGTTAGTAGAACTTGTTACACCAGTAGATAGGACAATTAAGTATTTACTTGGTCAATGGTTGCCTTTGGCATTTATACCTGCTGTTGCGCCGGCATCTTGGGCGATCGCTGGTTTTCCTCTGCTAAAATTGTTTTTAGGTAAAGGCGATTCGGTTTTAGCCATTACAATTCGTTATGCGATGACGGTAGTTCCTGGACTATTTTACGGTACAATTATCTGGTGGTCGCAGCATCCAAAAGCCTTTAAACCTTCATTTCGGCGCTTTTGGGTAGGTTGCATTTGTCTTTCTTTGTTTTTTAGCTTTACATCGAACCCAAATCGGACTTTTTATTTTCTGATTCCTGATGCAGTCAAACCTTGGGTATATGTATCACTGCCCCAACAATGGCATCATGTAGGACAACTTCGTTCTTTATTAGCGCAAATTCCTTCTGATGCTAGCGTGTCTGCTACTACTTATCTTGTACCGCATCTTTCCAGTCGTCGGGAAATTCTCCGTTTACCAAAATTAGAGTTAAGAAATGATGCGCGGGAGGTGATAAAAGTAGATTATGCGATCGCTGATTTGTGGCAATTACAACAATATGCACCAGCTTTCAAAAGCGATGGCGTTGCTTTGCAAGAGTTTATCCAACTCATTGACCAACTGACCACTAATCAAGAATATGGCATCATTGGCTTTGAAGATGGTGTTATCCTACTTAAAAAATCTGCTACCTCAAAAGAGGAAGCTTCATCTGCTTGGTTAGACTTTCGTAAAGAAGTGGGAAGTTGAGGAGGGACAAGGGGACAGGGGGACAGGGGGACAAGGAGAATTTTGGGAAAATATCTTCTCCAGTTCCTATTACCTATTAGACATAGGTGTGAAAAATAATGTAGAGACGTAGCACTGCTACGTCTTTTCTGAAGATGTCTATTACCCATTCCTGATTACCCAGTTATATATTTGGATATTTGTAAATGTAAAGAATCGTGGAGTTTAGTTGATGAAAATATTAGTATTAAGTTGGGAGTTTCCACCCCGTATTGTGGGAGGAATTGCCCGTCATGTGGCAGAGTTATACCCGGAAATAGTCAAATTAGGGCATGAAGTCCACTTGATTACGGTGGAGTTTGGTCAGGCACCGATGTATGAGATAGTGGATGGAGTGCATATACATCGCGTACCGGTGGCTGGTAGTAACGACTTTTTCCACTGGGTGGTAAACTTAAATGACAGCATGGGGCATGACGGTGGTAAGTTGATGCTCGAAGATGGTCCCTTTGATATTATCCATGCTCATGATTGGTTAGTTGGCGATGGTGCGATCGCTCTCAAGAATACCTTTAAAGTGCCGCTAATTGCTACAATCCACGCCACTGAATTCGGACGCCACAACGGTATTCACACTAATACCCAACATTATATCAGTTGCAAAGAAAACCTACTTGCTTTTAATGCTTGGCGGATTATCGTTTGTACCGACTACATGCGAAGAGAAGTTGAACGAGCGCTTCACAGCCCTTGGAATAAAATGGATGTCATCTATAATGGTATTAGACCAGAAAAGAAACAACATCATCAAGGTTTTCATGCCCAAGATTTTCGCCGTCAATTTGCCGACGATAATGAAAAAATCGTTTATTACGTCGGTCGCATGACCTATGAAAAAAACGTTTCCGGATTGCTAAATGCAGCACCAAAGATACTTTCAGAAATGGGTGGTTACGTCAAGTTTGTAATTATTGGTGGTGGCAATACCGACCATCTTAAACGTCAAGCTTGGGATTTGGGAATTGCCCACAAGTGTTATTTTACCGGCTTTATGTCCGATGAATACTTGGATAAATTTCAAACCATCGCTGACTGTGCCGTTTTTCCTAGTCTTTACGAACCCTTTGGTATTGTTGCCTTAGAAAGCTTTGCTTCTCGCGTTCCGGTAGTCGTTTCTGATACGGGTGGATTTCCCGAAGTAGTGCAACACACGAAAACAGGTATTGTAACCTGGGTTAACAATCCAGATTCTCTAGCTTGGGGAATATTAGAAGTGTTGAAAAATCCAGGTTATCGACAATGGTTAGTTGATAATGCTTATGAAGATTTAGAAAGACGCTTTAGCTGGTCTAAAATAAGCAAGCAAACAGAGGATGTATATCAGCAGACAGTTAAAGAGCGAAGTTCCGTTATATGGTAGTTAGTAGTTAGGAGTTGGGAATTGGGAGTTGGGAATTGGGAAAACGGAGTAGGAGTTGTAGAGACGCGAAATTTCGCGTCTCTACAGGAGCGGAGTTAGTCGTAAACAACCATTAACTATCAACCAACAATTACTATACATTGTTTAAGATTGCACTCAAGCTGTTATGGATAATAGCGATCGCCTCAATATTGCCTGTTAAAGCGAAGGTAACGTCCAATTTAAAGGGCAACCCTGCCAATGTCAATCCTCCTTTGGAGGGTCCTGTTTTTGATTTGGGTGGAGGTGGTTCCGATGTCGATGAAGCTATTCAGTGGATGATTAACCGAGTCAGGGGATGTACTAATTGTACCACCAAGGTTGATGTAGTTGTCCTCCGTGCTTCTGGAGATGACAGCTACAATCAGCCAATTTATCAGATGAAAGGTGTGGACTCGGTGCAGACTTTCGTCATTACCAACCGCAAAGATGCAAACAACGCTGATATTGTCAACAAAGTTCAAAATGCCGAAGTGATTTTCTTTGCAGGTGGCGACCAGTGTAAATACATTCGCAACTTGAAAAACACCAAGCTGGAAACTGCTGTAAAATCAGTTTACGCGAGGGGAGGCGGTATTGGGGGAACTAGTGCAGGAGCAATGATTCAAAGTGACTTTGTTTACAACGCTTGTGCAAACAGCATTGAAACTGAAGACGCACTCGCAGATCCTTATCGAGATATAAGCTTCACCTACAACTTTTTTTCCTGGGGAAATCTGAAGGGAACCATTGTAGACACCCACTTTTACAAACGTGAACGAATGGGTAGAATAATGGCTTTCATCGCTCGTCAAATCAAAGATGGTGTAGCTAAAAGTGCTTTGGGGATAGCAGTTAGCGAAGATACATCGGTGGTTATCGAGAAAAATGGCAGAGCAAAAGTGATGGGTAAGGGTCCAGCGTACTTTATACTAGGCGATCGCACTCCTGAAGTCTGCTCCAAGCGAACTCCTCTAACCTACTCCAACTACAAAATCTGGAAAGTTAACAGCGGCAACACATTCAACTTGAGAAACAGACCAACAACAGGATATTATCTCAGGAGCGTGAAAAGAGGACGCATAGATTCAGATCCATATTAGTGTAGAGACGTAGCACTGCTACGTCTAATCAAGGGTTGTGTACCAACGCATAATTAGTTTCTGGAGATGTCTATTAAATAACCCTCGTAGAGACGTAGCAGTGCTACGTCTAATCAAGGGTTGTGTACCAACGCATAATTAGTTTCTGGAGATGTCTATTAAATAACCCTCGTAGAGACGTAGCAGTGCTACGTCTAATCAAGGGTTGTGTACCAACGCATAATTAGTTTCTGGAGATGTCTATTAGACATCTCCAGAAAAGACGTAGCAGTGCTACGTCTCTACAATATGTGTACCAACGCAGTGCATAATATAATTTATATGTGCGATTCGTTTCACACAAGCGTTGCCTGCTTCCGCAAACTTTGCACCGTAGAAATAAAGTGTTCCGCTACCCTGTCAATCTCCTCTTGGGTATTAAACCTGCCAATTCCAAACCGCACGGATGCATAAGCTAATTTTTCCGAATGTCCCAACGCTGTGAGAACATGAGAAGGTGCAGTTGTCGCTGAAGAACAAGCAGATCCAGAAGAAACAGCCATTACAGGTTGCAATCCTAACAGTAATGCAGATCCATCAACTTTTTCAACACTGATATTTAAATTTCCTGCCAATCGTTGGGTAGGATGTCCGTTGAGGTGGATTCCTGGCAATTGCGAAAGTTGTTCCCACAATAATAGTCTTAATTGTGTCAAGCGATCGCTTTCTCTTTCCTGTTCCTCTAAACCGATTTCTACAGCTTTGCCAAATCCAACAATTTGCGGTGTATATAGTGTACCAGAACGCATTCCTCGTTCATGTCCCCCACCATGTTGTTGCGCTGCAAGTTGTACTCTGGGATTGCGACGACGCACATATAGCGCACCGATGCCCTTAGGACCGTATACTTTGTGTGCTGTTAGGGACATCAAGTCAATCTTCATCGATTGTACATCAAGGGGAATTTTAGCGATCGCTTGTGCAGCATCGGTGTGAAAAATAATTTCTTGACGACGACATAATTCACCAATTTCTGCTAATGGTTGCAAAACGCCAATTTCATTATTAGCAGCCATCACCGAAACTAAAATTGTATCAGGACGGAAAGCTTTTTCTAACTCATCTAAATTAATTATCCCGTCTTTTTCAACTGGTAAAATTTTAATTTCAAATCCAAGGGTTTTTAGATAGTTGCAAGGGTCAAGAACTGCACTATGTTCGGTTGCAACAGTAATAATATGTTGCCCTTTTTGAAAGTAAGCTTCAGCAACACCTTTAATAGCTAAATTATTTGCTTCTGTCGCACCGCTAGTAAAGACAATTTCTTCAGGAGTAGCATTAATTGCTTCTGCCAAAATTGATCGCGTTTGTTTCACTGCCGCTTCTGCTTCCCAACCATAAACATGACTAATACTAGAGGCATTTCCAAAGTGTTCAGTGAAGTAAGGTAGCATTGCTGCTAATACCCTTTCATCCACAGGAGTGGTCGCATGACAATCGAGATATATAGGACGAACAGACATAATTATTAAATCAGAATTTGACCAATATTTTTTAATATACTCAGAACTTTATACAGTTCATTTTCGCGTTTCAACAGCGTAAACGGTTCAGACAAAGCATACTTTGGTGTATCTTGCTTAGTTAGTTTCAGGAAAATAAAATCACTACCATTCATTACTAACCCAAAAGTAGGTTTTTCAGGGTGAGGATTACTCAACATATAAGCTAGTGCTTGGGGTATACCCATTATTAGAGAAAATCCAGCCCTTTTAGATTCAATTGTTAATAACCACAATTGTTGTTTTAGAACCAACACATCAATGCGACCTCGCATAATTTCTCCTTCATCTTCCAAAGCAATTTGTATAGATTCTTCAGTTTCAATATCAAAAGGAAGTTGATAAAATCCTGCTAAATCTAACAAGGGAGCTAGCACAACTAGTTTTACCAATTCTTCTAAAATACGCCGACGCTTAACCAAGCTAAGAAAGTTCGCTTTAACTCGGTCTAGAGCCTGCTTTTCTGACTCAGTAATTTCTGGCAGATTATCAAACCACTCTGTAAAAAATTGGTCGCTGTCATCTAGCTGTAGACCAAATTTTTTTTCTAAGTCAATGATGTTAAGGTTTTGGGCTTGGATGACTGTAACCATAGTTGATATACGAGCTTTATTCATCATTATAATGTAGAGACGTAGCACTGCTACGTCTTTTCGAGATAACGCATATTTAAATTCCGTCGATGTATGTATCGCTTAAAAATTATCTCATATAGTTGAGAGCGATCGCTTACATTCATCCGCCATAATTATAAAGTCGTCAAATCCTTTACAAATGACCAATAACATGCAGCGCGACTTTACTAACCGCGAAGAGTTAGTAACTTACCTAAAAGAACAATTTCCAGAAGCGACACAACGAGATAATCATATCAGCGAAATTGTCGGCGGACGCCAAGCCGCCGAAAAAATGCTGCAAAAAGTAGACGCTGCACGCTATGCAAAAACACGTAACTTTTTCACAGGTGCAGTAACGCGACTTTCACCTTATATTCGCTATGGTGTTCTGAGTCTGCGAGAAATTCGGGATTATATCATTGAGCAGACAGCAAACCCAGACGAAACAACTAAACTAATTAACGAGCTAGGCTGGCGTGACTACTGGCAGCGTTTATATGCCAAACTAGGTGATAATATATGGCGAGACCAAGAAGAATATAAAACAGGCTATACCCCCTCAGATTACGCACCTGAGTTACCAGAAGACATCAAACAAGGCACCACAGGCAGAGTTTGCATAGACAGCTTCAGTCGTGACTTACGCGAAACAGGCTACTTGCACAACCATGCACGCATGTGGATGGCAGCTTACATTGTCCACTGGCAGCGTATTCGTTGGCAAGCCGGCGCAAAGTGGTTTTTAGAGCATTTGTTAGATGGCGATCCTGCAAGCAATAATATGTCATGGCAATGGGTAGCCAGCACCTTTAGTCACAAAGCTTATTTTTTCAACCGCGAAAATTTAGAACGTTACACCGAAAGCGTTTATTGTAAACAGTGTCCCCTTTACGGACATTGTGACTTTGAAGGTAGTTATGAAGAAATAGAACAAAAGCTTTTTCCCAAAGGTGAATTTAACAAACAAGCTAACAGTCAAAGTTGGCAAAAAGGCAAAAAACGCCGTTAAAATTTTGACGTAGTTCGTTATTTAAAATCTAAAAACCAATGACTAAACCAATTATTTGGGTGCATGGAGATTGTCTAAGTCCCCAAAACCCCGCACTAAAAGAATACCCCGACGCACCTGCAATTTGGGTTTGGGATGATGCTTTAATTGAAGAATCGCAATTAAGTCTGAAACGCCTCACTTTTATCTATGAATGCTTATTAGAATTACCCGTTGTCATTCGTCGTGGTGATGTAACGCGAGAAATTTTAGCTTTTGCCAAAGAGCATAATACTAGCTTCGTTGTCACAGCAGAAAGTGTTAGTCCGCGTTTTGATATGATATGTAATGAAATTGAGAAAACTTTGGACTTGGAAATTTTTGAAGTAGAACCATTTTTTGAATACGACGGCTATATCAACTTGAAGCGCTTTTCTCGTTATTGGAAAGTAGCTGAAAAATATGTTTTTGAATAAACGAATATATACTAGTGCAGCACGGCGTAAATAAACTAACCATTCTCAATCGCTAAAAAGCTTGCTCCATATTACTTTTGAATGCGTGACTTCCGCGTTCGCGTAGCGTCTCCGACAGGAGAAGGAGAAGCGGTACTAGACATCTCCATAAATTAATTATGCGTTGCCCGAAACCCTTGATTAGACGTAGCACTGCTACGTCTCTACTTTTCTGGAAATATATACTGATATACTATTGGGTAGATGGCATTTGTATAATCTATGCCCCAAGAAAAGCCCTTAGTCTTAACCGAAGAAACTGAAGCATTGCAGCTTTATCCACGTCCACCAATCCTCACTAGCTTAGATGTAGGTTGGCATGGAGTATCTTTCGGCTACATGTGTCAACCTGCTTATGAAATGCCGGAAGTTTCTACCCCTCGTTGGCATTCTATTGCGATTTTCACACATGGAAACCGTGTAATTCATGCCGAACGCAAACTAGATGGACGCTTTCACCGTGATGCAGTAGTCGGAGGTGATATAGTTATTAATCCGGTCAACGTCGGTCAAAGTGCAGCTTGGGATGCAGAAGGTGATTTTATCATTCTTGGTATAGAAACTGATGTTTTTGCTCGTGCTATTAACGAATCAGCAGATGCAAAAGATGTGGAATTATTACCACATTTTGCCACACCCGATCCTTTAATTTACCAAATGGGATTAGCGCTTAAAAGTGTGTTAGAAAATAATCCTACAAATAGTCGTCTTTATGCAGAGACGATGATAAATGCTTTGTCAGTTCACTTAATGCAACATTATTCAACATCCAAACCGATTTTGCTAGAATATAAAGACGGTTTGTCAAAGTATAAATTTAAGAAAATAATTGACTATATAAACGCCCACTTAGAACAGGATTTAAGTCTAACAGAATTGGCTGCTATAGTACAAATAAGTCCACATTATTTTTCTCACTTATTCAAACAGTCAATGGGAATCTCCGCGCATCAATATGTGATTCGTTGTCGGGTGGAGCGAGCAAAAAGGTTACTTTTGCAAGGTAATTTGAGCCTTGCAGAAGTTGCTTACAAAGTCGGTTTCGCTAACCAAAGTCATCTTAATAGACATTTTAAAAGGTTACTGGGAGTAACACCTAAGATGATTTTGTAAAAATAGCAATATTGCTAAAACAGAAGTAGACAAAGCAATTGTAGACTTGGAGATGAGTTCCTTAAATATATAGTAAAAACTGTAATGAGGTAATGCTATGACCGCAAAAGAAAAATTAATTAGAGAAATTGATCAAGCACCAGAATTTTTGGTTGAAGAAGTATTAAATTTTTTACTTTTCATCAAAATTAGATTGAAGCAAAGAGTTGACGACAGTCAAATTGTCGAATCAACCCAAAATGTATCCTCCCAATCTTTTTTAGATTTGATTGATGAGATTAGTCTACAAATTCCTGAAGAAGAATGGACAAAACTGCCAAGCGATATGTCAAAAAACTTGGATTACTATCTATACGGTTCACCGAAAAGTGAAGAATGAAAAAAGTATTTGCTGACACAGGGTACTGGATTGCTTTACTTAATCCCAGTGATGATCTGCATCAAAAAGCTAGAATAATTACTGCATTTTTCATGCCTTCTTTAGAGATAGTAACTAGTGAGATGATATTTACTGAGCTACTAAATGCCTTTTCTAAGCAAGGTGCATTATTCAGACGAACAGCAGTTAATTTGATTAATCAATCCTTCGGTAATCCTAATATTGAAATTGTTCCTCAAACCAGTGATTTGTTTACCAGCGCACTTGAATTGTACAATCAACGTTTAGATCAAGCTTGGAGCCATACAGATTGTGCCTCATTCCAAATCATGCACAAGCTTGGTATTCAAGAAGCACTTGCTTACGACAAACATTTTGAACAAGCTGGTTTCGTAGCTTTGCTGCGTCAAGATTAAATTTCGTTGGTGTGACACCCAAACAAATATTAAGTTAATAATAGTTTAGTAAGATTAAGTTAATAATTTGTAGCCTTGGGGGTTGAAATTCCATGATTATTGCAGAACGCTACTACTCACCTGAAGAATACCTAGAAATAGAGGTAAAATCCGAAGAACGGCACGAATATATTAATGGTCAAATTATCCCGATGACATGTGGAACACCCAATCATAACCAAATTGCTCTCAACCTAAGCAGTACGCTCAATTTTGCTCTGAAACGTCAACCTTACCGCGTTTTTGTTACAGACCAAAGATTATGGATTCCTCAAAAGCGAATTAATACTTATCCTGATGTGATGGTTATTGCAGGTGAACTTGAATTTCAAGAAGGAAGAAAAGACACTCTGACAAATCCGATAATGATTGGTGAGGTACTTTCAAAATCAACCAAAAGCTATGACAGGGATGAAAAATTTGCGGCTTATCGAACAATTCCTAGCTTTCATGAATATCTGCTTATTGACCAATATAAAATGCACGTTGAACAATACAGCAAAACAGATAACAACCGCTGGATATTTACTGAATATGAAAATGCTGATGTCACGATATCCTTAGCTTCTATTTCTTTTGAAATTTCCCTGGCAGATATTTACGATAAAGTAGACTTCGACGTTCAAGTTTAAAAAATCCTATAAAGATAGCAATAACGTACAAAAAATCGGATGAATATACAAGACGTGAGAAAGTGCGATCGCCATACTAATAAATAGAAGTATTAGTTGCGTTGCATATGACTTGGAATTTACCCGGTGCCCCTTGGTTAATTGCCCACAAATCTATGTTAAAAGTAAATAAACCTAAATTATTTACTATTTGTGGTCAAGATTATGTACTTTGGAAAAATGAAAAAGATGAAATTTCCGCTTTAGAAAATATCTGCCCTCACATGGGTGCAAAGCTTTCTGATGGTTGGATTTGTCCAGATACTAATACAATAGCTTGTCCTTTTCATGCATTAGAATTTGACTCGGTAGGTAAAGCAATTTTACCAAATGAAAAAAATTCAAAACCTCTCGCAAAACAACTTAAGTTATTTTTTCAAGGTGATTTTATTTGGACTTACGCAAATCAAGAACCCAAGCTTCCCATTCCAGAGATTTTGGAAAAGCTATCAACTCAATTTCGGTTTATTGGTGTTGCGGGAGATGTAACTATAAAAGCACCTTTTCTTGATGCATTAGAGATTAATCATGATGTCAATCACGCTAAAGGTACTCATCGGGAACTTTTTAGAATCAAAGAAACAGTAGTTAATGACTTTCAGGATAAGGGTTATTTTTCTATTTCTACCATCAAGCACATCAGAGAGAAAAATACCCTGAGTGAGTACCGACGAAATATAGCTTTACTATTTACTCCCAATCCAGCGGAATTAATCTTAGAAAATTACTTTCCGTCTTTTGTGGTTGTTTATAGTGATTCACCCTTGGGTAAACTTGTGCAAGTATTTACTATATATCCACAAAACGAAAATACAACGCGCATATTTATCCCACTATTTACGGAAAAATCCTTTGGTATTTTCAACTCAATTCTTGAACCACCAACTATTAAAGCTACTGAGGAAATAATTCGGCAAGATGTGACGATGCTCGAAAATCTTTATCCCAGATTTGAACCGAAAATTAGACTTTCTCATGAAGAACCTTTACATTGGGTTCGTCAGCTTTATCACAATTGGTAAATTATAATTTGGCTGGTTAAGCTTTTAGCGCTGAAGCGCTGACTACGAATTTTTTATATTACTCAGATTCCCGACTTTTTCAAAAAGTCGGGAATCTTGTTTTCACGCTCTTATTTAGGACTGATATACAATAAGAAAATGCTAAATGCCTGTCGTCAGGCGCTATTTGTTTATGATATCATGTCCGGTCAATTGCTTACAATGTAAAGACGTTCCGCCGGAACGTCTCTACGACAGCTGCGTTGTTTTTATTACTGTTAATTAAACGGATATGATATCATCCAATCTACGAGAATATTTACCCAGCGGCGAAGAACTTCCCTGTTCCGACGATACAGCAGTGGATAACGAAGACCAGAATTTTATCCCCAACTTTCTGCTGTTTTTACTAGAAGCGATTTGGAAAACTCGCCAAGATTGGTTTTTCGCTGTTGATATGGGAGTTTACCACACCACGGGAGTCAATCCTAGAGTACCGGTTGTTCCGGATGGTTTTTTGAGTTTGGGTGTGGAAAGACGCAAACAAGGAAAATCTCGCAGAAGCTATGTTGTGTGGGAAGAAAATGATATACCACCGACGCTTGTTTTAGAGGTGGTTTCCTGGACACCAGGAGACGAGTATGACACCAAAGCCGCGATTTATGCAAATTTGGGGTTACTATACTACATTATTTATAATCCTGAATATTGGCAAAGAGATCGCCATCAACCATTTGAAGTTTATAAACTGATTGATGGTTCTTACGAATTGCAAAAAAGAGAGCCATTTTGGATGCCAGAGATAGGTTTAGGAATTGGGCGATCGCCTGATCCTTCTGGTATAATTCAACGGGAAGTTTTATCTTGGTATGATGAGCAATTTAATCGCTACCCAACCCTAGAAGAACAGGCTCAACAAGCTCAACAGGCAAGACTTGATGCGATTCCTCGTTTACTGCAAATGGGGTTGGCTGTTGAGCAAGTAGCAGAGGTGTTGGGACTCTCAATCGATATCGTCCGCACAGAAGCTGAAAAATGAGGATAGAATTTTCGGCGTTGCTGATTAGATGTATGAAAATGATTCTGCGCTCTGGTCAAAACCCTTGATTAGACGTAGCAGTGCTACGTCTCTACATCCGGATTCATACCTGAATTGAGCAACGCCATTAATCTTTATCCAAGCGCAGCACTGCCATAAAAGCTTCCTGGGGAACATCCACCGTACCCAAAGATTTCATCCGCTTTTTACCCTTTGCTTGCTTCTGCAAAAGTTTCTTCTTTCGGCTGATGTCACCACCGTAACATTTAGCTAACACATCTTTCCGCAAAGCGGGAATATTTTCGCTAGCGATAACCTTACTACCGATAGATGCCTGAATTGGCACTTTGAATTGGTGTCGCGGAATCAATTCTTTAAGTTTCTCAGCCATCCCTCGCCCGACATTGTAAGCTTTATCTCGGTGGACAATCATCGCTAAAGAATCCACCGGATCGCCGTTAATCATGATATCCAACTTCACCAAGGGATTTTCGCGGTAGCCGATGATGTGATATTCCATACTTGCGTAACCACGCGATCGCGATTTCATTTGGTCGAAGAAGTCGGTGACAACTTCCGCCAAAGGAAGTTCGTAAGTTAGTGTGGTGCGTCCTTTGGTAAGATACTTCATATCTTTGAAGACACCGCGCCGATTTTGCGACAGCTCCATTAAACTACCTACGTAGGTTTCCGGTGTAATCATTTCTACTTGAACGTAAGGTTCTTCTATCTTTTCTCGGTCATTTGGCGCAGGTAAACGGCTCGGATTATCGATGTACAGTACTTCACCTTTGTTGGTTGTCACCTGGTAAACTACTGACGGCGCTGTAATAATTAAATCAAGATTATATTCTCGTTCCAGACGTTCCTGGACAATTTCCATATGCAGCAACCCTAAGAAC
The DNA here is from genome assembly GCA_019358985.1 of Tolypothrix brevis GSE-NOS-MK-07-07A. GTDB lineage: Bacteria > Cyanobacteriota > Cyanobacteriia > Cyanobacteriales > Nostocaceae > Hassallia > Hassallia brevis. Next base: position 129,005 of record JAHHIJ010000013.1, on the reverse strand, counting down.
CCGCAACGGAAACCAAATCCCATCGCGCTAGAGGTTTCTGGTTCGTAGTGCAGTGCCGCATCATTTAAACTCAGCTTTTCTAAAGCTTCCCGCAAGTCTTCAAATTGGTCAGCATCAATGGGGAACATCCCACAAAAGACCATCGGTTTAGCTTCGGCGTAACCAGGCAAAGGTGACGCAGCTTTTTTGGCATTGAGGGTAATTGTATCACCTACCCGTGCATCAGCTACGGCTCTAATCGATGCAGCTAAATAACCGACTTCCCCAGCGTGGAGTTCATCAACTTGCTTTTGAGTGGGAGAAAGTACACCTAGCTCATCAATGTCGTATTCTTTACCCGACACCATCAAATAAATGCGATCGCCTTTTTTCAGTTTGCCATCCATCACCCGAAAATAGACAATCACTCCCCGGTAGCTATCGTAGTAACTATCAAAAATCAACGCCCTTAAAGGTTGATCTATCGTATCCTGGGGCGGTGGTACACGCTCTACAATTGACTCTAAAATTTCATCAATACCAATTCCTTCTTTTGCAGAAGCCTGAATCGCATTACTGCAATCTAAACCGATAATTTCCTCAATTTCGCTAATAACCCTTTCTGGTTCTGCTCCAGGCAAGTCTATTTTATTCAAAACCGGGATAATTTCTAGATTATGCTCTAGTGCTAAATATACATTCGCCAAAGTTTGCGCTTCTACACCTTGGGAAGCGTCAACTACCAAAAGTGCGCCTTCACAAGCAACCAAACTGCGGGAAACTTCATACGAAAAATCCACATGTCCAGGAGTATCAATTAAATTCAGGACATACTCTTGACCGTCTTTTGCTTTATAATTCATCCGGGCAGCTTGCAGCTTAATTGTAATGCCGCGCTCCCTTTCTAGATCCATGTTGTCGAGAAACTGTTCCTTCATTTGCCGCTGTTCCACTGTTCCAGTGGTTTGCAGTAAACGGTCAGCAAGGGTAGATTTCCCGTGGTCGATATGAGCAATAATACAAAAATTGCGAATGCGAGCTGCGGGAACGTCAGTCATATAGTTCTTTAATTAAGCGGCAAGCGAGTTGAGAAAGCTATTTCCTTCATGTATTGTAATGCAATCTACCGCGCTTACGCTCTTGGAAGTGGAGGAAACGTGGTGTGGGGGAGACAAGGGGGACAAGGTAAAATATTTCTTCTTTCTTCCCCTTTCCCTTTTACCCCTTCCCCCTGCCCCCTTTACCCCTTCCCCTTAAGAGAAATATGAAGGTCTATATCTATAGCATCTGGTATTGAACAGCTAGAGGCGTACAATAAATATAAATAACTGCAAAAAATACACACAATAGGAGCATCTGCGAAAGCGTGATTGCCCAGAAACTGCTGATTGACTGAGAAAAATTATAGAGCTATTGTTTTGTCAGGATTCTCTGAAAACTGTGAGCTCATTCCGCTAACCTGCTACTTTGGCAGTATGGGTTGAAAATGGAACTCCAAGAACGAAGATTTGTCAAATCAACTACTTGTGCGTCAATCTTCTTCATAAAGCCTTTGACAAGGTCAGGAACCTCAGCCTAAAGGCATGAGGCTTGTTAGATTTTCTCTCAAGCCGTTCTGACCAGTCTAAGTCTTAACTGACTACGTTTTTTGAGTCACGACACCGGAGAATGCGTAGCTAGTTTTCCGCTCTGTCGCTGGTGGTTAAACAGTCTTAAGGTCACTGAGACAGTGCTGCTAGCCTAACAAGCTCTTAAAACATTGACGAAGCTAACATCACCCCGCAAGGGAGGCTCTTTTGAGCAAAACACTATCTGTACAGGGTTGCAAGATTTGAAATGGTAACTGTCCCATTGAAAGTACAGTACAAAGGTACGCCGATTCAAGCAACCCCAAGGCAGTAGTGACAATTGTAAAGCCGTCCTAGAAGGACGGGGTTTCTACCCATATTTCTGATGAATGTAGAGTGTATGTAGAGTGTATAAAGCTATGAATATCAAACAGAAACCTACCGATGCGGAAAATATACAAGCCGATAAGGTAGAAATCGCTATCCACCTTGATTCTGAGTTAGTAGAGCAAATTCAGCATTTGACCAACGATCCTAGCAAAGTGATTGAGGTGGCAATTCGTCAGTGGTTGCGCGGTGAAGCTCCCAGAGATGATGAACTGACGCGTGCTCCTTACCGTACACCTGTTCCACCACGCGGGGAATGGAATGATTGACTTATCGTTTGATAAATTAGAAAGAGAGGATGAAAAAATGTAAAATTTTTGTCGAGAATAACAGATTGGCGAAAAAATATTGCGAGGATGCCATAGCTGTAACAATTTATGCCAAACTTTAAACAGCTTTTGCTAAACTCTTGCGGCTGACGTTTGTTTATTTAGCTCAAGTCATGAGTATTACTGCCAACTCCCAACTTCCAAATCTATTATCGAAGAACCTGAAATCTATTACCAGTAAAGCAGATAATTCAGTACCAACTCTGGGATTAGAGTTGGTGTACACCCAAAACACCGCAGGAGATTACCTGACATTTTATTGGAGTGCGGGCGATCGCTTGGGGATAAATTCTGAGCAAATAATAGGTGATCTAAATCGGGATGAAATTTTCGCTCCGGTGGAAAAGGTTGCCTATTTGCAACGTTTAGGACGAATTGTGGAAAATTTGGTACCGGAAAGGTGCCAGTGCTGGTTTAGCTATCGTCAGGAATTATTTGAGTTGGAGTTGGTAATCAGCCCAATTATGCCAAGCTTAGGCACAGCCGCGACTACAGTTTTAGTAATGGGACGATTGCTACAAACAAAAAGCAGTCAAAAGGCAGTACATCTGCCAGCACCACAACCAACAGAGTTAGAATTAGCTTTAAGTTCACATCAATACCAGAAGCTGGTAAGTCAAATTACCAGAAATATCAGAAAGACATTAGATTTAGATATTATTTGGCAACAAACAGTTGACAATTTAGGAAAAGCACTACGGTTAGAACGCTGTATTATCTGTCCCTACCAAGAAGAAAGCGCAAAGGTATCGATAATAGCAGAGTATCACAAGCCAAATATTGACTCAATGCTAGGCTTAGAAATAGATTTAGCAACTGAACCTGCATTTGCTCAAGCTTTAGCAACCCTAGAACCAATTGTGGAAAATAAGCCTAAGCATATACTGTTTGGGCAAGAGAAAATTTTAGTAGTTGCGACTTGCTATCAAGACGAACCAAATGCTTTAATAGCCATCAGTTTACGCTCGGAGTGCTACAAGTTGACACAAGTTGAATTAGACTTGGCAAAAGAAGTAGCAGATCAATTAGGAACAGCGATCGCTCACGCTACATTATATAAAGAATTAGAAGCAGCGCGTCAAAAAGCCGAAGAAGCCTCCCGTCTCAAAACCGAATTTCTCACCAATGTATCTCACGAAATTCGCACCCCCCTAAATGGGTTGATTGGCTTTCAACGGCTGATTTTGGACGGGATGGCAGATGATGCTGAAGAAGAAAACCAATTTTTGCTAGAAGCGCATAAATTATCTATACACCTACTTGAGATCATCCAAGACCTCTTAGACTTTGCCAAAATCGAAGCCGGCAAAACGAATTACGAACTCCGTTCAGTAAATCTGGACGAGTTATTGAGTGATGTGGAAAATTCCATGCACATGCAAGCTGAACAGAAAAACCTCAGCTTCGAGATGAAACCCCCCGATACCTCCGATGAAATTATTGTCTACGGTGACTATCTACGCCTCAAGCAAGTAATCATCAATTTGGTTGGCAACGCGATAAAATTCACTGAGGAAGGTGGTATAACTCTCCGCGTTGACGTAGTTCGCAAAAAAGTAGTATTTCAAGACCAGCAATTTCCTGGTATGGTGAAAGTGCGCGTAGCAGACACCGGTATTGGCGTTTCTTTAGATAAACAAGACAAATTATTTCAATTATTCTCCCAAGTAGATGGCTCTCGAACTCGCCAATATGGTGGTACAGGTTTAGGATTGGCAATATCTCAGAAGCTAGTAGAAGCAATGGGTGGTGAAGTTAATTTTTACAGCTTGGGCGAAGGGCTTGGTTCAACAGTCACATTCACAGTACCTTTATATCAAGAGCCAGTTATGGTTTTATCAAGCGAAATTAATACCCCAGATAAATAAATGTACTCTTAGCTCGTAGTGAGCGGTTTATCGCTCTTAATCTTATATTTAAAGACATAAAGCGTACTATAAGTGAGTTCAGCTATTTTAATATTATTCTGTCGTGTTAACCACAGATTGAGCTATTTGTCAATAGTCTGTAACATAGGATAACCGACAAACAACGAAAAGCAATTAAGGTGTAATTGGATCTACGATCAATTTAATAAAGTAAGAATCCTCGTACCTAAAGGTCGAGGAGTGTCAAGAGGTCTAAACTTATGGAACCGACAATGGAATTGACAACTCAGAACGTGGAAACAGTCTTGGATGAATTGCGCCCATATTTGATGTCTGATGGCGGCAATGTGGAACTGGTAGAACTCGATGGTCCTGTTGTCAAGCTCCGACTCCAAGGTGCTTGTGGTTCTTGCCCAAGCTCCGCAATGACATTGAGAATGGGTATTGAGCGTCGTCTGCGCGAAATGATTCCAGAAATTGCCGAAGTGGAGCAAGTAATCTAAAAGTTAGGAGTCAATAGTCAATAGTCCAATGTCAATAGTCAAAAGTTGATTGACTATTGGCTATTAGACATTTCCATAAAAAACGTAGAGACGTAGCATTGCTACGTCTCTACAAGGGTTTAGGGCAAGGCATAATTAATTTATGGAGATGTCTATTGACCATTGACCACTGACCATTGACCACTGACCATTGACCACTGACCATTGACAATTGACCATTGTTATGTCTCAACCCCTTTACGTAGCCTTTATCTGGCATCAACATCAGCCGCTGTACAAATCCCCTGACAGCGGCGTTTCTGTGAAAAGTAGTCAGCATTACCGTCTACCTTGGGTGCGTTTGCATGGCACTAAGGATTATCTCGATCTGGTGCTACTTTTAGAACGGTATCCTAAGTTACACCAAACGGTGAATTTAGTTCCTTCGCTGATATTGCAATTAGAAGATTACGTTGCTGGCACTGCTTTTGATCCTTATTTAGAAGCGAGTCTGACACCCGTTGAACAACTGACGACTCAACAGCGGGAATTTATCATCGAACATTTTTTTGATGCCAATCACCACACTTTGATCGATCCGCATCCTCGCTATGCTCAGTTGTACCACCAAAAGCAGGAACTTTCGGCAGATTGGTGTTTAGCAAATTGGCAACTGCAAGATTACGGTGATTTGCTGGCTTGGCATAACTTAGCGTGGATTGATCCGCTGTTTTGGGACGATCCAGAAATTGCCACTTGGTTAAAGCAGGGTAAGAATTTTAGTTTAAGCGATCGCCAACGCATTTACTCTAAACAGCGCCAAATCCTCAGCCAAATCATCCCACAACACCGCAAAATGCAAGACGCGGGGCAATTGGAAGTAACCACCACCCCTTACACTCACCCGATTTTGCCTCTACTTGCCGATACCAACTCTGCCAGGATTGCAGTGCCAAATATGACATTGCCCCAAAGCCGTTTTCAATGGGCAGAAGACATTCCTCGCCACTTACGTAAATCGTGGGATTTATATCAAGACCGCTTTGGACGAGAACCGCGTGGATTGTGGCCCTCAGAACAGTCAGTTAGTCCGGCGATACTTCCAGATATTATTAAACAAGGCTTTAAGTGGATTTGCTCAGATGAAGCAGTTTTAGGGTGGACAAAAAGACACTTCTTTCACCGTGATGGAGCGGGGAACGTGTTAGAACCAGAGTTACTTTACCGACCGTATCGCTTAGAAACTGCCGCCGGTGATTTGGCGATCGTTTTTCGCGATCATAGATTATCAGACTTGATCGGCTTTACCTACGGGGCAATGACGCCAAAACAAGCAGCTGCCGATCTAGTGGGACATTTACAGGCGATCGCTAAAATGCAAAAAGACAGCGAAAGCGAACAACCTTGGTTAGTTACCATTGCCCTAGACGGCGAAAATTGCTGGGAATTTTATCCCCAAGATGGCAAACCTTTTTTAGAAGCCCTATATGAAACTTTAAGTAACGAAGCAAATCTTAAACTCGTTACCGTCTCCGAATTTATCGAACAGTTTCCCCCCACAGCAACCATCCCCGGAGATCAACTACATAGCGGTTCTTGGGTAGATGGCAGTTTCACCACCTGGATCGGCGATAAAGCCAAAAATCGCGCTTGGGATTACCTCACACATGCTAGACTTACCCTCGCCAATCATCCAGAAGCGACTGAAGACAACAATCCCGAAGCCTGGGAAGCTTTATACGCTGCCGAAGGTTCCGATTGGTTTTGGTGGTTTGGTGAGGGACATTCCTCAAACCAAGATGCCATATTTGACCAGTTGTTCCGCGACCATTTGTATGGCATTTACAAAGCGTTAAATGAACCCATACCCTCGTATTTAAAAAAAGAAGTAGAAAATCATACCATAAAGACAGATCATCCCCCACAAAGCTTTATTCATCCAGTAATTGACGGCAAAGGTGATGAACAAGACTGGGACAAAGCCGGACGCATAGAAATCGGCGGAGCGCGGGGGACAATGCATAACAGCAGCCTCATCCAGCGACTTTGGTATGGTGTGGATCACCTGAATTTCTATTTACGGGTGGATTTAAAAAGTGGTGTCGTACCAGGGCAGGATTTGCCACCAGAGTTGAATTTGCTTTGGTATTATCCTGATCAAACAATGCACAACAGCCCGATTCCCTTGGCGGATGTGCCGGATGCAGCACCAGTTAATTATCATTTCCACCATCATTTAGCAATTAATTTGCTGACGCAATCGATTCAGTTTCGCGAAGCTGGGGAACATTATCAATGGCTTCCTCGTTTCAGTGGCGCTAAAATCGCTTTAGATACTTGTTTTGAGGTGGCTGTACCGTGGGCAGATTTGCAAATTCCACCAGATTATCCTGTGCGCTTGATTTTAGTGCTTTCTGATGAAGGGTGTTTTAAGGGCTATTTGCCAGAAAATGCTTTGATTCCCATTGAAGTACCTTAAAGGGGAAGGGAAAAGGGAAGAAAAAGAGGGGAAAAGGATAAATTAAAAAAGGAAAAGCGAAGAAAAAGAAAGTTCTTTATTCCTTTCTCCTTTCCCCTTTTCCCCTCTTCCGGTAATACTGTTGGCGTCAAAGAATCTTTGTCGTTAAATTAAAGACATTTAGCAGCTTTTGAACAAAACCCCTTTTATAGCCTGATGAATAGCTTTCCTCCGAAAACATCAAATTTACAAGCGGATATTTTAAAGCAGACTCAGCTTGGTCAACTGTGCGGTCAAGGGCAGTTATTTCGCGATCGCTATGCAATATTGAAAATATTGGGCAGAGGTGGTTTTGGCATCACGTTTGTCGCCAAAAATATGATGTTACCTGGGAATCCTCTATGTGTGATTAAACAGCTTTGTCCTAAGGTGAGTAGTCCCAAAAGGTGGCAACGAGCGTGCGATCGCTTTGAAAAAGAAGCAAAAATCTTAGGTCAGCTTGGTAGCCATTCTCAGATTCCCATGCTTTTAGATTACTTTCAAGCAAATGGAGAATTTTATTTAGTTCAAGAATACGTACACGGTTCTACTTTGTTAGGGGAAATCAGACGAACCGGTCTCAAAAACGAAGCCGCAGTTAAACAGTTTTTGCACGAATTACTACCAGTATTGCAATACGTTCATAAACATCATGTAATTCATCGCGATATTAAGCCCCAGAACTTGCTACGCTGTAAAGATGATGGACGGGTGGTTTTAATTGATTTCGGTGCAGTTAAAGAGAAATTAGTCGAAAATAGTGACAGCGAAGAACATAAAAGTGCCTCAACAAATTTTGTCGGGACTATGGGATTTGCCCCACCAGAACAGTTTTCCCTACGTCCAGTTTATGCTAGCGATATTTACGCTGTCGGAGTGACTTGTCTTTATCTGTTAACTGGCAAAGCACCTTTTGAATTTGAGCATGACTCCAATACTGGTGATATCTGTTGGCAAAAACATGTAGATGTCAGTGACCATTTTGCTCAAGTTTTAGGCAAAATGGTCAAGGTGTCTTTATCAGAGCGTTTTCAGACAACTAATGATGTTATATGTTCTTTAGGGTTGGAAAGCTATTTGCCGACTTTGACGAATTGTTTAACTACCCAACCCAAGGAAGATAAAAGTAGTGGAAACCCAGAATCCTCTGATTATCTGCCACCTGTAGCACGTACCGCTAGTGCTATTCGCGAATGGAAAGCAAAGCTTAATGCTAAAAATGATCCGAAATTTAAGCGTTGCTTACCTCAAATATCAAGTTAATAAGAAAAATTAAAACATATTTGTAATATACAGCAGATTCCAGGTAAATGAAGTACATATATAAAACCCTAAATCTTGTAGAGACGTAGCAGTGCTACGTCTCTACGTGTGATATTAGCGATAGGCTGCTGTATTTGTCGATGCGATCGCTACCGTATTCGGGCAACTCAATAAAGTAAAAGTAAAACTTTATTACATAAAGATTAGATAAATATTAAATTAAAAGTTTATAGACTACTTTTACACGAAAATAAGTCTAGTAAAAAAAACTTAACTTTTCTCTCATAAATATGTCTATAGGCAGATAGCGTTAACTATCTGCCTATTTCCACTTCCTAATCGCTTTCACCAACTCCAGGTGGTAATTAATGTGTCAAATAACTTATGCGATTCACATACTGAAGAAAGTACATTGCTAAAAACACCACAAGTTGACTTTTCATCTCTTGGTAACTTGCGAATACTTATGGTGGATGACAATATCGATTGTCTGTGTCTGGTTAAATTTATTTTTGAAGATTATCAGGCACAGGTGAAGACGGTAACATCTGTAGATGAAGCCATTGAAGCGATAGAAGAATCAAAGCCAGATGTTTTAATTAGCGACATCTGTATGCAAGGCAAAGATGGTTATTCACTGATTCGCTCTATCAGACTCAAAGAAGCCTTTGAAGGAGGGTTTCTTCCCGCGCTTGCTCTGACGGGTTATGCATATCCGCAAGCGCGTACTAAAGCTTTTGAAGCTGGGTTTCAGGAACTTATTCTTAAGCCCTTTGACGCTGATCAGCTAGTTGCAGAAGTGGCAAAACTTACACCATTCCGCTATTCATCTACTAATAAACAAACATTTTTGCTCAATTCAGTGTCAGTGATTGAAACTTATAAGCAAGTTCCAATTAACACTAACAAAGTTGTGAATTGTCAACATATAAACTAATGAGCAGAAAATTCATAATCATAAAAAATTTTTTTGTTCCGATTATTGTATAATCGGGAGAATAATAAATCATACGGCTCTCTTGGTTTTCCGGAGTTTAGGAAACTGACTATTAATTGTCAACGTATACTAATAAGTAATTCCCCACTCCCCAAAACCTGGGTTGTCTACCAAAAGTACACGAGAGCCAATTTTCTTAAGGGAAAATTGGGGGCAAACTTAGCATCATTTATCACGCAGTCGCACCCATCAGATCATGATCTGCTGCATAAATCCCGATTGCCCAAATCCCCTAAATCTTGAAGGAAAGAAGTTTTGTCAAACATGCAGCACCCCTCTCGTGCCACTGTTGCGAAATCGTTTCCGTGTAATTCGAGTACTTTCAGATGAGGGTGGATTCGGCAGAACCTATCTATCAGAAGATATCGATAAACTTAACGAACACTGCGTCATCAAGCAATTAGCACCAAAATTCCAAGGCAGTTGGGCGCAAAAAAAAGCAATGGAGTTGTTTCAAGCAGAAGCGAAACGACTGCAAGAACTGGGAAAACATCCGCAAATTCCGACTCTATTAGCTTATTTTGAGCAAGACGGCTGTCTATATTTGGTGCAGCAGTTTATCGATGGACACAATTTATTAAAAGAGTTGCAGTTACGGAAAGGTTATAACGAGCAGGAAATTAAACAAATATTGATAGACTTATTACCAACCTTGAAATTTATTCATGATCGCGGAGTCATTCACCGAGATATCAAACCGGAAAATATTATTCGATCTCAAAATGACCAGCGATTAAATTTGATAGATTTTGGTTCTTCAAAACAGTTAACGGCAAGGGTACAAAATAAAATTGGTACTTCAATTGGTTCACATGGCTATTCTCCCATTGAACAAATTAGGGATGGAAAAGCTTATCCATCTAGTGATTTGTTTGGGTTAGGTGCTACTTGCTTTCATCTGCTAACGGGAGTTTCTCCTTTTCATTTGTGGATGGAATATGGGTATGGCTGGGTTACAAATTGGCAGCAATATTTAAAAAATCCGATTAGTAATGAATTGGATTCGATTCTCGACAAGCTGTTAAAAAAAGAGATCCAGCAGCGCTACCAATCTACCGATGAAGTTCTCAGAGATTTAACTCAAAAACAGTTACTGCAAGTACCCGCAGCGAATGGATACTCGGCTGTCAAACCACCACCAACTCAAGCACCATCTTTACCAAAAAAATATGTAGTATTAAGAAATTTATTTTTTACAGGTGGTGTGATTCTGTTGTTAGGATTAGGAGATGTTTGGTATAAGCAATCTCGGCGCTTAGAAACCAGCTTATCGTCTAGTTTGAACCAACCAAGCGTTAATCGTGATAGTAGAGAAGCGATTTTAAGAGATCCTTCAACAATTAGCTTCGGAAAATTTTATAATTCCGAAACATTCAATGGTTTTCATAACTCGGTTTTGTCTGTCGCCATCAGTCCAGATGGTAACACTATTGCCAGTAATAGCGATCGCGCTATCAAAGTATGGAACTTGGCAACTGGAGAGGAAATTTATACACTGATTGGACATTCCAGCAGGGTTAATGTTCTCGCTATCAGCCCAGACGGACAAAAACTGGTTAGTGGTAGTGATGACAAAACAGTCAAAATATGGAATCTCTATACAGGACGACAAATCCGCACTCTTATAGGGCATTCTGACTCAATTCATGCCCTAGCCATCACCGCCGACGGCAAGACTCTTGTTGATGGTAGTGATGATAATACGATCAAAGTGTGGAATCTCGATACCGGCAGAAAAATTCGCACTCTCATTGGACATTCATTCTGGGTTCGGTCTGTCGCCATCAGCCCAAATGGGAAAATTCTTGCAAGTGGTAGTTTTGACAATACCATCAAACTCTGGCATCTGGCAACCGGCGAGGAAATTCGCACCCTCATTGGGCATTCCCAAACCGTGACATCCGTCGCCATCAGCCCTGATGGTAAGATGCTTGCCAGTGGGAGTCGCGATCAAACGATCAAATTGTGGAATCTCGATACCGGAAAGCAAATCCGTACACTCTTGGGGCATTCCAAAACAGTCACATCCCTTGCCTTTAGTACCGATGGCAAAACCCTTGCTAGTGGCAGTCGCGATCAAACGATCAAATTGTGGAACCTCGATACCGGAAAGCAAATCCGCACCATGAAGGGACATTCCCAAACTGTGACATCCCTTGCCCTCGGTCCCGATGGCAAGACTCTCGTCAGTGGTAGTGAGGACAATACTATCAAGATTTGGCGAGTGTCCCGTTAAGGGGACAAGGAGAATAATTCTTTCCTCCCATCTCCCCTTTCCCCCTCCTCAACAATGTCAATGCCTAATTTTTAGCAATTGGGAGAAAAAAGATAACAAAATGTGACAGAAAATTAGGAATGCGATCGCTTCAATGGGTAGATAAAGGTATTTCCATAACACCTCAAATGCTGAGTTCTCAGATGGGAGCGCAGCATTGGGGTTGTTTTACTGCGGAATCTGTAAGGTCTGTAAACATGACTTCCTTCAAAATTAAAGTTTTCACTGGTGCAGCGATGGCGCTTTTGGGATTTGGCGGAATTTTGTATTGGGAATTTCCCTTAGCTGCATCTGGTTCTAATCAGCCGATAAAGACATTTGGGGAAACATTTTCGCCCAACTTGACTTTAAAAGGACATTCCGATTCAGTTTGGGCTGTCGCCATTAGCCCTGATGGTAAAATGCTTGCTAGTGTTAGTACTGACAAAACTATCAAACTGTGGAATCTGGCGACAGGACAGGAACTCCGTACCCTAAAAGGGCATTCTGACTGGATTAATTCCGTCGCTTTCAGTCCCGATGGCAAAACTCTTGCCACTGGCAGTAGTGACAAGACTGTCAAACTGTGGGATTTGGCTACAGGAATTGAAATCCGTACTTTTGTTGGACATTCAGTTTCAGTTCAGGCGATCGCTTTCAGCCCAGATGGTCAAAGTTTAGTTAGTGGCAGCTGGGATCAGACTATCAAATTGTGGAATGTCTCTACCGGCGTGGTTATCCGCACCCTGAAAGCGAATTGTGATGTGGTTACATCTGTGGCTATCAGTCCTGACAGCAAAACTCTTGCCAGTGGTAATAATTTTGACAGCACCATCAAACTGTGGAATTTGACAACAGGGAAAGAAATCCGCTCATTAAAAGGGCATGATGCCGCTGTTAATTCTGTCGCTTTTAGTCCAGATGGACAGACTCTTGCTAGTGGCAGTTGGGACAACACAATTAAAGTGTGGAAATTACCTACCGGAGAAGAAATCCACACCCTGACAGGTCATGCCGATAAAGTTTGGTCTGTTGCCTTTAGCCCCGACAGTAAAACTTTAGCTAGTGCTAGTTGGGACGACACGATCAAACTATGGAATATGTCTACAGGAGAGGAAATCACCACCCTCAAAGGGCATCTTAACAAAGTTTGGTCTGTGGTTTTCAGTCCCGATGGACAGCAAATCGCCAGTGGTAGTAAGGACAAAACTATCAAGATTTGGCGGATGTCTCAGTAAAATTAGAAAACAGTCAATCGGTATTTACCACGTTGGAGTGAATTACCAGAAATCACCACTACGTAGTAAGTTTCATCTTTAGGCAACCTGGCTCGGTCAATTAAAGCACTGTAATTGCCATCTTTGGCATTATCAGCCGCGACTATTTTGCCTTGAGAATCTAGCAACACTATATAAGGAGAAAATTCTTCATAAACACTATCTACACGAATACTAACAAGTTGGTCTTTTTTGCCTTGAAACTTGGAAATATCATAAAGGCTGCCATCTTGTCTTCTTAGGCTTTGAGGTGTAAGTTCCCTTTCCGAGTCTAGATTGTAGCTGGCTCGATCATTCCTGAGTGCGAGACTGTACCGACCTTTAGCACTCTTGTTTTGGCTAGTGACTGCGATGGTGTAAGTACCGTTTGCAGGCAGTCGGACAAATACGAAAGCATCTTTAACTTCACTGCTTGCTCCCCCACTGCCTCTTTTTAACAGAACGTTGTTGTTGGGGTCAAGCACAAACATGAACGGATCTAAACTTAGGTTATTTGAACGACGTTGATCGACACTGCCACCTAGTCTAATTTGGATCAGTTGGTTTGCTCTGCCCTGAAACTGGTAGAAATGGAAATATCTATCTTGAGACTTAAAGTCACCCGGAGCCAAAACACCGAAGGCGATATCTACAAAGTTAAGTTGCTTGTAATTAAGCGGTCTAGATGGAGAAACAGGCGAACTTTCTATACCTTGATTAGTAGTTGGCTTGCGACCACCCCGTCTTGAAGGAACACGAGGTTGTGAAGGCTCCTGTGTGGGGTTGGAATATGTCGATGTCGATGGTCTAGGTGTAGATGTACGTGGTGGTGGTGGTGTCGGTTGGGTATTTACACGATTGGTTGGTGTAGATGTACGTGGTGGTGGTGTCGGTTGGGTATTTACACGATTGGTTGGTGTAGATGTACGTGGTGGTGGTGTTGGTTCGGTATTTACACGATTGGTTGGTGTAGATGTACGTGCCGGTGGTGTTGGTTGGGTATTTACACGATTGGTTGGTGTAGATGTACGTGCCGGTGGTGTTGGTTGGGTATTTACACGATTGGTTGGTGTAGATGTACGTGCTGGTGGTGTTGGTTGGGTATTTACACGATTGGTTGGTGTAGATGTACCTGCTGGTGGTGTTGGTTGGGTATTTACACGATTGGTTGGTGTAGATGTACGTGGTGGTGGTGTTGGTTGGGTATTTACACGATTGGTTGGTGTAGATGTACCTGCTGGTGTTGGGCTGGTTGTACCAGGTGTCGCAGGGGGTATGGGTGAATCAATAGGTGGGTTAGGTTTTGGAGATACGGACGGTTGAGCAGTAGGAATTTGCTCGATTCCTTGTTGTACTGCTTCTGGTTGTCTTTCATCTGGTGATTTAGCTATGATGAAATTTCCACCTGGTTGAAGGCTTGCTAAAGCACTTATAGGCAGGATATAATTACCTATCAAAAAACTACTGCTCATCAAACAAATCAAAATCAAGTCTAATTTGTCTCGATAGTTATGTTTACTTTTTATTGCCATAATTGCGCTCCTCATTGTTGATGAAAACATTGAGTTTGAAGATAGGTTCTACTCGACAATATTTTATCTACTTTATGCTTCTTAATTAGAACCAGACAAGTTTATTTCGTTCCCATTTAAAATTGAAATTTTAAATCAATGAGAATATTTAGATTCATCTGCAATATTATGGCGTTGCATAACCACGAGTAGAGACGTTTCGGCGGAACGTCTTTACAATATGTTAAATTTATCGACCTATATTTCAAAATTAGACATTTTGTCCTCTGATCTAACTCAGGTAAAGTTTTCCGACGCTCGTGCCTCGCTAACGCCAATGTTTTGAGAACTTGTTAAGTCAACCACGCTCCCTTAACCAAATACAGGTGTTTGATGGTTGACGACAGAGCTACAAGCACGAAAGCACCCGGAGGTGTCATGATTCTCAAAACGTAGTTTTCACTATGGCTGGCTATCTGTCCAGTAGCAGTACTAGTTGTCTGGTTCTGTCCACTGTTTGGTGGATAGCTTCATCAGCATGTCGTACATGTGCCAATTTCATGTCCGCCTGATAGCAGATAGCAAAATTATACGTCATATATTAACATATACCCATAGTGCAGATGGATTCCCAGTATGCTTTGCTGCCTGAATCCCGATTGCCAAGATCCCCTAAATGCTGATGGTAGCAAATATTGTCAGTATTGCGATACTCCGCTAATTTCCCTTTTAAGAGGTCATTATCGAGTCATCAAATTACTATCTGATGAAGGTGGATTTGGCAGAACCTATCTAGCGGAAGATGTAGACAAGCTGAATGAAGAGTGCGTTGTCAAACAATTAGCACCGAAAATTCAGGATGCTTCGCTATTGCGTAAAGCAGTTGAGCTATTTAAAGAAGAAGCGAAGCGACTGCAACAATTGGGAGAACATAACCAAATTCCCACGCTTTTGGCTTACTTTGAACAAGACAATTATTTATATTTAGTGCAGCAGTTTATTGATGGGGAAAATTTACTTAAAGAATTGCAACAACAGGGAACATTTAGTGAAAGCAAAATTAGACAACTTTTGTTAGATTTATTGCCGGTTTTTAAGTTTATTCACGATCGCGGCGTAATTCATCGAGATATCAAGCCACAGAATATCATTCGCCGCCAAAATGATGGACAATTAGTCCTAATTGATTTTGGAGCCTCAAAGCAACTCTCGGCAACAGTCATGATGAAAACGGGGACAGCTATCGGTTCGCATGGCTATACCCCAATTGAACAAATGCAAGATGGAAAAGCTTATCCCGCTAGTGATTTATTCGGTTTGGGTGCGACTTGCTTTCACTTACTAACAGGAATTCGTCCATCTCAACTTTGGATGGAACAGGGTTTTAGTTGGGTTACATCTTGGCGAAAATATTTACATAATTCCGGTAACAACTTAATAATCTCACGCTCAAAATTGAGTAAAGTTTTGGACAAGCTGTTGAAAACAGATATCCAAAAGCGTTATCAATCAGCCGATGAAGTCCTCAGTGACTTAATATTTGTATCACCACTGTCAACAATACCTTCAACTTTAATTTATACCGAAGCGCGATTGCCACAATTAGGTGCGAGGCTGAGAAATCAACTGATTATAAGTGCTGCTATTGTAGTGTTGGCAATAGCAGGAGTTTGGTATTCATTATCTCGTCCTGTTGCAATCACTAAGTCTTCTCCCAGTCAGCCAATCAACAAAAGTTCGGAAAATTCCCATCAACCCAGCACCCTAAAAGGACATTCCAGCGATGTTAATTCTGTCACCTTCAGTCCCGATGGACAGATGCTGGTGACTGGAAGCGACGATCGCACGATCAAATTATGGAATCTAACAACTAAACAGGAAATCCGCACCTTTAAAGGACACACGTCATGGATTTATGCGATCGCTATTAGCCCAGATGGACAAACTATAGCCAGTGGTAGTGCTGACAAAACTATCAAGCTGTGGAATTTAAATACAGGGCAAGAAATCCGTACTCTGAAAGGACATTCTGACAGCGTTACTTCTCTCGCTTTCAGTCCAGACGGAAAGCTACTAGCTAGTAGCAGTTTGGATAAAACAATCAAACTGTGGAATCTAAAAACAAACAAAGAAATCCGCACTTTAAAGGGACATTCTAAAACACTTGCTTCCGTTGCGTTTAGTCCAGATAATTTAACTCTTGCTAGTGGTAGTTGGGACAAAACAATCAAACTGTGGAATCTAAACACGGGTAAAGAAATCCATACTTTAACAGGACATTTGGATTTAGTTTCGTCTATTGCCTTTAGTCCCGATGGACAGCAACTTGCAAGCGGTAGTAAAGACAAGATAATCAAATTGTGGAATGTAAATATAGGAAAGGAAATCCGCACTCTAACTGGACACGATGACAAAGTTACTTCTGTTGCTTATATCCCTAAAGGAGGATACAGTAAAAAGCCAGATAGTGTAATTCTGGCAAGTGGTAGTAATGACAACACAATTAAATTGTGGGATATAACAACCGGGGGAGAAATTCGCACATTGAAGAAAGATTCTGGCTATGTTTATGCGATCGCCATCAGTCCGGATGGACGAACTATTGCTAGTGGCGGTAGTGCTGACAATATTATCAAGATTTGGCATCCGTGAAAAAGTAGTGAGGAAAGGGGAAAGGGCTTTTTTAAGAGGGGGTAAGGGTAAGAAATATAGAGTTATAGTGAATAAATCCGTATTTTCTTTCCATACCTTTCCCCTTTCCCCTTCTTGGTAAGGCTTTATACCTTTACCAATTCGCTAGCAGTATCGGACAAAAACAGAGGTCAAATCAAATAAGAACCAACTTGCGTTAAATTATGAATAAGCGGCGTTTTTTACAAGCTGGTGCAACAATACTTGGCACAGCATGGTTATCACATTATTTACTTGGCAGATCAGAAGTTATGGCAATCTCAAATAACCAGTTTGAAGTTCACAAAACTGAAGAAGAGTGGCGCACTATTTTAACACCAGAACAATATAAAGTGCTGCGTAAACATGGAACTGAACCCGCTCACACTAGCCCCCTAGATAAAGAGTATGATAAGGGTACTTATGTATGTGCAGCATGTGATTTACCACTTTTTAAATCTGATACAAAATTTAATAGTGGCACAGGCTGGCCCAGTTTTTTCCAACCAATCGAAGGTGCGATCGCTTTCACTGTAGACAAGTCATTTTTCATGACTAGAACTGAAGTTCATTGTCATCGTTGTGGTGGACATTTGGGTCATGTATTTGACGATGGTCCTAAACCCACCGGTAAGCGTTATTGCATGAACGGTGTATCTCTAAAGTTTGTTAAAGGTTAATTAAGTAGTGAGCGATTTATCGCTCAAAATGGGCACGAAAAGTGCCCATTACAACTTGTTAGCAGCCAGTATTTGGCACAAAGACAGGAGACTGCCCCAACGGACGTGGTACGCACCTATTTCTGTTTAAAAGGTTCTGGTTTTGAATTGGGTTAATTCTATTTCCATTGTTCAGCCCTCCATTTACGCTTGGTATGATAAAATTACCGCCAGGACTAACTGTATTTTTATCAGTGGTAATGCGGGTTCCGTTTGAGTAATAGTAAGTCCTAGATCCGTCACCATTATTTATCGTCACCGAAGGATAAATTGTGGCTCCATTAGGGATATTAAGGGAACCATTATTATAAATTCGCGTTCCACTAGGGTAATTGAGCAAGTTGCCAGTACCTTGATAAACATTGGAGCTAGCTGGGTTCTGCGCTATAGTTTGAGCGCTTGCTATTTTTTGAGTTGCTGCAACTAAAAGCAAAGTAGATAAACAACTGATAATAAGACGTTTCATCACATAACCTCGCTCATTCAAAAGCAAAATTTTTAATTTAAAGCAAACGTAATTAATACAAGTTCTATTATTCAGGATACTCCTTTTACTTACGTATTGGCTCTTGTTTGCCAGCTTTCTACCATAACCTAACTGGAAAGAGGCAGAAAGGGAAAAGATTTTCTAGAAAAGTCATGACTAAAGTCATAAATAGATCATGACTTTAGGAAGAACAATTTTTTATATACATGAGCGAAAATAGTAAACAGGGTTATCTATTATTGTTAGCAGCAATTATTGTTGAAAACTGGGAACAAGTAGTAAGTTTAAATTCCTTATAAACTGACAGGTACAGAAGAGGAAATATTAAAGCCTTTTTCTAGTTTTTTAATCTGCTAAAAAAACGAGTTATTCTTCAATCTTTCACGAGACTTTTAATTAAGTAACTGTCATTATGAAAAGAATTCTAACAACTTGCTTGATAGGTGTTTTGCTGACTTCTACTGTTTTAGCAAAACCAGCTTCTGCTCAAGTACAAGTAATTTTTGGAGCAGAAGATCGACGTGATTTGCGTCAAGATCAACGCGAGTGGCGTGAACGGCAACGTAGAATATATGAACAACGACAACGTAACCAACGCGATCGCTTTGAACGACAACGTGATCGACGCGATCGCTTTGAACGACAACGTGATCGACGCGATCGCTTTGAACGTCAACGTGATCGACGCGATTATCATCGCTACTAAAATAGTTTCACACATTTTGGGTAAAACTGATTAATCCTTAAAATACCCATTAGTAACGCCAAATCTGTTTTACCTTTATATCAGAAAACATGTAGAGACGTAGCACTGCTACGTCTCTTTGAATCGAACAACGCATAATTAAATTCTACTTCTTGTGTCTAATTAACTTTCTAACAACGTCCAGAAGTAGCCATCGGGAGCAACAAAAGAGAAACTCATCTCCCCAAATTCATTGCTAACAAGATTTGTGATTTGTTGTACTTTACTTGCTTTAACGCGGTCAAAATACCCATGTATTCCGCGCACACGATAAGTGTATAACGACATTCCCAAACAACCTGGTTGCGCTTGCTCAAACCGCGATTCTAATTGTATAGAATCTGGAAAGCGAATAATATAAAGTCTGCCAGAACGTGCAGCCATAAAATCAGACGCAGAAGAACGCGGATCGTCAAAAGCTGTAACAATAAACTTTTCACCTTTATTTAAATCAAAAATCCCTCTACCCGCAAGAGAAGATTCATAACTAGTTTCAACATCATCACGCACTTTCAGCAACCCCAAAACTTCTTCATAAAACTTCAGGGTTTCTTTGCTATCATCTTGAATTATCATTCCCATGTGAGTAAACTGACTAGTTTTAAAAGTAGCGCTAAGATTAATTTCACCGTAATGTGGTAGGGAATAGCCAAAGCGTTGAAATAAAACTTGTCGAGCCAAAGGTTGCAATAATAGCATCTCTCGTACCCCTACAACTGGTTCAACAAAAGGACGACTTTTTCTGTCTTTGTTGTAAATAACTTCCCAATGCGGATTAGTGTAGCGGATAGACCAATTTGCCGTTTTTGCCTCCTCCACATGATTTAAAATACTTAATACATCCGCAGTTAAAGTTGTTGCCCAGCGATTACCTTTCGCTTTCATTGTTGCAGTTCCCAACCCTTCATTCGTCGGATTTTGCCAAATCATCAGCCGAATCAAACCATGATCAGCATTTAGATGATAAAGGCGAAGCGATCGCAAAGACGAATTTACCCCATATAATTGCTTTGCTGCTGTTGCGGATAATTCCCCCACTTCCCCGATCCGATAGCCAAATTGCTGCCAATATTGAATTGCCAAAATTGGATCTGGGATACCAATGCAAACCTCATAAATACCTTCAATGGAAGTAGATTTTTCCTGAGTCATACCATTTTAGATTTGGGATTTGGAGTGATGTTCAAAAATTTAAATTTTGCCAATGCCCAATGTCCAATCATTCATTCTGCAATCCGCTTCAAATCTTGTAAAACTGCGACAGATGATTGATAGCGATCGCTAAAATGATATCGTACCATTTTATCTAAAATCGTTGCCAATTCATCGCTGACTTTCGCCCATTGACGCCATCTCACATTACCTGTTTCTAAATCTGGTGGTAGTTCTTGGGGTAGCACTCCTGTTAGGGCTTGAATGGCAATCATCCCTAAGGCATAAATATCACTGTTCAAGCGGGGATGACCGGCAAATTGTTCTGGTGGTGCATAACCTCGTGTTCCTATGGCAACTGTCGCTAATTCTGTTTCTTCGCTGGTTGGTGGTTGCATCAATTTGACTGCACCAAAATCAATCAACACTAAGCGATTATCTATTTTTGATCTAATAATATTACTCGGTTTAATATCACGATGAATCACGCGATGTTGATGCACAAATGCGAGAATTTCTAAAATTTCTTTCAACATTTCTCTAACAAAAAGTTCTTGTTGCACGCCTCTTTTAATAGGTGGTAATTCTTCACTCAATGTATGTCCAGGAATATATTCTTCTACTAAATAGAATTCTTGATTATCTTCAAAATAGGCGAGTAACTTAGGAATTTGATGATGTTCACCCAAAATTTCTAAAATTTCCGCTTCGGTATTAAATAATCTTCTGGCAACTTCTAAAAATATTGGATCTCGACGTGCCGGCATTAATTGCTTGACGATACAATTAGGATTACTTGGTCGTTGAGTATCTTCGGCTATATAAATACAACCGAATCCGCCAGAAGTGAGAACTTTGGCAATTTTGTAGCGTCCACTTAAAAGAAGGTCGCCAGTTCGTTTTTCTGGTATAATTGTGGCAGAAACATGATGATGTTGGTCTTGAATTGCTGTCTCTTTTAACAAGACATTTAATTGAGCGATCGCTTCTTCTTGTTTTTCAACTTCTAAAATAATCCACTTGCTTTTCTGTTGCATCTGATAAGTGGTGTAAGCCATCACACTCACGCTACTAATTACCAAAGCTAAAGCCTGGGGAATCACTGGCATCCATCCAGCTTGTAAAAAAAGCAGATAACAAAATCCACCCAAGCTGGTGAGAATTATAGCTCCCACAACTACTAATCCTAAAGGATGTCGCAAATGCCATGCGACAGCAGCACCTACCAAAGAAGCGCACCAAATCGAAACATATTCACCCCATTGAGGTAAATACCAAATTAAGGGTTCTTTATCCAGCACCGCACTCAAAATATCACTGGCAATGTGTGCATGAATATATACAGGCGGCATTCTTGATGGTTGGTTTGGTAAAGCGCTGTAGGGTGTATAGAAACCTTTATCGATGCTTGTTGCCGTTATACCAATGATTACTAAACGGTCTTTAATTAAGCTAGGATTTACTTGATTGTTGAGAACTTCTGTAAGAGTTACTTTATCAGCAAGGCGATTCGGATGGCGATAATTTAGCATTATTTGGTAGCCTGCCGCATCCAGATGTTCGTAGCTACCAGAATTAGATTTTAAAATTGGGAATAAAGTTTTACCTATTTGGATATCTTGATTAGTGAAACTTGTTTCAATCCCTTGTTTTTGTAAATAATTAATAGCTAGTAAGGCAGCAAACGATACATTGGTATTACATTTTTTGTCGTTTGAATGGGCAAATAACAAACTGCGACGAACAATGTTATCATTTTCGTCAGCTATCAAATCGCTAAAGCCTATTTTATCTTCAGAAACACTCGGCGGTGGTGGAATTTCCGGATTTTCCAGACTGCTAAATCCACAGACAGCGATAATATTATTTTGACGTGAAAGATGATTTGCCAACTGTTTAGAACCAGGTTCGATAGGCAAATCACGGTAAATATTTAAGCCGATAATGCGTGGTTGATAAGACTCTATTTTGTTTAAAAGGCGATTAATTGTCGTATCTGACAAGGGCCATTTTTCGCGTTTAATGTCTGCTTCAGTAATTGTAACTAATAAAATACGGCGATGTCTTGCTTTTTGCGGAAGCTCTGCGACGGATCGCAACATCTGATCGTAAACTCTTAATTCCCAAGACTGCAACCATCTTAATTCACGAATTCCGGCAATCAAGACAGTGACTCCCACACTAACAATCATTATAGTTTGCAGCCAACCCTTATTAAACACAGTATCACCAAGGGAAGCTTCTTTAAAAATGTCCGTTTGTTCCAGGTTTCCCGGAGAATTGGTAACTTGCAACTTCGAGGGACGCCTATTTTTTGCCAATGCGGTGCGAAATTTTTCTAAAAGTCGAATCATCAAGGCGTTGTGGCGATCGCGCCAATTAGGTAGATGTTGCAGACTAAGTTAACTCTATCTCAATGTACCAATAAACCCACTTCAAGATACACAGAGCAAACACTTTTTCTTAAGTAGGCAACTCAAGAGCCGTTTTTACCGACATGCTTAATAATTATTTCTATCAATTGATCCTGAAAATTATTTCTTGGGAAATTAATCAACCGATGGAACCTATAAGTTTTCTTAAAGTCAGCAGTGCAGTATATTGAATCAACTGAAAGTCTGGAATTAAGCGATCGCATTACAGCTTATTGAAGTATTTTGGCAAGCGATCGCTATTTATTTTCCATAACTGAATTGATCCCTGATATGCTTAATATTGTTTTTCATTGAGACTGAGCAATAACAAGCATTTATATCCAAATAACCATAATATATTCCTAAAGATAGATGCAATAATTTAAAAGCAAAAGTTAGCTTAATAACCACAGCCATGATATGATTGTGGCTCAAAGTAAATTTGGAGGTGAGGCTTAAAGGGTAAAGTTAGCCGGGATAGCGGTGTTAGCACCAACGAGCGGTTAATTTGGACTTTCAGAAAAGGAGGCAAAAACTCTGAACTAAAGCATTTCAACCCTTTGACAACGACCAATTTACCTTCTGAACCTAAACAATTTTATGAAAATAGCTCAAGTAGCCCCTTTGTGGGAACGAGTTCCGCCCCCAACTTACGGAGGAATTGAACTGGTAGCGAGTCGCTTGACTGATGAACTGGTGCGTCGAGGTCATGATGTCACATTGTTCGCCTCTGGCGATTCTCAAACTTTGGCTAAATTAGAAGCTGTTCATCCGCGTGCATTGCGCCTAGATCCAGACATTAAAGAGCATATAATGTATGAAGTGCTGGAAGTGAGCCAAGTTTACCAACAAGCAGCGGAATTCGATATTATCCATTCCCATGTAGGGATTTGGGCATTACCTTTTGCAAGCTTAGTTTCAACACCGACAGTACATACCTTGCATGGCAGATTTACGCCTGATAACAGCAAAGTATTTTCTTATCATCAATCGCAACCATTCATCAGCATAAGTAACTCCCAGCGTCAATTGGAACTAAATTACGCCAGCACAGTTTATAACGGCATTAACCCCGAAGAATTCACCTTTGTAGCCCAACCGCAAGATCCGCCATATCTGGTGTTTTTGGGGCGCTTTTCGCCAGAGAAAGGACCTCAACATGCGATCGCGATCGCCAAGCAGAGTGGTTGGTGCTTAAAGATGGCAGGAAAAGTAGACGTAGTAGACACCGAATTTTTTGAAAAAGAAATCGCCCCTCACATTGACGGTGAGCAGATACAATTTTTAGGGGAAGTTAACCACGACCAGAAATCTGAACTACTAGGCAACGCAAGCATCACTCTCTTCCCCATAACCTGGAGTGAACCCTTTGGCTTGGTAATGATTGAATCAATGGCAACTGGTACACCAGTAATTGGCATGAACATGGGTTCTGTCCCAGAAGTGATTGCTCACGGAAAGACAGGTTATGTCTGCCAAAGCTATGAAGAAATGGCAGCAATGATTCCCGCAACCTTAGAATTAGATCGTCAAACCTGCCGAGAATATGTAGAACAACACTTCAGCGTTACTCAGATGGTGAACGGCTACGAAGCAGTTTATCAGCAAGTTCTCCAAGAAAGCAACGCGAAGAAGTCTTCATCACTCTTGCATGGTCAATTTTGGAATTCTCTTCTTTCAAGAAGAAAGAAAATTGCCTAACTCAAGGATGAAGGCTGAAATAAACGAAACCTTGAGATAGCCATACACAAATGTAGAGACGTTCCGATGGAACGTCTTTACATTCTTCGTGGCGATGTATTTGATATTACAGCAGCTTATTGCTCTAATCGAATACACGTAGAGACGTAGCAGTGCTACGTCTCTACAAGGTTTTGGGTTATATATATAGTTCATTTACCTGAAATCTGCTCTATGTTCTGATAATTAACAACAATAAAAACCTACCTACCGTCCTAGAGACGTTCCGGCGGAACGTCTCTACATTGGAACTATTAAACATGACATAATATAACGCACCCTACCAATCCATAGCGCCATATTTTTAATTTTTAATTCTCCTCATCCGCTGGCTTATCATCCTTCTGAGATTGACTATCAGAAGAATTCTGCTTCAATTCCTGTGTTGGTACGACGATACCGTTTGGTTCTGTCGGTGGTTGTACTTGGGGTATGACCACAGAATTGGGATCTATAGGAGATTGACGTGATGGAGTTGCGCTATCAGAAGATGATTTGCTGGGGGAAGCATTACGAGTTGAACGTACCGCTCGTAATTTTTCAACCACAGATGGTGAGGGCGCCGCGTCAGGTGTAGGTGAAGTTTCATTGTTGTCGAATCTGCGCCGACGTTGCGGTTGTGGTGAATCGCCTGATGTCGATTCTTCTGTTTGTCTGTAAGTCCGTTTTGGTGTTTCATCATCATTAACAACAGGACGAATCCGCTTGCGTCGTCTTGATGTGTAGGTGGTTGCGGATTCATCTCGCGATGAGGTAGTATTACTCTGTTTTGGGGTGCTAGTTTCTTTTACCTGCGGTGACGGCGAAATCTGCACCGGAAGCACTTCCGCAGAAGTATCATTAGTAGTAGGCTGTTCAAAAACTGGCTTTGCGGATGGTTGCGGCGGCTGAGATTTGTAAGCTAGGCTAGTAATAGCAAAAGCGATTGTGGCAGCTGTGAGTGCTATACCACTACCAATTAAAACTTTGGCTGAACGAAGTTTTTTGGCAATTTTTGTCAAATTCCCGGTAGTTGATGCCGCAGTAGTATTATTTGTGGCAATATCTGGAGGTGATTGGTACTGCTGAGTAGATAAATCGATAGTTGCAATTGTGTGAGTTGGTGCCAATTGAGGTGCAACACTTAGCCCATTTGTAGGTAACAACTTTAACCATTCTGCCACTGTTGCGGGACGAAAGCGAGATTCTACCGCCATACCACGCATAATTGCTTGATTGACAGCAGCGCTTAGGTGCGGTTGTAGTTCGCGGGGGGAATGCATTTTTTCGCGATCGCGTAATAATGCAGGTATAGGAACTTGCGCTGTCAATAATGCATACAAAGTTGCAGCCAAACCATAAACATCGGTGGCTGGACTGCGTGGTGCTTGCGTTAGATATTGTTCAATGGGTGAATAACCCTCAGAAACCATACCTGTATGAGTTTGCCTCACACCACCGTTAAATTCTCGCGCAATGCCAAAATCAATTAGCACTACTTCAGCCGTTCCTTGGCGGAGGATAATATTATCAGGTTTCACATCGCGGTGCAGCAAACTGTTATTGTGTACCACCTCCAACGCTGCACCAATCTGCCGGATATAATGAATTGCCGTAGCTTCTGGTAAAGGTATCCCTGGCAAAACAAATGCCTCGCCTAAGGTTTCACCCCGAATGTATTCCATTACCATGTAAGGCAGACCGGCTTCAATAAAAAAGTCGCTTACCCGGACAATGTTCGGGTGAATACAAGTAGCTAATCGCCTTGCCTCATCTTGGAATTGCCGCTCGAACTTAGTAAAATCAGCATGTTGTCGCAGTTTATCATTTAGCGTTTTAATCACTACCTCGTGACGTAAGTAATGATGCGTAGCTTTGTACGTAATACCAAAGCCCCCACGCCCGATTTCTTGATTGAGGGTATATTTTCCCCCCTGCAAAGTTGTACCTGCTAACATAGAAAATCCTAAGTACTGAATGAGCAGCTTGGCAGTGAGTCCTTGAGTGGGAAAAGCAAAAACCACATCGCCACAGTTTTATATTTGTTAATAATACAGTAGGTGACTCTTAACTGGGGACTGGGGACAAGGGGGAATAATATCATGTCCGTTTAATTAACAGTAATAAAAACCTACTACCGTCGTAGAGACGTTCCGCTGGAACGTCTTTACCTACTACCGTCGTAGAGACGTTCCGCTGGAACGTCTTTACCTACTACCGTCGTAGAGACGTTCCAGCGGAACGTCTTTACCTACTACCGTCGTAGAGACGTTCCAGCGGAACGTCTTTACAATTGTAAGTAATAAACCTGAGATGATATAATTTCTCCCTTTCATTACCCTTTCCCCCTTCTCAAATTGCCCAATTTTATTAAAAACGCTGACCTATACCGAAATGCAATCGACTTTCTCCTTGGTCATTAATGCCATAATCTGCCCTAATTAAGCCCAAAGGGGAGTCAAGACGGACACCAGCACCATAACCAAAACCACTACCTGGTTTATTACGCGCTCCCGCAGGATTTCCTAATACTGTATCACCACTGCCTAAGTCTGAGCCAAAGTCAGCAAACAGTACACCTCCCAAGATTGGCAAAACCGGGAAGCGATATTCTGCCGAAGCTAATACGTAAGTACGACCGCTGCCAACGTCTCCAGCCTCGTAACCGCGCACGGAATTGGGACCTCCCAAGTTAAAAGCATCATAAGGCGGTAAATCACCAAGTACGGTGCCGCCTTGGAGATTCAAAGCAAATACTTGTGGGTTCTTACTGTTATATAATTTAACTGGGAGAAACTGACTATAATTTGCTCGCAAGCGATTCATAGAAATGTTGCCTAGACCAATGGGAACTGATTGTTCTGTGCTGAGACTGAGAATCGAACCTTTGGTGGGATTAAAGGGATTATCTCGTTGGTCTTTAACAGCCGTGAAGGATACGGTGGCTAAATCGTCGATGCCAGTACCGCTAAAAGTTAGTGGATTACCCTTTTCATCTTTTGCGGCAATTGTGCCATTGCGATCGCGTATACTAACACGAGAGTAATTAAATCCTAATGAAGTATCCCAATCGTCAATCGGTCGCTGTAAGCTTATACTACCACCAACTTTACCTTGCCGCGCTCTGTCACCGTTAGGTAGTTTGACATCGCCATCAAAAACTTCGGAAAGTCCGCGCTTGCGAAAAGCGTTGATGCTGTAACCAAAGCGTTCGGGGTTAGTTATGCGATAAGGACTGCTATACTTACCATCAAACTGAAGGTCACGCGCACCTACTTCAACATTTGCACTCAAAGTATCGTTAATACCACCGATATTTCGGTCTTGATAGTTTAATGTACCGACAATTCCTTGGTCTGCATTATAATTACCACCCAGGTTGATACCACGTGCGCCAAGTTCCTTTAGTTGGTAAACTACATCAACCCCTGTCGCATCACCTTCTAAGGCGACATTGACACTTTCAAATAATCCCAGTTTATATAACTGCTGTAAGTCTTGTTTAACTACATTGTTTTGGAAAATTTGACCCGGTTTTAACTTTAGCTCTTGCCGCAAAAAATCTTCTTTGGTGCGTCCTTTAACTGGCTTACCTTTGCTATCAACGGTATTGCCTTCGTCGTTGACAAAACGAAACTTGACATTACTCACTAAACCTTCAGCTACATTTAAGCTCAAAATTCCTTCGCTGCTCGGTTTAATAGAGATAACCCTTCCCAGATTATAACCTTTATCAGCGTACCATTTATTAATTTGTTCCACTCCTAGCTTCAAAGCTTCCGGACTGATGGCTTTGCCGATTTGCGGTTGAAAGAGTGGCAAAACTACTTGGTAGGTAAGGGTTTTCGCGCCGGAAAGTTGGAGCGATCGCACTATCAATGGTTGCACTCGATACACCACACTCAATCCCCCTGGATTAATAGTAGTATTTACACGAGCATCAGCGAATAAACCTGTATCCAAAATTGCCGCTACATCTTTTTCTATCTGACTTTGACTGGTTTCTCCCCCAGTCTGGGTTTTAATGATGCTGTTAATTATTTGCTGCAATTCTGGAGTCGCACCAACTACCTGCACATCTGTAGCAGTAATGACTAAATCCTTTTCGTTAGTCGGGGGAGTAGAAGAGGGGGGGAGTGGGGGAGTAGAAGAGGGGGGGAGTGGGGGAGTGGAGGAGGGGGGGAGTGGGGGAGTGGAGGAGGGGGAAATTAGTACCACAGGGGATGAAAGTGAAGTCTTTCCTTGTCCCCCTGTCTCCTTATCCCCTTGTCCCCCTATCTCAACCTCTTGTGTTGGTACTATTGAATTATTATTAGCCGGAGTTTGGGAAAATTGTTGGACAACTATCGTTTCTGGGGATGCGATGTCTGGCGATAACCCGTTTTGCGTGTACGCTTTTATCGGTGCAGGTGTATTTTCTGGAGTCACCGGCACTACTAAACCTGCTTTTTCTGGCTGAGTGGGAGTTGTCGAAGGTGCAGCTATGGCTTCAGTAGCGTTGCTAGTCGCTAAGGTAGCTAAAGTCAAAATTGCGGCAGGAGAAACTTGCATGTTTTTAGCCTGATTACCTGGGAGTTAGTTTGTACTTTTGTACTGAGGTTAGGCAATGGGAATAATACTAACTTCCAGCTTCCACGCCGATGATTGATACTCCCATTCACCCCTCTTGCTCAAACAGACAGTTAATTATGAGTTTTTGTTTCTCTATGAGTGATATACTTAGGTTATCCCTAGCTTTAAATTCGCCGGCTATAACTTCTGCCTTGCGTTTACTTGTTTTAAGTAATGGTCATGGAGAGGATGTAATTGCTGTCCGCATTTTGCAAGAACTTCAGCAACTACCTAACGCTCCAGATATCTTCGCTTTGCCTATAGTGGGTGAAGGACATGCTTATCAACAGTTAAATATTCCCCTGATTGGTTCAGTGCGTACCATGCCTTCTGGTGGATTTATCTATATGGATGGACGACAATTAGTGCGAGATGTACGTGGTGGTTTACTGCAACTTACCCGCAGTCAAATTAAAGCTGTACGTACTTGGGTAAATTTGCAAAAGAAATCAGGTCATAAGAGTGCTATTTTAGCTGTGGGGGATATTGTACCTCTATTGTTTGCTTGGGCGAGCGGTGCTAATTATGCTTTTATCGGTACGGCAAAATCAGAATATTACGTGCGGGATGAAGTTGGGTTACTGCAACGTAAATCAAAAGCTTCACGTTGGGAAAGTTTTTCCGGTTCAGTTTACCATCCTTGGGAACGTTGGTTGATGAGTCGTCCCCACTGCAAAGCGATATTTCCCAGAGATTCGCTAACCACGGAAATCTTAAAAAAGTGGTCTATTCCGGCTTTTGATTTGGGGAATCCGATGATGGATGGACTTGAACCGAGCTTTCCTCAAGGACGATTTTATCGTGGTGATGCTGAACAACAAGAAATAATTCGTCCGTTGATTGTAACTCTTTTACCTGGTTCTCGTCCACCAGAAGCTTATGGGAATTGGGAACAAATTATGGTTGCTGTTTCTTCAGTGATGGAAAGTTACTCAAAACCCGGTTTGCTTTCACACACTGGAAGTATAGTCTTTTTAGGTGCGATCGCATCGAGTTTAGACTTGAACATTTTACGTCAATCTCTGCATTCTCTTGGCTGGTATCTTTGCTCTGAATCTCCGGTACAAATTTCTGATAAAAATGCCTTGACTTTTAAGTCAAAAAATGCATATACTATTTTGACTCAACAAGCTTATAATGACTGCTTGCATTTAGGAGATTTAGCGATCGCAATGGCAGGGACAGCCACAGAACAATTTATCGGTTTGGGAAAACCTGCCATCGCTATTCCGGGAAATGGTCCACAATATAACCCTGGATTTGCGGAAGCACAAAGCCGTCTGTTGGGTTCATCTTTAATTTTAGTAGAGCAAGCTGCACAAGTCGGTCAAGTCGTGCGATCGCTTTTTAACGATCCAGATAAACTTCAAGCGATGGCTGATAATGGCTTTCGACGCATGGGTAAACCTGGTGCCGCAAGACGTATTGCCGAATGCTTGCAGAATCGGTTGGGGTAAAGAGCAAAATCGGTTGGGGTAAAGAGCAAAGACGTTCCATCGGAACGTCTCTACAAGATGTGTGATTATGCCTGATTGATATCACATGCTCCCTATGCGACTAAACCGGAACGCAAAGCGCGAACTGCTGCTTGAGTACGGTCATCAGCGCAGAGTTTGTTTAAGATATTGCGAACGTGGGTTTTAACTGTCCCAACTGTAATATAGAGTTTTTCAGCAATCTGCCCATTGCTACAACCACCAACAATCAACTCTAGGATTTCTAATTCTCGTTGAGTCAGGGGGTAGGTTTGTAAAACTTGCTCGTATTCAGTCTCTAGCGCTTCAATTTTGACGGTCTTTGGCTGACTTGACTGTGGGTTATCTTCTGGCAAACCTTGACGCATTTGCCGCAATACAACGTTAGCGATCGCTGGATCGATCCACGAGTTACCTTCGTAAGTCGCTTGGATCGCTTCCATTAATCTATCAATGCTGGTATCCTTCATATAATATGAGTCTGCACCCGCCGCAAAAGCAGCAAGCACCGCGTCCTCTGAATGTTCCATTGTCAGGATGAGGATCTTCGTTCCGTGGTCTCCTGTCTCTTCTTGGAAACTTCTAAACTTTTTGGTGAGTTCAATTCCATCCATGTCCGGCAAACCAATATCCACAACTGCCACATCCGGCTTAGTGGTTTGCAAAAGTTTTAGTCCTTGGGTAGCATTTGCCGCTTCACCAATCACTTCAAGTTCGCTATGAGACTGTAATGCTGCCCGTAGTCCCATTCTTGTTAAATCATGGTCTTCAATGAGAACTATTTTAATTTCGCTCATAGTTATATCCACTTTCTCCTGATTATATATATTAAGTTACGACCTTTCGCGATCAATTTATCTTAATTTCAAAACTTAAGATAGATGATTTTTTTACCAACATGCATCCACCGATAGAAGTAATTGCTTTTTCTTTTTATTCTGGTATGAAAGCAAAAATCTAGTAGAAAAGACGTAGAGACGTAGCACTTGGTAGTCTCATCAAGGGTTTCGGGCAACCCATAATAAGCATAGCCGTGGATATATTTACAAATTGCTTCCTACGTACCCTGCACAGAAGACTACGGGAACAGAATGACAGTTTTGCGCTCATTCCTCTGAAAGTTTCGATCAACAAAAGTTTATATATAAGTCTCACTAATGGGTGAAGACAAGCGATCGCCTATTTATCTAGAATTGGGTTTAGCTTGATGATGCTGTATTTTATAATACACTGTTTCCAGGAGAGTTTCTTAGAGATAATCATTGTGAATGGGATAATTGCTAATAGTTGTATTATCTGCACTAAACAGCGAATAATTAAGTATTATCCTCCAAGGCGATTTAGAGTAAACATACTAAAGTATAATTTCTGGTGTTGCTAATTTATATCCAAGAAAATGCCAGAAAACGCGATTAATATACGACTAATGGAGGATGACGAGGTGAAACGCTATCAAAAAACAAATCATTAGGTAGACTTTTGAGTTGAAACTGGTTAAAAGTTAACAGTTATCAGTTTCTGCCAACGTAAAAATTGAAAATAACATATAAAGATAAAATTACCCTGGTGGATTTGAAAAGAGAAATGTTACATCTAAACCTTTATTTGAAAGCGATAACTCAAGCCGATGGAAGAAACCCTCTCAATTTTGCTAGTAGACGATGACGCAGAGGATCGCATGGCTGTGCGTCGCGCTCTGACAAAAGCCGGTGTGCGGATGGAACTGTCGGAAGTCGAAGACTGTGAAAGTGCGATGGCTGCCCTAAATAATAATAGCTATGACTGCATTTTTCTCGACTATCGTCTACCAGACGAAGACGGTTTAACGCTGATCCAAAGAATACGAAAAGCAAAAATCAAAGTTCCCTTAGTAGTTCTCACCAGTCAAGGAGATGAGCAAATCGCTGTGGAATTGATGAAAGCTGGTGCTACTGATTACCTGTCTAAATCTAGAGTATCCTCAGAAATTCTGGCGCAAGTTCTGCGGAATGCCATCCGAGTTTATCGCGCAGAAATACAGATAGCCTTGGCAGACAGACAAATCCGAGAAACTAACGAGAAACTGATTCGGAAAAATTATGAACTGGAAAAACAACGCCAACAAATTCAGTTACAAAACCTGAAGTTATTAGAAGCATCGCGGCTGAAAACTCAGTTTTTAGCCAGAATATCTCATGAGTTGCGGACACCATTAAATGCTATCATTGGGTTTTCGCAATTATTGCTGCGTCCCAAGTCTGGGGAACTTACGCTTGGGCAAAAAGATATGGTGCAGCGAATTTTAAATAATGGCAAAAATTTACTCGTGCTGCTCAACGAAGTTCTCGATTTTTCTAATTTAGAAGCCGGACATCTAGAATTAAAGCCAGGAATCTTTGATTTATCAAAGATAGTTAATGCCACAGTCGCAGAAATGCGTTCTCTAGCAGAAGCCAAAAAACTGATGGTGCTGGTTCAAAATCAGTTGCAAAACCCGATGGTGTTTAATGACTCAGTGCGTGTGCGACAAATTGTGACGAATTTGCTTTCAAACGCGATTAAATTTACAGAGTATGGGTGTATTTGGATCGATATTAAAGAAATAGGACAAAATCAAATAGCGATCGCTATTCGTGATACAGGTATTGGTATTGCTGCCGAAGATTTAAGTCATATTTTTGAAGCATTTCAGCAAGTCGATCAAAGCACCACCCGCAAATATCCCGGTACAGGTTTGGGTTTGGCAATTATAGATTCACTGGTGCAAATGATGGACGGCAAAATTATTATTGAAAGTAAGTTGGGTCATGGTTCAATGTTTCGCATTGAAATACCACGTCAAATATCATTATTAAATAAAGACGAAAATCCCACAGAACCTAGATTAAATAATCAAGATAATCAAAATTCTGAGTATCCTCAGCAAAGCAAAACATCGCTGAGATACCAAAACTAAAAACTCTAAAATTCCTCTCAAAAAAGTCGGTAAGTCATGTCTGTTGAAAGTTTAAAAATTGATCGTATTCTCGCTGTTGATGACACTCCAGATAATCTCATCCTCGTTGAGACAATTTTAGAAAGTGAAGGATTTGAGATAGATTTAGTCGCAGATGGAATAACTGCTTTGCAGCAAATTATAGAATCGCCACCAGATTTGATTTTGCTTGATGTGATGATGCCGGGGATAGATGGATATGAAGTCACACGACGCATACGTAATAACACGCGATTGCCTTATATACCGATTCTGCTAATTACAGCTTTTACTGAATCTAGCGTTGTTGAAGGTTTGGATGCGGGAGCGGATGATTTTATTAGAAAACCATTTGATACAGATGAGTTACTAGCAAGAGTGCGATCGCTTCTACGTCTGAAACACAGTCTTGACGAACAACAAAAAATGGCACGTCAGCGAGAAGACTTTGTATCGCGGATGACTCATGATTTGCGAACTCCGTTAGTAGCATCAGATCGGATGTTGAGTTTGTTTCAGCAAGAGATTTTCTGCAAGATTTCGCCAGAAATGAAACAAGCGATCGCTGTGATGATTCGCAGCAACCAAAATTTGACGCAGATGGTGAACAATCTGCTAGAAGTTTATCGGTTTGAAGCTGGTAAAAAGACCTTGAATTCTGAAATTTGCAATTTACTAGAAATGCTAATTGAAGTAGTTGAAGAATTAAATCCAATTGCTAACGATAAAGGTTTAACTTTAAAAGTAGATACTAGCGCTTTAGAAAAAGTAAGTGAAAATGCTGCTGTAATTAAAGGCGATCGCTTGGAATTACGGCGCGTTTTCAGCAACTTAATCGGTAATGCCATCAAGTTTACAGATACAGGAGGTATAGAAACTCGCATTTTTGAATCCGCACAGAATAAAAAGAAAAGTTTGGTAACAATTGAGATAGAAGATACCGGATATGGCATAGCTGCCGAAGATCAACCAAGAATTTTCGAGCGCTTTCGTCAAGGTAGAAATAAACGCGCCGGTAGCGGTTTGGGACTGCATTTATCCCGTCTGATTGTCGAAACACATGGGGGAACAATTGAGGTTTTCTCTGAACTAAATAAGGGAAGTGTATTTACTGTGCGCTTACCAAAGCCAACTCAATTAAACAATTAGCTATATCTAAAATTACTAATCGAATAAACCAGAAGAGGGATGAAACCAATTCGCAATTCGCAATTAAATAAAGCCACCCACAAGGGGTGGGGTTTCAACCAACAAGAGTCATAGAAGGATTTTTTCGCCCCACTTGCGGGCGAGGTTTTAAACCTTCGCTTTTTTCATAAAAAGGTGGTGAAAAATACTACGATGCAAGATATCAGATACCACCTTGTAAAAATTACCATTCACCCCTTGACACTTTTGTAGTACAGTTGTAGCATAAATATGCCGATAAACAAAAGTATTAGAAATAATTAAATAAAGTATAGTCTAATATATACAGATATGGTCATTTTGTCGAAATCTGTATGAAACTCTCAGACTATGCTCAACATCTTGGAATTTCCTATCAAACAGCGTGGCGACATTTTAAGTCAGGGAAAATACCTTATCCCACTAAAAAGCTGCCGTCTGGAACCGTGATAGTCGATTACGTCCAAGACTCTAATATGGCAATCAGAGGCAATGCTGCGATTTCTGCTCGTGTTAGTAGTGCTGAAAACAAAGAGAACCTAGAGCGTCAAGCACAGCGTTTAACTGCCTACGCCATAGCCAGGGGTTATAAAGTCCAACACGTCGTGAAGGAGACTGGGAGCGGACTAAACGACAATCGAAAAAAATTAGAAGCGCTTTTAAAAAAGGATGACTACGAAATACTGATTGTTGAGCATCGTGATCGACTTTGCTCCCTTTGGAAGTAATTACCTTGATGTTTTGCTGTCTCGATGTGGCGTGACTTTAGATATTGTTAATGCAGTTGACGATAAACGCGACGACTTGATGACTGACTTAGTAGGGATAATTACAAGTTTTGCAGCCCGTCTTTACGGACAACGACGCGGAAAACGTAAGACGGAAAAAATCATCGCTACCTTGCAAGCTACTGATGAAGAATAATTAAAAGAATAGTCAAGTATATACAATCGTGGTATGCTGAAGGAATGACATATCAAGTTGAGCAACATCAAATTAAACCAGGACATCAGTGGTGGGATTACTGCGAGGAGGTGTGTTTTGCATCTAAAAACCTTTTTAACACTGCACAGTACACGAATCGCCAGAGCTTTATTTACGGATACGGTGTATTGAGTCAGGCTGAATTAGATAAGATGTTTAATTCAGATATTCATTACAAGCAGCTTCCCGCGAAAGTCAGTCAACTCGTTCTAAAACAAATTAGTGACTCGTGGCAATCATATTTTAAGGCATTGGCAGCATGGAAACTTGATCCTTCCAAATTCACAGGTAAGCCGAAAACTCCAGGGTACTTAGATCAAGACGGACGTAATTTGATTAAGTTCAATATTCAAGCTATTGGGGCAAAAGCCTTTAGAAATGGTGTTATCCTACCATCCAAATCACCCATTGAGTTACCTGTCAAACCCGGACTAAAGCTTGAGTCACTGGTTGAAGTTCGGATAGTGCCTAAGACTGGATGCTATGTAATTGAGGTGGTTTACGATCAGGGCAGCAAGCCTGCTTGCGGTTTGTGTAGCCTAACTGCACACATTAACGATATTGGGTTAGCAGCAGCCATAGATATTGGGATTGACAACTTAGCTACGATTGTTTTTTCAAATCCAACGATTCAACCGATTGCAATTAATGGGAAACCGTTAAAGTCCGAGAATCAATGGATGAACAAAGAGGTGGCGAGGCTTCGTTCACAGATTGGCTTTGGAACTTCCCACAAGATTCAAAATATCATCAGGAATCGAAATAACTTTGTTCATACATTTTTGCATCAAGCGACTGCGGCAATTGCCCAAGAGTTCATTAAACTTGGCGTAACGTCAGTTGCAATTGGTAAAAACCCTCAGTGGAAAACTGAGTCTAGTTTGGGGAAAAAGAATAACCAATCCTTTGTACAAATTCCCCATGCTAAATTCATCTCAATGTTGACGTATAAATTAGAGAAGATAGGGATAACCGTAACGGTGGGGGAAGAGTCTTACACGAGTAAGGCTTCCTTTCTAGATTGGGATGAGATCCCAACTTGGACACCAGGGAAATCCAGTAAAGTTAGTTTCTCTGGCAAGCGTTATCAAACGAAAAAATACCGTTCTCTTAATGGAGCGGTGATTCATGCAGATGTGAATGGCGGATTCAACATCGGCAGAAAAGTACTTCCTAACTCTTTCGGGCAACTCAAGACGATTGTAGAACGGAATAGTGGTTGTGTGGTAGCACATCCCAGACGGATCAACTTGAATATCACTCGTGTCCGCGAGGTAAGTAAAGTATTGCCGTTTAAAACGCCTAATTTGAAAGATATAAGTGGGTCTGCTTATATTTGACTATTGAATTAGGAACTATAATACATTTATAAATCGTTAGATAAAAGCCAGAAAGCGCGATACTCCGAGATGCTTCGCTAAGGTGATCCGCAGATACAAGTAAATTTCCCAGGCTCCTCCATGAATGCTGTGGGCAGGTTTTGCGACAGTAAGTCATGGGAGTGTGCGGAGGTTTTAACCTGTCGGCGTTCATAGTGCAAGATGTAAGTTATATTACAAGAAAAGTTTTTTCCCATCTCCTAGATTACAACAGAACAACTTAACCACCGCCACACAAATTAAAATATGGATTTTGATTATTTTAGACAAAATGAAGGCGCTCCAACAAATAACAATCGTCAAAGCTTATTGGCTAGCGGTTGGCGACCGTTTAACCGAGAGTTTGACTGGGGATTTATGTGGCATTTATTGTATACTGATGCAGGGGAATTAACTCAAAAAAGTTTGAATTTAGCAAGTAATATTGCTGATAATTTGGGACGGACTAATTATGCTTGGTGGGCTAATATATTAAATGTTGTTTCTGATAATACGCGCTACGAAATAGAAAAACTTTGGAATTACATCACACCTGAACCTAACTCACCAGACCATCGCTATAAAGATGTTTTAAGTACAGAAACGCCCATCGTTCAATTTGTTAGCCGCAACAGTATCCCCATTGATTACGTTCTGAATAGACTTCAAGAAATTACTGTATTAAGAGTTTTAGAATTATTAGGTCGTCCAGATATTATTACCCAATATTATTTAGAAAGAGATTTTTATTTTCCGGTGGAACGATTTGTTAATTGGGAACGCTTAGATGTGATAAATACAGTTTATGCTTACTGGTCTAAGCACGATGTTTGGTTGCAAATTGACCCTTACGATCGCGGAAGACGACAATATACTTTAATGGCAAGAAATTTAACGCCATTAATTAACAAATCAACTTTCGACTTAGCAATGATGTTGAGTGGATATCAAAGTCGTGTGGGTAAGGTTCACAGTCAATTTCCCATTCGGACTTTTCCTTCCGATATCCAAAGTTTTACAGATTCAGTACAGCAAGCGGTTCTCAATCAAAAGCAGCTAGCAGTTTTAGTACATGGTGAACCGGGTACAGGTAAAACCGTATGGACGCAAGCTGTAGCCAAAGAAATTCTTGTGCCTTTAGGATATGTGATTTTCATTTTAGATCACGATGCGATCGCTAACTTTGTCCCACCCACATACTTAGAAAGAATTTGTATTATTATCAACGAAGCTGATAATTTAGCACAAGACCGTGCTAGCGAAGTAGCGCAATACAATAATAAAACGGAACACATTCTCAGCTTGCTGGATGGCACATTATACCAAAGTGTAATTGATGAGTCTGGTATTCAAATGCAACAGCGTTTGGTCATTTTGATGACTTGCAACACAACTGAAAGGTTAGATCCCGCAATGTTACGTAAAGGGAGGATAGATTTGATGTATAAGTTTGAGCAAAAATTTGTTTAAGGGATTATAAACTACGAGTTTTGCTGTTTTAACAATAATGTTTGGTTAGTGGATAATATACCATCTGAGTATCTACAACAGATAAAAATACTTTAGTTTTATTAACATTTATTATTTATCTATTACGATACAAGAATAACTTCATAACTAATTGATAAAGTAATAGCAAGATTGTTGATGGACTAGAAAATGAACATTATTGCTTGGATTATTCTCGGTCTTGTAGCTGGAGCGATCGCTAAAGCTATTTACCCCGGTCGTCAAGGCGGTGGCATCCTCACAACAATGATTTTAGGTATAATCGGCGCTTTTGTTGGGGGAACCATAGTTACCATCGTAGAGACAGGAAAACTACAACTTGTTGCAGCTAGTCTCAGTATTCCTGGTCTAATTGTTGCTGTTATTGGTGCCATGATTGCTATTTTCCTTTGGGGATTAATTTCTGGACGTACCAGTGCCTAGTTGAGCAAATAAAAATTGTGCTTAGAGCCAATTTATTAGCAACTAACTCATGACTATTTCAAATATATAAAAATACTCCACTTGCTTAATGCCAGTGGAGTATTTAGTTATATATCCGGGTAAACATTAATCGCCATTATTTTGCCTAAGCGTTAAAATCACGACTAGACGAGCGGTAAACCGCTCACTACGAATCAGGAAAGCATTTTACATTTAATTTCGCCCACTTATATCATGACAGGTTTATTACTTACAATTGTAAAGACGTTCCGGCGGAACGTCTCTACGACGATAGGTAGGTTTTTATTGCTGTTAATTAAACGGACAAACGGTATTACTTATTTTATCGTTCGTCGTTTGAACCTTGAAAAGTATCAAAAGCATCAAAAGCTAGTCCCAAACCCCAGCCCAAGATAGACCAATAAGCCCAATTTAACTTACCATCTGTCATAACATCAATGACAACTAAAAAAGTGTTAATGATGAGATAGAAAAAAAGATGTGTCTTAAATTTGCGGCGACGACTATTACTCATATTACTTAATACCTGCTTTGCACGTTGTTTTTCCGATTGCTGTATTAACTGTTTTTCTGCCTCTGCGAGAGCTTCTTGAGATATCCCCAAATCTGCCGCCATTTCCAACAATTCCTGACGGGAAAAATCTCTACCTTCCGCTTTTTGCGTCATGGCAAGCTGGAGAATTTGTTGTACATCTTCTGAACGATAAGAACTCGTCATGCTTTTCTCCTTTGCCCTACTCCCTAATCCCTAACCCTTTTACCTTTTTTTGATTTTCAATTTTGTGCTTTATGCAGCCATCAGTCTGGGACTTCTGCTTTTTGCTTCACCAAACTAATTTTTTTCTTAAAAAAGGTTGAGATGAACATTTGACAAGTGCTACGGTCTAAAAGGTGACATAGGAGTTGAACAGATTTACCAAAGTATGAAACGTTTTATCAGCCTTGCCTTAATATCTACCTTTCTCACGCCTTATAATGCGATCGCTACACCACCCAAAAACCCAGACAAAACTATCAATTGTGACATCTTAGTTGTCGGTGGTGGACTTTCTGGGGTTGCGACAGCTTATGAAGCTTTACTTGCCGGTCGCACAGTTTGTCAGACAGAAATTACCGATTGGTTGGGAGGACAAATATCTTCTCAGGGGACATCTGCGTTAGATGAACGTGCAACCCAACGTGCAAAACAATTTTATTCTCGCGGTTATCTAGAATTGCGAAGCCGCATTCAGAAGAAATATGGTAAACTGAACCCTGGTAACTGCTGGGTCAGCGAATCTTGCTTTCTTCCCCAGGATGGACACAATCTGCTCACTGCTCTGCTCAAAGATGCGGAAAAACGCGGTAGAGGCAAGTTACAATTCTTTCCCAACACCGTAATTAAGGACTTGGAACTTAGTAGCGATCGCAAAATAATTAATAGTGCCATCGCCATCGAACACAAACCAACTGCTTCTACACCGCTCAACACTTATACTCTATCTCAAAGCATCGAAGACGCTTATCGTTACGAAAATACATCTAAATTTACTAAAAACATCATTCGTTTCGTCCCCAAGAAAACAAGTAAACCTGGTAGCAATGCACCTAACTGGTACGTTGTAGACACCAGCGAAACCGGAGAAATTATCGCTCTTGCTGACGTTCCTTACCGTTTGGGCATTGACGATCGCTCTTACTTAGAACCGTCTTCCTCTAGTGCCACAAATGACCAATATTGTACCCAAGGCTTTACCTACACCTTTGCAATGGAGGCAACCAAAGACCCGCAACCGCAAACAATGCCTTCATTCTATCAGCAATATTCACCATATTACAGTTACGAATTAAAGCGTTTAGCAAGCTTTCCCTTAGTTTTCACCTATCGTCGCATCTGGAGTCCCCAACCGGGAGAAGCTGCACAATTTGGCGGTGTCAAGTTTACAAATCCCGCACCTGGGGACATCTCCATGCAAAACTGGACTTGGGGTAACGATTATCGCCCAGGAACTGCCCAAGATAATTTAATCTATTCCCGTCAACAATTGCAAGCTAGCGGGCAATTGCAGCCAGGAGGTTGGATGGGTGGATTGCGGACAGACGCTTTACGCAAAGCTGAAGAAAATGCCTTTGGATATTATTACTGGTTGGTAGCCGGGACGACAGATTCTCAATTGGGAGATGGTATAAAACAGCCACAACCCAATAATCGCTTTCTTTCTGGGCTAAATTCGCCGATGGGGACAGTGCATGGTTTATCGAAATATCCGTACATGCGGGAAGGAAGAAGGATTATCGGGCGCCCTAGTTGGGGACAACCCGCAGGCTTTACAATTTGGGAAATCGATATTTCTCGCCGCGATTACAGCGATCCGTATTACGCAAAAACACTAAGCGATAAAGAGTATCGGCGGTTACGAGCAGCACTTTCAGGTTTAGAAGCTGCTTCCGTACTTTCCGGGCAAACCCAGGCACAAAGCGCTATGCGGCGGACTCGTTCAACAATTTTCCCCGATGCTGTGGGTATCGGTCACTACGCGATAGATTTCCATCCTTGTATGGTGAACAGTCCACCCGAAACACCTGGTAATAAAGAACGTCCAGGTGAAAGACGCGGTGCCGGACAAGCTTATCCCTTCCAAATTGCCTTGAGAGCGATGATTCCCCAGAAAATCGACAATTTGCTAGTTGGGGGCAAAAGTATTGCTACCAGCCACATTGCTGCTGCCGCATATCGGGTACACTCATTTGAGTGGTCAGCTGGTGCAGCTGCGGGAACTATTACTGCCTTTGCTTTGAAAAATGCGATCGCACCTTACCAACTAGTAGACAATTTACCCCAACCAGAACCGCAACTCGAAGCCGTCAAACGTCTGTTACAGACAAATGGCAATCCCACTGCCTTCCCCGATACCTCGATTTTCAATCAAAATTGGGAAGATTGGAAGTAAATAATTAGGGCATTGGGCATTGGGCATGAAAAAAAGATTTGACTTTCTATTGCCCATTGCCCAATGCCCAATGCCCGACTATGAACTAAACTAGTAATTTGTAGTGTACTATTGTAAAATCATTTTCTATGATTACCAGACTTTCAGCAGCTGTTTACGGGATGGCGACAGCACCAACTGTAGCTCCTGAACGGTCTAGTCAAATTACTCAAAAGCTTTATCCCAACTTTAAAGTCATTGTTTTGAATGATGATTTTAATACATTTCAGCATGTGGCTGAGTGTTTGGTAAAGTATATACCAGGGATGACACCCGATCGCGCTTGGGATTTGACTAACCAGGTACATTATGAAGGTCAAGCGATCGTTTGGGTTGGTCCACAAGAAACAGCGGAACTGTATCATCAGCAGTTGCGTCGAGCTGGCTTAACAATGGCTCCTTTAGAAGCAGCATAATCACAATGGGCAAACCTAAGGATGCCAGATTAGTCTGGAATCACTCAACCCACATTCCCGGTCTTATCCCCATTTTAGAACGTCTCTGCCACCACGAGGGACTGCAAACTGTCACGCCGGGAGTGATTGGACGTGTGAGAGGTCATTGCCCACACATGCAATTGCGCGTGTCTGTACCGATTCGCGGAGGTTTTAAGGTAATCGCACGTCAAGGTAAAACGGTGCAAGAGGTGTTTATCCTAACCATTTTGGATCAGGATAAACTGGAAGATGCGATCGCTATAGCCATGAGAAAGTAATAGGAATTTGTCCACTCACAAATAACAGACATCTCCAGAGTCATATGTAGAGACGTAGCACTGCTACGTCTCTACAAGGGTTTGGTGCAACGCATAATTAATTTCTGGAGATGTCTAATAACTATTCTTCAACCTCATGCACTGCAAATTTGTGTAGCGGCAGGCTAAGAATACAAGAAAATGTTAATAAATATGACAATGCTGTTGTCATTCTCAACGACATCACTACTGCTGACCATTCTGGTAAAATTACCTTCTCAATACCAAAAGCTACGCAGTAAACTAACCAGTAAGTAAAGCTCATTCTTAACAGAATTCGTTCTGTTTCTTCCCATTCATTTTTTTGTTGCTTGCTCCCCCACAGAAGCAATAAACCAGCAATACAAGCCACAAAAGAAACAGCAACTACAAATTCGTGACAAATCAAGTTGACTGAATGCATGTTTGGATATCCCAACTTTTTCCCATTGTTGATCAGTCTAAAGGAATAGTCCTTTGGGATACAAAAAACTTTTACAAACTGCAATATCAACTGAGAAAAATGTAAACAATTAAAACAAATTATGAAGCTGGGACTAGGGACTGGGGATTAGGATTAAGAAATATGAAGATTCTTTTCGATTCCAAGCGTCTCTACTCCCCAGTCCCTTTATTCACAATTTTGAGCTTCACAAGCACCAATGCTTACCCAGCTACTGGAACCGTCTTGCCAATGTTCTTTTTTCCATATCGGTGCAGTATGTTTGAGGGTATCAATAGCATAACGGCAAGCTTCAAACGCTTCACGACGATGAGGACAACCCACCGCTACTAAAACGCTGATTTCGCCAATTTTTAAATGCCCAACGCGATGATAAATCACAACTCGACTCACATCAGACCAAGAGGAGCGAATATCAGCCGCAATTTGATAAAATACCCGTAGCGCCATCGGTTCATAAGCTTGGTACTCCAGTGACATCACAGCTTTACCATCTGTTTGATTGCGAACCATTCCACTCATCAGCACGATCGCACCATTGGCTTCATCGTCTGCCTTAGCATAGGCTTCCTCAACAGACAAGGGTGCAAAAGTAATCCCAAAGCTATCTTTAACACTTGGTTTAATCACGGAGGCAGGAGTTGTCGTCTTAACTGAGTTCATATTATTCGGCATCAGTATCTACTCTTCAGTTTAAGCTTTGCTGGCACGCTGCTTAATTTAAACAAACAAGAGGGCAAGGGAGCAGGGGGATAAACAGGAATTTCTCCCTCGTCTCCTTGCCTTCCCTTATTACTTCATTTACGCTATAAATACTAAGTAGTTAAACGTAAAAGTCTAGTTTTAGCAGCCTTTTCCTCAAAAAAAATGCCAATAAATACGTAGTTAATGTATTTATTAAGTGTATTTGCTGAATTTATAAATAAAACTGTCATCCTCCTAAAGAGATATTACTATAGGGACAGTGATGATCTTACCTGCTGATTTTTTTAGATATCCGGATAGTGACTTGTTTAAAGCTTTCAAATAAAGCGATCGCTCTACTAGTGCATCTGGGCAAATCAAGGGCAAGGCAAGTTTTTGGCTTACTGTGTA
Organism: Tolypothrix brevis GSE-NOS-MK-07-07A; assembly: GCA_019358985.1. Taxonomy (GTDB): domain Bacteria; phylum Cyanobacteriota; class Cyanobacteriia; order Cyanobacteriales; family Nostocaceae; genus Hassallia; species Hassallia brevis. Next base: position 84,947 of record JAHHIJ010000013.1, on the reverse strand, counting down.
TGGCTGTTGTAAAGATTTAGGTATGCAGCATTCTCAAGCCATCATCCTTACAGCTTCCCTGGTTGTTGAAGCGAGCAGCAACCAGAAATAAGACAAGGGCAAGTTGTAATTGAGCAATTGTTAGGAAAATTTGATGAATACTTTAACAGTTAAAAACGAAGCAAAAAGACTTGAGGCTTTGCGTCAGTATCAAATTCTCGACACTCCACCAGAACAGGTATTTGATGATCTGGCATTTTTAGCCGCGCAAATTTGTGGCACACCGATCGCCGTAATTAATCTTATAGATAGTCAACGTCACTGGTTCAAAGCCAAAATCGGGCTGGATGTACAGCAAATGCCTAGAGATATTGGGTTTTGTCCGTTTTGCATCGAAAAAGACGATGCTTTAATTATTCCGGACACCTTGGCTGATGAACGATATGCTTCAGCTTCTGTAGTTACCTCTGAACCTTATGTAAGATTTTACGCTGGTGTACCCTTGATCACACCAAGCGGAGATACGATCGGGACTGTGTGTGTAGTTGATCAAAAACCACGCCAAATTAATGACGAACAGTTAGAAGCACTCAAAGCTATTAGCCGTCTGATAATTAGACAATTAGAAATCCGGCGGAATTTAACTGAATTAGCAAGCATTAAAACTGACTACAACCAAGCAAAAGAAGCACTACATCAAAGTGAATGTACACTCCGTAGCTTTTTTGACAGCGCACCGATGATGATGGGAACTGTGGAGCTAAGGTATGATGACATCCGGCATATTTCTGACAATGCTGCTAGCGCCAAATTTTTTGGAGCTACTCCCGAAGCGATGAAAAACCGCTTTGCGAGCAATATAGGTGTACCTCACAAGTATGTACGTGAGTGGATTAATCACTACCATCAAGCAGAAAAAACGCGATCGCCCGTCAGCTTTGAATATCTTCACGAAACTGGAGACACTAAAAAATGGCTCAGAGCTACTGTCTCCTCAATTGCTGCATGTTGCCATAACCCTCAGAGATTTGCTTATGTAGTTGAGGATATCACAGAACGCAAGGAAGCTGAAAAAGAACGTTTACAAATATTGGCACAGGAACAAGCAACGCAAAATAGAATTACAAATATTTTTGAAAGTATCGCCGATGGCTTTTTTGCTTTAGATAATGAATGGCGCTTCATCTATATTAATAAACAAGCCGAGCCACTATTACAAAGAAACAAAGAAGAACTACTTGGTAAAAATCTTTGGGATGAGTTTCCCCAAGCTGTGGATTCTACATTTTACCGAGAATATCACAATGCAGTAACTCAGCAAATTAGCATCCAATTTGAAGAATTCTACCCGCCACTTGATACATGGTTCGCAGTACATGTATATCCATCAAAAGAAGGATTATATGTTTATTTCCAAGACATTACCAAACGCAAACAAGCAGAACAGCAAATCCGCGAACAAGCAGCATTACTTGATATTTCTACAGATGCAATTGTTCTGCGAGATTTATCCAACAAAATTTTATTATGGAATAAAAGCGCCGAAAAGCTTTATGGTTGGAAAGCTGAAGAAGCTATGTGCAAGAATATTAATGAATTAGATCATGAAAGGTTGCCGCAGCAAGAAATTTATCAGACTGTTTTGAAAGATGGAAATTGGCAGGGAGAGTTAGAAAAGCAGACTAAATCGGGGAAAAAAATCATCGTTGAAAGTCGTTGGACTTTAGTTCGCGATGAGCATCAAAAAGCTAAATCCATTTTGGTTGTAGATACTGACATAACACAGAAAAAACAACTAGAGACGCAATTTTTACGCGCCCAGCGGATGGAGAGTATCGGCACACTTGCTAGTGGGATTGCTCATGATTTAAATAATATGCTGTCACCGATTTTAATGTCAGTGCCACTGTTAAAGGCAAAACTTTCGGATGAGCGCAGTCTCAAGGTACTATCAATAGTAGAAAACAACGCCAAACGCGGTGCAACTTTAGTTAAACAAGTGCTTTCTTTTGCGCGGGGAATTGAAGGCGATCGCACTACGCTTCAGCTAAAACATCAGATTTTAGAAATGAAGCAAATTATGGAGCAAACATTTCCTAAATCAATTAGACTTGAGAAAGAAATTGAACCAGAATTATGGCAAATTCGTGGCGATAGCACCCAAATACATCAGGTATTGATGAATTTGTGTGTCAATGCTCGTGATGCTATGCCTAATGGTGGCAGATTAAACATTTCTGCTAAGAATATCTTCATTGATGAAAACTTTGCCAGAATGCATCTTGATGCCAAAGTTGGTTCTTACATACTCTTGAGCGTTGCAGATACAGGAATTGGCATTTCTCAAGAAACATTAGAGAGAATTTTTGAGCCATTTTTCACCACAAAAGAGTTTGGGAAAGGTACAGGTTTAGGACTTTCAACAGTAATGGGTATTGTTAAAGGTCACGGAGGCTTTATCACCGTGTCAAGTGCGATCGCTATTGGTACAAAATTTCAAGTTTATTTGCCAGCGATGAATCCAGATGCAATGCGGCAAGAAGAAAATCAAGAAACACTCAGCGGACATGAAGAATTGATTTTGATTGTCGATGACGAAGCGTCTATTCGCGACATTACCACAACCTCTTTAGAAAAATATAACTACAAAACAATTACAGCAAGTGATGGCATTGAGGCGATCGCACTGTATGCTCAGTATAAAAACGAAATTAAAGCCGCAATTATTGATATGATGATGCCCAACATGGATGGAGCCACCACCATTAACACTTTGAAAAAAATGAATCCCTTACTGCCTATTATCGCAGTCAGTGGATTGCCAACAACCGAGCAAGTCTTATTAAATAAAATATCTCAACACGCAGCCTTTTTGCCAAAACCCTATACGACACAAGAATTATCACAAAGTTTACACAGAGTCCTGAATCAATAAACACCCTCTTAGACATCGACCGAATTTAATTATACGTTACCTAGAACCCTTGATTAGACGTAGCAGTGCTACGTCTCTACATTCATTTTCACGCTTATGTGATCTGGTGCGGTTCGTTATTCGATTATTTGTAAGTAAGTCATACTAATGTTAGGGTTTTGAGCCTCAGAACTCGAAACTTCGTGTTCAGAACTCGAAACTTCGTGTTCAGAACTCGAAACTTCGTGTTCAGAACCTGAGACTTCGTGTTCAGAACCTGAGACTTCGTGTTCAGAACCTGAGACTTCGTGTTCAGAACCTGAGACTTCGTGTTCAGAACCTGAGACTTCGTGTTCAGAACCTGAGACTTCGTGTTCAGAACTCGAAACTTCGTGTTCAGAACCTGAGACTTCGTGTTTTTATCCTTTGACTCTTAGTAGTAGGCACTTCAGTGCCTAAAATAAGCGCTTTAGCGCTTACACGAACTTATTATATTTATGTTTTTCGTGCGACAGTTCCGTAAGTTATATTCCCTCTTGACCCTTGACCATTGACCATTGACCCTTGACCATTGACCCTTGACTAATGACTCATGCCAAACCTAATTCTGGTTGTAGACGACGACGATTTAATAAGAATGCAGTTGTGTGACTTCATGCAACAAGCAGGATATCAGGTAGCAGAAGCGAGTAATGGTTCCGAAGCGCTAGCTGCTTATACTCGTCTACAGCCAGAAATAGTGCTGATTGATACTATCATGCCCGTGATGGATGGATTTACCTGCTGCACCGAATTACAAAAACTTCCTGGTGGTGCGAACACACCCATTTTAATGATTACCGCTCTTGACGATCAAACATCTGTAGAGCAAGCTTTTGCAGTGGGTGCCACTGATTACATTACCAAACCGATTCAATGGGAAGTACTGCGTCAACGAGTCAGTCGTTTAATCAAAGCTAACCTTGATGTGAAGGCATTACGACAGCAAACAGAGCAAGCGCAACTGCGAGAAGGGCAATTGCGGATGGCATTAGATGCAGCTCGCATGGCTACTTGGGATTGGGATGTCGTCACCAATCAAATAACTTGGTCGGATAACTTAGAAGTGCTTTTTGGCTTGGAACCAGGTAGTTTTGAGACTACTTATGCAGCTTTTATTGAGTGTGTACATCCCGAAGATCGTAATTATATCAGCCGCTCGGTAATCGAGGCGATTCAAAAAGAGGCAGAATACGATATAGAATATCGCTTTGTTGCCCACGATGGTAGCCTGGGTTGGGCAGCAAGTAAAGGAGTTGTTTTTCGCGACTCCTCCGGGATGGCACAGCGAATGTCTGGGGTGACAATTGACATAACCAAGCGCAAGCAAACGGAAGAAAGGCTGGAACTTTACGCTTCACGGCAAGCGTTGGTGGCAGAACTTAGCCAAAGCGCTTTAGCTGGTACAGATTTAACTACATTAATGAATTCAGCGGTGACACTGATTGCCCAATCGCTGAAAGTTGAGTATTGCAAAGTTTTGGAACTACTGCCAAACGGTGAGGTATTATTGTTACGCGCGGGTGTAGGCTGGCAACCAGGGCTAGTAGGAAAGGCAACCGTCGGCGCCGACATAAATAGTCAAGCTGGCTACACTTTGTTTACCAACAAGCCAGTTATTGTCAATGATTTGCGTACAGAAACTAGGTTCACAGGACCGCAACTACTGCATGACCATCAGGTGGTTAGCGGAATGTCGGTTATTATTCACGGCTTAGAGCGTCCTTTTGGCATTTTAAGCGCACACACAACACAAGCACGCAACTTCAGCCAAGACGAAATTTATTTTCTTCAAGCTGTAGCCAATATTCTGGCTACAGCCAATGACCGTCAAAAGATGGAAGATGCTCTGAGGGAAAGTGAGCAGCGCTGGCAGTTAGCTGTGCAGGGTACTAATGATGGTATCTGGGATTGGAACGTTAAAACGTCGGAAGTTTTTTTCTCAACTCGCTGGAAAGAAATGCTCGGTTATGAAGAGCAAGAGATTTCCAACCATTTAGATGAATGCTTAACACGAATACATCCTGATGATATAGTTCGGGTGAGACAAGTTATTCAAAACCACTTTGCCAAAAGAACCCCCTTTTACATCAGTGAGCATCGAGTGCGGTGTAAAGATAATACTTATAAATGGATTTTAGCTCGCGGTCAGGCACACTGGGATGAAGATGGTAATGTAATCAGAATGGTTGGTTCTTATACGGATATTACTGAGCGAAAACTATCAGAAGAACAGTTGCACCAGAGTGAAGAGCGTTTCCAGATAGTTGTCCGTGCGACTAATGATGTTGTCCGGGACTGGGATTTATTGACAAATCAGGCGTGGTGGAATCAAAATGTGCAGACACTTGGTTATTCGACAGAAAACATTAGTTTAGATACCAAGTGGTGGCACGATCGCTTACACCCAGAAGATAAAATTAGGGTTGTTTCTAATATGAATGGGGCGATCGCTAGTGGTCAGCAATTCTGGTCAAATGAATACCGCTTTCTGCGTGGTGATAAATCTTATGCTGACATTTTAGATCGCGGTTATGTCGTTTATGACAATACTGGCATTGCTGTGCGGATGATTGGTGTGATGATGGATATGAGCGATCGCAAGCGAGTTGAAGAAGAATTACTCAAACAAAACATGCGATCGCAATTGTTCAGCGATGTCACCGTCAAAATTCGCGAGTCTTTAGATATTGAGGAAATTCTCCACACCAGCGTCACCGAAGTGCTAAAACTGCTACAGGCTGACCGTGTACTTATCTTTCGGTTGTGGTCGGATGGTTCGGGAACGATAGTGAAAGAAGCTGTAGTTCCCGGTTTCCCCGTGCTTCAAGCACAAAATATTATTGACCCTTGCTTTAATGAACATTACATCGAAAAATACCGCCACGGCAGAATTGGTTCTATTCACGACGTAGACAACACTAACATCGATCCTTGCTACTATAAAATGCTGCAATCGTTTGGTGTTAAAGCTAATTTAGTTGTGCCGATTCTCTTTAAAAATCAACTTTGGGGACTGCTAGTTGCTCATCAGTGCGCTCATCCCCGTAATTGGACTAACTGGGAAACAGAACTTTTGCGACAACTAGCAGACCAAATCGGTATTGCTGTCTCCCAAGCACAACTTTTAGAACAAGAAACTCGTCAACGCGAAGAATTAGCCCGTTCTAATGATGAACTGCAACAATTTGCTTTTATCGCTTCCCACGATTTACAAGAACCACTGCGGAAAATCAAAACATTTGGCGATCGCTTAAAAGCTACTTGCGGGGATGCATTCACTGAACAAGGAAGCGATTATCTCAAACGGATGCAAAACGCGGCTCAACGAATGCAAACTTTGATCGAAGACTTGCTGACACTTTCACGAGTTACCACCAGAACACAACCTTTTATATCTGTAGATTTAGCACAAATAACACAAGAGGTCTTGTCTGATTTAGAAGTGACTATCCAACAATCCGGTGCATGTGTGGAAGTAGGTGAGTTAGCCACCATTATCGGTGATCCATTCCAGATGCGCCAATTGTTACAAAACTTACTCGGCAACGCCATCAAATTTCACCACCCACAAGAACCGCCTTATGTCAAAATCTACAGTGAAGTTACTAGAGCGATTAACGGTTCAGAACTTTGTCATCTCATGATCGAAGATCGAGGTATTGGATTTGAGGAAAAATATCTCAGTCGCATCTTTAACGTTTTTCAACGTCTCCACGGACGTAGCGAATATGATGGCACCGGCATCGGTTTAGCTATCTGCCGCAAAATTGCCGAACGTCATAATGGAAGTATCACTGCTATTAGTCAACCAGGAGCAGGAGCAAAATTTATCGTCACTCTACCGATGTAATTGCCTTTGCCCATTTTTTGTTGCTCGCCAGGGTTTATCATAGCCCCATAGAGATGATATTTAGTCTTACAACATTAGTTCATAATTTGTTGCGATTTAATACTAATTAGACACAATCACCAGCCCTAAGGAGAAAATTCATAGTGAAAGGTCGGCAAATAACCGTGACAATTTTAATGGCAGATGATGATGAAGACGACTGTTTGTTAGCTCGTGAAGCATTGGCAGAAAGCCGATTGTCAAATGAGCTACACATTGTACGTGATGGTGAAGAGCTGATGGATTATCTGTACCACCGTGGTCAGTATACTAATGATAAGGTTTCACCGCGTCCGGGTCTGATTTTGCTAGATTTAAACATGCCGAAAAAAGACGGTAGGGAAGCACTCAGAGAAATTAAGGCTGATGCTAATCTGAGAAAAATCCCGATTGTTGTGCTGACTACCTCCAGAGCAGAAGAAGATATTTACCGTACTTACGATTTGGGTGCAAACTCTTTTATCATTAAGCCTGTAACTTTCTCCTCATTAGTTGAGGTAATGAAGACGATAGGCAAATACTGGTTTGAAATTGTCGAATTACCACTAGAAGTAGTTGGAGGAAAAAATGAACAACAGTCCAATCAAAGTTCTTCTAGTTGACGATGACGAGGATGATTATATTTTGACTCGTGATTGGTTTAATGAATTTCAGATACCTGGTAGCGAACTGGAATGGGTAAGTAGTTATACAAAAGGTAAAGAGGCGATCGCTCAAAATCGTCACGATATCTATCTGGTTGATTATCGTTTGGGTGAGGGAAATGGATTAGAGTTGTTGAAGGAAGCGATCGGCAATAGTTGCACCGCTCCAATTATTTTACTCACCGGGAAAGGAGATCGAGCAATAGATATTGAGGGAATGAAAGCCGGTGCCGCAGATTATTTAGAAAAAAGTCAGCTGTCAGCACCTTTGTTAGAGCGTTCGATTCGCTACGCGATTGAGCGCAAACAAACAGAACAGAAAATTCGCGAACAAGCTGCTTTACTTGATGTCGCTACCGATGCGATTTTCGTGCGCGATTTGGAGAATAAAATTTTATTTTGGAACAAAGCAGCCGAACGCTTATATGGTTGTAGGAAAGAAGAAGCGATCGGCAAAAAAATACAAGATATTTGGCAAACCAAACATGCGCTGCAACTGCAAGAAGCCCTGAATATTTTGATGAAAAATGGCTCTTGGGAAGGAGAGCTATATCAAACAACCAAATACGACAAAGAAATCATCGTCGAAAGTCGCTGGACATTAGTAGCATTTGATCACAAGCCACAATCTATTCTAGTTGTTAACACTGATATAACGCAGAAAAAACAACTGGAAGCGCAATTTTTACGCGCCCAAAGATTAGAAAGCATTGGCACTTTAGCTAGCGGTATTGCCCACGACCTAAACAACATCCTCGCGCCGATTTTAATGACCGCACAGCTTCTAGAGACACAGCTGGATGATCCTCGGAGTAAGCGACTGTTGCCGATATTAGTAACCAACGCTAAACGTGGAGCGAATTTAGTCAAGCAAGTATTATCTTTTACTCGCGGGGTTGAAGGCGATCGCACAATCTTACAATTAAAGCACTTAATATTAGAAATCCGCCAAGTTATTAAAGAAACATTTCCTAAATCAATAGAAGTTGACTGCGAAACCTCACGAAATCTTTGGACTGTTTCTGGAGATGCTACCCAGTTGCATCAGGTACTAATGAATTTGTGTGTCAATGCTCGTGATGCTATGCCAAATGGCGGAATTTTGACAATCTCTGCCCAAAATTTTATCGTAGATGAACACTATGCTAAAATGCATATTGATGCGAAAATTGGTTCCTATATCGTCGTTGTAGTCGCTGATACAGGAATTGGCATTACAAATGAAGTATTAGACCGGATTTTTGAACCATTTTTTACCACTAAAGAACTCGGTAAAGGCACAGGTTTAGGACTTTCCACTGTACTTGGTATTGTCAAAAGTCACGGTGGTTTCATCAATGTATACAGCGAGGTAGGGAAAGGCAGCAAATTTGAAGTATATTTACCTGCCCAGGAAACAACAGAAACCCGCGAAGAAAAAGAGCTAGAATTGCCACATGGTAGCGGAGAACTGGTTTTGATCATCGATGATGAACCTTCGATTCGAGAAATTACCAAAACATCTCTAGAAGCTTATAACTACAAAGCGATAACCGCTTGTGATGGCATAGAAGCGATCGCTCTTTATGCAGAGTATCGCGATAAAATATCTATAGTCTTAACAGATATGCTAATGCCCTCAATGGATGGCATCACAACTATTCGCACCTTGCACAAAATTAACCCTAAGGTCAAAATTATTGTCATCAGCGGACTTGCTACTAGCGATAAAATGAATGCAGCATACGAGCTAGGAATCAAAGCTTTTTTATCCAAACCTTACACCGCAAAGCAATTACTGGAAACAATTAATAATTTTAAAAATAGTTAAAGGCAAATTATTCTTTTTTCCCAATGCCTAATGGACATCTCCAAAAAAGATGTAGAGACGTAGCAGTGCTACGTCTAATCAAGGGTTTCGGGCAACGCATAATTAATTTTTACCACTCCCCATTACTAATCCCCAATTAACTCCACCGCATCTCGTCCATCCCAATCTTGCAAGTAAACTTTGACAACCTCTTCCTTAGCAGTGGGTAGTTGCTTACCGATAAAATCAGGATGAATCGGTAACTCACGATGACCTCTGTCTACCAGCACAGCTAAACGAATTACTTCTGGTCTGCCATACTCTTGTATTGCATTCAAAGCAGCACGAATTGTCCTTCCTTTAAAGATTACATCATCGACAAGGACAACGGTTTTTCCTGTAAGATCAATAGAAATATCACTTTTTGCCGGAGTTCGCAAGCCAATTTGGTCAAGGTCATCCCGATATAATGTAATATCTAATGCTCCTACTGACACGGTTACGTTTTCCAGTATCTCAATCTGACGTGCTAGCAATTCGGCTAACAATGCACCTCTAGAATAAATACCCAATAATACTAAGTCGGATAAATCACGCGTCCTTTCGACGATTTGAGATGCAAGACGGGTTACAGTACGACGTATTTCTTCTGCTGAGAGAATTTCAACTACTTTGGCAGACATAATCATAAACAATACCCTGGGTTGTTGATTATACTGTGTTTTATAGAGAGGGGGGAGAGTTATTTTTATCTTGTGCTGTGTAGGCAGTTCGACTATCTAGATCATTACCTTTTTAGGAGCAAAAAGAATAGGGGTGTAGTTGAAAATAACCAGAGTAAAAAGCAATATCGAGTTAATTGCAAAGCTTTTTGGATATGAGTTGGTGCGATCGCATAAATTGCATCTCCGAGCAGTGGTTTATGTGAAGCTATACCGCGATACCAGTTTGTACCTCCCATCTGCACACCCAAAATAGCAGCATAACAGCATTCACTCCAACCCGAGTTAGGACTGGCGTCTTTAATGGCATCTCGCTGACAAATTCGCCAAACATGCAATGGTTTACCTGATAAAAGCGCTAACGTTATCACTGTTAATCGACAAGGAAGCCAAGTTAAACAATCTTCCAACCGCGCACTGAACCAACCTAAATAAGTATAGGGACAAGAGCGGTAGCCCACCATTGAATCAAGTGTACTGCTAGCTTTGTATGCTAGAGCTAGGGGTGCTGCCCCCACAAATGGCAAAAATGCTCCCACAATTGCATAAAAAAGAGGAGCCATAACCCCATCGGTAGCATTTTCCGTAACTGTTTCCAAAACAGCTCGCAAAATTTCTGCTTCGGTAAGGTTTTCTGTATCTCGTCCTACATAATTACTCAAAATAGACCGAGCATCTTCGATTTTTCCTGCACCTAAAGGTAGTAAAACTGCTTGTGCGGCTGTTTTTAAACTTCTCAAAGCAAAACAGCTGGCAAGAAGAATACTTTCTAATATTATTCCCAATAGCGGATGCAGCCATCTCGCAGTTTGAATTATGAAAGCGCAAACAATGCCGCTACCTATTATGAGAATTGTGCCTAGTAAAATTCCCGCTATTCGCTGTGTTATGGAATTGTGACAAAATTGAAATGCCAATTTGCTCAAACGAGAAATTACCCATCCCATAACTTGCACTGGATGAGGAAAACCCCAAGGATCGCCGATTAAGTAATCTAAAGTGGCGGCAATGATTAAAATAATAAATGGTGTCATTGGTTAAAAGTCAACAGTCAAAGGTCAACAGTCAAAAGTCAACAGTTAAGAATTTTTGACTATTGACTATAGACTATAGACTATGGACTAAACAATAAAACTAGCTTCTTCACCTTGAGCTGCTTGCCAACTACGAGCATCATAATAGAGGTCTGCTAGGGTAATACTATATAAAGCTTGTTTAAGTTTTTGTTGTAATCTGTGCCATAAAGTATATGTTACCCAATCTTCCGCTTGTGTTGTTGTGATGTCAGAATGAGGTAATTGGGTAATGTTTTCACCGACAGCTTCTAAAATTTGTCCTACAGAGATTAGTTCTGGCGATCGCGCTAATTGATATCCACCAACGCTGCCGCGAATTGATTTTACCAAGCCTGCACGACGCATTTCTATGAGTAATTTTTCTAAATAAGGAGCGGGGATATCTTGCCGTTTAGCGATCGCTCTGACAGATACAGGACTATATCCTGTCTGTAAGCTCAAATCTAGCAATGCTTTTACACTATAGTGTCCTTTGGTCGTTAGTTTCATTCAGCAACGCCTTTATCAGCTTATAAGTTGTTGGTTATTTAAGTTAGATTACAGCCACTAACCACAAACCACTAACCACCAAAAGCTAGCTATTGACACGCCGATCGGTTTTCCTTATCATTCTGCGTCTCAATTATCGCGTTTTGGGAGCTGAACAACTTGCCAATGGCGATGAGGCAACGAAACTTCAACAAATATAGTGTAGCAGTGTTTCACAAACTATAGATACATCCATAACAATTTTCTTTAAGATATATTGCCTTGAAAATATTGGATAAATCGTAAAAATTCTGTCAGTTCGTGTAATATACTTGGCTAGGCTGAGATAAAAATTAAATAATTCTCACTCATGATTTTGAGCGTACGAGCTATTTGTCAGCTAAAATAAAATCGATTCAAAAAATTCAACCATTCATTTTCGATCTAAGTTGATGGCTAAACAGAAAAAAATTGAACCCCTACTCGGTGAAGAACTGCTCCATAAAGTCAAAGAGCTAGAAAACGTTAGCAAGGAAGACAAAGCTAAGAAGTGTGGCTACTATACCATTACAAAAAACGGTATAGAGCGCGTCAACATGATGAAGTTCTTAAATGCCCTAATTGATGCTGAAGGCATTCAGTTGGACAGCGCTCCCAGTGCCAATGGGCGTGGTGGACGTAGTGCTAGTTATAGAATTAGCGTGCAGTCTAATGGTAACTTGCTGATAGGATCGGCGTACACAAAACAGATGGGTCTGAAAGCCGGAGATGAGTTTCTAATTACTTTAGGCAAAAAGCACATTCGTCTGCGACAAGTAGACGCAGAGGACAAAGAAGGTGCTGAGGTACTCGAAGAAGCTACAGCTTAATAACTAGTCAAGAGTCAATAGTCATCAAGAGTCCATAGTCTATAGTCTATAGTTAATATTTTTTGACTGTTGACTTTTGACTCTTGACTACTGACTGTTGACTACTGACGAATAGCTATACCAGTTTTTTGGATTACTGGTAAATAGTGGTGAATTGCTTTGCGTGTTACTGCTAAATTGCAGGTAAAAGCAATTTGCTCTTTTTGTAGTAAACCTAAAATGCGCTCGTGGTTGTCTCGTGCTACCACGGGTAGCTGTTGCAAACCTCGAATAGACATGCGATCTAAAGCCTCAGATAAGGGTTCATCCCAGTAAGCATAAACAATTTCTGTACTACAAATTTCCATGAGGCTTTGATTGGATATTTGCCCCTGCATTTCTGTTTGGAAATTTGGATATTCCCAAACAGAAAGCGTGCGATTAATATCTTCTAAGGAAAGGATACCCACTAATCGCTCTGCCTCATCAATTACTAAAGCACAAGATTGGCGATCGCGCGTCATTTCCAAAGCTGCCTCTAACACCTTCATGGTTGCCGGCAGCTTTTTTGGACATGAAAGCATAGCATCTTCTACCAAAATGGAAGAGAGAATTTCTACTTTTTCATCTTTTAATTCCGCCAGACCGATTTGCTGTAATTTTGAGTTAGAGTTAAAAGTCGGCTTCATCCGCTCCACCAGCCAAAAACTTAAACCCACCGCTGCCATCAACGGTAAAACAATCCGATAGTCCCGCGTTAGTTCAAACAATAATAAAATTGATGTTAACGGCGCCCTGACCGATGCCGCCAAAACCGCCGCCATTCCCACCATCGCGTAAGCTGGGGGAGCAGCCATTTGTGCGGCGATTCCCGGAATTAGCAAAGCCAAAATTTTGGCGTAAGCGCTTCCAAAAGAAGCACCTAAAAACATTGCTGGTGCAAACACACCACCAACAAAACCACTACCAGCACTAATTGCTGTCATTAGCAGCTTGACTATTAGCAGTACAACCAAAAGTGGAAGCGAAAACTTCACATCTTGAAGCATCGCTTCCACAGTTCCATAACCGATACCCAAAATTTGCGGCAATTTTAAAGCTACAGCACCTACTATTGCACCGCCGATAATTGGATGAATTGGCTGAGGAATTCGTCCCAAAAATTCAAAACCGGTGACTTTCCCCGCAAAACAGGCTTTTGCCAAACGAATTGACTGGGTATAAGTCAAAGAAATTAAACTTGCTCCCAAACCCAAGCCAAGATAAAGTGGTAATTCCAGCGGACTGATGACTTGATAAACAGGTAAATCAAAAGCGGGTTGTGTTCCCAAACCGATTTGAGCAACCAACCCCGATACCACCGCTGCTAACAGCACCACACTGACGGCAGAACTAGCGAAAGATGTCGCACCTAATACCACCTCTAAAGCAAAAAATACACCAGCGATCGGCGCATTGAAGCCGGCAGCAAAGCCAGCCGCAGCCCCAGCACCCAAAAGTAAGCGCTGTCGCTCTTGAGATACTTGCATTACTTGAGACATTAACATACCCAAATTTGCGCCAACTTCCACACTCGGTCCTTCCGGTCCGAGGGAAGCACCACTTCCTAAAGAAACAGAAGCTGCTAACATCTTGGTTACTGGTCGTAATTGTCGCGTGATTTCTGTTCCTTGGGAGGCGATGAGAGTTGAAAGCCCAGGTCCAAAATCTTGAGTGCGCCAGCGCATCAAGCCGACAATTAAGCCGCCAAGAATCGGCACACAGGCTAAAGTCCAAGAACCCCAAGGAGCGATCGCGCCCATGAAATTTTCTAGCATCAAGCGGTGAATTAGCTCAATCAAATAGTGAAACGTGACGACACCCATACCCGTGCCGCCACCAATTAGCACCGCTAAAAAAAGCACAACAATTTCTGGAGATGGTTGAAAACGATTAACTAAGCGAGTTAATAGCACGGAAAAAGTAGGAAAGGCAGGTTGTTCAGTTACCTTCCTAAGTTCAACAGGAGGTAGGAGAGTCATTGATGGGCGGGGTAAATGTAAGAAAAAAATTTAATTTTTATGTCTTAATTCTCATTGTGAAGCATAATTTAGCATCTAGACAAGTAAAGAGTTTGTGTGTTAATTATTTAGCTTTTTTGCTTGTTTTACAAAGCTTTCGTAAAACTTGCCACTTCTTCATACTTTTATAGGGATAATGGTTGAATGCGAAAGAATTAATGGTTAATGGTGAGCTAAGGGAATGCTTTTTTAGCGCAGATTCTATTCTCAGAAGAGCGAAAATATAGTACCTCTAAGCTCACAGACGCAGACCCACGCATACCAGCAACTAGGAGTCACAACTACACCAAATGTAGTTATACTCGTGTTGCAGCCAGAAGTTTTGAGCGACAACTGCTCAAAACTTCGTAACTTCAGCCATGCTTAGTAAGATAAGCATCCCGCTTTTCGGAAAAATACTTGATGTGTGATTCATGACTTATGTCAAACCACACTCAGTAATTTAGGAGGGTGTTCGGGAATTGAATATAGTTATTGTTATAGAGCGAGTGAGTGGACTAAGCGGACAAGGTAGATGAATACACACACCTTTGATAATCATTATGTTACTTGCCCAATTTGCCGGAAAAATGCAACCCCAAAGCCAGTTAAGACGTGCATTGGCTTATTTACCTGTCCGTATTGTCAGGAACGCCTAGTAGTTTCTCAAAGCGGTCACTATGTCCGCGATCCGTTTATCTTGAGACAGATGATAATCTCATCATCGCTACGTCGTCAAAGTAGTCCTTTAGCTAGAATTATACGAGATTTTATCGTCCTCAAGCGTCCTTTGCTAGCTTTAGCTGTAGTAAGTGCTATTCTTTTAGGCATGATTGGTATCACTCAGCAAAAGACTGACCATCACCAAAGTCTTCCAGGAACGGAAAAGGTGGAAAATAGGGACTAGAGGAGGGGAAAAGGGGAAAGGGGAAGGGGGAAGGGGAAAGGGAGAAGAAAAACATGATGAGTGATTTAAATAAATCTTTATTTCCATACCTTTCCCCTTTCCCCTTTCCCCTTTAACCCTTCCCCTTCCCCTTTTCAATATGTGTCTTTTGTAATCAGTGTGAAACCTTGGGTTTCGTCAATTCGCTTCACTGATTCTAAATGGAGATTTTTCAGAGCAGATGCATCGAGTAAAAAGTAGGGTTGCTCGTTGTATTGCCAATAATATTTTAGTTCAGCACTAGAAGCGGAAATAATGTTACGATCGCTATAAAAATTCAATGACGGACGATTATACGGAAAAGATGTATAAATCTTTCTGACTGTAGGTTTTGCCCGCTGAATCATCACAGCAACTGGTTTAACAGGATAACTCTCTTCTAATTCCCAAACCCAATAGTTTGATTTCATCAACAGCAGCAACGAAATATAACTTCCCCAAAACAAAATTTTCAGAAATTGTCCGTCACCTCGCTCTGCTAAAATAGCTGAAGTAGCCATAGTTACAGCTACAGCAGCAAAAATCATCTGTAAGTCAGATTTACCTGCTGTACCCCAACTATAATAAATGCTGCCAGCAGAAGCGACTACAGCTAGTAGCGAAAAACTAGCTACCCAAGCGCGGGGATAAGATGACTGTAAAGTTGGATTTTCTGTCTCTGCCAGCAACGCACCAAAAGCTAAAGCTAAACTAGGGTAAATCGGAAAAACGTACCAAGGTAATTTAGTTCCCATGAGGGAAATAGCTAGGAGGTAAACACCACTCCAGACAAGCACGAGTTTTGCCCAGCTAAGATTGCGATTTTCCCAAATTAAGCGTAACGCTTGCGGCAAAAACATCAACCAGGGCCATGCGTACTTGAAAATTTCTAACAGATAATACCAGGGTGGTCCAGAATGATTCTCAACATTTGTGTTAATGCGGTTGAGGGATTGACCCATGATACCAATGCGGGCGAAACTTTCACCATAATGTATCCACTGGAAACCATACCAGAAAACTATCGGTATACTGCCAATGATGATGGCTATCCACATATACCAACTGGTGAGAAGTCGTGGGGTATCCCACAGAAGAAATATAAAGGCGATAGCTCCTAATAATATGCCTAACATACCTTTAGTTAGACAAATTAAGCCAAAACCGATGCCGATACCCAGACAGTATCGCAAATCGCGACGCGATCGCAATACACACAACATCATCAGCATAAAAAAGCAGATTACCGCACCATCTAACATTGCCAAACGTCCATGACGCACTACTGGCAACATAGTTAGATAAATCAAAGCACTGTAAATCGCTGCCCAACGTTGGCGAAATATCTCTCTACCAATACAATACAACAAAGGTACAGAAATAGCTGTTAACATTGCTCCTGGTAAGCGCGTAGTCCACTCATTCACGCCCAATAGCGAATAAGTCCAGGCAATCAGCAAATGCATCAGCGGGGGCTTATTGTGATATGGTACACCTCCTAGCATCGGATAAAGCCAACGCATTGAGCCAGCCGGCGCACGCCAAATTTCACGGGCAACTTGTGCCACAGTACCTTCATCCCAATCTCGCAGTGGCAATTCCCCAAGATTTATGCTAAAGAGTAACACCGCTGCCAACAACAGCACTATTACCCATCCCCAATCAATCCTTTTCTCAACCACGCGATATTGTTTTTCTAGACGACTCCAAGTAAAGCTTCCTTCTTGCATAATCTAGGATAATCATTTGCAAAGCAGACTTTGATTACACTCCAGACGTTTTGGAGTCTTCAATGTTGCCAGAGTACTTAACAAGCACAGGAGATGAAGAATTCCTAAATTTAAAATTAGCTCATATTTGTGCGATCGCGAATAATATTTTTTAAGAATTTATTCTCAGATTTTTTTTTTAAATTATTTAACAAATATTTCCCGGAAACAACTGATACACATAATACAATACACTGTATTCTACCGAAGAATGGAGAGTCGATCAATGAATCTACCTGTTATTTTCGATTTGGCGTTAGGTTTAGTCTTTACTTACTTAATTTTAAGTTTATTAGCCTCAGAAATTCAGGAACTTATTGCCACTGTGTTGCAATGGCGGGCTGAACACCTAAAAAAATCAGTTGAAATATTTTTAGCGGGTGATGTTCAAGACTCAGAAGACGCTCACGTAATTGAACTAGCTAATAGTATTTATTCTCATGCTTTAGTAAAAAATATTAACCAAGAAGCTAAAGGATTTCTTGTAACTTTACCGCGCAGACTTACGTGGGGAATTGGCTCATTATATCGTTCAATAAAAACAGCGCGACCAGGAGGTGACAAAGAAGAAACTATTTTTGGAGAAAAAAAACGTACTGGTCCTTCTTACATTCCCTCAGATATATTTGCGACTACGTTAATGGAAACCTTGCAATTACCGACAATGGTTCAGACATTAACTCAATCTAGGCTGGAAAAATTTAAGAATGCTCAATTAGCTAAATTAGAACAAGTTTTACTGGAATTGCAAGACCAGACAAAAGATGATGAAACCTCTGCTTCATTCATCAATACTATGTTTCAGCAATATGCAGAAACTCAAGCCGACTTTGAACAAATAAGTTGGAATTTTCAAAATCAAAAAGCTGATTTGAATACTAGTATTACTCGTTTGGGAGAAAGTTTGGATAGATATATAGAAGTTTTTCAGGCAGATATGCCGAAACAGGATTTATTTGAAAAAGTATTGCGAAAAGTACAGTTTATTAAAAAAGATATTTTTGCAGATATTGAACAGGCAATTTTGTTAGGAGGTTTAAGACCTAATATTAATGAAGTTGTCGAAACTCTTAGAAAAGATAGTGGTGTTTATAACGAAATTAAAGAAGCTGTAAAAGATAAAGATAGCGATACAAATCAAGGAATTATAAATGTAGTTAAAACTATAGATTTAATTGAGAAACTCCCAAAATCTGTTGTAGAAAATATTACTATTTTAGGAAAACGTGCCCAATCAAGGATTCAAACTACAGAAGAAGGTATTCATACATTACAAAAAGAAATTGAACGTACTTTTGATAGTTCAATGGAACGAGCTTCTGGTGTTTATAAGCGTAATTCTAAAGGTGTAGCGATTATGCTGGGCTTGAGTCTTGCTGTCATCTCTAATGCGGATGCATTTCACATGATTAGTAGATTATCAAAAGATTCGGCTCTCCGAGAAACAATTACTAATAGTGCGGGAGAGATATTATTCATAAATCAAAATAATCAGGCGATTGGTAATCCAAATTCTCAGGGAGAATCAGATAAGAGTGCAACCCTAGATAGAATAAGAGACCAAGCTGATAGCGCTTTAGACAACGTTGCTTTACCGATTGGTTGGTCTGATGTTAATTTAGAGCAGCAAATTGCCTGGACACCTAATAAAAAGAAAAGCTTCCCTTTATTGAAGGTTTTAACTATGATTCCTGGTTGGATTTTCAGTGGTATTGCTATTTCGATGGGTGCGCCTTTTTGGTTCGATTTACTTGGTAAATTTGTGAATGTGCGTAATGCGGGTAGACGACCTGCATCTTCTTTTAGAAGTCAAGTTGAGAGGGAAGATGAGATGTAAAATCGAAGATAGCGATAAGTCAATACAGTTGGTGTTAAGGAATTGGTGGTAAAAAATGGTATGTATTTAGAGACGTAGCATTGCTACGTCTCTACGAGGATTTGGGGCTTAATTGAACGGTATTAAGCAAAACTATCAATCCTCTAGAACTTACTTTAGTCACTTAAAAGAATGGTTAACAGTCTCAAAGAACTTATAGACTACCCAGAACTTACTCAAATTGACGATCCAGAAGAGAGGTTTAGTACCAGTGGTGTTAGTTGGGATATTTATGAAGCGCTACTAACCAAGCTAGAGCAAAACTCTCATTACCACGTCAATTATTTGGATGGGATATTAGAAATTGTGTCACCGTCGTTCCGGCATGAAAAACTAAAAAAACGTCTGGCTACTTTGATAGAGTTTTATCTTCTCAAAAAGCGGATACAACATACGCCAATGGGTAGCCCCACTTTAAAAAATAGATTTAAGAAAGCTGGGGCAGAACCAGACGAATGTTATTCGATTGGAGAGGAAAAAGATATTCCTGACTTAGTTGTAGAAGTGATTATCACCAGTGGCAGTATTGATAAACTCAAAACTTACCGACGCTTGGGAGTAGCAGAAGTTTGGTTTTGGGAAAATAATCGGCTGACAGTCTATCACTTACGCGAAGAAAATATAGCAGAGTTTTTGGAAACCAATGGCTATGAGCAAATTACTTTAAGTGAGTTTCTGCCAGAACTAAATATCTCTTTACTAGAACAATGCTGTCTAATCTCAGACCAAATTCAAGCCGTTGATGAATTTGAACGAGGTATCAACTCATGACTCAAACCCTACTCAAACTAGTAACCTTTGGAAAATCGCTTTAGCGATTACTACGAATTAAAAAATAAAGATGATTTGCAGTTGCCAATTTTGATTTTGACGAATAATTTCAATTTGGCGAATAAATTCTCGCAGATAAAATCGTCGCTCGGTTTCTGATAAGTCTAACCAAAATTGGGGAATGGAAACAGCTTGAGCAACAGAAAGTAAGTTGACGGGGGGAAGTGTTGCTAGTTTTGCGATTAGTGCAGAAATTTCTATACGGAGTTTGTATGCTCTTAATTTTGCGGTTTCTACATCTAAAATTCCAGTTTCTACTAAGGTGGGTAATTGTTCGAGTATTTGTTGCTGCCGATCGCTCTTTTCACCTAAACTATTTTTAACGGCATCTAATTGAGGAAAATTCATCTTCGCGACTGCACTCGGTAAGTCACGACAAACCGCTTCAATTGTCTTTGACAAAATTTGTGCGTAGGGAATAGCGCGACATTTTGGGCTTTTGCCACAGTTAATGGGACGTAAATAAAGATACTCCTTGTCTTGGTTACGCTGGGTCACACGGGTAACTGTCATATGTGATTGACACTCGCCACAGATAACCAAACCCGCTAGAGAACGCGGTGCGCTTGCACTTCGAGATGGCAAACGACTATTGCGGCGTAAAAGTCGGTCAATTTGCGCTGCTTCTTCTTTAGTTATAATTGACACATGCGTATCCGAAATAATTTCTCCGTTATGATAAGCGGTATTGCCGCGATATACTGGATTTGTCAACCAGCGTCGTCCAGTGGTGACAGAGATTTTCTTCGCATATTTTTTCGTCAGATAACGCACTGCTCCCCGCAGAGAACCGTAAAGCAGGAAGTTATCAAAAAAATCTTTGACTACTGGCGAAGTACTACGATCAACAATGTACTTTGCGTTACCTCTGCGATAGCCATAGGGTGCTTTACCTGGTGGTGGCGCAGCCTCCAAACGGTTGCGGGCGTGTCCTTGGCGGATGCGATCGCTCTTGTGCTGGCGCTGAATTTCGTGTAGCAATTTGAATAAGTCAGCGCGAAAATTGGGAGTTTCTGAAGAGTAAGCTTGTTCAGTGGCAATTATTGCTACCCCCATCGCTTCGAGTTGGGTTAAGCGATCGCTCACTTGTTCTAAATTATCTCCCAATTCCGCCAACCGACGAATCAGGAGATAATTTGCTGGTTCGGTTTGACAATCAGTGAGTAATTCTTGTAATTGCGATCGCTTACCCAAATCCTCATAAACTCGATCCACCTCCCATCCCCAACTATGAGGATCGGATGTGGATTCTAGTAAAGGGTCAGTGTAAGTGTAAGCGATAATTTTCATAGGTAGAGACGCGATTAATCGCGTCTGTACAAAGTTAGTTCGACAATATTCCCATCTGGATCTTGGGTGAAAAGAGCAGGGCGACCGGATGCGCTGGGTTGAAAAAGGCAATTATGATCTAATAGCTGCTGTTTTGCTGCGTCCAAGTTGGTGACAGAGAAAGCGATATGAGGATTGCGTCCCCATTTTTCGTTTTGGTTGTCTGTGGGGACGGTGGATGCGACTATTAGGTGAAGTTGAGATTCGCCGATTTGATACCACGCACCAGGGTATTTTAGGGAGCGAGCAACTTTGGGCAATCCTAATACTGTGCCATAAAAGTGTTCGGATTGTTCTAAGTTAGTAACGAGAATGGCTGTATGCAGACTTTGTATGATTTGCATTGTCGGTGATATGCGATCGCCTTTATTTAGATTGTGACAAGGAATGAGGATAAATAGCGACAAGCGGTAAACCCCTCAATATGAACCAGAAGAGTATTTTACATTTAATTCTATGTAGTCTTCCTCTAGTTCTGCAACGCCAATATTCAGGACTTACGTACGGACTACGCGTTTCCGTCATTGCGACGTAAGGAAGCAATCTCAAAGTTTTGTTTTCTCGTAACGAGTGCGTAAGTCCTATATTTTAGGGATGCGATGGCATACTTAGAATATGCTGATTATCTGAAAAATTGCCCTTTGATGCACATCACTAATTAAAAGGCAATCAGCAAATTCTCCACTTTTTACCTCCAAGGGCTTGTATATTGACCAAATTTTTGAAAAACTAGCTTATATAATCATCAGTGGTGCTGAATTTTGGGTGCTGAGGAGCCAGCACGGGTGCAAGTTTCCTTACGGGAAGGACGATGTATGTATAAGACATCAGAACTTCCGAAGGAATCTCAGTTAAAGCAAGTGGCATTGTGGAGTGTGAAGACACGGAGTTAATTATCTCCTAGTCTGTTGATTTACTGTGCCCTCTCATGATGCCTGAATAACTATTCCCCCACCACAATGAAATACCAGGTACTAGACCGGATTTTTAACAACGCTTTGTCTTTACGCAAATTTGAACGCTTGGAACTTGATGAAAATTTCTGCATTACAGATACATCCGAGCAAGTTCAACGATTTGCCCATCGCCCTGAAGAGGTGATACTAGGAAAAGATGTCCGGCTAAGTTTTCCCGAATTTATTGGGATTGAAGATATTCTTATCTCTATCTTACAAGGAAAACAGGAACTATTTGAATTAGAAAGTATTGGACGCTTTTACGAAGACAAATCAGAGATATATATCAATATATATATTCTTAGCGAAACAGGTCAAAATGAATCTGATAATAGATTAGTTATTTTGCTTGAAGATGTTACCGAAAGAATATTTTTTGAACAAAATCTCAATCAAAAAGTTAATGAATCTAATCTATTATTACATACGTTAGTTACCTATAAAAATTACATGGATCAAGTTATCACTTCAATGGCAGATGCCTTTTTAGTGACAACTAACTGTGGAAAAATCAAAAAAGTAAATCGAGCCGCACAAGAATTATTTGGATTTAGCGAACAAGAACTAATAAATCAGCCCATTTCTTTAATAATTGATGAAAGTTTGTTACTACAAAGAGCCATTAGACAGCATTCTTTATATCATAAATATTTCCAAAATATAGAATTAGTTTGTAGAACTAAAAAACGAGAAAAGCTGTTAATTGCATTTTCTTGTTCATTTATTAAGAAAAAAATAGATGGCTTAGAAGATATTGTTTATATTGGTCGGGATATTACGGCTAGAGAGCGCAGACAACAGCGTCATGCAGTGCAGTATGCCATAACCCGCATTTTATCAGAATCTCAAAGCGTCAAGCAGGCAATATCGAAAATTTTGCCGGCAATTTGTGAAAATTTGGGATGGGATTTAGGGCAACTTTGGACAGCAAATGAATATTTAACCACATCAGCATCTAGAGAAAAGAAAGATAAAATAAATCCTCTACTCAGATGTGTGGAAATGTGGTCAAGTCGAACAATCAGCGTTCGAGAATTTAAAGCGATCGCATGGCAAACTACATATACCCTTGGTGTTGGTTTTCCGGGTCGAATTTGGGCAAGACATTCTCCCCTTTGGACTAGGGATATTATGCATAGTTCTGACTTTTCGCGAACCGAAAAAGCTGCCGCCACAGCATTGCACGCCGCATTTGGTTTCCCGATTGTGGATAACAACAAAGTTTTAGGCGTGATGGTTTTCTTCAGTCGAGAAGTGCAACCCAAAGATGTAGACTTACTACAAATGATGACTTCTATTAGTAGCCAAATTGTTCATTTTTTGAAACATAAACAAGCAAGTGAGCTTCTTTTAGAAAGTGAAGAAAGATATCGAGATTTATTTGAAAATGCTAACGACTTGATTCAGTCTATTAATGCTTATGGTCGTTTTGAGTATGTCAATCGTGCGTGGCGAGAAACTCTCGGATATAGCGAAGCTGAAATTACTCAAATGAATGTATTTGACATTATACATCCGGATTTTCAGTCTTTTTGTCGGCAAATGTTTTATCGTGTCCTGTCAGGAGAAAAAATCGAGCAATTTCAAGCTGCATTCGTCACTAAATCCGGTCAAAAAATCTTTGTAGAAGGAAACATCAATTGTAAAATACTGAGCGGAAAACCAGTTGCAACTCGCGGCATTTTTCGTAATATCACTCAGCGATTAGAAGTTGAAGAAGCACTGCATTATCAACAAAAACAAACTGAAGGCTTGTTGTTGAATGTTTTGCCAGAAACAATAGCTAACCGTCTCAAACAACAACCAGGCGCCATTGCCGAAGACTTTGCTGCTGTTACAGTTTTATTTGCAGATATCGTTGGCTTTACGGAAATCGCTTCTTCTGTGAGTGCGATTCAATTAGTCAAGTTACTCAACCAAATTTTTTCAGATTTCGATCGCCTCAGCGAGCAATATAATTTAGAGAAAATCAAAACCATAGGTGATGCTTATCTGGTAGTTGGTGGTTTACCCAGATGTCGCGCAGATCATGCACAAGCCATCGCTCAAATGGCACTCGATATGCAAATAGCGATCGCTAAATTTAATCTTGAAAATCAGCAAAACTTTTCCATTCGTATCGGTATCCATAGCGGTTCTGTAGTTGCCGGAGTAATCGGTATCAAAAAACTTACCTATGACCTCTGGGGAGACACCGTAAACATCGCTAGTCGCATGGAATCCCAAGGTTTTACAAACAAAATTCAAGTATCTGAAACTACTTATGACTACTTGCGTGATGAATTTTTGTTTGAAAAGCGCGGTGAAATCGAAGTTAAAGGTAAAGGGAAAATGACAACTTATTTGTTGATTGGCAGGAAGTGAGGAGTGGATGGTGGTTGTGAGTATTTTTTTACAACTAACAACCAACAACCAACAACTAAGGAGTATTCGGAATCAACCTCCCACAGGGATAAGTCGCAGCTTCACCAGAAGCCCTATCAGCCATAGCAGCAGGGATTTGATCTACTGGTTGGGTTTTGGCTGCAAGATAGTCTTGACGCAGTTTCTCGGTTATTTCTTCTCGTCTGTCGTATATTCGTTTTAGAGAGCGAGGCTGGCACTGATTCATCACGTATGCTGTTACTAGTGGTAAAGCGATCGTGCTATCGGTGTAACAAACAATCGTGTTGGGTAATTCTTCTGGGTCAATTTTACCCCAGCTAACTGCTTCCGAAGGAGTAGCCCCAGATAAACCGCCGGTATCTGGACGCGCATCGGTAAACTGGACAAAGTAATCATGTCCTCGTTCTTCTAGTCCCAATACCTCGTGAATTTGCGGTTGCGTTTGTAGCAAAAAGTTCTTTGGACTGCCACCGCCGAGAATTACGGCAGCACTTTTGCCTTTAGATTCGCCTTCAGATTCCCGTGCATTGTAAGCGATCGCAGCTGTCTCATTCACGTCAATTGAAGGATCTAAAATCAATTTGGAACCTTCTAACGCTAAAGCTGCCACGTTCATTCCAATTGAACTATCACCAGGAGAAGACGTATAAATCGGCACACCACATTCATAAGCTGTCGCTAGCAAACAAGAATGCTCCACTCCCAATTGCTTTTCAACTTCCCGGACATACTTACCTAGCAAATAGTGAAATTCAGCCGTTCCCATCCGTTTCTGAAACGGTTCTGCTTGCAAAATCTTGCGAATAAAAGCATCAGTTTCTAGCAGCACATCATAGCCGAAAATAATGTCATAAATCCGGATGGTGCTTTGCTCGCGCAGTTTCACATCATCTAAAAATGGATTACCTGCAAACAGTTCAAAACCCAACCCATAATGCATATCGTGGTAAAGATTCGCACCAGTGCTAATCATCCAGTCAATAAAGCCGTTGCGAATCAAAGGTGCTAGGGCAGAAACCCCGAATCCTGCTGGTGTCATGGCACCGGAAAGGCTAACTCCCACCGTCACACCTTCGGTTAAGACTTCTTTACTCAGTAGTTGACAGATTTCCCGCAAACGCGCTGAGTTATAAGCCGTGAAGTAATTATCAATCAAATCAACCACACTGGTATTGGTTGACATCGGTACAGGGTTGATAAGAGTAGCTTTGTAGCCTTTTTTAGTATTTGTAATGCTCATTAGATGCTCAATTGTCCTTATTTGAGCATTTTAGTCAAGTTATTAACCATTTACTTGATGTACAGGTTAATGCTCAATAAATGCTCGTTTAGTAGTCTTGTTTATTTTACTTGAAGTGTTTAGTGAATGTGATTATCAAATTTATACTGTGCCTTTCCACCAATTAACATGACACTATGGCAATGTTTCCACGCCAGGATAATTAAGGATTTTCCCATCAACTGTTAGCAAAGGACAACCATTAATTCTTGCTGTAGCCACAATTACTTGATCGAAAGGGTCACTATGAAATCCACTTAATTGAGTTGAATTAACTACTATCGGTAGGGTCAAATTTAATAATTGTACTCCGGGATAAGCCAAAGCAGTTTCCAGCCATTCATTAACCGGGCAAGAAAAAACAAGTCGATTTTTTTCTACTAATTTAGCGACTTCCCAACAAGAAACAATACTTACTCCCAAACCTTGACATTGATATTTCTCAATATATTCTCGATGTTTCTTGGTTAATCGCTCGCTACCGTCAACCCACCAAACCCAGATATGCGTATCAAGCACAATCATTGCAAAACTTCCCAATCTTCCAAAGCAACTGGATAAGTAGGGTCATCATAACGGACTACTTTCCCACGCAGTGGATAAAGATTTGCCTCTGGTGACGCAAGAGAAGCAACAGTGTGTTGTGGAGTTTTAGCTTCGAGAATAATTACCTCCACGCTATCCCCTGCATGAAAAGGTAAGCCACGCAGTATCAAAGTTCCATCTTCAGCTAAAACAACTTCTATTTTGTGAGCGTTCATCTTGTTACTCCTTGTAATGTTAACTAGCTTTAGGTAATTTCTTGCATCGCCTTTAAGGGGGTGGGCGACGAATCGCCAATTTTTGTGTTTTTTCTGGTATAGTAGTTGTGGTTTGCTTCACCCACATTGGTGTCTGATAAGCCTATGTCCAGTAGCATTGCGATTATTGGTAAGTGACTCCGTTGCCGTGCCGTAAAAGTAAGTCAAAAATTTCAAGTCTGCGGTAGGACATTCCCTAGACTCAAAAGAAACCATGATAATGACGTAAACAATAATACTCAAACCTTTATGACGGGGTTTCAAACCCAGGAATTCCGATGACTAAAACATTTGGTTTGGGTTATTTTAGCATTATATGAGCATTTTTAAGATATTAATGGTTAAAAGCCTTGAAGATAGGTAGCTCAAACGTTCACTGCATAAATCCTGACTGTCAACGTCCTTATCCCCAGCTTTGGGGACAAAAGTTTTGTAATAGCTGTGGCGGACCGTTACAGTTATTAAATCGGTATATCCCTCTTGAGCGTTTGGGTTCTGGAGGATTTGCCCAGATTTACACGGTTTGGGATGAAAAAACCCAAACCGAGAAAGTGCTGAAAGTGTTGGTAGAAAATTCACCCAAAGCACTAGAATTGTTTACTCAAGAAGCTGCTGTATTAAGTAGTTTGCGACATCCTGGTGTTCCTAAAGTCGATAACGATGGGAATTTTCAAATAAATTTGTTCAATCCACAACCACGTCAACTACCTTGTTTGGTAATGGAAAAAATTGATGGGTTGACTCTAGAGGAAATTCTCGAACAGTATCCTCAAGGATGTCCAGAAAAATTGGTGTTAAGCTGGCTTACCCAAGCCGTGGAAATTTTACAGGAGTTGCATAAACGCCAAATTCTTCACCGCGATATTAAACCGAGTAATTTAATGCTGCGGACTTTTGCAGCTACCACACTTTTGAATCAGGGGGGAGGTGGAGAAAGTCGCTTGGTGCTGATTGATTTTGGTGGTGCGAAGCAATTTAATGAGAAAATACTTCAAGGAGCTGGTTCAACGAGGTTATTTTCTTCTGGCTACAGTCCACCAGAACAAGTTATTGGGGGTAATGTCGGACCTGGGACTGATTTTTATGCCCTTGGTCGGACGATGATAGAATTACTTACGGGGAAGTATCCGCCAAAGTTGGAAGATCCGCAAACTGGGGAATTGCGTTGGCGTGGTGGAATTAATCTCAACCCGGAATTGGCAGATTTACTTTCGGAGATGGTAGAAGAGGATGTGCGATCGCGTCCAGCATCTTCGACAATAATTTTAAAACGTTTGGCGCAAATTTATCAACCTCCACAACCAGATTTTTTCGCCAAAATTATCCAAGCTATCCAGCAAGCTTTAGCCGGCGGAATGCAAGCATTAAGTAAAACTACTCTTTTCATCGTTCAGACGATATTTAGAGTCTTCGGTGCCTGTGTGATGACCATTTGGACAATGGTTCTTACCTGCATCGGTGCTGGTGTAGGTACAATTGCTGGTTATATTTTGGCGTATCACACAATTTTAGGCTCACGCGTTAGCGCAGTTGTGTCTCAACGGTTACTTGGATTAATCCCAAATACGAACCATTTTTTCGGTTCTGAGATTCTTTTATTTGCCGCTGCTGGTTTGGGAACCGCATGGGGATTAACTCTTGCCGGGGGTTTTGGTCAACAGCGACGGTTTGTAGTCGCTTCAATGATGGGTATAATCGGCTACGGTTTTAGCTGGTTGATGTTGCAATTAATTACACCCCAAGATGGAATTGAAGCTTCAGCTATTTCGATTTTGATAGCTGTTTTTGTTCTCACCCTTGGTTTAGGGCTACGCACTCATCATATAGTTTACGCCGCGATCGCTTCTTTTGGTACGGCGATCGTCTTTGCCCTTTTGATCAGTTTCGGATTTTCACCCACCGCATTTCTCTTTCACAATACACCCAACCAATGGAGTTTACTGCTGACTATTCTGTTTTTTAGTCTCGCTGGTTTGTTTGTCAGCTTCTGGTTAGCGGTGAGTCACTATCTCATCATACCGGGATTGCGGTTTTTAGGTTGGCGTTGAGAGGTTGGCAGACAAGGAGACAAGGGGAGAAGGGGACAGGGAGACAAGGGGGACAAGGGGGAAATATTTCTTCTTTCTCACGCTTTGTATCATGGGAGCGCAAATCACAAATATAGTAGAGACGTTCCGGTGGAACGTCTCTCCGGTGGAACGTCTCTCCGGTGGAGAACGTCTCTCCGGTGGAACGTCTCTCCGGGAACGTCTTTAGAACGATTGCAAAATCCCCCTAGCTGCTTTTATGTTGCGGCTAGGGGGATTTCATAAAGAGTGGATTATAGAGTTTCAGTATAGTTCGTGATGTTTTTATTGTAGAGTCTCTATCTGGATTTTGACTAGTACTCATAACATAATTCATATTAATTTAACAATTCTTTTATCATTTGTTCATATATCTTGGGAAAACAGAGAGCGATCGCCCTTACATACCAGCCTCCCCATTAGACGTAGGTGTAAAAATTAATTATGCGTTGCCCGAAACCCTTGATTAGACGTAGCAATGCTACGTCTCTACGTCTTTTCTAACAGATGTCTATTCCCCACATAAGTAAAGATCCCCCCAAACCGCTTTTTTACTTCAGGTGTGGGGGGATCTCATAAAGAGTAGGTGATAGAGTTTCTGTATATTTGCTGACAAATCCATTCTATAAGCGCATGTTTTCTATTGACTAGCCCAAACCTGATAATTTACAGTAGTTTTACCGATTCTTTATTACTTCTTCATGCCGATCGCTTACTAAATAAGTCTTATATGTAAGTATAGCAATACATTCAAAGCCTAACTCGCCAACTTGTAAACTAAACTGTATGCAAAAAAATATTAAACTTAAGATTGTCGCTACCCTAACGCTGTTAACTTGTTTAGGTTTTACAGAGCAAGCCTTTGCATTCAATCAACAAGACATAGATAACTTGAAAGCAACAAAGTCTTGTCCACGGTGCGACTTGAGTGGTGCTGACTTAAGTCAAGCTAATCTACCTGGAGCAAATTTACGAGAAGCTAACTTAAAAGGTGCGACTTTATCTGGCGCTAATCTCAAGAATGCAGATTTAACAAGTGCAAATCTAGAAGGTGCCATAATGAATTCTACCAATTTATCTGGCGCTTCCATGACGGGTACTAATTTGAAATCAGCATCGCTGGAAAATGCCGATTTGAGGTTTGCGGGTTTAATTAGCGCCAATTTGGAAGCGGCTAACTTCAAAGGTGCTAAATTAGACTTTACCAATTTTCGGGGGGCATACTTCCGACTGACAACCTTGCAACAAGGCACCGTTACATCTGACAAACCCTATGGGTGGTCATTGCAAGAAGGTACAGAAGACCCGAAAAAGAAACCACGGGAATCTAAAAAGAAATAGGGAATTTTTAAGAGGGGAAAAGGGAAAGGGGGAAGGTATGGAAATAAAATACAGATTTATTCACTATAACTCTATATTTCTTACCATGAACCCCTTTTTTCCTTTCCCCTTTCCCCCTCCCCAGAAGGTAACGTTTCTTTATGATGGTAAACAAGCCTGTAGATTAGTTTTTTCGATGCTTACCCGTATTAAAGACTTAGCAATAAAACTAGCGCCTCGTTTAATTGAAATTCGTCGCCATATTCACTCTCACCCAGAACTCAGCGGTGAGGAATACCAAACAGCAGCTTTTGTTGCTGGTGTTTTATCTTCTAGTGGTGTTCATGTGCAAGAGGGTATTGGTAAAACTGGTGTCATTGGAGAACTGGAAGGAACTGGTAACGATAATCGTTTATTGGCAATTCGCACTGATATGGACGCTTTGCCAATCCAAGAACGTACTAATTTGGAATATGCCTCTCGTCAACAAGGTATAATGCACGCTTGCGGTCATGATGTCCACACCACAGTTGGTTTGGGAACGGCAATGATATTGTCCCAAGTAGCAGAGGAGTTGCCTGGTAAGATCCGATTTTTATTTCAGCCAGCAGAAGAAATTGCTCAAGGGGCAAACTGGATGGTAGCAGATGGGGCAATGGAAAATGTCTCAGCTGTGTTGGGAATTCATGTTTTCCCCTCGATACCCGCAGGTTCGATTGGTGTGCGTTATGGTGCCTTGACGGCAGCAGCTGACGATCTAGAGATTATTATTATCGGTGAATCTGGACATGGCGCTCGTCCTCATGAAGCGATTGATGCCATCTGGATTGCCGCGCAAGTAATTACTACACTACAACAAGCGATTAGCCGGACGCAGAATCCGTTGCGTCCAGTGGTATTAAGTATAGGGAAAATTAATGGTGGTAGAGCGCCGAATGTGATTGCAGATCATGTGCAGTTGTTGGGAACCGTGCGATCGCTTCATCCCGAAACTCGTGCTAGTCTACCAGAATGGATTGAAAAAATCATCGCTAATGTCTGCAATTCATACGGGGCAAGTTATCAAGTTAATTATCGCCAAGGTGTGCCTAGCGTGCAGAATGATTATGTTTTGACACAGTTGTTACAATCATCTGCCGAAGAAGCATTTTCGAGCGATCGCATTCAAGTATTACCGGAACCCTCTCTAGGTGCTGAAGATTTTTCTGTTTATTTAGAACATGCCCCAGGTTCGATGTTTCGCTTGGGTGTAGGCTACAAAGATAGAAGCATTAATCACCCTTTACACCATCCCCAATTTGAAGTAGATGAATCTGCCATTATCACCGGAGTTGTTACTATGGCATATAGCGCTTATAAATATTGGGCACACGGTTAAAATTTAAATAGTTGTTAGAGACGTTCCGGCGGAACGTCTCTACGATATTATTTTTAAATCACAAATATCCGATAATTCCTACATTTTTTTTGAAATTAAATGCTATTACATTATCTTTGATAAATCCCACATATTGTAAAGACGTTCCGGCGGAACGTCTCTACGACGGTAGGCAGGTTTTTATTACTGTTAATTAAACAGATGTAGAGACGCGAAATTTCGCGTCTCTACAAAATTTCTTCGCTACTGTCAGGGTGCGATTATCCCACTCCTACACTTAAGTTTCTACTTAGCCATTTTCTCTGCTACTTTGCTCTTAGCAGCTTTGAATTCTGTAGATAATTGTTCGCATTCTTGAGTACTCAAGTTGTTACGAATTGCCGCAAACATAGTGCTTTCTTCTTGACGAATGTGGTCGCCAACAGCGTCCATCAACTGCTTGATTTTGTCTTTGAATTGAGGTGAAGATGGATCGATGGCTTTGATTTGATCTAGCATCAGCTTCATTTCAGCTTGCTCGTCATACAACTCTTGGGTGTCGTTTTGACCGTAGAAAGAACGTATTCTTGGATAAACGACTTCCTCTTCTGCTTCAGCGTGAGCGGATAAATCCTTGTAGATTTGACCGAAGTATTCTTGGATCTTTTGAGGATCGTTGCTTGCTAGCAGTTCGGTGAACAGAGTATTTACTTTTGCGTGATCCATCCGGATAAGATCCTGGATGTTCATATCTTGCTTATCGCTGTTTTGGGTAACAACACTACCAACAACACCGCTGAATGCTGCCATAGCGTCTTGGACTCGTGCCCAAATACCTTGATCTGCATCTTGTCCTGTGAGTTCACGTACACCCAAAATTTCCAGAACACCTTTGAGTTGTTCTTGGTGAGCGCGGTTCTCAAAGTTAATTGTATTCAAAGGTGCGATCGCTGCCATCACGTCTGCACCAACTTTTTGAGCAGCTTTGTGAATGGTCAAGCCAGACATTACTTGTTCGTGCTTAAACAATTCATGCTTAAATACTTTTTCATACAAGCTCAATTCAGAGCCTTGCATCAATTTCCCAACTTTTTCAACCATTTCTTTAATGGTATCTTTCGGTTCGCCATGTACGCCATACTGGACGATAACAGTTTCCAAGATGCCCATATTTTTTTGGTCATCATTCAGCATGTCTTGGAAACGCTTGCTAATTTCCGAATCGTTTGTTTCTTTCAAAAATAATTGCTCATTTTGAATTAGCAATTGTTGTAGTGCTTTCATGTCTGCCAATTTTGTGGCGATCGCAGAGCGCTTGGTATCATCTAAAGTCGCTACCATTTTTTGTTCTCCTCTAAAAAACTCTTTAAATCAGTGTTATCACTACGTTGCCATAGGGTATTGGATGATTCATCTTTCTTTTGAGCGATGCCAGTCAAACTAAAGTTATAAAAATGTGAATTTTTTTAATAATTCTTATACTTGTACTTTTAGATAGATAACAGTTTTCTCTTCACTCCATCGCCAGATAGATAAATTTTTTCAGTCAATTTTCTAGATTGACTCTAAGGATATTCGCATCAGAGATAAAGCCAGAATGCTCTCCCAATAGTGGACTGGGAGACTGGGCACTAAATAAAGCCCTAGAAGTAGGGTTAAGTAGTTAGCCAATTACAGCAGATTGCGTTGTTATTAAATACACGTAGAGACGTTCGGAGTGGAACGTCTCTACAATGCGCGATCGCAACTTTGCTTTTGTCTTATGTTGAGCAAATTCCCTCCGGTTATAAACTAATAAATTGAGGATAATAATGGAAACTACAGATACAAATCCAACAACTTCTACACCTTTTCCCAATATTCCACCACTGATTGAAAGTGACGACAGAGAGTATATGGATAGTGGTGTACCCAGCACAGTAGCGATCGCCGGACATCCTTTGCATCCTTTGAGTGTCATTTTTCCTATCGCGTTTTTAGCTTTAGCCTTGGGAACCGATTTCGGCTATTGGTTAACTCGTGACTTTTTCTGGGCTAGAGCTTCAATATGGCTAATCGGACTCGGATTAGGTGCAGGTTTGTTAGCAGCTGCGATCGGTTTGAGCGACTTTTTGAAAATTGAACGAGTCCGCAAGCGCAGTGCAGGCTGGGTACATATGATACTTAATGTCGCAATTCTAGTTTTATCACTCGTCAACTTCCTGCTGCGTTGGGGCGATGCTGAGTCACGCATATTACCTTGGGGATTGTTAATCTCCCTTATTGTCGGTACGCTGACTAGTGCTTCTGGCTGGTTTGGTGCTGAACTCTCATATCGCCACAAAATCGGTGTTGTTGGTGCCGGTAGTAGAAGATACCCTTAACAAGAATGAAGTATAAAGGATGAAGTTGAATTCAACTTTTATACTTTCACCTTGAAAAGATGCGCCAAAACCGTAAACAAACAATATTCATCATCCTGTCTTTGCTCATCGTTGTACCGATGGGCTTTTTATTTAAGTACTACACGGGACTTGCTCATAAATGGTTTAATGATTACGGAGCCGCAGTATTGTATGAAATATTTTGGTGCTTGTTCGCGTTTTTGTTCGTTAGAAGTCGCCGATTTATACAACAAATTCCTCTATGGGTTTTTGTTATTACCTGTATAGTAGAATTCTTACAACTTTGGCATCCCCCTTTCTTGACAGAAATTCGCGCCACTCTAATAGGTAAATGGTTACTTGGAACTACCTTTGCTTGGTGGGATTTTCCTCATTATTTGTTAGGTTGTGTTTTAGGTTGGTTGTGGCTACGACAATTACAGAAAATAGGCAATGCACAAAAAAGTCAAAGTTAAACCTAATTCCAAACAGGAAAAAATTGAAGAACAACCTGATGGCAGTCTTACTGTACATTTAAAATCACCGCCTGTTGATGGTAAGGCGAATGAAGAGTTAATTAAACTGTTATCAGAAAAATTCGATGTACCAAAATCTTACATCAGAATTAAGTCAGGTTTATCCTCTCGACAAAAGTTAGTTGAAATTGATACAGAAGGTTAAGACTTCCGATTTTTTGGAGCATTTATGTGCTTTGATTAAAGAATATCTCGTTACCAGGCTACTGCCTACTAACGATGGGTGCGAGGTGTAATTGAGGCAGCACAAGCCTTATACAAGTAGTTCCCTGGCTCTTCCAGGGAACTAGAGATGATTATAATTCCTGAGTAATGCTGATGTATCGAGATTCGGCTTTGACTCGTTCTATCCAGGCTTTGATATGGGGAAATCTGGACAAATCAAACCCACCTTCATTAGCTACATGAGTGTATGCAAATAGACAGATATCAGCGATGGTATAGCGTTCGGCAACAAAGAAAGTGTGAGACTTTAAATGTTCTTCCATCAAGCTAAGTGCTGCATATCCAGCTTCATGCTTTTGTTTTAAGGCATCTTTATATTCTTCGGCTTTACCTAAAATAGAAATCCAATATCTAGCAGTAGCGATAAAAGGTTCATGGCTGTACTGTTCAAAAAATAACCATTGCAATACTTGCGCTCGCAAAAAGCGATCGTAAGGTAAAAACTCCGTTCCTTCGCTCAGGTAAACCATGATAGCATTTGATTCTGACAAATATTTACCTGGCTCAATTTCCAAAACTGGAATCTTGCCGTTTGGATTTTTAGTTAAAAATTCTGGCTCTTGCGTCTCACCTTTAGTGATGTTAACCTCTACTCTCTCAAAGGGAATGCCAAGTTGTGTCAATAAAAGACGTATCTTATAGCCATTACCAGAAGGTAAAAAATCGTACAAATGGAGTGGTTCCATATCTTAAAAATATTGTAAGGAGGATATAGAGTATTCAGAGATTGGAAGAGAATATCTTATCAAATTCTTTCAAAAAAAACAGGACAAAATTGAAATAATATTTGCTTTTTATGTAGGAACTACAATTCTCTGAAAAAACAAAAAACGAAAGTATTATTTGTTTATAGTATTTAATTGTTAAATTTTAATCAGCGGTTGAAAATAAAAGTATGTGTGGAAGATTTACTTTAAGGCAGCCGGCAGAAGCAATTGCGGCTGTGTTGGCTTCTGCCTCGCAAAATAATCAAACTTTTGATGTAGAAAAACTACCAGAATTGTCAGCGCAATATAACATTACACCTACGCAAATGGTGGCAACAGTGTTACATAATCAAGAAAGCAACCAGCGAGAATTTCACGAATTACGTTGGGGGTTAATTCCTTCATGGGCAAAAGACATCAGCATGGGGGCAAAGCTTCACAACGCTAGGGCAGAAACTGTCGCAGAAAAACCCGCTTTTCGTTCAGCTTTCAAACGCCGGCGTTGTTTGGTGCTTGCAGATGGCTTTTATGAATGGCAACACTTAGATGGTAAAAAGCAGCCTTTTTACTTTCATCTGCAAGATGGACAACCTTTTTGCTTCGCTGGGTTGTGGGAGCAATGGGAATCGCCAGAAAAAGAGAAGATAACCTCGTGTACAATTTTGACAACGATCGCTAACGAAGTATTAAAACCAATCCATGATCGGATGCCTGTAGTTCTTGATAAGAAATATTACGAGTTGTGGTTAGATCCACAAGTGCAGAAGCCCGAAGCACTACAAGAAGCATTGCATCCCGATCCAGCTAGCGCGATGACTGCTTATCCAGTCAGCACTTTTGTAAACAACCCCAAATACAATAATCCAGATTGTATACATTCAATTCGCTAAGAGAATTATCCCAGCAATCAGTTAAATTAACTAATGAGGGATAGAAGCCATCAAAGAATTACAACTTTTCCTTTATTAGCTGCAACCAAAGCGTTCATTTCTATATGCCAAGAACCCAGAAAAACGATAATTTTATTGACAAGTCCTTTACGGTGATGGCAGATATCATCTTAAAGATTCTGCCAACCAGCAAAAAAGCCAAAGAAGCTTTTGTTTATTACCGAGATGGAATGTCAGCCCAGGCAGATGGTGAATATGCCGAAGCCTTAGATTACTATCAAGAAGCCCTAACATTAGAGGAAGACTCCTACGATCGCAGTTATATCCTCTACAATATGGGGCTAATTTACGCTAGTAACGGCGACCATGACAAGGCTTTGGAGTTGTATCATGAAGCAATCGAGTTGAACCCACGCTTACCCCAAGCCTTAAACAACATTGCCGTAATTTACCACTTTCAAGGCGAAAAAGCGAAAGAATCTGGCGATCACGACGGTGGTGAAGCACTGTTCGATCAAGCCTGTGATTATTGGGTTAGAGCCATTCGTTTGGCTCCCAATAACTACATCGAGGCTCAAAACTGGCTGAAAACCACCGGGCGATCGCAAATTGACGTATTCTTCTAACTAGTCAAAAGTCATTAGTCATTGACTATTGACTTTTGACTATTAACTATTGACTTTTGACAAAACCATGATTGACCGTGAACAAGTTCGTAAAGTAGCCCTTCTCGCTCGTTTAGAGTTGACACCTGAAGAAGAGGAGCAATTCACCACTCAGTTGGGAAATATTCTGGATTATGTTCAACAGCTAGATGAACTCGATGTCACCAATGTTGCACCAACAACACGGGCTATTGATGTCAGCAACGTCACACGAAAAGATGAATTGCAACCCTATTCTGACAGAGAAGCTATTCTCAACAATGCCCCAGAACAAGAAGGCGAATTTTTTAAAGTGCCAAAAATTATGAATGTTGAATAGTTAATTGTTAGTTGTTGGGTGTCATAAAGTACTTTTAATCTGATATCTTGCATCATTCTCAATTAGCACCATAAACCGCCAGGAAATAAATTTCCAGAGCAACAACCGTCGTAAAGACGTTCCGTCGGAACGTCTCTACAATATGCGTGATTTAATGAACATGATATCAAGCGATCGCAATTCAAGTTTTTTCTTCCCCTTTTACACTCACAATTAAAAAAATTAAAAACCCGGTTTATATTAAGAATAATTAAGAAACCGGGTTTTTATTATCAAAGTATGTCAGGTAAATTACTTGCATCCCACATACTGCTTACCCATTACCAATCCCCCAACTTACTTAGGCGCTTTAAAACCAGCTTTTTCTGCTGTTAATGTATCTTTAAAGCAGATATCCGGCTTCACTTTGTCATAATCAGGCGACTTGGCAATGCGGTATATATTGCCTCGCTTCTTCGTTACCTTGCCCTTAACAAGTGCATTATTAGGACAAGTAGTTTCGTTTGTAGGTTTTACCCCTAACTTTGCCGCTTCAGGGGAAATAGAAGCGTTACTTCCTGACTCCTCTGAGTCGTTAGAAGTTGAACTTCCAGGTGTGGTGGCAGGACTCCCAGCGGTACTGGCAGGACTTGCAGTAGCCCCAGCATCAGGTGCTTCAGCTTTTTTACCACAACTAGTGAGGGTTAAAACGGCTAACAACGCCAAAGCGATAGTAGATTCACGAGGCTTGAGTAGATTGTTCATGTAGCAAAAATATTTTAGCCGACAGTAACTTGGTCAGTGTTGACATCGGTAGCACCGCTAACCTCGCTTGCGATCGCCACCATTTCATCCAAAATGTCTTGACTGGGGACTTGCCCTTTTAACACAACTGTGCTACCCAATTGAGCGACGTATAGCGAATCAATATCATCAAACTGACCATCTTCGTCAAAAGCAAGCGTAACTCGTTTTGCTAAACCACTTTGGTCATATTCTCCATTTAATCCCACTCGCTCAAGTGGAATCTCTTCCCCTGATTCATCAACACTAACTGATTCCGGATTTACTTGAGCATCAGCCGGTTTTTCCATCCCAAAAAGTTTTTGTAACCAACCCATAACTAAATTTTCTCCTTTTGATTTACACAGATAATTATCGTTGAAAATTGGTAATTGTTAATTGGGCATTGGGAATTGGGCATTGGGCAAAAATTCCTCTCTTTTTTCCCCCTGCTCCCTGCCCCCATTACCGACAGACTTCTTGCAAAGTAGCAGTGAAGTCTGGATAGGAAATAGCGGCTGCTTCAGCGCGTTGGATAATGGTGGTACCGGTGGCAACTAGAGAAGCGATCGCTAAACTCATGGCAATTCTATGATCTGTATGGCTATCGACATCAGTCCCCACTAAAGGAGTACCACCTGTAATTTCCATACCATCGGGTAATTCGGTAACATTTGCACCCATTTTATTGAGTTGCTGTGCCATTACTGCAATGCGATCGCTTTCTTTAACTCGTAATTCTTCAGCATCTTTAATTACCGTTGTCCCCTCGGCAAATACTGCTGCTACCGCCAAAATCGGAATTTCATCAATTAATCTGGGTATGAGATCCCCTTGAATTGTACAGCTTTGCAGACGACTAGAACGCACTCTTAAATCAGCTACTGGTTCCCCAGCAACTTCACGCTGATTTTCCAGTTGGATATCGGCTCCCATCATCGCCAAAGCTTCTAAAATACCTGTGCGGGTGGGATTAACGCCGACATTTTCCACCACAAGCTCAGAATCGGGTACAATTGTCCCAGCCACCAACCAAAAGGCAGCGGAACTGATATCCCCAGGTACAATTACTTTCTGCCCATACAGTTGAGCAGGACCTGTAATAGTGACACTATTGGTGTCTGGGTCAACGCTCAGTTCTGCACCAAACGCTCTTAACATTCGTTCGCTGTGGTCGCGAGAAAGTGCTGGTTCGGTGACAGTAGTTTGTCCCTCGGTCATCAAACCCGCTAAAAGAACGCAGGATTTAACTTGGGCAGAAGCAATGGGGGAAAGATAGTGAATTGGTTTGAGAGCAGATCCTGAAATTGCTAGAGGTGCTAAAGAATTATTTTTCCGTCCCCAAATTTGCGCTCCCATTTGTTGTAAAGGTTTGACAACACGAGACATGGGACGCGATCGCAAAGAGCTATCACCGGTTACAGTAAAAAAGCCCCCCGGATGAGAAGCTAAAATTCCCAACATCAATCGCAGTGTTGTACCAGAGTTGCCGGCATTCAACACATCAACTGGTTCTCGCAGTCTTCCTAAACCAATACCTTTAACCCGCACTAATTCTGTATTCAGTTCCGAAATTTCTGCACCCATAGCTTGAAAACAGCTAGCAGTGCTGCGGGGATCTTCTCCTAAAAGAAGTCCTTGAATCTCGGTTTCACCTTGAGATAGTGCCCCCAACATCAAAGCACGATGGGAAATAGATTTATCTCCCGGTACTCGGATGCGACCCTGTAAAGATAGTCCTACAGGGGGTCGCTGGATAATTAAGTTTTGAGAAGCATTTTCTTTAGTTTCTACGGTTATAACTGAAGCTGACATTAGGATAAACTGGCATTGAACTGCATCAGAAGTTCACAAGGAAGGCAAAGCTAATGCCGCCGCAGGTTACTTCCTTGTTAGTATCGTATCGCTTTGTGCTGTATGAAACTTACTCAAATCTCTAAAACCCTGTAGAGACCTTACATGTAACGTCTCTACAATATAGGCAATAAAGCTAACATGATATTAAGCGAAAATCTTCACTCTTCTTTGATTTTGTAGTAGCTTTTGCGCCGAAAACCGTGATTTTTGCTTTTTGAATTCAAATTTAGCTATTTTTATCCTGATTTATCTAGCTTACTAAATCAGCAGATTCAGTTAAGATTAAGGATGTTTTATTAAGTTACTTACCCTGACCTGCTACGCCTAGTACTGTGAGCGCGTAAATATGCCTACCTTTTTGAGGACTATAAGCAATAGAATTTTTGCCAGTTCTAATGGTAGGCTCATATGCCGCGAAACTTTACTAGAATTGATTTCTTTTTGTTCAATAGCTGAAGTGCCCATTACGCTCCCATGCTCACCCACCACCGCAAGCCCGTGTGCTTATCACTCATTTCCACAGACCTCCCTGTTTGGTCTGTTGTTGAAACAGCCGGGACATTGTATCAAAAAGATAGTGACCGGTTCCATTTATTATTGACTGCACCGCCGTTAATTAGTTGCGAAGTCACGACTCCCGCAAGTCCAGAAGATACCCCTCATCCAGCACAACGCAAGGCTCAACCTCCTAGCAGTCCCAGGATCTTATGGATGGAAATTTCACCTTACCGAGTAATTATGACTATGCAAGGTAATGCTCAGTTAAGTTACCGTCACTTCTGGGAACAGGGCGTTTATGGTGTTACCCGTTATTGGTTGCCTACAGAGTCATTGCATCCTCATGAACCTATTCGCTTACGCAATTTTACTCGCAATCTAAGTCTTGCTGGACACCCTTTGCCAGAACATTTGCGGGTAGAATACGAATTGTGGGCAGATAAAATCCAGCTGGGATGTTATATCCTCAATTTGGAAATTAAGCATTGATGTTGGTTGTTAATTGTTGGTTGATAGTTGTTGGTTGTTGGTTGCATTTTTTCCTAACCACTAACCAACAACCACTATCCACTAACCAAAATAATTCGGTTCGTTCCCAGATTTCCACTTAATATTGCAACCAATACTCGGCTTTTGTTCGGTTGCAACTGGTTTACCTGCTAAAACAGCTTCAATTGCTGCGCGTAAATCTGCACCTGTTACCGGTTTACCATTACTTGGGCAGCTATCGTCTAATTGTCCTCGATATACGAGTTTGCGCTCTGGGTCAAATATAAAAAAATCAGGTGTACAATCTGCCGTATATGCCTTTGCAATTTCCTGAGTTTCGTCATAACATAAGGGAAAATTAAACCCAAGTTCTATTGCCATTTCTTTCAA
Organism: Tolypothrix brevis GSE-NOS-MK-07-07A; assembly: GCA_019358985.1. Lineage (GTDB taxonomy): Bacteria > Cyanobacteriota > Cyanobacteriia > Cyanobacteriales > Nostocaceae > Hassallia > Hassallia brevis. Next base: position 43,943 of record JAHHIJ010000013.1, on the reverse strand, counting down.
CGATTCAGGTGCATCATCGGGGTATTTATTAATATCGTTAGAGCTAATTGCCACAATTCCCAAATTACTTGAAATGTAATCTTTTCCCAACTTAGCCAATTCTAGTGTGATAGGCTTGACAAATGGGCAGTGCCGACAAATAAACATTACCAATAGCGCTTTTTTGTCTGCAAAAGTCGCAAGGGATATTGATTTGCCAGATACTACATCCGGTAGATGAAAATCTGGGGCTTGAGTGCCTAACGACAATATGCTACAAGCAGGGTAAGCCATAAATTGCTTGATGCCTTTATCCTCAAAACTGCTTTTCTGATCAACTATTTTTAAACATACCATTAAATGTTGCATGAATAAATGAACGCAACTAACGGTATTAGTGCTATGATTAGAAGCTTTTTATTTTTACTTTTAGTCAACGATGATCCAAACGGGTAAAGCAACCCAATATGAATACAAAGCACTGTACAAGCCGAATCAGCTGATTTATGGTTTAGGTCAGACAGCAGTGATTACAGGATGGACAGTGAAGCAAGCGATACCTACGACAGGCTGCGCCAACGCTAAACACCTCCAACTACAAGAATACGCTGTTATCGGACAGCTATACTCACCCACAAGGGGGATAAACCTATTGATCCGCAATTTGCTTTATAATCCCCATGTTCGCTTTTTAGTTGTTCTCAACGCCACTAAGGAAGACAAAAATGCCGGTGCTGGAGAGTGCTTGCTGGACTTTTTCCGCAATGGCTTTGAAGAAGGTGTGTCTGACAACGGGTTACGCTGCTGGGTAATTCGTTCAGCTATTCCTGGATATATTGATATTGAAGTTGAAAAAAGTGCTTTAGAACAATTACGAGAATCTGTCAAGTTTACTAGTGCCAAATCCATCGCGGAGGCAGTTAATCAAGTGAAGTCTTATGCTTTAGAGGAAACGCTTCCAGCATGGGGTAACAAGTTAGAATTTCCACTGTCTACTGTTCAACCCACTATTTTACCAGGACAACGCTATGGACACCGAATAGAAGGTAAAACAATTGCTGAAACTTGGGTAAAAATAATCCATCGGATTAAGACGACAGGAACAATTAGACCAACTGGCTATGATGGACAATGGCAAGAATTAATTGATTTGATGGCAGTTGTGACTGATGAACCAGAGGATTTCTATTTTCCCGAACCGAATTATTTACCAATTGATCGCAATTTTCTTCAAGAATACATTTCCCAAATTTTAGATGATGCACCATATCGGGAAGGGTTGAAATATACATACGGTCAACGTTTACGTTCTTGGTTTGGACGTGACCAAATTGAGCAGGTAATTCAAAAGTTGATTGGAGAAATTGATGCTGCTAGTGCAGTAATGAATCTTTGGGATGTGAAAGACCACGAAAAAGGTGGAAGTCCATGTCTTAATCATATTTGGCTCAGAGTTGTGGATAATGAATTATCTTTGACTGCAACTCTCAGAAGTAATGATATGTTTGCTGCATGGGTAGCGAATGCAATGGGATTAAGAGCTTTACAACAGCATATTAGGAATGAAATTGCAAAGCGTTCTAAATATGACTTGAAAATGGGACCATTAATGACCATCAGTCAGTCTGCTCATATATATGATGATACTTGGAGTAATGCCGAGCAGTTGATTCAAAAACAATATGCGGCTATTTGTCGGAAAATAGATTATAACGACCCAGCCGGAAACTTTTTAATAGAAGTCGATGAAGGTAAGATTGTTGTTACACATACAACTAAAGGTAGCGGTGAAGTTGTAGGTTCCTATTTTGGGAAAGATGCCTTGACTTTAGTTAGAGAAATTTGTGCAGCTTCACCGTCAATACGTCCAGCTCATGCTGGATATTTGGGAATGGAATTAAACAAAGCAGCTGAGTGTTTGAAAACAGGTAAGCAATACGTTCAGGATAGGAAATAATGGTTTGTGATGACCAAAGACCAACATGGGATGAATATTTTCTCATGTTAGCTAAACTTGCAGCTACTCGCTCAACTTGCCTCGCTTTTCCAGTAGGTGCTGTGATTGTTAAAAATAAGCAAGTTGTCGCAACCGGTTATAATGGCTCACCATCAGGTTCGGCTCATTGTACAACTCAAGGATACTGCTATCCGGGGTTGAGTAGTTGTGATGCTAGTAAGATTTTACCATCAAGAGCGATACATGCTGAAGCGAATGCGATCGCCCAAGCAGCCAAGCATGGTATCGCTACAGATGGCGCCAGTATTTACGTCACCTTAGAACCTTGTTTATCTTGCTTGAAGTTAATTATTTCCGCAGGAATTAAAGAAGTTTTTTACGAAACTCTCTTCAATGTTGGAGAGAAAGCTTTGGTAAGAGATTCTTTTGTTGATGAAGGCTTAGTTATTCTCAAGCAAGTTAAACTGTCTGAAACTACAGCAAAAAGAGCAGCTGACTTATTCCTGTTATTTTCTACATCTGTGATCAAAGCTTAATGTACATTTACTATAAATTAATTATGCTTTGCTCAAAACCCATGTAGAGCTACGTCTCTAGGTCTTTTCCACCAGATGTATATTTATTATAAACCAACACGGTTCAATTGAGGTTTTTGGTACTGATTTTAGACCTGTAGAGACGCGAAATTTCGCGTCTCTACAATGTTTCAGGATTTACGCACGGGCTAGGTATTTCCGTCATTGCGACGCAAGGAAGCAATCTCAAAGCCTTGTTTTCTCGTAACGAGTGCGTAAGTACTATGTTTGTTTTATCAACCGAATTTTAATATGCGTTATCCAAAACCTCTTAGAGACGTAGCAGTGCTACGTCTCTACATTATTAATTAAGGTCGATGAGTGCGACGAATTTCTGTGATTTGGTCTGCTACATCCAAAAGGGATTTTGGCATCTCTGGTCCTGTGAGAATGATATCAACATTGGCAGGGCGTTTTGTGAGAAAGGCTAAAACTTCGGTTTCGGGAATTAAGTTAAAGTTAATTGCCAAACTTAGCTCATCTAAGACTACGAGAGAATACTTACCTTCATAAACTACTTTTTGTGTATGTTGCCACAATTGTTGTAATGACTCAATTTCAGTATCTTCTAAATGTGGTGTATCGATACAACGTGGTAAATCACAGCGAATCCAATCTAAGTTTTGTCCCAACTGTATGGGGTGCTGGTGTCCTTGATTAATACCACCTTTGAGGAACTGCACTACTAACACTGGTGTGCCTTGACCGGCAATTCTCAGTGCTTGAGCGATGACGTTAGTAAAAAAGTTACGATACGAACTAGTGAAAACTTGTACTAGTCCTTCAACTGGATATGGTAAATTAAGGGTCGAATTGACGTTTTTGGATTCTAACTGGGCAACCATGATGTGATGTTAAATAAAAGAAAAATGATTGAAGGGCTTTTGCTGAGGTTTTTTCTGAAAGTTTTTACCAATTAAAAAGCTGTAACTATAGCTGCAAATTACTAGATGTTATATTGCCTGTTGGTTTGGGCAAAACAGATTATCGTTGGTTGTTAATTTGACAATATGAGGAGTGAGTATTTGTGAAAATTGTGATTTTAGGAGGTTCAGGTTCAGGGAAAAGCACTCAAGGGCAAAGGCTTTGCAGACACTTTGATATTCCGTTAATTTCCACAGGTGAAATTTTAAGGGAAGCGCTCACTAATTTTAGCAGTTTAGGTCGAGAAGTGCAGCCATATGTGGAAAAAGGTGAGTTAGTCCCAGATGAAACGATGATCGAGTTTATCCGCACTCGGTTGAACAACAATGATATCAAAAGTGGTTGGGTGTTAGAAGGTTATCCCCGTACTGCTTTCCAAGCTGAGGAGTTGGATTTTTTGTTGGAGGATTTACAGCAAAACTTAGATTGGGCAATTTATTTACAAGTACCAGAAGCAGTTATGGTTACTCGTTCTTTAGGGCGAAGTCTTCCGGATGATCAACCCGAAATCGTTCAGCGCCGCATTGAGCTATTTTACGATCGCACTATGAATATTTTAGAATATTACGATCGCCGCCGTCGCCTCTTAACTATCGACGGGGATCAGTCTCCAGATACTGTAGAGCAAAATATTCTCACTCTACTACTTAAAATCTAGTTAGCAATTTTCAAGGCGGGTCTACTGTATTCTATATAAAAGTTCTGAGGAAACGAAAACATGGCTTGGCAGCGTCCAGACGGTAGGCAACCTTACCAATTGCGTCCCATCAGCTTTGATGCCGGATTCACTCGCTTTGCTCCTGGTTCGGTGCTGACAAAATGCGGTGACACTCAGGTACTTTGTACAGTTAGTCTAGCTGAAGGAGTGCCGAAATTTTTAAAAGGAACTGGCAAAGGTTGGCTGACTGCGGAGTATCGAATGCTGCCAGGAGCTACGCAGCAACGGCAAGAACGGGAATTAATGAAATTGTCTGGACGAACGCAAGAAATTCAACGTTTGATCGGACGCAGCTTAAGAGCAGCGGTGGATTTGGAGATATTGGGAGAACGAACGTTGACTATAGATGCTGATGTGTTGCAAGCAGACGCAGGAACTAGAACAACAGCGATTACAGGCTCCTTTGTGGCGTTAGCTCATGGTATTTCTAAATTATTGCAGCAAGGAACGTTAGAGCGATCGCCTTTGGTAAAACAAGTAGCAGCAGTTTCTGTGGGGTTATTGCAATCCGAGCCATTCTTGGATCTAAACTACCTCGAAGACGTAGCTGCTGAAGTGGATTTCAACGTCGTGATGAATCAAGACATGGGGATCATCGAAATTCAGGGAACTGCGGAAGAAAACAGCTTTAGCCGTATCCAGTTAAATCAACTGCTAGATTTCGCCGAAAAAGGAATTCAGCAATTGTTAATCGCCCAACGAGATGCCATTGCTGACTGGAAAACGCTTCTCGGTTAGTAGGAATTTGAAGAGGACAAGGGGACAAGGGGGACAAGGGGAGTAAGGGGGACAAGGGGAGTAAGGGGAGCAAGGGGGAAATATTTCTTCTTTCTTCCCCTTTCCCCTTTCCCCTTCCCCATGATGTTAAGAGTTTCAAAAGGTAAAAAGGAAGATTGTCAAAATTTCGCTATTGTATTGCACAGAAGCCGGCAAAGTGAGGATGAAGTCATGAACAAAAAAATTGAAGTTTTATCGGATCAGTCAGCGCTAATAACACGATCGCTTGAATTGATTTTATCTAAGCTGGAAACTGCTATTCAAGAGCGGGGACGGTTTACGATCGCTTTATCTGGGGGTAGCACACCTAAGCCATTGTACGAAGCGATCGCTAATCAAAAACTCCCTTGGGATAAAATTCATGTTTTTTGGGGAGATGAGCGTTATGTCCCATCAGATCACCCCGATAGCAACGAACTAATGGCGCGTCGTGCGTGGCTAGATCGCGTTGATATTCCAGCAACGAATATTCACCCTACGCCGACTCTTGAGGGCGATCCAGCGGTGTCAGCAGCTAAGTATGAAAAACATCTCCAAGAATTTTTTCAGGCGAAGCCTGGAGAATTTCCTTCTTTGGATGTAATATTGCTAGGGATGGGTGATGATGCACATACCGCATCTTTGTTTCCCCATACAGAAGCGTTAAAAGTAAGCGATCGCTTGATTACTGTAGGCAACAAAGATGCAAGTCAGCGCATAACCTTCACATACCCATTCATCAATGCTGCTCGCTGTGTTATGTTCGTCGTCGCTGGAGCTAATAAACGTCCAGCTTTAGCTCAAGTCTTCGCACCCAATGCTTCAGACTTTACTTATCCATCTCGCTTAATTCAACCCCAAGGAGAACTTTGGTGGCTCCTGGATGCGGCAGCAGCGCAGGAACTCAAAGAAGGATAGTATTTGTGTTGTTTTATACTATTTTGCTGACACTAATTTATGAGAAAGAGGGGGAAAGGGGGATAAGAGGGGGAAAAGGGGAAGGGGTAAGAAATATAGAGTTATTTGAATAAATCCGTATTTTATTTCCGTACCTTTCCCCTTTCCCCTTTAACCTTTACCCCTCTTAGTCCCCCTTTCCCCTTTCCCCCTGCCCTTTGGTAATTGGTAAAATCCTCATTGAGAGCGAATTTTTCTCTGCTTACCAGCATAATTTTACGATGATCTTGAACAAAGGCTTAAATCGATGATCGTCTGCCCTAACTGCAATCACCCGAACCCGGACGGCGCTGTCCAATGTGAAGCTTGTTACACTCCGTTACCAGCGACAAGTAATTGTCCCAGCTGTGGAGCAACCGTACAAACAGATGCCGCTTTCTGTGGTCAGTGCGGTTATAACCTCCACGCCACCGCAGCCGCAGCAGTTGCACCAACCGTCGCGCCGGAAATTCCTTTGGAAGTACAGCCGTTAACCACGCCTGACCCACTGTTAGAATTTTTACAACCAGAACCTTCAGAAAACGGCGCAACTCCCGACTCCGAACCTGATCTCTCATCTTTACCACCAACAGTGGTGGCAACACCCCCAGAAAGCAGCCCAGCAGAAGCACCGACAACCGTCGAATCTCCACCACCAGAACCCGTTGCAGCCGAAATAGAACCTGTTGTAGAACCCGTGGAGGAAGAGGTGATGGCACCCACCCCGGAACCTGTGTTAGCAACCGCCCCGGAACCTGTGGCAGCACCTGCCGTAACTGTCGCCAGAACCCAACTACAGCAGGTAATGGCGCGGTTAATTCACGTCCAAAGCGATAGACAAATTGAATTGCCCCAAAGTCTCTCTGTGATTCATATCGGCAAACAAAATGACCGCATTCCTCCTGACATAGACGTATCAGGATTTACAGGTTCTGAAATCGTATCACGGATTCATGCAGATATTCGCGTTGAGGGAGATGCCCATTATATAGAAGATGTAGGCAGTTCTAATGGCACTTATATTAACAATTTGCCATTGTTACCAGGAAATCGACACCGTTTGCGACCAGGCGATCGCATTAGTCTGGGCAAAGGAGATATGGTAACATTCTTGTTTCAAATATCTTAGCTCGCTCATTAATACCGGACGCTTTAGGACTCCTGGTTAAGCTTTGTAGTGGGCAATTTATTGCCCAAAAACGCTTTAAAACCGTTACTAAGAGCAGCTCTTTCATCAAGAGACATCGACCGAATTTAATGATGCGCTATCTGAAACCCTTGTAGAGACGTAGCACTGCTACGTCTCTACATTCATTTTCACTTCTTATGTCTAAGGAATTGATAAACACCTGGCAACAGACGGTTAGCATGGATGAAAGTACACTCTTTGCAGTTACGGTAATAACAGAAAGGAAAGTGATCCATGAGCGAACGTTGGAAAGATTTTGAACCCTTGCTCAAAAATGAAGCTCCAGCGGCTGTTGACCGTATGGGGCTTACCTGGCTAATTGCAGCAGCGATCGCCACGATTGTTTTGTGGCAATTCCCCACAGGCGATTATATTTTATACCCCTTTACCATTCTGGCGACTTGGTTTCACGAAATGAGTCACGGCTTGATGGCGCTGCTTTTGGGAGGACAATTTCGGAAATTAGAGATTTTTGACAATGGTTCAGGTGTAGCAACTTATGCCATGTCTTTAGCTTTAGCGCCCATTGGACCAGCATTAGTTGCAGCCGCAGGACCAATGGGACCACCGATCGCAGGATCAGCTTTAATTTTGGCTTCCCGTAGTTTCAAAACTGCAACCCTCAGTTTAAAAATTTTAGGTGGTTTTTTACTGCTTTCAACATTAATTTGGGTGCGATCGCTTTTTGGATTAATTGCAATTCCCCTACTAGGTTTAATTATTTTAGCGATCGCATTTAAAGCTCCCCGTTGGTTACAAGGATTTGCAATTCAATTTCTCGGCGTCCAAGCTTGTGTAAGCACTTATCATCAACTTGATTATTTATTTAGCTATAGTGCAGGTCCCTTAGGACTTTCAGATACAGCGCAAATACAACAGCGTTTATTATTACCTTATTGGTTTTGGGGTGGATTAATGGCGATCGCATCCCTCGTCATTTTAGTGCAAAGTCTCCGCATTGCCTATCGTTCGCGTTAATGGGTAAGAAAAACCACATAAAAGCGATTCATAGAAACCCGACGATTAAAATCCCGGCTACATAAACAAAGTCCGCCTGCGCGGACTACGGAAAAATAAGCCTTTTAGCCCACGCAGGTGGGCTTTGTACGTGTAGCCGCGAGTTTACTCGTCGGGTTATGATGCCATCTTGAGATTGGTGCTTGTGCTATTTGAGGGCATAATATTTCTATAATCACCCATAAATTCGGAAATATTCATTAATATCATGTCCGTTTAATTAACAGTCATAAAAACATCGTAACCGTCGTAGAGACGTTCCGGCGGAACGTCTTTACAGTATGTGTAATAAACCTGTCATGATATAAGCTGGTGTATATACACGTAGTCAAAATCTAAACACACACCAGCATGATAGTTGAATGGCTCACCACCTGGATAGCTACAAAAGCAGTTGGATTTCTCGTCAAGACTATTATCAGCAAAGAATTTGTCGAAGATTTAGTCAAAGACTACGCTAAAGATTTTTTCAAAAGTATCTTAAATAATGCCGTAACCGCACCCTTTAAACAAGAACCGCTTCAGAAAGCTGAAGTTATGGCACTGGCAGAATTTGTGCAATTGATGCAGCAAGATTTAGAAGATGGTGAGCTTGCTGAAGATGACATCAAAAAGTATACGCAACCGATAAAGCAGTTTATCAAGAATCAAGAAGTCAAACAAATCTTAGGAAATGCCTTTAAACATGACTGTCAAGCTATAGACACAAAGAAATTACAAGAGATTTGGTATCAGCTTAATTCCTCAAATGATTTTAAATGGAAACCAATAGGCACAAAGTATCTACAAAAGGTTAAAGAGATAATTATCGAAGTTGATGAACTGCGAGAGATTCTTAATTCCCAGAACCTAGATAAAATCGCACAAAACACAACCGAGATAGCCGGGATTATTCCGCAATTTGATTTAGAAAAGTATCAAGAAACAATTCGCGAGCGCTATGGTAATCTGAAGTTAGATAATTTGGATACTACAGGTTACGCCTATAACGAACTTAAGTTATGGAAAATCTTTATCGCCCAAAATGTCAAGGAAGATAATCAAGTATTACGAAAAGTTCACGAACTGCCTAAAGAACGTCAGCGACGACTGCGAGATGCTGAGTTTCGGCATTTCATATTGCAAGATTTGGAAGCTGAACAAATTCAAGATTTTATTTACCGCTGGCATGAGTTAACATTTAACGATGAAGCGGATAAACTTAGAAAACGTGAGCGATTGCAAAGAGGAATTGCAGCTTCAAAATCTATTGCCGAATTAGCGGGTAATCCGCTGCTGCTGACGATGATGGCAATACTTAATCGGAATCAAGAATTGCCGCGAGATAGAGCGGAACTTTATAATCAAGCATCGCGGGTATTATTGCATCAATGGGATGTGGAACGCGCTTTAATAGAAGATAAAAGATTAGATCCGAAAACGATTGATTATAAAGATAAGCAAGCGATGTTGCGTCAAGTTGCTTATTATATGCAAACCAGTGATAAAGGTTTGGCAGGTAATTTGATTAGTGCAGGTGATTTAGAGAAGATTTTAACGGATTATCTGAAGACTATAGAGTTTGATAAACCGAGAGAAGCTGCAAAAGTGATGATTAATCAACTGCGGACTCGCAACTTTATGTTATGTTTCTTGGGTGCAGATTATTATGCCTTTGTGCATCGGACATTTTTAGAATATTTCTGTGCTTGGGAGTTTGTTTGGCAGTTTAAAGAAACCCAAGCGTTGACTATTGAGGAATTGAAGATACAAGTTTTTGGTAAACACTGGGATGATCCGGTGGAGTGGTTTGAAATCTTAAGCTTAATTGTAAGTATGATTGAGCCAAAGTTTGCTGGAGAAATAATTGATTATCTTATTGCTCAAGGAGGTGCAGGTGATGATTTTCTTAATATTTCCTTAGCCATTGATTTTCTTTTAGAAATCAAAAACCGTTCTGCAATTACTTCGGTAGAAAATAGACTAATTGAATATATCAAAGATTTAATTAATTTTAAATATGGTGATATGGATATGTTAGATGATATCCATACTCGATCTATCTCATGGATTATCACCTACTGGAAAACACACCCAGAGACTTTACCTTGGCTTAAAACACTAATTCATTATGATAATGCAAAATTAGACTCTCTTTTTATTGACGAATATTATGAAGATGCTATGCAATTTGATAAGATAAAGACAATACAAATCACAGCAGTGCAAAAAATGGCGCAAGGTTGGAAAAATGATCCAGATACTTTACCAATGCTCAAAAATTTAATTATATCTAATAGTAATGACTTTGTTAAAGACACAGCAGTACAAGAATTGGCACGAGGCTGGAAAGATGACCCAGATACTTTACTAATGCTTAAAACGCTCTTGTCTAGTAGTAATAATTCTGTTCAAGTTACAGCATTGCAAGAGTTGACACGAGGCTGGAAAGATGACGCAGACACTTTACCAATGCTTAAAGCTTTAGCTTTGTCTAATGATGAAAATATAAATAAAATAGCAGTAATAAGGGAATTAGCTAGAGGCTGGAAAGATGATCCTCATATCTTATCCATACTCAAGACCTGTTTAGAGTATGAAAATGACAGTTTTCTGAAAGACATGCTGAGAGAAACTCTAATGGAAGAACTAATTCAGGGTTGGCAGCCTAACCCTGATATTTATGATTTTATATATAATTGTGCCAATGATAATTCATTTGATGAGCCATTCATTTTTATCGAATCTGATAAAACCAACCCTCGGCAAGTTGCACTCTTAGCAATTATCGAGCAATATCCTGACCATCCCCAGACTTTACCACTATTGCGCGACAAAGCAGAAAATGACCCAGATGAGAAAGTGCGGGAGTTTGCACAAAATAAGTTGAAGGAGTTAGGAGAAGCCAAGTAATGGGATGTGAGAATGTAAGCTGAGTATATGCCCAAGAAAATTAGAGAACTCAAAAGCTTGTTGTTGCAAGCAGGGTTTAGTTATAAACCTGCAAAAGGAAGCCATAGTAAATGGATAGAGTGTTCCAATAAATAAATGATCCAAAGCCTGTCATTGCGAATGGAGCGAAGCGGAATGAAGCAATCGCAAAGACTCAGCGATTGCTTCTCTTCACTTCGTTACGCTCGCAATGACAACAAATAACTTTTTCCACCCACTTATCATCGCTGGCAAAGATGGTAGTGATGCCAAACTGTATTTAGAAAAACAAGTCAACGAAGCACTTGAAGAACTAAAGAAAATGGAAGAAGAGGAAACAGAAGAATGAAATATACTATTATTATTCAATGGTCAGAAGAAGACCAATGTTATGTAGTTTTGCTGCCTGAGTTTACCAGTGTAATGCAGCCTTGCACCCACGGAGATACTTACGAGGAAGCTGTTAAGAATGCTCAAGAAGTTTTAGAAATGCTCATTGAGTCATCGTTAGAAGACGGTACACCTTTACCAGAACCGCAAACGTTAGGAAAGACATTTAAAGTAGCATAAATAAGTCAGGAGAACCGATAAAGTTGAATAATATGGGGATATGCCCAAGAAAATTAGAGAACTCAAAAGCTTGTTACTGCAAGCAGGGTTTATTTATAAACCTGGTAAAGGTAGCCACACTAACTGGTTTCATCAACTGCTACCGGGTAGAGTAACTTTATCTGGTAAAGATGGGAATGATGCGAAAGCTTACCAGGAAAAAGACGTTAATAATGCACTTCAAAAGCTAGAAGAAATCAAAAAAGCTCAAGAGGAAGAACAAGAATGAATTCTCACTACACTATTATTATTCAATGGTCAGACGAAGATAACTGTTATGTTGTCAGCCTTCCTGAATGGGGAGAATTTTGTCATACCCACGGAGACACTTACGAAGAAGCAGTTAAGAATGCTCAAGAAGTTTTAGAAATGCTCATTGAGTCATCGTTAGAAGACGGTACACCTTTACCAGAACCGCAAACCTTAGCAAAGACATTTAAAGTAGCATAAATATTGATTCGATGAAAGAGGGATTATGACCACATCTGTAAATACAACCAAAGTCTACGACGAAATTATAGATTTTATTGCTGGGGGAACTACACCCCAAAGTGTTATAGATTTTAAACTATCAAATGCAGCGCAGGAGCGTTTAGAAGATTTGGTTTACGCACATAAAACAGGAGAACTGACGCCAGAAGAAAAAAAAGAGCTAGACCATTTTCTCACCTTAGAGCATATAATGATTTTGGCAAAAGCACGCGCTTATAAGTACATTACAGCCGAGTAAATATAAGAAGTGTCTCGACCTTATATTAGTTTAGAACTTCGCCGTAAGTAAAGCGATCGCGCTGATTGTTTGTGCGAGTATTGCCTCATTCCTGAAGCTTATAGGTCTTCGACTTATCAAGTTGACCACATCATCAGTAATCAGTCTATTGAGTTGGAGGTGTTTGCTCTGCTGCTTGCTGGACTTGTGCAAGCTCCAAATCCAACGCTTGCGCTATCTGTTCCATAGTTAAGCCTAATACTAACAATCTGGGTATAGCTTCTAATTTTGCCTCTAAACTACCCTCTTCTTTACCTTGTTGATAAACTCGTGTTTGCTTTAACTCACTTAACCCAAACATTGCTTCTATCTCCTCTCAATTCACTTTCGGAAACTTATAAACCAAGATTGTCTCTATAAATTCTAGTAACTGCTGTTATTGATTTGGAGGTGTTTGCTCTGCTGCTTGCTGGACTTGTGCAACATCCAAATCCAACGCTTGCGCTATTTGTTCCACAGTTAACCCTAATACTAACAGTCTGGGTATAGCTTCTAATTTTGCCTCCACACGACCTTTTTGTTTACCTTCTTGCTCACCTTCTTCTTTACCTTCTTGATAAACTCGTGTTTGCTTTAACTCACTTAACCCAAACATTGCTTCTATCTCCTCTCGACTCATTTTCGGAAACTTATAAACCAAGATTGTCTCTATAAATTCTAGTAACTGCTGTTGCAGTTGTAGATTTACCGCTTGCTTGGTTCGGCTGATTAATTCTCTAGCAGCGATAATTGCTGTCTCTTCATCTTCAACTACTAATTTAATAGTAGCAATACCAATCGGTAGTGTTGCAGCTTCACCTAATTCATCCAAATAAATTCGGCTGATGCGCTGACTGGTAAAGAATTCATAGCAATCTTTGGTATCAGATGTATCTATGTTTCTGGTAGGAAAAATCACTACTCCGCGCCAAGTACTTTTAGGTTTATTTTGACGTAAGTATAAAAATAGTTCTGATAACAGACGCGAGTAAAGCTCTGTATCAGACTGAAATTGAACTTCGACAAAATAAATTGGATTATCTTCTTGGATGGGAAGAAATACACCATCAATTCTGAAAGCTGTTTGCTTGATTTCAACTGAAGAAAATTGGTAAGTATTTGCAGTTTCGGGAGGGTTGCTAATCAGTTCAAAGAAGATGCTGGGAAATTCTTGAAATAGGCGATAAAATATGCTGTCAGTTTTCACTCTGGATGTTGTAGCACAGTTTGAAACTGTAGCAATTTTATCACTACTGTATCTACCATTTCAGATTCTATATCTGTGAATAAGTAGCCATCATGAACTGTGTACACCAATAACTCATGAAAAGAATTTTCCCCTTTTCCCTTTCCCCTTTTCCCTTTCCCCCTCTTTCAAGTAGTGTCAATCCTTCTTTTCTGCTATCCTCAATTTAGCAGAACGCGATCGCGGATTATTCGCCAATTCATCTTCTTGAGCAGTAATTGGCTTTTTTGTCAATACCCGTAAATTAGGTGAATTTCTTAAACCGTGTTTTACCAGCCGGTCTTCAAGACTGTGAAAACTGATAATAGCAATTCTGCCACCGGGTAAAAGCGCTTCTGGAGCTTTTTCGATAAATGTTTCTAAAGCCTTTAACTCATCGTTAACAACAATGCGTAAAGCTTGAAACACGCGAGTAGCTGGATGAATTCTACCATAACGGTATTTTGGGGGGACAGAATAAGCGATCGCCTCAGCTAATTCTGTGGTAGTGTGAAACGGGCGTTTTTCCACAATTCGTCTGGCAATGCGTCGCGAAAGTCGTTCTTCACCGTATGTAAAGAAGATATTTGCTAACTCTGTTTCATCCCAATCATTAATCATATCAGCAGCGGTTAACGATTGTCCTCGATCCATCCGCATATCTAAAGGAGCGCTAGAGCGAAAACTAAAACCCCGTTCTGCTGTATCAAGATGGTGAGAACTAACCCCCAAATCGGCGATAATACCAGAGAAAGTGCTTAGAGGAAATTTGTAAGCAGCAAAATTACTCTTAATGAATTGTATGCGATCGCGAAACTCCCCTAATTGCTTCTTTGCGGCAATCAAAGCATCCTCATCTTGATCCATTGCCGTCAATTGGGCATCTGGTGCAGCTTCTAAAATTAATCGACTGTGACCCCCACCACCTACAGTTGCATCTAAATAACGTCCACCAGGATGCACCGCTAAACCCTCAACTACCTCTCGACTTAAAACGGGAATATGGGAAAAAGTTAGTTCATCTTCTGTATCAAGTTGTGTTTCCGAATCACTCTGCATTGGACTTATTTAACCTCATCGCGTAATTCCCCTTCCTCAGCCGAAGGCAGGGAGGGGATGTAAGCGAGTCAAAAACGAAACGCCCTATTGCTGAATTTTACCACAGGTAAAACAAGCACTCTTTGCAGTTGAGTTTTTGACAATTCTTTTCTAGAAGATAGGCAGGAAAGTTAGCTTTAAGGCTAAACGTCGTAAACGTTGTGGCAATTTCAAAAAGAGAGTCAAGGCATCTAGAAGGTGGAAGAAAGTACAAAAGTTAGCTAGTAAACTTTCAAGGAAAATTGCTAACCAGCGCCAGAACTTTGTTCACCAAGAGACTACACGAATTATTAGCGGTAACAGCACGGTAGTCACTGAGAAACTAGAAGTCAAGAAAATGAGTGCCAAAGCCAATTCGTGTAAGCGCAAGAAACAGAAAGCTGGATTAAATAAATCGATTCTTGATGTTGGAATGGGGATGATAAAGGACGCTCTAAAAGCGAAGTTGTCAGATGTTGGTGGATTATTTGTAGAAGTCCCAACACCCATTGTGAAGCCATCCCAAACTTGCCCTAAATGTGGGCATCAAGAAAAGAAAACTTTAGATCAACGAATTCATTTTTGCAAAAACTGCGGATACAATCAACAACGTGATATTGCATCCGCAGAAGTTATGTTGCTTTGGTACTCAAATAATCTACAGGGGTTGGGAACCAACCTCTTAGACGCAGATGATTCTAGCTCTATTTCAGACACTCGTAAACGAAAGTCTGCCGGAAGTATGAAACAACTAGGTCGTGCGAAGCGTCAAAAATTTTGCTCTACGGGTGGGGATGTAGAAACCCCACCCACGTGCGTAGTAGGGTGGGGTAGTTCATCAATTCTAGCCTGCCTACGCAGGCTTCGTTTGTATAGCCCCAGACTTCCAGTCTGAGGGGCTTTGAGTGACTACGGCGTAATCATATGTTCTATCACAGATTACAATCAGGCAGAAATTGCCCACAACTCTCTTCCGTGGACATCATCATCAGCTGTAAAGAACAGCTTGTCATTGATAACGGTGAAATTGTCAGGGTAGGAATCACCAACTCCAGAGTAAATATCTTTAGTTAGCGTGGTGTTTGCTGCTGTACCGTCAGTCATCCATAACTCATCACCGTTGATACCATCATTAGCTGTGAAGTAAAGCTTGCTACCCACAACAGTGAGATTGTCAAGATTTGAGCCAAACCCTGCGGTGGTGTTAATGTCCTTAACCAGCGTAGTGCCGACTTGTGTGCCGTCAGTCATCCATAACTCTTCACCGTTGATACCATCATTCGCTGTGAAGTAAAGCTTGCTACCCACAACAGTGAGATAGTCAGGATTTGAGCTAGTCAGTGCGGTGGTGTTAATGTCCTTAACCAGCGTAGTGTTTGTACCATCAGTCATCCATAATTCTTCACCGTTGATACCATCACTAGCTGTGAAGTAAAGCTTGCTACCCACAGATGTGAGATTGTAGACAATTGAGCCAGTCTCAATGGCGGTGTTAATATCCTTAACCAGCGTAGTGTTTGTACCGTCAGTCATCCACAGTTCTTCACCGTGAATACCATCATCGGCATTGAAGTAAAGCTTGTTACCAACAACGGTGAGAGAGTTAGCATATGAGCCAGTCTCAATGGCGGCGTTAATATCCTTAACCAGCGTCGTGTTTGTGCCGTCAGTCATCCATAGCTCTTCACCGTGAATACCATCATCGGCATTGAAGTAAAGCTTGTTACCAACAACAGTGAGATTGTCAAGATTTGAGCCAAACCCTGCGGTAGTGTTAATGTTCTTAACCAGCGTAGTGCCGACTTGTGTGCCATCAGTCATCCATAATTCTTCACCGTTGATACCATCACTAGCTGTGAAGTAAAGCTTGCTACCCACAACAGTGAGATTGTCAGGATTTGAGCTATACCGAGGACTGGCGTTAATGTCCTTAACTATCGTAGTGCCGGCTTGTGTGCCGTCAGTCACCCATAGCTCTTCACCGTTAATATCATTATTGGCTGTGAAGTAAAGCTTGCCATTGAAAACCGTGAGATTTTCCGGATTTGAACTGCCGCGATAGGTGATGTCCTTAACTATCTTTGTGCCAGCTTCTGTGCCGTCACTTATCCACAGTTCTTGACCATGAGCGCCGTCATCAGCTGTGAAATAAAGCTTATCATTCAAAGCGGTTAAATTTGAAAGAGACGAACTATCAAGATACTTATTGATATCCTTAACAATCACAGTGCCGATTTGTGTGCCGTCACTTTTCCATAGCTCTGTACCGTAAATACCGTCATTGGCTGCGAAGTAAAGCGTGCCATTAACATTGGTATAGCCTTCAGAATACCCTTCAAAATAAGAATCAAGACGCTTATAGCCTTCAGAATAAGAATCAAGACCCTTATAGCCTTCAGAGTAATAATCAAGACCCTTAGGTCCTGAGTAGATGTCTTTAACTAGGTTTGGTCCGCGGTCAAAGCCTAAGCGACCTTCTCTTTGACCAAAAATGATGAAGTGGTCTAAAGCTTGAGCGTTGTTGAATTTAGCTGCTCGTAAGTCAGAATTATTTGATAAGTAGTAGTTAACATCGAAAGTAGGAGATGCTTGTCGTCCTTCGTTCAAACCATATACTTCAAAGTGTTCCAGCAGTTGGCTATTGGTCAGTTTTGCAGCTATTAAATCAGGGTTATTACTCTTGTAGTAATTAACATTAAAAAATTTAGAAGCCTCCCGTCCCTCGTTTATACCAAAGTCTCGAAAATGGTTGAACATCTGTTCGTTAGTTGCTACTCCATTTGCAGCTATTAAATCAGGGTTGTTGCTTTTGTAAACGTCAAAGTTGAAAAACTCCGAGAATTTTCTGCCCTCTTTAATACCAAAGGTTTGAAGATGCTCAAACAGTTGTTTGTTGTCAAAATTAGCTAAGTCACTATTACTAGCTCGATATAAATTGAGATTGACATCCGGTGAAAAGACGCGTCCTTCGCTCAGACCAAACGTTTGAAAGTGTGAAAGCAATTGTGCATCTGTATTTATACCAGCTGATGCCAAGTCTGAATTTAGGGAGCGATAGAAATTAGCATTAAATAAGTTTACACTCATGTCTCATCCACTCAGGAGTATATATTTTTGCTCAAGGTATCACAATAAATTTGCTAATGCGTACTATTTATTACTAATAAAACCAAAGTCTAGTATTATTACTTAAGATTTAAGTCTAGTTACAGGAATAGTAGTGTTTTTACTGAGGACAAATAAAATTAATTAGTAATTTTCACATCGCAAAAAATTGGGGCTAAGTAGCAAACTTCTGCTTTATGGTAAAAATACTCAAAGCAATTGCACATAGATGAAAACCAAGGTAAGTTTCAGAACGCCAAACTGTACTAGTAGTCCACCACATTAATTCTGAGAGGCTACGAGTGGTCAGATCCCCGACTTCTTTGAGAAGTCGGGGATCTATTACTCCTCAAAATTAACGGGACAGACCACTAGGCTATGAGAAGTGCAAGCTTATTTAGGCATAACGAACTTTCCCGGTCGTCTGTCAATATAATTAAACTAATGAGATAAAAGTTAAACACCTTCAAAAATCCCTAGTTTCCACCTGGGGTAGATTGAAGTGTTTATAGCCAAATGACATTCACAATGTCATGTCAAGAAAGTCTAAATTGACGGCTGACTGCACAAGTGTTCCAAAGGGGAGATTATTAAATAATGGCAAGAATCGAAACCCGCACAGAACCGATGGTGCTAAACATGGGACCTCACCATCCCTCAATGCACGGGGTTCTGCGGTTAATTGTCACACTGGATGGCGAAGATGTCATCGACTGTGAACCAGTCATCGGCTATTTACACCGGGGAATGGAAAAAATTGCCGAGAACCGCACTAATATTATGTACGTCCCCTACGTCAGTCGCTGGGACTATGCAGCGGGGATGTTTAACGAAGCCGTCAGCGTTAACGCACCAGAACAACTAGCCGATATTCCCGTTCCCAAACGCGCTAGCTACATTCGTGTCATCATGCTGGAATTGAACCGCATCGCGAACCATTTGCTGTGGTTTGGTCCATTTTTGGCTGATGTCGGCGCACAAACTCCGTTTTTCTATCAGTTCCGCGAACGCGAGATGATTTATGATCTGTGGGAAGCTGCTACAGGTTATCGGATGGTAAATCACAACTACTTCCGGATTGGTGGTGTCGCGGTTGATTTACCCTACGGTTGGATAGATAAATGTTTGGACTTTTGCGACTACTTTCTCCCCAAAGTTGACGAGTACGAACGCTTAGTTACGGATAACCCGATTTTCCGTCGTCGTGTCGAAGGTATTGGTACCATAACTCGCGACGAAGCAATTAACTGGGGATTATCGGGTCCCATGTTACGCGCTTCTGGTGTGCAGTGGGATTTGCGGAAAGTTGACCACTACGAATGTTACGACGATTTCGACTGGGATGTGCATTGGGAAACTGCTGGTGATTGCTTCGCTCGTTACGTTGTGCGGATGCGAGAAATGCGCGAATCGGTGAAAATTATTCGTCAAGCGATCGCCGGTCTTCCTGGTGGACCTTTTGAGAACTTAGAAGCCAAGCGCATGGCTGCGGGTAAAAAATCCGAGTGGGATGCTTTTGATTTCCAATACATCGGTAAGAAAATTGCCCCCACTTTCAAGCTTCCCAAAGGAGAAATTTACTCCCGTGTTGAAAGCGGTAAAGGTGAACTGGGAATTTATCTCATTGCTGATGATAACGTCTTCCCTTGGCGCTGGAAAATTCGCGCTGCTGATTTTAACAACGTGCAGATTCTGCCTCATTTACTGCGCGGTGTGAAATTAGCAGATGTTGTCGTAATTCTCGGTAGTATTGACATCATCATGGGGTCAGTAGATAGATAGGCATTCATGAAGAGGGGAAAAGGTTAAAGGGTAGGAGTTATTTGAAATTAGTCGATTGGTCTATTTTTACTTCAACATTTCCCCTTTTTTCCTTTATAAAACCCCTCTCCTTGTAGAGACGTAGCACTGTTACGTCTCTAGGTGTATTCGATTAAAGCTATTCTTGCTGCTGTATTAATATCGCCCAGTTGTCGAAATTATATTCTTAACAAAATAAGTTACGATATAAATTCAAGAATATTTACTCAGTAGTTATTTGGAACCTGTGCAAATTGATTCGTATCAAGAATTTGACCCCAGTTCAAATAGGCATCATGACAAAGGCTTACAACGAGTACTCAATCGTCTTTGTCAAACAATTGAGCGGGATGCATTAGTTAGACAAACGACGAACCAACTTAGAGAGGTACTTGAGGTTGATCGGGTGGTTTTGTATTATTTTTACGGAAAGTGGGAGGGACAAGTAACATTTGAATCTTTGAGCGATCGCGAATTGTCAATTTTAGGTTCAACCGGACCTAATGATTGTTTTAACAATGAGTATGCTGATATGTACAAAAATGGAAGAGTCAGAGCGATCGTTGATATTGAATTGGAACCAATTCAGCCTTGTCACCGAGATTTTCTTCGTAATTTACAAGTTCGCGCTAACCTTGTTGTACCCGTTTTGATTCCTAGAGGATTATGGGGATTGCTAATAGCTCATCACTGTCAAGCACCTCGCTCTTGGTTAGCATCAGATATTGAACTCATGCAACAAAAAGCACTAACTCTCGCCACCGCTTCTTGTATTCTAGAAAGTTAAATAGGATTAGAGAAAGTCTATTTTTTTGGTTATTAACAGTAATAAAAACACCCGAAACAACGCTCAGAGACGTTCCGCCGGAACGTCTCTACAATACAATATGTGTGATTTTCCATAAATTATATTAAATATATCTCGATAAATAAAACATATGTATTGACTTTTTATACAAGTAATGTTTCGGGTAAAAATTATTTTTTATAATCCATATTGTTGTAAATGCAGTCAGCGGCTCTATCCCTTAAAACCCTTGATATGAGCGGTGAACCGCTCACTACGTAGTTTCTAAAAGAAAAACATGTTAAATTATTTTACAAGTTTTTGTTTTGAGCTATTGGGGTAAAATTGATTTGCGATCGCACGCATACAGGGAGCAAAGCCATGAAATTTGGTTACACAGTTATTTGGGTAGACGACGTAGTTAAAACCGTCGAATTTTATGAAAAAGCCTTTGGTTTGGTTCGTCGCACTCTTGAGGAGAAGGGCAACTTTATCTGGGCAGAATTAGAAACCGGTAGCACCACGCTTGCTTTCTCCTCAAGCAACGAAGCACAGAAGTTATTTCCCGGTGGTTGTCATCCCAACCACTCCGCACAACTTCCAGCTTCAATTCAACTATCATTCATCACTCCCGACGTTGGAACCGCTTACATGAAAGCGATAGCAGTCGGTGCCAAAGGATTAGATGTACCCAAAACTCAGCACGGAGGACAAACAATCGCTCGTGTGCGCGATCCAAATGGTGTGCTTGTATCTTTGGTTAGTGGGTAGTGGAGAAAGGGGGGACAAGGGGACAAGGGGGAATCCAAGCGCCCTCATGAATGCCCCATGCCCAATGCCCAATAATTAATGACTAATTTGAATTCTCGTTTCCGGAGTAACTTTTGCTACCTTATTTTGAATACGCGGTTTGCCAATGGTGAGAGCGTAATTAAGTGCTAATAACCTCAACCACAATGCCGGATTTTGGGTTTCTAGCCAAGGCTGGATTCGCTTGAGGAAGCGGGGAAACCATCCAATGAGTAAAGCGCTATTTAAAGCGTAACGACAAAAGTTAAAGTAGTTACTTAGCCACCGCATTAAATCTCTTAGTCCTGCAAGTTGCCAAATCCACAGTAATAATGCCGGATTTGTGCGAGCTGCTTTCAGTGCTAAACGGTTAAAGGTGAACCAATCGCATCTATCTTTGATGAAATTATCTGCCACTTCTAAGGGTTCGTCTGCTAATAGCCCAAAGAAAGTATTCAGCATCGAGTTAATCCGCTGGGGTGGTAAAAATTTCCCTGTGGGAACCATCATTCCTTTGGAAAATAACCAAGTTACGGAAACATTACTTTGATAGGCGCTAATTTGGCTCAGGTGTTGTAAACTTAGCAAATCATGCTTGAGAGCTACATCTAAAAGAGTTGTTAAGCGTTCCAAGTTGCGAACTAAACAACCAAAGCCAGTAAATACCAGGGGAGATTGGAGAGAAGCGGCGTCACCTATAGCTAGTAATCGATCAAAAGCAACTTTGCGATCGCCCTGACCAATGCTAAAATATCCCGGTATATATCCAAATGTCGGTTTTTTCCACACCAGTTTATCCATATCACATCGTCGATACTCTGGCAAAATCGTGAAAAAGTCCTCGTACATTTCCAGCAGCGAACCGGGATTTTGCCGATTTACTTCGTGGTAATGAAATAGATAAATCGTCAGTTCTTCACCTGCTCCGGGAAATAACTCCCAAATCAACTGCCTTCCTCGCGAAATATCTCCGTGGCTGTTGAGAACGTCGCCATACTGCGAATCCCACACTCCTGGCTCAAATCCACCTTCAATTACTGCTCCCACCGTTGGACAAACACTGTCAAAAGCCCTACCACCATTTAATTGCCAAGCGATGGGCGAAGCAGTTCCCATCGCATCCACCAGCACTCGTCCACTCACTTGCTTCTCAGTTTTAGTAGGTAAATGCTTGACATTAATTGCTACTTGTGTATTACTAATATCTGCACGGATAAATTCTGTCTCATCCCAGATTTCACCGCCAGCGGCTCGCAGTTTTTGTCCGCATAATTGCAGCCATTTATCGGAATCCAACGCCACATTTAGCACTGTGGGCGTGTGCAATATAGGCGATCGCAATTTAGCCGGATTATTACCATCAAAAAACTTATTAAATCCGTCTTTGTACTCCCGCGCAATAATAGATTCCACCTCAGCAGGAGTTACCAAACCCAGATTAATCAAGCTTTGGATTTCATCACGGGAAATATTCCATTCCCGATTCATCCTTCCAAAAGGCAATCTCTCCACTAACAGCACTTTATACCCCAATTGTGCCATCACCGCCGCATGAATTGCGCCTAAAGCACCGCCGATGTAGATCAAATCGTAGGTGGGAGAGGAGGAGGAGAGGGGGAGAGAATTACTATTTTCCTCCCTGTCCCCCTGTCCACTTGTCCCCTTGTCCCCTTGTCCCCTTGTCCCCTCAAAGATTACCTGACGTGGCTGCTGGGGATTACGCACACCTTCGCGCCATCGTTGTTCCCACCAATAAGCGCGTTGCAGGTCATATTCACCTTTGGGCATTTTCTGAAAATACTTCACGGTGAGAGGATAATAAGGCGCTAGGGCTTCAAAAATAGATTGTTTGGATAAATCAATTGCTGGTGGTTCTGGGTAATGGTGTGGAAAACGGCTTCTGATACCAGTAGTCAAGCTTTGTAAGATTTTCCTTTCATTAGGGAAAGATTTATCTCCCCAACGGAAAGCTTTTAAATACGTGGTACGCTGTCCCGACCAGACAAATACAGAAATTTCTGTAGGTAATTTTTCGGGAATTATCGCCTCATCCTTTGTAGTTTCTGGAATCTTTAAACGGAAACCTTCCGGAGTGAGTACTTTTTCCCTAGTATCTGGTTCAAAATCTGCTTGCAACCACTCGCGTACAGCCATTGTATCCGGAGTGGGGATTTCTAAATAAAGTATTTGTTTCATTTTTCTGACATTTCTGATGAATCTACTCATTAAGACAGATTTAACAAAGCGAGCAATTAAGGTAAACTCCGCCCTATCGGTTGAATAAAGATTCAGTGAAGAAACTTTAATAGTTTGTCAAATTCGTTCTTCATTTTGTAATTATCTGTAAACGCAAGCCATGAATTATCCCATCCCACACAGTCCCCAAGAAATTGTTAACTTACGACAAAACCCCGTTGATGAAGAATTGGTTGCAGCTGCGATCGCCGGAGTCATTAAAATTGTCCGCTCTCAAGGTCAATCTTTGGAAGAATTAACAGCTCAAGTTTTAGCAGATGACCAAATGCTGGATAAGCAACAACGACGCTGGTTGAGTCAAGTAGTCACCCAAGCTTGGGAAACTATCTCATAAAAGATAGCGCTTGCCGATTTTTTCACCGTTCTTAAAGATTTTAGCTTAAACAGTAGAAGCCTCTCACCTACCCGATAGGGAGGATTTGGAGATGAATACGCGATCTGGACGAATTGACCAAGGAGCAAAATTGAGCGATTTGGAAATCAGTAATGTTGGTCGGTGAGGAACGAACACTTTCTTGGTCAATTTTTCTACCGAATATCTGATATAATTCCAAAAGATAGGTGTAACTCAATTAAATGCTGAAAAGCAGCCTATCAGAGCGAAAAAGTAAAAAATTATCTTCAAAAGTCCCTAGGGCATAGGGCTTTAAAGCTCAGTCAATGTCCTCTTCTTAGGAGTCGCTGAGAAGCCCACACTCACCTGTAAAGGAGTGTGTGGAGTATGTCACTAGTCAGGCTGCCCCTATGGTGTGCTTTTTCCTAAATTGCCTTTTTCCTGTCGTGGGTATGGGAGTGTCAAATATTTGTCTAGTGATTTCGTAGTAAGCGCTTCAGCGCTAAATCCGTAGTAAGCGCTGAAGCGCTGAAGCGCGGACTACAAAACTAATACCCTCAACTAGAAGTATTCAACGCCACTTCAGCTTGTGAGTGCAATAACAAACCATATTCCAAACCTTCCACCACCGCATGATAGGAAGCCTCCAAAATGTTGGTGGAAACTCCTACCGTCGTCCAGCGTTGATGGCTATTGCGTGATTCTACCAAAACGCGGGTTTTCGCTGCTGTACCCGTATGTCCGTTAAGAATCCGCACTTTGTAATCTGTTAATTCAAAAGCAGCAATTTGCGGATAAAAGTTCGCCAAAGCTTTGCGTAAAGCCGCATCCAAAGCCGCGACAGGTCCGTTTCCTTCCGCAGCTTCGAGAATATCTTTACCGTTGACAGTTAGTTTCACTGTTGCCAAAGCGCTGGTAGATTCTTTTCCTTCCACCAAGTCACAGTGTACTTGAAACCCTTTAATTTCAAAAAATAAAGGACGTTTCCCCAAACCTTCGCGCATCAGCAGCTCAAAACTTGCCTCTGCTGCCTCAAATTGATATCCTTCACTCTCCAAATCCTTCAGACGTTGAAGAATTTGCCGTGCTTGGGGATTTTGCTTATCTAGTTCAAGTCCAAAACTACGCGCTTTTGCCAAAACGTTGCTGAGTCCAGCTTGTTCAGAAATGACAATGCGGCGACAATTACCGATTTGTTCTGGCTGAATGTGTTCATAAGTTAAGGGATTGCGCTCTACCGCTGAAACATGGATACCACCTTTATGGGCAAATGCCGATCGCCCGACAAAAGGAGCATGTTCATCAGGCGCCAAATTGACAACTTCGCTGACAAAGCGACTCACTTCTGTAATTTGAGATAGCTGGTTTTCTTCTATACAGCTATAACCGAGCTTGAGTTGCAAATTGGGAATCAAAGAACATAAATTAGCGTTGCCGCAGCGTTCACCATAGCCGTTGATTGTACCTTGCACCATCTTTGCCCCTGCCATCACAGCGGCTAAAGCGTTAGCAACTGCCGTACCTGAATCATTATGAGTGTGAATACCAATTTGGGGAATAGTCATTTGTTCTTGACAAATGACTATTGACAAATGACTATTGACATCTTGGACAATTTGGCTAATTTCGTGTGGTAAAGTTCCGCCATTAGTATCGCAGAGGACGAGCCATTGGGCACCTGCCCTAGCTGCTGCCTCTAATGTCTGTAAAGCATAATCGCGATTGTGTTTGTAACCATCAAACCAATGCTCCGCATCGTATATAACGCGACGACCAGAAGCGCGAAGATACTCAATCGTGTCGCGAATCATCGCCAAATTTTCTGTTAAACTTGTGTTCAGACCTTCTGTGACGTGTAAATCCCAAGACTTACCAAAAATTGTCACCCAGCGAGTACCAGCAGCAAGAATAGCTTGCAGCATTGGCTCATCTACCGCACTGGTGTTTGGTCTTCTGGTCGAGCAAAATGCAACTATTTCTGCTTGTTTAAGCGGATCTTCTTGTAATTGCCAGAAAAACTGTACATCCTTCGGATTTGCTCCGGGCCATCCTCCTTCAATAAAGGGTACACCCAGCCGATCCAGCCTGCGAGCAATGCGTAGCTTATCTTCTATGGACACTGATAGCCCTTCGCGTTGAGTGCCATCCCGTAGCGTGGTGTCATAGATCCAAAGTGAAGGTGAGGGATTTTCGGTCATAAAAGTAGAATAGAGACAACTTTCAAAGCGATGTGCCAATATACAACAAAAAGCCAATTCGGAAATTTGAGCAATGCCTAAGGTATTAGCTCAAGATAAAACAATTGAGTGCGATCGCTGTACAAACTTACGCAAAGTTTTGCTGCAAAATGGTATTGACCTCTACAATGGCGGCGCATTATTCATCAACTGTCGCTCTTATTGGCACTTGTGCTAGTTTGCCGTCAAAGTAGAAGGAGAAATGTCAACGGCTAATTGCCGTGATAATGCACGGCAATTAGCCGTTGCCTTACCATTCTCCTACATCAAACCTAGTCAAGAAAAGCCAAACTCACGTTTTAGGCAATGTGAAAGTAACAAAGATGGGTTTTGGGGACAAGGTTCTCAAATAGTATGGACACCAGAAGGTTAAAAAGGAGAAAAAAACATGGGTAGATGGACACCGCTTATTCTTATGGCTGGAGGCTTGGCAATTTTGCTAGGTACATTGTTAGGTATAAACTTTCCTATGGGTGTACAAAATGCAAGCGCTCCACCTGTCAGAGGTAGATCAGAAGTCTTACCAGCGAATATTAATGTTAATAGCACTGCTCCTGGTAGCAGTGGCGAAAATCGCAACAGCGTTGCTCAGAATAACGCTCAAGACTCAAATACCGATAATAAACAAGACCAAAACACAGATAACGCTCCAGACACAACCCCTGATAATTCTCAATCAGGTGACAATCAATCAACTGATCCAACAAATTCCGGCGGACCAGTTCGCGCTTTATGGTAAGAACTACTTAGATTTGGGCAATGGGCAATGGAAGAGGAGAAATGCCCCATGCCCGCCCAGTCCCCGTGTTTGTTCACAGTTAGAAAAATGCAGAAAACTCTTGAGGGACAGCACCACAGGTGCGAATCCCGTACTTTAGGCAAGACATGAATGCTAATTGAACCCTTTAGCGCTTTTTTATGACTCTGGAGAAAGAATAATCAAGGCGACTGGAAGTCGCGGCTACACAGGCTTAGTCCGCGAAGGCGGACTAACGTGACAATAGGATTTCAAATTTCATCTGACGAGAGTAATAAAAGAGCATTAGGGTTCTGTCATGGTTACTTTTTTCGGTTCGGGTAAACTGTCAATCCAGTCCTCTACTAAGTTGGTGACAGTTTTCTCTTTTTCCGCAGCTAATAAGAATAACTTATAGTGTCTGCGTTCAGATATACGACAATTTAATCTCTTTGTTTCCATAATTTTACTCACTTTAGACTCACATCATGCTAACATATATTCAGTTAATCAAAACAAGGAGGTGATAATACTTGCTAACAAACTATGTGTACAAGCTACGACCAAACCGTACTCACACCACATCTATGGATAAATGGATAGACATGTTACGCAGTCAATATAATTGGTGTTTGGCTGACCGGATAACACAGTACAATCAACAATTCATTCAAGGCGATTACTGCGATATCAGAACTAAGGCAGAAGTTTGTCCTATTACATGCTTTGTTAGCAAGAATGGTGCTACTGGAGAACCCTGGAAAGACAGTAAAGTTGATAAAGATGGGAACTCAAAAAACCCTCGTCGCAGTGCTGGAGACATCCAAATAACACAGCTACCAATGCTTAAAAAAGCTAGACCTTGGTACACTGAGATTGACTCTACTGTGTTGCAGCAGAACGTTAAAAGGTTAGATAAAGCTTACGAGAATTTCTTTAACGGTAGCGGATTCCCTAAATTCAAAAACCGTTCTACATTTTCATCGTTTACTTACGCAGTAGGAGTCAAAGTCCAAGGAAATAAAATCTATCTCCCTAAGTTGGGATGGATGATATTTTTTAACTCTAGACCAATCCCTGCTGGTTTCACTATCAAGGCTGCAATAATTCGTAAGCGTCAAGATGGATGGTATGTATCAGTAAGGATTGAGGATAAAAATGCAATGTTTGTGGTCACGTTGATGCTAGCAGTAGGGATAAAGAAAAGTACATTTGTGTAGCTTGTGGTAACATGGCTCATGCCGACATCAATGCTGCTAAAAACATAAAAGAATTAGCTATTTTAAACATAGCGAGTATGTATGGTACTGGGGGACTCTCAGGAACCAGAACCACAAGGTTCTAAACGCCCGAAAAAACGTAAGGAGACATCAACACGCCGCAAAGGCAAACGTGTTGAGCCTAGGAACCTTAGTGATAAGGATATTGGGAGACTTGTCTCCTGAGAATCTCCTTGGCGTAGCAAAGGAGAGTGTCAAGAGTTGTTAGTATCTAAGAACTAATAACTAATGATTAATAACTAATGAATAATGACGTTTTAATTATCGGTGGCGGCGTTATTGGTTTAGCGATCGCCATTGAACTAAAATTGCGCTCCAACAATGTTACCGTACTTTGCCGCGACTTCAACGCCGCCGCCACCCACGCCGCCGCTGGGATGTTAGCACCAGATGCCGAAAACATCTCAAATGAGGCGATGCAGTCTTTTTGTAGGCGATCGCGTCGTTTATATCCCGACTGGACACGCAAACTAGAAGACCTTACAGGCTTAAATACTGGTTACTCGTCTTGCGGCATTTTAGCACCGATTTATGGGGACTGGGGACAAAGGATTGGGGAAGGGGGATTGGGAGGACAAAGGGGAGTGGGGGGACAAGGAGGAATTATTCCTACTTCTTCATCTCCCTCATCTCCCCACTCCCCCACTCCCCCCCTCCCCCCCTCCTCTGCTTACTGGTTAGATAAAGAAGCAATTCATCAATATCAGCCGGGATTGGGAGATGAAGTAACAGGTGGGTGGTGGTATCCTGAAGATGGACAAGTAGATAATCGCGCTTTAGCGCGGGTATTGTGGACAGCGGCAGAGTCCCTCGGCGTTGAACTCAAAGAAGGCATTACAGTCGAAGCGATTGAGCAGCAGCAAGGTCAGGTTATCGGCGTACAAACCAACGCTCTTGCAATTCGTGCTGAACACTATGTTTTAGCCGGGGGTGCCTGGTCAAATGAATTGTTACCCTTGCCCGTGCGTCCCAAAAAAGGGCAAATGCTGAGTTTGCGATCGCCAGAATTTACTTCAGAATTGCCTTTAAAGCGGATTTTGTATGGACAAGA
Source organism: Tolypothrix brevis GSE-NOS-MK-07-07A (assembly GCA_019358985.1). Classification (GTDB taxonomy): domain Bacteria; phylum Cyanobacteriota; class Cyanobacteriia; order Cyanobacteriales; family Nostocaceae; genus Hassallia; species Hassallia brevis. The sequence continues at coordinate 14,948 of JAHHIJ010000013.1, read as the reverse complement.
TATTTACATCGTACCAAGGCGCGAACACCAGATAATTCTAGGCGCAACTTGCGAAGATGTTGGCTTCACTCCTCACAACACCCCAGCCGGCATTCAAAAGTTGCTACAATCAGCCATCCGCCTATATCCGCAATTACAAGATTATCCGATTGAGGAATTCTGGTGGGGATTTCGCCCTGCTACCCCCGATGAATTACCTATTTTAGGCACTAGTCATTGTAAAAATTTAACTTTAGCTACTGGTCATCATCGTAATGGAATTTTGCTTGCGCCGATAACTGCGGCATTGATAGCCGATTTAATTTGTGAGCAAAAATCAGACTCTCTACTAACTCATTTTAACTATTCGCGCTTTCTAGCGAAGTCATCTACTACCATGCTTACCCACTTCCCACTCCCCTCCTCTCCCACTCCCCCCCTCCCCCCCTCTCCCATTCTTGATTCACCTTTGATTATTGCTGGCAAAACTTTTCAATCTCGGTTGATGACGGGAACTGGTAAATATCCCAGCGTTGAGGAAATGCAGCAAAGTATCATCGCTAGCGGTTGCCAAATTGTCACTGTGGCAGTGCGACGGGTACAAGCTAAGGCACCCGGACATGAAAATTTAGCTGAAGCACTCGATTGGACAAAAATCTGGATGTTGCCGAATACCGCAGGCTGTCAAACCGCAGAAGAAGCGATTCGCGTTGCTCGTTTGGGACGGGAAATGGCAAAGCTATTAGGACAGGAAGATAATAATTTTGTCAAGTTAGAAGTGATACCCGATGCGAAATATTTACTTCCAGATCCAATCGGAACGCTGCAAGCGGCAGAACAACTGGTAAAAGAAGGTTTTGCTGTATTGCCTTATATCAATGCTGACCCCATGTTAGCAAAACGTTTGGAAGAATTAGGCTGTGCGACTGTAATGCCCTTAGCATCGCCGATTGGATCTGGACAAGGGCTGAAAACAACGGCGAATATTCAGATTATTATTGAAAATGCTGGTGTACCTGTGGTGGTAGATGCGGGAATTGGCTCGCCGTCAGAGGCAGCCCAAGCGATGGAATTGGGTGCAGATGCTTTGTTGATTAATAGTGCGATCGCTCTGTCTCAAAACCCCGCAGCAATGGCTCAGGCGATGAATATGGCTACATACGCTGGTCGTCTGGCATACCTCGCCGGCAGAATGCCCATTAAAAATTATGCCAGCGCAAGTTCACCCCTTCAGGGGACAATTACTAGCTAGGGATGCTTGGGTTGGGGAGAGATAAGTTAATTTCCCCACAAGAATGCAAGAACGATAATTATTAAGAAATGTAAAGATTTGTATCAATTATGTAAAGTTAAATCTCAAATTTCTGTAACATTATATAAACAAACAGAAGTAAGGAATCGATTCATGCCGTATACAACAGAAGAAGGCGGTCGTCTCAATAATTTTGCCCGTGAACCAAAGATATATCAAGCGGAACCTCCCAACGACGGACAAAAGCGCAACTATATTTTACTGGGAATTGCCGCTACAGTTTTGGTTGCGAGCCTGATTTTCGTAGCCTTCTCTGTTTCCAATGTGGCTTAAGAAGAAACGGTTTTTTTGATTTTATACCGTAGGTGTTGAAGCTCATGTGAGACACTCCTGATTTTTCCGTTACTAATTCGCCTAGTACCGCTAAAATCAGGGGTGTACCTGCCCGCAGAGTCTAAACTTAAAGCAAAACTGCCAGCAGCTGCAACTAAGGAATAACGGGAAAAAATCCGCCTTGACTATGGCAATTCTGATGAGGAAAAACTTACCATCTTTCGCCTTAATGATACTGGAACCTGCGGTAGATTATGGGTGTAGGTTCGTTTGAAGATAACGGTGAGCTATTTTTTGATATATCAATATTAACAGATATTAATTGTAAGCCTGGAGTAAGTTAGTAACTTACCCCAGGCTCTATTTTTATTCACTTTGATCTTATTTGAATTTATAAAGAAAATTAGTTAATATGCTCGCGTGTGTTTATTCATCACAGTAGAAATAAGACCACCGTCTAATTTCATTTTACCACATTCTGTACATACAAAAGGAATTCCTAATGTTAAAGTCACACCTGGATTATAATTATTTACAGCAAGCAATATATGTCCTGGTATAGAATCGTCATCTGGAAACATTTCGCCATAAGTTATGGAAACTTGTTTTGTGATTTTTTTACATTCTTTACATCTTAGTTGTTTTTCTGTACCTCCTAAATTACAGATTTTGTCTAATATATTTTTAGGCAAGTGACCAATATCCATGTTTAAATTTTCCTTAATACAAAAGTTAATTTATGAACCTTAGATTAAAAATTGTTCAGCTTATTTTTAGACAAATCCTTAGTCTTTAAGGATTGTATTTAACATCTTCTTTATTGTTTATATCAGATAGAATACCACCTTCAGCTTTTACTCTTCTACAACCAGAGCAGTAATATGTATTTCCCAATAGTAATGAAAATCCAGGATTATAATCATTTACTCTTCCCAAAATACTCAGTATAGCTTGGGCTGTTTCTGACTTTGGTGGTGAAGCATTAATAGCTTCACCATACGAGAGTCCATAATGAAATATATGTTTTTTACAAGTTAAACAGTATAAATCTCGATTGTCTGGTATAGCATTAAATGCTTTTCTACCTAAGATTCTGATAAAATCGCCTACACCAAAACTACTCATAGTGTTATAAACATTACTACCATTTAAATATACATAACAAATTTTAATTTTTTATTTTTTTACTTATATAAAATACAATTTTTACTTTAGATTAACGTAGTCTTTATCTTCTAAGAAATAAAAATTAGCTTTAAAAATAGTAGATTAGGGTAGCTATCCCCTCTATCCGCCTCCTTATACTGTAGATACACCTCATCCCCAATTACTTTTGCGCTAGATACTTTTTTGGGAAAATGTGATTACAAAGTCGAAGATGAAGAAGAAAAACAGCAATTTACGTTAAGCAGTTGTCACGCTAACTGTTCCGGTATTGAACTTTTATTGCCCTCTTCCTGGCTTGCAATCTGCAAAACCCAACGCCTCTGTATCAAGGAAACTGGCGATCGCCATTTCAATTACCGCTTCGACTGGATACTCAATTTCGGTAGCACGAGCAATCAAAGCTTCTCGAATTCGCTCAGGTAAACGCCCTAAGATGACTTCAGCATCAGCACTCGTAAGTTGTTCTTGAAGTTTAGCTTGCATAGGTTCACCTCTCGGCTGGAATTTGGACGTTGTAAGGAGGTTCGGTAGCTCTGAGAATAATTGCTTCTAACTCCAATAGTAGCGCAGGGTTTTCCCAATAAGAAATTAGCTGCATCGCAATACGAACGTCTTCATGGCTATATTTGTCAAGCCACGCCCACAAAAAAGCCTTGTTTCCAGCACTGAAGCGACCCCGCAAACTCTTAGTTTTACCGATGTAAAGCAACCCATCAGTTTTGTGTCTCATTGGATAGATACCAGGACGAGCAGGAATGTTGGCAAATTCGCGGCTCAAAGGCTGGCATTGCTCAAAAGGTGTGAAGGCGATCGCATCCAGGATTCTCTGAGCTTTGATTTGCAATTCAGAGTTGTTTGTCGGCATGAAAGTAAGAAAACTGATTGCACAGAAATCATGCTCTCACAAATTTTGTCATAGTTTACCAAGGTCAGGTCAATTTATTGAAATGTAGTGGAAAATGCACACCTGAAGGATAAAATATCATCTTGATCTGGATGGGAATTACTTTCTCAGGCTATTAAAACCAATTCCCCCATTAATCGCCAAATTTCATCTCGGCTATTTTTTCTATCGACTTGAGGGGAGAAAGTTGCCCTTTATAGATTACACCCATGCGATCGCCTAGCTCACAACTCACAAAATGTAGGTAAAGTAAATAACCTTACCTACAAAAAAATTAGTATTATTACCAATTGCTACCGGAAAAACAAATATCTACAACCAATCACTAATAAAAAGATACCATACAGCTTCTTCATCATTTCACTGCTAATAAACGGCTGATTGGCAAACAGCGCTCCAAATAAATTACCAACTATTAGACCAACTGCAATAAATACAGCATATTTGATATTGACGTTACCGTTGCGATAATAAACAATTCCTGCTAAAATACCGATTGGCAATATTTGAGCAGCAACTGAAGTGCCAGTGGCAAACTTTTGATCCATACCAATTAGTAAGACCATTGTAGGCACCATAATTGCACCGCCACCGATACCAAACATACCGCCAGCAACGCCAGCGACTAGACCAATTAGCAGCATTTGAATGATTATGTTAGACATAAAACTTGTGAGCGTAAGTTGTTAATTATAAACTAATTTGCTTTGCAAATATTGACTTTGGAAGCATTCCGTGAACGCCTTTTTGAGGACTGTTCACAACTTGAGTAATGCGAAAATTCACAGATATGCTACACAATACATAAGCATCTTCTGGCGATAAATTTGCAAAGCGTTCCAGAAAATTAATCATGTTTTTTACCGCAAATTCTAAAGCTTCATCTAAAGTTTGACCAAACCCCATTGTAATAATATCGGTAGGAGTTTCGGCGATGGGTGTTGTTAGTTGCAAATCTTTGCGAAGTTTCAGTTCTATTGTACCGTTCATCGAAGTTTCAATCGCGGTAACATTAACTTCACCGTCTCCTTGTGCGGAATGTCCATCACCAATAGAAAATAATCCACCAGTCACAAAAATTGGCAAAAATATTCTAGAATCAATTTGCAATTCCCGGTTATCGATATTACCGCCATAACAACCAGGAGGAATTGAATTTCGCGATGTTTCGGGAGTAGCCACACCAAGAATACCAAAAAAGGGTTTGAGGGGAATTTTAATGTTACTACCCGCAGGAAATTCAGCAATATTATTTTCTAAATCGAGAGAAATGAATCTAAGAGCAGGTTGAGTAAACTGGTGCGGTAAAACTCCCCAACCTGTACGAATTGCATTAAAACCAACAGGTAAACTCGGTTTAATTGCCTTTAATTTTACTTCCAAAACATCCCCCACTTGGGCGTCCCGCATATAAATTGGTCCGGTGAGCAAATGCGGTCCTCCACCAACTTTGCGTTCTGGCGGAAGATTTTCGCAAATGTCAAGAAATTCTGGCGTCAGAAACTCCGATGGTGCTTTGTCGTAAATGTAGTAACCAGTGTAAGTTTCCACGTCAACGGTATCCCCAGAATCTACAGTCAGTGCTGGTTCTACCTCGTGGGAGAAACCACCCAAATGGACTGTTTTCGTAGTGGCTTTTAAAATGTGGTGAGTCATCGCCGCGCTTCGTACTTGTTCGGTATTATTGCTTAAGATAGCGGGTTTGATATCTACCGACTCATTTTTTACCCTGAATTTAATTTTGCATCTTGCATTGTTATTTTTTGGTAAGGAATCTTATCATAATTAACAATTTGTCAGGTTAAAAGTGGCTGCCAAATTATCACCACCGCTTTCTAAAAAGACTAAATCTAAATCGGGAAAACGCATTTCTAACTGTTCAATTGCAGCTAAATTCATCGAAGCATATTCGCGAATAGCTGTGTGAGGACAACCAGCAGTTTCTAGACCCAAAATGCTCCCCGCTACTCAAAGCCTGAGGCACAACTTTTGAGTCTAGATATCATTTGTCACGATGGCAATATTATATTTTTCACCCATCGCTATCCACCAAAGCCGCCTTTCCCAAGGTTGCCCTCGTGATGTGCTCTAACATTTGCTAGGGTATGAGTCCTTAGATATCACTAACACATTACGGCGGAAATAAACCACCCATTCCAAATTAATAAAGCGCTTATGCTGTATTCCGGAGTGAATGAGCGAATTTCGCCTTGCGGTACTAGCAAATAGACTCATGTACGACCCAACAACAGCAGCAGTCTTGCAGTCTTTATCTAATGCGTGTATAGGAAAAAATAATCAGTATAAAAAATAACGAAACAACCCGGACTTTTCAAAATGCATAAATTTTCTGCTAATGCGGAACTAAGGTCTACAAGCGGATTTCGAGATGGGAACAACTAAAAAATTCTCGATTACTAGTGACGTTTTCCCTAAGTTCTTATACAATCGACAGCGAAAGGAAATTCCTTTTAATTTCTAAGGTGCTTCAGCCAAACAATGTCTATAAATTCAAAAGCAATGGTTAAGCCCAGAACTAATTAAGCATGTACCGAATTCTTACCGCAGAGTGATTTAAGTTTCAGGGAGTTTGAACTTTATGACCACAAGAAATGTTTCTGGTCATAAAGGTTAAGGGAAAAAATGCTCTGCTCCAATAATAACTAAAGCTCCGAAGAGCTTTTAGGGCTTTTCTCATTGCTCTAAACAGGGTCCTGCCTATCATCGCGTCATTTCCAACGACGTTAACGAAAAACTTGATGGAGGCAAAACATTGAACTTTACAGAATCTTCTGGGCTTCAAACAAATGTCTTGGTGGATGCTATCACCAATTCGCCCAACCCGCTAGTAGACCCCATTCAAACTCTGAATGGAGCAAGCAGTAGTTTATCGTCTAGCTCAACGCCGACGCCTCTATCCATAGAATCTCCATCTCCAGCCAAGAACTCTGGAAATGCCTACTATGTTTCAACAAATGGTAGTGATGACAATCCAGGTACAAGTGATAAGCCCTGGAAAACTGTTAACTATGGCGTTAACAAAGATATCGTCAAGGCAGGTGATACTATCCTGGTTCAGCCTGGTACTTACACTGAGCTAATTACTCTTGGTAAATCTGGTAATAGTGAGTCGGGTTATATCACACTCAAAGCCAATGGCAACGTCACATTGCGCGACCCTGACCCTATCAACGGTGGCTTCCGGGAAGGAGTTATCCAGTCAGCCGGCAAGGGCTATTGGAACATCGAAGGCTTCCGCATTGAGAACAGTTCCTGGGCTGGAATTTCTCTGCGTGATGCCAACAACATGATTATCCAAAACAACCATACCTACGAGACGGGTGCCTCAGGTATCATCGTGCTGCCTGAAACCTACTATGGTGGTGGGGAAGCCGAGGTTACGAGTAAAAATATCAAGGTGCTCAACAATACCGTTGAACGAGCTAACTGGAGATGGCAGGGTAACGGTGACGACAATGGGACGCAGGAAGCACTGAGCATCTGGGGTGTCGATGGTTTTGAGGTTGCGAATAATACGCTCAAAGAAGGTAAACGCGAAGGCATAGATGCCAAAGTGGGTTCCCGCAATGGCTCCATTCACGACAACACTGTGAGTGGTCAAGCACTGGTCTCTGGGACACCTCGGGGCTACAACGGTGGTCCTGCCATCTACCTTGATGGCAACCGTGCTGATATGTTTAACATTGATGTCTATAACAATGTTGTCTTCAACAACACTGCTGATGGAATTGTGATTGCAGATGAAGCTCCTAATCAAGGGGATGTATCTAATATCCGAGTCTACAACAACGTTATCTATGGCAATGGAATACAGGGAATGAATGGTGGTCAAGGAATTACCGTTACCAGTAATGTTAGAAACGTTGAGATTGTCAACAATACCATTGCCAAGAATGTCCAAGCCATTGTCATCGATGGTACTGATTACACTGGCGGTTATAGATCTCATGACATTATGGTTCGCAACAATATCTTTGCCGATAGTACCTACCGGAATGGGTCTATCGAAGATGTGAACAACCTAACCTTTGACAACAACTTATTCTCGGATAAGTTTGAGAAACTCTACGATGGTGGGAGTGGACTTGGGAATCTCAAAGCTAGTAACAACACTATGGTTAAGTCAGTTGAGTTTGCCAGTTTAGATGGTAATAATTTCCATCTCACATCTGCATCGAAGGCAATTAATACTGGCTCTCCAGAGATTGGTAAATATGCACAGTTCGATAAGGATGGCAAGCAACGAAACCAAGGCGGTGGTGTTGATATAGGTGCCTACGAGTATTGAAGTCCTCGTTGACAAGGCTACTAATAGTAGTCCAGCAAGGTAACTTTGCCGGCGTTGGTAGTAATACTAATTCTATGTGAGGCTGCACATAACGCCCTTAGGCGCTTTAGCCTGGGGCTATAGGAACGAAGCCCGCCTACGCGGGCACTCATTAGGCGCATCTTCATAAAGAATTGGTAGTAAGGACTAAAGTCCTTAAAAAGCGATAAATCGCTTACTACGAAAGCAGGGCAAAGTTGGCTTGACAGACTACTAAATGCTGACTGTCCGAAGTGTATTTTTGATGCACAGAAGCACTTGCACTTATCCATTAATCGTTGTGAATAAAAGGAGCGATTCCGCAAAATACGGATTTATATGACCGTGGAATCGCTCTTTCCCACCAAAGTTTATCATGAAGAAGGAGCGATACCAACGGTTCGCACCTTTCCGTATACTGCATCTAGTGCATTGACTTATTAACAAATATTAGTGGATACAAACTTAATTATATCTGCTAATCCCCATTGCGTTTTCAAGTTACTAAAAATAAAAGGTTTCTCACCGCGCATTTTCTTAGCATCGCGTTCCATGACATTTAAATTTGCACCGACATAGGGAGCTAAATCGATTTTATTTATCACTAATAAATCAGATTTAGTAATTCCTGGACCACCTTTGCGAGGAATTTTATCACCAGCGGCAACATCAATAACATAAATAGTTAAATCAACTAATTCGGGACTAAAAGTAGCCGCCAAATTATCACCACCGCTTTCTAAAAAGACCAAATCTAAATCGGGAAAACGCACTTCTAACTGTTCAATTGCGGCTAAATTCATCGAAGCATCTTCGCGAATAGCTGTGTGGGGACAACCACCAGTTTCTACACCCAAAATGCGATCGCTACTTAAGGCTTGAGAACGCACCAAAAATTGGGCATCTTCCTGAGTATAGATATCATTTGTCACAACAGCGATATTATATTTTTCACGCATCGCTTTACACAAAGCATCCACCAAAGCCGTCTTTCCCGATCCTACCGGACCTGCAACACCTACGCGAAATGTGTTCATTATTTGTTGGTTGTTAGTAACGTGTTCTTTCCCATTCGTCAATCCTAACTGCGAAATAATCGTGTATACTGCGTTTCATGCGCCATGCTTGCTAAAGATAAACCCCAACTACAACAACTAAGGTTATCATCTTCTAAGGCGAGAATGGAGGCTGTTGCATCGTTAATTAGTGGTTGTAACTTTACTAATAACAACTGTCCCGCTGTTTGTCCTAAAGGTATAAGTTTCACCCCAGCGGTAATTAAATTACTTACCCAGCTATGTAGATATCCTAATATTGCGGCTTGAATATTGATATCCCAGTCAGCAGCGGCAATGCCGAAAGCGATCGCATAATTACAATAATTACCCACAGAATCCGCTGTAATCTTGCTCTGCGGTTCTAGTTTAGCAAATAATTGGATAAGCGATCGCCCCATTTGTAAACTAGAATTGCGTAATTCTTCAGTTTCGCGAACCGCAGATAACCACATATTCCAACGAGATAGCGCTTCTAAATCATTCATTTTTACGCAATTATAAGCTCTTACCATCACCGCTGCTTCTAACCGAATTGCCCCATAACGTAATTCTGCTTCTAACCAGTGTTGTAAACTTTCTTGATGATTAATGATATTATTCTCTACCAGGGTTTCCAAGCCTTCAGAATAACTATATGCTCCCACAGGTAAACCCGGACTCGCTAACTGTAAAAGACATAAAAGATGGCTATTAGTGATGTCCATAAGCACCCATTTCTGGCTGAAACGGTAAAAGTTCTTCTTTTATTTCTAGCCCTAGTTGTTCTAACATAGAGCGTAAAACTGAATCTGGTAATAATCGTAAATAAGTCGCTGTAATTTCTACAGGTACATGGCGATTTCCTAAATGATATGCCGCTTGTAGTAATAATATTGGTGTTTGTGCAGTTGCAGTTAAAACTAATTCTGGTTTAGCAGCAATTCTGACTAAATTGCTGTTTGTTTCATCTTCAAGAATATCCCCATCATGTAACACCGTTCCTCTCGGTAAACGCAAAAATACAGCTTGTCCATCTATTTCAAAGCGATGACGGCTACGAGTGCGTTCTTCTGCGGTGAGTGCAAGAGTTAAAGTTACTACTGCATCAGGATTTGGCGGTTTGCGTTGTGTACAAGTGAGCATAGACGATTAAAATTTTAAAATGATAAGATACTTTGATAGTACTATTTGCGCTACCTCATACAGTAAATTTATGACAGAGGAACAATCAGTTAAAAAACCAGGTATGAAAGAATTGCTCATTCGCTTTCTTGTTGGTGCAACCATAGGAGGAGGAATGGGATTTTTCTATTGGTTATACATTGCCAGCTCTAGTGAGGGATGGACTAAAACAGCAACAGAATTCAGCATTGCCTGGATTCTCTTATTTCCAATTGGTTGTGGTTTCATGGCAGTCAAGGGGAAAAAATTGCTTTGGATATTTTTAGATTCTCTTCCCCCAATACCTTAAATCATGTCCGTTTAATTGGCATTAATAAAAAAAAATCCGAAATCTTTGTAGAGACGTAGCATTGCTACATCTCTACATCATATAATCAGCAATCTTGGGTACAAAAATCGTAGAGACGTTACGAAAGGAACGTCTCTACAATCCCGAATTGAAAATTTGTTGTGCGGTTAAATTTAGTGCTGGAAAGGTTGGGGATTGAATCAAGTCATCACCTCGAAATTTGGTAACACGATATTCCCCTTCTTCCAGAATGCAGACCGAGATAGTTGATTGTTTTGGGTTCCCTATAAATTCTCTACCTCCTAATGCAGCGTAATCTACAATCCAGTATTCTGGTATTCCCATCTGTTCAAAATCGGCGTATTTTTTGTGATAATCATCCCTCCAATTACTGCTGACAACTTCAACAATCAATTTGACGCTACTAGGATTTAGAATTATTGATTCCCGCTCCCACCGAGGTTCGCTGCTTAGGGCTTCTTGATTCAAGACAATGATGTCAGGTTCATAACCAGATTTGCTGGTAGGCTTGATAATTGATTCTCTGGGAATTGTCCAAATACCGCGCTTCCCCATCTGGATAATGGATAAAATTAATTCTTCGATTAAGAACCCAGTTACGTTTGAATGCTTCCCAGTGGGCTTTGGCATCTCTATAATTACCCCATCATGTAGCTCGTAGCGTACTTCTGACCTTTCTGGTAGCCATTGAATAAATTCATCAAATGATACTGGTTTAGTTAGGGCTTGAGTCATATTCCTACCTCATTAATATAAGACTAATATTTGTTTTTTGAACAGATACGTAGGGTGTGGAGTGCGATCGGCTGTACAGCACCAAACCCTTAATACGACACCCTACAATACCTAACCTGGTTCAAAAATCAAACCGGATTACTATATAAGTAACCTTGATAAACCAGCTTTACTGCCAGCGCTTTCCTTACCTCACGGGCATTTGGACGCAGAGCGATAAATTCCTGTAGTTCTGCGATCGCGTACTCGCGCTGCGCTTCGCTCATCGCTTTTTGTGTATGCGGATTAGTCATTGTTCGCTGTTAGACAGATGAACCCCTCCATATTTTCTCGTATTCTTTTTCAAAAATCAAATCGGATTCCTATAGTAGAGATTTTCAAAGAGCGACACCCCATTTTACGTTAAAAGATAAAACTGTGGTTAAAATTTTTATAAATCCAGCAAATGTAAAACATATATTTTTAGCAGACCACAACAATAAAATGGTATTTGGAGGGTATGTAGGTTGGATTCATACAAAAGGATTAAATGAAGCTATAGATAATGTAAAGAAAAACTTTACCTAGGAGATTATCAAAGCAAATTATCTCAAAAGTAGCCGATAAAAAAATTGGCAGTTACTCATAGTACCTGCCAGTTGCTTAAGTGTCTTTGATTTTCTGATTTGATGACATGATTAGTTATATGTCGTATGATCGCTGTAATAATTAGCTACCGATAACTATACGATCGCTAGCTGTCGGTTCTTGTACTGGTGGTTTGATTTCGTTGACTGTTCTATTCCAATGACGATGTCTCGCTGTCGCACTCACAAATTCTTGAGCAACATTCTTGATATTTGCAGCATTTTGGCTGGTTATTATACCATTATCTGATGTTACATGTCCATTTGACTGTGACTTATTCAAGGCGATCGCTTTGCTTTCAGGTGCCATCAGCAGCAGTTCGACTCCTTCACCGGTTGCAGCGATCGCTTTATAATGCTTGAGAGTGTCATTGATAAACTCAACTACATCTCCCTCCTTCTTCAGCGTTTCGATGCTTCCCTTGCCACCAGGAATGTAAACAGCATCATACATCACCGATGCAGCAGTGAGGAAAGTCTTATTTACCTCAACTTCTTTACCATCAGCGCTCTTAATCATCCCCTTGAATTTTGATATAATCTCTGCTTGCGCTCCAGCACTCTTTAACGCCTGCTTGATTTCCATCAATTGCGAACCGTCGAACCCATCAGCCGCTAAAATCGCAATCTGCCGACCTTTGACTGTTTGAGTGGGGTTATTTTCCATACTCAAAGCTGGTGAACTCTGCCCGTGGTTTTGCGTAACTGCTTGACTTGGTGCCGGAATACCAATACCCATTGCCACAAGTTTTGCTAGCTCGTGATCCACGTTGTTGAAAAGTTCAACCATGCGTTGCTGAACTTCTTTACTCTCTACCTTACCCAACTCGAAATGAGCAGCTTTGACTAAGTGTTCTTTCTCAGGCTTAGACATGCTATTCCAGAATAGAGTCGCTTGAGTGAAGTGGTCACTAAAGCTTTCGCTGCGTTCGCGGATTTTATGCCCTTCAACTTTTTCCATGTAGTGGACATATCCACCCATCGACTCAGGAGACATCATCGGACAGCCACCACCAAGGGAATTGGGGAAGTAATTAGTTTTCCCCTGGTTAATTTTCATTTGCATAATACCATCGCGATCGTTATTATGCACGGGGCATACTGGACGATTGATTGGCAATTCCTCGAAGTTGGCGCTACCGAGTCGATGAATTTGAGTGTCGTGATATGAAAGCAGTCGCGATTGCAAAACAGGATCGTTACTGTAGTCAATACCTGGGACAACGTGTGATGGTTGGAAAGCAACTTGCTCGGTTTCGGCGAAGAAATTATCTGGGTTGCGGTTCAAGACCATTTTCCCAATTGGTTTTACAGGAACAAGTTCCTCTGGGATGAGCTTTGTGGGGTCGAGCAAATCGAAATCAAACTTGAATTCGTCCTCTTCCTCAACAATTTGTACACCCAACTCAAATTCTGGGAAGTCGCCCATCTCAATAGCTTGCCAAATGTCGCGCCGATGGAAATCAGGGTCTTTACCTGCGATTTTCTGTGCTTCATCCCACACCAAGGAGTGAACGCCCAGCAAAGGCTTCCAGTGCAACTTGACAAAACGTGCTTTACCCTGCTCATTGACAAAGCGGAAAGTGTGGACACCAAAGCCCTGCATCATTCGGTAGCTTCTGGGAATTGCTCGGTCAGAAAGCACCCACATAATCATGTGCATCGATTCCGGCACCAGCGAGATGAAGTCCCAGAAATTGTCATGTGCGGCTGCGGCTTGGGGCATCTCGTTGTGTGGTTCCGGCTTGATAGCGTGGACGAGATCCGGGAACTTAATTCCATCTTGGATAAAGAAGACAGGAATGTTATTACCCACGAAATCATAATTACCATCTTCGGTGTAGAACTTCACCGAGAAGCCGCGTACATCTCGCACGCTATCTGCCGAACCACGAAACCCGGTCACAGTCGAGAAGCGGGCAAATACTGGCGTTTTTACAGAAGGATCTTGGAGAAATTTTGCCTTCGTGTATTCAGCCAGGGATTCGTAAGGCTGGAAATAGCCGTGCGCCCCAGTTCCACGGGCATGAACGACTCGCTCAGGGATGCGTTCCCGGTCGAAGTGCGTCATCTTTTCGCGCAGGTGGAAGTCTTCCATTAAAGTGGGTCCGCGCTGTCCAGCATGAAGCGAATTGTCGGTATTGTTTACACCTATGCCTTGATTCGTCGTCATGTACTCACCAGGTTCTTCGCGAAACTGTTCTAAACTTTCGTTTTTACTTTGCTCGTTGATGTTGGGTTCGTTCATGGTGTCTCTTAACTAAAGAAGTAGTTCTGCTATATGTAAATAGACTCAAAAAAAAGCCTTAAAACCTCAACCCTGAGTCATATCTTTTTTGCCGTGAAAAAAGTTATTGAGTTCAACGGTGAAGAAGTTTACGGCTTTTTAGGGTGTAAAATCATGTCTGCCCTTATTTACACTACTAAAAATATCGCAACCGTCGTAGAGACGTTCCGCCGGAACGTCTCTACAATATATGTAATTTACCGGACATGATATAAAATTAACAAACAACTAATCTTCATCGCGTCCGTGAACTTGAGCCGGCGGACTGGTTGCTTCAACTGCGGTAAATGATTCATATGACATCTACCTCAGGGTTATCGCGGATGGTGTCGTAATTTTGGTAGTTGTAAATATTTTTGGGATTAACACCATATTGCTGTGCATACTGTTCAGCTTTAGTGCGATCGCCACTCACCAATGCTACCAACTTTGAACGCTTACACTCAGCAAACGAAGGAATAATTTGTTGGGTGGCAAATTTTCCTAAACCCACAACTGCCCATCCTAACTTTTTTTCTGGCGGCATCGGTGGCTCTTTTGCAGTTTGAGCTAGGGTAGGGGTGGGTTTAAAAATTGCTGGGACAATACCGAGTGTAATTAACCCAAAACCAGCTTGATGTAAAAGAGTACGACGCGTAAGTTCTGATTTTACTAAGTCAAGCATATCAGTCATTAGTCATTTCAAATATATAGGACTTACGCATTGACAGAAAAGTCAATATGTGTGTTTGAATCTAGCTTTTGTTGTAAATGTTTCAAAATAAAGTCACGAGCTATCTGAAGAGATAAATTCCTTTGAAGTTCATACC
>JAHHIJ010000011.1 GCA_019358985.1 Tolypothrix brevis GSE-NOS-MK-07-07A | reverse complement strand
GCTAATGAGTAAGTAAAAATTTAATGAATATCAATATATTATACTAATAATTAGATTGCAAATTTTGATGCATATCTTTAGTTTGAAAATAGTATTTATTGTTACACTTTAAGATGCGTTTCCCCTGGGGCATCGACCGCTAAGTTAGGCGATGTTAGACAGGTTTTGCCTGCAATTGCTGTTTGACCTTAGAATCCCCGTGCGTTTACGCCGGGGAGTATGTCAAATGACTTACGCACGGACTACGTATTTCCGTCATTGCGACGTAAGGAAGCAATCTCAAAGTCTTGTTTTGTGGTGACGAGTGCGATCGCTTAACGCGAAATTTCAATCAGATTTCAAGTCTAAGAGGAGATGGCAGCGCGTCGTCGGAGAACTTCCAACAGAGTTGTGAAAGTTTGGGGAGGTGGTGCTGTCACTGAAATCAACTCTCCAGATAGCGGATGTTGTAACTTGAGTTGCCAAGCGTGCAATGCTTGACCGGGTAGGTTTACACCTATAGGATGATTAGAACTATAAATAGGATCGCCAACAACCGGATGACCAATTTGAGCGCTATGTACGCGAATTTGATGGGTACGACCAGTTTCTAGCTGGAAGTGCATTAATGTATAGTTGCCCAAGCGTTCTAATATTCGCCAATGAGTGACGGCGTTGCGTCCACCTTGTTCAACAGTTACGATCGCCATTTTTTTGCGCTCCTGTGGATGCCGACCAATGGGCAAATCAATTGTACCACTTTCAGTTTTCGGCGCACCGTAAACAATAGCCAAATATTCTCTACGTGCGGTTTTGGCTTTGAGTTGACCTTGCAAATGTTGATGAGCAAGTTCTGTTTTGGCGATCGCGATCGCTCCGGTTGTATCCTTATCTAATCGATGAACAATTCCCGGACGTTGCACACCACCAATACCTGGTAAATTGGGACAATGAGCCAACAAAGCATTTACCAACGTCCCATCTGGATGACCAGGTGCAGGATGAACAACTAAGCCGGCAGGTTTGTTAAGAATTAATAAATAATCGTCTTCGTAGAGAATATCTAAAGGAATATCTTCAGCTTGCAGTTTTAAAGGTTCAGCTTCTGGTATTTGTAGAGTAATGCGATCGCCTGCTTTGACATTTATCTTTTTAGATGTGCAAACTTTGCCGTTGAGTTGAAGTTGACCTTGTTCGATTAATTGCTGAATGCGCGATCGCGATAAGTCTGGTAATTCTTGGGTAAGATAGCGGTCTAAGCGTACCCCGTTTTCTTCAACTTGTAAATTAAATTCAGTTTGGGTAGAGGATGACAAGTGTGTAACCATTGCTATCAGTCTTTTTGGACTGGTGTGTTATTAATTTTAACTTCATTGGCGATCGCTAGGACTTACGCATTGACAGAAAATACCAAATATGGGGTATCAATTTCAGGCATTCAAACCTGATTTTTCGATGATCTTTTGGCGATCGCCACCCATCGGACGGGAATTGTCATTCATCCTGGAACGACCAAATTACGTTTATACACATGATGCCCCATTTGAGAGCGTGCGTAAGTACTAAGATCGATGGTATCCATCCAGTAAAACCTGTTCTTCCTGTGGTCATGTTCTAGAAAATCTAGATTTTCAGGAGCGAGAATGGCGTTGTCCATCTTGTCAGTCTGTGAATGGACGAGATGAAAATGCAGCTAGAAATATTTGTGCGGTCGGGGCATCGACCGCGCTTGTTAGGCGATGTTAGACAGGTTTTGCCTGCAATTGCTGTTTGACCTTAGAATCCCCGTGCGTTTACGCCGGGGAGTATGTCAATTACATCTACCATTTCGCTGAAAATTTTCCTTTTTCAGATATGCACTAGGTTTTGGAGTTTCTCTACCAAGTTGAGAATTTAGTATTTAGAATTCTCTAGGGTGAATACTCATCAAACAACATGATTAGCATGTTTTGTGTACTGATGAAGGAATTGCCTTCTTCTGAATTTTTAGCAGATGCATCTGATTACACACCTTCACCACGTAAATTATCAGATACCTCACTTTTGTTGGGGAGGGGAAAAGGGGAATTGGGTAAGGTTTTCAACTTTCATAAACTATAGCAGCCTATCGCCAATATCGAATACACCTAGAGATTATTCTGTGCTACGTCTCTACAAGGAGAGGGGTTTTATTTACCTGGAATCTGCTGTAGTTATGCTCTTGAATGCAGCTTTGGACTCTTAATTGCGATCGCGTGGTGTAATGCTTGTAAGACAACTTCACAAAATACGCAAATCTTGTTTTTTTGACAATTTGTATTTTTCTAATCTTACACCTCAAAACACGCTCCACAGCGTTATTCTAGCAGCACACTGAGTATGGATGAACCTCTATCTCAGCGTTTAAGCTACTGTTAGATTAGCGAAAGATACAGAATGTACTATCTGATTTTTGGAATACTGTTGAATGGCAATAATTTGAGCCATTTTGCTATTTGGCAATAATAGCATGGCATGTCTCTTCTATTCGCCCCCAGTAACGATGACAATATGTCTGTGAATTCCGGACAGAATATTGACCAATTTCAATTGCAAATATTAATTTTATATAAGAGTCGTAGCAATGAAGACACTTCCCATTAGTAGATACAGATTTTTCCAGAAACTACAACCCCTATCTCTACTGACCAAAATAAGTAGTAAGTCTGTTACTGGTTGTTTACAAGTGTTCAGTACCACAGGTTCTTGGTCAATCTATATAGAAGAAGGTAAATTAACTTATGGTTGCTATTCAGATCGCGTCTTTGAGATGCTTTACAAAAATTTGCAGCGATTGAGTCAACATATTCCTACTTTTCCTAAAGGAATTTACGAACAGTTACGGGCAATATTTGAAACAGGTATTGATAATGAAGCAATACCGAATCCAGATTATCTTGCTATTTGTTGGTTAGTTAATCAAAAGTATCTTAGCCCAACCCAAGCGGGGATGTTGATAGAGCAATTAGCAATAGAAGTTTTGGAATCGTTTTTGAGATTGCAAGAGGGGAGTTATGAGTTTACTCATGAAAGCTTTCTCGATGATATGCCAAAGTTTTGTCATTTGAATTTGCGATCGCTTGTGGAAAAGAGTCAGAAGCGAGCTTCATACCGCAAAAATACTCACTCACAAGTTTCCCAACCACAGCGATCGCAATTTTCACGTCAACCTCAATCAAAACAATCACCTACACAAAACCCCTATAAATCAGAAGAAAATCCTAACCATAATTCACCTCGCGATGTTCACATTGCTGATAAGAGCAGAGAGCAAAATTCTCAACAGTCAACAGATAAAAAACTCTATAAAATCTTCTGTATTGATGATAGTCTTACAGTTTTAAATGCAATGAAAGGCTTTTTAGATGAGCAAATGTTTTCTGTTATTGCAGCTAACGAACCATTAAAAGCTTTAATGCAAATTCTCCGTACCAAACCAGATGTAATTTTATTAGACATTGAAATGCCAAATTTAGATGGATATGAATTATGTTCTTTGTTACGGAAACATTCATATTTTAAAGATACACCTATAATTATGGTTACAGGTAGAACAGGATTCATAGATAGAGCTAAAGCAAAGATAGTTAGAGCTTCTGGCTATTTGACTAAGCCTTTTACACAAGCAGATTTATTGAAAACTATTTTTCAACACATTGTTTAATTTACCAATCAGGATAATCAACACGCTAAACTAACTTATTTCTGCTAAAAGATTTAACTTTTAATGTTAGTTGCTTTGGCATAATTATCATACTCAAAGATGCTTACATCCCAACACTATTAAAGTGACTGGCGTTGTCTTGCTTTATCAAAATAAATCTGGCTAATCAACAAGTTTTGAGTGTAATTTACAGTTAAAAAAATTAAGCGAATCAGCAAGACTGATTTAACAGACGATATTCATACCGCTCTATGAATTGGCGATTTGAAACTTTCCAAATATCATTACTTTTTTTTAATGTCAGTGTTACACTAACCTTTTGTGGCATAAACCTTTCACATAAACCATTATTATAACTAATGGTTACTTCTTGAACATAATCAACATCAATATTAACAGTTGATTCATCAGCTTTGATATTAAAAGGGTTAATAACTCTTTGTGTATACCTAAAATTATGAATCGAACCATTTTGGTGCTGGGTATTTATTGTCCTCTTTAATTCGTAATAAAGTTCATCAATCGTTATTGTTTGTAATTGCTCGATGTTATTTGAACTATACACTGTTTGTAAAATCTGGTAGTATGTATCTATCCTACTCTTAATCTGCTCTTTAAGTATATCTTCACTTATTGAATTATTATTGTCTTTGCTATTTATAATTGTCTCGGTTGATTCTAATTTAGGATCAATTTCTTTACTTTTATTCGGTGATTCAATAAACTGAGGAACTATTCCAATAATAGCCGCTACAATAGTTCCTATAACTCCCAAAATTCCTATAAATATTTCTATCTTTTTAGCATTCATAAAGTTAAAACAACTCAACTAAAGTTCAAACAGAAACAAAAATTTGAAACAGAATATATATAAGTCATTTTTTAAATAAATACAAAGCTGATTCTTGTTGATGACTTTTTATCCTTATAAATTTTATAACTACAATAAAATGAAAGGTTCGATGCCGCACTCTCCGCAAGTAAACTAGCGGCTATACCCGGATCGCCAGATTCTATCAAAGGTTTCCTCCTCGCACTGCAAGATTGTTGCCTTATCAAAGGCAAACAAGCAAACGTGTCAACCTTTGAGCAGAGGAATTGGGAAAACTGGCGAGTTTATCTGCTGCACCTGTACCAGTTTAACTTTTATAGGTCAAACCGGACGACAATCAGATAAAATGCTGTGCATGTTTACCACGTCTCCAATTACAGCGATCGCTGGTGCTGTAAACTTAGTTTTCTCAACTTGAGAGACAATTGTCGCTAATTTACCAATCAATTCTTCCTGTTCTGGTCGTGTACCCCAACGCACTAAAGCGATGGGTGTTTCTAAACTCAACCCAGCAGAATGTAACTGTTGGACAATGTAGGGTAAATTGTGAATTCCCATGTAGATTACAATGGTTTCTGAACCTTGAGCGATCGCATTCCAGTTTACCGCCGGTTGGTACTTACCTGTTGCTTCGTGACCGGTTACAAATGTCACGGAAGAACTATACAAGCGATGAGTTAAAGGAATACCCGCATAAGCGGGAGCGGCAATTCCCGATGTAATACCAGGCACAACTTCGGTGGATATTCCAGCTTTCAATAATTCTTCCATCTCTTCGCCACCGCGACCAAAAATAAACGGATCGCCACCTTTTAGCCGCACCACAATTGCATTATCATGTGCTTTATCAATCAATAACTGTGTAGTTTCTGACTGTAACAAAGAATGTCGCCCCATTCGCTTACCGGCGTTAATTTTCTCTGCATTAGGATTAATCATTGCGAGAATTGCCGGACTTACTAAAGCATCATAAATGACGACATCGGCACATTCTAACAAACCTTTACCCTTAAGAGTCATTAATCCCGGATCTCCGGGTCCCGCACCGACTAAATAAACTTTTGCTAAATACTTCTTCTGTTCTTCGTTGGAGTCTTCGCGGTTCATTTGTTAATCAAATCCCAAATCAGATCGGCTAATTCTGCATTTGCTCCCAAAGGTTCAGCCAGTTGGAAACGCACAGCAGGGAATTGTAATTTTAACTCTTGTGAAGAGCGAGCGATCGCATCTGTGATACCGCCAGCAAATAAAAAGTATGGCAAAATAGTAATTTTCTCATAACCCGCACCCACCAACTCTTTCACTCGTGATTCTAAACTAGGAGCCACAGACCAATAAGCAACTACTACTTTTAAATTTTTTGCCATTGCTTGGACTTGTTTTTTAGAACCAGGACGACGGCTACCATGAGTTAAAAGAATCCATCCTTGGTTATAATGATTTTCGCGGCTTTGGGCAATTTGCTTTGCTAGCAATTGTTCTACACCAGCATGACTACCTAAATATGGTTGCAACTCAATTATGATATCTTGGGCAATAGCCTGTTGAGCCAAAGCCACTTCACCGGGAATATCTTCCATTACATGCACCCCTGGCAGCAGAAATAATGGTAATATTTTTAGGCGATGATATCCACTAGCCAATGCACTTTCAGCAAATCTTTTAATCTGCTTGTGCAAAGGTTCAGGCTTTAATTCTAAGTATGCAGTACCTACTAATTCACATTTTGGCGGCGACACCACACCACCAATAATACATTTTTCTAAGTTGCTTTCCAGCTTATTATTTACCAGTTTTGCCAATTGCTGCATAGCAATTTCCTGGCGCGGATCGCGACTTCCATGAGACACCAACAGATATGCAGATGGCATTAGCAATCATTTACTCAAAGCGGAAATTTTATATATTTTATCAAATTATTCAAACAATTAAGTAGGTTAGACTTGCGTCTAACCTACTTAATTATGTATAGAAAATGGAAATAAAAATAACTTTAAGATGAGAAAGGGTCTTTAAAGTGAGGAGTAAGTCCCTTACGCTTCTTTTCTACTGCCGTTCCGCGCTGTAAGTATAAAAGCTTTCAAATGCTCCTACACTTTCAAATGTATAAGAAGGCAGCCATGAATTCAGTTTTAAATCTGTACGATAAATACTAAAAATAATAAAATCTTGCCGCTCCGTTGTCCCCGCAACAAGTTCGCGCACTTGTGGACTAGCGGAGTCTACTAGTTTATCGCAATCTAATTTAATTAAATTTTCTAACATTTTTGGTGTTTTTTTGCAGACATCGCTTTTTAAGTATTTTGTCAGCCGTTGCATGGCATATTCTTCATATTCTGCTTGACTGGGGTTTGTCTTCGCCATCGTCACTCCCAGGACAACTAGTCCGACGCCGGCAACATATGTCATAATTGTTGAGAGTCTCATTTTTCCTAACTGTTAATCACTGTGGTCTCTTGACTCTAGATTAACTGACTCCGTTCCTTAAACAAAAACTCTGGATCAATTCGCCGGGGCTATGTTATGATGAACAGAAGGATGGCGAGCGTAGCCAAGTGGTTAAGGCAGTGGTTTGTGGTACCACCATTCGTGGGTTCAATTCCCATCGTTCGCCCTTATTTGAGAATAAGACCAACAGCGCGGCGAATGTATGCTTCGACTGGTTCAACGCTAGGTATAAATACTAGCGCGTAAAGCATGATTCCGCTCATCAGGTCAAAAACTAAATCAGTGTCTGTATCAGGGTGGATTTCATTTCTAGCCTTACCTCGTGCGATCGCAACCTGAAAAGCTTGGCGTCGTGGTAAAAGGTATTTTGTCCAATAAACTTGGGCAAATTGCGGACTGGTAGAAGCAGCACCAATAATCATTGCCAGAATTTGACGACCCAAAGGTGTGAGAGCTACTAGTTCTTCTTTGGAAGCATACCATCGATAGATTGTGGTTTTGCCAACACCAGCCGATCGCGCGATCGCATCAATACTTAGGCGATCGTAACCCATCAAAGAAAGCAAATCGAGAGTTGCCTTGATGATGGCTTGATGAGACTCTTCACTGCGCGGTCTTCCTGGTTTTTTATCTGATTTCGTCATGCAATCGGATTGGTAATTAATGGCTTACCGCATTAATTTCGTAGTCAGCGCTTCAGCGCTTAAAATTGAGCGATAAATCGCTGACTACGAAAACATCAAAAAAAATTCCCTGCCAATAGACAGGGATATTATTTGGATTAGAGATGAAAAGTTAGGAGTTTGTTTATAACTCCTAATTTTTAACTCCAAACTCACTTTCAGCTGGTTGCCTCTACAGGTTGTTGCTGAGAAACATTACCAGGCATTGGTTCCATTTTTGTTCCTGCGTTTACAGGAGACAACTCAATATGATTTAACAGTGTAGTCACGAAAGCGAAAAGCAAGAAAGGCAACGAGAGCAAAACAACAAGTCCAACTGTAGCTAAAGCATAAACGGGTCGTCTAGCACCCATCAGCCCCAAAGCAGCAGCTAAACTAATAGTGATAGTGATTAACCAAACAATTATTTGACCGTAGATATCGCCAAAGGTCAAAGTACAGACAAACCGATACTTTTGAATATTATTTATGTTCACCATAGTTGCCTCCAATGTCTCCTATTAGGTTCTACGTTAAAGCCTTGTTTGGATTCTTGACGATTTCTAAATGTTTTTGAAACCTTTGTAATATCACTTTACAATCATTCTTTTTTCTTAACAGACAGAACTTTTAGAGTAATTGAGAATGTCACAAATTATAAACCAAGAATCTAAATTTACTGAATTAATTGAATTATATAAATTATTGTAATTTGAACTTTAATTTTGAAGCCGGGAACTATAGACTTTTAGAAAGAAGGACATTTTATTTTAGAAGCAAAGGCGCAAAGGAAGAAATAAAGGAACAAAATATATGAAAATTGCTCTAATTTTTGATAATTTTATGTAGAATATAGAACAACTATCGTGGAAAATCAGCACCAAAAGCGCCATTTAGTCACGACAATAGAAACTAGCCTTTCTTACTTTTCAGGTACTATAAATGACATTAACTGCACAACAATTAGAAGCAATGATGCCTGACGCAAGTCAGTTATACAGCGATGAGCCGGAAATGGAAAGTTCCCTCCACTATATGCAACTATTGTTGCTTGTCACTTGCTTAGATTGGCTGTGGCGCGACAAAAATGATTATTTCATCGGTGCCAATCTTACCATTTATTTTAGTCGTCAACAACTGCGAAATCGTGATTTTAGAGGTCCCGATTTTTTCTTAGTCAAACAAACCCAAAAACGTCCCCGCAACTCTTGGGTAGTTTGGGAAGAAGACGGCAAATATCCAAATTTGATTATCGAATTATTATCGACTAGCACAGCTGACACAGACCGAAATTTGAAAAAAAACTTGTATCAAGACCGTTTTCATACACCAGAATATTTCTATTTTTCACCTGACTCGTTAGAATTTGCAGGATTTAAATTAGTTGGAAGTGAATATGAAGAAATTGCGGCAAATAACAATGGTTGGCGCTGGAGTCAGGAGTTAAGCTTATATTTGGGTATAGAGTCAGGCAAACTGCGCTACTTTACTGCGAATGGTAGTTTAGTGCCAACACCGGAAGAAGCTGCATTACAGGGACAATTACAGTTACAACAGCAAAACATACAGTTAGAACAAGAACGACAACGCGCTGAACATTTGGCAGAAAGATTGAAATCTCTTGGCATTGACTTATAGTATTTCCTAGTGTGCTGAGGTACAAATTTATCTGCGTCCATCAGCGTTTATCTATCTTCATCTGCGGTTAATTCAATGTTCTGTACCTCATGAATGTGGGAATCGGTATAGACTAAATAAGCAACTATTTCAACTTAAATTCATCAAACTTAACTACTTCTGAATCTGGTTTGCGAGTATCAAAGCGATAGCTGCTAATTGTACCCGTTTCTGTGTCGAAGATACTAAAAACTGTGATATTATTACTGGCAATATAGGGTAAAGGTTTATCATCTTCACCTAACAGTGGAGCAATTGATGGTGTAATTGGTTCTAAATCATTTGGATTGCCAACTTCGGCATAATCTTCATGATACCCGATTGGCACTTCTCGCTTATTTTCATCCCAGTGGGCACCATAAGAATTACCAACATTAGATGTTTCTAAAAAATGCATTCCCGATTGACTAACAAAGCGGTTCCATAAATGGGAATGCCCATAAAATACAAATTGCACTTTCGCTGCTTCTAGTAACGGTACAATATCTCTAATAATATAATCTTCATTTTTAGGATATTCGTAACGCACAGCCTTAATATTACCATCTTCTTGTTCAATTATCTGCACTGGATCGGTGTAAGCTGGGACAATATTACCACCCAAAGAATGGGGGGGATGGTGGAACATGACAACTTTGTATTTTGCTTGTTTAAAATCTAAGCTCTTAAGTTCTTGTAATAGCCAATTATATTGTTTGCTATCTTTATTAATTGGCTCATAAATATGCTGTCCGTAACCCCAATTTTCACTTCTTTTCAAATCACCATCTCGTTCTCGATATCTACCTTTTGCCTCTGCGTTCATGTTAGGAGTTCGCCACATATTTGTCGCATAAAGGACTACTAAACGCACATCAGCAAAGCTAGTTGCATAATAAGTTTTACCACCTTCTTTACTTTCCGGTAGGGTAAAAATCTCTTCGTAAGTATCAGTATTAAATGAATTATCTTTGAGGGATTTTTCCCCATATAACCTTTGGGCAATTATGCGGGGAATTGTATCATCAAATTCATCATTTAAACTTTTTGTTCTGGCACGTCCCATAATTTCATGATTACCGATGCAAGTAAACATTGGTGCATGTTGAATTATTTGCCCGCCAGTGTAATATGTATTATCTATTTTATAATTAGCGCGACCTTGCAAACACGGAAAGAAAGCACCACCATGATTATCATCAAACCATTCACTCGCGCGATCGCTTATATTCACCAAATCACCTGCAAACCAAACTGCATCCACTCGTCCAACCGTCTCCACCATCTTTTGCAGATTCGCTGCTACCATCGGCTTGATTTGATGGTCGGAAGTAAGTAAAATTTTCAGAGGTGTACCTGGTTTTGGCGAAGGTGCAAGGGTAAACACATCGCTATCAATTCTCTCACCATCCTCACGCACACTGGTGACGCGGTAAGGAACCCGCACACCAAAAGTTAAACCAGTAACCTCAACTTCATGTCGCCAAATATCGCGTTTGAGAGGTTTTTGATATTGGGTTTTATTTGCTACTTGGGAGTCTTGGTCTTCTCGCGTGCGACTGAGTTTAGTTGTAGTAGCAACAGCAGTTTTATCGAAATTTTCCCCATAGGTGACTATGTGTTGAGAGCCAACAAACTCGGTAAACCAAACAACTCGTACTGAAGTTTCAGTTGGTAGTTGCAGAAACGGATCGGTTAGCAGTTGTGGTACAAATGTCCTATACATAGATTATAAATCGCAAATAATTATCTCAACATTATCGGCTACAGGGTGCGATCGCTGCCCCAGCAATTTTAGTTGTGACTCACGACACAAGTGTACGGTTTGCAGAAATCAAATGCTGACAAAACAGAAAATTCTCTAAAGCTTTTGGCTAAAAGTCCGTTTATTCATTCACAGTATAAATCAGAGCTAATCTTTAACCTTGGTTTATACGCTAGGGTGGAAATGAAAAGGACATTTGAGCTTTTGGCGCAGAATGTATCCTAACTGACAAATTTTAAAAGGCTTACAAACAAATGGTGTGAAGGTATCATTCATGAGTGAATTTGTCCTAGAACAACAAAATAAAGCGGCACAAGAGCAGCAAAAACCCAAGGAAATGATTCGTCGCTTGGTGTGGAAAATTTGTGTAGCCACCTTAATTTTGATGGCAATAGGCAGTGCCACCCGCGTCATGAATGCTGGACTCGCTTGCCCAGATTGGCCTTTGTGCTACGGGGAACTTGTGCCAGCCAAAGAAATGAATTTCCAAGTTTTTCTGGAGTGGTTTCACAGGTTGGATGCTTCGTTGATTGGATTGAGCGCTCTTGCTCTTGCCGCATTAAGCTGGTGGCATCGTCGATATGTACCCAGATGGCTTCCTTGGGCTTCTCTTTTCTCGCTGTTTTTAATTGTCTTCCAAGGCATCTTGGGCGGACTCACCGTTACTCAACTTTTGCGCTTTGATATCGTTACGGCGCATTTGGCAACGGCATTGTTATTTTTCATCACTCTACTAGTTATCGGCACAGCACTCGCCCCCTACCAAGGAACTGGAACTGTTGGTAAGTTACCTTGGGTAAGTTTAACCGCCGCTATTTTGGTTTATCTACAAAGTTTGCTTGGTGCTTTGGTAGGATCTCGCTGGGCGCTACATCAATGCTTTGGCGGTTCTCAACTTTGTGCTGTAATGTACAGTCATATCGGTGGGGTAGTGCCGCCAACTGTGGCAACTTTGGCTGTAGTATTTCTCTCGTTGCGTACACCAGCACTACATCCAGCTTTGCGGCAATTAGCTAAGATAACTGGTGGATTGTTATTTTTACAGATTTTGTTGGGAGTTGCCACTTTTAAGTTACATCTCCAAGTCGAGCCTCTTACCGTTTCTCACCAACTTATCGGTGCCTGTTTGCTGGGTAGTTTGGTAATTTTCACGGTTCTCTCATTGCGTGACTTGGCTATTAGTCATGGTATTAACGCTTACTTAAAGGAATTAGAGTCAACATGATTGAGACTAATGTCTCGAAGCACCACCAAACATTTCCCCAAGTTATTCAAAGCTACTACCAGCTGACTAAGCCTCGGATTATTCCGCTGCTATTGATTACGACTGCTGGGAGTATGTGGATTGCCGGTGAGGGAAAAGTAGATCCATTGCTGTTGTTAGTAACTCTAACTGGTGGTACTTTGGCAGCTGCTAGCGCTCAGACGATTAATTGTATCTATGACCGAGATATTGATTATGATATGGAGCGCACACGCCATCGTCCTTTGCCTTCGGGTAAAATACAGCCTCGTGATGCTTTGATTTTTGCGATCGCTCTGGGTGTGATTTCTTTGGGTTTGCTGACGGTATTTGCCAATTTCCTAGCCGCAATGCTGGCAATGTCTGGTATTGTATTTTATATTCTGGTCTACACTCATTGGCTAAAACGCTCTAGTACGCAAAACATCGTTATTGGTGGAGCTGCGGGAGCGATCCCGGCGCTGGTTGGTTGGGCAGCTGTCACGGGAACTTTAAGTTGGGTTGCTTGGTTAATTTTTGCGATTGTCTTTGTCTGGACACCTCCCCATTTCTGGGCTTTGGCGTTGATGATTCGAGATGATTACGCAAAAGTCGGGATACCAATGTTACCAGTTGTCGCAGGCAATGAAGCGACGGTGCGACAGATTTGGGTTTACTCGCTGGTTTTGGTGCCAACCACATTGCTATTAGTTTATCCGTTACACGCGACGGGAATTGTCTATGGAGCGATCGCACTTGCTTTGGGAGGATTATTTCTCCTCAAAGCTTGGCGGTTGTTACACAATCCAAGCGATCGGACTTTGGCTAAAGATTTATTTCTCTATTCCATCTCTTACATGATGCTGTTGTGTCTGAGTATGGTGATTGATAGTCTTCCCCTAACTCATCGTGTAATTAGTTTTGTGGCAAGTCAGTTGCATTTGGTTGGCTAAAAGTTGGCGGAAATAAACCGATTGTCCTAAGGGACACGCTACGCGATCGCAAAAAAAACTGCACCCTTCTAGGGTGCAGCTATACAAACAAAGCCCACCTGCGTGGGCTTCGTTTTTGTAACCCCAGGCTGGAAGCCTGGGGGCATTTGTCCTGAAAAACCCGATTATAAAACAATACGCTTGGTGTTAGGCGTCAAAAATCTAAACTGCGTAGGTTGGGTTTCGTTCCTCAACCCAACCTACGATTATTCTTAACTGCGGGCGTTTGTCCTGAAAAACCCGATTTATAAAAATAAAAATGTGCGTTTCCTAACTGCTTTGAAAATGCGAAAAAAGGCTCAAGCATTGATTACTGCTTGAGCCTTTCCTAAATTCAATTAACTTAACAATTGAATCTAAGCAGGCTTAGTAACGGCTGCGGGAAGAGTTGTAGCCACCGCCGCCACCACCACCACCGCTACGACCACCACCACCGAAAGAACCTCTGTCTTCCTTGGGTTTAGCTTTGTTAACTTTGAGATCGCGTCCCATCCATTCAGCACCATCAAGCGCATCGATGGCAGCTGTTTCTTCAGCTTCTGAACCCATTTCTACAAAAGCAAAGCCGCGTAAACGACCTGTTTCACGGTCAGTAGGCAACTGAACTCGTTTTACAGAACCATATTCTGCAAAAACAGAACTCAGAGCGTCTTGTGTAACTTCATAAGAGAGGTTACCTACATAAATAGACATAGATTGTCTCCAAAATCATGAGTGTGCGGAGATTTAGATTTCGGAGAGAAGTCTGTAAACACCAAAAGAAGAATACCTGTCAATGCTAAAAACAAACGCTGTCGCCGAATTAATTCTCATCTTGATGCTAGCATAACGAGTAACTTTTGAGGGGAAGCGAAAAAAAAATTATGAAAATTTATATGTAGTTTCGGGTGTAGACGTTGTATCGGCTTGTCCCAAGACATCGCTTAGAAAAATAGCAACTTTAACGCGGCTTAAACTGGTAAATGAAGAATTTTTTCGTGAGCGAAGCCATAAAAGTCCTTTGGCGTTTTTGCTAACCTAGTAATGAAGGGTTGATTTCCCAAAGAAGTTTGGTCAAGTTTTGTATAGCAGGTTTAATATGGCTCATTTAAATCTCCGACGTCCGGAAAATGTCACCGGCGATTTTTATGTCGATATTTCCTGTATTGATTGTGACACCTGCCGCTGGATAGCTCCGGAAGTGTTTGTTGAAGTTGGTGAACAATCGGCAGTTCATCATCAACCAAATAACGAAGCGCAACGATTGGCTGCGCTACAAGCTTTGTTGGCTTGTCCAACCAGTTCCATTGGCACAATCGAGAAGCCGCAAGATATCAAATATGCTCAATTGACTTTTCCAATTTTAGTTGCGGAAAATGTTTACCACTGCGGTTATCATTCTGAAGATTCTTTTGGTGCTGCTAGCTATTTGATTCAATTACCAGAAGGTAATGTTTTGGTGGATTCTCCCCGGTTTACACCACCGTTGGTGAAGCGGATAGAAAAGATGGGGGGAATACGATACATGTATATGACTCACAAAGATGATGTAGCGGATCATCAAAAGTTCGCCGAACATTTTGAGTGTCAGCGCATTCTTCACACTGACGAGATTACAGCTTCTACTCGCGATGTAGAAATTCAATTGACTGGTAGTGAACCATTTGAGTTAACTCCTGAATTGTTAATTATTCCCGTTCCCGGTCACACTAAAGGACATACTGTTTTACTTTATAAACAAAAGTTTCTTTTTACTGGCGACCATCTGGCTTGGTCTGATACATATAAACAGTTGATTGGCTTTCGCAATGTCTGCTGGTATTCTTGGTCAGAACAGCTTAAATCAATGGTAAATTTAGCTAATTATACATTTGAATGGGTCTTACCAGGTCATGGGCGACGATATCATGCTGATGCTCAAATGATGAAACAGCAGATGCACAAGTGTATTGAGTGGATGGAATCGCCTGGGGAGTAAGTATAATCCACATTTCGCACCCCCACTGTCACAATCGGTTTTTTCGGATTTTATCTACTATTCAATGCTGTATTTTAGACAAGATAGGAGGAATTTGGCTTAATTATTAATTTTTTAATTATCAGGTAGACTGATTACTCCAAACCAGTATTTAGTAAAAACTTCCATTGTCATTTTCAATTTATCGACATCAATTGGTTTGAGAATATAACTATTTACACCATATTCATAACAAGCTTGAATATCTTTAGGATTTGATGATGTAGAAAAGACCACTACTGGAATCATTTTCATACTATCATCCTGCTTCAGTTGATGTAGAATTTCTCGCCCATCTGTACCGGGCAAATTCAGATCGAGTAAAATTAAAGATGGACGGGGTGCTATTTTGTCGTCTACGTATTTGCCAGTATGATAGAGAAAGTCTAATGCATCATCGCCATCAGTACAACGTTCAACTCGGTGAGGAAGAGATGCACTTTTCATCATGCGTTGTAAAGCAAGAAAATCTTCATCGCTATCTTCAATAACCAATAATGTTGGAGTTTGATGCCCTAACATTTACCTGTTTACCTCAATTTGGTAATGTGAAGTAGAAAGTGCTACCTTCCCCATAAGTAGATTCTATCCAAATTTTGCCACCGTGACGCTCGACAATTTTTTTGGCGATAGTTAAGCCGGCGCCTGTACCACCACCATATTGAGTTGCTGTGTGCAGACGTTTGAAAATGCGAAAAACATTATCTAGATGTTTTTGCCTAATTCCTATCCCATTATCCCGTACATAGAAAGTGATTGTGGCTTGCTTTGTTACTTCTTGGTCTAAAAAGCCAATTTCTACTAATTTACTCGCTTTATCGTTGTATTTAATGGCATTGCTGATTAAATTACTAAATACTTCACTCATCTGAATGCCATCGCATTTTACATCCGGTAATCGTCGGCAAATGCGAATATCTAGATTATCAGTCTCTTGTAAACTAATTTTTAATACTTCTATCACACTTTCTACTAATTCTTGCAAATTAGTTCGTCGCATTACTAGTTCGACTCGTCCTAAACGAGAAAAATGCAACAGAGAATTAATCAAATCTTCCATTCGCTGAGTCAGACGCACTAGAGTTTGCAGTTTGGAAACTCCATCTTCATTCAGCGTATCAGCATAATCTTCAATGAGAAACATTGAGTAGTTGTGGATTCCTCGTAACGGTTCTTTTAAATCATGAGAAGCAATGTAAGCAAATGCATCTAATTCACTGTTGCTACGTTCTAATTCGATATTGATTTTTGCTAATTCATCGGCTTTTTTGAGTACCATTCCAATAATGGCATTTTTAAGTTTTAAAGCACCATCAATTTCACATTTTCTCCAAGGCAAAGACTTAAATCTTACTGTTTCTTGCCACATTTTAAAGGATTTACGCGGTGATAGACGCAAACTGCCATTTTCGTCAACTTCCACTGGTTTGTTGGGATTACCTCCCCATTTGACAGTTTGAATCACTTCTGGACGAAACCACAAAATCCAATGTTTTTGGCTTTGAGCAATGGCAAGTGCTAACATTCCACTAGCAATATCTTGAAAATTTTCTGATGCGGGATAAAGCTTCAAGAGTGAATCTGTATAAAAAACATTATCGTTATTAATTTTCGTGGCTAACCAGTCTATTAAATCTTGAATATCTGCTTCTAATGGTGTTTTGCCAAATACTCGCAATTCTTGATTTAAGCAGACAGCAACACCTTCAGCACTAACTAATTCTAATAATTCATCTTTCTGTTCAATTAAAGCATCTAGCAAATTTGTGGATTCGGAAATAGCCTCAACAAACTTTGATTGAATTGTCTGGAGTTTAAGCTTGTAATCTAAGTCTTCATTTTCTTCTTTAGTCCCAATATCTAAAGACATTATATTTCCCAAAAATTCGCAAGCAGTGCGTATATAGTAGGGTACATACTTTGGTGTATTATTGTGACAGGCAATTAATCCCCATAGTTTTTTATTTTTGATTAAAGAAATTGACATGGAAGCGCTAACACCCATATTCTGCAAATATTCAATATGTATGGGAGAAACACTCCTCAAGACTGAATAACTTAAATCTACTGGTTCATTATTAACTGGATTATGACTAGGAATCAGTTCTACAGGTTGATAATTTACATCAGGAATTAATCGTAACGAATTAAGAACGTATAGTTGCTTTGCTTGTTTGGGAATATCTGATGCGGGATAGTGTAAATTCAAATAAGGAGTTATTTCTTCTAATTTATCTTCAGCTATAACCTTACCACCCCCTTCTTCATGAAATCGATAGATCATAACTCGGTCAAATTCTGTAAGCTTTCGCACTTGTTTGGCTAAAACTTCACATAATTCTTGTAAATTAAGTGTATTCTGTATTTGCTTAATAGTGATTTTAACTAATTGATAAAAAGTAAAAAAATCTTGATTATCTTGTGATGTGGTAGGCAATAACTCCAAAATTACAACTTCTTGAGAATAATGTATAATTCCATCAAAGAAGAAAGTTTGATTTTGATTTACAAAATATATTTTAATAGCGTTGACGCTTTCAAAATCGGTAGACAAAGATTTTTGAATAGTAGAAAATTGCTGTGCATCCAGTAATTGTTGAAGTTTTTTGCCTAACAATTCTTCGGGATGGATACCAATCAAATCAAAAGTGTTTTTGCTAACTTGTAAAATTGTCAAATCTGATTTTTGTAAAACAAAAAGAATACCGTATGGTTGAATTAAGCCTGGAATGTGAATTGCTTCGCGATCGCAGTTAGTTAAATCTACATTTACTTGCATAGTAATTAGACTTTCAAATATTAAATACTTGCTTTCAATTTAAGTAGGATTACTATAGCATTTCTTAATCAATTTTGGCAGGTCAACCGAAAGAAAAGCAACTGATTCACTTTAGATGACGTGGTTATGATACCTCTGCTGAGGTTTGGAGTGTTAGCAGTAGTATTGATTATTAAGCGTATTAGGTTTTGGGTAATATTTGGTTAGCAGCCAACGCTGAATCGTGTAGGAGGTGTTAAAGCAGATTTGCCATCCCAAATCAACTTCCCTTTTTCCCTCTTCAAAAACCCATCTCGTAGTATTCTAAAATAGCAAATTCTTTTTTTAGCCAAAAATTTGGAGAAAATACGCCATGACTATTTGGGTAAACGAGCAAATTGATCCGTCCGGCATGATTCATGCTTGTATAGCCTGCTGTGATGAGTCCCAAGCAAAAGATTGTCATGAATCTTTTGAGAATAATTTGACTCAGGTGCAAAAAGCAACTGGTTGGGTAGCACGATTGCGAACAGTTGATTCTTGGGATGAAGTTCCAGTCAATGCTTTAAAACTAAATTAATTTACTTTTCATACTTGATCTCTGATGTCTTCCCAAGTACGGTAAACACCCAGCACTAAAGTGACTGGGCTTCAGGACTAGTTCCGGTAGTCTTTGTACTTCAGTTTTAGTTGACCAGGCTCAGGATTAGACCTACGTTTACGGTGAATGTTCAAAGACCTACTTTGGGATGCGTAGCTAGTCCCAAGCTCTAGAAACCGACAATTAAACATTGCTCTAGCTTGCATCTCCAACTATATAGCGTTGCATAAATCCGGAAATTACCTCCGAATATAAGTAAGTATTATCAGAACAAGTTAAGAAACGATAAAACTGCGATTAAAAATTCATATTTTAGTAATAATGAATCCAAATAAACATAACATATTATGGAAAATTGATGATTTTTATGAATGTTTAAGAGTTATCATCGGAACCAAGGATTTAAATATAAAACTTGCAAAAACCGAATAAATTTAGTGAACTACCCCAACGTTTACACTTCGGAGCAAGGCTGTCCCATTAATTTAGTTGGCAAACCGGGACAAGCAGTTCAGATTTCGATTCATTTGCCCAGTCAGTATATCTGTGCCAACTGTGAACGGATATTCCCAGATTGGAAAAACCAGGCGTCTTTTTGGGTAGTGATTGTCTTACAGCGATCGCGATATCAATTAGTAGAAAGTACAGACACAATAGAGAAAGAAAAACAACGCTTGCGGGAAAAGTTTATGAGGTTTGGCTGTGACGTAGCTTTTAATTTGCGCGATCGCACTTATCTCACAGACATAATCGATCCCCGCACTGGCTATCCCTTACTTTCCCATCCCGGACAAATTCCCCACGACGACACTGCCGTTGTCAAAGCTTTACTTAACTATCCAGTGCTGAAAAATAAATGCCGTGTCTTAATTCATCCCAGTTGGGGTACGGCAGTTTATCCAAGCATCTTAATATCTGAAGCTCCCCCAACAATCATCGAATCGGTGACTAAAAGCACAGCCCTCATGCATGGTTGGCAAGAGGAGAAGAGTCAATAGTCAATAGTCAAGAGTCAATAGTCAAGAGTCAATAGTCAAGAGTCAATAGTCAAGAGTCAAGAGTCAAGAGTCAATAGTCAAGAGTCAATAGTCAAGAGTCAATAGTCAAGAGTCAATAGTCAAGAGTCAATAGTCAAGAGTCAATAGTCAAGAGTTAATAGTCAATAGTTGTTTGTCTCCCACTCTCCCAAACCTCATCAGCTATTTTTCGGTTTACGCATTTTTTGAGAACCAATTGGTCCAAGGATTTGGTTTAGGCTACGCAATTGTTCAGCTGTACCCATGCAAATTAGCAAATCTCCAGGTAATAAAATAGTATCACCAGTGGGACCGCCGATGAGAGTGCCATCAGTGCGACGAATTGCCAGAATTAATGCCCCAGTTTGCGATCGCAATCTTGCTTTTTGCAAAGTTTCACCGAGATAGGGACAAATTGCCGGATCAAGCAAAACCTCTTCCATATATAATTGTCGATCTGCCCCTGTGAGAATACCATCAACAAAATCCATTACCTGGGGTCTAAGGGCTGATGCTGCCATTCTTTTACCCCCAGTAATATAAGGAGAAATCACCGCATCAGCACCACCACGTTGTAATTTTTGCACAGCTTCTTCTGTACTAGCGCGGGCGATCGCTCGAATCTTTGGGTTAAGTGTTTTCGCTGAAAGGACTACGTATAAATTTTCGGCATCTGAAGGCAACGCCGCTACAATACAAATTGCCCGTTCAATGCCAACCTTATAGAGAGTTTCATCCAAGGTAGCATCGCCCTGGTATAATGTATAACCTTCAACTTGTCCTTTTCGCACCGATTCAATGTCCGAATCGATAATTACAAAAGGTACGCCTTCTGCCTGAAACTCTTTGGCAATTTGACGACCAGTCCGACTAAATCCACAAAGGATATAATGTTCTGATAAAGATTCCATTAGGCGCCGGTGTTGTCGTAATCGAATTCCTTCTTGAAAGTAACCTTGAATTACAGCTTCTGTAAATCTATTGACCATGTAACCGATTGTTATCACACCCATTAAAATTAAGGCGATGGTAAACAACCGTCCTCGGCTTCCTAAGGGGTATGTCTCACCATAGCCCACAGTAGCCAAGGTGATCACCGTCATATAAGCTGCATCTTCCCAACTCCACCGCTCTACTAAGCTGTACCATAAAGTCCCAATGATGAAGACACCACCGAGGGCAGCGGTTCCTGCCATCAACTCTTTTTGGATGCGAAGATATTTTTGCTCAAGCGTTGAATACACAGTTTTTCAGTCCCCTTGTCGCCATTTCCTAACACCAAGACAGTAAATAATAAGAAATTCTTCATAATTTCTATCAAACTAGTAAATAACCCGGTCTAGAATACGAACAATTACGATTGTTTGATTGCTAGAGAACCACCGTACCTTATAGCGCGGTGAGGATATGAAAAACTTTCACTTCTAGGCGATAGTAAGTATGCAAACTTTAGAACAAACAACACCCCCACGCTCAGATTCTGTACAATCTACTCCCTTTGACACAGATAGCTTTAATCAAGTCGTCATGTCCACTTATGCGCGGTTTCCCCTAGCCCTAGAAAGAGGTGCAGGATGCCGCGTTTGGGATACACAAGGGCGAGAATATCTGGATTTTGTGGCGGGAATTGCCACTTGCATTTTAGGACATGCTCATCCTGCATTAATAGAAGCGGTGACAAAGCAAATTCAAAAGTTGCACCACGTTTCTAATTTGTACTACATCCCCGAACAGGGTGAGTTAGCAAAATGGATAGTTGAACATTCTTGTAGCGATCGCGTTTTCTTCTGCAATTCCGGGGCAGAAGCAAATGAAGCTGCAATCAAACTTGCGCGAAAATACGCACACACAGTATTACAAATTGACAAACCAATAATATTAACAGCTCATGCCAGTTTCCACGGACGGACTCTGGCGACAGTTACCGCTACCGGGCAGCCGAAGTATCAAAAATACTTTGATCCATTAGTGCCGGGATTCTACTATGTACCTTACAACGATATTGCCGCAATAGAAGCCGCAATTAGCGAACTTGATGAAGGTGATTATCGCGTGGCGGCGATTTTAATTGAGCCATTGCAGGGAGAAGGCGGAGTGCGTCCGGGTGATGTTGCTTACTTCCAAAAACTGCGGAAAATTTGCGACGAAATCGGCATTTTGCTGATTTTCGATGAAGTGCAAGTTGGGATGGGACGCAGTGGTAAACTATGGGGTTACGAACATCTTGGCGTTGAACCGGATATTTTCACCAGTGCTAAAGGCTTAGGTGGTGGTATCCCCATCGGCGCCATGATGAGTAAGTCATTTTGCGACGTTTTCCAACCTGGGGAACATGCTAGCACCTTCGGTGGCAATCCCTTTGCCTGTGGAGTCGCGCTCTCCGTTTGTCAGACATTGGAAAGAGAGAATATTTTACAAAATGTGGAGGATCGAGGCGAACAATTAAGGAATGGGTTGAGAGCGATCGCAGCCAAATATCCCCATATAATTACCGAAGTACGTGGCTGGGGTTTAATCGACGGGATGGAGTTGCAACCGGACATTCAGCTAACCGCTGCTGATATCGTTAAAGCTGCTATGGATGAAGGCTTATTGCTCGTACCCGCAGGACCCAAAGTTGTCCGCTTTGTTCCACCCTTGATTGTGACAGAAAAAGAAGTAGAAACAGCGTTGCAAGCCCTTGATAAAGCGATCGCAACTGTTACTGCGTAGATAAGGAGTTGATAGCAGTTAGTTTTGAAAAAAAATGTAGAGACGTAGCAATGCTACGTCTAATACCAATTCTATGTGATGTTGCGCTTTATTCCCCCTCACCCTAGTGGTCTGTCAAATTCATTTTGACGGTTAGAGAGACGCGATAAATCGCCGTCTCTACAGAAAATTTATTCGTCAATTAGTTCTTGACAGACTACTAGTAGCCTGTCAATTATATTTTGATGGTTGTGTACAAATCCACAACCCGCTCACAGACGTAGCAGTGCTACGTCTCTACAACCATCATTTTTATCTTGACAGAATACTAGAAGGGTGGGGCTATACATACGAGGAACACCTGCGTGGGCTAGATTAGGGCATCTTCATAGAGAAATGGTCTAAGAGGTTGTTTGAAAAGTGATTGGCGGTGATTTGAAGTACTCCTAGATACCCCTTATATCATGTCCGTTTAATTAACAGTAATAAAAACATCGTAACCGTCGTAGAGACCTTCCGGCGGAACGTCTTTACAGTATGTATAATTTACCGGACATGATATTAGCTACCCTTTTTAGGGGGGAACCGGAATCAAAGTCTCCCAATTTATCGGGGGATTTAGAGGGATCTAGAACCTCTTGCTACCGACAATAGGACTTTTCAAACATCCTCTAATCAAGGGTTTCGGGCAACGCATAATACAAGAGCGATCGATCTAATTATGCCTACGCGATCGTAATGGCGGAAACGTTGAACCCTTTTTCTATCCTTTTCATTTCTCCAGTCTTCGGATCGATGGTGTGCAGGTACAAAGGAAATTCTTGATGCGTGAGGGCACCTAAGGCGTACAATTGATTTGCAGCGCAAACGAAACCGATGAAACCACTACTCCACGGCTGACTTCTGAAACTCAATTTGGTTGATTGCTCTTGACCAATTTGGAATATACTGTTACCGCCTGTCCTTTCCGTGGCGATCCCATAAAAAGTTCCGTCTGCACATTGAGCTATAACACTAACCCGCTTTTGGTCAGATACTTTGTCTCGATCTGTAACATCACCTGTATCGGGATTAATCGTCACTATTCTCGAAGGTGGCGTTCCATTTATTTTGCTGACTAGACCAGCAAATGAGCCATCTTTCAAGCGTAGTAAACTGCGAAGTGCCTCGTTGTTTTTCAGTCCTGAGACAGCCACGCTTTTGGGTGACTGACTTAAAAATATCAAGCGAATCCTTTGCTTATTTTTCTTATTGGGATTGATATTATTAGCGACGACTACAAGTCTGCCATCTTTCAAAGATACAAAACCGCTCAGTTGTTCATCAGCCTCCAAAATAGGTGGAGTCGTCAGTACTGTCTTAATCTCTTGAGTCCTGACATCAAAAGACTCTACGACAATCGTTTGCAAAGCGAAGGGCACAATATCTGCGGTTACCTTTTCATCACTGAGGTCAGTGGTGTCTGAGGTGGGGTTAACTGGAATTGAGACATTGCTGTCGCTGATATTTCCAGGTCGCACACCCAAGATTACCGTGTTTGACTCTTGTGCAAAGATTTTGTTTGAAAACAGCCCTGTAGCAGCTGCGGTGGTGGCTATAGCTGCCAACTGACTAAATTGTCTGCGTGTTAACTTCACGTTCATATTTGACTCCCAGAATTACTTGCTAGCTGACCATTGTTGTGACGCCTACTGCCATCCATCAACATTGGCTGATACTACGCGTGAATTTTGAATTTTGAATTTGATTGATAATTGTGAGCTAGCGCGATCGCTGGTCATAGCAAAGGGCTGATTGTGATGAATGCTATGAGGCATTAGCCTGACTTAGCCACAAACCATTATGTTAATTGAATCCATTGAGCCACCGAGGGAACATCATTGTTATCAACAATAAACAGCATGTAGTAGCCAGAAGGTGCTATATTCCGATTACTTGTGATCTGAACACTCAGAGAACTGCTAGTCCTAGAAGAAATTGGCAGGTCTACTAGCCGTTGTTCTGTATCCATAGCATGAGTGGGTGCCATTGGTCTAATTAGATGAACCCATTTGATGTTCGCAGCTTGGCTTGTTTGGATAGTGATTGTTGCATTGTACTTTGCTGTCGTGGGAGCGCTACTGATAGTGGGTCTTGTTTGCGACATGTACGCCGGACTATAAATCTCTATGCGTGATTCATAAACACCACGATCCGGATTTCCCCCTGCTGTAACTACTCTGCCATCTGGTAACAGCACTGCCACAGAATGATATACGCGACCGTTAACAGTTGGTGTTTCTACTTGTGTCCAAGCATTGGTTGCTGGATTGTAAATTTCCGCTGGCATCGTTGATTGTGATACATCCTGTTCTGCTCTGCTACCATTACACACAAATACTGTGCGATCAGGCAACAAAACTGCATTGTGGTGCATCCTGGGATTATTTAGATATGGTGCTGGGGTATAAGTGGGAGTACTAGCGTTGAGATTTACAATATTGACTCGATTCGTTGCCGTACCTCCACCCCCACCAATAATCATCACTTTTTGGTCTTGAGCTGGTGGTAGTAACACGCTGGCAGCTTGGTTGCCGTTATCTGAATATTCCAACCCAGATATCGGCTGTTCTGCGATCGCTTGATTAAATTTTGAGGGTAAAGTAAGAATGCGTGGTGACACACCATTGTTACCACCTAGTTGAGCGCCCGTATAAAACATTTTGCCACTACTCAACAAGACGAGGTGGGCATAAAGGGCAAAAGGACTAGTTTGCTGTATAAAAATATTCCAAGTAGAACCGTTAATAGAACTACTAAAAATCTCTGGGTTGCGATCGAGGTTCCCATTTATATCCAAACCCGACAAGGCGAAGATTCTACCATTACCCAGCGTTAATACGGTAGGATACCAGCGACCTCTATACATTGATGCCACCTTGCTCCATTGCCCAGTGGTAAAATTGAATACAAAACTATCTGGAATACCTTTAAATGGATCATATGCCAGAGTGCCACCTGCAACAAACAATTGCCCATTAGAGCGAAACGACTGACCGGCACAGAAAATGTCGATGGGGTCGCCATTACTATCAAGTGGAACCGTGGGAGTGGAGAAGGCACCGCTGTTCACATCCCAAAGTGCGACACCTTGGGCGGAATTTGCTACATTATTCGGATCGTTACCCGAACCAGTAAAGAACAATATTTGACCTGTTCTTCCTACCGCCGCATGGATAGGATTAATCGGACACGTAGACGATACTTGCCAGGGCATTTTGGTGTACTGAATATATTTAACAAAATAATATCATCACCGTTTTATTACTGATATAAAGATTTGAATATGATACTAAGGTTAATACTTGTTTTTCTTTATAGGTTATTAATACTTATGCAGGCTGTCAAATAGGACATTATGTGTACGAAGGGAATTTGCTCGTTCCCGGATGGATAATAATTATCGCTATTATGGGCGATCGCACTCAAGAAAGAGCGAAAAATCAGGTTCATACTTCATATTTGGTATTTCCTGTCAACACGTAAGTACTAGGAGATTCTTAATTGTTAATTTTTATCTTATTCGCAGTCCGCAAAATCTGCCCCGCTAAAACTGCTGCACCAAAACCATTATCAATATTTACTACCCCAACTCCCGCAGCACAAGAATTGAGCATTGTCAAGAGAGGCGCTAACCCGCTAAAACTAGCACCATAACCGATGCTGGTGGGAACAGCAATTACCGGACAATCTGCCAAACCCGCGACTACACTGGGTAAAGCGCCTTCCATCCCCGCTACGACAACTAACACCGAAGCTGAATCGATGACATGGCGGTTATTCAGTAAGCGGTGAATACCGGCAACACCGACATCCCAAAGGCGTTCTACGCAGAAACCAGAAAGTTCAGCGGTGACAGCACACTCTTCAGCCACGGGTAAATCAGCAGTACCAGCCGAAAGAATGGTAATATTACCAGAATACTGAGGTTCAATAGTTGGTGGAGCGATCGCACAAATTCGCGCCAAGTCGAAATATTGCAAGTCTGGAATTTTTGCTTGAAGTGTGGTGTAAACTTCTGGTTCAATTCGCGTAGCCATCACTACCGGGTTCCGAGCGCGCATCGCTTCCATAATTTGAACAATTTGAGCCGGAGTTTTGCCAAGTCCCCAAATCACCTCTGGGAACCCGGTTCTTAGTTGCCGATGGTGGTCGATTTTGGCAAACTCACCAACAGACTCATAAGCCAGATTTTTTAATAGCTCCAACGCTACATCAGGAGTGACGTTACCATGAGCAACTTTTTCTAAGAGCGATCGCAAATCTTTTTCATCAGTCATTGTTAATTGGGAATCGGTAATTGGTAATAGATATAGAAAGTGGAAATTAATTATGCGTGACCCAAAACCCTTGTAGAGACGTAGCAATGCTACGTCTCTACGTCTTTTCTGCCAGATGTCTAATTAGTAACTTTCAATTCGTAGAGGTTCCAGAATGAACCACCAAGAGCAGTGTACTTCACACCGACAAAGCGATCGCGTACTGCTTCTAGATTCAACCGTTCCACCAAATGAATAAACGGCAATTGTTCCGAAGCGATGCGCTGATATTCGTAATAATATTCTTTGCGCTTGTTTTCATCAACTTCCTGCGATCCCTTAATATAAAGGCTATCAATTTCCTTTTCCCAGTCAGAAGCTTCCCAACCAGTTATTCCCGATTTTCCAGGTTGTGGACTTAAATTAAATGCGTGGGATGCTCCATTAAGTCTCCAGATATTACTTGCACCATGAGGTTCAATTCCCCCTCCAGCAAATCCACCAAGGTAACAATCCCAGTTTTGGGTATCTTTAAGTTTATTCAAATAAGCGTTGAAACTGAGAATTTGCAAATCAACTCGAATCCCTAGTATAGCCAAATCGCGTCTAATTTGCGCTGCCATATCTCCTCTAACTCTCCTTTCAGAATTTGTTAGCAAAGTAAATCGTACTTGATTCCCATCAGCATCTACTAATTGATTTGCCGAGTTATATTTGAAACCTGCTTTTAAAAGTAATTTCTTAGCTTTTTCTGGATCGTGATTGTAAACCTTTAAACCTTTTTCAGGTGGTAAGAAGAAAGGACTTTTGACATAAACAAAGGAATTTTGCAATACACCCAATCCCCGAAAAGCGTTTGTTTTCATCGTTTCGCGGTCAAGGGCATAAGCTATAGCTTGGCGAAATTCTTTTTTATTAAACCAACGAGATTTAATTGGATCTACAAAAGGCTCGCCCTTTGAATTTTTAGCTTTACTTAAGTTGAAAGAAATAAAAGTTGTACCTGTATCTGGTCCACCGTTATATATTTGAAACTTCCCTCGCTTTTCCTCTTGCT
Organism: Tolypothrix brevis GSE-NOS-MK-07-07A; assembly: GCA_019358985.1. Classification (GTDB taxonomy): domain Bacteria; phylum Cyanobacteriota; class Cyanobacteriia; order Cyanobacteriales; family Nostocaceae; genus Hassallia; species Hassallia brevis. Next base: position 146,279 of record JAHHIJ010000011.1, on the reverse strand, counting down.
TTAGTAAACTAAACCCTTCCGGAGCTACTTCCAAATCATCAAGTTGTCCAGAACGAAAACTAACTAACTGGTTCTCAGTAGATTCAATAATTTGATAAACAATTCGCTCAATATAAGGTTGCGGATTACCTTGAGCATCTTTGCGCCAATAGTAAGGATTGCGCTTAAATATCACTCGCTGACTAGGAATATAGCTTTCCATTACATAGGGACCGTTACCAACAATTTCTTTCAGATTGGTTCCTGTCGTCCACATTGAGAGAAACTGAATTTTACCATCAGAACCCTTGGTTTGGGTAGATTTTTTGAGAATATGAGCGGGCAAAATTTCTATTCCACCTACCAAGTTTAAGAAAGGAGAAAACGGTTCCGGTACTCTAAATTCTACTCGGCGATCGTCAAGTTTTTTTACTGTTGGCAATTTACCGCTTTCACCAATTTTCAAAGCATCTTTGCTAGGTGCAGGTATCTTTGGGTTTAAGTAAACATCGTTGTAAGTAAAAACAATATCATCAGCCGTCATTGGTTGACCATCTGACCACTTAAGTCCTGGTCGTAAGGTAATTAGAATTCGCTGTCCATTGTCAGTAACTTGCCATGATTCGGCTAAAGCAGGTTCTAACTTTGTAGTCAGGGGGTTTAAGGAAATTAATGAGTCATAAATAAAACCAAAAACGCTATATGCTGATTCATTCAGCGCTGGGTTAAAAGTTTGAGGTTCACCCAAAGCAGCGGTGATAAGTTGCGGTACTTGCGCTGCTTCGGTTTTGAAATTAGCAGGGTTACAAGCGCTAACTGTCAATGCTGTAATCATCAGAATTACTAATAAACAAGAACGTCTGATTGTGGGAAAAATGTTAGGAAATTTCATAGTTTCAATATTTGAGTCTTTTACTAAAGTAATTGAGATTGTAGCCAACCGAGGAAGTTTTGAGTTTTATTGAAATACTGAATACCAGTATTTTGTAATATTTCTACAACTTCCCGTTTACCAAATTCTTGGGAATTGCTACTTAAGAATACTTTTGTTTCACTAACATGTAAACGGGCATGGTGAATTATACATTCTAAAATTAATTTGTCTATCAGATGTTTTTGTAAAATATTTCTTTCCAAGCTTTCTTGAAACATCGCCGGATTTAATGTAATGATTTCTGCTTGGCTATTAAGCTGGTTAAAGGCTACATAAAAACGCTGTGTAATATCATTTGTGCGCTCAAGAAAGCTAATCTTAGCTTGTTTCAACAAATTAACAATTAATTTTGCATTTTGTGAAGTTTTATCTCTTCCTGCTTCGTTAACTTGAATATCTAACCGATTAATAAAATCCTGATTATGCTTATCTACTTGCTCTAAAGTTGCCAAAGATTCTACATAACAAATGCTAGGTATTGTTAAGTGGACTGATGTAGGTGTATTATGCAGCAAATCTTCTGCTAATTCATCCTGTCCTTTAGCAATGCTCATCAAAAAGTTTGTTTCTACGTAAAGTATCACTACTAACACTACCTAAGGCTGAGTAAGTCCATCTTCTAATAACTGTGACAAACCTATTTTTGTCATCTCCTTTGATCCTGGGGGAATTTCTGACTTCCAGTGATAGCAAAAATCACTTATCCAGGCTTCTGTTAAACCTGCGAGATAAAGATGAAAAATTTGTTTTTGATGAAATTCTGGCTCGTAATGACTCAGCACATCGGCAGTATTAAGATTAAGAACTTCTAATAAATTGGAACCATCCCATCGAAAAACTAAAACATTTTCCAAGTCAACAAACATAGCAAAGGGAATTAGGAATTTCTCAGCTTGCAAAAACTCAATAATTTGCCAGATAGCATTTTCTTTTGTCTTTTCTCTATTGGAATCAAATGGATTACCTTTAACTTCAGCTATGAGAATAATTTGCCCTTCTTTGTCTAATGCCACAAAATCAGGACGTTCTACTTCTGATTCTAAGTTTATAGCTAGCATTGCTCTTATTTCCTAACAAGTTTAGGTTTATTGTGTACGATCGCACTCTATTATTAAGCAAAGCTGAGAAAAGTTACTCAGCAAAAGAGCAAAACAACAGCATAAGCACAAATACCTTCTTCGCGTCCTACAGGACCTAATTTTTCGTTAGTTGTGGCTTTGATACCAACTTGATTTGGTGAAAGTTGTAAAACACCTGCTAGTTTGTCGCGCATTTGATCAATATGCGGTTTTAACTTTGGACGTTCTGCGACTACTACCGAATCAATATTGCCAATTTGCCAACCGCGATCGCATATCAGTTGATGTACCTTAGCTAATAACATTAAGCTATCAGCCCCCGCCCATTGAGCATCGCTAGGGGGGAAATAATGTCCAATATCCCCCAAAGACAAAGCACCCAACATTGCGTCCATAATCGCGTGGGTCAAAACATCAGCATCACTATGTCCCAACAAACCAACTTCGTGAGGAATCTTAACACCTCCCAAAATCAAAGTGCGATCGCTCACCAGTCGGTGAATATCATAACCGTTACCAATGCGAATATTAGTCATTTGTTTCGTTGTTAGTTGATAGGCATTGTCCCCTTATCCCCCTTGTCCCCTCATGTCCCCTGCTCTTTCAACAAATCAGGACGCCGTAAGCGTGTTCTGGCAACTTGTTGCTGATAACGCCATTTAGCGATGGCAGCATGATTACCGCTAAGTAACACATCAGGGACTTTCCAGCCGCGAAAATTTGCCGGACGGGTATACTGGGGATAGTCTAATAATCCTTCCTCAAAACTTTCTGATTGTAAAGACTCGGCTTTACCCACAGTTCCGGGAATCAGCCGCATTACGCCATTAATCAAAGCCATTGCGGGAATTTCTCCACCAGTCAGAACAAAATCACCCAAAGAAACCTCGCGGGTAACTAAATGCTGCACACGCTCATCTACTCCTTCATAATGTCCACAAATGACAATTAACTGGTCATAATTTGTCACCAGTTCTCGTAAAAGTGGTTGATTTATCGTTTGACCTTGAGGACTCATCAAAATAATCTCTCTGCGAGGTAAAATCGGCAGCGACTCCACAGCCTTAAAAATCGGTTCTGGCTTCATCAGCATTCCCACTCCACCGCCATATGGTTCATCATCCACCTTTCGGTGCTTGTCGGTGGTAAAGTCTCGTGGATTAACCAAATTAATTTCGGCAATTTTTTTGGCTAAGGCTTTACTCAGCAGCCCAGAACTGAGAACAGAAATAAACGAGTCAGGAAATAGGGTAACTATATCAAAGCGCACAGTAATTCGTATTCAAGGACACTAATCTTAAATTGGCATGTCTGGAGAAAAGAGGGGAAAAGGGGAAAGGGGAAAGGGGAAAGGAATAAAAAAATTTTATCTTTATTGTTCACTTTTCTCCCTCCTTACCCCTTACCCCTTGCCCTTTTTTTCGACTGATGTTGCGTCAAAGACTTATGGAGCTTCATCAATAGTATCTAAAAGTACCAGACAATATTGGATTTTCTGCACCAGCAAAAGTTTTTCTAATTACTTAATTTATGTTTAAATATTGTGACAACTACATTTAAATTAATAATCGAAGCAAGTTAACAACTTCTACCGGATGCATCAAGGCAGTCTCAGAAAAAAGCGTGTGAACACTTGCTTTCCCGAAGCAGTATTTAGCCAGTCTGGAAAATTAAGACAGGTAAAAAACGCTCTTCTTTGCGCTCTGGAAACGGCAAGGGACTAAAAGCGCTCGTTGAAGTAAGACACAGGCACTGAAGGAAGCATCAATTTCTCCCTACCTTCAGGACTTGTCTACCAGATGAAGCAACAGGACAAAGTTTCACACAAAAGCCCCCACAAGAGCGTTTGTTGAAGTGTCCTCCTTTGAAGCGAAGCGGGAACCTCATCACAAATACTGAACCTTGTTTTATTCACCCGAAGTTGTTGACAGGAGAAACACAATGCCGCAATTAAAAGCTAAATCGCTGGAAATGAGGACACCTCAAGCAACTAAGACCGCCGTTCTAGTTATCGGAGGCGCAGAAGACAAAGTTCACGGACGTGAAATCCTCAGAACTTTTTTTGGACGCGCCGGTGCTAGCAATGGCTATATTACAATAATTCCATCAGCCTCTCGCGAACCTGCCATCATTGGTGGTCGGTATACCCGGATTTTTGAAGAAATGGGTGCTAAAAAGGTTGAGATATTAGACATTCGGGAACGGGATCAGTGTGAAAACGCCGAAACAAAAGCATCCTTAGAAGCCTGTAGCGGGGTATTTTTGACGGGGGGGGATCAATTGCGCCTGTGTGGTGTGTTGGCGGATACGCCAGCGATGGAAATTATCAGGCAACGAGTGAGGGCAGGGCAGCTAACCTTAGCAGGTACTTCCGCAGGAGCAGCAGTCATGGGGCATCATATGATTGCAGGCGGTGGTAGTGGTGAGACACCAAAACGTTCTCTAGTTGATATGGCAACAGGCTTGGGATTTATCCCTGAGGTGATTGTCGATCAACACTTTCACAATCGTAATCGGATGGGAAGGTTAATTAGTGCGATCGCCGCACATCCTGATCGCCTCGGTATTGGTATTGATGAAGATACTTGTGCCATGTTTGAAAGGGATGGTTGGCTGCAAGCTATGGGCAAAGGCAGTGTGACAATTGTCGATCCCACAGAAGTGACACACACCAACGAACCCCATGTGGGAGCTTCAGAACCGCTTACGGCACATAATTTACGACTGCATATCCTCAGTCATGGCGATCGCTTCCACCTCTACCAACGCACCGTCCTTCCCGCTGTACACCGTATTTCCAGCTGACGGAATAGAGTAACTTTATTTACACTGTGTTGACCGCTAATTTCTCGCTAGCTGGAGAAAATAAAAATCATACCATGTAAAAAGAAAAAACTGTTTGTCATGAACAGTTTAGCGGTCAATTCCAGTATGAAACTAGTAAAAAACTAGAATTTTGGTTCCGAATCTCCATCTACCTATTCCCATGAGAATCCTCAAGATCCAGACATTACGCGGCCCCAATTACTGGAGCATTCGACGCCACAAGCTCATAGTCATGCGCCTCGACTTGGAAAATCTCGCCGAGACGCCCTCGAATGAAATTCCTGGCTTCTATGAAGGATTAGTTGAGGCACTGCCAAGTTTGGAGGGTCATTATTGCTCCCCTGGCTGTCGTGGTGGCTTTTTGTTACGGGTTCGCGAAGGCACCATGATGGGTCACATCGCCGAACACGTAGCCTTAGAACTCCAGGAATTATCCGGAATGCAGGTAGGCTTTGGTCGGACTCGCGAAACCGCCACACCTGGGGTTTACCAGGTGGTAATTGAATACCTGAATGAAGAAGCCGGACGCTATGCAGCACGCGCAGCAGTGCGATTGTGCCAAAGCATTATTGATCGAGGTCGCTATCCTAAAGCGGAATTAGACCAAGACTTACAAGACTTAAAAGAATTGTGGCGTGATGCTTCCTTGGGACCTTCAACAGAAGCAATTATCAAAGAAGCCGAAAAAAGAGGCATTCCCTGGATGTCTCTGTCGGCACGCTTTTTGATTCAGTTGGGCTACGGTGCCAATCAAAAGCGGATGCAAGCCACAATGACTGATAATACCAGCGTTCTGGGGGTAGAACTCGCTGGGGATAAAGAAGCCACCAAACGCATCTTAGCGGCGTCGGGGGTGCCAGTTCCCAGAGGGACGGTAATCAACTTCTTGGACGATTTGGATGAAGCTATTGAACTCGTTGGCGGCTTTCCCATCGTCATCAAGCCTCTAGATGGCAATCATGGACGCGGGATCACCATTGATATCCGCACCAAAGAAGAAGCTTCAGCCGCTTACGATGCCGCAAGACAAGTTTCCCGCTCGATCATTCTTGAGCGCTATTATGTCGGTCGCGACCATCGAGTACTCGTGGTAAATGGTAAAGTCGTAGCAGTAGCGGAACGCGTGCCTGCTCATGTAGTTGGTAATGGCAGATCAACCGTAGCCGAACTAATTGACGAAACTAACCAAGACCCGAATCGCGGCGAAGGACATGATAATGTCCTGACAAAAATTGAACTAGACCGCAACAGTTATCAGCTACTCGAAAGGCAAGGCTACACTCTTAACAGCGTGCCAAATAAAGGTGAAATGTGTTATCTACGGGCAACTGCTAACCTAAGTACAGGTGGTATTGCTGTAGACCGCACCGACGAAATCCACCCAGAAACCGTTTGGCTAGCACAACGGGTAGTCAAAATTATCGGTTTGGATATCGGCGGACTTGATGTTGTTACCACCGATATTAGCCGTCCTTTGCGCGAAGTTGATGGCGTGATTGTCGAAGTGAACGCTGCCCCTGGTTTCCGGATGCACGTTGCCCCCAGCGTTGGCATCCCACGTAACGTTGCCGGCGCGGTGATGGATATGCTGTTTCCTAACGACCAAGCCAGCACCATTCCCATCCTCACTGTGACGGGTACAAACGGCAAAACCACCACTACTCGCCTGTTAGCACACATTTATAAGCAAACCAAAAAAGTTGTAGGTTATACAACTACAGATGGAACTTATATCGGTGATTACTTAGTGGAAACGGGAGACAATACAGGTCCCCAAAGCGCTCAGTTAATTTTGCAAGACGCAACTGTAGAAGTAGCAGTGCTGGAAACCGCTCGCGGCGGTCTTCTCCGCTCAGGGCTGGGTTTTGAATCGGCAAATGTAGGTGTGGTATTAAATGTTGCCGCCGATCATTTAGGCATAGGCGACATTGATACTATTGACCAATTGGCAAATCTGAAGTGTGTGGTAGCCGAATCTGTGTATCCTGATGGCTATGCAGTACTCAACGCCGATGATGCGCGAGTTGCAGCGATGGCAGAAAAAACCAAAGCGAATATTGCTTACTTCACCATGAACCCAGATTCAGATTTGGTGCAAAAGCACATCCAAAAGGGTGGAGTTGCAGCAGTTTATGAAAATGGCTATTTGTCAATAGTCAAAGGCGATTGGACGCACCGCATCGAAAGGGCAGAAAATATACCTTTGACAATGGGTGGACGTGCGCCGTTTATGATTGCTAATGCTTTAGCAGCTTGTTTGGCGGCGTTTGTGCAAAATGTGACAATTGAACAGATTCGTGCTGGGTTAAAAACCTTCCGCGCTTCTGAGAGTCAAACCCCAGGACGAATGAATTTGTTTAATTTGGGGAATCACCACGCTTTGGTAGATTATGCCCATAACGCGGCTAGTTATCAAGCTGTGGGTTCATTTGTCCGCAACTGGAGTACAGGACAGCGAATTGGCGTAATTGGAGGACCAGGCGATCGCCGTGACGAAGATTTTGTTACTTTAGGTAAACTGTCAGCAGATATTTTCGACTACATCATCGTTAAAGAAGATGATGACACAAGGGGGCGTCCACGAGGTTCGGCTGCGAGTTTGATTACCCAAGGTATCACCCAAGTCAAGCCTAATTGCCGCTATGAAGTTGTTATGGACGAAGCGCAAGCAATTAACAAAGCTTTAGATATGGCTCCCGATAACAGTTTGGTGGTAATTTTACCAGAAAGTGTCAGCCGCGCTATTAAGTTAATTAAACTGCGCGGTCTAGTTAAAGAGGAGTTGCATCAACCAAATACTACAACTAATCTTGTAGATTCCCAAATCTCTGTGTTAAATAAACTGTTATGAGGTGTGTAATCAGTTAAAAAGTGAAAAAGTCAATAGTCCATAATCAAAACATTGACCCTTGACTGTTGACTCCTAACTTTTAACATCTTCTTTTTCTTCCGGACTAGTTTCATCACTGGGATTTTTCATTTCCTCTTTAAACCCTCTGAGGGTTTTGCCCAGTGCGCTTCCTAGTTCCGGAATTTTTTTGGGTCCAAAAATTAAAATAGCAACTATAGCGATTACAGCCACTTCCGTCCATCCGAGTCCAAACATACGCGTCTCCTGTCAACTGCTATACAAAACTTGACAAAACTTCTTTAAAGCTAGCCATTCAACTAACGAGTAGTTTTTTGAAGCTTTTAGTCGTTGTTTAACCATTATATGAACTGACGTTTACAACCAACACATATATAATTTTGCTTCCCTTGTTGCCTTCCATTCTTACGAGTATGATTTGATGCACATCTTGGACAAAACAAGCGCGATCGCTCTAATTCATATTTCTCTTCTGCAACACCCAAAAATCTAAAGATAATTGACTATTCTGACAAGTAACAATCTATTAAGCTGTCCGGTTAATACCCGTAATTTTCTACAATGAACCTAAAGAGATAAAAAAAAGGTTAACAACCGCAAATGCCGAAAACCGTTGCCGATGTGATGAGTCATGACCCGATTGTAGTCCGGTCAGAAACTTCCTTGAATGAAGCGATCAAAATTCTGGCAGAACGACGCATCAGTGGATTACCTGTTGTGGATGATAAAGGTAAGTTGGTGGGTATTATTTCGGAAACGGATTTGATGTGGCAAGAAACTGGTGTAACTCCACCGGCATACATCATGTTTCTCGATAGCGTCATCTATTTACAAAATCCTGCCACCTACGAACGTGACCTGCATAAAGCACTGGGGCAAACCGTTGGGGAGGTTATGAGCAAAGACCCCATCACTATTTCCCCGGAAAAAACTTTAACACAAGCAGCCAGAGTTATGCACGATAAGAGCGTTCACCGCTTGCCAGTGCTTGACGAATCGGGTCAAGTAATTGGTATCCTTACCCGTGGTGACATTGTTCGGGCAATGGCAGCAAGTCAAGATTAGTTGTTGGTCAATGGTCAATGGTCAATGGTTATCCACTATCAACTATCTATTATCAACAATGAGTATAACTCCTGAGTCTGTTAAGGAAATGCTTAGTTCTGAGGATTTGGGCGATCGCTTGCGTGCGGTTAATCAAATTCGCAATTTGGAACCTGGGATTGGTTTTGAGTTGGCTGAAAGTGCGCTTAGTGATAGTAATTCCCGCGTGCGCTATTCAGCGGTGAGTCTGTTCGATATTTTGGGCAAACAAGATTTAGACGCATCTTTGAATATATTGCGCGATCGCTTGCTCAACGATCCTGAACCTGATGTGCAAGCTGCTGCTGCTGACTGTTTGGGTGCCCTGAAACTACATGCAGCTTTTGAAGATATGCAGCAAGTTTACCGCACAACACCGGAATGGCTGGTAAAATTTAGCATCGTCGCTACATTAGGAGAATTGGGCGATCCGCGAGGGTTTGAGCTACTCAAAGAAGCCCTCTCCTCAGACAACGACTTAGTAAAAACCGCTGCTATTAGTTCTTTTGGCGAGTTGGGAGACGTACAAGCGGTTCCCTTATTGGCTCCCTATGCGAGTAATCCAGATTGGCAAGTGCGCTATAGACTAGTGCAATCTTTGAATCTTCTAGGTGGTGCGGATGCCAAATCTATATTAGAAACTTTGGCTACTGATGAGGTAGAAGCGATCGCTGCTGAAGCTAAAAAATCTTTGCAGTCAGCTTAAGGCAGCATGAGTTTGGACAATCTCTGGTAACGCAGCACTTTCAAGTCCCCATCTAATAGTAGATGGGGATTTTTTTCATCGTTAATAACAGTAGTAAGCGTTTCAACGCTTATATTCCAATACCGTTGGTGTTTAGCCCCAAATCCTTGATTAGACGTAGCATTGCTACGTCTCTACATACACCTACTACGTTCGTGTGAGTTCTGAAATACGGAAAGTCAGTTAAAATGTCCTCTCGTAATAGCTGACAGACAATGCTTGCTTTCAACTTGATGTTTCCTACTCATTTTTTCATGAAAAGCTTTTGATTTCTTTGTCAAGAGTCTGTAAAAAGCTGGAGACCATCACACTTTATTTTTACACAAAAACCGTATATTAATGTGATTTTTTGTTGTCCTTAGACCGTATTTATTCTATTAGGGTTTACACAAGTCAATTAACTAATAAAGTTTAGGTGAATGTGTAACTTTACCAGCTGACACCTCAGTGAATGCCGAATAACATACGAATAGAAACGCAGACGAGGCACAACAAATTAGTTGCCTCAAGCATTAAAAATGAGAAACAAAATCATGAAATTAAACAAACAATTTATCGCGATCGCTAAATCATTAACAGTATCCAACCTCACCAAAGAAATGATGAATTACAAAAAATCCTTCACTTTTATCGGTTTAATTACAAGTAGCGTTCTGGCTCTTTCTTCTAATCCCGCTCAAGCTTTTAATTTCAACACAAGTACTGATTTGGGAAGCTGCTCTGCTCTGGCTGGTCCTTTTACAAGCAGCGGGTTAAGTTCCACCACTATTAAGCCAAACTGTAAAACTGATGACGGTTTCACAATTACACCTAATCCTGAAGGTAAAGAACTTCAAGGTAAAAAGGTTAACGGTGTCATTGGTGTAGGTGTATCCGGTAACAAACCTGCTCGCAATGTCGTTGGTGGTGAAATTGACTACTCAGAGTCGATTGTATTAACTCTTCCTAATCCTAAAGATGTTCTCAAAAATATCGGTTTAAGCTTTTTATACCGACCCGGTGTGTTTGCAGATACAGTGTGGGAAGCTGCGAGAATCACAACTAATACTGGGCTTGAGGGCATTCTTAAAGTAACAAGTAAAGACACTGCTAGCTGGAGTTTTGCTGGTGGTTTAGTTACAAATCTCAGCCCTTCTAAGGGTAATGGTGGCGGTTATTACGATATTGCAAATCCTTTCGGAAATGCCAAATTTGATTTCCTAACCCTCACTCCTGTTACTTATGATTCAGTAGCGAAAACTAGTAATGCTAACAGTGACTTTGCTTTAACTCATGCAGCGGCAAAATCAGTTCCCGAACCTACTACACTTGCTGGTTTAGCTTTAGTTGGTGGATTGTTGCTAGCAACACGTCGTCGTAAAGCTATCCAATTTTAATTACCAAGGGTGTGTCTACTTGGCATGTTTGACTTGCGACAAAGCAATAAATCATGCCTTACAGCTTTCAATTATCAGTTTTAGCTTTTTCGTCCTATCTACAAGTGAGGTTCCAACATTAAAATACATTAATCATATGATTTTCTAATTTATTTTATTCAAATAAATCGTTTTCCAATGTCTTTTAAATGAGTATACGAAAGTAATTAATTACTTTCGTATACTCATTTTTTTTTGATGATTACGGCAGATTTCAAAGAAATGAAGTACATATATAAAACCCAAAATATTGTAGAGACGTAGCAGTGCTACGTCTCTACGTGTATTAGATTAGAGCGCAATAATAGCGTAAATTCTATCCACCAAATACTTGTGACCAAGTTGTGAACAAAAAAACGGCAACCGCAGCGATCGCTAATATTCCCTGAATCAAATTTCCTATTAACGTTCCTGCTACAATCCCTAAACCAGCTTTCACGGCTAACTGAAAGTTTCGTTGATATATATACTCGCCGATAATTGCACCTAACAACGGTCCTAATAATATCCCTAACAACGGACCTCCAAAAGGCAAAGCGGGCAATAATCCAAAAAATCCCAGCAATAAACCAACTACCGCTCCAATTTGTCCGTACTTACTAGCACCTGCTTTTTTAGCTCCTAAATAACCTCCTAAGAAATCTACTCCAATACTTAAAATTAAAACAATAACTGTCACAATTAATGGTATTTTAATTGCTGCGAAGGAACTACTAACAAATCCCCAAACAATAATCGAAATTAAAATTAAACTGGTTCCCGGAATTGCCGGAACCACAGCACCAATGACACCGAAAATCATCACCGCAACAAGTAACCAATAAATAATTTGCATAAGTTGTAATCAGTAATTGAGAATAATTCTTTTCCAGCGTCCCTAATGCTTAGTTTCCTAAAGTAACAGCTAACTTGTCAGCAATGCCGGCAATCCATTTTTCATCTTGTTTAGTATAACTGCGAGGAGCATTTGCTGCTAAAATTAAAACTCCTTGATTGCCAATAGGTTGACAAATTACACCTTGAGTGTTTTCTGGCAAATAATCAAATTCAATTTGTCCTGGGTATACTTTTAAAGCAACTAGATAAATTGCTTTTTGCGTTTCTAGTACCCGGTTTAAAATTGATCCTGGTGTAACTTCTGATTTAGTAGCGAGAATACCGCGACGCAACAAAACTTTACCTTGATAGAAAACTACAAGCGATCGCGTGACTGTATTAGTCAATAATAAATGAGATGCCCAAGCTAATTCGGTTTTGACAGCTTCAGGTAAATCCGACGCAAGCATAAAACCTTCTTCACCAATCAATTCTACAGTCTCTGGCGATCGCGGCTGTACCTGCTGCCAAATTAAACCTGTTAAAATTAAAACCGCACTCAAAATCACACCCAGAACATCCCCACGCGATTGAGACTGAGTTAATTGTGTTGTAAACAAACGGTTAATCAACAAAAGTATAGCGCCTAAACCACCAACAACGATGGGTAGACGCCGCAAAACTCGATTAGGATCGGTACTCATTGGTCATCGACCGAATTTAATTATGCGTTGCCCGAAACCCTTGATTAGACGTAGCATTGCTACGTCTCTACATCTTTTCCGGAGATATCTATTGCTCAAAAAGTCAAAGAGTCAACAGTTGTAGAGACGCGAAATTTCGCGTCTCTACAGGAGTTAGTTTTTTTGTCCCCCTTGTCTCCCTCACTCATCACCTGGTTCAATTATCCGTTGAAACAAATAACCAGTACCTCGTGCGGTGAGAATCAACTCTGGGTTACTGGGATCATCTTCCAACTTTGCTCGCAAACGAGATATATGCACATCAACCACACGGGTATCTACATGACGTTCTGGTGTGTATCCCCACACTTCCTGTAAAATTTCGGAACGAGAAAAAGCTTCTCCAGAGCGACTGACTAACAATTCTAGTAAGCTAAACTCCATACCTGTCAAGCGAATGCGCTCATCACCTTTATATACTTGTCGCTTATTAGTATCGATTCTGATATTGGCAACATGTATCACCCCAGAACTGGGAATTCCCGAAGCACCTGTTTTGTCTACTCGTCGCAGCACTGAGCGAATACGAGCTTCTAGTTCTTTGGGGGAAAATGGTTTAACTACATAGTCGTCTGCACCCAACTCTAAGCCAGTGATGCGATCGGCAACATCGCCCAAAGCTGTTAGCATAATAATGGGTACATCAGATTCTTTACGTAATTCTTGGCATACGCCGTAGCCATCCAGCTTTGGCATCATGACATCCAAGACAACCAAGTCAGGTTCTGCTTTGCGAAAAGTTTCCAAAGCTTCTTCACCATCCCCTGCTGTCACTACATCGTAGCCAATCATCGAAAGGCGAGTTTCCAAAATTCGGCGAATACTAGCTTCATCGTCTACTACTAGAATTTTTTCTTTATGACTTTCCAACTTTTTCAAGGCTCCTTAACTAAAATTTTTCAGATTAATTTTTAATACCATAATATTAAGATATCATTCCTTGAATTCATTTGGAAAAAGCTAGAACCACTACTATTATTGAACTTTAATCGTGAGAAAAATTAATAAATGATTAAGATTAATTAATAAGATTTAAGAATGGCTAAGTCAAAAACCGTTTTCGTTTGTAATCAGTGTGGATCGGAATCACCTCAGTGGTATGGTAAATGTCCAGCTTGCGGCACTTACAACTCTTTAGAGGAGCAGATTACTAAACAATCTGGGGTGGATGTCCCCAGTCGTGGGGGAGTAAGTGGTTGGCAAGGTGGTCAGAACAATGGTAAATCTGGTCTTAAGACACCGAAAGCACGAGCTTCTTTAACTTTCGATCAAATTAGCGATCGCCAAGTAGCACGCTGGGAATCTGGTTACGGTGAACTTGATCGGGTGCTTGGTGGTGGAATAGTTCCCGGTTCGATGGTGTTAATTGGTGGCGATCCAGGCATCGGTAAATCTACATTACTACTGCAAGTATCAAATAAATTAGCCCAAAGATATCGCATCCTCTACATTTCTGGGGAAGAATCAGGACAGCAGATTAAATTAAGAGCTTCGCGCTTAGGTGTATCAAAAGAGGAAAAAGAAGTTGTAGAGGAAAATGGCAAAGTTGTAGTAGAAGAAGCACCGCAACCAAAAAACTCCGAAAGTATCGGTGCTGATTTATATGTATTGCCAGAAACAGATTTAGAAGAAATTTTGCGGGAGATAGACTCGCTAAAACCAAATGTGGCAGTAATTGATAGTATTCAAACAATATTTTTACCAGCGTTAACTTCGGCACCAGGTTCGGTAGCACAAGTACGTGAATGTACTGCGGCATTGATGAAAGTGGCGAAACATGAAGATATTACCATGTTAATTGTGGGACACGTCACCAAAGAAGGAGCGATCGCAGGTCCGAAAGTATTAGAACACTTAGTAGATACAGTATTGTATTTTGAAGGCGATCGCTTTGCCTCCCATCGATTGTTAAGAACAGTCAAAAACCGCTTTGGTGCAACTCACGAAATCGGTATATTTGAAATGGTGGCAGAGGGGTTGCGGGAAGTTGCCAACCCCTCAGAATTATTTTTAGGTAATCGTGACGATCCTGCACCTGGTACAGCAATTGTCGTTGCTTGCGAAGGAACTCGCCCAATTGTGGTAGAATTACAAGCCTTAGTAAGTCCTACTAGCTATACTTCACCGCGTCGCTCCACCACCGGCATAGATTACAATCGCTTAGTACAAATACTTGCGGTGTTAGAAAAACGAGTGGGGATTCCTATGTCGAAGTTGGATTCTTACGTTGCTTCTGCGGGTGGGTTGAATGTCGAAGAACCGGCGGTAGATTTGGGAGTTGCCATCGCTATTGTTGCCAGTTTCCGCGATCGCATTGTCGATCCGGGTACAGTGTTGATTGGGGAAGTAGGTTTAGGGGGACAAGTGCGATCGGTTTCCCAAATGGAACTGCGTTTGAAAGAAGCTGCAAAATTGGGGTTTAAAAGAGCGATCGTACCCAAAGGACAAAAATTTCCCGATCTTGATATTGAGATTTTACCAGTTTCCAAGGTCATAGATGCAATTATTGCCGCCCTTCCCCAACAAGGTTTGACAGAAGAAGATTTGATGCCAGACGAAGAGGACGAGTAAAGTTTAATACAAAGGCGATCACTTACATTTTGCGCCTTTGCGTGAATTCAACCTATACTTACCTACTTGTTTGATTTTTGAACAAGACTACGAGACAATACGGTGGGGTGTACAAGTCTAACAGAAAATAATAGTTCGCATTTACAAACTGCAACACTCCCAGCAGGGGGGTCAATAATAGTATAGATTTATGCCTAAGTTCGATCCTGCAAAATTAAAAAAAGTATCTGTCAGCCTCCCTTTTGGAATTGGTTCTGCTGAATGGGAATCTCTAAGAAAAGACTTAGAGCAATATGGGAATGCCTTGGCAGAATTTGTTGGTGTGTAAAGAATAAAAGGAGAAGCTTCTATATGAATACTCGTCCTCAATTTGATGTTTTTCTCGCTCACAATAGTTTGGATAAAAATCAAGTTAAGGCAATTCATGAAAAACTTAAAAGGCGTGGTTTAAATTCGTGGTTAGACGATGAAGAAATCCCTCCAGGGCAACCATTTCAATATGTCATCCAAGAGGCAATTCCCTTCGTTAAATCTGCTGCTATATTTATCGGTTTGGACGGTTTAGGACGTTGGCAGATTTTGGAGTTAAGATCCTTAATTAGTCAGTGTGTAGAAAGAAAGATTCCCCAGCGATTATAAATCGCGGCTACACAGACAAAACCCACCTGCGTGGGTTTAAGATCCTTGATTCTCTTTTAGTCAGGTGGACTTCTCTGCGAGACGCTACGTGAACGTTTGTGTAATAGCCAATTCTATCTAAATATTAGGAATAATAACATGAGTCCGAGAGATAAAAATAGTTCACAACAACAGCATCAAGGTACTAGAAAAGGAAATAGAATGAGTCCCAAAAATCTTATTTGCTTAACAGCGGGAATTATGATATTCACTGCCATAGTTGCATCAGTTACTGTATTAGTCAGCGATCGCACTTCAGAACTGCGAATTAAAACTATCCCTCTTCTAATCCCAAGCTGAGAATACCTAAAATTTTACCAACTTGGTTCAAAAAGTATTCATTCAAATCAACTTCTATCGTTGTTTCTTGTAACTGCATAAACTTCCAACTACTGCCGGTAGTTACCGCACCAAGTATTTTACTAACTTGTCTTCCTTTTTGCTGGTTAAAAATCAAAGACGCAATCATTTCTGCCATACACTGTCCTAAACCAGCTTCAATATTCTCGTTTTTTGCTTCTACCACTGCGATAACTGGTGATGTGATGATTAACTGTTCTGGAGAACGACTGATAAGAAAGTCACAAAAACCATTCAGACCCTTTTGTATATCGACGGTAAAATCTTTACCCGAAAATAAACTTACTTTTTCAGGGTATAGCCGCTTTAATTCTAATAATATTGGTGCGATAATCATTTCCGAACGAGATTTTTCTGAGTTAATTGCTAAAGCGATCGGTGTATTAAAACGAAGCGTTTCTACAAGATAATCACTATAGCTAATTTCTGGTACATCAGCAAATTTACTGTTTTTTTCGACGAGAGTAATATTAAAGTTGACTCTGATTGATTCAATATCAAACTGGCTGTAAGGCATTATCTAACCCCGTTATATCATGTCCGTTTAATTAACAGTAATAAAAATATCGTAACCGTCGTAGAGACGTTCCGTCGGAACGTCTTTACTGGAACGTCTTTACTGGAACATGATATAATATTAAGTCCAGATAATTAGTTATGATTCTCATAGTCACTGTACCCCACCCCTTAATCCTCCTCCCCGCTCTTCAGGGAGGTGGGAGACTCTGCCTTTTTCTAAATATCCCCACTTTGAAATATCCATTAAGATTCGTTACAGCGATCGCTTTAAATTTTAGTACACCAAACTAGAGATAATCAAATTGACACAGCGATGCGCGGTGTGGCTCTAAGATTATCGTTTAGTTAAAAAACTATGTTTTTGCGCCGTTTTCTGCTATTACAGACTATAGTGCTAATTCTGCTACTTACGGTAGGATGTAATTTAGAACAAGAAACTGTCATTCCCAAAAAACTGACCATTGGCGTGGTGAGCTATGAACAAGGAGCGGTTTCTCTAGACAAATACAATCGCTTGAAAGAGTACATAGCACAAGAAACTCATTCAGTTGTAGAGCTAGAACCTACATATAACGAATTGCAGGCGATCGAGAAAATTCAACGCAAACAGTGGGATATTATATTTGCACCTCCCGGTTTAGCAGCGATCGCAATCAACAAAGAACTTTACATTCCTTTATTTTCAATGGGAGGAGTCAGTAGCCGACAACGTTCTTTGCTTGTAGTCTTAGATAATAAACCAATTAAAAAGATCGCCGACTTAGCCAATAAGACCGTCGCTTTAGGACAAATAGGTTCCGCAGCTGGTTACTACGTTCCTTTATATGACCTTTATGGTTTAACCCTCGCGCAAATCCGTTTTGCCCCTACTCCGAAAACAATACTACAATGGCTTAGTGAAGACAGCGTTGATGCTGGTGCTTTATCAGAGATGGATTTCGATCTTTATCACCGTGAATTTGCCACAATAAAGTTTAGAATTTTACACACAAGTAGATGGATTCCTTCAGGTGTTGTGCTGTTAGGACCAACTGTAGAACGTAATTTACAACACCAAATTCAAAAAGCCATGAGTGAAGCACCACCAGATATTACAGCAGATGCTGGTTATGTTCCTACTGCTAAAATACCTAACTACCAGCAGTTCATTAAATTGGTTGAAAAAGTTATACCATTGGAACAGCGAGTCAAGCAAACACCCGCAGTTTTACGCAATGCAAAACAATCTTAAAAATAAAAGGTTAATCACCTAAAGTATGGAGGATAAAGCTTAAATTCATCCTTTATTTTTTATCCTTCCCCTACGGAGACGCTCCGCGAACGCGAACATCCTTTTTTCGGTCAGTAATCAAGTCAACTAATTAAGTTAATTTTTAAGTTAATTTTTATGCCTTGTTTCAAAAGCATTCTCATAAACTTTGTCCATGTTGAAGCCGGAAATTTCGCTCTTATTCAAATGTGTCATTGCGACGTAAGGAAGCAATCTCAAAGTCTTGTTTGGCATAAAATTATGGTTCTCTAGGTAGACGAGGTTTAAAGATTTAAGAATAAGATATAAATAAATAACTTTATGTAAATAAAAATTAATATCTGGAAATAGTCTTTACTTTTGCCTGACTTCAACGACAAATATTTATATATATCTATTTTCCCAAAAATCGCTAGGAGTGCGATGAGATGTCACAGTCTCCTTTAACAAAACCAGAAATAAGTTCTGGAACTCTAATTGATAATCGCTATACCATCCAAAAACTTCTTGGACAAGGAGGGTTAGGACGAACTTATTTAGCCTTTGATACTCGTCGCTTTAACGAACCTTGTGTACTGAAAGAATTTGCACCCATTGGTACAGGAGAGAGCGGACTAGAAAAATGTCGCGATTTATTCAAAAGAGAAGCCAAAATTCTTCATCAGCTACAACACCCTCAAATTCCTAAATTCTTGGCTTGTTTTGAAGGAGATGGACGACTGTTTTTGGTACAAGAATATGTTGATGGTCAAACATATTCAAAGCTCCTACAAAAACTTCAAAAACAGGGACGAAATTTTGACCAAGACGAGATTATAAACTGGTTACAAAACCTCTTGCTTATTTTGGAATATATTCACGAACATAACATTATTCATCGAGATATTTCTCCTGACAACGTTATGTTACCTGACAACAAAAATCTGCCAGTGCTGATTGATTTCGGCGTAGGAAAACAAATCGCTGGGGAACTGAACAATACTATAAATTCAGACCAGGCGACCTTTGTTGGTAAAATGTCTCTTGTAGGAAAAGTGGGATATGCTCCTCGCGAACAAATTAGCTTGGGGTTGTGTTCTCCTAGTAGCGACCTTTATGCTTTGGGAGTAACAGCTGTGGTCTTGCTAACAGGTCGAGATCCATCTTTACTAATGGATCAGTATTCTTTAGAATGGAAGTGGCATCTCTACACCGATGTCAGCGATGCTTTTGCTGAAGTACTTGATAAGATGTTAGCAGATACGCCTAAAAAGCGATACCAAACAGCAAAGGAAGTTCTCACCGATTTGCAGTGTTTAGAACCTGAAGAGTTACAAGGAGCAATAAATAATGAACCTTCTGCGGTGTGTGTGACTGAAATTTACTCTTCTGAGTTAACAAGTCCGGATACCATCGACCAATCAGCAGGAAATGTTGAGAGTTTGCTGATTACTCCAAAAAAATCTCAAACTCAACCAGTAAACTCATTCAAACATGGATTTATTACACGTTGTCAGGAACAGCTAGCTTACCACATTGGACCGATTGCCAGTTTGATTATAGAAGAGACATTAGCTGAAAATCCTGACATTCTGCCCGATGAATTTGTGAAATTGGTAGCTAGAGAAATTCCTGATTTGCAAGCAGCATTTGAATTTCAACAATCATTTTTTTCTGATTATTAATAGTCAAGTATTAAGGAAAAATAGTTAACACTGAATGTTAATACTATTTCTGTATGGAGATGCGCCTAGTTTAGCCCACGCAGGTGGGCTTTGTTCGTTTAGCCCCAGGCTTCCAGCCTGTTCGCGCAGCGTGCGCTCGGCGCAGGGCATTATGTGCTCATATAGAATTGGTATAAAGAGTTCAAGTATGAATTTGAACACTTTTATTTCTGGTTGCTATATATTAATTAATTGTATTTTCCGAACGACGTTTAATTCTTTTCATTGCCATTTCCAAACTTAACTGCATCCGTCTGAATGCTCTGGCAAGTTGACCGATTTCATCATTAGATAATTGCTCAAATTCTACATCCATATGCCCCGTACTGACTTCTTCCGCTATGCGAGTTATCCGTTTGAGAGGACGAACAACTTTTTGATTCAAAAAGAGATTGACTAAAAAGATAACAGCAATAAAAACACTTGACACAATTAAGAGAATGACAAAAGAAGATTGATTAGCTTTGTTAATTACTTTACTTGCTGGTATTGAGATAATTTGAGAGCCAATAATTTCATTCATATTCCACCCAAATCCATTAGCTGTGCCATAACGCTCAATCATACTTTTAGGTGCAATATCGGCTGAGGTATGACACTGGAGGCAGCTTTCTTGAGTAATTTTCAGTGGACGAGCCATATAGAAGATATCCCCACCTGGCATTGAGCGGAATCCGCTTAATTCTTTGACGTCGGGTTTGTTTTTGAAATTATTTATAGTTATAGTTTCAAAATTATCAGCTTTATCTCGAAGATTAGTGGGATTAAGCGTGGCTTCTTTATAGAAAAAGTCCCTGTATTTCGGATTTTTTCGCAGATTCTCAAAAATCTCCCGTGCAGAGTACGCAGGTACACTTTGCGGCAAAAACTCAGCTTCTAGTTGATTGTCCAAAAGTGGCTTAACTTGAGTATTAGTGTAGTCACGTATAGAACTCATCGTTTCCATAAGCATGAAAGCGGTTGAATTAATATCATGTATTGCATTCTGCTTCAGCACAGAAGACAGAGCAAATCCACTTGAACTCATACCTAATACCAGAATTACAATCAGCATGATTGTAAATTGTTGTTTCAAATTGAGATTTTTCAACATGATTGTGGATTACTTGCAATTCAAATTTTTCTTATCGAGATACTGAAAGTTACAGTCCGTTACATCTTACCTTTTGCAGTAACTTATGTACCTACAAAAGCGAAATGCACAATTCCGGAATATGCCAGGGTAAATCGGTAAGTAAGCTAGGGAGAAAAGTTAATATAATTTGAGATTTGGGATGTGTGGATTTTAGACTATAAAATCCTTATCCTCAAAGAGATTGAATAATTGATGTGTTCTAAGCCGCAAGTAAAATGGGATGAAAGAACTGAAAAATTATCTACCCCTCTACTCTACGATGTATTGCAAAAATAAATAGCAGCATTTGGTAATTGTTAACAATGGCGTGGAAACCGGGGCAGCCTTTATTTGGAGGGCGCTACATTATCGAAAGCAAACTAGGCGAAGGTGGAATTGGCATTACCTATCTTGCCAGAACCCAACGCAATGAACTACGAGTAATTAAAACCCTCAAAGAAGAAATTATTAATCACCCGGCTTGGAAACACCACCGGGACAAATTACGGCAAGACTTTCGCGATGAAGCTGTTCGTCTAGCTGTGTGTCGCCATCCCCATGTAGTGGAGGTAGAAACTATCTTCGATGAGGGCAAATTTCCTTGCATGGTAATGGAGTATATCGAAGGAGAAGAATTAGGTAAGCGTTTGCTAAGGATGAGGTTGTTATCAGAAGCAGAAGCCTTATTATATATTCGACAAATTGGTGATGCGTTAACAGTAATTCACAATAAAGGCTTGCTGCATCGTGACCTCAAGCCGCGTAACATTATGCTTCGTTCTGGCAAATCAGAAGCAGTGTTAATTGACTTTGGTATTGCCAGAGATTTTATCCCTAATGTTATTCAAAAACATACAGTTTATCGCACTCCTGGTTTTGCCCCTCCAGAACAGTATGATTTAGTTGCACCACGGGGAGAATTTATTGATATCTACGCCCTCGCCGCCACTTTATATAACTTATTAACCGGAGTTGTGCCTACCAGTGCAGAAGACAGACGCAAGAATATTCTCTTGCAACCACCGCTACACTTCAATCCCAATATTAGTGAGAGAGTAAATCAGGCAATTATGCAGGGTATGGATTTGCAGGCAAATTATCGCCCCCAATCCGTGCAGGAGTGGTTGAATTTATTGGCTGGTGATATTGGGTCAGATGTACCATTAATAGTTAAGAGATATAATCCACAAATCCCCAAACCTGCTGTAGTAGCTCCACTAGAGTGGCAATGCGTACACACTCTCAAA
Organism: Tolypothrix brevis GSE-NOS-MK-07-07A; assembly: GCA_019358985.1. Lineage (GTDB taxonomy): Bacteria > Cyanobacteriota > Cyanobacteriia > Cyanobacteriales > Nostocaceae > Hassallia > Hassallia brevis. The sequence goes on along the minus strand of JAHHIJ010000011.1, from coordinate 124,349 downwards.
GGTCATACTAGCATGGTTCAGGCGATCGCTATTAGTCCTGATGGGCAACTAATTGCCAGTGGCAGTAATGACAATAATATCAAACTATGGCAACTAACAACCGGTAAATTATTACGTGATTTCAATCGTTGGTTTTCTGGTCATTCCAGCATGGTTGATTCCCTCGCCTTTAGCCCAGACGGACAGCTTCTTGCTAGCGGCAGTTGGGATGACACTATTAAATTATGGGAAGTAAATACAGGCAAACAAATCTCTACTCTCACAGGTCATTCTAACTGGGTTAATTCTGTCGCCTTTAGTCCAGATGGACAGATACTTGCTAGTGGTAGTGCGGACAACAGCATTAAATTATGGCAAATAAAGACAGGCAGACAAGTCTCTACTCTCACAGGTCATTCCGACTTAGTTGGGTCAGTCGCCTTTAGCCAAGATGGAGAAATTCTCGCAAGTGGCAGTGCTGATTATAATATCAAACTTTGGCAAGTAAACACAGGTAGAGAAATTTGCACTCTTACAAGTCATTTTTTCTACGTTAACTCTGTCGCCTTTAGTCCAAATGGACAGATACTTGCTAGTGGTAGTGCTGACAACAGCATTAAATTATGGCAAGTAAGTACACATCGAGAACTTTGCACTCTCACTGGGCATTCCGACTCAGTTTGGTCAGTCGCCTTTAGTCGAGATGGGCAACTTCTAGCTAGTGCTAGTTGGGATAAAACTATCAAAATTTGGCACGCAAGCACAGGTAGAGAAATCTGCACTCTCACTGGTCATTTCAACTATGCCAGAACCGTTGCCTTCAGTCCCGATGGGCGAACCCTAGTTAGCTGTAGTGATGATCAAACCATCAAGATTTGGCGACGAAAATAATGAAGAAGCTACAGAAATGGGGCTGCCCGTAATATAGCGGTTCTCATTTGAATCACATACATGTTCAAAAAATAAATGTAGAGACGTAGCACTGCTACGTCTCTACACCACGTATTGCACACAACCGAGAAGCGCTATAGTCCGCGTCATCTCCGTAGGTGGGAGAATGTCAATTGTACCTAAGGTGTTGGTGAAGCTGTCGGTGTCACTGTAGGTGTCGGTGTTGCCTCAGGCGAAGGTGTCGGTGTTGCCTCAGGTGAAGATGTCGGCGTCACCGTAGGTGTTGGCGTTGGTGTAGTTCTTGTTCTTGGTTTTATAGTTGGTCTTGTTGTCGGAGTTGGTGAAGGTGTCGGCACAGGAGTTGGCTCAGTACTCGGCTGACCTGCGCTTGTTTTTGCCTCTTCGTTCAATCTCTGACGAAAAGCTAAATCGGCAATTCCAGTTTCTTGTAACTGAAGTTTTTTCTGAGCTTCCTTAACTGCCGCTTCCGTCCGCTTACCATAAAACTGATCACGGGGTAGAGGAGTCTTAGACTTCAATACCGCATTCAAGTTTGCCTGTAAAATTTGAATTATGCTCGCGGCAAAATCTTGAGTTTTCGGTCCGGCTACCCCATCAGCAGGTGTTAATTTGTACCCTGTTTGAAATTCACGGATTGCTTTTTTAGTTTTCGCATCCGTCAAGGGCGTATTTGTTAAGTCAACGCTATAGCCTAATCCGCGCAATACTGCACGGAATTGTTGTGGACTATAATTACGTTGGCGAGCAGCAGTAGCTGTATCTGAAATTACGACGCTAGCTGTTATCAGGCAGACAACAGCAATGGAAATGCTTGATTTTCCAAACCCACACCACATGGTTAAAACTCCTTTTGGTTAAATCAGCTATGTAGTCGGGCTGATAGCTGATCTTAAGTTTATTTAACCTCATTATTCTTTAATATTAATTATTTTTGATTAAATTAAGTTATACCTGGATAAAATTAAGTGGATACTATAAAGAGAATTTTGTCATCCTTCTGTAGACTGACTTTAATTTTTAAGTTGATATGTGCTGAAAACAGCATAAATTAGAGATGTCATAAGGAACATTTCTAAAATCCACTTATCAGCAAATGGCTCAAATAAACTCGGACAAGCGGCGAAACCTATGGTTTGAGCGCTTAATGGCAATTATTGCTACAGTAAATTTATGCATTTGTTTGTTTGATTTAAGTTATATTCCTTGGCGGGATTCGTACTTGCGAAAAGTTCCCCAGATTACCAAGGTTTATGACAAAGTAAAAGGTATTGAACCGCATCGAGAAACAGAAAACTATCTAGCAAATGTTAAGTTATTAGAAGAACAGGTAAGCCAAACAGGGTTAAAGTCAAAAGAAAGTGCAACCCGATTGGAAGAATTGCGCCGTTTTAGCACTGAAATGATAGACGATAATCCTTTTGGGGCAGTAAATAAGAGTGGAACGCTGGAAAAAATCAAAAAGAGAATGCGCGATCGCACATCTGTAGAATCTGCGAAACTAGCCTTTGGCACTTTTTGGAGTCAAGCTTATTTAACTGAAAAAGGGTGGAATCAAGAAATTGCTTTTTTCAACCAGAAAATTCAACCTTTAATCGCTATAAACTACTACCGCAGAATCGACGAAAACGGTGAATTTACTGATGATTTCTGGTTAATAGATTTACCGTTTGTAATTTACTTTGCTTTAGAATTACTGACGCGGACTTTTTATATCAGACGGCGTAATCCTGGTTTTAGCTGGGTAGAAGCAGTTTTGTGGCGCTGGTACGATTTATTCTTGCTGATTCCATTTTTGCGATGGTTGCGAATAATACCTGTATTAGTTCGCCTCGATAAAGCGCATTTATTAAATTTGCATCCAGTAAGAAAGCAAATTAATCAAGGAGTTGTCGCCAATTTTGCCGACGAACTCACAGAAATTGTTATAGTCAGGCTAATTAACCAGATTCAAGGATCGATAAAGCAGGGAGACTTGACGCGCTGGCTATTGCAAAAAGAGAATGGCTCTGAGTATGTCGATATTAATAATATTAATGAAGTGGAAGCGATCGCAGGTATATTGATCAAAGCGATCGTTTTTCAAGTGCTACCCAAAATTCAACCAGAAATAGTTGCCATCTTACATCACACTATAGATGGCGCTTTGAATCAATCCCCCATCTATCGCAACCTGCACAACCTCCCCGGAGTGGGACAGATGCAGGCTCAACTGAGTGAAGAATTATCAACTCAAATCACCACAAACCTTTACAAAGTTTTAGCTAACGTTGTTGAAGATCCAGTAGTCGCAAAACTTTCGAGTCAATTACTGGAACGCTTTACCGAAGCCTTGGGAGCCGAAATGCAGAAAAAACAAGTACTTTCAGAAATTCAAAGCTTACTCTTTGACTTTTTGGAAGAAGTCAAAATCAACTACGTCCAACGCTTGTCCCACGAGGATATAGAGCAAATTATCCAACAAACTCGACAAATGCGATCGCAAGCATCTGTAACCACAGTAGTCAGTCAAAGCTCTGCTCTAGTACAAACTAAGAATAAGCCAAGTTGACGGGCATTGCCCAATGCCCATTGCCCAATGCCCAATGCCCCATTATTAATTTCTCACTTCTCCCCTCAAAAGAAATGCGCTAAACTCAATTTAGGTCGAACCATCTTTGGTTCGGCACAATACTTCTTGGAAGATATCCTTATCGCAGGAAGTGGGTCAATGCCCACTTTTTTTATTGAATTATTGCATGACTCATCCCTTAATCCCACAAATTATTGATTTGGCGACACCAGTAGCAGAAGAGCTGGGATTGGAAGTCGTTGGGGTAGTTTTTCATACTAACCAACGTCCACCAGTGTTGCGGGTAGATATCCGCAATCCCCAAGAGGAGACTGGATTGAATGATTGTGAGCGGATGAGCCGTGCTTTAGAAGCCTCCTTAGATGGATCGGATATCATTCCAGATGCTTACGTTTTAGAGGTGTCAAGTCCTGGTATTTCGCGGCAACTGACAACCGACAAGGAATACCTGTCCTTCAAAGGATTTCCTGTAATTGTCTTTACTTCCCAACCCTACGACGGACAGCAAGAGTGGATTGGTCAGTTGATTCGTCGGGATGAAATATCAGTTTACTTAAACCAAAAAGGTCGTGTAATCGAAATTCCTCGCACTCTTATAAGTAGGGTGCAGTTGAATGAAAGCAAATAAGAGTTAGGAGAACGGAGTAGGAGTTAGGAGTTAAGAGTTAAGAGTTATTTTAAAACTCCTAACTTTACTGTAGAGACGGGAAATTTCGCGTCTCTACAACTACAACTCCTAACTTTTGCTGGGTGTCTGCATAATAATTAAAGGAGATAAATCTATGTCTACAGTTAAATTAACGGGATTAAAAGATTTAATCGAAAATATCAGTCGCGAACGAAATTTACCGCGTCTGGCAGTTCAATCAGCTATCAGAGAAGCATTGCTAAAAGGTTATGAACGTTATCGTCGTGCCCAAAATTTAGAGCGAAGACAATTTGATGAAGACTACTTTAATAATTTTGAAGTGGAACTTGATGTTGATGAACAGGGATTTCGTGTTCTTTCCACTAAAAATATTGTTGAAGAAGTTGGCAATACCGACCATCAGATTTCTCTAAAAGAAGTTCAAGAAGTAGCTCCTGAAGCGCAATTAGGTGACTCAGTAGTGCTAGATGTTACCCCTGACAAAGAAGAATTTGGTCGCATGGCAGCGATGCAAACTAAGCAAGTTTTAGCGCAAAAACTGCGAGATCAGCAGCGACAGATGGTGCAAGAAGAATTTCAAGACTTAGAAGGAACTGTACTCCAAGCAAGAGTACTGCGCTTTGAAAGGCAGTCAGTGGTTATGGCAGTTATTAGTGCCTTCGGTCAACCAGAGGTAGAAGCTGAATTACCCAAGCGCGAACAATTGCCTAACGATAATTACCGAGCAAATGCTACATTTAAGGTATATTTGAAAAAGGTTTCTCAAGGACAGCAACGCGGACCGCAGTTACTAGTTTCCAGAGCAGATGCTGGTTTAGTAGTATATTTGTTTGCCAACGAAGTGCCGGAAATTGAAGATGAAGTTGTGCGAATTGTTGCTGTAGCCAGAGAAGCTAATCCTCCTTCACGTTATGTCGGACCGCGAACTAAAATTGCTGTTGATACCCTTGATCGCGATGTCGATCCGGTTGGTGCTTGTATTGGAGCGCGAGGATCGCGAATTCAAGTGGTAGTCAATGAATTACGCGGAGAAAAAATTGATGTGATTCGTTGGTCTCCAGACCCCGCAACATACATTGCTAACGGCTTGAGTCCCGCACGAGTCGATGAAGTACGTCTCATGGACCCCGAAAGTCGTCAAACTCACGTTTTAGTAGCTGAAGATCAACTGAGTTTAGCTATTGGTAAAGAAGGACAAAACGTCCGTTTAGCTGCTCGTCTGACTGGCTGGAAAATTGACATCAAAGACAAAGCAAAGTATGACCCCGCAGCGGAAGATGCAAAATTTATCGCCGTCCGAGCAAAACATCAACAAGAAGAAGATGAAAGGGAGTTTGAGGAACTCGAAAAAATAGAGCAACTACACCTAGACCAAGCAAATGAGTACGAGGAATTAGAAACAAACGACGAGTATGAAGATGAGCAAGATGAACAAGATGAACAAGATGAAGAGATAGAAGCATGTCAAAACAAGTTAGAAACAGTTATGAAGTCAGTTGAGAATTTTCCATCTGACTTAAGAGTAGCTTTGCAAAATTTCATAGAAGAAAGATCGCAATTAGCAGACGATTTTAGACAATTGTTACTGAAAAGCTCTTTAAGTTCGCTAAAACAGCTTTTAGAACACCTAGCCGATTTAGCTGTGGCTTCTGATACACCTTTTGCTATAGCCAAACTTACTAGCGCTTTAGGAATAAAAGGTGCTACATTTCAAAGCATCTTGTCTTTATTGGTAGTTTGAGTATTCCAAAAATATTGGCTCACTTCTCAATTACGGAGATGCACTTGCACGTCGTTAGGCACGCGGCTACGTGAGGGCGTCTCCGGAAGGAGAAGAGGTAAGAGTTTGTTGCCGTTATTGCGTTCATTCCTGCCAAAAAACGAGCTTTTTGACGCTTTTAGGTAAAGCGATCGCGCTATGAAGCTGTCGAGAATTATTAACGGTCAAAATAATGACCTTCGCGTCAGCAAGTTGGTATAAATATTCTCAGATGTTGCAACACATCAATAAACCGGGTACAAATATAAACAACTTAACAAATCTTAATTTATCATTAACGCGGATTATCAAGGTCTAGTTGAGAATATAACAAAATACAAATATTATTACTGAGGAGTTGTTTAACAAAAAATACGGCACAGAACCCAGACAAAAGAGATGAAAAAGAATTATCGACGTTGTATAAGTTGCCGCCAAGTCAAATTAAAAGAAGAGTTTTGGCGGATTGTCCGCGTCTTTCCATGTAGACAGGTACAATTAAATGAGGGCATGGGGCGTTCTGCTTACATTTGTCCGCAAGCGAGCTGCCTTTGCGCTGCTCAAAAAAAAAATAGACTAGGGCGATCGCTACATGCATCAGTGCCAGAAACACTGTATGAAGCATTGTGGCAACGTTTAGCCTAAAGCCAGACCTGTTAATATTCAGGTTTTGGCGGTAATCACAATCAGACAATTGTACTGACAGCCGTACTAAATACGCTATCATCACATTCTGAGTTGATTGCTTGGGTTAATGCCAAAATAGGAGATGGGTGTAGTTAGCAGCTAGCTCGCTTCTCAACTTTATTGCAGAGTGGCGAAGCAACATTCCTAAAAAGTTTTACTAGATTGTGTTGTGGAATCAGAATCAGCAAAACAAAAAAAACAATATGGCAACCTGGTAGCGCGATCGCGCGATTGCATCAACCATCCTTGGATGTGGAGATGCCAGCAGTAAACCGAAACATCTCTCTTTCCTGATTGGAGGCACCGGCAAAATTACCAAGGGCAACCTAAACACAGTAATCAAAGGATGGAGATGTCGCACTCCCAGGCAGCCATCCGCTAAAACTGTAATCTTATTGGGGAAGAGTGGATGAACAACGGCAAAGTGAGAATTTACGAATTATCAAAGGAATTGAATTTGGATAACAAAGAGCTATTAGCAATTTGCGACCAGCTCGATATTGCGGTCAAAAGCCATAGCAGTACAATTTCAGAAACAGAGGCAGAACAAATCCGGACAGCAGCGGAAAAACTCGCTGCTACGAATGTAATGCCAAAAAAAGAACTTACAACTAGTCATAAAACCAATTCACCGCAAATTGGTGGACCTTCCCGACCAACCGCACCCCACAAACAACAAATTTTGGAAATTCGCAAACCCAAAATATTGAGAAACACCACCTCCAACGCCCAAGAGGCGTCAGTTGCTATTAATACTGAATTTGCTTCTTCTGAGGCTAATCCTCCTTCACCTCCACGACCCTTCGCCACACCAGTCTCATCATCAATGAAGCCGACGGCACCAACTCGACCAGTACCCCGGAATCAGTCGGAGACCCAACAAAAACCTCCTGTGACTGAAGCAGATCAAACGCTTGATCATACTCTGATACCAGAAAAAACAGCCACAGAAAAACCGGAAAAACCGCCTAGACCAAAACCGGAAAAACCGCCTAGACCGCAACTAGTAGCGCCACCCGCAAGACCACTTGGGGAAACAGCGACTACAGATGGAGAGCCTCTGGTGGAAATGGGAGAGCCAATTGAAGCGCAATCGCTGAGTGAATCACAAAAACCTATCCTCAAGCGCGATCGCGATCAGGTAAAACCCAAAATCGCCAGACCAACAAGCGACCAGCCAGCATCAGATGCACCCCGTCCAGCAGGACGACCGACCCCCGCACCAGTCAGACCAGAGCAAAAAGGTAGTAGACCAGGAGCGCCAACACCCGGAGGAGATCCCCAACGACCCAGACCGGTACGTCCAGGTGAAAAACCAGCAGCCTCACCAGTGGCAACTCCACCAAGAGGGCTTGCGGGCATTTCCGGCAAACAAGACTCTCTGGATGACGATCCCATACCACCCGATTTGCTCGACCTCAAACGCCCCACACCACCTCGTCTACTTAAAGGTGGCAAAAAGTGGCAGGAAGAGGAAATTATTGATGAAGTTAAAGAAAAAGCAGGCAAGGGAGTCACCAAAGGCAAACGAGTTAAGCCGATCCTGGATGATGAATTTGAAGAAGACTTGCTCGATGATGAAGATCCAGATTCACTTCTCACCGTTCAGGTCAGCCTTTCCATCGCTCGTCCTCCCAAACCCAAGTCAAGCCGACCTTCGTCACCAACAATAGCCCCAACAACTAGCATCCCAACTGCTAGAGGTAGTAAAAAGTCAGGCAGTCGCGATCGCGATCGTGACCGGGATCAAAAAGGCGGACGCCAGCAAGAGCAAAAGCGCGATCGCCCAGAAAAACTCATAGTAACCGGTCCAATGACCGTGCAAGAACTGGCTGAAGCCTTAGCAGTTGCCGATACAGAGATTGTGAAAATCCTGTTCATGAAAGGCATGGCGGTAAGCATCACCCAAAACCTCGATATTCCCACCATTACCCTGATCGGAACCGAGCTAGAAATACCAGTCGAAACCGCCGAATTAGAATCCGAGGCAATTAAAGTCACGGAAATGATCGAAGCGGGAGACTTGGAAAACCTTGTGCGCCGTCCGCCAGTCGTGACAATTATGGGTCACGTAGACCACGGCAAAACTACCCTCCTCGACTCGATTCGCAAAACCAAAGTGGCTGCGGGCGAAGCAGGTGGTATTACCCAACACATCGGTGCTTACCACGTCGATGTCGAACACGAAGGCAAAATGCAGCAAATTGTCTTCCTTGACACCCCCGGTCACGAAGCTTTTACAGCTATGCGGGCGCGGGGAGCGCGGGTGACAGACATTGCTGTGTTGGTTGTAGCAGCAGATGACGGCGTTCGTCCCCAAACCATTGAAGCCATTAGCCACGCCCAAGCAGCGGGAGTGCCAATTGTCGTTGCAATCAACAAAATTGACAAGGAAGGGGCACAGCCAGAGCGGGTGAAACAAGAACTTACCCAGTATGGTTTGACCGCAGAAGATTGGGGCGGTGACACAATCATGGTTCCCGTCAGCGCCATCAAGGGCGAAAATTTGAATACGCTCTTAGAAATGATTCTAATAGTCGATGAGGTAGGCGAACTCTCTGCCAATCCAAATCGGACTGCTAAAGGAACAGTAATTGAAGCTCATCTGGATAAAGCAAAGGGAGCAGTTGCTACTTTGTTAATTCAGAATGGTACTCTCCACGTCGGCGACATGCTCGTAGCTGGATCAGCTTTTGGTAAAGTTAGGGCAATGGTCGATGACAGAGGAGCCAGAGTTGAAGCTGCAAGTCCGAGTTTTGCCGTCGAGGTGTTGGGTTTAAGCGATGTACCAGCAGCAGGCGACGAATTCGAGGTTTTCGGGAACGAAAAACAAGCACGCGCACTCGCCTCAGACCGGGCAGACAAGCAACGCGCTTCCCGCCTATTACAAGGACGAGTTACCCTGACAACCCTCTCCGCTCAAGCGAAAGAAGGCGAGTTAAAGGAACTCAACTTGATTCTCAAGGGAGACGTCCAAGGCTCTATAGAAGCCATTGTGGGATCGCTCAAACAAATCCCGCAAAACGAAGTACAAATTCGCATGTTATTGGCTGCTCCTGGCGAAATCACCGAGACAGATATTGACTTGGCAGCCGCCAGTAAAGCCGTCATCATTGGCTTCAACACTACCTACGCTAGTGGTGCCAGACAAGCCGCCGATGAATCTGGTGTGGATGTGCGCGAATACAACATCATCTACAAACTCCTAGAAGACATTCAAGGAGCTTTGGAAGGTCTGTTAGAGCCAGAATTAGTAGAAGAACACCTGGGTATTACAGAAGTGCGTGCCGTCATCGCAATTGGTCGTGGTGCGGTTGCTGGTAGCTACGTGCAATCTGGCAAGCTGCTTCGCAATTGCAAAATCCGAGTGCGTCGTAATAACAAAGTCATCTATGAGGGTGTTCTTGACTCCCTCAAACGGATGAAAGATGACGTTAAGGAAGTGAATGCTGGCTATGAATGCGGTATCGGCGTTGATAAATTCAACGACTGGGCTGAAAATGACAGCATCGAATCCTATCAAATGGTGACGAAACGCCGCACTTTGACTTCAACCAGATAGTGTTGAGTGCAAAATAGCTATAAGTTAGGAGTTATGAGTTTTTAACTCCTAACTCTCAACTAATAACTCCTAATTCTGCTATGTCCTCATTCCGCTCTGAACCTATTTTGTGGATTCACGTTGCTGGATTGGCAACGCTGCCAATTTTTTTGCCCCTGTGCTTATTGTTTTTGGCAGTAGGCGATCGCTCACTACCAATTTGGTTAGAATTATTAGTAGTTGGGGCAATTGGGACTCTACCACTGTTGTGGATGCAGTTACGCCGTCCTTTTTATATATTCGCCCTTCTGGGAGTAGCCATCAAGCCAGAAACTCTCTCAGAACCCCAGCGTAAAATTCTCTGTTTAGTTAATACAAAATTAAATCGCCTCCTGGCAGTTTTCGGAGCTGTATTATCAGTGGCAGTACTGGGACTGCTTTATCAAGCAACTCCCCACGTAGCAAACATTGCTCGGCTTTTACCTCAATGGAGAGGTTTAGCATTGCTCCTTGCTGGATTATTCTTTTTTGCGAGTAATTTATTTTTGCAAATTCCCCTGAGTGTAGCACGAGTTTTCGTGACGAAGGAAACAGAATTTGCTGCTTTAGAACCGTTATCTTTAGAAAAGATTAAGCAGGATTTTACAATTTTAGGGGTGCGGGTTAATCAAATCTTGCCCCAGTTGACTGGCAAAGTTAAAACTGAGGAATGAATAATTATGGCTCGAATTCAAACTTCTACCGTTACGGAAATTTGGGATAGTCTCATATCGGCGATAGCTTCAAGTTCTGGTTTCCAAAGCTGGCAACTTGAACACGATACTCAATTACAAAAGCTTCGTCTTGAGCAGCAAGTAAAGCGCTATTTACGGGAAACTTTAGAAACTTTAGCTTACTAAATAGCTAAGTATAAATGACGAGAACAATAATCCCAATAGCTGATTGCTCATATCACAAAGGCAATTAGCTATTTATCATGAGCATAAAATGGTATTTTTATTGCTGCTTAACATATAAATACTAACTCTGACGTATATTTTTATTAAAAAAATATTAAATTATTGGCTTTTTAGATAATAAACTTAAACACTAAAACCTCAATAAAAAGTATTCTTAAGTACAATAGCTTTTAATTACAGCCCAAAGGCACTATTGTAAGAGGCTTTTTGGTCAAACTGAAATTGATCTTGACAGTTTTAAAACTGTAACATTCAATAACATAAGGATTGATTTTTCTTCAAGAATTTGGCTGATAAGGTGCTCTTATTCCAGTATAGTTTTGCATAGGTTTTACAGCTACATGGCTGGTATCGACACCTCTTTCAACTTACCTTAATTCACTCAAATCACAGATATAAAAAAGATGAAACGTCAGGGTTTTCACAAGCCTCAATCGAAAACTTTTCTTTTTCTTTCTAGCAATCACCTTAGATATACTCTACCGTTGCAAGCAGGACTAAGCGCCTTGATACTGGTTTCTGCTACGTCAATGCTCACGCCTGCTCAAGTAAATGCTGGTGCTACCCTTAAAGAAAGTATCACTCCAACTCTAACCTCGCAAGTTCCTGCAACAGCAACAGCAATTTACGTCAACCCAGCAACCGGTGTAGACAGCGCTGCTAGCAATTCTGAAGCAACACCCTATAAAACTATCACCCAAGCCCTCAGCAAAGCTCAACCAGGTACCGTCATTCAACTTGCTGGTGGTACTTATAACAGTGAAAGCGGCGAAAAATTCCCACTATTCATTCCACAAGGTGTCACACTACGGGGTGATGATGCCAGCAGAGGTCAGGCAATATTAATTACAGGTAGTGGTTCATATACTAGTCGTACCTTTGCTGCACAAAACATAACTATTCGCGCTGACAAAGATTCTACCATCACTGGCGTTAGTGTCACCAACCCCAATCAACGCGGTACTGGTGTGTGGGTTGAATCGACTAATCCCAAAATTACAAACAGTACATTTGTCAACAGTGGAAGAGAAGGTATTTTCGTTACGGGTACAGGTAATCCTAAAATCGAAAATAACGTCTTTACTGAAAACAAGGGCAATGGGATTTCCATCGCTAAATCTGCCACAGGTGAAATTCGCAATAACTTGCTTAAGTCAACTGGTTTTGGTATTGCAGTTAGCGATTTGGCAACCCCTTTAATTACTGATAATCAAATTATCGAAAACTATGGCGGCATTGTTGTAACTGGTAGCGCTAAACCGATGCTGCGTAACAACATCATTCAGGATAACCGAGATCACGGATTAGTTGCGCTTCAGAAATCTTTGCCAGACTTGGGAACTCAGGAAAATCCTGGTAAAAACTTGATTCGCAATAATGGTAAAAAAGACCAGAAAAAGCTTTTTGACGTATTAAATGCAACTACTCAAAATACAATAGTTGCTGTTGGTAATGATATTGATCCTACACGAATTTCTGGCAAGGTAGATTTTGTTGCTGCCAGCGTTGAACCACCCACAGGTAACGGTCAAACCGCTTTCAAGGATGTACCTGGGGGTTATTGGGCAAAAGGATATATTGAAGCTTTAGCCTCTGCGAATATTATTGCGGGTTTCCCCGATGGCACTTTTAAACCTAATGAACCTGTAACACGCGCTCAATTTGCTACTATTGTCAATAAAGCTTTGTCGCCAGCAAGCAAACGCTCAGGTATTGATTTTAAGGATCTCAATAGCAATTTCTGGGCTTACGCAGCAATTCAATCTGCTTACCAGGGTCAGTATGTCTCGGGCTATCCCGACGGTACATTTCAACCGCAGCAGCAAATTCCTAGAGTGCAGGTGTTAGTATCTTTAGCCAACGGTCTAGGTTTAAATGCTGATACTCAAAATGCTCTGGGTTTCTATACTGATGTGGCACAGATTCCCAAATATGCGATGGGTTCTGTTGCTGCTGCAACTTCCAGGCAATTGGTAATTAATTATCCTACCGTTAAGCAACTAAATCCAAATCGTCAGGCAACTAGGGCAGAAGTTGCTGCTTTTGTTTACCAAGCGCTAGTTAGTGCTGGACGCGCTCAAGCAATTCCCTCACCTTATTTGGTACAAACTCCATAATTAGGGAAGGGGAGGGGGAGACAAGGGGGACAAGGGGGACTAAGGAGAATAATTCTTCTTTCCCCCATCCCCCCTCTCCCCATCCCCCCTCTTTGCATCTCCCTTCCTCTTCAACCGGGCAATCAAAAGTTGAACTGCAAAGTTCATAGCGATTTGCATAATCAAAGCGCCAAGGCTTAACAATTGTTAGGACTTGGCGCTTTAAACATTTTGAGTTTTTTTAACTTTAGGGTCTTTAAAATTTGGTTGACCCCATTGAAATTTGTGAACTTATATTCAGGGTCTTTATATTGGCTGACCCTGTTTTAACTATTTTTAGTGTATGTTGAAAATTTCAAGTTTTCAGATTTCGTAATAATTTCTTAATTTTTTCTGTATATATGTTTCGGATTATAGAATTATGTTAAGTTAGTTAACTAAATTAGACATCTGTTACCACATATGAAACGTAAAGCAAGCAAAAAGAGAGAATTTCTTCCGTAAAAAGCTTATAATTTTACTTATTTATGAGCGTTTTTGCCGACGCTGTTCCCATCGCCAAAGAAATACCATTAAGGCAACAACCCCTACCTGAAGTGCTAAGTTAGGCAAGGCGCTATCAATATCGCGTCCTGCAAGCAGTTGGGAAAAAAAGACGAATGCGCCGATGAAACCAGAAGCACCGCAAGCAATATATATAAATTGCCGCAAGCCGCGATAGGGGGCTGCCATTTCTGATTTTAGACGGGCGTATTGTTTTGGGTTAAGGGGATTTTTGGGATTTTGTTGTATCATGACCTTATTAGTGCTATGATAAAAAATGGCTTTTGCCGATGTGGCTCAGTGGTAGAGCACTCGATTCGTAATCGAGCGGTCACGGGTTCAAATCCCGTCATCGGCTTTAATTAAAAATCCGCCCTCAGACTAGAAGTATGGGGCGTTGTGCGTACTAAGCCCGCCTTTGCGGGCTATAAGATTATAAGCGATCGCCTTCACGTAAAGCTGCAATAAGAGAGAATATTTGCCAGAGGAGAGGATTTTATTTCTTAAATGGTATCTTGCGATCGCCTAAATTTATTACTAGCAACTTGGGTTATTATCAGCAAATTATTGACATAGTTCGCAATCTTCAGCAATAAAAATTTACAAAGTCACCGTTGGCTGATTTTCAGTAAAATCACTCTTATTTAGTATTATTTATTACTGTTATAAATAAAATATGGGCTTTTTGCTCAAAATCAGTCAAGCAAAATTTGAAATTTAACCATAAGAATATGAAGAAAGCGATTCAGAACATAGTGTTTTCTGGTGTGAATATTACTTTACTTGCTGTCATTCCCTTCTTGATAAAAGCACCATCAGCTAACGCACAATCTATACAATCAGCAGTTGTTATCGACCCGCCATCAAATGTTAGAGCTAAACCAAATGGTACTATTATTTGTGCCATCAAATCCCAAGCATCTATAGCTGTCTATAAAAATAGAAATGGATGGTATAAAACAGATGCTTGCGGTCGGTCTGGTTTCATTCATCAAAGCCAAATTCGACTGCAATCAAATAGTGAAGTTGTAGAAGCTTATTGTAGTGTAACAGGCATCCAAACAGGACAGTTAGCCCTTCGCTTATCTCCAAATGGAAAATCTAAAGCTGGGTTAAATAATGGAAATACAGTACTCCCTATCAAAACTCAAGGTAATTGGTCTTACGTGCGTGTTATATCTGGACCAAACAACCGAGTTAATGGATTAGAAGGCTGGGTAAATTCCAATTATATAGCTTGCCCATAAAAATTGTCGGTTGGGTTTTGCCTTTCAATACCAACCTACAATTTTTGACTTTATACAGTTGGTGTTAAGGAATTGGTGGTAAAAAATGGTATGTATGTAGAGACGTAGCAATGCTACGTCTCATTCATTTTAGGGATGTATATAACGCAAATATTCGCTAAACCTTAAGATTGACAATCATCACTCATAGCGATCGCCTACTTTTGGATGCCTCAAGTTATGATCTGGTCAAAAGCCATACAGCAAAACAAAAAACTCTCATCATGTCCAATCAGACAACCTTAAATGATGCTAGTGCCAGCCTTGCCCAACTGTGTGAGCAAGTAGTTAGCGATCGCGATGTCGTAATTATTACGCGACAAGAAGGCGAAAGCGTTGCCATAATTGCTGTTGAGGAACTAAACAGTTTACTAGAAACAGCTTATTTACTTCGCTCACCGAAAAATGCTACCCGCCTATTAACAGCTTTGTCAAGAGCAAAAGCTAGAACTTTAGAACCTCAAAGCATTAACGAACTACGTCAGGAGTTGGGTATTGGCGAAGAAAAAGAAGAATGAAACCCAACCTCAGGAAATAAAAGTTCGAGATGCTGTTTTTCATCCAGAATTTAGAGAAGACCTTGCCTATTGGATAAAAACAAATAGCAAAACTGCATAGCGTGCGTTTGACTTAATTGAAGCAATTATGCGAGATCCGTTTATAGGTATTGGTAAGCCAGAACCATTGAAATACTTGGATTCGGATTCATGGTCACGGCGACTCACCCAAGAACATCGCATTATTTACTTTATTAGCGACGATCGCATTGATTTTCTTCAAGCTCGACATCACTATTAAAGATTACCAGATGAATCCTAAATATTTGCTTTAATTTTATATCACGCGAATATTCGCCAATATCTAAGACTGATACTCATCACAAGTGCGATCGCATAAATTCACATTAAGCTATCATTTACAAGCAAAGCCATATAACATATAGCTTAGGTGCTTAATGAAAGTAGCAGTCTTCAGTACAAAAGCCTACGATCGCCAGTTCTTAGAGGCTGCAAATTCTTCCAACGAACACGATCTAGTCTTCTTTGAACCCCGTCTCAATCGCGATACCGCCATCTTAGCCGCTGGATTTCCGGCAGTTTGTGTATTTGTACATGACCAAGCTGATGCCACAACTTTAGAGATTTTAGCATCACGCGGAACTCGTTTATTGGCGCTACGTTGTGCCGGCTTCAACAACGTAGATTTAAAAGCCGCAGCCGAGCTAGGAATTACCGTTGTACGTGTTCCCGCTTACTCACCCTACGCAGTTGCAGAACATGCCGTAGGACTAATTCTCAGCCTCAATCGCAAGATTCATCGCGCTTATAACCGCGTCCGCGAAGGCAATTTTTCCCTAGATGGACTCTTGGGATTTGACTTGCACGGACGCACCGTCGGGATTATCGGTACTGGTAAAATCGGTCAAATTCTCGCCCAAATTATGAAAGGATTTGGCTGTAACCTGCTTGCCTACGACGTGTATCAAAATCCTGAACTTGAAGCATTGGGTGCGAAGTATGTCGAGCTTTCGGAATTATTCGCCAACTCTGATATTATCTCATTGCATTGTCCTCTAATGCCGGAAACTCACCATTTAATCAACGACAAAGCCGTAGAACAGATGAAATCCGGCGTGATGCTGATTAATACAAGCCGAGGTGCGCTAATTGATGCAACAGCCGTCACTAAAGGTTTGAAATCAGGTAAAATCGGCTCATTGGGTATGGATGTATACGAGCAAGAAGAAGACTTGTTTTTTGAGGATTTGTCAAGTGCGATTATTCAGGATGACGTTTTCGAGCGCTTGATCATGTTTCCCAACGTTCTCGTTACCGGACATCAAGCCTTCTTTACCGAAAACGCCCTAAGTAAAATTGCTGATACAACTATAGCTAGTATTACCGACACTGAACAGAGTCGTACCTGTGTAAATGAAATCCGCGCCGAACCGACTAAGGTACTAGTTGGCGAACAAAAGTCTTGACGGTAAAACCCAGTTAAAGACCAAATCCTCGTAGAGACGTTCCGGCGGAACGTCTTTACGTTGTAGTTCCACCGGAACGTCTTTACGTTGTAGTTCCACCGAAACGTCTTTACATTGTAGTTCCACCGAAACGTCTTTACATTGTAGTTCCACCGAAACGTCTTTACATTGTAGTTCCACCGAAACGTCTTTACATTGTAGTTCCGGCGGAACGTCTTTACATTGTAAGTAATCTACTGATTCCTAAAAATTTAATACCAACAAATATCACAATACAAAAATATTACCAGAACAATACACAAGACCAGACAGCCCTTTCATAAATACAACTGTGTCTTTTTTATCACCAAGTGATAAAAGCATCATCAAACCAGACGACACCACATATGAATCATCCGCAGATGCATGATACCTTGTAACTCCGTCGTCTCGCATTTTCGCCTTACAGTAGTGCACCACTATTTACACCCCCAACACTTAGAGGAATTAGTCAATAGTTCAGGTATAGATTTAAACCTGGCTCAGATAAATTTCCGCTCCCTCCAAGACAGAACCGCTTATGAATATTTATTAATTTCTGAACGTCTCCCACGTAAAAATAGTGGTATGGTAAAAAATGAGTGGTTGCAACGTTACGCTCATATTACCGCAGGCGGTTGGTGGTGTTCTGGACTTGACCCATTGCATAATTGGCAGATGATGGAATGGGGATGCTTTAAGCCAAATCAACCGCGACTAAATCAAAATAGCAAGTCCATCAAATACGAACATCCCCCCAGCACACCAACCCGGATATTTTGTTTGCGGGTAACATTGCGTGTCTGGCAGCAAGTCGCCAAACGTTACAATGTAGCCATACCTGAAGATATCAACATTGCTGAAAATGGGGAAGCTATAGGCTTTTGGGAATGGGTAATGCAACGAAACATTCCCATAATTATCTGCGAAGGTGTGAAGAAAGCCGCCGCACTTTTAACACAAGGATATGCAGCTATAGGAGTTCCCGGAATTACCAGCGGTTATCGCGTCGTCAAAGATGAATTTGGTCAAGTTACCAGTCGTCAACTTATCCCAGATTTAGCAGCTTTTGCTATTACCAAACGCACCTGTTATATTTGCTTTGATTTTGAAACAGAACCGAAAAAAATCGCCGCAGTAAATAACGCCATTTCTCAACTTGGTTTTTTATTCCAAGCAAAAAGTTGTCCGGTTCAAATCATCCAACTTCCCGGAAAAGAAAAAGGGGTAGATGAATTTATCGTTGCCAAAAGTGCAGGTGCATTCGAGCAAATTTATCGCCAAAGTGTTGATTTAGAAGTTTATATTGCTCAAACAAAACCGCACACCGCTTTAACCATTTCTCCTGCACTTACTCTGAACCGTCGCTATTTAGGAGAAATACCTTTTCCCGCTTCTGGCTTAGTCGGAGTAAAATCAGCCAAAGGAACCGGAAAAACCACAGCATTGCAAGCAATAGTCAATCAAGCCAAAAGCCAAAATAAACCCGTTTTATTAATAACCCACCGCATCCAACTGGGACGCTTCTTATGTGAAAAAATCGGCATCAATTGGAAAACACGTAGTGAGCACTTCAGTGCTCAATCCCTCGGACTATGCATAGATTCCCTCTGGAAACTTAACCCAGAAAATTGGCATGGTGCAATCATAATATTAGACGAAGTAGAACAATCCTTATGGCATTTACTCAACAGCAATACTTGTAAAGATAAGCGCATTAAAATATTAAAAGTATTTCAACAGTTAATTTACACTGTTTTAACCACTGGTGGGTTAATTATTGTCCAAGATGCCGATTTATCAGATGTTTCCTTAGAATATTTACAAGGCTTGGCAGGTATTAAATTAACACCTTGGGTAGTTGTAAATCAGTGGAAACCAGAGCGAGGTTGGGATGTAACTTTTTATGATT
The DNA here is from genome assembly GCA_019358985.1 of Tolypothrix brevis GSE-NOS-MK-07-07A. GTDB lineage: Bacteria > Cyanobacteriota > Cyanobacteriia > Cyanobacteriales > Nostocaceae > Hassallia > Hassallia brevis. Next base: position 105,455 of record JAHHIJ010000011.1, on the reverse strand, counting down.
CTCCTAACCCAACCCCGTTAATTCATCAACTCGAATTAGAGCTACTTGCCGGACGTAAATGTTATGTTACTACCGATAGTCGCACTGGGCGTTATAGTTGCGAAACCATCGAACGTTATTTAAAAGAGCGTTTAGAAAGATTGCAAAAGGAATTTCCCAAAACTCTGGTTGTTAGCAGTCACACAACAAACACACTGGGACATAAAGCGGTTGATTTTGTTGCAGAAATTAATCAAAAAGTAACTGAATATAATGCGGTTTTTGTCACTCCAAGTCTGGGTACGGGAATCAGTATTGATGTCGAACATTTCGACTGCGTTTATGGCATTTTTCAAGGGGTAATAACTGACTCAGAAGCACGACAAGCATTAGCTAGAGTCCGCGATGATGTGCCGCGTATTGTTTGGTGTGCTAAACGCGGTATAGGTTTAATTGGTAGTGGTAGTACAAATTATCGTTTGCTTTCTCATTGGTATCAAGAAAATCAAAAAGAAAATTTAGCTTTACTCAGTCCGTTGCATAAAATAGATGTTGATTTGCCAGCAGTTTATGACCCAATACATTTAAGAAGTTGGGCAAAGATGTCTGCAAGGGTGAATGCTTCTATTACTTTTTATCGCAAATCGATGAAAGAGAATTTGATTGGTGAGGGACATCAAATTTGGATGCGAAGTAATGCTGTTAACAATAATATTATTCGCGATTTAAGACTTGCCTTTTTAGCAACTGATGCCGATGACTCGGTAACTCGACGAAGGTTAATTTTAGATATTGTCAAAGTCCAAAAAGATTGGTCAGACAGTCGGCAAAAGGCAAAAGAAATTAAACAAAAAATTCAAGAAATTAAGCGAAAAAATCAATTTTTGGTAGCCATTGCTATCACTAATGCCAGAGATATTGATTATATAGAATATCAGCAATTAATAGCTAAACATTCTCTTAGCAATGAGGAACGCAACCAAATTGATAAATATATTCTGAAAAAAAGATACGGTGTTGAAGTGACTCCACTGCTGAAGTTAAGAAATGATAAAGGATATTATTATCAATTATTAACTCACTATTATCTAACTCACGATAGCGAGTATTTTTGGGTTAGAGATAAGCAAGAATGGTATCAGCAGTTATCTTGGGGTGAGGGGAAAGTTTTTCTCCCAGATATAAAAACTTATACGCTGAAAGTTGAGGCTCTGAGAGCATTGGGGATGCAACAGTTTCTGGAATTAGGACGCAGATTTAGTGAGAATGATGCTGATTTGATATTATTAAAAAATACGGCGTTCCAGTGTAGCAAGCATATTAGAAGAGCGCTGGGGATTAATTTGGTACAGGATAAAGAGCGGGTGTTGGGGATTAAAATTCTCAGCCGATTGTTAAATTTGTTGGGTTTGAAATTGAAGGAAGTAAATAAGGTTTTTCAAATCGATTTAGCGACGCTTGATGATGGGAGAAAAGAAATATTTGCAGTTTGGGATAAAAGGGACGAGTTGATGTTGGCAAATGTTAAGGCTGATTATGCTTCATCGTGGAAGAGTGAGGCTATACGAACAAAGCCTGTTTACGTCGGTGTACCATTTTAAAGGTATGTGCGATCGCATTTCAATTACTTTGGGCGATCGCATGAGTCATATCCTCACCAATTGTGTCTAGTTTAGTTCACGGTGTCGGCTTTTCTGACATCACAACGCTCGTAATTGCCTCTTCTGCACTCTTTCCGCACTCCCGGTGGGAATCGAAGCAATCAACCTCTGCGTGTATTCTTCCTTCGGTGCGCGGTAGATGTTTTCGGCTATACCTTGTTCGACAATTTGACCGCGATTCATCACCAAAATGCGATCGCTCATAAATTTCACCACACTCAAATCGTGGGAAATAAATATATAAGTCAAGTTAAAGTCTTCTTGCAATTCTTTCAACAAGTTCAACACTTGCGCTTGTACCGAAACATCCAGCGCGGAAACCGACTCATCGCAAATGATAAACTTGGGATTTAACGCCAAAGAACGGGCAATACAAATTCTTTGACGTTGACCACCAGAAAATTGATGCGGATAGCGCTTAATTGCATCTGCACTCAATCCTACCCTTTCCAAAAGTTCCGCTACTCGTTCCCGTCGTTGTTTCGTCGTCTTTCCCACAGAGTGAATTAACAACGGTTCCATAATTGCATCCCCAACCTTCATTCGGGGATCAAGCGCACTAAAGGGATTTTGAAAGACTATTTGCATTTCTCGTCGCAGTTTTTGCAACGGTTCACCTTTGAGGGTGGTAATATCTTGTCCCTCAAAAATAATCTCACCGCTCATCGGCTCAATTAATCGCAGTAAAGTTCTACCAAGGGTGGTTTTTCCACAACCTGATTCTCCCACCAATCCGAGTGTTTCCCCAGGTTTGACATCAAAAGAAACGCCATTAACTGCCATAGTGTAGCGTGTCGTTTTTCCAAATACACCCCGCACTGGGAAACCAACTTTCAAATCGCGGACTTCCAACAGCGGTTTCTGTTCGTTCAGCTTTGCCAATCTTGCGGTAATTTCTTCTCTGCTAACTTCTATGGGGGTTAGCGGTTCTTTGGCTTGAATTACAACTTGTCCGTTTGGGGTTTCCTCCACACTCATGTAGTCGGAAACGGTGAGGAGTTTTTGCGGATGGCTGTCAAGTGAGGGGCGACAAGCAACTAAGCCTTTAGTATAGGGATGCTGGGGATTGTTAAAAATTTGGGCTGCTAATCCATATTCGACAATTTTACCTCTGTACATCACCGCTACAGAGTCGGCAACTTCGGCAATTAATCCTAAATCGTGGGTGATAAAAATCATTCCCATATCGCGATGCTGCTGCAATTCGCGCATTAATTCGAGAATTGTTGCTTGGACTGTCACATCTAAAGCTGTGGTGGGTTCGTCTGCAATCAATAGTAAGGGATTGCAGGAAATTGCCATTGCAATCATCACCCGTTGCAATTGACCACCAGAAAGTTCATGCGGGTAGCGTTCCAGCATAGCTTCTTTGTGTTGCTTCACCAACTCTGTTAGTTGTCGGTCATCTAGTGGTTTTGATGAGTTAACAGAAGTTTGTTTCCAGGTTTCGAGATATTGGTCTTTTATTTGCTCATCGCTGGGAAGGAGTTTGACTTCTTGTAAACCTGCGATCGCTTTTTGTTTTGCTTCACCTTGCGACACTTTCTGATGTCGCATAATCGCTTCGGTTAGCTGAAACCCTATATCATAAACTGGATTGAGTGAAGTCATCGGTTCTTGAAAAATCATGGCGATGTCACCACCACGATAAAGCTGCATTTGCTGTGGGGGTAACTCCACCAAGTTGATTGGTGCGGAGTTTTCTTGATGACGAAACCAGATTTCACCACCACTTATTCTTCCCGGAGTCTGCACCAAACCCATCACAGCTAAGGATGTTACTGATTTTCCGCTTCCCGACTCTCCTACTATTCCCAGAGTCTCCCCGCGATGCACTTCAAAGGAAATGCCATCTACCGCTTTGACGCTGTTGCCATCATCGGAAAATTCAACTTGTAGATTGCGAACCTCTAGGATAGTTTCTCTCATAGGAATCGGGTATTAATCGTGACTTATTGAATTTAAAATTATCTGGATTTTAACAGTGCTTTTGTAATCAGGTGAACTGATTTTTCTGATTGTTACACCTTTGCTGGTAATTTTTGCATTATATATGACAATTTTTCGGAAATTTTAACGGATGTAGCATATCTGGCTACGTAAACTAGCCTGATGCTACATCCGTTATCGACAAAAAGGAGACAGGGAGGCAAGGGGGACAAGGGAGACAAGGGGGCAACTAACTTTAGTAGAGACGTTCCGGCGGAACGTCTCTACTCCTTCATCTCAGATACAATTGCCAAAAATCACTTTCCGCTTAAAAGGGAATATCATCCTCTTCATTTTGTGCCGGTGCGGAATAAGGATTGCGATCGCTATTTTTCGCACTTTGTTTAGGTTCGTTTTGTGCCGGTGCGGAATAAGGATTGCGATCGCTATTTTTCACTTCGGGTTTAGGTTCGTCTTGTGCCGGTGCGGAATAAGGATTGCGATCGCTATTTTTCGGACTTTGTTTAGGTTCATCAAAATCATCCTCCAAAAGAGGGGGAAACTCTTTCTTAACTTCCGTGGGTATGGAAACCTGCGGTTGGTAAGTGGGTACAGTTTTTTCGGGAGTTACAACCGGAGAAACTTGCCCGTAGTTTGTTGCAGCTGCCACGGGAATTTCTGATTGTCGTTGAGTAGTTTCTATTCTTGTTGAGGAATTAATATCAAAACCCGCTCCTAATGCATGAATGCGTTGCACTGTCAACTCCGCACGTTTTTCTTTGAAACCTTCTCGACGTTCGATGGTATGCATTCCTAAGCGTCCTTCGATGAGAATGCGATCGCCTTCGTGGTAGTTTTGCTGAATTTCTTTCGCGATGTTACCCCAGCCTATCACCTTTAGGGTTGCTGGGGGGTCATCCGGGCGCATTCCCGGAAACCGCACGAGCATTTCACTGATTTCCAGGTTATCTGAGGTGTAGCGAAGCTGCGGATCTTCCACGATTTCCGCCATCAAAATACAATTGTTCATTAATTACTCCGTTTGTTAGGAATGGTTCTATATATGTTTTATTTTCGACAATTTTTTTAATTTATTAATAAATTCCCTGTTTTTCAGGATTGGGGATTTATTAGTACTATTGTACCACGTAAAATTACAGCAATTCCTTTGCGATCGCAGCCTGATCCAAAACCCTTCAGGACTTACGCAAGGACTACGCAGTTACGTCATTGCGACGCAAGGAAGCACCTATCTAAGTCTTGTTTTCTCGTTACGATTGCGTAAGTCCTACCCTCGTAGAGACTATTCTGTGCTACGTCTCTGCTTTATCCCAGACGATTGATTCTAGAGACGTTCTAGAACGTCTCTAGGAAGAATTCAGGGCAACAGAAGGTGAAATGCGTGTATTAAGTTTGCACATGAACCGGAAAAACACCCAAAGCAATCAACCGCGCCGGCAAGTCGCGTAAAATGGGTAGACGCAAGAAACCCGGAGTCCGGACAATTTCATCAACACATCCATTGGAGGTGAGGTTTGAATTGATTCAAAGTCGCCTAGTTGTCGCAATCGGGAATGACGTCCGTCAGCACCGACTGTAAGTATTTCCCGGACTTCGTGCCAGCCACCTTGTCCCCGATAAAGAACACCTTGAATGACGCCATTTTCTTCAATTAATTCCTGTACATTCGCACTCATGACTAAGTGAAAATTCGGATACTTTTGCGCTTCAGTGATGATGAACTCCAGGAACTTAACCTGGGGAAGCATCGTAATATAGGGGTAGCGAGTTTTGAGATGACTAAAGTCAGCCAAGGTAATGGTATCATTAGGAGTTTGAATCCTGATTTGGCGCATTTTAGCATGAGGCAATTGCAACAAGCGATCGCTTAAACCCAATTCTTCCATAATCTGCATCACAGATGGATGAATTGTATCTCCCCGAAAGTCGCGGTCAAAATCTTTATGTGTTTCTATCAGCATCACCGGGATACCTTGACGCGCTAACAACAAAGCCAGCACTGCACCGGCAGGACCACCCCACCACCAACAATGCAACAAGATGTAGTTTGTATGTCTAAAATGTCATGATCCGGCTTAACGGTTGGCTCTTGAACCGGATTCGAGGGTATATTAGCAGCCATAAACACACCTACTAAAAGCCTTTGAATTAAAGGTAGTTCGCTTTTTGTGCTTAAAGCTGTTTTTTTAACTTTTCGTATTCAGATGTAGCATATGTCACTAACCCAGGGCTAAAGCCACTGGGCTTGCAAGAGGGAAAATAACTACCTCCCAAAATCAAGTTAAACAAGTGTCTAGCTAATAAGACTGAACTGTCTGAGTGTGGTAGCTCAAAACATGTTTTGAATACCTCCCTAGTTTTTAACCTCTGTGGCAGTCAGTAGCGAAGGGATATATACACCTAGCAATAGGATTTATCATGTTTGTTCCAGTAGTTGACCAAAACAACCGTCCGCTAATGCCAACAACCCCTAGCAGGGCAAAACGTTGGATTAAATCTCTTAAGGCTACACCATTTTTTAAAAAAGGAGTTTTTTGTGTTCGATTAAACCAAGAACCATCCAATAGAAATACCCAACCAATAGCAGTTGGTGTTGACCCTGGGAGTAAGCGTGAAGGATACACCGTAAAATCACAAGCACATACATACTTAAACATCCAAACTCACGCAGTTGACTGGGTAAAAGAGCATGTTGAAGTTCGTCGAAATATGCGACGCGCTAGACGATTTCGCAACACTCCATGTAGACAAAATCGTAAAAACAGACTTGTAAATAAGCAAAAATTACCCCCATCAACAAAAGCTAGATGGCAATGGAAATTACGTATTTGCAAGTGGTTAACGTTGATGTTTCCAGTCTCAACTTTTGTAGTTGAAGATATTAAAGCTAAAACATGGAAAGGTGCAAAAAAATGGAACGTTATGTTTAGCCCATTGGAAGTTGGTAAAAAATGGTTTTATTCAGAGATGGGAAAACTTGCCAACTTAGAGATTAGGACGGGTAAGGACACCTATGAAATGCGTCAAGTCTTAGGTTTGAAAAAGTCTAAAAACAAGCTATCTAATAAGTTTGATGCTCACTGTGTTGATTCTTGGGTGCTAGCTAATTGGTTTGTGGGCGGACATATTAAACCCGAAAACACTCAATTAATTGAAGTCATACCGCTAGAGTTTCACCGTCGTCAACTTCATCGCTTACAGCACTCTGTCGGGCATATTCGTTCTAGATATGGTGGCACAATTAGCGCGGGTTTTAAACGCGGTTCCATTGTCAAACACATTAAATTTGGGTTCTGCTATATCGGCGGTTGGCAAGAATCACCGACAAAGAAAGACCCAAGTAGAAAAACAATCAGTTTACACAGTTTAGACACTGGTAAACGACTAACTCAAAACGCGCAAACTTGCGATTGTAAATTTAAATCTTATGGCTCATGGAGAATATCCACGGCGACTAAAGTCGCTTGAGTCGTGTTTCCTAGGAAGGTCTAAAGACACTGAGTTTCCAGACATTCCAGGAAGTTTTATGAGCGCTAAAGTCAATAGTCAATAGATACAAAGAAAGTGGAAAAGATGTAGAGACGTAGCAATGCTAGGTCTTTAGGGGTTCTGGGTAACGCATAATTAATTTCCACATTGCTTATCTAATAGTCCAAAGTCCAAAAATTGACCATTGACTATTGACCCTTGAATAATAACAATTTCAACAAATAACACTCGTGGCGCAAGTTCTTTTAGAAAATGTTTATAAAAGTTTTCCCCCTCGCAAAGGGGAAAATGTTGTTTCACAAACTAAAAATGCAAACAAGAGTGACGCGACACCAGAACACTCAGAAAATATCAACGTTTTGCGACGGATTAACCTGACTGTAGCAGATGGCGAGTTTATGGTGCTGGTGGGACCTTCCGGCTGTGGTAAAAGCACCCTGCTGCGCTTAATTGCGGGGTTAGAAGCGATGACTGGTGGTAATATTTCAGTAGGCGATCGCTTAGTTAATGATCTTCCTCCCAAAGAGCGAGACATCGCAATGGTGTTTCAAAATTACGCCCTTTATCCGCACATGACGGTGTACGATAATATCGCTTTTGGGTTGCGACGGAGGGGAGGAGGGGGACTCCTTGGAGACAAGGAGACAAGGAGACAAGGAGACAAAGAGAATAATTCTTCTTTCCCCCCATCCCCCCATCCCCCCCTCTCCCCCTCTCCCCATCTGCGGAATTGGGCGGAAAATCTCCTAGTAGGTGTGACGCGAAAATTACCGAAAGGACTACAGTATATTTCTGAGAAAGAAAGGGCAGTGAACGAACAGGTGCGTTATGTAGCCAATTTATTACAAATGGAAGGATTGTTAAATCGCTTACCCAAACAGTTATCTGGTGGACAAAGACAACGGGTAGCATTAGGACGAGCCATCGCTCGCAATCCGCAAGTATTCTTAATGGATGAACCGCTTTCTAATTTAGATGCGAAACTGCGGGCAGAAACTCGCGCTCAAATTGTCAAATTACAACGTCAGCTGGGTACAACGACAATTTATGTTACCCACGACCAAACTGAAGCGATGACAATGGGCGATCGCATTGCCATTATGAATCAAGGGCAAATTCAGCAAGTTGCTGCTCCATTGGAATTATACAACCATCCAGCAACTCGTTTTGTTGCAGAATTCATCGGTTCGCCGCCAATGAATTTTATACCTGTCAAATTTCAAGCTCCCCAGGTAATTACTCATTCTCAGTTTCGTCTAACCTTACCAGAAGCTTGGGCAACTGCGTTACAAAAATACGACGGGCAAACTTTAATTTTGGGTATTCGCCCAGAACACTTAAGTATAAGTTTACCTGCAACCAAAAATCTGCAAGTGGAAGTGGACTTGGTGGAAAACTTGGGTAACGACACTTATCTTGCTGTCAAACTTGTCGAACCAGATCAAACCACTTATACAAACAATTACCTGCAAGTGCGAGTTCCAAGCGATCGCACTGTACGTATTGGTGAACAATTGTGGTTATCGCTGACACCAGATAAAATCCACTTTTTTGACCCGGAAACCGATTTGGCAATATATCCTAAGAGTTCCTCCCCATCTTTGCCATTTGAGAAGTAAATTTTAGGTACATCAAAGTGTTGCAGCATTGGAGCGGTTGGGCGATCGCTTCTGTTAAACTTCTCATATCACGAAGATATACTACGCCGTGTGCAACTTTTCCTCAAACCTAACCCCCAACCCCTTCCCTACAAGGGAAGGGGAGAAAGAATCAAAGCCTTGATTAATGGTATTATAAATAGGTACAGACAAAGCCGAAAATGCTGGTCGTACACTGAACCTAGACAATCTAGAATATAGGGTTCCATTCAAGAATAGACATTTTTGTGTCATCTCCGTGAATGGGGAAAATTCTAGCGGTACTAAGGTGGAACATACTTTTTGGTACTTGTTCAAAGTCTGCGGAGGGGCATCTCGTGGACTCAAAATAAAGCTCAGTTAATGTTCGACGGGATACCGGGAGTCACTGAGAAGCCTACACTGTATGCTTGCTTTACTTGTAGGAGTATGTCACACGATGACTTTTCTTTAGAAGAGTTTTTGGACAATTTCCCATCTGTTGATCGTACAGATGCGGTAAATTTATTGAAACTTGCTCGTGACTTTGAAGAAGGGGAAAGGGAAAAGGGAAAAGGGAAAGGGGAAAGGTAAAAGAATTATTACCAATGCCCATTGCCCAATGCCCAATTACACCTCTAGTGGAATTTGCTCTTCTTGTTTTTCCACAAAAGTTTGAACGCGGGTGCGGTATTGTCTTAAAGAATCATCTACCCAATCGCGATCGTTGCTGTTGATATATAAATGTACCAGTGGTTCGCTAGCATCTGGTAAAACTAACACCCAACTGTCATCGTAGGGTTGACAAATTTTTACCCCATCGATTAATTCCAGGTTTTGTGCCGGATGAGTTTCTACCAAATACCGCATTAACGCACCTTTGACTGTCCAAGGACAGCGGACTGTATAAGTTTTGTGAATTACACGCGGTAATTCTGATCTGGCAGAAGCAAGCGATCGCTCCTGAATTGTGAGCATTTCAATTAGCTTGGCAATACAGAACATGCCATCAAATCCCGGATGCAATTGCGGGATAATAAAGCCAGTATCGCCGCTACCACCCAAAACTACACTAGAATTTGTTTGACAAGCTTCCATTAATGCAGTGGGATTTGCCTTGGCGCGAATGACCTTCGCATCGTGGCGACGGGCAATTTGTTCAACAGCACTCGAAGCATGAACTGGTACTACAACCGTCCCTCTAGGGTTAGAAGTTAAGATTAAGTCCACCATCAGCGCTGTCAACATTTCGCCGCGAATCGGAGTCCCTGATTCATCCACCAAAATCATTTGTTCGCCATTTGCGGACACCTGTACGCCAAAGTTAGCTTTCAAAGCTTCCACCACATGACCCAACTGAGTTATCAACCCTTCGCGTTCAACTGTGGACATGGCGTTTTTATTCAAACTGGCGTTTAGCACCACCGCATCAGCACCAAAGTTATCTAACATTTGCGGCAATACTGCACCAGAGACAGCATAAGCGTAGTCAATTACTACTTTTGCCCGACTGTTACGAATAGTGTCAATATTCAATAACTTTTCAAAAGCTGTGCAGTAGCGGTCAATGACTTGACTGGGGTATGAGACATCGCCAATTTCGTGAATTTGCGATCGCCGCATATCCTCTTTAAAGTAAGCTCCTTCAATTTTCTTTTCCTTTGACTTGGAAATATTGATGCCTTTGACATCCATAAATTCAATCAGGATATAATCAGGGCGATCGGGATGTACCCGTACATGAATACCACCAGCTACCGACATAGTGGGGATAACTGTGCGAGCGATGGGGATAGCGGTAGCATCAAGGTTTTGAATATCGATACCTACAGACATTAAACCAGCGATGAGCGATCGCGTCACCATCCGCGAAATATTGCGCTGATCGCGGGAAACCGTGACTTTAGAACCCGGTTTCAAAGTAGAACCATAAGCGGCTCCTAACTTCACCGCAAACTCTGGGGTAATATCGATATTGGCTAATCCTTGGACGCCACGTTGCCCAAATAAATTTCTTTGAGCAGTGTTACCCCAAATCAAGTTAATATTTAAGATTGCGCCGGACTCAATTTTTTTGCTGGGCCAAACGCGGACACCTGGACTAATTTGCGCTTCTTCTCCTACAGTAGACAGCGAACCGACCACAGCAGCTTCTAAAACATGAGCGCGACGGTCTACACGAGTCCCACGGGAAATCACACAAGCCGATAAATGTGCTTCGTCCCCAATAATTGCCCCATTCCAAACAATTGGACGTTTGAGGTTAGCATCAGCCCCAATGGTGACATTATCCCCGATTACGGTTCCGGCTTCAATTTGAACTCTAGCCCCAATGCGGCAATTATCGCCAATAACCGCCGGTGCCTCAATTTGAGCCGTTGGATCGATATAAGTGTTTTGACCCACCCACAAGCGATTTGACATCTCTTTGTAGGCAAAGTCAAGTTTTACCTTATTTTCCAAGCCGTCATATTGCGCTTCGCGATAAGCGTCTAAGTGACCGACATCGCACCAGTAACCCTCAGCTACGTAGCCATACATTAGCTCGTCTTTTTCTAAAAGCAGGGGGAATAAATCTTTAGAAAAGTCAGATTCTATGTTAGGAGGTAGATATTCCAAAACTTCAGGTTCTAGAATATATATACCAGTGTTGACGGTATCGGAAAAAATTTCACTGGTAGAGGGCTTTTCTAAAAATCGACGAATTCGATGTTGCTCATCGGTAATTACCACCCCAAACTCAATTGGGTTGGGGACACGAGTCAAAATCAAAGTGGCTTTAGACTTCTTTTGTTTGTGAAATTCAATTGCGGCTGTTAAGTCAAAATCTGTTATACTGTCGCCGCTAATTACTAAAAAGGTTTCGTCTAGAAGTTCGGCAATGTTCTTAACGCAACCTGCTGTTCCTAGTGGTTGATCCTCTTCCACCGCGTAGGTCATTTGTACACCAAAATCGCCACCATCTTGAAAGTAATCTCGCAAGACATCAGGTAAATAATGCAGTGTGGCAACAACTTCTGTAATGTGATGCCGTTTGAGAAGATTGATAATGTGTTCGGCGATTGGTCGATTTAGGATGGGCACCATCGGTTTGGGCAAGTCACAAGTTAGCGGACGTAACCGCGTTCCCGAACCACCTGCCATCAGTACTGCACGCATAAATCCTCCTTAGCTGTGTGAGCGCTGTTGCTGCTTCTAGACCCGTGAGATTTGTTCTGCTATTCTTTAGTCTCCTACGGATCTTGGTATTTTAGAAACTTCCACAAGATGCATCTGTCAAAGAATAAGTAGATATGCTCATAAGCTAACGTGCTTCCCTAGAGAAAATCAAGGAATTGGGCATTGGGCATTGGGCATTGGTAATTCTAACTCCCCCATCTCCCCATCTCCCCATCCCCCCGAATCTGAAAGGCTATCTTAAACTGATGTTACTAAATATTAAGCTTGCTAGACAATACCGGACATAGAGCCATAGTGTTGTAGTAGTTCAATAATATAGCGCTATGTCCGATAAGTATGTCACACCAGGCGACGCTGCTAGAACTCTTGGGGTTAACGAACGAACCCTCCGACGTTGGGAAGAAGCGGGTCAAATCCAAGCGTTCCGTACTCCGGGAGGCAAAAGACGTTACGACATCACAGGATTTACAACTAAGTCTGTTCGACGTACCGTTATTTACGCCAGAGTCTCAAGTCCCAAGCAACGAGAAAACTTACAACGTCAATGTGATTATCTCCAATCTAAATACGTTACAGCAGAAGTTGTCGCAGAAATTGGCGGAGGTCTTAACTACAAAAGAAAGAAGTTTCTTGCCCTATTGGAACGAGTTATGTCAGGAGATATCGAGCGCATTGTTATCGCATATAAAGATCGATTCGCTAGATTTGGCTTCGACTTTTTCGCTTGGCTCTGTTCCCAAAACTCTTGCGAAATCGTGGTTCTCAACCAAGTTGAGCTATCTCCCCAGGAAGAAATGGTTGAGGACATCCTTGCAATCCTCCATTGTTTCTCAGCAAGATTGTATGGATTACGAAAATACAAATCTGAAATCGCTAAAGATCAGAATTTACCCAGAAGAGAAACTCCATCAAATCTGGAAAAAATGGTTAGCAGCGACTAAGTATTGCTTTAATCAAAGTATTGCCTATTTGAGAAAACATGGAAAAATATCTAAATATGATTTGAGGAAATTAATACTTAATAAGGCTCCTGATTGGGTTAAAGAATGTCCTTACAATCCAAAAGGTGAAGCCGTTTTAGACGCTCATAAAGCTTTTATTGACAGTCTCAAATCTGGAACTAAACAGCTTTGTGCAGGCAGGTTTAGAAGTTGGAGAGATGCTCATCGTGCAATTAAATTTCAACCTGAGAATTATTCAAATGGTACTTGGTATCCAACTGAGGTAAAAGGTTTAGAGTTTAAAGCTTCTGAGCCATTACCACAGGCGGATATTCAATATCAAATTAAGCAAAAAGATAAATCATTTAAAACCCATGACCGTGTTTTCTCATGGGATGCCTCAACTCAATTAGTTTATGACAAGAAGCGCTGGTTTGCTGTATTACCTGTTAAGTTTATACCTCAAACATCAGATAAACAAACCATAATAGCGCTTGACCCAGGAGTCAGGTCATTCCTGACTGGATTTGACGGGGAGAAGTTTATTGATATTGGAAATAGAGACATTACGAAAATATACAGGTTGTGTCGCTTTACCGATAAATTAATATCTCGTAAAACTAAGCTAACAGGACGCAAGAATAAACACCAACGTCAAAAGGTGCAAGGGAAAATTGATAGTTTATTTATTCGTGTTTGCAATCTAATTGATGAGTGTCACAAGAAAGTATCTAAATGGTTAACGACGGAGTACAGAGTTATCTTTCTTCCAACTTTTGAGACTTCCCAAATGGTAGCCAAAACAGGTAAGAAAAAAAGAAAGATTAATTCTAAAACCGTTCGTCAAATGCTGCGTTGGTCGCATTATCGGTTTAAACAAACCTTAAAATTCCAAGCCTTTAAACGTGGTTGTACTGTATTAGATGTCACAGAGGAATACACTTCCAAGACTTGCACCAAATGTGGTCACGTACACGTTAAATTAGGCAGTTCTAAGAAGTTTAAGTGTCCCGAATGTGGGCATCAACTTCCTAGAGATTGGAATGGCGCTTTAGGGATTTTCCTTAAGGCATTGCGAGATATTGCCGGACTAGGGACTGAGGTTTCTAGTACGCTATGTCAGGAAAACTACGGAGTTGACCGGGCTTGAAGTATCTGGAATAGGATAAAGTATCGTCCGGTGACTCGCATTTCCTTATCCTGAAAAGTATAATTTTGGGTGAGGGTGTGAGAATACTTTTCTCGAATTGTATCAGTTGCTTATGGAGTGATAAGAATGTCTCAGTTACTTATTTTTGGCTTGATGGCGGCTTATTTCTATGGTGTGTGGAAGTTTTGGAATGGATTTGAGCGGACGAATTTCTCGCAAAGTTTGCCCAATCGCCTCGGTTTATCTCTATTATGGCCCGCTTTGTTTATTACAAATCCGTCCTATCGTCGCAACTTTAAAAAGGCGTTGAAGGGCTAAAGGTTGCTAATAAGTTTAGCTGTATCTTTCTTCGCGCTATGCGACGGATATGATTAGTTGGCAGCATACGCGATAGCACTCTACCCAAAATCATAGAATATAAACAAAAAGTCCGCACAAGGGACGGACTTTTTATATCTAAGCCTGCCAATCCGCAGGCTTAGTTTGTATGTGGCTTAAGTGTCAAACGAATTATTTTCTATTCCTCAAGATATGGATAGCTGCACCTGCGGCTGCACCATCAACGACATCACCTAAGGTATCTTTACGACCGCGAGTAACCGCACCAGTGACACCACTTGCGGCTGCACCTACTCCGATATCTTGACCTAAGTTACGGTTTCTGGTATTTCTTCTGGTACCGTTAACACCATTAACAGCAGCGCCGGCAGCACCACCTTTAACAGCATTGTTTAATATCCTACCATTTCCCCTAATAGCACCCGATACTACACCAGCGGCAGCACCAATACCCACATCTTCAAGTATGCGATTATCGGCAGCAGCGGGTTTAGCTGGAACTAAGGTGACACCAGCTAAAGTGGCAGCCAAGAGGCTGGGTAAAAATGTGCGTTTTAAGATTCGATTCATAAATTGTTGTACCTTCTGCTACAAGTCAAAGTTATTCTTTTGAACAACTTGATCTTAGGTTTAGACAACGATAACGTTTTCTTACATTGGACACTTTCTATAGTTACACTTACAAAATTGCGATCGCATCCCCTAAAAGCATGAGTGTCGAATTTTCGTACATACGATTTAAAAATCTACCCCACGTTTGAGTTCTACGCCTTGATTGGCATAGTGTTTGTGGCAGTATACCTCAGAGTGAACGCTTGCCAAGTCAAAGTATGCGGGCTGATTTTGGCAGCGACCGGTGATAATAACTTCTGTGTCGCGGGGTTTACGAAGTAAAGCTTGGACGATTGGTTCAACTGGGAGTAGTTCCAAGTCAACGGTGGGATTGAGTTCATCAAGGATGATAGTTTTATATAGTCCCGAAGCGATCGCACATTTGGCGATTTCCCAACCGCGTTCGGCTTCCAGATAGTCTAATTCTTGCCGAGAATTGCGCCAAACGATGGCATCTCGTCCGCAGCGTTGATGATCTACCACCTCTGGATATGACTGCTGCAAAGCGGCGATGGCAGCATCTTCTGTGTAGCCACTACCACCTTTAAGCCACTGCATAATCAATACGCGAGTAGATCCCGGATGATTGATACCTCTACCAATGGCTTTCAACGCCCTACCCAAAGCGCTGGTAGACTTACCCTTGCCAGCACCAGTATAAATTTCAATACCTTCAATGAAAAGTGCTTTTGCGGTTGGGTGATGTTGGGGTTTCATTTCCGAGTGAAGATCCGCAATGTCGAGTAACTTTTGCGGTGCTGCGCGTCCAGTAGCAATAATTTCCAACTCTTGGGGTTTGGCTTTGAGAGTCTGCACCACCTCATCCACATCTAGCAAACCTAAATCCAGAACGGGGTTAATTTCGTCAAAAACGACAACCGAATACAAACCGCTAGCGATCGCTCCTTTTGCCACATCCCAACCCCGCGCTGCCTCTTCTCGGTCAAAAGGGGTGATTTCGTCGTGACCAAAAAATTCGGCTCTCCCTGTGCGAACTTGGTCAATTAAATGAGGGAAACCACGCTGTAAAGCTGCGATCGCCCCATCCTCATCATAATCACGTTCTGGTCCCTTTAAAAACCGCAGCAGTAAAACTCGGTTGGAATTGCTTGGTGCATTTATCCCCAAGCCAATCGACCGCAAAACTACCCCTAAAGCAGCTTGGGATTTACCTTTCCCCACGCCATCATAAACGTGAATTTGACCAGTGAGCCGTTGAGAGCGCACTTGTGCCGTGCGAATACCTATGCCGTTCCTTATCATCTAACCCTCCAGGAGACCCTAATTTTGTAAAGTTTTGCAATATCATAACCAAAAGAACAAAAAGATGGTACAAGACTGGAATAATGAGATAATTTTCCCTATCATTCTGAATCTCACTAGTTTACTCTCTCAAGTCCACCCTTATAGCTCACCCTTTTATGTTTGAATTTACTGAACTTCCGACAACTTTTCCCCTTGGTGCCATTTTGTTTGACTTTTTATTTTTATTGGTAGCCATACCCATAGAAGGGTATGTTTTGAATCTTAGGTTAAGATTTGACAAAAAAACTAGCATTTTTTATGCCATCTGCATCAATCTGTTTACTGCTGTGATTGGTTGGATAACTTTTTTCTTTATCGAGCCAATTTTACCAGTTAATTTAAAATCACAACTAATCAGTTATGTCTTTTTTAATCAATATAATGTCCAGTCTTTAATGATTTTGCTTGCTTTTATAATTTTCTTCGCGACTTTCTTGCTGAAATATTTTCTATTAAAGCTTGTTTTGCTATCACTAGCTGAACCAACAAAAAATGAATTAGAATTTCAAGCATATCCACGTCGTAACTTTCGGCGTGCTAGCAAGGTTAAATTGCAGAACACAAATTTAGTCACTACTATACTAGTAGCGAATTCACTTAGCTATAGTGCAATTATTCTCATAATTTTATTGACTCGCTCTAGATAAGTGCTTTCATTAAGTCAAATTTGTAAATATTAAACTATTCAACATAAATTTGATTTTCTTAAATAATAAATAAGATAATTTTCCCAGAGTAATTAAGAGGAGTAAATATGAATTTCTTGTTAAAAGACTTATTTGGGGTATTTAAATTTCTTGAAGAAATTTATGCACGAATCAGAAAGTGGTTGGTTCCGGAAAAAGCTTACTCTTGGCAAACATTAATTTATTTGAGTATTTTTTCTTGGTTCGCCTCATCATTGGCAGTAGGTTATGTAAGAGATCTAATTTCATTTTTCGGCTGGTTATTTTTAATTGCTGGGACATCTTGGTATACCACTGATGATCCTTTAAGAATTCCCGGTACTTTTATGCCATTAGGGTCAGTAGTAACGGGATTTTTAGTAAGTGTTTTTGCTTTTGGACAAGGGGAAGATGTAATTACACCACGAACAATCGTTCTTTGGCCAACCATTTCAGCATTAATCACAGCAATTCCTGAATTTTTTGAAGGAAGTGGTACTGATATGCAAACACAAATTCCTAAGCCAGAAATCCGGCAAAGACTAATAGTCATGGTTGCCAGTTGTATGATACTAAGTTGCTGGATTCAGTTTTACTTTGTGATGGATAATTGGTTAACACAATATCCCAGTTTGCAGACAAATGATTTTAAGAAAAGTACATTTGTCATTAGAACAGAATCCCCAGATAAAATCCCGGCAAATGGTGTGTTGATTATCAATAAACTTCAGCCATTAGTAGAAGAACAAGTAGCTGGAAGACCTTGGTCGCAAGTAGAAAGATGGCTAATAAATGCGGATCAACAAGTAGGAAATTTGGGTAGACGAGTTATAGAAAGAAATTTAGCAAAATATGAAGAGAAAGAATTGTGGGTTGTTAGACCGCGTGTAGTTAATACAAAATCAGGGTATATATTAGATTTGTTAAGTATCTGGACAGGTCCGAGTTCCAACTCACGCGGATTTTACGTGAAAAAGTCTTGTCGGGTTAACCCAATCGCAGCCCCAACAAACTCAAGCATTGCCAATGTGAGCAAACCAGATAAAGCCACCTTAGCAGAAATTGACTGCGATCGCGTTCCTAAATTTATTGTCGGCTCACCTCCAGCACAGCAATAAATAAGACAAGGGGACATGGGAAAAGTTAGTAGTTACTTAACAACAAACTACTAACCACCAACCACTAACAACTAACACCTAACAACTGAATAGCGATGAATTTGGGCAGAATTTTTGTGCTAGCAACGAATGTATTTCGGGAAGTGGTACGCGATCGCATTCTATATATTATCGGTTTTTATACGGTAATACTCGCCGTCGCTATCCGCTTACTTCCAGAATTTGCTGGTTCGACAGAAGATAAAATGTTTTTAGACTTTGGTCTCGCAGTGATGAATATCCTCGGCTTAATTGTTGCCGTATTTGTCGGTACAGGACTAGTTAACAAAGAAATAGAGAAACGCACTATTTTAGTGTTAATTACCAAACCAGTCAGCCATAGTGAATTTATTACTGGTAAATATTTCGGGTTATTAACAGTACTAGCTACACTTGTTGCAGCTATGACGGCGATTTTTCTAGCATTTTTGCAGTTTGGAAATATCCCTCATTCCACACCAAGCATTTTAATTGCTGTCATTTTCTTATTCTTGCAACTAGCCTTAATTAGTGCCGTAGCTATTGCCTTAGGTGTGTTTACTAGTTCCCTGTTAGCGACTGCTTTAACATTTGCAGTGTATTTAATCGGGAACATTACTCAAGATTTAGTAAAATTTGGTCGTTTGGGAAATAATAAGAGCATTGAAAGCCTCACTCAAGGCTTGTATCTCCTCTTGCCTGATTTATCTCGATTAGATTTAAAAAATGATGCTGTTTATGGTCTTGCAGCGCTACCTGACTCAATGGCACTTATTACGAATGCTGGTTATGCCTTGCTTTACAGCGTCATTTTATTAGCGATCGCTATTTTTATTTTTTCCCAACGTGAGTTTTAATTATTAGTTATTAGTCATTAGTTATAAGTCAAAAATACGACAATAAGAAATGACTAATGACTTCATCACTCATTAACAAAACATGATTTGAGGGTATTGAATCGTTCCATCAGGCATAACAGCGTCCCATAGTTTGGCATGAATCAAGTTTGCCTCCCAAAGGTTCGCTCCACTTAAGTTTGCCTCGGTTAAGTTTGCACTAGTTAGATCTGCACTCGTTAAATTGGCTTTCTTTAAATTAGCTTCGAGCAAAATCGCACCACATAGCTTGGCTTGGATTAAATTTGCTCTCATTAAGTTGGCTTCAATTAATGATGCTTCAATCAAGTTAGCTTCACTTAAATTTGCTTCGCTCAAATCTGCACCGCACAACGATGCTCCCCAAAGCTTACTTTTTGTCAAATTTACTCGCCATAAAAAAGCACAACACAAATTGGCTCGCGTTAAATCAGCATTCTTCAAATTAGCCTCACATAATGAAGCTTCATATAAATAAGCTGACTGCAAATTGGCTCCGCTTAAATTTGCACCACTAAGATTTGCGCCAACAAGCACAGATCCGCTCAAATTTGCCCCGCTTAAATCTGCTCCTATCAAATTAATTCCACTTAAGTCAACTGCCCTAAGGTCGATTCCGCTCAAGTCACATCCACTAAAATCTTCTCGTTGAAAAGACTTTTGTGTAATTTGACTTAGAATGAATTCTTGTTTATCAGCATAATTTATCATGTTTTTTACCTCTGGGTGTCAGTTATATCAACCGTTCGTGATGATAGTTACTGTATATTGAGGTTACACCGCAGAAGTATATAAGCTGAGGAAAGAATCGAGAAAATATGGAGAAAATATCGGGAAGAAATCGGGAAGATACCCGCAAATGCCCTCTACAAGTACTTTCAAAAATAAAAAAGGCTGACATAAGTCAGCAAAGATTGATAATGTAAAAAAATTGTAATACTTAACGGCTATGACCAATTTTGGACTGATCCCCAAGAATAACCCATTATACAACAAAGGGATCAAAATCTCTTTTTCCCCTTTCCCCTATCTTCAAGACAATTGCTTCAAACGATAGCCTAAACCATGAACCGTTTCGATGAAATCTTCCGGAGCGGCTACAGTTCTAAGTTTCTGACGCAAACTTTTAACATGAGCCTTAACAGTATCTTCTTCCGGTGAACTTTCACTTTTCCACAGACTATCAATAATTACAGCACGGCTGAGGACGCGACGACCATTGCGAAGTAATAGTTCCAACAAACTAAATTCTTTAGGGGTTAATTGCAAAGGCACATCCAAATAAGTAACTTCATAGGTACTAGGATTGAGAAGCAACTTACCCCATGTCAGAATAGGTGGAGAGGTAGAACTTCCCCGACGTAATAAAGCGCGGATGCGAGCCAATAACTCTTGCAAATCAAAGGGTTTAACCACATAGTCATCCGCTCCTGCGTCTAAACCATTAACTTTATCTGTACTGGTGTCACGAGCCGTTAACATCAAAATTGGTAGAGAATAACCGTGTTGACGTAAGCGTTGACAAAGACTGATCCCATCTAATCTAGGAAGCATCACATCTAACAAAATCAAATCGTAGGCATTCGCTTTAACTTGATCCCAAGCAAACTCCCCATCCTTGACTACATCTACCACATACAGTTGATCAGTTAGAGCTTCTAAAAGCGCTTCTGCCAAACGCGCATTATCTTCAACAAGTAGAATTCGCATATTAATTAAAAAAGATGTGACATCAATCACTAAACGATATTAATTATCATCAGAAAAGACGTATAGACGTAGCAATGCTACGTCTAATCAAGGGTTTCGGGCAACGCATAATAAGCATAGCGGTCGATATTTTTTACCATACAAGCATTGCATATGAAATGGTCATTGGAAAGAAAAATCATTGCTGTCGGGTTTGGATTGGCAATGTTGATTATTGCAATTGTTAACATTATTTCATATCAAAATACAGATAAATTATTCGTTAGAGAAAGACAATTAGAATATTCCTACGAAGTCATACAAAAAGTTAGAGATGTGCTAACTACACTGCAAAATGCGGAAAAAGCTAGACGCAGCTACATTATTACCGGAAACAAGTCTTATGAAGAAACATACAACACCGCAATTCAAACTATTGAAGCTAAATTAACAGATGCTCAACGCGCTACTACTAATAATCCCACACAGCAGCAGAAACTAGATATTCTCAAACCTTTGATTGCCCAGAAAGTAAGTTTGCTCAAACAATCTGTTGACTTTTACAAACGAGATAAATCTAACACAGCAATTCAATTAGCCCTTACAGATAAAGGTATTATAATTCAAAACAAAATATGGCAACTGATTAGCGAAGTTGAGAAAGAAGAGCAATCATTGGTACAGTATCACCAAGTTCATTCTGATGCAAGTTTTCGGTTCACAATCATCGCCAAAATCACTGGTTATTGGATTAGTTTTGCCCTATTATTTATAGTTTATTCATTATTACATCGACAAATTAGTACTCGCCAACAATTAGAAGATACTTTACGAGAAAGTCAACAACGATACCGAAATTTATTTGAAGTCAATCCTCATCCTTTATGGGTTTATGACTTAGAAAATTTAAGCTTTTTGGCTGTTAATGAAGTAGCGATTAAAAAGTATGGCTACTCACAAAAAGAATTTCTTTCTATGACAATTAAAGATATTCGTCCACCAGAAGAGGTTCCCGCACTTCTTAATAGAATTCCTGGGCTACGTTGGGCAGATAAACGATTCGCAACTAGGAGACACAAAAAGCGCGACGGAACAGAAATTGATGTAGAAGTTACCTCTCACGAATTAACATTTAAAGGACGACCTGCTAGATTAGTATTAGCACGGGATATTACTCAACAAAAGCAAGCACAGGAAGCACTAGCTACCAGCGAAGAAAAGTTTCGTCAAATTGCGGAAAATATTCATGAAATTTTTTGGATGAGGGATGCTGAGGCAGATATAGTTTTATATGTTAATCCGGCTTATGAAAGGATTTGGGGACGCAGTTGTGAAAGTTTGTATATAGAACCCCAATCATTTCTAGATGGTGTTCATCCAGAAGATAAAGCTCGTGTAATTTCTAATCTGAAGAACAACATTAAAAAAGAATTTGAAATTGAATATCGCATTGTGCGTCCAGATGATTCGGTGCGCTGGGTTTGGGAACACAGTTTTCCGGTTAAAAATGGGTTAGGAAAAGTCTATCGTCGAGCCGTAGTTACCCAAGATATCACTGAACGAAAGCGAGCGGAAGAAGTTCAGCGAAATTTAGAAAAAGAACTAGAATTAAATGAACTGAAAATTCGTTTCTTTTCAATGGTTTCTCATGAGTTTCGCACTCCTTTAAGTACTATTTTAATTTCGGCGCAACTGTTAGAAAATTCTAATAAAGAATGGTCAGAAGAGAAAAAGCTGAAAAATCTTCATCGCATTCAATCTTCGGCGAAAACGATGACACAATTGTTAACAGATATTCTGACCTTAACGAGGGCAGAAGCTGGTAAATTAGAGTTTAGACCGCAACCTTTGGATTTAGAAGATTTTTGCTTCTCCTTATTAGAAGAAATCAAGTTTAGTACTCGCGCTGAAAAAGACATAGTTTTTGTCAGCCAATGTTCTCAAAGAATCGCTTGGATGGATGAAAGAATGCTGCGTTCGATTGTGACTAATTTGGTTGATAATGCTATCAAGTATTCTCCAGATGATAGCAAAATCTATTTCACTTTGGCGGCTGAATCAGGACAAGCTATTTTTCAGATACAAGACCAAGGAATTGGAATTTGTCAAGAAGAGGAAGAACAACTTTATCAAGCTTTCCAGCGAGGGGAAAATGTTGGTGATGTGACTGGGACTGGTTTAGGACTAGCTGTGGTGAAAAAGTGTGTAGAACTACACGGTGGTAGTATTAAGTTAGAAAGTAAAGTGGGGGTTGGTACTACTTTTACTGTGAGAATTCCTTGGAAGACTGATTTGGGCGAAGTTAAGCGCTGAAGCGCTTACTACGTAATAATATTTAGACCAAAGACGCGAATTTATCGTATTACACATCTGGTAAATTACACATACTGCAAAGACGTTCCGCCGGAACGTCTCTACGAGGTTTACGGTGTTTTTATTACTGTTAATTAAACGAACATGATATTACACGTCTGGTAAAAATTAAATATGCGTTCTCGAAAACCTTTGACTAGACTATTCTGTGCTACGTCTCTACGATTCGTCCAAAATTTTTATGCACATAAGTGCGATCGCCTGAAGCAGTATTTCCAGAATAGATTACCCTAAGAGTAGGTTAATATTGGACAAAAAATCCCCACTCCTTTCATTTAACCCCTAAAAATGCAAGACAAGGAATCGGACTACCAACGCTTAAGCGCGAACTCTACATCCCCAGATTATCAGCAAGAGGATATCTTTCCTGGCAATGGGGAAATGAGTCTGATGATGCGGACTCTCGATTGGTCAGTTACACCAATCGGTTCTGTTAACCATTGGTGTCAGAGTTTGCGTACTTCTGTAAGTATTTGCTTATCCTCTCGATTCCCAATTTTGATTTGGTGGGGATCGGAATTTGCCATGCTTTATAACGATGCTTACCGTCCAATTCTAGGGGCAACTAAGCATCCGCAAGCTTTGGGTCAA
Source organism: Tolypothrix brevis GSE-NOS-MK-07-07A (assembly GCA_019358985.1). Taxonomy (GTDB): domain Bacteria; phylum Cyanobacteriota; class Cyanobacteriia; order Cyanobacteriales; family Nostocaceae; genus Hassallia; species Hassallia brevis. The sequence continues at coordinate 81,904 of JAHHIJ010000011.1, read as the reverse complement.
CCAGGACGGGAGTGTTGGTCAGAAATATGGGATATCATCGGACCGATGCTCGAAGGTGTGCTGACTACAGGCAATGCTACTTGGTCTGACGATCAGTTACTCCTAATAGACCGCAATGGTTATCTTGAGGAATGCTACTTCACTTTTTCTTATAGTCCTATCCGCAATGAAACAGGTGGTATAGGTGGCATTTTTACTGCGGTTACGGAAACAACCGAGCGGGTTTTGAGCGAACGACGGTTACGTACTCTGCGAGAATTAGCCGCAAAAACTTCCCAAGCGAAGACTGTTGAGTCTGCTTGCAAACTCAGTATGGAAACTTTAGCTGATAATGTCGCTGATATTCCCTTTGCTTTAATTTATTTGCTGGATGAGACAGGTAAACAAGCTCAGTTGATCAAATCAGTGGGATTAGCACCTCCAGAAATAGCAAGCCAAGAAAATTTAGATTTATTGTTAGATGATACACACAACTTCCCGCTGGTAAAAGTTGTGCAGACAGGTCAGCCTGAACGGGTAGATAATTGGGGTGCCTCTAGTTATGCAGACTTAGCTGAGTCGGCATTAATATTACCAATAACCCAAGCAAACCAGAATTTGACCGCAGGTTTACTGGTAGTTGGAATCAATCCGCGACGTGCTTTAGATGAACAGTATAGCGGTTTTTTTCAATTGATTGCAGGTAATGTGGGAACAGCGATCGCTAATGCTCGTGCCTATGAAATAGAACGAAAACGAGCGGAAGCTCTAGCTGAGTTAGACCGGGCAAAAACGACTTTTTTTAGTAATATTAGCCATGAGTTTCGCACGCCCCTAACGTTAATTATCTCACCTTTAGAGGAAATGTTGCGCGATCGCTTACAACAATTTGCGCCACAAGACCAAGAACAATTGCAATTAATCCATCGTAACTCACAGCGCTTGCTGAAATTGGTCAACAGTCTTCTAGATTTCTCCCGTATTGAGGCAGGACGAGTCCAAGCTGTATATGAACCAATTGATTTGGCTAGCTTTACTGCCGAACTCGCTAGCTTGTTTCACTCAGTAATTGAAGCTGCGTGTATGCGCTTAATAGTACAATGCCCGCATCTACAGTCATCGGTGTACGTAGACCGTCAGATGTGGGAAAAGATTGTGCTAAATTTACTCTCCAACGCATTTAAGTTTACCTTCCAAGGAGAGATAACAGTAACATTGCGCGATTACCAAAATCACGTCGAGTTAGAAATAAGTGATACTGGCACAGGCATCCCCGAAGAAGAAATACCCCATTTATTCAAGCGTTTCCACCGAGTAGAGGGTGCGAAAGGACGTAGTTTTGAAGGTTCTGGAATTGGTTTATCGTTAGTCCAAGAATTAGTCAAACTACACGGTGGCATCATCAGCGTAAGTAGCATTGTTGACCAGGGAACCAGCTTTGTAGTATCTATTCCCACAGGATACGCTCACTTGCCAAGCGTTAACATCGGTGAAATTAATACATTACCATCAACCGCAGTCGGGGCTACCTCCTACGTTGAAGAAGCTTTGCGGTGGTTGCCAGCAGAAACTGAGGAAACACAGATTAATCTCCAAATTGAGAATTCTCCAACAGTAAAAATGGCGCAAACTTCTGGGGAAAAGAAACCCCACAAAGCTCTGATGCCTATGCTTCGGGGAAATGAATTTTCAGACAATAATCTGGCAACTAACTTGCCAATTCCCCGTATTCTCCTGGCTGATGATAATGCAGATATGCGAGATTATGTCAAGCGTCTGCTTCACAAAAATTATCAAGTAGAAACAGTCGCGGATGGATTAGCGGCTAGAGCCGCTATTCGCCAGCAGCCTTTTGATTTAGTCTTAACTGATATTATGATGCCAGGACTCGATGGTTTCGAGTTGTTGCGGCAACTGCGTGAAGATCCACTCACCAAAGAGATACCGATCATCTTGCTATCTGCTCGTGCTGGGGAAGAATCCCGAATTGAGGGGTTAGAATTTGGGGCTGACGATTACTTAGTTAAACCTTTCTCTGAGCGTGAACTGCGATCGCGTGTCGAGTCTACTATAAAATTGAGCAGAATGCGTCAGAACATCAACCAAGTGCTGCAAGATGCCAACGAGCATCTGAGCAACGTTCTGGAAAACATGACTGATGCTTTTATTGCGCTGGATAGCGAATTTAGGATCACTTATGTGAACCAACAGACAGCAAGGCGCAACAATATGCAGCCAGAGGAAATAATTGGCAAAACCCACTGGGAAATGTGGTCTTGGTCAGTTGGTACAATAGTTGAGCAGAAATATCGTCAAGCAATCAAAGAGCAAATTCCGGTACATTTTGAGGTATTGTACGAACCATTAAAGATGTGGTTGGAGATTCATGCTTATCCATCAGAAGAAGGGATGGGTATTTATTTCCGCGATATTACTGCTCGTAAAACTACGGAAATATCATTGCAAAATGCCCTGCAAAGGTTAAACTTTCATGTAGAAAACTCGCCTTTGGCAGTAGTTGAGTGGGATCATGAATTTCGTGTATCTCGTTGGTCGGTGGAAGCGGAACGAATTTTTGGCTGGCAAGCATCAGAAGTCATCGGTAAGAATTTCCAAGATTGGCAGTTTGTCTTTACGGAAGATTTAGAAGTTGTTACAGATGCGGTAACTCGACTGACTCAAGGAATTGAAAACCGTAATATTTCTTACAACCGCAATTACACAAAAGATAATTCGATTGTGTCCTGTGAGTGGTACAATTCGACTTTATTAGATGAATCTGGTAAATTAATTTCCGTGCTATCACTAGCGTTGAATGTAACTGAACGCGAAAAAATGCTCGTGCGGGTTCAACAATATACCGGTCAACTGCGTGGGTTAACTGAGGCAGCATTGACGATAAATTCAGCACTTTCTATTGAAGAAGTTGTGCAAATAATTACCGAGCGATCGCGTTTTTTAATCGGCGCACATCAATCACTTACCAGCATGACGATTGATCGTAATTGGGCAGAATCTATCAGCGCTACCTCACTTTCAAATAAATATGCGGCATGGCAAGATTATAAACTAAAACCCGATGGCTCAGGCATTTACGCATACATCTGCCAAAGAAATCGTCCCATCCGCATGACTCAAACCGAACTAGAAGCGCATCCCCAATGGCGCAGATTTGACGCAGAAGCCGAAAATCTACCGATGCGCGGTTGTCTGGCTGCACCCCTAACAGGACGAGATGGTGGTAATATTGGACTGATTCAATTATCTGATAAATACGACGAAAGCGAGTTTACAGCAGAAGACGAAGCCATTTTGGTACAATTAGCACAGATGGCATCTGTGGCAATTGAAAATACTCGCTTGTACGAAGCTGAACAACTAGCGCGTACCCAAGCTGAATCGGCAAACCGCATCAAAGATGAATTTCTCGCCGTTCTTTCGCACGAATTACGCACCCCACTAAACCCGATTATCGGTTGGTCTAAGCTGTTGCGAACCCGCAAGTTTGATGAAAAAAAGACCGCTGAAGCTTTAGCAACAATTGAGCGCAATGCCAAATTACAGGTACAACTGATTGAAGACTTGCTGGATGTCTCACGAATACTTCGCGGCAAACTAACCCTGAATATAGACAAAGTAAGTCCATCATTAATTATTTTAGCAGCTTTAGAGACAGTACGTTTAGCAGCAGAAGCGAAATCGATTTCGATTGTGACCATTTTCGACCCAAATGTGGGGCAAATAGCAGGTGATGCAGGTCGCTTGCAACAAGTTATTTGGAATTTGCTTTCCAACGCTGTTAAGTTCACACCCAATGGGGGACGGGTAGAGGTGCGATTGTCAATGGAAATGGGGAGTGGGGGACAAGGGGACAAGGAGAATAATTCTTTCCTCCATCCCCCCCTCTCCCCATCTCCCCCTCTCCCCCTCTCCCCCTCATGCAGGTATGCTCAGATTACAGTTAGCGATACAGGCAAAGGTATTGCCCTAGAGTTTTTACCTTATGTTTTTGATTACTTCCGCCAAGCAGATGGTGCCACTACGAGAAAATTTGGTGGATTGGGATTAGGATTAGCGATCGCGCGACAGTTAGTAGAACTCCACGGTGGTACAGTCTATGTAGAAAGTCCTGGAGAAGGACAGGGAGCAACATTTACAGTCAAGCTGCCATTGTTGGCAATAAAAGATTTAGGAGAAAGTGAGTTGACAACAGAAGCGAAATTTAATTCACTTAATTTGGAAGGAACCAAAATACTGATTGTAGATGATGACGTTGATTCACGAGACTTTATTACCTTCCTATTGCAAGAAGAGAATGCCGAAGTGATAGCAGTTTCATCCGCGATGGAAGCACTGCAAATCTTGGCAAAGTCGAAATTAGATATTTTATTAAGTGATATTGGGATGCCAGAAATGGACGGCTATATGCTGATTCGTCAAGTGAGAAATTGGTTGCCAGAACAAGGGGGACAAATACCAGCGATCGCTCTAACAGCTTATGCTGGAGAATATGATCGCCAACAAGCAATTTCAGCCGGCTTTCAAATGCATATCCCCAAACCAGTCGAACCAACAGAGTTAATTGCCGCTATTACCAAATTGACTTTGAAAGGCTAATGGCGTATAAACCAGTAAGTAGGTAGGCACGAATAAACCTAGCTATGTAACAAAATATAAAAAGTCCGTAACCGCAAGCGAATTGCTTTGTCGTGCCTCCTCTCTACGAGACGCTCCGCGAACGCAATGACAGAAATATAGTTATGTTTATTTACACCCACCTACTTACCGCTGGGAAAAATAAGTTTAGAACTCTACAAAAAATGTCGTTAGGAGTTCCTTAAACAAGAGATCATGGTCAATCATTGAATTGTGCAGTTAAGTTTACTTCGTCTCCATCCAATTCTCACCGGCACGCACATCTACAATTAACGGTACACTCAACGATACAGCATCTTCCATCGCTGATTTAATTTGCGGTTCTAATTCTTCCCACTCACTGGGGAGAATTTCAAATACTAATTCATCGTGAACTTGCAACAATAACCGCGATTGATATCTCTGCAAAATTTTATGCATTTTCACCATCGCAATTTTGATAATATCAGCACTGGAACCTTGAATTGGGGCGTTAGCAGCAGCACGTAATAATCCCGCATCGAAAGCACCCAAATTACCCAATTTTTTCAAGTCAATATCTTCTAGTTTATTGTTTTTGTACTTGCGGATGCTGTTGCTGGTAAAATCAAAATAACGACGACGACCGAGAATAGTTTCGACATAATTTTGAGATATAGCTTGTTTTTTCACACTCTCCAAATATTCAAATACTTTCGGATAGCGACTGTAAAAACGTTGAATAAACTCGTTAGCCAGGGTTTTATCTACACCAGTTGAACGAGAAAACCTCAAATAACCCATCCCATAAATCACGCCAAAATTAATCGTTTTTGCCAATCTTCTTTCATCTGATGTTATATCTTCTTTTTCAAACACCAAACGCGCTGTAACAGTATGAATATCTTGATTGTTTTGGTATGCTTCAACTAACACTGGTTCTTGACTCAAATGAGCCAAAATTCTTAACTCAATTTGCGAGTAATCAGCAGCTACCATTAACCAACCTGATTCTGGCACAAAAGCCTTACGAATCTGACGACTAAAAGCAGTCCGAATCGGGATATTTTGCAAATTTGGATTTGAAGAAGATAACCTTCCAGTAGATGTCACCGTTTGGTTAAAATCCGTATGTACCCGTTGAGTATCTGGGCGCACCAATGTTGGCAGTGCATCCACATAAGTAGACTTTAATTTAGATAAAGTACGATACTCCATAATCGCATCAACAAAGCCCGTTTCATCTACTTCTTGCAGTCTTTCTAGTGTCGCTGCATCAGTAGAGTAACCCGTTTGAATTTTCCGGGAATACTTCGTACTTAAACTTAATTTGTCAAACAATATCTGACTTAATTGTTTCGGAGAACCCAAGTTAAACTTTTCTCCAGCTATCTCAATAGCTTGCTGTTCCAACTTGGCTAAATCTATTTCTAACTGCTGCGAAAGTTCTTTTAAATAATCTGTATTAATGCGGAAACCTGTATATTCCATTTGCGCTAAAACTGGTTCTAGCGGTTGTTCTACTTCCAACAAAAGCTTATGTAAAGTCGGAATTTTATCTAATTCCTCTCGCAATTTTGGTACTAATCCGAATGTAGAATAAGCATCCATCCCGCAATAATTAGCGACTGCGGGAATGTCAATATCAGCGATAGTTTTACCTTTAGGAACTAATTCTAAGTAACTTTTTGCTGTCAAATCCAAATATTGTTTAGACAAATCATCCAACTTATGGCTACTATCTGGATTCAACACATAACTTGCCAACATCGAATCAAAGACTACACCTGCCAATTTAATTCCTTGACAGCGGAGAACTAAGCGGTCAAATTTTGCATTTTGCAACGCTTTCGGATAATCAGCACTTTCTAAAATTGGACGTAGTGCTTCTATAGCAATTTCTTGATTTAGATTATCTCCACTTTTATGATTAAGAGGAATATAAGCTACTTCATCAGGATTGCTTCCCCAGCAACAGCCAATTCCTACTAACTCAGCATCACGAGGTTCTAAACCAGTGGTTTCTGTGTCCCAAGCGACCGGTGTTTCTATGTTGGTTAATTTTTCTAAAAGCTTGACTAGCTCGCTTAGTTTGGCTTCTGTGTTGATAATGCGTGGTTGAATTGGTGAAGCCGATTGTTTTTGTGCTGCTGCTGTATCCTCAGCAGTAAAAAACCACAAATCATTATCTTCATTTGGGTGAATTTGTTTTGATGTTTCGGGTTTTGGTGCTTCTTCAATTGTCCCACCAAAACGTTGCTGAAGTTCGTTTATTTTGCCTAAAAAAGTCTTTAATTCTAAGTTTTCTAACAGTGGTGTAAGGATGTTGGTATCAAATCCGGTTAATTTACAATCTTCTAAATTAACTTCTATCGGCACATCAAGTCTTATACTTGCTAAAAAGCGAGAATGTTCGGCATCTTGTTTACCAGCTTCCAGTTTTTGCTGAGTTGCGCCTTTAATTTCACCTAAAGAAGCATATATATTATCAAGAGTACCGTAGGTATTTAGCAGCGGCACTGCTGTCTTTTCTCCGATTCCCTTAACTCCAGGAATATTATCTGATTTATCGCCACAAAGAGCTTTATAATCAACAACTTGTGATGGTAAAATGCCTAGCTTTAGTTTAACTTGTTCTGCGTCAAATTCCGTGATACTACTTGTAGAACGCTTCATCGCTTCTGGACTAAAGTAGAGAACAGTAATTTCTTTTTCTGTGTCGATAAGTTGAAATAGATCGCGATCGCCTGTAAGAATTTTCACTCTATACCCAGCGGCAGTTGCTTTTTGTGCTAAAGTACCTAACACGTCATCTGCTTCATAACCAGGAGCGGTGAAAATTGGCAAATTGAAGCCATCAAGCAACTCGTGCAGATTTTTTAAGTCAGGAATAAAGTCTTCTGGTGTTTCTAAGCGATCGGCTTTATAAGTATCGTCAGCTTCGTGACGGAAGGTTGGTGAACCCAAATCAAAAGCAATAGCGATCGCTTGCGGCTGTTCGGTTCCCATTACTTCCAGCAAAGACTTGATAAAGCCAAAACATACACTGGTGGGAATTCCCGCTTTTGTACGCATTCCCCCATTTCGTCCTTTAGCGAAAGCGAAGTAAGAACGATAAGCGAGGGAGTGTCCATCTACTAAGATGAACACTGGACGTGTGAGGAGTGCAGAATCGGAAGTCAATTGGTTTGAGGATATTTGAGACATAACCCTATTTTAGCCAGTTGATCGGGTTTACTCAAGTTTGGAAGCGTCCGTATGTATTATTTTTGGCTAAATTCGGCGTTTCTAAGAGAAATCTAAAAACACCGAACACTGTTTTAAAAGAGACGGAAATTACTAGAATTATTCAGTTGAGACATAGTAATATTTTTGACGAATGCCAACTCTTGATTTCCCACTATATCAAAAATCGAGGTGCCACCAACTACATTTTGAAAACCTAATACCAACGGATCGTATCTTAAGCCACCTGCACAACCAAGCACATCTTCACCAATTTTAAAATCCTCAATTGTATCTTTACCTTGCCCTCTAACTAGAACGAAGCTATCTTTATCAGCACCCCCCCAGAAGGTATCATTGCCATTACCACCCCAGATGATATCATCACCATTACCACCCCAGATGGTATCATTTCCGGCATCACCATATAGCTTGTCATTGCCAACATTGCCGTAGATAAAGTCATCCCCATCACCACTATAAATAGTGTCATTCATCGTCAGATTAGAACCGTAGTCTGGTATGATGTCAGAATTGTTGGCATTTATGCCCAAATCGCCGTAGAGAATATCGTTACCTTTGCCACCGAAAATATAGTCATTACCCAATCCACCAATAATGGTGTCAATACCATCTAATCCAGTAATGAAATCGTTTTGGTCTGTTCCCGTAGTACTTACACCTGAAGTAACCTTAATTGTGTTAGTAGCTGTCGGATTGATGGTGATTTTGAAAGTTTGCTCGATTGAGGTATCAAGACCATTAGCAGTACCCCCGTTATCCTGAACTGTGACTTTAAATTGTACAGTTTTGCTGCTAGTAATTGTATTAGTTGGAGTATATTTAAGATCGCCTGTTGAAAGGTCGATTGTTGGTGCAACGGCAAAAAGTTGACTATCTAAATTATTCTCAAATGTAACGGTGTAACCTGCGGCACTTTGTGTTTCATTGGCAGCACCAGAATTAAAATTGTATGCCCAACCTTTGATGGTTTGTGCCACACCTGTTTTTACGCTTTGGTTGGCGCCTATAGTGAAGCTGGGGCGATCGTTTACAGAATTAACGGTGATATCAAATGTCCGCTGAGTTGTCGTAATACCATCGCTGACATTCAGTGTAATTGTCGCTGTGCCATTTTGATTTGCAGCAGGTACGACAGTAAAAGTGCGAGTGGGATTGATTTCCGTAAGGCTATAAGAAATATTATTATTTGGAATTAAAGCTGTATTCGATGAGGAGAAATTAACCATCAGGGAATCAGCAGCAGTTTCAAAGTCACGGATTTTGAAAGGAATTGGTCCTGTGATATTATCCTCGTTAATTGTTAGATTGGGGATACTACTAGTAGTTACCGCTACCCGGTTTAAATCAATATTCGCTCGTGCCGAAGGTGTATTATCGCCAAAGAAAATAAAGTTGGGTTTTTCGTACACATCAAGAAGTCCATTAGGAAAAGCACTATAATCCCGCAATTTACCACTGAGGATTGCATTACCATTAGCAAATAAAGTATAGGTATCACCGAGTACAGTCAGGTCATAATTTTCTAGATTAGTGGTGGTGAAGCCTACACCTTCTGCTTGAGTAAAAAAAGTGCGGAAGTTACTAGCTGGTGCTGCATCTGGTTCCAAGGAAGGATTTTTTTGAGTAGTGCCATCATCTTGTGCCCAGATACGATCTTTCCAAAAACCTAATTCAATACCATACTTGCGATCACTACTAATAGCAATAACACTAAAACCTGCACGGTCATCTTTACCATCGTTATTTTTGTTAGCAGTTGTAGCGCGTGCTTCATCTGTGACTTTGGCAGAGAAACTAATGGTGTAACCAGTAGTACGATCAAGTGTAAATGAGGTGAGATTGGTTCCAGATGTTGAATAGTTAGAAAATCCTGCTTGGAAGCTATTATTTCCGAATGTATTCAAATTTGTAACACCACTACCAGGAGTGGGAGTGACACCAAGTCCAAAATACTTTAATCCTTTATTTTGACTGTCTGGTGTTCCTACCAAAGAGCCATCGTAAAGAACAGTGGTGCCACCAATTAGCGGTGCATCATTTATTCTGGCAACTGTAATTGTCTTTGTAACTGGTGTGCTGATACCGCTATTGCCATCGTTGAGAAGAAATTCGACGGTACGATTATTTACTGAAGGATTTTCAGAGACATTTGCATAAGTTATATTACGTAATAAAGCCTGAACCCTTTCTGGAGTGGCATTTGTATTCAGGCTAATTACAAAATTCTCAGTGCCAATACCGCCTATAAAGTTACCAATTAAGTTGCTACCGTAATAAATTTCTCTGCCATCAAGATTAATTTGAGTTGCCCCAGTACCTTCATTACGAATATTTATACGGTCATCAGCACTACCTCCTGTCGTGAAACGAGCAGTGAGGCTACCATTATTGAAGTTGGGTGAATCAATATCTGTGACAGTCGCACTTGCATCAAGAATCGTAGCTGAAGCATTTTCGGTGTAAGAGATAGCCGTACTAGGCAAAGTCACGACAGGAGGATTATTTACTGGTAGAGAGCTGTAAGTCAGTTGAAAATCATCAATACCAAAACTGTCTCGATTGCTACTACCTGTACTTGCTGAGAGTGCAGATATTCGGATTTGAACTTGATTAGACTGATTGTTAATATCAGTGCCGAAATTTGATAAATTTAAAGTTGAAGAGCCAAATACACTCAGATCTGCATAAGTTCCAAGAACATTGAAAGTACCAGAATTTCCAACCCTATAATCAATTGTCCAAGTTGTAGAGCGAGGCTGAACACTTAGCATCTGAGCTTTCAAAGAAAGTCCAAAATTCTGAAAGCCAAGTGTATTGTCAAGATTGAAAACAAACGATGCACCAGGGTCTCCAATACTGCTTGTCTGACGGATACCTAATGCTCGATCTGTAGCTGAGTTTTGCAAGTTGTTTGAGGCATTTGATGCAAGACTACTGTCGTTTGCTGCAAAGTTTTTGAAAGCACCTGTTGTATCATCCCAAGTTGTAGTTGTTGTGGTGAAACTCACCGAAGTTCCCAAAGATGAGTTAGTCGCACCCGTATATACCAGCCAGCCAAGTGGTAGACCTAAGCCAATACCGTCAAAATATTCACTGTATTGCGTACCAGTTAAATTTACCATATGAAACACCTCTACTTATTATTGATACTATGTATGCAAACTCAAGGTATATTTATCGACAATCAATCAAATTTGTTACTATCAAACTCGTTTCATTTTTGTAAATAAAAATTAGAGATTATCAAATTGCCAAATAAATTTTGAATTATTTCAAAGCTACACAAAATAAAATTAATAGCCATTAGCTAATAATTATCAACTTTAGAGATAAATTAGTGCCTCGGTAATTACACGATGTTTATTTTGAAGAGTTTGTAGAGCTATTTTGAATTAGTTGATGAATTTCAGCAACTTTTTATTTAATTATTTTTAAATAATCTAAGCTTTATGATGAATTGCAAAATTAGAAATTATTATATTTCTTTACGTATTCGTACTGATATGATAAAGATTTAAATAAAAATTTGATTAGTGGCACTTTAGTGCCTAAAAAAGCGTTAAAACGCTGATTACGAACCTTTAGGATGTGCTAGTTGCATAAATTCTAAACAAGAGCGTGAAATTTAGAAACCCGACTTATTTAAGAAGTCGGGTTTCTGGGCATCGTGAATTTTCACAAATCATAGATAATTTTCATAGATACTCTGGGAATAAAAGTCCGTTAATTTACTCAACACAAAGCTTGTAAATAGAAGTTAACCTAATAACGGTTGATACGTTGTCCGAATATACATGGATATTAAAACATGATTCGTCACCTACTAATCACTTCAGCCTTTCTGCTTGTAAACACTTTCATCTTTGCAACTACCGCTAATGCTGAAGAAGGTTCGGCTAATGCTAGCGGTATGGTAGCCGAATTTTGTAATTTGGGCAACCCTATTGATGGAAATTTGGGTGTTGACGCTCCTTCCAATCCTACAACTCTTAGTAGTAGTGCATCTGGTGGAAGAGCAGCAACAGTTGATATAACCTGTAATGGTGATGCTACTCTCACTATTTCTAAGCCTGTACAAACAAAATTTCTTAGTGGACAAACAGTATTTTTATCTGAAAATCTAACTGCAAGAGCAAAAAATTCTACTTTTGGTGTAAATGTTAGTTCTGAATCTATTAGTACATCTGCAAATATTTTTCCCGGTACTTCTGGAGTTGCAGATATGACTCTCGAAGTAAATATGGAAGCACGTAATGGCACTCAGAAAATTTCTCCTGGAGACTACAAGTTTACAGTAACTATTACTTCTACTCCTTAACTAAGCTTTATATTGGGTAAAATATTTAAATAAATATGTCTAAAATAATATTTTTTTCACTTATAATTGTAACTGCTAATTTAATTATATTCAAAAGTGCGATCGCTTCAGAACCTTTATGCACTTTCTCTCAAGCTACTCCTGGTCAATTAGTCACTGAAGGTGGTACTTTACCAAAGAAATTAGTTACTTTCGCTTCTGCTGGTGGTTCTCCGACTAAAATTGATGCTATTTGTAGCCAATCGGCAAATATAAGTGTATCTGCACCAATTCAAGTTGCGGGACCAGAATTCACCCCGCTATCTGCTGTTGCTACTGTGACAATTCCCTCCGGTAGCTCTACTAAAAATGGTGATGCTCCCTTAGCTGTACCTGCGGGAACTACTCCTTTAACAATTGATTTTGCTATAGATAGAGGTCGTTCTCTGCGAGCCGGTAACTATAGCTATACTGTGAAATTTACGGTTGTTCCATAATTTGGTAGTAGATAGATTTGTTGCAAAAATCAATGCCCTCACCGAAGCAGCAAATATTTATGATTCAGTTATTAACAACGGCACATCATAAAATTTAAACTTTTGATCTACAGTAATTATCGTTAGACCTTCTACCAAAGCCTGAGCAATTAACATCCGATCAAAAGATCTTTATGATACATTGGCAAATCAGCAACCTTTATTCCATGTGCCAACGTAATCGCTAAAACCTCTAACCGACTAAAGCGCAAAGCCTCTTCTAAATTACTAGGAGCTATTAACTTTCCTAAAGACTGTTTAATCGAAATTTCCCAAGCACTAATAGCACTGACAAAAATTAAATTCTCAGGTTTAGTAATTACTTCTCGTAACTCAATTGATAACTTAGGATCATTTTCTAAAAACCATAATAAGATATGAGTATCTAGCAGAAAACTCATTAATCTTTCCCATAAAAACTAGCAATCACCTCTTCTGAAGTGTCATCAAAATCATCAGAAATCTTAACCTGTCCTTGCCAAAAACCCGCAACCCTTGGTTCTAAGACATCTTCACTCATCACTATCGAACCATGATTTAAACCCGCTTTAGCAACTCTAGGCTCTGCTTGAGACAGAGGTAAAACTTTTGCCCAAGGTACTCCCTGATGAGTTAGGGTAATTTCAACATGATTTTGGATATCTGATAATAAATCAAGTAAATTATCAGATAAGTAAGCAATATCGAAAGTTTTTTCTGACATTTTTATTTATGTCCTACTCACTACAAGCATTATAGCCAATCGACGACCCACCGCTTTTAGTGTGGTGCGATCCTCCTCTGTGACTCAATTAGTATTAAAATGGGCTATCAGTGTTGCAAGTTCTCACAACAGCAGCGTTAATTTTTTTCCTATTGTTTTATGTCCAACACCGTCACCGTCAAGTTATTCGCTGTTTATCAAGAAGCTTATAAAGTTCCAGAACTGATGCTGGAATTACCTGATGGTACAACAGTAGCTGGGGTATGCGATCGCCTAATTGCCGAACACCCCGAACTTGCTCAATGGCGAGAAATCACCCGTTTTGGCGTAAATCTGCAATTTGTCGAAGCAGATACGATTCTGCAAGATGGCGATGAAGTGGTATTAATTCCCCCGGTTAGCGGTGGGTGAAGTAGATACGTGGATTTTGGTGTGAAAAAGAAGCCCTATTTTCATCGCCAAATCAATCCCGATAAAATTTGTCGGGTATGTTTGACTAGTGTTTTGGCTCGTGGTAGCATCAATTCAAAGTTGACGGAGACACAGGGAAGTTGTTTTATGACTCAGGCGATCGCACACTTAAACCAAACCACCACTGCTTACTTGAAAGCCCTCAAGTGTAAGGAATGTGGCGCAGAATATGAACTAAAAGCCAGCCATGTTTGTGAGTTGTGCTTTGGTCCATTAGAAGTCAAGTATGATTACAACGCCTTGCGTCAGACTGTCACCCGTGAAACTATTCAAGCTGGACCAAATTCGATTTGGCGTTACCGTCCGTTTCTGCCAGTCGTTACAGATAATGTTATAGATGTGGGAACTGGTATGACTCCCTTGGTGCGCTCCCACCGCTTGGCGCGTCGCCTTGGTTTAAATAAACTATATATAAAGAATGATGCCGTCAACATGCCCACCCTCAGCTTCAAAGATCGGGTGGTGTCAGTTGCTCTTTCTCGTGCGCGTGAATTAGGTTTCACAACAGTTTCTTGTGCTAGCACCGGCAACTTAGCAAATTCTACCGCTGCGATCGCCGCTCACGCCGGTTTAGATTGTTGCGTATTCATCCCCGCCGATTTAGAAGCTGGTAAAATCCTCGGTAGTTTGATCTACAGTCCTACCCTGATGGCTGTTAAAGGCAATTACGATCAAGTTAATCGCCTTTGTTGTGAAGTAGCCAATACACAAGGTTGGGGTTTTGTCAATATTAATTTGCGTCCCTATTACTCAGAAGGTTCCAAGACTCTAGCTTATGAAGTTGCTGAACAATTAGGTTGGGAATTACCAGATCACATCGTTGCTCCCCTCGCATCTGGCTCGTTGTTCACAAAAATTTACAAAGGTTTTAACGAATTTGTCGAAGTCGGTTTGGTGGAAGGTAAAAAGGTGCGTTTTAGTGGCGCCCAAGCTGAAGGTTGTTCACCAATTGCTGAAGCATTCCGTGAAGGAAGCGACTTTATCAAGCCAGTGAAACCGAATACAATAGCTAAATCCCTCGCGATAGGCAACCCCGCAGATGGTATTTACGCTGTGGAAATAGCTAAGAAAACAAATGGTAACATTGAGTCAGTCAATGATGCAGAAATCATTGAAGGCATGAAGCTCTTGGCAGAAACTGAAGGCATCTTCACCGAAACCGCTGGTGGTACAACCGTTGCCGTACTGAAAAAATTGGTAGAAGCTGGCAAAATAGATCCAGATGAAACTACCGTGGTTTACATTACTGGCAATGGTTTGAAAACCCAAGAAGCAGTACAAGGTTACGTTGGTGAACCTTTGACAATTGATGCCAAACTCGATAGTTTTGAACGCGCACTAGAGCGATCGCGTACACTCGACCGCCTAGAATGGCAACAGGTACTTGTTTAGGAACGTAGTTAGTGGTTAGTGGTTAGTAGCTATGAGTTTTCCAACCATCAACCATCAACCATCAACCATCAACTATTAACCATCAACCATCACTTCACTATGTCAATAAAAGTTTTAGTTCCTACTCCTCTTCAGAAATTCACCAACAACCAAGCTACTCTAGAATGTAGCGGCAGCAATATTGCTCAACTGTTGGACTCATTAGAGAAAAGCTGCCCTGGTATCAAGTCGTCTTTGTGCGATGATAAAGGACAACTACGGCGGTTTTTGAATTTATATGTTAACGATGAAGACATCCGTTTTTTAGAAGGGACAGATACACCCCTCAAAGATGGTGATCAAGTCAGTATCGTTCCCGCTGTAGCTGGTGGTTGAATTGACACTCCCTTCAGCTTAAGCTGAGGAAATACTGAGAAGCCCACACTCACAAGTGACGTTTCGGGGGGGAAGCTTCCCCTCGAAACGTGTCAGTACGTCACCCTTTATCTAATGTTGGTGCGGACAACTCCGGTTGATTTAGCGGCAAATTCAAAGATGGAGAAGCATCAGTCAAATCTCCCTTTAATTCCGGTTTTTCCAGATTGGGAGCGATTTTTTCTGGTAAAGTGGTTGATTCCGGAGTTGGCGTTTCCTCTAATTGTGGTTCAGGTTTTGGCTCGATAATTTCTGGTAATGTTGGCGATACACTTGGAGATGGTATCGCGGGTGGTTGTAAAGTGGGAATCTTAGGTGTCTGACGATTGAAAAAACCGTCTGATTTTGGTTTACCAGGTTGGGGGGATTGCTCTGGTATCGTTTCCTTTGGTTGAGGTTCAACTTGTTTTGACTGGCTTGATTCAGGAGATTCAGATTCAGTAACAGGTTCCTCTACCTTAGTTTCCGGTGTTGTTTCAACTGTTGGCGCGGTTATTGGTTCAGCCGTTGTCGGTTTAGCAGTATAATTTGGGTCTATAGTTGATCGAACTTGCTCTGCTGAAAGTTCGCCTCTGACGATTTTAGAAAGAGTGTCTTTACCCTTGGGTTCGTAGGTAATCAGCCTGATTGTGCTGTTGAAGACATTTTTCACAACATTTCCCTGATCATCGAGAAATTCTAGCTTGACCCAGTTTTTACCAGGTTTAAAGCCTTTGAGATAAATAGCCTGCCAGCGATCGAGAACAAAGCTTTCACCATTAATTGTACAACGAATGCGCCAATCAGCAATTTGATTGTTGGGATTATGTGAAGCAACGAGGTGCAAAGGCGCATTAGTTAAATAAAAGTCTAGTAGAATTGGTTCTGCCCCGTAGATGCCTTGAGGACGGTTGTAGGTTATCAGGGGTAGTGCCGGATCGGGATTATTATCGTCGGTTTTCGTAAAGATGTGAAATGTTGTCTGAGCGTAAGCACCTTCATTTTTAAAGCTTTCATCCCAAGGACGAGAAGCAAAGACGCGCAAAGTATGGGTACCTGGGGACAAGTCTGGTAAAACCAGCGGTTGATTCAGGTCATAAACAGCACGTATGTGTTCATTATCAACAATTACATTTAAATGTAGTCCTAGATTTAGTTTTGGGTCTTGAAATATTGGTAAATCCTTAACTTGCAAGCGAACTGTAACTTTGTCGTCTTGGAGAACTTCATCAGCTTGGGGAGTAACTATTGTTACTTGTGGTTGATAAACTTCTAAGGACGCTCGCAGTTCTTGAATTGTCGCTGGTGGTGAAACTTCAGAGAATTGCCGAGAAATCTCTTGCGGCTTTTCTTTGTATCCAATGGATGCTTCTTGACTTACGGCTTTCTCGCCACAACTAGTAATAGTCAATACCAGTAACAAAATTATTAGCCGTCTGAGGATAGCGATCCTAGTTTGGATTTTCGCTATTACTGTTGTTGTCTGCCACTTCATGACTTCCACCTAGTTTTTAGTCTTCAACAACTGATTTTGGCGCAAATCATGCATTCGGAACCACAGCCTAAAAGGTGAATTTTTTTGCAAATCTGATTTTGCTTAGGTCTTTATCAGTTATTTCTCATAATTAGTCATATTGATCACAAATATTTATTAAAAGCAATTTCAGCAAAATATGGTAGTAGGTGTTATCTCAAAGACTAACGTATACAAATCAAAGCCGAACAGAGCGAAAATGCTTACTGCGTCTGGTTAATATACAAAATTTATGAATTGTTATCATTTGTAAATTATATGAATAAGCTATTGACTTTTGGACAAGTTGCTTTTCTGGAAAAAGTAGATTCCACAATTAATCCAGGGATTTTTAATTATTGTTAACTTGTGTTCAACAAAGTGGGAGATAAGACTTTATAATTCAACAGAAAGCAATCTCCACTCTTTGTCGTCGCCGCTGCCTCGGATATATCTGGAGCATCGGACTAAGCACAACTTAGCCAAAAAGACAACTAGTGGTTTAAATGATTCCTCACATCCTTGTTAAGAGAGGAGGGTCTGAATGACGATAAGTCCTCCAGAGCGAGAGGAGAAAAAAGCAAGAGTAATAGTCGATAACGACCCAGTTCCTACCTCATTTGAAAGGTGGGCGACCCCAGGTCACTTCGACAGGAACCTTGCTAAAGGTCCAAAAACCACCACCTGGATTTGGAACCTTCACGCTCTCGCCCACGACTTTGATACACATACCAGTGATTTAGAAGACATATCCCGCAAAATATTTGCAGCACACTTCGGGCACCTAGCCGTAGTGTTCATCTGGTTGAGCGGGATGATATTCCACGGCGCGAAGTTTTCCAACTACGAAGCCTGGTTAAGCGACCCCTTGAACATTAAGCCAAGTGCTCAGGTCGTTTGGCCCATTGTGGGACAAGATATTTTGAATGGTGATGTCGGTGGTGGCTTCCACGGTATCCAAATCACCTCAGGCTTGTTTCAAATCTGGCGTGGCTGGGGTATTACAAACTCCTTCCAGTTGTACGTCACCGCCATCGGCGGCTTAGTGATGGCAGCATTAATGCTGTTTGCTGGCTGGTTCCACTACCACAAACGCGCTCCCAAACTGGAATGGTTCCAGAATGTCGAGTCGATGATGAATCACCACTTAGCAGTATTGCTGGGTTGCGGTTCTTTGGGTTGGGCAGGTCACATCATCCACGTATCAGCCCCGATTAATAAGCTTTTGGATGCAGGTGTGTCAATAAAAGACGTACCTTTACCCCACGAGTTCATCCTGAACAAAGACTTATTGATCGAGTTGTTCCCCGGCTTTGCCAATGGTTTAACGCCATTTTTCACATTGAACTGGGGTCAGTATGCGGACTTCCTGACTTTTAAAGGCGGTCTGAACCCAGTAACTGGCGGCTTGTGGATGAGTGATATTGCTCATCACCATTTAGCGATCGCTGTTCTATTCATTATTGCTGGTCACCAGTACCGTACCAACTGGGGTATCGGTCACAGCATGAAAGAGATCCTCGAAAACCATAAAGGTCCCTTCACAGGCGATGGTCACAGAGGTCTCTACGAAAACATGACCACATCGTGGCACGCTCAGTTAGGAACTAACCTCGCAATGCTAGGTTCCCTAACAATCATCGTGGCACACCACATGTACGCGATGCCGCCGTATCCGTACTTGGCAACCGACTACGCAACACAGTTGTGTATCTTCACCCACCACATGTGGATTGGAGCCTTCTGTATTGTAGGCGGTGCGGCTCACGCCACCATCTTCATGGTGCGGGATTACGATCCTGTGGTGAACCGAAACAACGTTTTGGATCGCGTGCTTCGTCACCGAGATGCAATCATCTCTCACCTAAACTGGGTTTGTATGTTCCTCGGCTTCCACAGCTTTGGATTGTACATTCACAACGACACGATGCGTGCCTTGGGTCGTCCCCAAGACATGTTCTCAGATTCAGCAATTCAATTACAGCCAGTATTTGCTCAGTGGGTACAAAACATACACACATTAGCACCTGGCGGCACCGCTCCCAATGCTCTAGAACCTGTTAGCTATGCTTTCGGTGGCGGAATTTTGGCTGTAGGCGGTAAAGTGGCAATGATGCCCATCGCGCTGGGTACGGCGGACTTCATGATCCACCACATTCACGCATTCCAAATTCATGTCACAGTCCTAATTCTGTTAAAAGGATTTCTGTTTGCTCGCGGTTCTCGTCTGGTTCCAGACAAAGCCAACCTCGGCTTCCGCTTTCCTTGCGATGGTCCAGGTCGTGGTGGTACTTGTCAGATATCCGGTTGGGATCACGTATTCCTCGGTTTATTCTGGATGTACAACACCATTTCCATCGTAATTTTCCACTTTAGTTGGAAAATGCAATCAGATGTCTGGGGGACGGTAGACAGCGATGGAGTTGTGTCTCACCTCACCGGTGGTAACTTCGCCGAAAGTGCAATCACCATCAACGGCTGGTTGCGTGACTTCTTGTGGGCACAAGCTGTACAAGTGATCAACTCCTACGGCAGTGAGCTGTCAGCTTATGGTCTACTTTTCTTAGGCGGTCACTTTATTTGGGCATTCAGCTTGATGTTCTTGTTCAGCGGTCGCGGCTACTGGCAAGAACTGATTGAGTCCATCGTTTGGGCGCATAATAAATTGAAAGTAGCGCCATCAATTCAACCTCGCGCTTTGAGTATTATTCAAGGTCGTGCTGTTGGGGTGGCTCACTATCTCTTAGGAGGAATTGTTACCACCTGGGCATTCTTCCACGCACACATACTTTCAGTAGGCTAACAAGCAAGAGTTAAGAGTGATGAGTTAAGAGTTAAGAGTTAAGAATAACTTTTAACTTCTAACTCCCCTCCTCCTAACTACTACTTATTCCTAACTCCAGTAGCTGATGGCTAAAGGTCAGAGGATTTATCACACCTATGGCAACAAAATTTCCAAAATTTAGCCAGGATCTCGCACAAGATCCGACTACACGTCGGATTTGGTATGCGATGGCTATGGGAAATGATTTTGAAAGCCACGATGGCATGACAGAAGAAAATCTTTACCAAAAGATTTTTGCTACACACTTCGGTCATTTGGCAATCATTTTCCTATGGGCTTCGAGCCTTTTATTTCACGTCGCTTGGCAAGGTAATTTTGAACAGTGGATCACAGATCCCCTTCATATCCGCCCCATCGCTCATGCGATTTGGGACCCACACTTTGGTAAACCAGCTATCGAAGCTTTTACCCAAGGTGGTGCCAGCAATCCAGTTAACATAGCTTACTCAGGTGTTTACCACTGGTGGTACACCATTGGGATGCGGACGAACAATGACCTATATATGGGTTCAGTGTTCCTCCTCCTATTGTCAGCAGTATTTCTGTTTGCAGGTTGGTTGCACTTGCAGCCCAAGTTCCGTCCCAGCCTCTCTTGGTTTAAGAGTGCTGAACCTCGCCTAAACCACCACTTAGCTGGTTTGTTTGGTGTTAGTTCCTTGGCTTGGACAGGTCACTTAGTTCACGTTGCGATCCCCGAATCTCGCGGACAGCACGTGGGTTGGGATAACTTTTTATCCACCCTGCCTCACCCAGAAGGTTTAACACCCTTCTTTACAGGTAACTGGGGTGTTTATGCTGCTAACCCCGACACAGCACAGCATTTGTTTGGTACATCAACTGGTTCAGGGACTGCGATTTTGACTTTCTTGGGTGGTTTCCATCCTCAGACTGAATCGCTGTGGTTGACCGATATGGCTCATCACCACTTAGCGATCGCTGTGATCTTCATCATCGCCGGTCACATGTACCGCACTAACTTCGGTATTGGTCACAGCATCAAAGAGATGATGAACGCCAAGAACTTCTTTGGTGCCGAAACTGAAGGTCCGTTCAACCTGCCTCACCAAGGGTTGTACGACACCATCAACAACTCCCTACACTTCCAATTGTCTTTGGCTTTGGCAGCGTTGGGAACCATCACCTCCTTGGTGGCGCAGCACATGTACGCCATGCCTCCTTACGCGTTTATCGCTAGGGATTACACAACACAGGCAGCGCTGTACACCCATCACCAATACATTGCTGTATTCTTGATGACAGGTGCTTTTGCTCACGCCGCCATCTTCTGGGTACGTGACTACGACCCAGAACAAAACAAAGGTAACGTACTTGACCGCGTGCTGAAGCACAAAGAAGCGATTATCTCCCACCTCAGCTGGGTGTCTCTCTTCTTAGGCTTCCACACCTTAAGCTTGTACGTACACAACGACGTAGTAGTAGCTTTTGGAACTCCTGAGAAACAAATCTTGATTGAACCGGTATTTGCCCAGTTCATCCAAGCTTCTCACGGGAAAGTGCTGTATGGTTTAAACACCTTGCTGTCTAACCCTGATAGCATTGCTTCCACCGCTTGGCCCAACTACGGTAACGTCTGGTTGCCAGGATGGTTGGATGCAATTAACAACAGCACCAACTCCCTGTTCTTAACCATCGGTCCTGGTGACTTCTTAGTACACCACGCCTTTGCGTTGGCGATCCACACCACTGTTTTGATTTTGGTCAAAGGTGCTTTGGATGCCCGTGGTTCTAAGCTGATGCCCGATAAAAAGGACTTCGGCTATGCCTTCCCCTGCGACGGTCCAGGTCGTGGCGGTACTTGCGATATCTCTGGTTGGGATTCGTTCTATCTCGCTTTGTTCTGGTCATTGAACACCGTTGGTTGGGTGACGTTCTACTGGCACTGGAAACATCTCGGTATCTGGCAGGGCAACGTCGCTCAGTTTAATGAGTCTTCTACGTACCTGATGGGCTGGTTCCGTGATTACCTGTGGGCTAACTCCGCTCAGTTGATTAACGGATACAACCCTTATGGCATGAATAACCTGTCTGTCTGGGCTTGGATGTTCCTCTTTGGACACTTAGTTTGGGCTACCGGTTTCATGTTCCTCATCTCTTGGAGAGGTTACTGGCAAGAGTTGATTGAAACTTTAGTTTGGGCACACGAGCGCACTCCTTTAGCGAACTTAGTTCGCTGGAAAGACAAGCCCGTTGCTATGTCCATCGTTCAAGGTCGTGTGGTTGGTTTAGCTCACTTCACTGTTGGCTATGTCTTAACCTATGCAGCCTTCCTCATTGCCTCTACTGCTGGTAAGTTTGGTTAATTCAGCTTTCATCAGTAGTGTTGTAGGTAGATAATTAAAATCCCCCGCCATTTGACGGGGGATTTTTTTTAGGTGATATCATCGGATCTCAAATTATGTCATGTCCGGTACTTGCAGTTGTTTAGACGTTCCATCGGAACGTCTCTACGAGGGTTGTGATATTTTTATTAATGTTAATTATTAGGACATAATATAACTTCACCTTTTTGTAAAGAAATAATCAATAATTGCAACTAAAATATATATTTTAGCAGTTTCATACCTTAGCTAGAAGCGGTAAGCTTTGACTTTCATTTATAATATAAAAATCAAACAAATAGCTGAGGAACCGTACTAATGAAGTATCAAGTATGAAGGATAAAGTCTGAAAACAAGAAATTATATCTGACACGAAAAACTATGAAAGATAAATCATGTGTAAGGTCTTAACTTCATCCTTTATCCTTCTGCTCCACTCCTAGACTATGCGAACACACTTCATCCTTCAGTTGACAACCGCTAGGTTCAGGAATTCGCCATGCATGAACTATTTCAAGCTGTTTTAAACAGTGATGAGAAAACAGCTTTACGTCAGTTGGTCTTTGCATTAAATATCTCAGGGAAGCGATACTTCTTGAGAAATGAAATTCTTTCAGCATTTACAGACTACTGTCAAGAGTCGCAGAAGCCTGCGTATTTTTACCATTCTTCCTCTTTGGGCAAGTTAATTCACTACACCCATGAAATAATTATCGAAGACGAAAATACTTGGTTTCTTGTCCGACCGAAAATCGCTAGCCAAGAAATTTGGCGACTTGAGGCAAACATGACTTTGGAGTCTCAAGAGCCAAAAGCATTGTTAGATGTGCGCGATCGCTTCGTTAACCGTTACCAAGCAAACATTCTAGAAATAGATACCCATCCCTTTTATGAAGGTTCACCAAATGTCAGCGATCCGAGAAACATTGGTCAAGGTCTAACATTCCTCAACCGTTATTTATGCAATCAAGTATTAACCGATCGCCAGTATTGGTTAGATGTATTGTATGATGTTTTACAAAAACGCGAATATGACGGCATCCCGTTGTTAATTAACGATCGCATTCATTCAGGTTCGGAATTATCTCAACAACTCAAGGAAGGAATCAAATTAGTTAGCTCCTGCCAACCTGACGAATCATACGACAAATTTCACCTAGAATTTCAACAAATCGGCTTTGAACCAGGTTGGGGAAACACCGCTTCTCGCGTCAAAGAAACCCTCGAACTCCTCGAACGACTCTTTGAAAACCCAGAACCACCCATCCTCGAAGCCTTTGTTTCCCGGATTCCCGCAATTTTTCGCGTCGTCCTCGTTTCTATACACGGATGGGTTGGTCAAGAAGACGTTTTAGGAAGACCAGAGACAATGGGTCAAGTCGTTTACGTCTTAGAACAAGCTCGCAGCTTAGAAAATAAACTGCAAGCAGAAATTCAACTTGCCGGACTTGACCTGCTAAACATTAAACCCCAAGTTATTATTCTTACCCGTCTGATCCCCAACTGCCAAGAAACCCAGTGCGACTTGCGCGTAGAAAAACTTTCCGGAACAGAAAACGGCTGGATTTTGCGCGTTCCTTTCGGTGAATTTAATCCCGAAGTTACTCAAAACTGGATTTCTAAATATGAAATTTGGCCCTATTTAGAAACATTTGCCAATGACGCAGAAAAAGAACTGTTAACTAAATTTAACGGAACCCCTAATCTAATTATTGGCAACTACAGCGACGGCAACTTAGTAGCCTTCCTTCTCGCTCGTCGTCTGAAAGCCACTCATTGTCACATTGCCCACTCCTTAGAAAAGCCCAAACATTTATTTAGCAACCTTTATTGGCAAGACTTAGAAAAACAATATCATTTTTCCGCGCAATATACCGCCGATATCATTAGCATGAATGCTGCCGATTTTATCGTCACCTCATCCTACCAAGAAATTGTCGGCACACCCGACAGTATAGGACAGTATGAGTCCTACAAGTGCTTTACCATGCCGGAACTGTATCATGTGATTAATGGACTTGATTTGTTTAGTCCTAAATTTAACATGGTTGCACCCGGAGTAAACGAGAACATATTCTTTCCCTATAGCCAAGTTGAAGACCGAGATCAAAGCGCGATCGCACGAGTTAAAGAGCTATTATTTGACCGTGAAGATCCCCACATATTTGGTAAATTAGATGACCCAAACAAACGAATAATTCTTGCAGTTGCTCCAATGACAGCAGTGAAAAACCTCGCAGGTTTGGCAGAATGTTTTGGCAAAAGCCAGGAATTACAAGCGCGTTGTAACTTGATCATCCTTACCAGCAACGTAGATGCTTCCGCTACCACCAACCAAGCAGAAGCCGTAGAAATTGAAAAACTCCAAGAGATCATTAAGCAGTATAATTTAAATGGGAAGATCCGCTGGTTGGGAATGCGCCTTAAAAGCGTTGACCTCGCCGAAGCTTATAGAGCGATCGCTGATAGGCAAGGGATTTTTGTCCACTTTGCTCACTTTGAAGCATTCGGACTCACAATTCTCGAAGCGATGATTTCTGGCTTACCAACATTCGCCACTCAATTCGGCGGAGCCGCAGAAATTGTCGGCGATCGCGACAATGAATTTCAGATCAATCCTACCGACTTAGAGGGGACAGCAGCCCGAATCTTGAACTTTATTGACCAATGCGAAACTAATCCCGAATATTGGCATAATATCTCTGAATGGGTCATCCAACGAATTCGTAACAACTACAACTGGCATTTACACAGCAATCAGTTGTTATTGTTAGCTAAAATATATACATTCTGGAACTTTGTATCCCGTGAAAATCGTGAATCCCTGCTTCGCTACATGGAAACTCTATTCCATTTAGTTTATAAGCCTAGAGCCGAAGCAATCTTAGACGAGCATATGCATCGGTAAACAAATTGAATAAGAAGTCAGGAAGCGCAAAGTAGAGACGCGATACCCTTGCGTCTTTACAACTCCTGACTCCTAAATTCTTTATTGATAATTTCTTGAATAGTCCTTCAACCAAGGCAGTTGTAATGGATACAACAGTTAATTCCCCAGATTTTATTTATACAGACTGGACATTAATCGAAACCAAAGTTGATTTTAACAAGTTTCCCCACAGAGAAACAGTTTTCACCATCGGCAACGGTTATTTAGGAACACGGGGCACCTTTGAAGAAGGGTATGTACAAGCATCACCGGCTACATTAATTCACGGTGTTTACGACAGTGTGCCAGTAGTTTACACTGAACTTGTGAATTGCCCCGACTGGCTACCACTGATAGTAATTGTTGATGGCGAACGCTTTCGTCTGGATCAAGGCGAAATATTAAGTTACGATCGCCAACTTGACTTGCGTCATGGACTTATTAGTCGGACAATACGTTGGCGCAGTCCCAGCGGAAAAACCATAGACTTGACTTTTCAACGCTTTGCTAGTTATTCTGATCAACATGTCTTAGCCCAGCGTTGCCAAATCACCCCAGTCGATTTCGATGGATTAATCGAAATTCAAGGTAGCATTAACGGCTATCCAGAAAATCAAGGCTTCAACCATTGGGAAGCACTCGATCAAGGAAACATAGACAACGGAATTTGGTTGTATCGTCGCACTCGCAACTCCCGCATCGAAATCAGTCTCGCAGCGCGGATGACACTATCAGGGGCAGATGCCTCTATGGTTGTTACCAGCGCACCTGGTTATCCTACCTTAAATACCAAATTCCACGCCATCGCCCAACAGACAGTCACTTTAGAAAAGATAGTTACAGTTTTTACCTCGCGAGAAGTAGCGCATCCCATCGCAGCAGCTCAAGAAAAACTTGCTCAATTGCCTTCTTACTCCAAGTTGCTCGATGCTCACGAAAAAGCTTGGGATGAAGTTTGGCAACAAAATGACATTTTAATTGAAGGAGATAGTAGAGCGCAACTCGCAGTCCGGTACAATATCTTTCAGATGCTCATCGCCGCTCCTCGATACGATGATAAAGTGAGTATCCCCGCGAAAACACTTTCAGGATTTGGTTATCGCGGTCATGTATTTTGGGATACGGAGATTTTTCTACTGCCCTTTTTTACTTACACCCAGCCGCACATCGCCCGTAACTTGCTATCTTACCGCTACCACACCTTAAATGGAGCCAGACGCAAAGCATCTCATGACGGCTATAAAGGAGCCATGTATGCTTGGGAAAGTGCCGATACTGGTGACGAAGTTACCCCACGTTGGGCATTACCTAACGATCCTTACGGTGAAGACGTGCGAATTTGGTGCCGCGATCGCGAAATTCACATCAGTGCAGATATCGCCTACGCCGTATGGTATTATTGGCAAGCCACAGGTGACGACAAGTGGATGGAAGAGTACGGTGCCGAGATTATTTTAGACACCGCCATATTTTGGGCTAGCCGAGTTGAGTACAACACAAAGGATGAAAAATACGAAATTCGCGGGGTAATAGGCGCCGATGAATATCATGAATTCGTCCATAACAACGCCTTCACCAATCGGATGGTACAATGGCATTTGCAAAAAGCCATTATAGTTCAAGATTGGCTACGTCAAAATAACAGCGATCGCGCCACTGAATTAGAAGATAAATTAAAATTAACTCCAGGCAGGCGATCGCGCTGGCAAGATATCATTACAAATATCTGGATTCCCTACGACCCAGCAACCAAGTTAATCGAGCAATGCGAAGGATTTTTCAAGTTAGAAGATATTAACTTGCAAGAATACGAACCGCGCACTCGCTCCATGCAAGGTATTTTAACCATCGAAGGCGCCAATAAACGGCAAGTCCTCAAACAGCCAGATGTGTTAATGCTCCTTTATTTAATGCGGCAATCACAGGAATTTCCCTACAACCAAGAAAATTTAGAGAAAAACTGGGATTACTACGCACCTCGCACAGACATTACTTATGGTTCATCCCTTGGTCCTGCCATTCACGGTATCTTAGCCTCAGACTTAGGCAAAACAGCCGAAGCTTACGAAAGATTTATGCAAGCAGCAATGGTAGATTTAGAAGATGTGCGCGGCAACGCAGCTGAGGGAATTCATGGAGCTAGTGCTGGTGGAGTTTGGCAAGCCGTAGTTTTCGGCTTTGGTGGTATCCAACTACACGATAATCAACCCGTAGCCAACCCCCACCTACCCCCAGGTTGGACACGCTTAAAATTTAAGCTTCAATGGCGTGGAAAATCTCACGAATTCGACTTAGAGCCGATTCGGGGACAAGGAGGCACGGGGAGTGGGGGACAAGGGGATAAGGGAGATAAGGGAGATAAGGGAGCAATATCTTCCTCATCTTCCTCATCTTCCTCATCTCCCTCATCTTCCACTCCCTCCCCCCATCTCGACATCAGAGGATTCATCTTTGACTTAGATGGTGTGCTGACCGATACGGCAGAATTTCACTATTTAGCTTGGCAGAAATTGGCAGATGAAGAAGGTTTACCCTTTAACCGCGAAGCTAACGAAGCTTTGCGGGGTGTGTCGCGTCGCGAATCGTTGCTGCTGATAATCGGAAATCATAAAAAGTATTTAGAAGCCGAAATACACCAGATGATGGAGCGTAAGAACCGCTACTATGTAGAATCCATTGAAAACATCTCCCCAGCGGATTTATTGCCTGGAACTGTGCCTTTTTTGGATGAACTGCGACAAGCGGGAATTAAAATAGCTTTAGGTTCTGCAAGTAAAAATGCTCGACCAGTTATCGAACGATTGGGAATTGCGAGTAAAATAGATGCCATCGCTGACGGTTACAGTGTCGAAAAACCCAAACCAGCACCCGATTTATTTCTCTTCGCTGCACAACAATTAGGACTTAAACCAGCGCAATGTGTAGTTGTCGAAGATGCAGGTGCAGGTGTTGAAGCAGCTTTAGCAGCAAGTATGTGGGCAATCGGACTCGGACCAGTTGAGCGAGTTGGTGCTGCTCACATTGTTTTACCAAGTTTAGCTGGTGCCAACTGGTCAGATATCCGCGCCAAATTGGATAATGTTGCGAGAAAATAGCGATGAAATTCGTAGTAAGTGTTTCAACGCTTAATTG
The DNA here is from genome assembly GCA_019358985.1 of Tolypothrix brevis GSE-NOS-MK-07-07A. Lineage (GTDB taxonomy): Bacteria > Cyanobacteriota > Cyanobacteriia > Cyanobacteriales > Nostocaceae > Hassallia > Hassallia brevis. Next base: position 53,512 of record JAHHIJ010000011.1, on the reverse strand, counting down.
AGCAGTAAACTGCTCACTACGAGTTTTCAAATCACGCTGACGCTCTTATTTGTATTTGTGTTAATTTTTCATTGCCATCAAAGTACATTCCCAAACTAAGCGCGGTTGAGCGTAACAAAGTAGATATTTACGCGCTTTTTCTAACAAGTTAATAATACTTTGTTCATGCGACTTTCGCCAATATGACTGCTGCAAATAATCGATTAACCACAGTTGAGCTTCTGTATCTAAATCATTAATTTCTTTCGCCAATTGTAAAGCATCGCGGTAAGTTTTAGGGGCTATTGTCAAAGCTTCGAGTAACTTATTCGGGATAACTTGCAATTGCTCAAAAGATGCGATCGCTTCCCCCGGACTCCCAGATGCTATACTTAACACTGCCTCATGCTGTAAAATTTCCTCATGCCCTGTTTGCCTGAGAACCTGAGCCAAAGACACTGCATCCAAACGATAAAAAGGAATGCGTTGACAGCGTGAAACTAAAGTTGGCAACACAGATTCAACTGAAGGTGCAATTAAAATCAGCGTCGCTTGTCCTGGTTCTTCCAAAGTCTTCAGCAAAGCGTTTGCCGCACCTTCCGCCATTGTTTCTGCTTGCTCTAAAACTACCACATTTCTTGGTGCAAGTATCGGCGGACGGCTCAGAAATTGCGTAACTTCCCGAATTTGCTCTAACCTAATTATAGGCGGTGCTTTCCGCTTCAGTTTTTTCTCTGCGGCTTCTTCTGGTGTTAGTCGTTGTCCTTGATACTGGTAAGTTGGCTGCACCCAGAATAAATCTGGATGATTTTCTTGACGCAAACGGTTCGTTTCTACAGAATGAGAAAACAGCAGTTGTGCAAAGCACCGCGCTGCTAAACTGCGTCCCACACCCTCAGAACCGACAAATAAATAAGCCGGTGCAACTCGGTTTTGTTTCACAGCTTGAGACAGTAATTCTACTGCTTGCTGTTGTCCTATAAGTTTCGCGAATGGGTCATTAATCATGATAATTAATATATTGTAGAGACGTTCCGCCGGAACGTCTTTACGACCAGATGGAACGTCTTTACGACGATTGCGATGTTTTTATAGTGTTGATTCAGCGGATATGATATAATTCCAAGCCTTGAGCTTATCGCTTAAAGTTGTTTGAATCATCTTTTGCACAGCTTCCTTACTTAGGCTAGCATCTATGCGGACAATTTTATCTTGGGATGCTTGCAATTGAGCGTATCCTTCTTGGACGCGACGATGAAAGGCGATCGCTTCCAGTTCAATTCTATCAGCAATATGACTATGAGCGCGTTTGCGGCTTAGTCCCACTTCAATATCGACATCAAGCCACAAAGTTAAATCGCTTTCTAAACCACCTGTTGCGATCGCATTAAGCACATTTATTAAATTTATATCTAAACCGCGACCATAACCTTGATAAGCGATAGTCGAATCAGTATAGCGATCGCACAAGATAATATTACCTTTTTCTAGATTCGGTTTTAATTCTTCTTCAACATGTTGCGATCGATCAGCAGCATACAATAATAATTCTGTTGTATCTGCTATTTTCTTATTCTCTACTTCTAACAACAAGCGTCGCAAATCCAAGCCTAAAGGAGTTCCCCCAGGTTCCCTAGTCACCACAACTGAAACACCTAGACTTTTTAACCACTCTTGACAAAGTTGGATTTGGCTAGTTTTGCCACAACCTTCTACCCCTTCAAATACGATTAATTTACCATTCATGCTTTGATAATTTCATTTGAGGATGAGTTTTGCAGATTTCAGCTTTTTATCTAAATCATTAATCAAGTTTATCGTCATCTTCGGGTTCTACGTCAGGAACTTTCTTTAAAACTTGTTGAAACTTTTGCCAACTACCGCGTAATCCCTTCTCTTCTAAATAATCTTTGGTCGTCCATGCTGAGACTTGTGCAGATAAAGCAATTGCTACAAGTTGTTCAATTGGCACATTTTCTTTAGTGGCTAGGGCTTTTATTTGTTTGTACAAAGACTCAGGAATTTGTACGTTTAAGTTAGTCATTCTATTTCTCCCATTTCTTGTAAGAACTGTTTGGGTGTTACTACTTTGATACCAAATTTATTGGCGGGTTGTAAATCTTTTTGATTGTAAGTAATGATATAATCGGCTTGAGATTCTACTGCTAAATCTAACAAAAAATCATCATCTGGGTCGTTTAATATTGGTCGCCACAGATAGAAAATACTACGTTTATTCGCGATACTACAAATAGCTTCAATTACATTGTCAATATCTTCTAAACTTAAGCCTAGCTGCGCTTGTTGTCGTTTAAGGATTTCTTCATACTCGAATAATAGCGCGGTAGAAATATTTAATTGCCAACGGATATCATTGAGTATAGTTAATAGTTTATAGGATGCGCCACGTTGGGAGCGCAAACCTGCAAATAGGACATTGGTATCTAGCACAATTTGATACGTTTTAATTTCTTGTGGCACAATTTCCCCACTGTTAACTTAGAGAAAGAGAGAAATTTTTCCCCATTCCCCATTACTCAAGCAAATCTATAATCAAAGCTAGTGGTCTGTCAAATTCATTATGACGGTTAGAGAGACGCGATAAATCGCCGTCTCTACAGAAAATTTATTCGTCAATTAGTTCTTGACAGACTACTAGTAATTCCGACGGTTTTACTGGCTTTGCGAGGTGCTTTTGAAAACCTGCGGCAAATGCTCGATCACGATCGCTTTCTCCAGCATAACCCGTCAGAGCGATCGCTTCAATGCTTTTACTGCCGTAACGATTTTCGATTAATCGGTTATTGGGAACCTGAATAACAGCGATCGCATTTGAGTTTATGTATGTCTAAATTAGAGATTTGGAATAGCGATCGCCTAAAATATCATACCAAAGCTTGATCAAAAAATGGCGATCGCCTGACACTACATCAAAGCCAAAAAAGGCTAAATGCCGCTTTTGGCTAAAGTTACCGCATTACGGAAATGTCCATTGCGCTGAGAAAATTTATCTGCCATAAGTTGTCGATAAACAGCTTCATAGCCATCGGTCATTGCTTGCAAGCTGAAACGCTTCGAGACATACTCCCGACAAACACGTCGGTTTAATTCTCCCACCCGAGCGATCGCACTAACGAATTCTTCAATATTATCGCACAAAAAACCCGTTTTCCCGTGGTCAATTACTTCTTTTGTAGACCCTAGTTTCATCGCGATAACTGGTGTCCCTGCTGCCATTGATTCTACCATCACCAACCCAAATGGTTCTCGCCAAGTAATGGGGAACAACGTTGCTACAGCACCACCCATTAAAGCATTTTTTTGCTCATGATTTGCTTCACCCAAATATTCAATTTGCTTACCGTCGATGTGCGGCTTAATTTCCTTTTCATAGTATTCCACATCAACAACATCCACCTTACCAGCTATTTTCAAACGCCAACCAGTTTTGAGAGCAACTTCTATTGCTAAGTGCGGTCCTTTTTCTGGCGACATCCTACCCAAAAAGGCTAAGTAAGGCTCATCTTCCGGTTGAGGGTGAAACTTATAACTGCTAACATCAATTCCATTGTAAACAGTCGCTACACAGTTAAGGTCTAACCTCGGTTCCCGTTGTGCCTCAGAAATGGTGATGTATGGTTGTTGTTTAGCGTGTTTAAACATTTTTTCGTTGTCAGGTGTAAAAACACCATGCAACGTATGAACCGTAGGAGTTTTTACCAACTTAGCGTAAGGCAATGCCCCAAAGCCCATATGGGAGTGAATGATATCAAAATCTTCTGCCCGATCATATACCGAACTTAAATTCATTAACTCGTAAACACCATGCTCCTTGATAGTCGGATCGAGTCGTAAAGCACTCGGATGAACTGATTCTAGCTTTGCCAAACTGATAGAATCACCCGATGCAAATAGCGTTACTTCATGTCCTCGTCGGACTAATTCATCAGTCAGTAACCCTACTACTAACTCGATACCCCCGTAAGCGGGGGGTGGTACTCTTTCCCATAGTGGGGCTACCTGAGCAATCCGCATTACAAACCTCCAGATTAATAAGACTTGCATTTAAAAGGCTTGCTTTCTTACTTAGGGTATTTTCGATAGATGCATTCCCCATCATAATTAAGTTTGAAAACAAACTATTACAATACAATAATTTATTTTCAATTATATGTACAAATATCGATAATTTCTGTCTACCGGAAGGAAGGAAATGACTATCTCTTGAGAGAGGGAAAGTGAGGTTTACTAAGCAAACTGGGATTATTCTGTGTCTGAAGAGATATACCATTTAATTATTCCTTTGCTCGCCACAATCTTTTGGCGATCGCTAAAATAGTATTAACAACCAAATAAATAAATAATGGTTGCTCAATTAGCGTCTTGAAAGCGCATATTAAACCAAATTTGATCAACTAGGAAAAATTCAATGAACAAGAATTGGTATACGAACAAAGGAATTTTGTGGTTAAGCGCTGTTTCAGTTCTTATTCTCTACTGGTTTGGAGTTAATCTACTCATGTAAGTAACTTAAAAATAACACTGGGTTTTCGGCGTTGCTGAATATTAATATGAAATTCCTAATTATTGCTAGAGACGTTCCGGCGGAACGTCTCTACAAAGGCGGGTTTTAATGTTAGAATCATCCGTCAAAATTTAAAATTCATATTTCAAATCAGCAACGCCGGGTTTTCTTTTTTTTGAAAATTCAGTGTTTTTTCAAAGTACACATTAGACACAAGAAGTGAAAACAATGTAGAGACGTAGCACAGAATAGTCTAATCAAGGGTTTGGGGCAACACATATTTCAATTCCGTCGATGTCTATTAGACACAAGAAGTGAAAATGAATGTAGAAACGTAGCACTGCTAACTCTTGTAGGGGTTCTGGACAACGCATATTTAACTTCCACATCGGTTGTCTATTTGTACTTCATCCTTAGGCAGAAGGGTAGACGCGCTTCCTCGGCTTGTCGCAAGACATGGCGAGAAATAAAGAAGATATTATATTGACTATTGACATGAAAAATGATATGCTAGATTTTGATAAGGAAGAACTAGCTTAAAATAAACGTGAATATATATTCATCCCCAAAAAAACCGCGTGTCGCATGGCAAGCGGTTTTCTCACTACTAATGTTTGTGGTGATGTATCTACCAATTTTGGTACTTGCCTTTTATAGCTTCAACTCCTCGCCTTACAGTGCAAGTTGGCAAGGATTCACCCTTGATTGGTATGCCAAACTATTGAGTGATGAACGTATATTATCAGCTCTCAAAAACAGTTTAATAGTTGCTTGTAGTGCCGTGAGTATAGCAGCAGTGCTGGGAACCTTGATGGCGGTAGGGATAGCGCGTTACCAGTTTCCGGGAAAGGCATTGTATAGAGGAATTTCTTACCTACCATTAATTATTCCCGATATTGCGATCGCTGTAGCTACCCTAGTTTTTTTAGCAGCCTTTGCCATCCCCTTAAGTTTGTGGACAATTATTGCCGCTCATGTCGTCTTCTGTCTAGCATACGTTGCGCTTGTAGTTTCATCGCGACTTACCAACATAGATCCTCACCTAGAAGAAGCCGCACTTGATTTAGGAGCCACACCGATGCAAGCCTTCATCCAAGTATTGCTACCTCAACTAATGCCTGGAATTATCGCCGGTTGTCTGCTTGCCTTTGTACTCAGCTTAGATGACTTTCTCATCGCCAGTTTTACCGCCGGTAGTGGTTCCAACACACTGCCAATGGAAATTTTTAGCCGCATCAGAACTGGAGTTAAGCCAGATATTAACGCTCTGAGCGTCATCTTAATTTTAGTATCTGCGATCGTCGCTTTTATCGCTGAATTGATTCGCGCTGACCCAGAGGATAAAGGCTGATAATGTCAAATTTTAGCTCATTTAAGTAAAATCACCATGAGCAAAGTAACTTTATACAGCTATTGCGTGAGCGAATTCATTTTAATCTGATTTAAAGCATTGTCGGAAAACAATTAAATTATGTTAATTTTATTTTTCAAAAAATATTACTTAAATAAACTTCAGCCAAGCTAGTTTTTAGGTAAACAATAATTCTTTTTAAGTAAAAAAACCAGATAAAAATACTATTATGGTGTGCAAATTTGCCTCGTATTGAGCCTTTTAACCTGGGCGCACAAGGCTGAAACCGTAAAAATGTATAGTATTAAGATTGACATCATCAATGAGAATTGCTAAGTTGAGTTAGTAATTCTTTAACTTTTGATTTTATAAACTTTTCACCTATGTACATACATCAGTGTAGACAGGAACAAAAAGGTTAAAAATTCGACATGATTTCAGGTAGTATAAAATATAATTCGCAGCAATTTTAGTATAATATAATACAAAATTGTAACTAAATACGAAATAATTAGGGAATTGCTGCCACCTAAGAAAAACGAAACTACGATACAAATGGTTCATTCACTAGTAACTTATGGAAGCAATATGCTGCACACATTTCTTATTTATTTGGGAATTCTTCTTTACCTGGTGATGGCTTACTGTTTCTTTACAGAATGGCTGCATTTTTTTTTAGAAGATGAACAGATGAATTTAGACCAACGTTTATTTTCTGGTGTAATTTTGGTAATAGCTAGTATTTTATGGATAGTAGTAGTGCCATTTGCTTATTTGGAACTATTAAAGTTTCATAAAAAACACAAAGAGGTTATTGATTTACTAATTAACCAGTCAAACGCTAAACTTTATGATGATTAAAGCTATGAACTACTGCAAAGCGGAATTTTAATTGCTTAATTATTAATCATTGTTTATTTTTTATCTCCAGGTTGTTGCCACTCTGAAAGCTGCCGCTTGACTGCATTTTCAAAATCAGTGGATACCAATAGCACATTGATATTACCATCTGGTTTAGGAGTGGGATCGATTTGAGCATACAAGAAACGGCGGTTAAAATCAGATTTACCTAAAGTTAATTGATGAGTTTTCTGATTTTTCAGGTTTATATTGATAGTTGCCTGGGGTGGATTTAAACCAAAATCCGCAAGCTGGTTAGGTGGAATTGATAAAGTGCGATCGCTCTTACCCTTCACTAGCAAATCCATCAAATAAGAAACAATCGCATCGTTTGCTGGAACCGCTGTAGGAGATTTTATCAACCATTTTGTATCACCAGCATTATTACGTTCCAGATTTAAAGTCACATTTTCCGTCTTTACCGTCAAAGACTGCACATCATCTGCGGCAAAAGAGAAAATTTGCTGTTTTTTCTCCTTTACTTCCTCTCGTTGAGGCGCCCCTTTAATTTCATAGAAGTAAACAAAAGTACCACTAACCAGCGCTAGCAATATCAAAATTAAAGTCGTTCGTGGCAATTTCATCATTTGTTAGTTGTTGGTTGATATAGGAATCCTATTTGATTAGAGAATCGACATCTAAAAGCCAATTCTCATCAACAAATTCTAGATTTTCATTATAAATAAGAACCAATTCACCAAGTTTTTGAGCTTTACTACTTGCAGTTTTTGTATGATCAACAGCATCAGCTATGAGTGAAAACTTTAGTTGTAAAAAACGTTCTTTGTGAGTAACGCCAATAGAACTGCTAACTAATTCGGCTTCTAGGGTACGAGGCAACGTAATTGTTTCATAATATTCATCTTGTTCATCCCAGTAACCGCACACTTGATAATCACATTGATCAAGATGTTCTTGAACAAGAATATTGGCATCTAAACTTTCTAATATTTCAGTTAAATCTCGCCAAACTTGATGATTTTTTAATTCGAGTCTTGTCATAGTTATGCGGGTTTAATGTTCTGTTACAAAACCAGGGAAGTGTAATATACCATCAACGAATTTTGCATGAAATCGGCGATCGCCACCTTTACCTAAGACTTTAGATTTCAAATCGTAGCCTGATTCTTGGGAAGTCACCAACCCAACATTACCGCGAGAGGGGACTTGCCCTTTTTCAATGGCTTTTAAATGTTTTCCTTTCTGATCATATTTTAATCCCAGTTTTATTTGTTCACTTGCGAATGAAACTAGCAGACCACTGATTGAAAAATATACAGTATCAGGTTGAATATCTGCCCAATTATCGGGTAAAGCTTCCATTAAATTAATACTGAAAGTGAAAGCACAATTTATTTGAGTTAAGTAAGTCAGTTAAGCAACTCAGTTACTTAACTAATCAATATTAATCTCTTCAAATGCTTGCTCTAGAAGGATTCTCAGAATTATAGTTGTTAAGATTTTCCACTATCCACCATCCACTAACCATTAACGTCGCTTCCACCAAAGAACACCAGAGAAAGCTAACCCAATCACAGGTAATATTAGCAAAGACGATAATGCTAAAAGGTTTGCCTGCATCCCCGTGATGTTAATACGGCGGTTTTTGACTTCTTTGGGACGAATCGAAAGAGGTTGCTGATCTTGCTGACTCAACCAAGTAACTGAGTTGAGAAATACGTCTCCGTTTAACTGTTGTTGAAACAAACCATCGGTAGCGAAATCGGAATTTCCTAACACTACTAAGCGTGATTCGGTGGAAGTTGGGGAGGTAGGTTGAGCGGCTGGTTTGGCTGATAGTTTGCGTTTTAATGCTACACCTAAAGTTAATGGACCTTTGCGATCGCTTCCTTCATTAAACTGCAAATTTTCGCTTTGCAAGTCGCTTTCTGCCCAACTGTTGGGATACGGTTTAGTTACCATCAACGTGGTAGACTCAACACCAGACATTGGGGTAACTTCTAAAGGACGAGCAAAGGGATAAAGCGAAATGCCATTACCGAAATCTTTAGTAATTGGATGTTGTCCATATTCTGTCACTAAAGCAACCGCAGGACCAAGCCCAACGTTGTTAGAAACATCCACCGCTAAACGATTATCAAGACGCACGCCCCACTCTTGTAGTAAACTATCAAGTTTAGAGTCAGTATTTGGATCGATCATCAACAGCAAGTTACCACCTCGATTGAGATAGCTTTGCAAAGCTTTTACTTCGTTATCAAACAAAGCTTTTTTCGCACCTGCTACAACTACCACAGCTGCATCATCAGGAACTGCTGACTTTTCTGCCAGATTTAGTGGTGATGTGGTGAAATTTTTGTCATTTAACGCTTGAATTCCTTGGGAAATTGCACCTTCACCGGTTGCAAGTTGACGTTCACCGTGACCTTGAAGGAAGTAAACTTTAGCTGTGGTTGTGCTATTGATTTGTTGCAAGCGATTAGTTAAGCGAATTTCTGACAGACGTTCGTTCGGATTCACCACTTGGACTAACTGTCGTCTATCCTGAGATTCTAGATAAACTTCTCCATAATCTTTCACACCAAATTTATCTGCTAATCCTGGTCTTACTTGTGGATCGACAAATTCAAACTTAAAATTTGAACTTTGTCGGCGATAATTTTCCAGTAATTCCAAATCTTGGGGATTTCGATTAACATCAAACACCCATACCTTTGCAGGCTTTTGTAAAGAGTGTACCAATTCTCGTGATTGCGGCGCCAGGGTAAATAACTGAGTATCAGTTAAATCTGTTCGTAGGTGATAGCGAGTGCCTAAGAAATTAATAAAACCCAAAATTGCCAATACTGCAATAGTCGCAACCAAAGCATTTGTACCAGCTTGGGTAGAACGACGTCCCCACCAGTTAGTTCGTTGAGTTTGCCAGATAAACCAAAAGCCAATAATGACAATTCCCGCAATCAAAAATGCTAATGGAATTGCTCCCCACTTTTGGGATACTAACCCCGCTGTTAAGCCGGCAAAAAGCAAAAAAGGACCGAACCAAAATAGATATTTCCAAAGTGTTTGTTTTGCGATGCTCTTCATAATTATTCTTTTTTATTTGTTAGTTGTTAGGTGTTAAACAATCTTCTAAAAAAAATGAGTGTAAATAAACGCGGACTCAATGTATTAAACGCTTCTATTCCCTTGATACTTTTGAGCGGTAAACCGCTCACTACGAAACTTATTACTTTTAACTCCTAACTTTCGTACAGACGTTCCGCCGGAACGTCTCTACCGCGCCTACTAACTTTTAACTCCTAACTAATTACGTTGAAATCGCAATGCATCAATTGATTGTGCTGTGAGGAAGATGCCTAAAACAATGTAACTAGCAAATAATATCAAGCTGCTGGTATCGAAAATTCCTTGTACCAGAGTGCTGTAATGTTTGAGTAAGGATAGATGACCTAAAGCTTCTCCGGCAAAACCACCAACATTTTTGGCGATTAAGTCTAAGAACAACAGCAATAAAATCACTGCAAATGTGAGGACAGCAGATAGAATTGTGCTGTCTGTTAAGGAGGAAATAAACATCCCTATAGATAATATTGCCGCTGCTAGTAAGATTAATGCTAGATGACCCAATAAGGGAATTGTTGGTGATATTGGTGGAGTTGATCCACTTAAAGCGATCGCTTCAAACCCCAGCAGTGGTGCTACCATTGTTGTAAAAAATGTCAGCACTCCCAATAACTTGCCTATAGCTACTGCCCAATTGGTTACTGGGGATGTCGCTAAAAGTTCCAAAGTACCGCGTTTGCGTTCTTCTGCATACAGTCCCATTGAAAGAATTGGCAGCACAAACAGCAACAGCCATCCCATACGATCTAAAAATGCCCTGACAAATTCGTAGGGAACATCAATTGGTGGTACTGGCACCCCGACTTGTTGCCCTTGTAAATCGTATGCCGCAACTGTTGGTAAGATACCTCCAGGTCCGAGCAAAATCAAAACTAAGAACAATCCAGACAATAGCCAAAAAATACTCGCGATCGCATAAGCTAAAGGCGATACAAAATAACTTTGTAACTCGCGGCGATAAATGGCAATAATATTACTCAGCACTACACCCATTTACGCTACTTCTCCTTGTTTAGCTTCAGAGTCGTCTAACTCAGATGGCAAATTTTTTTCTTCTGTTGTCAGTTCCAAGAAGACATCCTCTAAAGTAGCGCTGACACGTCGCATTTCATATAAACCAAATCCCCCACGCACCAATGCCATGACAATTTCCTGTCCTGGTTCGCTTCCTGGTTGCGATATAACCCGCAAATAAGCTCGGTTATCCTCAATTGGGGTATGACCATGCATTCCGCTCGGCATCGACTCTACCAAACTGACACCAGGTAAGTTCTGCAATACCTGTTTGGCTAACGCAGCTTCTCCGGAAATTTCCAATTCATATCCAGAACCACCTGTCAACTGCGTCATCAAATGTTCTGGAGTATTAGTTGCTACTATTTTCCCCCGATTAATGATGGCTACGCGGTTACAGGTCATGCTCACTTCTGGCAAAATGTGCGTAGAAAGAATAATTGTGTGAGTACCCGCGAGACTTTTAATTAAATTCCGCACTTCAATGATTTGCCGAGGATCAAGACCAACAGTAGGTTCATCTAAAATGATAGCTGGTGGATCGTGGACGATCGCCTGAGCAATGCCAACTCTTTGACGATATCCCTTAGAAAGCTTACGAATAATTACATTACTCTTATCTTCTAAGTTACAACGCTGAATCGCTGCTTTTACCTTTAGTGTACGATCTCCTGCCGGTACCCCCTTAATCCGCGTCACAAAATACAAAAAGCCTTCAACCGTCATCTCTGGATATAACGGTGGTGTTTCCGGTAAATAGCCAATTCGTTGCCGTACTAAGAGAGAATTTTCATGGACATCGTAACCAGCAATTCTCACTGTGCCATTTGTCGCAGGTAAATAACCAGCTAAAATCCGCATAGTTGTAGTTTTACCAGCACCATTGGGTCCCAAGAACCCTAAAATCTCACCTTCCTCTACGTCAAAAGTAACATCAGTTATTGCTGTCGTTGAGCCGTATATTTTACTCAGACCATCAACTGAAATCATCGTTAAATTCGCCTGATTGCTGATAGGGCATTAAAAGATATTAAAGCAATATTTTCAAAATGCAGCGGATTTTAAGGAGATTAAAAAAGTGGGGGAGTGTCACAGTGGGGGATGAAAGGAGAATTTAAGCTTTATAAGTACCAAACTCCGAGTTCCGAACACGACACTCCGAGTTCCGAACACCAAACTCCGAGTTCCGAACACCAAACTCCGAGTTCCGAACACCAAACTCCGAGCTTGACCCTTGACTGTTGACCCTTGACTGTTGACCCTTGACTGTTGACCCTTGACTGTTGACCCTTGACTGTTGACCCTTGACTGTTAACCCTTGACTACTAACTATATGGTGAACTCGACTGTCGTTAAAACACTTTACGTTAATCCTGCGACTGGGAATGATAAAAATCCAGGTTCCTCCAAGTTCAGTCCGTTTAAAACCATTAGCCGTGCTTTAAAAGTAAGCACAAAATCTACAATTATTCAACTGGCGGAGGGAAATTACAATTCTCTGAATCGAGAGGTGTTTCCGCTATTCATCCCCGATGGTGTGTTGGTGGTGGGTAACGAAGGGACTAAAGGTCGAGGAATTGTGATTTCGGGGAGTGGTGCATATCAAAGCCAAAGCTTTGGATGGCAAAATATCACCCTGCTATTGCTAGGTGAAGCGACTGTCATGGGTGTGACTGTGACGAATACAGCCGCAAAAGGCACTGGTGTTTGGATTGAATCCACCGCACCCTCTTTGGTTAATAATACTTTTACCAAATGTGGTCGGGAAGCTTTGTTTGTGACGGGGAGTGCTAAACCTGCAATTTTAGATAATGTCTTTGTGGAAAACACTGTCAGTGGCTTGGTGATGGCAGGTAATAGCAAAGGGGAAGTGGTGCGGAATATTTTTCAAAAAAACATTATTGGCATCGCGATTAGTGACTCAGCTGCCCCAATGCTTGTAAAGAACAAACTAATAGAAAATGGTACAGCGATCGCTCTCTCCAGACAAGCGCAACCCGTGCTACGTCAAAATCTCATTGCCAATAATACCCAAGGTGGACTTTTAGTCAACGGGAATGCAAATCCAAATTTAGGTATTAAAGAAGATAATGGTGACAATATTTTTTGCGATAACGGTCAATTTGATTTAAATAATGCTACATCAGAAAAACTAATATTAGTAGGTAATCAGTTAAATCCGGCTCAGGTAAAGGGATTAGTCGAGTTTATCGCTCTTGTTTCCGATTTGGCAGGACATTGGGCAGCGGATTTTGTGGAAGCATTGGCAAACAAGAATTTGATTAACAGCTATCCTGATGGGACTTTTGCCCCAGATAACCCCATGACTCGTGCCGATTATGCAGCTTTAGTAGCCGCAGCATTTAATCCCACTCCCAGATACCCAGCACCGGCTTTTGTTGACGTCCCCAAGGACTTTTGGGCTTATAATGCAATTCAAATTGCCGCTATGGGTGGTTTTGTGGGTGGAAAAAGCGATCGCACTTTCAGCCCTAATCAAAATGTCCAGCGACTACAAGTAATTGTCTCTCTAGTTAACGGACTAAAGCTGCCACCGGCACAATCAGATGCCTTACTCTGCTACAGTGACCGTAATACGATTCTTGATTATGCCCGCACAGCAGTTGCAACTGCCACACAACAAAAAATCGTAGTTAATTACCCAAACCCCAGGCAAATCGAGCCTTCTCGCTTTGCCACACGAGCCGAAGTAGCAGCAATGGTTTACCAAGCATTAGTCGCTATCAAAAAATCTTCTCCAATAAAATCACCGTATATCCTTTCAAATGAAGGCATTTGGCAAGTAGAATAAAAAACACTTCCTATAACCTTAAAAGCACTTGGTAACTTCCCCTATAGCTAAAAGCACTTTTAGGCTATATGCATGGGTTGAAAATTTATACCTATTGCCAGAAGCTGATAGCCAGATGTTCACAACAACCCTGGACACCTCTACCACAACACATCGCTCAACCGGGCGGCACAGCGCTCAACGCCTTGAGGGGGCGTATATGAAGGGTGATTCCCAAACCCCGACACATGAGTGGCTCGACTTGACAGCCGCCTTATTAATTCACTATAGTTTTGACCTCAGTGGGTACAGTGCCAGTGAGTTAGTTAACCGTTGGCAAACTCAGTACCCACTTAATTGGCTACATTTAGCAGTGATTGAAGCACTGTATCAAGGTCGTTACAAAGCGTTTTCAGTTCAACAACTTTTAACATTTTGGCAGCGACGCGGACAGGCAATTTTTCATTTCAATATGGAATTTGAACGCTTGATTTGCAGCAAATTTCCCGAAAGCTTAACTTCACTAACTTCACCGTTTTTATCTGAGAATACTGAATTACCACCAACCGGAAATTCTCTAACTGACAATTTAGCGATCGCGAATAGGTATAGTAGGGGCAACAATACTCAGCCGATACAAGTGATGAGTGAAGAAAAGCCAATCTCACATCATCAAACACGCGAAAATATAGAAACGGAAAACGTTTTGCCATCTTCCACAAGTGGAGTGTCTAAATATACCCTTGGGTGTCATCGGACTTATGCATTAAACCTCAGTTTTGTCAACCAAACATCTCATTTGAATCAACAGGCATTGTGTTTACCTGCTACCAATCATCCACCAATTGGACAATTCACCCCAGAAAAAAGCGATCGCTCTGAGTTGTTCACATCAAAACTCAAAGCAATGAGGAGTGAAAAGCCCTAAGGACGTCACACCCAAAAAGAAATGGAGGGTTGAAAATAGTTAAAGAAAGTCTTTATATCTTATCAATTAAAAAACTAATTCTAGAATAACCTTTAATTCTCTTGAGGTTGCCCCGAAGCGCGTCGATTAACTTTTTGGCATCCTCAAGTTTCATGTCTACAGCAGATTTCAGGCTTAGGAAGTACATATATAAAACCGAAAACCTTGTAGAGACGTAGCACTGCTACGTCTCTAGGTGTATTTTAAAGCGCAATCTGCTGTATGTAGAAAAGACAGAGAGCCTATTCTGGTATTCCACTAGCCAAACAAGCGGATAGCATACTAAAATACCTGTTATCTAGCTCATTTAAATTAATTTCCGGTTTATACAAAGTTACTTTATGCTTTCTTATAAATCGCTTTTAACCATCGGCGCTATTCTACTAACACAAATCCTGTATCCGATAAAGTTTTCCGCTTTTAACGCAGAGGAACACGGAGGTAAGCGCAAAGTGACGCAGAGTTTTTGTGATAAATTTTCGTTATGAATTAATGCTCTTCTGTACTAAGCTGATGCCAAATGAATGTCTTCAGCCGCAAAGAGTGCAATGGCATACTGTAAACAAGCTTGAATGTCCTCAACTTGGAGATTGGGATAGTAATCTTGAATAATTTCTTTAAAAGAAAGCCCTTCATTGAGCAGTTCAAGAATACTTTGCACAGTGATGCGCGTACCTGCTATGCAAGGCTTACCGAAGTGGATTTGAGAGTTAATTGATATTCTGTCCATATTTACCGCACAGCTATCAGTTTTTTCAATTTTAGGACATACACGCTTGTGAGAGGAGAGTATAAAAAAGGAGCGATCGCCTGTTTCTCAATTTTATTAAGAATCACGAAAAAAGAGCTAGATTAAATCAATAAATTCTTGTCTAAACTTGTTCAAGTCTGATCATCAAGGTCAGCTTTACTTTCCAACCATAGTTCAATAACTTCTCTCAACTGTGACTGCCAATCTGGTATTGCCATAATTTTGGCACGAATTCCAAGGCGCACCTTTATTGTCAACGGTTTACGGTGTAAAGGTTCGCTTCCTCTAGGTAAAAAACCAAGCTTGTGATTTTTCTCAAAAGGCATTGTTTTATTTTTCAGATATTATTTTTCAGATATTGGTACACTAATAGAAAGATCCGATATAGAAATATGTATGCCATCAAGCGAGAATTAAAACTAAATAAAGTTGAAACCTCCTTGATGCGCGGGCTAGCTGGGTTTAAGCGATTTGTCTACAACTTTGGGTTGGACTTGCTCACGAATTCTTGGAGTCTCGAAAATCTAAAAGCCTCTGACTCCAAAAGAATTGATGTCATCAAGAAAGTATTTACCCAAATCACAATGCAAAAACCTGAATACGCATGGATGAAATCATATCCATCCACTGTTTATCAGTCAGCATTCATTGATTTAAAAAAGGCTTTTTCGAGATGGCGTGAAGGGAAGTCGGGCTTCCCAAATAAAAAATCAAAACATATGGGTGATTCCTTTACTGTTTACAAAACCTCTGGTATTTACCCAGATTCATGTAAACCTGCTTTACCCTTTACCAATCGAGTTGTGATCTCTCCAGGTAAGCGAATTAATTTACCTGGGATGAAAACATTCAGAATTAAAGAACGAATCAACTTTATGTGTAGTTCTCAAACTTTTACAGTTTCAAGAACTGCCGATAAGTGGTTCGTTTCTTTCGTTTTGGATGCTGAAAAACTTCCGCCTATCATTCACCCAATTGAAAAGATTGGGGTGGATTTGGGCGTAAAATGTTTAGCAACAGCAACGGACGGATCAAAATACGAGATGCCTGTTTCTACCAAGAGGGCGAAAACCAAGCTCGGTAAGATTCAATGGCGTAATCGCAATAAAGTCTTAGGAAATAAGAAACTGAAGATTGTTGCATCAAAGAACCCTCGTAATTTCTATCTGAAAGTGGCTAAATTGAATGCGCGTATCGCAAATATAAGACAAGATACAACGCAGAAAATGACGACTTCTTTAAGTCGGAAAGCTTACATAATTCGGATCGAGGATCTTAATGTTAGAGGAATGATTGCTAACCACAAGTTAGCCAATGCTATAAGTAACAACTGCTTTTACGAAATTCGTCGTCAGTTTATTTATAAGCAGGCTCACTTTGGAACAAAGGTAGAACTTGTAGACCGATGGTATCCAAGCTCTAAAACTTGTTCTAAGTGTAATTCTATCCAAGATATGAAGTTATCAGACCGAATATTTGATTGTAAGGTTTGCAAGCATTCTCAAGACCGTGATGAAAATGCTTCTATCAACCTTGAGAATGCCCCTAAAAATAAAGTACGGTTGGCTTGACCGAAACTTAACGCCTGTGGACAAGAAGTAGCCGTCTACCTTGGATGAAGCAGGAAGCAGGAAGCAGACCCTCTAGGATTAATTTCTAGTTTAATGGTGAGACTTGAAGAAGTTTAGCCAAGTTTTGTGAAGCAGCGTAGACGCTTCTTCGTCTTGTCGCAAGACATCGCTCAAACAATAATACAAACTTAATTCGTCGGTGAAATCACTCCTCTCAAACCGTTTCTGTTAATAAGTTTCAGTACTTCGTTTGCGTTATAGCGACTGCTAAAAATTCCTGCTTGCATGACTCCCCTACCTTGCCAAACCGTAGCGAAAGCACCAGGGGCAATAGATCGCACTAAGTCTTGCTCGCTTTGATTTGCTATTTCCACTATTACCCGATAACGTAAACCGGTTTGGGTAACGCCCATAGACAAAGGCGATTGACTGCGATACATTGTTGTTGGGTTTTCAGGTGCCCTCAGGTTTCGCATATCTCCGACAGATTGCGGTGCGTTAAACTCAATTGTGTTGGGATCAACTCGCACATAATTCAACTGTGGCACCACTGCATTATTTGTCATGGTCGATGGGGCAGAAACTGATTCTCGATACCCTGGTAAGCTGCTAGGAGTAGGAAAGGTGGCAATTCTAGAAATGGGTTGCTGTTGATTTTTAGAAGTCACGGAAAGCGGAGAATTAACGCTTTGTAGCGGCAGTAATTGCGGATTCAATCCTGTTGAAGGGATATTGGTTCTGGGTGATGAGGTTCTTAATTTAGGAGTTTGCGATATAGATGGTGCATTGAAGGTGATTTCTCGATTTGCTGAAGTTGATGGTGCCAGATTGTTGGGTAATGAAGCGATGGCACTTCCACCTTGCATATCTATCTTACCGGCGATGCGATCGCTTCCCAAGTTATTCCCAACAGCGGAAATTACTTGTTTTGCCGCAAGCGCGTTAATGTCATAACGAGCATTATTGCGAAATTGATTACCACCGGCTTCTCCTGCGTTACCTAAATCTGGCATTGCTTGTGCGATCGCGACTAACCCATCTTCTCTACTGCCCTCAATTACATTATTCCGTAAAATCGGGCGAGCATTCGCCTGGACAATAATTCCGGCTCTGTTGCCCTTAATTTCATTGCCTACCACCATTGGCGTCGCATTTTTGGCAATATTAATCCCAAAACCCGTTTCTTCAAAGACATTTTCTCGCACTTCTGGATGAGAATTACCATTAATGGTGATTCCATTTGCTCCATTGCGATAAAAATAATTTTTGCTAATAATGGGCGCACTGTTTCCATTGACAGAAATGCCATCTTGTGTACTGCCAGTAAAAGTATTTTCGACGATTATAGGATTGCTCGATTCAATCCACAAGCCGTAACCACGACGATTGGGGTTCCTCACTGTCACTCCCGTTAATCGCGCTTGGTTTGCTCCGACAATTGTGGCATTTTGTCCGCCAAAGCTGCGACTGAGGTAATCACCACCCCCCTGAATTTCAATTTCGCGTCCTAGATTTTGCGAATCTCCTTGAATTGACACTCCTGTTTTGAGGATTAAAGGAAATACCTCTCCGGTTTGGGTGCTGTAAGTACCTCTAGAGAGGATAATTACAGTATTGGGTTTGGCTTGTTGCAGCGCTTGGGTAATTGTTTTCAAAGGTGCGCGTTCACCACCATTGCCTAGTTTGTCATTTCCGACACTTGGGTTGACAAACAGCACATTAACCTGAGACATTGTTTTTTCACCCATAAGCATCTGATTTGGTGCAAATGGTTGAGCTATGGCGGTGTCGGTAATACCCAACAATGCTGTAGTTAACACGCCTAGGCTAAGGGTAAAACAAAAAATAGAAGAACGAACAACCAAAAGTATTGCTAATTTCAGGCAAGAATCTGGTTTGTAGTCAAAAGCGATCGCCTTGGGTGACAGCATATCTGCTTTACGATTGTTAGGAAACACAAGGGGGGAAATCAATTTATAGCACTCCTTACAACCAAGATTAATTTTTTATACTCCGACAACGGCTAGTATGTCGATAATATTACTCAGGTATTGACCTATTGGCTACTAGGGACTGGGGACTGGGGGGATTTTAAGAGGGGAAAAGGTTAAGGGGTAAAGGGTAAAGGTATGGAAATAAAAAGTTATTTAAATCACTCCGGGAATATTTTTTCCCCTTTCCCCTTCCCTTTCCGCTTTCCCCTTTCCCCCTCCTCAAATTGCCCATTGCCCATTGCCCAATTTGTAATAACCAACTTCCATGCGAAAAAGATTGCAAATATGAAAGAGGCTGGCTGTGACGATGAAAGAACTAATGGGGTTGTTGTAATGGTCGAGCCATACAGCCAAACAGAGCAGATACAGCATGTTATTTACCGCATTTTAGATGCAAATTTAGATCGCGCTCGTGAAGGTTTGCGAATTATCGAAGAATGGTGCCGCTTTGGGCTAAATAATGCCCAATTAACTCTTGAATGTAAGCATTTACGACAAGAGATCGCTAGTTGGCATACGGCTCAAATGCGGGCAGCACGGGATACAATGGGCGATGCTGGTACTGAGTTAAGTCATCCTCAGGAAGAACAACGCGCTAATATCAAATCGTTATTACAAGCTAACTTCGGTCGCGTACAAGAAGCAATGCGGGTACTGGAAGAATACGGCAAGCTAACTCATCCGAATATGGGGAAAGCTTTTAAGCAGATGCGCTATCGGGTTTATACACTGGAAAGTAGTTTATTAGGTTATCAGCGCCATCAATTGCTATTGCGATCGCGTCTTTATCTTGTCACCTCCCAAAGTGAAAGTTTATTGTCAACCGTTGAAGCTGCTCTCAAAGGTGGATTAACCCTTTTACAGTACCGCGACAAAACCGCTGATGATACTGTGCGTCTAGAACAAGCCATGAAGTTGCAGCAGCTATGTCACAACTATGGCGCTCTTTTTATCATGAATGACCGAGTAGATTTGGCTTTGGCAGTGGATGCAGATGGGGTACATCTAGGACAGCAAGATATGCCGATTGCCATTGCCCGACAATTACTCGGACCACAGCGCTTGATAGGTCTTTCTACCACAAATCCAAAAGAAATGCAAGGGGCGATTGCCGATGGGGCAGATTATATTGGTGTTGGACCAGTTTATGAAACTCCCACGAAAGTAGGTAAAGCAGCAACTGGCGTAGAATATGTCAGTTATGCAGCGAAACATAGTCCCATCCCTTGGTTTGCAATTGGGGGAATCGACCCAAATAATATCAATGAGGTGATTGACGCAGGTGCCGAACGTGTAGCGGTAGTGCGATCGCTCATGGAAGCTGAACAACCTACTTTAGTAACACAATATTT
Source organism: Tolypothrix brevis GSE-NOS-MK-07-07A (assembly GCA_019358985.1). GTDB lineage: Bacteria > Cyanobacteriota > Cyanobacteriia > Cyanobacteriales > Nostocaceae > Hassallia > Hassallia brevis. The sequence continues at coordinate 33,230 of JAHHIJ010000011.1, read as the reverse complement.
ACTCTCCCAACTTTATCGCGTTAAAGCAAATCTTTAAACAATTCCAAGTTTATGTCTGACCAGATTACACTTTCTCTAAATGGGGAAACTCGTACTTGCTCATCCCAAAAACCTTTACCCGATATACTCCAAGAATTAGGTTTTAATCTCCGTTTAATAGCGGTGGAGTATAACGGGGAAATTTTACACCGTCAGTTTTGGTCTAACACTAAAATACACCAAGGCGATCGCATTGAAGTAGTCACCATTGTCGGGGGTGGATGAGTCAAGGGTCAAGAGTCAAGGGTCAATGGTCAAGAGTCAAAAGTCAAGAGTCAAGAGTCAAAAGTCAATTATTATTACTATGGACTATGGACTTTTTGACTATGGACTATGGACTAATTCTTGAAGCGTAAAGCGTCCGGTGAAGGGTTTTGCGTTTGGCTAGTTCTTTTCCGATACGACCTAGTTTTTCACGTAGCTGCTGGTCTTTACACAAGCGACTGAAAGCTTGAAAAATTTCACAGCCAGAATTGGGATTAACTAGGATGCCATTTTCTTCATGGCGAACAGCATCGATGACACTACCTAAACAAGAAGCAATTACAGGCTTACCGAAGTAACCCGCTTCTAAATAAACTGCATCAAAACCCTCTATACTGGCGGATTTGGTGTCAAACAAAGTAAGCATAGCAAATAAATCGCAAGCTGTATAGTAGGCAGCTAATTCGCGATCGCCTACATATCCGGCAAAGTGTACCCGTTTATCTACTCGCAAGCGACGTGCTAAAGATTTCAGTTCTAATTCATAAGCACCTTGCCCACAAAGTATATAGTGAACGTCTATCCCCTGAGTCAGCAATAGTGTTAAGTTTTCAATTATTTTCTCGAAGCCTTTACACTTTTCAAGTCGTCCTACTGAAAGAATGACTACAGATGTTTCTGGAATATTGTATGCTTCACGGATGCGAACACGTAAATTATCAAGATTATCAACGCTGGCAGAATCGGCAAATTTTTCTGGTCTGAGGATCGGATTGATAATGTGGGTAGGAGTATTAAATCGAAAATTAGCTTTCAGGTAATCTTTTATAAACGAACTTTTACAAACAATTCCTTCGGCTCGTATCAATGTTAATGCGAATAGAATACGCCCCAAGGGATTGCGTAAAATATGAACTACATCATTGCCATGTAAATAGATAAAAAAACGGATAGGTAATAAATAGCTTAATAGCAACAGGCAAAGAAAGTTGTAGCCGTGACCCCACTCTATGTAGCGGTAACGATAGCGAAAATAAAGTTGCATGGCTAGCACAAATGACCAGACCATATTTAAAATATGCTTTATATTATTTTCGACAAAACCACTACGCCAAAATCTCGGATTTGACCAGCGATACACGGGAAACTGTTGATCGCGATCAAATGCTTTGTCTCCAGAACAACTACCCGCTAAAACAATTACCCTTTCTGGGTCTTGCAGACAGCGATTATATATATATTCTGCAATTCCGCCCTCGTTCGGCAAGAAGGTGCGCGATATTACTAAGATGTCAGGATAGGCTGTTTTGTCTTGGATTCTTCCATCAATTTGTGATATTTGTTCCATGAAAACTTCGCTGTCTAAACTTCTTAATTGTTCATTCTGTGGAGTGAAGAAAAGTTAGATAAAGTTGCTTTTCATTAATCAGTATGTACTTTTAGTAGATGTTAGTAGTGCAGTTTTTCTCAAAAGCAAATTTTTATCACTAAATTTTCAGGGGGAGCCAACCTTTAATAATCGCTATTTTTATCGTCCGTAGTCAATGAGATCATGTCAGACAATTAATTCCACAAATCATAAATTGCGCTATGTTTTGCTAACTCTCCTCAAGAATAATTTTTATATTTTTGTTGAAAGATAACACTTTTGTGTATTTGCTAAAGTAAAATAATTTACAATAGAAATTAGGAGAAAGGACTTGAGGATAATCTGTAGAGATTGCTAAGTCTATACTGCTATTATAAATAGTTTATCCTAAATCCAGCCATAATCTTATGCCAAAATGCCGATAATGCTTTGAATCGTGGCTTGGTAAAGTAAATTTTAATGCACCCCGTCAGATCAGAGAGTGTCAACAGGTACGGTTATCTACTCCAGAAATCCCCCATGCGATCGCAGCACGCCGAGAATAAGAAGCGGTAAATTAAAGTTATAGCGATAGATGAATCTTACACAGAGCTAGTAAATATCAAAAACGAAAGCTCAGTATGGTAGGAGTGTCATCTATACACAGACTCCTACCAGTGCTAGGAGAAATCATAAGTAATAACCTTTTTCAAGTGACATTATCGTTATGCGTAAACAACTACAACAAGCCATCAAACCGCTATTAAAAACTTTGTTTGTCCTCAGCCTAGTGTTTACTTTGGCACTGAGTCATGCTGATGGGGCATTAGCCGCCCGCAGTGGTGGTAGAATCGGCGGAGGCTCATTCAGAGCGCCTTCTAGCCGCACCTATTCGGCTCCTGGTGGTGGATATGGCGGTGGATATGGTGGTGGCTACAGTCGTGGATATTACCCTGGTGGTGGAGGATTTGGATTTCCTTTCTTGATACCCTTCTTTGGTTTTGGGGGAGGATTTGGTGGTTTGTTTACCATCTTAATTTTCTTGGCGATCGCTAACTTCATGCTCCAAGCCTTCCGTCGCGCTACCGATGGGGAAACCACAGACGATACAGGTTACACCAGCAGCAACTCTAATGTTTCTGTGACTCGTCTACAAGTAGCTATGTTGGCACAAGCTCGTGAACTGCAAGGGGAACTCAACCGAATTGCCGAAACAGCTGACACCAACTCCCCAGAAGGTAGAGCCGAAATTTTGCAAGAAGCCAGTCTCGCTTTGCTACGCCATCCCGAATACTGGGTATATGCAGGTGGTGGTACAGAGCAAGCGCGTTTAAATTCAGCTGAAGCTCAGTTTAACCGTTTAACACTGGCAGAACGCAGCAAATTTAGCGAAGAAACTCTTTCTAATGTTAACAACCAGCTAAAAGAAGCCACTCCCAAAAATGCTTTAACTGGTACTGATGTTGACAACCCAACCGACCTATTTAGCCAAGGTTCTGGAGAATATATCATTGTCACCCTATTAGCAGCAACACTGGGTAAATTCCAAATCCCAGCAATGAACAACGTTGAAGAATTGCGTCAAGCTTTGCGTCAAATTGGCAGTATCCCCAGCGATAAACTTCTCGCGATTGAAGTTCTCTGGACTCCGCAAGCTGAAGGTGACACTCTCACCTCTGATGACTTATTAGCAGAGTATGCCGATCTGAAATTGGTTTAAACCGTAGTAAGCGCTTCAGCGCTTTCTTTATTTAGCCGTAGTAAGCGCTGAAGCGCTTTCTTTATTTAGCACTGAAGTGCTTACTACCAAATTAAAAATAGAGAAAATCTTTTACTTGAAATTCTTTCCTTTCCTTACGTTTTCTTTTTTCCCCCACATCATAATAAACAAAATCTAAAACTACTTTATCTCGACCGATTAATTGATAATTTTCTATCTTCTCTAAATAATAATTTTTATTTTCATAAATTGGCTTTGCTAACTTAATTCCCGGAAAGATAATCTTTTCTTGCTTTAAAACAAATCCCCGTTGTGCATCTGTATCCAACCATATAGGACTTTTATAAACGACAATATTATAAGATTTAAATTTAATTTCTTGCTCTGGCTGATAAATACCAATTAACAAAAAGATTATAGTAGCATTGTTGAAAATCCAGAGAGAAAGCAAACTTGGTAATATAAATATCCAAAAATTTATCAGTTTTAGCCACCATCTGGGAAAGAAAAATCCATTGATTACAAGTAAAAACGGAATCAACAAGAATAATGCTACAGCTATCGCATTGAAAGAAGGGAATACGAAACTAAATATTTTAAATATCAAATTTGCTAAAAACAAAACCGAAATAAACGCAATAAAAACCAGATTCAGCAATGGTTGGTTTCTGCGAGGTTTGAAAAACCTAAATAACCGCTTCATGAAATTTCCCTTCATCAGGTGTCGTAGAAACGAAGCATGTGGAACGTCTGTCAATACGGTTCGGTTAAGATGCACAGTCCTTACTTAAAGATAGAACTTAGTCCACGCCAGTTCCTTCTCGATTCGGGGAGACGCTGGGCGAACAAGTCGGGGAACCCGCCCAACGGACTGGCTGCCCTTAAAAAGGGGGAAATAGAGCCATTCTTAGTCCCCCTTTTTAAGGGGGGTTGGGGGGATCGAGTCTTATCCGAACCGTATTGTCTCTACTCCTATAGTCTTTCCAATATCCCGCAGAGAGTCAAACCACTCAGAAAAAATATCTATACCATCAAATCTTAAATAATTCCTGATTTCTTTTGGTTGAACTTCCATGTTGAAATTTTCCCAAATGCGCGATCGCGTTATCATTGATCAATCCAGGGTGCGATCTCATGAGATTTTTGGCAGTATCTCTGTTAATCTATCACAGACTACTAGCACCGTGAAGTCAAAAGGGTTATAGAATAAGCTTTTCATTTTTTATGCTTGATGATTATAACGCTTTTGCATTAACCCAGAACTTCCACAATCTTAAAAATGAATGACCCGTTTTATACATGATAAATTTGCCAAAGACTATTTAGAAGAACTATTAAAAGACTACGGAGAGGTGAAGGCATCAGAAAAAGTATCAGGGGAGATTAAAGAAATAGATGTTTTATTCACTCCTGCCAAACAGCAAAGCTCTAATATACAAATACTGGGTTTGTTAGGAAGATTTGCTGAACATCCTGCGATAATAGAACCCTACCGCAATCCAGCTTCTACCGATGAAATCTGCGACTGTATTCTCAAATTATTAGAAGTCAAGGCTTTCTTGCGACGAGAAGCTAAAGCAAATAAAACCAAACTTCAGGACTCCGAAATTCCCAAATTGTGGGTTCTTACTCCAACCGTATCTGAAACTAGATTGTCTAGCTTCGGAACTATGCAAAAAGAAGGTTGGTTATCGGGAGTACATTTTTTGCCAGATGCCTTGCGGACAGTAATTGTAGCAATACACCAACTACCCCAAACACCAGAAACATTATGGTTAAGGCTTTTAGGTAGGGGGAATGTACAGTCACAAGCAATTATCGAATTGCAAGCGTTACCATTAGATTACCCATACCAAAAAGCAACTCTCGAATTAGTTTACAACTTGCGCGAAAACTTGAGAGTAAATCAAGAATTAGAAACAGATGATAGGGAGTTAATTATGCGATTAGAACCGCTTTATCAAAGAGACAGAGAACAAGCCAAAGAAGAGGGAAGGCAAGAAGGAAGGCAACAAGGAAGGCAACAAGGAAGGCAAGAGGGAGAACAAGACTTAATAGTACGTCTACTCAATCGCCGTATTGGTGAAATTGATGCATCATTAATCGAGCGAATTCAAGGCTTATCAATTGAACAATTAGAGAATTTAGGAGATGCATTGCTAGATTTTTCTAGTGTTGCTGATTTAGAAGCTTGGTTAAACCAATAATTTTGTGCCTACCTACAGCAGATTGCGCTTTAATCGAATATACGTAGAGACGTAGCACTGCTACGTCTCAGAGCGGGTTTTGGATTTTATAGATGATAGGGAGTTAATTATGCGATTAGAACCACTTTATCAAAGAGACAGAGAACAAGCCAAAGAAGAGGGAAGGCAAAAGGGAGAACAAGACTTAATAGTGCGTCTATTAAATCGCCGTATTGGTGAGATTGATGCATTATTAATCGAGCGAATTCAAGGCTTATCAATTGAAAAATTAGAGAATTTAGGAGATGCATTGCTAGACTTTTCTAGTGTTGCTAATTTAAAAACTTGGTTAAACCAATAATAATGATAAATCATTAGTAGATTAATTAATTTTTATGCGTTGCTGAATCCCAGGATGAATGCGGATGTAGAGAAGCGATATATCGCATATATACAAGGGTTTTGACATCACGCACAATCATTTTCATACATTAAATCAGCAACACCAATTTTTACCCATGATTGCGATTTTACAGCAATACTAAACTGTCTTTGCTCGTATTCCATCAAAGTGTAAAAATATTCGGTTGACGAAAAATAACCTTTCAGTCTAAAAAAATGCTAATAACCGATTAACAGTAGGACTTTCAGTAATAAAAGTAAGCTAAACTTTTATAGCCAAATATTGCCTAAAAATATTTCATAATTAAAGAGAGAACATTCCAATGGAGAACATAAAAATGCTAGAACAATACCGTCAACATGTTGAGGAACGTGCCCAGCTCGGTATTCCCCCTTTACCATTGGATGCGAAGCAAACCTCAGAATTATGCGAATTACTAAAAAATCCGCCCCTCGGTCAAGAGGTGATATTATTGCATTTATTGCGCGATCGCATTTCTCCCGGTGTCGATCCCGCAGCTTACGTGAAAGCGGGATTTCTCACGGGTATTGCTAAAGAAGAAATCACCAGCCCGTTAATTTCACCCATCGATGCGGTACAATTGCTAGGGACGATGATCGGCGGTTATAACGTGCGATCGCTCATCGATTTACTGCAAGTTGCCACCGTATCCTTTTCCACATCCTCGAAAACACCCCTGGTCATGGGGGGACAAGGAACAGAACCAATAGCCGCATACGCTGCATCTGCCCTCAGCAAAACTCTGTTAGTGTATGATGCCTTTCACGACATTTTAGAATTATCTCAAACCAATCCCTTCGCCAAGCGCGTAATTGACTCCTGGGCAGAAGCGGAATGGTTTACAATTCGTCCAGAAGTACCCGAATCTATTACCGTCACAGTATTTAAAGTAGCAGGGGAAACCAACACCGACGACTTATCACCAGCACAAAGCGCCACAACTCGCCCGGATATTCCTTTACATGCTTTGGTGATGTTGGAATCACGTATGCCGGGAAGTATACAAACAATTACCGAGTTAAAGAAAAAAGGACATCCTGTCGCTTATGTGGGGGATGTAGTCGGTACCGGTTCCTCACGGAAATCGGCAATTAACTCAGTTTTGTGGCACATGGGGCAAGATATACCTTATGTACCCAACAAACGGGCGGGAGGATATATACTAGGAAGTGCGATCGCGCCAATTTTCTTCAACACTGCTGAAGATTCCGGTGCTTTGCCCATCGAGTGCGATGTCAGCAAATTAGAAACCGGCATGGTGATTACCATCCATCCCTACAAAGGTGAAATCACAGACGTTGCTGGCGAAGTTATTTCTACCTTCACCCTCAAACCAGATACAATCTTAGATGAAGTCCGCGCCGGTGGACGAATTCCCCTCCTAATTGGACGCACCCTCACCGATAAAACCCGCGCTGCACTGAACTTAGAACCCAGCACCATCTTTAGGCGTCCCCACCAACCAGCCAACACAAACAAAGGCTACACCTTAGCACAGAAAATGGTCGGTAAAGCTTGCGGATTACCAGGTGTACGTCCCAGTACATCTTGCGAACCGATTATGACCACCGTTGGTTCTCAGGATACCACAGGTCCCATGACTCGCGACGAATTAAAAGAACTCGCTTGTCTCGGCTTCAGTGCAGACTTAGTGATGCAGAGTTTTTGCCATACCGCAGCTTATCCTAAACCAGTTGACATCAAAACTCAACAAGAATTACCTGATTTCTTTTCTTCTCGTGGTGGTGTCGCCTTGCGTCCCGGTGATGGTATAATTCACTCTTGGCTCAACCGGATGCTTTTACCCGACACAGTAGGTACAGGTGGCGATTCTCACACCCGCTTTCCCTTAGGAATTTCCTTCCCTGCCGGTTCTGGTTTAGTGGCTTTTGCAGCAGCTTTGGGTGCAATGCCCTTAGATATGCCAGAATCAGTTTTGGTACGCTTTAAAGGAGAATTGCAACCCGGTATCACCCTGCGAGATGTGGTGAATGCAATTCCCTACGTCGCGATTCAAAAAGGCTTGCTGACAGTCGATAAGAAAAATAAGAAAAACGTCTTCTCTGGACGGATTATGGAAATTGAAGGCTTGCCAAATTTGAAAGTTGAACAAGCTTTTGAACTTACCGACGCTTCCGCAGAACGTTCTTGTGCAGGTTGTACAATTAAACTGAGTGTAGAGACAGTTGCTGAATATCTGCGTTCTAACGTGGCGCTCTTAAAGAACATGGTAGCACGCGGTTACGCCGATGCCCGAACCATGATGCGCCGCGTCATCAAAATGGAAGAATGGTTAGCAAATCCCGTATTGATGTCAGCCGATGCAGATGCAGAATATGCAGAAATCATTGAAATTGATTTGAACGAAATCAAAGAACCAATTGTTGCTGCACCAAATGACCCTGATAATATTAAGTTATTATCGGAGGTTGTGAATGATCCAATACAAGAAGTATTCGTTGGTTCTTGTATGACAAATATCGGTCATTATCGCGCTACAGCGAAAGTGTTAGAAGGTGCAGGAACAGTAAACGCTCGCTTGTGGATTTGTCCCCCTACTCGCATGGATGAATACCAACTAAAATCAGAAGGTATTTATAACATTTTTGATGCGGCAAATGCGCGAACAGAAATGCCTGGTTGCAGTTTATGTATGGGCAATCAAGCGCGAGTTGAAGATGGGACAACGGTGTTTTCAACTTCTACCCGCAACTTCAATAATCGCATGGGGAAAGATGCGCGAGTGTACCTCGGTTCGGCAGAATTAGCCGCAGTGTGTGCGCTGCTGGGACGCATTCCTTCAGTGCAGGAATATATGGACATTGTGGCAAATAGAATTCATCCTTTTGCTGATGATTTGTATCGGTATTTGAACTTCGATCAAATTACAGGTTTTGAGGATGAAGGTAGAGTGATTGCCTTGGAAGATATGCCCAGGATTGAGGATATTTTGGGCGTAGGGATGCCGGCATCTGCGAGGTAATTAAACTAGGGTGGGCAATGCCCACCTAATTTTTATTATCTGGGTAAAAATGCCAGCAAAAGATATCTACCATAATGCCGTGAAAAATGCCTTAATTAAAGATAGCTCGACAATTACGCCTGATCACTATCCAATCAAATATGCTGAAGTTAAACTGTTTGCGGATATGGCTGGTGAAAAAACCCTGTCTGTAAGTAGAAAAAATTAGCAGTTGGTATAATTTAAGCTAAAGTGAGTCTTGACTTTAGGAAATGATATGATTCCTGGGGAAAAGATACCTAAGCTTAATGAAGTTAGGGTTTAGTATAATTATTAGATCAGATAAAATGTTTTTTTCGAGACTCACCTTTAACTTAGCCAAGTGGTAAAATTTGGTCAGATTAGTTAAATCAATACAAAAATCTCTAAGACTAAACATTAACGAAAACAAATTGTCAATTTATGGTAACTCAATTAGAAATTACAGATGAACGCAAAGAAAAGGCTGAAGAAGAAATTCGTGACAAAAGAAAGCGTGTTGACTACACCACCTTAGAATACCCTATAGAAGTAATTGTTCAAAAATATTTAGATGGCAAAGATAAAGATGAAAATGAATTCTTTATTCCAGACTATCAACGAGAAATGGCTTGGGATGAAGATAGGCAATCAAAATTTATTGAATCTGTAGTTTTAGGTTTACCAATACCTTATATTTTCGTTGCTGATATATCAGAATCAGAAGATTTAGCACGTTTAGAAATTATAGATGGTACACAACGTATTCGCACTTTAACTAGGTTTATTAATAATGAACTTAGATTAAAAAATCTTGAAAAATTAAAAACTCTTAATGGGTTTACTTTTGAAGATTTACCGCCACAACGCCAAAGGCGTTTTAATCGGACTACTATTAGAATGATTCAATTAACAGAAGAAGCAGATGAAGAAGTCAGAAGGGATCTTTTTGAGAGAATTAATAGTGGTAGTGTTGAATTAAACGAAATGGAGAAACGCAGGGGAAGTAAACCAGGAAAGTTTCTCGATCTAATTGAGGAACTATCAAGAAATAAAAAATTTCAAGATTTATGCTCTTTTACTAAACCAGAAATTGATAAAAGAGATCCACAAGAATTTGTACTACGTTTTTTTGCATTTTTAAATAATTATCAAAATTACTCTGGGAGAAAAGTTCATGAGTTCTTGGATGACTATTTAGAACAAGAAAATAAATCTGATTCTCTAAGTATTGATGCAATGAAAAATGAGTTTTATTTGATGTTAGAATTTGTGGAAAAGCATTTTCCTAATGCTTTACATATTTATCGAAAAATAAAAAATCGCTATGAACCGACAACTCGAATCAAGTTTGAATCAATCTCTGTCGGTATTGCTTTAGCATTAAGAAAAAATCCAAATCTAGTACCAAAATCAACTGGTTTTTTAGATTCTCAAGCATTTAAAGATTGTACTCAATCTGATGCAAGTAGTTCTCAAAATAAGGTCAATAAGCGTATTCATTATGTTCGCGATCAGCTTCTAGGGAATTAATGAAAAGTACATTATTTCAAGATTTTGATGAACGCGCTCAAGAAGTTAGTAGATATTTTTTATTTTTGAAAAATTTAGAGCAAGGTTCAATTAAACTAAGCATGGGTAATGCTAAGAATACAAAAACAAAATCAATAAACAATGATTTAGAAAAAACTCTTAAAGCAACAGGGTTTTTGTTGCTCTATAATCTAGTCGAATCCACTATGACTAATGCGATTGAAGCAGTTTTCGATGAACTAAAAAATAAAAATATTTCTTTGGATGATGTTAGAGATGAAATTAAAAAGATTATTATTGATAACATTAAAGATAAAGATAATAAATCCACAAATAATCTTTTAATTAGTATCCAAAATATTTCAGTTGATATTATATCAGCTAGTTTTAACAAAAAGAGATTATTTTCAGGTAATGTCGATGCAAGAGAAATAAAAGATACAGCAAATATGTATGGTTTTTCATATAAGACAAATGCTAGAAAAACTCAAAATGGAAGCGATTTACTAACAGTTAAGACCAACAGAAATGATCTTGCACATGGTTCTAAGTCATTTGAGGAAGTTGGTAGAAACGCTACTGCGTATGAGTTATTAAAAATTCAAAAAAGAGTTATTTCTTATTTAAAGGCAATATTAGAGAATATAGAGATTTATCTATCTAACAAAGAATATTTAAAATAGTTAGTTAAGGTGAGTTTTGTGGAAAATTAAGATATAAAAACCCGCTTCATTACTACAGCTTATAGTAAGGGTATGGATTTCTACATAATTTATGTAAAAAAATATTTTGAGTGTGATTTACGTCTAATTATACTTCAAAGGGCAAAACGTAGATTAGGAGAGAAAGAATATAATCTTTTTTACAATAACTGCGAACATTTTGCCCATTATTGTAAAACAGGTGAACACAGAAGCCGTCAAGTAGAAAGCTACAAAAGAATAGTAGGAGAAAATGGGATAGCCATTACAATAGAGAACCTGAAATTGCCAGTTCATCGCTGGTTTAGATACAGTGCGGGATTTTCTGCACAATGGGTTGAAACTGTCATTACTCAAGCCAAAGAACAAGGAGAAGTTACTGTACTCGATCCATTTGCCGGTTCGGGAACAACCTTGCTTGCATCTGAAAAACTTGAGGTTGAATGTTATGGCATTGAAGCTCATCCCTTCGTCATGCGTGTAGCAAAAGCAAAGCTGTTATATCGAACTTGTCCCGATGCTTAGATAGTATTATTGAAATTTGTCACCAGCTATCCCAAGAACGACGTTTACATGGAGGAAAAAAGAATTATCATCTAATGATTGCCTGTTATTTTTTTGATATGGCTAAAGTTTGGATAGCACTTCGTCGAGTTTGCAAAAAGCCTGCAACAGTTTGCTTTGTAATTGGTGATTCTGCTCCCTATGGTATTTATGTTCCGGTAATTGAATGGATGGGTTTGTTAGCTTTGGCAGCAGGGTTTAAATCCTTCGAGTTTAATAAAATTCGCGATCGCAATGTCAAGTGGAAAAACCGCAAGCACAGAGTTCCTCTTTGCGAAGGCTGTTTGTGGGTTCGTGGATAAACCGATGAAAAAACAAGTTTCTTTTAATAGATGTAATGGCAGAGTCATTTTCACATAAATGGGGTCAGATTATCGGAAATCTCATTCAAGAATTTATTCGTGACACACTTCAGCGAGTTGCTGATGAGCATGGTTTTTACTTGGATTATCAGAAGAAGCGCAAGGCACGAATCACCAAAAAGGTATCGTGGCAGGATCGCTACGGTAACTATCATGACCTTGATTATGTGATGGAACGGGCAGGTACAGAAGATACTCTGGGTCTTCCAGTAGCATTTATTGAGACTGCATGGCGGCGTTACACTAAGCATTCTAGAAACAAAGTTCAATAAATTGAAGGAGCGCTGATCCCTTTGGCAGATACATATAGTCACCTTAACCCGTTTTTAGGTGCTATTTTAGCAGGTGTATTTACACACTTGAGCTTGGACAATTAGAGTCTAAAGGCTTTAAAATCCTTTATCTTGAATATGACAACATAGTTAAATCATTTTCGTCTGTTGGTATAAATGCTTCTTTCAACGAAAGTACGCCAGAAGTAGAGTTTCAAAATAAGACCGAAGCGCTCAAATTTTTGAGAACATTTGTTTAAAGTGGTAATTATACTAGGAAAATGCTAGATGCTGTGCGATATTTGTGGAAGCAAAGGAGCAAGAATCCGCAGGATTACTAGAACCTATGGCAAGTGTCAAGACGTGCTGGTTATAGAAAACATTCCCGTGATAACTTGTCTTCATTGCAGCGAAAGTTACTTTACAGCGGAAACCCTTCATGAAATTGAGCGAATTAAACTTAACCGTAAAAGCTTGGCTGTTGAACGTTTTGTGGAAGTCGCTAGTTTTAAATAGCATTTAATTGCTATCAAAAAGCGCGATCGCCGCAGACGTGCCGTAGGTATCGCGCTACATTATATGAACCTATCCCACTATTCTAAAAATCCCTACTTTTTTCGTAAAATGTGCTTGAAAACCTTAATGTTTCGTTTTCATTTCTCAAAAAGCCTAAGCTTTGTAGCACAAATATTATTAGTGGGATAGGTTCATATGAGAACTGTAGGCTATACGCATCAAGTCTTTGGAAGAATATACTACTGTTATCCGTCCCGATGACAATGGCACTTTTGTCGCATACGTCCCAGCGATTTAGAGTTGTCACGCTTGGGGACGAACACCAGATGAAGCGCGTGCCGAACTCGTCTATGTTTTTGAAATGATTCAAGAAGAGTACGCATTATATGGGCGATCGCTGCCTGGGAACGTTGATCTGGTGATTGCGAATGCCAGCTAAAGCAAGTGAATTGGAAAAAGTTGCAATGTATCAGTGGCACCTTTGCCTAAAAAGGTAATTTAAGCAGATTTATAAGATTTAATTCTTTCTTTACCGGAAATAAACCTAATTTAATCGTCTTTGGACTTTGAGGATAATTATAAGATTTGAAAAGGATATCCCATATAGTGAAAAAACTTGCATAATTTGATGTTGCTTCTTTTTTAAGTTGAGAATGATGAGAACGATGATAATTGGGTGTGACAATAAAGCAGCTGAGATATCTATCAATTTTTAACGGAATAGCCCAATTGCTGTGATGAAAGATTAATTCACATGCCAATAAGACTTCATATAATAATAAATTCTGTAGAGTAATACCAAATAACCAGATTAAAAATAACTTAGGTAGATTAGCTAAAATTGCTTCAACTGGATGAAAGCGATAAGCAGTAGAAGTATTCATTAACAGTTCGGTATGATGAACTTTATGGAAACGCCATGCAATAGGCAGAGTATGCATTAATCTGTGCCACCCATACATATATCCATCGAGCAAAAAGAAAGATAAGACTATTTTTAAGACAGGTGAATTAATAAAATGAAAAATACCGAACCATAAAGTTTGTTGCCAAATCCAATTTAAGAGTAAAGCTACAGTAAAGCTATTTGTCAAGGCATTAATCAAGCCGAGAACTAAATTAGTATAAACTCTTTTATCGAAACTCTCTTTAAAGGTGAAAAAGGGAAACAGATTTTCTAAAGTTCCGAATGAAATAACACTGCTGACAACAGTGAGTGATTGCCAATCCATGTTGAGATTTGCCTTTATGTAAATAATACGCTTAACATTAATAAAAAAATCCGAAATCCTTGTAGAGACGTAGCATTGCTACGTCTCTCTACATCATATGTAATCTAACGGACATAATATATCGCCTACCTTAAGTGTATATAAGTCATAAATAACACTAGTTTCGCTACTAATTAATCACCCCTTGAGTTTTATATCCTCTCAAAGTGGAGATGTCTAGTACAATTATTTCTTCCCCCTTTGCCCTCCTGTACTTCTTTGGTTATGACCGCACCAGCAGCTTCTGTTTCGATGTGGACTCCCCTGCGTCAACCTGTGTTTCGTGCCCTTTGGACAGCCTCAGCGGTATCTAGTGTTGGCACTTGGATGCATGATGTCGGTGCAGCATGGTTGATGACTTCGCTTTCACCGTCACCGTTTTTAATTGCCTTGATGCAAGCAGCGTCAAGCTTGCCGTTTTTTTTGCTGGCATTACCTGCGGGAGCGCTTGCAGATGTGGTTGACCGGCGAAAGATGCTTTTGTGGACTCAGAGTTGGATGTTGGTTATCGCTGCTTTGTTGGGATTTCTCACCCTGGCAAACATTACTACACCGTGGATTCTCTTAGTTCTCACCTTTGCTCTCAGTCTCGGCAGTTCCATGAATATGCCTGTATGGCAAGCCGTAACCCCGGAACTAGTAGAAAAAAAAGAACTTCCCCAAGCTGTCACCCTTACTGGCATTGTGGTTAACCTTTCGCGGTCCATTGGTCCGGCTTTAGCGGGGATAATCATTGCTCAAGCTGGTACGGGAGCAGTTTTTCTACTTAATGCGGCTTCCTTTGTCGGGGTAATATTAGTAGTTTATCAGTGGCGTCGCACCCCGCAAAAAAGCGGCTTACCCACAGAACGTTTTATTGGAGCGGTGCAAGCAGGTATTCGTTACGTGCGCTACGCTCCAACCTTCCAGTCAGTCTTAATTCGTACATCAGCTTACATTTTATTTGCTAGTGCTTTATTTGCGCTTTTACCGCTTTTAGGAAGACGAGAATTAAAGCTGGATGCTTTCGGATACGGGGTGATGCTAGGCTTTTGGGGTATTGGTGGATTAGCGGGAGCGTTCATTTTACCAAGGCTACGGCAGCAGTTTTCTATAGATAAATTGGTTGCCGGCTCATCAGTATTGATGGGTATAATGTTGCTGGCACTAGGAACAGTACGGAATTTTTATGTAGTATGTGCGTTGATGCTGTTGGTAGGAATTGCTTCCCTCAGCTGTATGGTTAGTTTTAGTGTATCGGCGCAAACATCTGTGCCTACCTGGGTGCGTGCGAGAGCTTTATCGGTGCATTTACTTGTGTTCCAAGGATGCATGACTTTGGGAAGCCTGTTGTGGGGTTTGGTAGCCCAACGCACAAGCATTACTGTAGCTTTGACTACCGCCGGGGTGGGATTGATTGCGGGTGTGGCACTGACTACACGCTATCGCTTGCGCTGTGCGGAAATGTTAGATTTGCAGTCTTCGTTGCATTGGAATCAACCAGCACACGCTTTTGAACCATGCCCAAATGATGGACCTGTGATGATTACTTTAGAGTATCGCATTGACCCAGCTAATGCAGAGGAGTTTACCAAAGCGATGCAAGCACTAAGTCAAATTCGCCGGCGGGATGGAGCGATTCGGTGGGGTTTGTTTCAAGATTTATCAGATCCAGGTCGCTTTGTAGAAACGCAAATTGTCGAATCTTGGGCAGAACACAAACGGCAATTTGAAAGGGTGACGAATAGCGATCGCTTAATTGAAGAACGTGCGCGATCGTTTCATATTGGCGAGAAACCACCGAAGGTTTCGCAAATGATTTACTCAAAGTATACAGATGGTAAAGGTTTGCCGCAACCGTGCGGATGAGGGGACAAGGGAAAATGACTAACGGCTGACAAACTCAAATATCGGCAAAGAAACTTTTATCGGTAGTGGATTGATAAGGGAAGTTGAAAAGCGATACACTTGTAGTGTTCTTTCAGTTGGTGTGAGAAGCGTATTTGTTCGGGTTACTTGCACCTTCGATTCTATATTACAAACAAACATGTCTATTTCTGAAATCACCCAAAAACTTTTAGCGGCAAAAGAAGATAAGGGATTAACTTTTGCAGAATTGGCACTCAATTTGCAACGTAACGAAGTATGGATTGCCTCTGTAATTTACCGTCAAGCGAGTGCTTCACCTGAAGAAGCACTCCTATTGGTTGAGGCATTAGGACTTGATGCGGACTATGCTTCATATCTAACTAAATACCCAACAAAAGGTAGTGATTCTATTGTCCCAACTGACCCTTTTGTTTATCGGTTCTATGAAATTATGCAGGTGTATGGACTTCCACTGAAAGATGTAGTTCAAGAAAAGTTTGGTGATGGAATTATGAGTGCTATCGATTTTACTTTGGATGTAAGCAAGGAAGAAGATCCAAAAGGCGATCGCGTAAAAATTGTTATGTCAGGTAAGTTTCTCCCTTACAAAAAATGGTAATTATCACTACATAAAAAGCGTTCTTCAAGTAACAAGCTTCTCAAAAAATATGTCCGTGGCAGAATATGGCTTAGTTTCACCTACAAAAGCGGAAAGGTGAGACAAATGTTTAACATTCCTACCTTAATAGTCATTGTCAGCCACACAAATTCCTTTACACTTAATACCGTTCGTAGCTGTGCGCTCACAATGAGAACACAGAACTTTTTCCCTTTCTGTTTCTTCATCAAGCTTTATATTAGTGCAAGCCGGCAACTTGTCTTTTTCGGTCTGGAGTTTTACAGTCATAAGGGTGGAGAAATATGAATGCGGTTTACTTAGACTTGTTAGTTAGAAGCGTTTTGCGGTGGGGAAGGCTATATCCGCAGGAATTCCTTCACCGTATTACAGTTATATACATAGGACTTACGCAACTGGCATATAATCTTCTCGTAGTAGGCACTAAAGTGCCTAAAATAAGCGCTTTAGCCCTTACTACGAGTTTATATTTATGTTTTTCATGTAACAGTTGCGTAAGTCCTAATACATTAAGATTTATGTTTTTATTATAGCCCCTTTTCTCGTTGAAAATAACCGAAAAGCTATACCTTGCGATCGCGTAGCGACTCAATCATGAGTATCGCGCTTCTTATTTAGCCACTTAAATTAGTCATGCGATCGCGCTTTCAAGAAGAGCGATTATTAAACTACTGAAATTAATCATGGGGAAGTTTTGCAATGCCCGTTATGCTTTGATCAGCTGTTGCGTTCGAGCGGGCAATTACGTGAGTCAATCTTCTAATAAATTAAATCGTCTATTAACCCAAACTTGTGGCTTCCTTTTTGGAATTGCGATCGCTGTTTGGGTACTTAGAGGCTTTGGGATTCTCGGTTTTATGCCGGGAGGTGTAATTTGGCTGTTATTTTTGGCGGCATTTGCTTTTGCGATTCTCAGTTATATACAAAAAACTTGGTGGCGATTTTAGCAAAGCGCAAAAACGACGCCCCCAGGCTGGAAGCCTGGGGCTACACAAACGTTCGCGCAGCGTCCCGAAGGGAAGCCGGCACACGCAGGCTCTATATTTAGCCTGCGTGTGCCGGCTTTGTTCGTATAGCTTCACCCTTCTAGGGTGTAAAATATCAGAGATGATTCAACAGAGGAGGTAAATATGTCTAAGTATGTATGTAATACCTGCGGGTATGAATACGATCCCGAAGTAGGCGATCCAGATGGCGGCATAGCACCAGGTACAGCTTTTGAAGATATACCAGATGATTGGATCTGTCCGACTTGCGGTGTAAGCAAAGAAGATTTTGAACCCGGATAATAGTAGCCTGTCAATTATATTTTGATAGTTGTGTACAAATCCACAAACGTGTAGAGAGGTAGCACTGCTACCTCTCTACAACCATCATTTTTATCTTGACAGACTAATAGTAAAAAAAATAGCTAGTGCAACATGGCGGAAATAAAGCTACCATTCAAAAAAGCCAAAAACCTTGTACTTCAAGATTTTTGACTTCAGCTTTCTTGTAGTAGCCTAGAATTAAGATGCTGTTATTTTATTAGGGAATTCAAGTCTATTGCAATCTCTGAAAGTTGTTGTAATTGGAGGTGGTGCAGCGGGATTTTTTAGCGCGATCGCTACGAAGGAAGCGAATCTGCACGCCCATGTTACTTTAATCGAAGCCAGCCCGCAAGTATTAGCGAAGGTTCGCGTTTCTGGTGGGGGACGCTGTAATGTGACTCACGCTTGTTTTGACCCAGCCATTTTAGTGCAGAATTACCCCAGAGGGGGAAAAGCCCTCCGGGGTGCTTTTTCTCGCTTTCAAAACAAAGATACGATAACTTGGTTTGCGATGCGTGGAGTACCGCTGAAAACTGAAGCTGATGGACGGATGTTTCCCATTACGAATACTTCGGAAACGATTGTCAATTGTTTGCTGAATACTGCTTTTAAAGCTGGGGTAGAAATTCGCACTTCTGCACCTGTTGTTGGTGTAAAACAGCAAAATGAAGGCTTTGAAATTCTTTTCAAGTCGGGAGAAACTATATTAAGCGATCGCTTGCTCTTAGCAACAGGAAGCAACCCTGTAGGCTATAAAATAGCGAAAGAATTCGGTCATCAAATTGAAGTGCCTGTTCCTTCTTTATTTACTTTCAATATTGGTGATGAACAATTGCGCTCATTAGCCGGTATTAGTGTAGAATCGGTGCGTTTGCGCTTGTTGTGCGGTGGAAAATCTCAATTAGAACAAACTGGACCTTTGCTAATTACTCATTGGGGTTTGAGTGGACCTGGGGTGTTGAAACTTTCGGCTTGGGGTGCGAGAATACTGAAAGAAAGTCACTATAAAGCCACTTTAATGATAAATTGGTTGCCTGATTTACAGCAAGATGAAGTGCGGGAAAAACTTTTAGCAGTTAAAAATGAATGGGGCAAGAAAGCGATCGCTTTACATCGTGGTGTTGATTTACCGCATCGTTTGTGGCAATACATCATTGACCGTTCAGATATTACTACAGAAGAACGCTGGGCAGAAATAACTAACAAAAAATTAAATAAACTTATTCAAGAACTGACTCAAGGAGAATATTTAATCAATGGGAAAGGTGTTTTCAAAGAAGAATTTGTTACTTGTGGTGGTGTCAACTTAAAAGAAGTCAACTTTCAGACAATGGAAAGCCGCATGGTACCAGGACTTTATTTTGCCGGAGAAATCCTCGATATTGATGGAGTTACCGGCGGTTTTAACTTCCAAAGTGCTTGGACTACAGGATATTTAGCCGGTTTAGCAATGGCAAGTAGCGATTAAAGATAAAGTTATGCAGTCGAGTTTTGAATTACCTCTCGTATCTGTGATTATTCCTGCATATAATGCTGAAGCTTTTATTGAGATAACTCTTAAATCTGTCATTTCGCAAACATACAAAAATATTGAAGTTTTAGTTGTTGATGATGGTTCATTAGATCGAACAGTTGAGATTGTTAAATCAATTGCGATGGAAGATAAACGTATCACTTTGTTGCAACAGTCTAATGCTGGTGTTGCAGCTGCACGTAATCAAGCGATCGCACACTCAAAAGGTGAATATATTGCCCCAATTGATGCTGATGACATTTGGTATCCAGAAAATCTAGAAAAACAAGTCCAATGTATGCTATCGTCCGAACAATCTGTAGGATTAACCTACGCTTGGTCAGCACACATTGATGAGGAAGGATTACTAACTGGCAGATATGACTATTCTCGACAAATGGGAAAAGTTTACATACCTTTAATAATGACAAATTTTGTTGGCAATGCTAGCGCATGTTTAATTCGTCGTAGTTGTTTGCAAGAAGTTAAAGGTTATAACTGTAGATTTCAAGCAGAAAATGCTCAAGGTTGCGAAGATTGGGATATTTATCTTCGCATTGCCGAAAACTATGAATTTCAAGTTGTACCTGATTTTCTCATCGGCTATCGTCAAAGAATTTCTAGTATGTCTTCTAACTTGCCAGTTATGTTGAAATCTTACATTTTGGTCATAGCAGATGTACAAACAAGATATCCAGAAATACCAAGCATAATCTATCAATGGTCTGCCAGTATATATTATATGTATTTAAGTTATAAAAATCGAGAAGCTGGCAAACATTGGAGTTGTCTAATATGTTTATATAAAAGTATCAAACTAGATAATTTAAGTCTTCTTAATTGGTATTTATATAAGCATACACTAATTAATATTATAGAATGGCTAGCTAAACCAATTATTTTATTAATTTGGAAAAATAATTTTTCTTGGCAACAATTCAAGCGACAATTTAGACATCGTTATTATCGTTTAATAGAAATAACAGAACTGACTAATAAATTAGAGAAAAAGGAACATTTGTTAAATTTATATGAGCGTCTGCAAGAGCAAAGATTAACTCAATTTGCCAAAAAATATTATAAATGAAAACTTCGGCTATTATTAAAAAACTATTTCCACTGTTAAATCCTTACCCGTGGGCAATTCCAGTAATTATCATCTTAGGAATTTTAACTTCTTTATCTGAAGGCTTGGGAATTAGTTTATTTATTCCTTTTCTTCAAAGTTTAGAACCAGGAAATTCTCAGTCAGGAAGTGGAACATTTTTAGGAACTATTTTAAATCGATTATTTAGTGATATTCCGCAAAGTAATCGGATGTTAATTATTCCTTTAACTATTTTCGGATGTGTTCTCCTAAAAAATCTACTTGCTTATAGCAGTTCGCTTCTTTCAGTTTGGCTTTATTGGCGTATTGGATCTCAATTAGTATCTAAACTTTATCAACAGATATTAACTGTTAGCTATAGTTTTTTAGACTCTAAGCAATCAGGTAAATTAGTCAATACACTGCATACAGAAAGTTGGCGTGCATGTGATGCGATATTAATTTTAATTAACCTAATAATAAATTTCTCTACAGTTCTGGTTTTTGTCATCTTGTTAATGTTAACTTCTTGGCAACTGACTTTTTTAGTCGCGGTTGCTTTATTAGGCATTTCATTAATAATTCAGCAAGTAACAAGGAAAACAAAAAAGTTAGGCAGAGAAGCAGTACAAGCAAACGATCGCCTGGTTAATCGGATGATCGAAGGCTTTTATGGAATGAGGATAATTAGAGCTTTTGGTCGAGAAACTTACGAATATAACCGTTTTGAAAAGCTAACAAATGAGGTAAGTTCTGCCGCACTAAAACTGGCAAAACTCTATACCATTTCTGGACCACTTTCGGAAGTTTTATCGGTAGCTTTGTTGGTGTGTATTATGATTATTGCTTTGCAAAATAAAGCGAATCTACCGACATTGTTAACCTTTATATTTATGCTTTATCGCTTACAGCCATCAGTCAGGAAATTAGATAGCGATCGCGTAAATTTAATCGGCTTATTAGCATCAGTTGAAGATGTCATATCTCTGTTAGAAATTCCTGACCAACAATTTATTCGTACAGGAAATGTTTATTGTCATGGATTAAAGCGATCGCTCACATTTCAATCTGTTGGTTTCCGTTACAATTCTACAGACAAACCTGCACTTCAAGAAGTTTCTTTTTCTATTATAAAAGGAAAAACTACCGCCATAGTTGGACCTTCAGGAGCAGGGAAATCCACACTTATCGGCTTAATTTGCCGTTTTTATGACGTTACAGAAGGGGAAATTTACGTTGACGAGCATCCTTTACGAGAATTAGATTTAGCATCTTTTAGAAGTCACATTGCCATTGTCAGCCAAGACATTTATATTTTTAATACCACAGTGCGGGACAACATCGCTTACGGTCGTTTAGATGCTACAGAAGCCGAAATTATCAACGCAGCTAAACAGGCAAACGCTCATGAGTTTATCGCTAAATTTCCTGAAGGATATGATACCATATTAGGCGATCGCGGCGTTCGTCTTTCCGGCGGACAAAGACAGCGCATAGCTTTAGCTCGTGCTATTATCCGCGATCCCCAAATATTTATTCTCGACGAAGCTACTAACGCACTCGATAGCGTTTCGGAAAACATAATTCAAGAGGCAATTAATACATTTGGTCAAAATCGCACAGTAATTATTATCGCCCATCGTTTATCCACAATTGAACAAGCTGATAAAATCCTTGTATTACAAGAAGGACGCGTTGTAGAACAAGGAAATTTTCAACAATTGTTACAACTTAACGGGTTATTTTCCCAGCTTTATCATTTACAATACGGTGTAGTTGAAAACTGAAAATATCAGTTTTAATTAATCTTGTAGCGATTCCCACATTCATGAGGTACAGAATATTGAATTAACCGCTTCGGAAGATAGATAAACGCCGATGGACGCAGATAAATTTGTACCTCAGTAGACTAGGAAACGCTATAAATAAACATAAATAGATGAAAGACACCCTAAGCTCAATTGCCAGACGCACATTACCAGGTTTTGTTCACCGTTGGGTAGGAACACAATTAAAAGGTGAGAAATATACCCCACCGGTGGGAAAAATAGACTTTGGAAGTCTGGGAGGATTAACACCAATCAGCCGACATTTTGGCTTTGACCGAGGTTTACCGATTGACCGTTACTATATAGAAAAGTTTCTCACGAAAAATACGGCTGATGTCAAAGGGCACGTATTAGAGATTGGTGACAATTCATACACTCGCCAATTTGGAGGCGATCGCGTTAATGAAAGTGATGTGCTGCATATAGTTGAAGGTAATCCCCAAGCAACCATCCTAGGGGATTTAACCAACGCAGAACACATAGCATCAGATAAGTTTGACTGCTTTATTCTGACGCAAACATTGCAATGTATTTACGATACCCGAGCAGCAATCAAGACAATATACCGCATTCTCAAGCCTGGTGGAGTAGTCCTAGCTACATTTTCCGGTATTAGTCTGACACCTCCCGACGAATGGGGAGATTACTGGTGTTGGAATTTTACCAGCCAATCAGGAAAACGGCTGTTTGCAGAGTTCTTCCCAGAAGCAAATATTCAAGTAGAAAGTTACGGAAATGTGTTGGCAGCGATCGCTTTTTTGCAAGGTTTAGCAACCGAAGAACTAGATTCATCAGAATTAGATCACCGCGATCGTTCATATGAATTACTAATAACTGTCCGTGCTGTCAAACCGCAGGAAACAGACATCTCCAGAAAAGACGTAGAGACGTAGCAATGCTACGTCTAATCAAGGGTTTTGGGTAACGCATAGTTAATTTTCACTTTCTATGTCTAATATGATGAAGATACCTGGAAGCGGCAAATTCAAGCGAATAGCTTCTGGTGTGCGAAACCGCATGGCACCAGGAGGATTAATTCTCATGTACCATCGTGTAACTGAAATTGAATCCGATCCTTGGGGATTGTGCGTCAGTCCATCTTATTTTGCCGAACATTTGCAAGTCTTAAAAAAACTCAGTTGCACAGTCCGCTTACAACAATTAAACCAAACATTGAAAAATGGGAAGCGTCCCCATCGTCAAATAGTCATCACCTTTGATGATGGTTACAGCGATAATTTGTATAAGGCTAAACCTTTATTAGAAAAGTATGAAATTCCCGCTACGATCTTTCTGACAACAGGATACATGCAACAAGAGCGGGAATTTTGGTCAGATGAACTGGAGAGGATATTGTTACAACCAGGGACTTTCCCAGAAATTTTGTCTTTAAATATTAACGGCATTAGCTATGAATGGAAGACTTCAAATAACAAACATGCAAATGAACATTATTCTCTTTACTACGCACTTTATGAAATACTTTATCCCTTATCTTCCCTAGAGCGATCGCATATTCTAGATCAACTACTTTTATGGGCAAAAAAAGAGCCAGAATTACGTCCAACTCACCGGATGATGACATTAAAAGAATTATCTAGTTTACAACCAGGAAACATCATTGAAATTGGTGCCCATACAGTGACACATCCATTTCTTGCAACAATTTCACCCCAAGCACAGCAAAAAGAAATTCAAGAAAATAAAGCTCAACTAGAAGAAATTTTCGGACATGAAATCGAAAGTTTTGCCTATCCCCACGGAAATTATAACCTACATACCAGCGAGATTGTCCGCCAAGCCGGATTTACCTGTGCTTGCACAACTTCTGCAAACATAGTCGGTAAAAATAGCGATCGCTTTCAACTACCCCGCTTCCCCGTCGAAAATTGCAACGGAGAAGAATTTGCCAAACAACTATCAAAGTGGTTCCTTAACTAAACCTCTGCGTTACTTTGCGCTTACCTCAGCGTACCTTTGCGTTTAAACTCTTATTATTAAAAAAACGCCATGAATAGCAAACCATTAATTTCAGGTGTAATGATCTTCTTAAACGCTGAAAAATTCATCTCTGAAGCGATCGCAAGCGTACTTGCCCAAACATATGATAACTGGGAACTCTTATTAGTAGATGACGGTTCCACCGATAATAGCACAGCGATCGCCCAAAAATATGCAGACCAATATCCCGAAAAAGTCCGCTATTTAGAACATGCAAATCACCAAAATCTGGGAAAGAGTGTTT
The DNA here is from genome assembly GCA_019358985.1 of Tolypothrix brevis GSE-NOS-MK-07-07A. GTDB lineage: Bacteria > Cyanobacteriota > Cyanobacteriia > Cyanobacteriales > Nostocaceae > Hassallia > Hassallia brevis. The sequence continues at coordinate 8,641 of JAHHIJ010000011.1, read as the reverse complement.
CCCGCAACCTGGGTATGAGCAAAGCCAAAGGAGATTATATCGCCTTTTTAGACGCTGATGATATCTGGCTACCACCAAAACTAGAAAAGCAGCTCGCAATTTTGCAATCATACCCCGAAGCCGGGATGGTTTACGGAGCAACGCAGATGTGGTTTAGCTGGACTGGTAAAAAAGAAGATTTGGAACGCGATCGCTACCGAAAACTTGGTGTCAAACCCGATACATTGATTCAACCACCAAATCTGCTCACGCTTTTTTTACGCAAAAAAGCAGAAACACCCGGTACTTGTGGAGTTATGATTAAAACCGAAGTTATAGAAGTTGTTGGTGGACATGAAGAAAGCTTTGGCAGCATGTACGAAGATCAAGCTTTCTTCGCGAAAATTTGCTTGAAATACCCCGTATTTATTGAGAGTGGCTGTTGGGATAAATATCGACAACATCCTGATTCTACTTGTTATGTAGCAGAGCGAGCAGGAGAATATCATACCATATACATCAGTCCTAGCTACGCCAATTACTTAAATTGGCTAGAGGAATATTTGGTTAAAGAAAAATTCGTAAATACTGAAGTTTGGCAAGCTTTACAAAGTGTATTATTTTTCGTGCGCCATCCTCTAATTTATCACTATTATCTACGTCTGCGGCGCGTTATCTGGGATTTCAAGGCATTATTTAAGAAGTAAGTGGGCGAAATTAAACGTAAAATACTCTCTTGGTTCGTAGTGAGCGGTTTACCGCTCGTCGCTCTTGGATTTTAACGGCTAAAGCCGTTACTACGTTAAAAAGCATTTATTTATGCCCATCTACTTAATAAGCCTGTCATGATATAAAACCTGAGTTCAACCTAAGTATAGTACGATCGCATGGCAACCTTCAACTACAGAAAACAATCATTTATATCTAGCCTTTGTAAATGACTTTTGAAAAAACAACATGAAATTTAGCGAAATCGTTGAAAAACTCAGCCACAGTGCCACAGGAAACAGCCTCACAGCGAATAAAGACGAAGATATTGAAATTGCAGGAGTAGCAGCGATTGATGAAGCGATCGCAGGTAATCTCAGCTACATAGAAGGACCGAAATTTGCTTCTTTTGTCGGCAAGACCAATGCTAGTGCTTTAATTCTACCTCAAGACGAAACATTACAAAAGCTTGCACAAGAACGCGGTATCGTTTGGATAACCACCCGAAATCCGCGCTTGATGTTTGCTGAATCCATCGCACTTTTCTATCAACCATACCGTCCAACTCCAGAAATACATCCTACCGCCATAATTCACCCCACTGCAAAAGTTGGCACTGATGTTTACATTGGTGCCCATGTAGTGATTCAGCAAGAAGCAGAAATCGGCAATCAAGTCTGCATTCATCCGAATGTAGTAGTTTATCCAAATGCGAAAATAGGCGATCGCACCATCTTACATGCTAATTGTACCATCCACGAACGCGCCCATATTGGCGCAGATTGCGTCATTCACAGTGGTGCTGTCATCGGTTCAGAAGGCTTTGGCTTTGTTCCCATTGCTACCGGTTGGTTTAAAATGGAACAATCTGGTTATGTTGTCTTAGAAGATGGTGTAGAAATTGGCTGCAATAGTGCTGTAGACCGTCCATCCGTCGGTGAAACCCGCATAGGACAAAGTACAAAAATTGACAATTTAGTGCAGATAGGACACGGTTGTACAATAGGCGCTTATTGTGCCATAGCCGGACAATCTGGTATGGCAGGAGGCGTCAAAATTGGCAATCGGGTTATTTTGGCAGGACAATCAGGAATAGCCAATCAAGCGAAAATGGGTGATGGTGCGATCGCTACAGCCCAAGCGGGTATACTTAGCGATGTTCCCGCAGGAGAAATCGTCTCTGGAACTCCGGCAATGCCTCACAAAATCTTTTTGAGAGTAGCTGCTATTTATAGTCGCCTACCACAAATGTATCAAACATTGAAACAATTGCAGCGTTTAGGGCAAAAGTAAAAAGTCAAGAGTCAAGGGTCAAAAGTCAAGGGTCAAGGGTCAAAAGTCAAGGGTCAAAACAAATTAACTTATACGTAATCAAATCGCGCTTATTGCAATGTTGAGCGAAAAAATTGCTTTTAATCCTGACTATTGACTATTGACTTTATAAGCCCAATTTTTCCAACACTGGCTTTGTGGAAACAATGTGCCTTTCTAAACCGAGTTCTTGCGGACTAACACCTAACGCCAAAGCAATCAACTGCGGTAAATGCAACACCGGCAAACCTAATTTTTGCCCGATGACTTTTTCCACCTCAGGCTGACGAGAATCTAAATTCAAATGACACAGCGGACAAGGTGTAACAATACAATCAGCGCCAGATGTTAGTGCATCTTGAATATGCGTCCCCGCCATTTTAAACGATTGGGTTGTAGCATAACTCGAAAGAGGCCATCCGCAACATTGAGTCCGACCTCGATAATAAATTGGTGTTGCACCCACTGCCCGAAAAACATTTTCCATCGCTTCCGGTTGGAAAGGGTCATCATAAGGCATGGATTTTTGACCACGGAGAAGATAACAGCCATAAAAAGCCGCACATTTTAACCCACTCAACTTCTGAGTGACTCGCTTTTGAATTTCCTCTAAACCGTAATCTGTCACTAAAGCATACAGGAGATGTTTAACTTCAGTACTTCCTTGATAAGGTGAACAGCTTTCTTTTTCCAAAAAGCCATTAACTTTGTCGATGTATTGGGGGTCTGTTTTTTGACATTCTTTCAAACGGTCATCAACGTGACCAATGACACCTTGACAAGTGCTGCAATGTGTGAGTAGGGGTAAATTTAATTCTTCTGCTAAAGCAATATTCCGGGCATTAACCGTATCTTCCAAAAGTTGAGAATCTTCCTTAAAAATGCCCGAACCGCAGCAAGCAGCCTTTTTCAATTCTACCAGTTCAATGCCGAGAGCTTTAGTTAAAGCTTTGGTAGATAAACCTAACTCGCGGCAAGCACCTTGGGCAACACAACCTGGGAAGTAAGCGTATTTTCGGGTCTGAGATAGCATAAAGTATATTTGGGTTAGGGTAGTTGCCTTTAAACAGTAACTGTTTTATTATTGCCTGTCCGTGATGCTGGCAAAGCTTTGTATGTGACATACTCCCACACCGCAAGCTTGCGGTGTGGGCTTCTCAGCGACTCCCGGTATCCCGTCGGACATTAACTGAGCTTTGTTTATACTGCACGAGATGCCCCTCCGCACAGTTGAACAAGTACAAAGATTGTTCTAGCCTTGGTACTGTCAAAGTTTTACCTACCCACAGAAAGAGACACAGGAGTTTCTGTTACTGGGTAGAACCCTATACTCTGAGTTGTCAAGGTACAGCTTAAAGATGACCAGCATTTTCGCAAAGTCTGCCACGGTCCGTATCCCTGTGGCAACGAGAGATGGCGGGAGGAAGCATTCCCCCCGCCACTCTCTCAGCTTTGCGGCTTTGCCATCTAGTATTATTGTATTGGGAAAAATGAGAGTGAGAATTGAACAAGGAAAGCATTTACACTTTTTTAGCGCGATCGCCTGATTCAATTGTGTTGTCTAACTGTTCTTGAATGAAAAACACACATTCAGGAATTTTCCTAAGAAAAACCCTAATCCTCTGTGCGGGCGATCGCGCTTGACGATAAGATGTATATGCTCAAAACCACATCCCCCATAAAAGGCGGATCGTAGCAACTGGTTAAGGACTTTTATCTATGAGTGAAGCGGAAATTTTTGAAAAGGTCAAGAAAATCGTCGTCGAGCAACTTAGTGTTGCTGAGGCTGACACGGTTAAACCACAATCCAATTTTGCCAACGATCTACAGGCTGATTCCCTAGATACAGTTGAGCTGGTAATGGCTTTAGAAGAAGAATTTGATATTGAAATTCCTGACGAAGCAGCCGAAAAAATTACCACAGTTCAAGAAGCAGTAGACTACATCAACAACAAAGTTGCCGCATCCGCCTAACTGAGTGTTGAGGAGTTAGGAGTTAGGAGTTAGGAGTTAGGAGTTAGGAGTTAGGAGTTAGGAGTTCTCCCCCACTCCCCCCCCTCCCCCCCTCCCCCTCTCCAAAACTCAGCACTGTATTTGCAGCTTTCTCGCCACCCTAACTATCGTCATGACAGATTTTATACGTAAGCGCGTTGTTGTAACTGGTGTCGGCGCGCTTACACCGATTGGTAAAACACCAGCCGAATATTGGTCCGGATTAATTAGCGGACGCAATGGCATCGATTACATCACCTTATTTGATGCCCAGAGCCATGATTGCCGCATTGCTGGTGAAGTGAAAGACTTCGACCCACATGAGTACATGGAGCGCAAAGAAGCCAAGCGGATGGATCGGTTTTCCCAATTTGGAGTTGCGGGTGCAAAACAGGCTCTCTTGGACTCTGGATTAGTCATCAATGACCTAAACGCCGAACAAATAGGTGTAATGATCGGTTCGGGCGTTGGCGGCATTAAAGTATTGGAAGACCAGCAAACGATCTACCTCAACCGAGGTCCTGATCGCTGTAGTCCTTTCATGATTCCGATGATGATCGCTAATATGGCAGCGGGGTTGACAGCAATTCACACTGGTGCTAAAGGTCCGAATTCCTGCTCCGTTACTGCTTGCGCTGCCGGCTCGAATGCCATCGGAGATGCTTTTCGCGTAATTCAAAATGGATATGCCCAAGCGATGATTTGCGGTGGATGCGAAGCGGCAGTTACACCCTTGTCTCTAGCCGGATTTGCCGCATGTAAAGCCCTTTCGTGTCGGAATGATGACCCCGCACACGCTAGCCGTCCATTTGATCGCGATCGCAACGGATTTGTCATGGGTGAAGGTGCGGGAATCTTAATTTTAGAAGAGCTGCAACACGCTTTAAGTCGCAAAGCTCGTATTTATGCGGAAATTGTCGGCTACGGCATGACTTGTGATGCATACCATATTACTTCCCCCGTCCCCGGCGGTGAAGGAGCCGCCAGAGCCATCCAACTAGCATTGAAAGATGGCGGAATAACCCCAGATATGGTAAGCTACATCAACGCTCACGGCACCAGCACCCAGGCGAACGATTCCACAGAAACCGCCGCCATGAAAAAAGCTTTGGGAGAACACGCTTATAAAATAGCAATCAGTTCCACCAAATCCATGACCGGTCATTTGTTAGGGGGTTCTGGAGGCATTGAAGCCGTGGCAACAGTATTAGCGATCGCCAACGATAAAATTCCCCCGACAATTAATCTAGAAAACCCAGATCCACTGTGTGACCTGGATTATGTTCCCAATACAAGCCGCAATTTGAATGTCGAGGTGGCACTTTCCAATTCTTTTGGGTTTGGCGGACACAATGTCACGCTAGCCTTTAAGAAGTACCGCTAAGATCCAAAATCTGCCGCTGGTCGGATCTCTTGATAAATTGGGCAAAATGTATCAAAAATGTCATTCTGCTTTGATTTAAGAGTTCAGCATGACCAGATTATCTGCTTGATTGATCGCTCTAATTCAAGAGATCCCGCTTGTCTGTAGTCAGCAGGCAATGAGATGATGAGGATATTGCTTGGGGTAATCATTCAAAACAACCCCAGTAATGATTAGCTTCAAGAGTGCTAAACCGTCGTTAAATATAAGAGATTATGGCTGTTGCAACCCAATCCCTCGAAGAACTTTGTATTAACTCGATTCGCTTTTTGGCTATCGATGCCGTAGAAAAAGCCAAATCGGGACACCCAGGACTACCAATGGGTGCGGCTCCAATGGCGTTTGTGCTGTGGGATCGCTTTATGCGGTATAATCCCAAAAATCCCAAATGGTTCAACCGCGATCGCTTTGTATTGTCTGCTGGTCACGGCTCGATGTTGCTGTATGCCCTGCTATACTTGACAGGCTTCGACAGCGTAAGCATTGAAGACATTAAGCAGTTCCGTCAGTGGGAATCCAAAACCCCCGGACATCCAGAAAACTTCATGACCGAAGGTGTAGAAGTTACTACCGGACCATTAGGACAAGGAATTGCTAACGCTGTCGGTTTAGCAATGACAGAAGCGCACCTAGCCGCTAAATTCAACAAACCCGATGCCAAAATTGTTGACCACTACACCTACGTAATTTTGGGTGACGGTTGTAACATGGAAGGCATTTCCGGTGAAGCTTGTTCTTTCGCAGGACACTTGGGATTAGGCAAACTCATCGCTCTGTACGACGACAACCACATCTCCATCGATGGTTCTACAGATGTAGCATTCACCGAAGATGTTTCCAAGCGCTTTGAAGCATACGGCTGGCACGTTTTGCATGTCGAAGATGGAAATAAAGATTTAGCCGCAATTGAAAAAGCGATCGCTGAAGCTAAATCTGTCACCGACAAGCCGACCATGATTAAGGTCACAACCACCATCGGTTACGGTTCCCCCAACAAACAAAACACCGCAGGCATTCACGGTGCAGCGTTGGGTGGCGATGAAGTGAAGTTAACCCGGAATAACTTAGAGTGGACATACGAGCCTTTCGTACTCCCAGAAGATGCCAAAAATCACATGGGTAAAGCCGTTGAGCGCGGTGCTAACTACGAAACTGAATGGAATAAGACTTTTGCCGACTACAAAGCCAAATACGCCCAAGAAGCGGCTGTATTTGAACGTTTGATTAGCGGCAAACTCCCCGACGGTTGGGACAAAGTACTACCTACCTACACTCCCGAAGATAAAGGACTACCTACCCGCAAACACTCAGAAAACTGCCTCAACAAACTGGCAGCAGTTTTACCTGAGTTAATTGGTGGTTCGGCTGATTTAACCCACTCCAACCTGACCGAAATCAAAGGCACCGGCGATTTCCAAAAAGGGCAATACCAAAACCCTAACATCCACTTCGGTGTGCGGGAACACGCTATGGGTGCAATTTGTAACGGTATAGCGTTGCATCAATCAGGATTCATTCCCTACGGTGCCACCTTCCTGATTTTCACAGATTACATGCGTGCTGCCATCCGCTTATCTGCCCTGTCGAGAGCGGGTTCGATTTGGGTGATGACTCACGATTCCATTGGACAAGGTGAAGATGGTCCAACACACCAACCAATTGAAACTTTAGCTTCTTTGAGAGCGATTCCTAACTTAACAGTGATTCGTCCCGCAGACGGAAACGAATGTTCTGGTGCTTACAAAGTAGCGATCGAGAAGTCGAAGGAAAACGCTCCCACTTTGTTAGCTTTCACACGTCAAAATGTCCCCAACTTGGCAGGTACATCGATTGAAGGCGTGACCAAGGGTGCATACACAGTGGTAGATTCTCAGGGTACACCAGAGTTGATTCTGATTGGTACTGGTTCCGAATTGAGCCTGTGTGTTACCGCAGCTGAGAAACTCACCAGCGAAGGCAAGAAAGTGCGTGTTGTATCGATGCCTTGTTGGGAACTGTTTGAAGCACAAGATGCGGCTTATAAACAGTCTATTCTGCCGTCATCTGTTACCAAGCGCGTGTCTGTAGAAGCTGCTGCTAGTTTCGGCTGGCACAAGTATGTCGGTATGCAAGGCGATTGTGTTAGTATCGATACCTTTGGTGCTTCTGCTCCAGGTGGTGTTTGTATGGAGAAGTTCGGCTTTACTGTTGAGAATGTGTTAGCAACAGCTAAGAAAGTTTTGGGCTAATTCGCGACAAATTAATCTCGTTTTTTTAAGGGGTAGGCGTCTTGCCTGCCCTTTTTTGAACGCAAAGGAGCGCTGAGGTTAACGCGGAGGGACGCTGAGGGAGATTAGACATCTCCATAAATTAATTATGCGTTGTCCGAAACCCTTGTAGAGACGTAGCAATGCTACGTCTTTATGCCTTTTTTACCAGATGCCTATTGATTATAATTAGGGCTTGCTGAAAATTAAATATGTGTTCTCCACAACCCTTGTAGAGACGCGATATATCGCGTCTCTATATGCGGATTCATACCTGAATTCAGCAACGCCCCTAAATTCCTACTAACTTGTCTAAAATAGCCCTAGCGCAATATGCTGTAACATTTTTACATGCTTACTTAGAGGACTGAACTGAACCGCTGTGATATTATTATGCTTTGACTATTAGAGAAGAAATGATATGGTGCGGCTAATTTTGACAGCGATTTTGCTGTTACTATTGACAGCATGTGGTAGTGGATTTTTGCCAACTAGCCGATTGGTGCAAAAAGCGATCGCAATTCAACTTGAGCAAACCCAAGAGCAACTTGAGGGACAGCTAAATCTGGATTTTCGCGGTTTTGAAATCAATCGACTCAAAATTACTCAGGAAAAATCCCTAACGATTCAAAATTTACCAGTTTTTCAAATTAGCGGAACTTACAATCTCGTCTTCAAACTACCAGAACGAAAGTTAACGCAGCCTCAAAAATCTTTTGAAGTTTATTTACAACTTCAAAAAGAAGGCAAAACTTGGCGATTGCTGCTTCCGCAAAAGGATAGCAAGGATTCTCAAGGATCTTGGCGTAGTTATTTAATTCTGTAAGGTTGTATTTATTTATAGCGATTCCCACATTAGACCTATCCGCAAATTACCAAAGGTATACTAGCACTATGTTTGAGCTATGATTTTGTTCATGCGATCGCTTTTGACAAGTTGACGAGAGAATAAGGGTTTCAAGAGGAACAAGAACATTTTTAT
>JAHHIJ010000030.1 GCA_019358985.1 Tolypothrix brevis GSE-NOS-MK-07-07A | reverse complement strand
GCTAATGAGTAAGTAAAAATTTAATGAATATCAATATATTATACTAATAATTAGATTGCAAATTTTGATGCATATCTTTAGTTTGAAAATAGTATTTATTGTTACACTTTAAGATGCGTTTCCCCTGACAGATATTCCCTTCATTGGACGGCAATGTATTCCCGATCCAGAGGCTCTTGCTCAAGCTGCAAGGTTAGGGACAGAACTTGCAGGATTACAAGCAGGATTACCAGCCGCTCAAGCAACCCTATCACGGTTTGAAGCTAGCTTACAGGCTGCTCGTAATGGGGTGAGTCAGATACCCATCGATGCAGATCCAGAAATTGTTAGTCTCAATACTTCCCTCTCCCTCGCTAACACTGGACTGAATCGCGCCCGTGAGATACTACAAACCACAATGCGATCGCTGGGAGCTTTAGCACAAATCAACACTTTTATCACCCAACAAGGTTTAAATAGTTTACTGGATGTGCGCTCGGCTCAATTCAATGCCAACCTAGATGTGGCTGCTAGCGGTCAAGTGGCGATCGCATTAGAAATGGTATATATGAACCAACCGCGCCGTCTGAACTTGGCATTCAACTTTAACGCACCCCAGGAAAGCGCCAGAGCATTAGCACAGTTGCTATTGCCTAGGGGTTGATAGGAACTTCCTAAACTTCGTCCATTTTGAAACTTGGAGTAGTGCTACTACCAGTGGGGAGCAATATGCTCCCACTGCTTTATAAATACTATAGTTCTCACGATAGATGTGGTTTATCTGCTTCTTAAATCTTTGAGCGCTAATACTAAATCAAACCCTGAATATGCCGCCGTACCAGATATTTTTGCTGCTCGGAGTAAAACTGTTGGGGGCAAATGACAACCCCAGTACCGATACCATCTACTAGACTAATTAGGGCATTGGATTCCAAAGTTAAATCTAAATTATCTCGAATCAACTTTGCTGTTTGTAAGTCGGCTAATTCTTGATAAATAATTTGCTGCAATAATTCATAGCGCTTCTGGTGTTCTCGAACTAAATGTTCGCGTCCGATTGAATAACCCAAAAATGCTACCCAAACTTTCCAATCGGCTTGGTCGGTTGCTTCTAAAGGTAAAGCGGCAAAAATCATCTGCTCCAATCGATCAATCCCTTGCCGTCCTTCACCACGCGAACGCATCACCTCCAAGGTATTTTCAAACACCTTTTCCAACGCAAACATTGTTAATTCTTCCTTGTTGCGAAAGTAATGGGTGACAACTCCAGTCGAAGAACCCAATTCCTGCGCGATCGCCCGCATACTGGTATGTCCTTGTAAAAGTTGAAAGCATTTTCCTGTATTTACAGTCCACAATCTGACTGTAGAATCGGTACTCGCACTAGCTAAAATTTCACCCGAAGGACTAAGTGCAATTCCATAAATAAAGTCTATATGTCCTTGCAAACTTCTTAAACAGTTCCCTGTTTGCAAATCCCATAATTTAATACTTTTATCATTACTTCCACTGGCTAAAATTTGCCCAGAGGGACTATATTTTACAGGAAGTGCCCAATCTGTATTTCCTTGCCAAGTTTTTAAACATTGTCCGCTATGATAATCCCATAATCGCATAGTTTGGTCTAAACTGACGCAAGCAATTGTTTGGTTATCGGGACTGACAGCAACGCAACAAACTTCATTAGTTTGTTTATACAGGGTTTTAATGCAAGTATGAGTGTCGCAGTCCCAAATTTTCACAGTGCGATCGCCACTTCCACTCACTAGTATTTCACCCCCAGGACTAAATGCTACCGAATAAACGCTGTTTGTATGTCCTGTATAGGTATTGATGCACTCACCTGTATGATAATTCCAGATTTTAATCGTGCGATCGCCACTTCCACTTGCTAAAGTTTGATTATCTGAACTAAATGCAATCGAACGCACCCAACTTTGATGTTCGTTGAGTGTTTGCAGACATTCACCAGATTCCACATCCCATAATTTAATTTGCGCTTCAGCACCGCTACTTGCTAATATTTCACCATCGGGACTAAAAGCAACGCAACGCACCCAATCTGTATGTCCGGTTAGAGTTTTGAGACAGTTACCATCATGAATATCCCAGATTTTAATCGTGCGATCGCCACTTGCACTTGCTAAAATCCCCCCTTTTCCCCCCTTTGTAAGGGGGGTTGGGGGGTTCGGACTAAAAGCAACAGAAAATACCTCATGATGGTGTCCAATGAGAGTTTTAATGCAAATACCATCACTAACATTCCATAATTTAATCAGACGGTCAGCACCACAACTTGCTAAAATTTCCCCATCGGGACTAAAAGTGACGAAGCGTACCCAGTTCTGATGACCTTGACAAATCAACAGTAATTTACCTGTTTGAACTTCCCAAATTCGCACATTACAGTCAGTATCACAGGTGGCTAAAAGTTCTCCATTTGGACTAAAGTTAGCAGATAAAATATTACCTAAAATTTCCGTAAACACACAACGAGATAAATCGGAATTAGCAAAATTGACATCATGTAAATTTACACCTTGTAGATATGCTTGCCAAAGGGTTAAACGAGAAAAATCCCAGCCACTAATATCTGTTTGAGCTTGATGTAATAAATGTAGAGAATTAGCAGCGACATATCCCGTTTCTTTAGGTGTTTTTCCTTGTAAGTTAGAAATAATTTGCTTGATATAATGAGAAATATTTTCTAAACTCCCCAGTTGATTGATTAATTGATTAATCACAGGTTGTAAAATCAGGTTTATTTGAGTTTCACGCACATAGTCTTTCCCTTGTGCTTTCATCAACGCATGACTTGCAAACAGAGATATATCCTGATTAAAAATTTCCTCAGAGACTAACTCGATAATTTGATTAATCACATATTCCATCACCACAGGTTGCTGAGTTAAACCACCAGTAGTTTTTTCAATAAAAGCTCGTCTTTGTAAGGATGCGAGGGATTCTAACAACTCACGCGGGAGAATCGGTGTGACAAAATCTGTTTGTAATTCAGATAATGAAACAGGTTCACGATTAATCGCAATCCAAAACATAATTTCCCGCTCCAACTTTGTCAGACGACTAAATTGTTGGTTGAGTAAATCTCGAATATCATCAAAAATAAACGTACTTTGTTGGGATATTTCTAAAAATTGACAAATATCTCCCTCAAAAAAATCATGAATTGAAGACGCAACAATTTTTAAAGCCAGGGGATTACCTCCATAACGAGAAATTAAAGCTTGCCATTGTACATCTGAAGCTGTAAATTTACCTTTGAGAGCAAATAACTCTCGTCCTTCCGTTTCAGCTAAACCTGTCAATTGTAAAGAACGTACAGGTAAATTTTCTCCCTCATATTTAGCTAAACCTTGAGGTTTGTCCCTCGAAGTTAACAGCAAACAACTTTGATGAGAAGTTTCCGCAAAACATCGCAATAATTCCCCATATCCCTCATACCCGACTCGGTAACTACCAGTACGTTCACCTGCTTGTAAAATCGACTCAGCATTATCTAAAATTAACAAACAGCGTGAGCTACGTAGATATTTTAATAATAGGGAAACTTTGCCGGATATACTACTAGGTAAAAAAGTTTCTTCCTGTGACGATAAAAACTGAATTAATTCAACTAAAATATCTTCAATTGGTGGTGCATTACGCAGACTTCGCCAAATTACAAACCCAATATTTCCTGTCTCCAAAATTTGTTGCGCTACCTTGACAAAAAGGGTCGTTTTACCAATTCCACCCATCCCCAACAGCGTAATTAAACGACAATTTTCTTGTATAATCCACTGCTTAACTAACTGTGTTTCTACTTGACGACCATAAACAATGGAGACATCGGGAGCATCTCCCCAATCTGTAACAGGAGTGGGGGAGGGGGGGAAGGGGAAACTAGTTTTTCTACCTTGTTTTCTGCAACCTCTTGCCAATTCAACCCCAATACCTGACAATAAGCTTTAAAAGCTTGGGCATTAATAGGATTTTTTCCTGCTAGAAATCTTTTCCAAGTCCCCTCGGAAATTCCTACCGCCAAAACACCTTGCTCTTGCCAAGAAACACCCAAAACCTCGCTTGCTGACTCAATCCAGCGAAAATCATCCACAGACCAACAGGAAGCAATTCTAGCTTGCTTAATCATCCTGAGTCCAGGTTGAGAGGCTTTGAGGGTTGCCACTATTGTCTATGCATCCTATCTAATACATATTTTTTATAAGTATCAATATCCCAGAATTTAAATCATAATTGCAATAACATATTCATAAATGTTTGCCTAGATCAGTTTCATATGTCTGAGCGATCGCCAAATCGATCTAGAGTTAATTAGATAACATCAGATAAATTGAGAATCATATTCATATCACCCCCAAATCCCCATGTCTTTCCATTCCGGAGAAATCGCAGTCCAAACCCAAGCAGGGAAACGGGAAGAAGCGCAAAAACTGTGTAGTGTCATCAGCGATTTTATCAAACCAGCAGCACAGGAATTCCTACCCACGCAACAATTAGCGATCGCCGCTACAGTTGATATACATGGTCAAGTCTGGGCATCTTTATTGACCGGACAACCTGGTTTTATCAAAGTTTTAAACCAACAGACCCTACAGATTAGTTTACATGGTAGTCTTACATCTAGCGATCCAATGTACCAAAATCTGCACCACAACCAAAATATTGGTTTATTAGTGATTGACTTATCAAACCGTAGGCGATCGCGCTTCAATGGCAAAGCTGAGTTAGACTCAGATAGTATAAAAATACAGGTTATTCAGACATTTTTTAACTGTCCAAAATACATCCAAACCCGTCACATCGAAAAAGCTGTAACTGAATCTAGAGAACAATCGAAAACTTTTACCAGAGAAACTTTAAGCGAACAAAATCAACTTTGGATAACCCAAGCAGACACATTTTTTATTGCTAGTTTTCATCCAAAAAGTGGTGCAGATGCTTCCCATCGAGGAGGATTTCCGGGATTTATTCAAGTCTTAAATCATCGCCAATTATTATTCCCTGATTATGGGGGAAATAATATGTTTCAAACTTTCGGCAATTTACAGATAAATCCCAACACAGGGTTATTATTTATCGACTTTGAAACAGGTAATATCTTGCAAATCGCGGGACAAGCAAAAGTGATTTGGGATGCAGACAGATTAAATGAATTTATCGGAGCAGAGCGTTTAGTTGAGTTTGAAATTGAACAGATATTAGAAACAACAAATTCTACACCTTTGCGTTGGCGACTTGGGGAATATTCCCCTGCTAATCCTAGATAAAATTAGTTATATTCTTTCTTCCACTTTCACCCAACCTACCATTACTTCAAAAAAAACCGCCCAGACTAAATACCGTAAATAGATATTTTTGTCAAGACCAGTTTTCAAATCTATCAGCACAGCAAAACTGATCTTTCATTCGGTAGTGCGATCGCATCACACTAGTAAACTAGCTAGTGGTTCATCTCCCGTTTTCTGGTCAGTTTTTAATCTTCCTATTTTTTAGAGTAATGGACTGCTAGGAATCTCAATTCTGGTGTCAAAAACATTATGTCTAAAATTATCTCGATACATTCCTTTGGGGGTGGAACTGGTAAATCTAACCTCATAGCCAATTTAGCAGTATTAATTGCACTCCAAGGAAAGCGAGTGGCAATAATTGATACTGATTTACAATCACCTGGTATTCATGCTCTATTTAATATTAATGAGCATAGAAAAACCTTAAACGACTATTTGTGGAATCATAAAACTCCGCTAAAACTGCATCAGATGCCGAGCCATCGCTCGTTTGAATTTGAGCCAATTCTTGCTCCTGCGATAGCGAAGCGCTGCTGCGAAGCGCAGATCGCACGAGCATGTTGCTGTGCTGCTTGAATTTCCTGTTTTGCCGCTTGCAATGCTGCATCCCGAATTTCGATAAACCGTCCCTGCTCGGACTCTGGTTTTTCGCAGTTGTATTGGGCGATCGCATCTGCGACTTTTTGTTCAACTTGGTCAGCAGTAAACAATTCTTGGGAAGTTGGTTTTTGAACTGGCTGTTGAGTTTCTAGTTCGATTTGGTGTGGTTTGAGCAGGTGTTTTACCTCCATCCCCTGAGCGATCGTATGGTCAAGCAATACCCAGAAGTCATCTTCCCGCTTGGACATGATTATCCCACTGCTCCCATTCCAACCCGTGTTCTCTTCCTTAACGACTATTCGCATTCCTGGGACTAATTCGGGGATTGAGGAGGAAATTTGATTTGCGTCCTCACAAGGAAATGCTTGCTTATTTCCTTCCTCTCTCGCTCTCTGTTTTATTGGAGCGATCGCACACCAGCACCAATAGACAAAAACAGTAGATTTTTGAGTATCATGCGATCGCACACCAGCACCAACAGCAGATTCGTTGATATCATACGATCGCAAGTTTTGTGAGCAATGCAAAATTAAACGCTTTTACGTCTGACTCCAGTCTTCAATCTCTAAATCTTCGATTTTCTCGAAATCTCTCAAATTATTAGTTGCAAGAACCAAATTGTTGGTAATGGCGATACCCGCGATGAGAATATCTATATCATCTACTGGTGTTCCCTTTTTTCTTAAACTGGCATAAATTTCGCCAGAAATTGTTGTTGATTCTATTGTGAGGGGTAAAACTACGCTGTATGAAGCAAATTCTAAAAAAGATGTTAATTGTTTTTGTGCGTCACGGTGCTTCAGTCCACTTACTATTTCGTAATAGGTGATGATGCTGATGTTGATTTTGCCATATTCTTGAATATATGCGTTGAAGTTTTCCACGACTAGGGATTGATTGCGGAAAAATAAAGATAAAATATTCGTATCAACTAAGGCTGCTTTCATCACTTCTTCTTCCCAAAAAAGCCTGTTGACGACGTGTAATTATTTCTTCATTATAAAGGTTTCAGGCTAAAATAAGAAAAACGGTAATGCAAAATTATGTCTCTAAGACAACCGCAATATAGTAAAGAAGAATTTGCAAGGCTGGGTGATGAGATTTATCAACGCGATATTTATCCCCAGTTGCAATCTGATAATGCTGGAAAAATAGTTGCTATTGATATCGCTACGGGTGCGTGGGAAATAGATGATGATGAAATTTCTGCTTGTTCTCGTTTGGAAAAACGTTACCCAAATGCACAGATTTGGATTGTAAAAGTTGGTTCTCCTTATGTGCGTCGATTTGGTGCAAATCGCAGTCAAAAAGCAAAAACAGCATGATTATTGGACGAGTTAATGCTGACTATGAGCCGATTATTCGTGTTGGTGTTCACGATTCTAATGGAAGGATTTATGAGCGAGATGCAGTTATAGATACGGGTTTTGATGGTTGGCTTTCTTTACCTCCAGATGTGATTACAGCACTAGGACTAAATTGGAAAAGACGTGGACGAGCTTTATTAGCAGATGGTAGCGAAAGTATTTTTGATATTTATGAAGCGACGGTAGTTTGGGATGGGCAACTTTTAACAATTCCCATTGATGAAGCTGATTCCGATCCGCTTGTTGGTATGTCGTTGATGGAAGGTTATGAGTTAAATATACAGGTTATTGATGGTGGTATGGTAAGACTGATGAAGTTCAATGCTTGATATCGTCACACATAAAAGCCTGCGATCGCCTAATATACATCGAGCAAATTTACTTATTGAGAAAATCGCGATCGCATGAATGACCCATCATCAGTTGAATCAAACAGTCGATAACAGCACCCTACGCGAACGACTTACGTCGCGCAAGCTTCGCACTTCTAATTTAACCCTTACTGTAAAGCGATCGCACTTCTCAACCAAGCCTTACTATACAAGCGAACGACTTCCGTCGCGCAAGCTTCGCATTTCTCAACCAAGCCTTACCATAAAGCGATCGCACTTCCGTCGCGTAAGCTAGAACTAGCTCCTCCGGAGCGGCTAAAAGCCTTTCTTTAATGCCCAAAGGGCTATACGTTCAGTTCCACTAACGCATTTCTCAACTAAGCCTTTTCAATATCAATTATTATGAATAACAAAAATTAATAGTTGTGAGTAAAGTTATGTTTCTGTAAATAGAGTTGGTTCTACATGAAAAAAAGCACCTAATTTTTGAGCTATCTCTGGAGTTATATTCTGTTTTGCTTCTAAAATATCACTGACTAATTGTTGTGACCCTATGTATTGCTGTAAATCATCTATAGTCTTTCCTGATTGCTCAAAAAGAAATGAAAGCAAAGATTGAATATTGGTCGGCTCATTAAAATGATATTTTTTCTTTTCAAATATTTCAATTAAAGTAATTAACAACTGATATAATTCATTTTCTTCTGGGGTTCGCGCTCTGTGCATTAACTCTTCTACAATCGCTAAAGCTTTTTCGTTTTCATCTTCAGTCTTTATAAGTTTTGGAACATGAGCTACTAATAACTCTTTATATTTTTCTATACTAAAAGTAAGGGTCATTTTTCCAATACTCCTTATCATATTCTGCGTGAGTTAGGATATGAGGATTTTGATTTCGTTACCAGTATTCACATTCCACAGTTTCATTGTACTTTCATCTGATGCGGAAGCAAGGATTTTCCCATCTGGACTCAAGTCAAAATCTAGATTATCGCGATAATACTCCCTTCCTGCCAGAAGACTCCCTAAACTGTAAGATAGTAATTTACATATTACATAAATCTAGCTGAGGTTGATATTTGGGTAAATTTATACTTAACACTACCTTTGGATTTTGTACTGGACAATTGGGAGCAAAACGAACGCAATGTATCTTCCACTGGTCAGTCGAAAGTCCTTGATTTACTTCATCTAAGAAATTTTTAATTTCTTGAGAACGATGGTAACTAGCTCCATCCCAAAAAATTAGTAATCGCTGATTAGGAGACTGTTCTAGTAAATAACGTAGATAATCAATCGTATTTTTTGAATTCCCAGCATCGTAGGTTTTAAGTATTAATCCTCCTTCCAGATAGTCAATTGCTCCATAGTAGGTTTGTTTTTCTCGCTCATTAACCACTGGAACCATGATTTCTTGGTCTGTTTTGCCCCATATATAACCACTTAAGTCTCCCCACATTAAATGACATTCATCAATCATCAACGCTCTCAATTTACCTGCTTCAATTTCCCTGCGGTTGTTTTCCAACAATGTTTCAATCTCTTTTTTTTTACAGCAACAGCATCCGGGTCGGCTTTTGGGTTTAATTTTGTGGTTTTCTTCCAACTGATTCCTGCTACTTTAAACAAATCGTAGTAACTTTTTTTGGTTTCGTAAACTACATCGTATTCAAAAGCTAACTTATACTCTAACTCTCCTATTTCCCAATAATACGAGTGTTTGAAGCCAACTCAATACCTCCTCTCGCTGCTCGGTACTCAAATAGCTCTTCCTTCCTTTGTAGTTTAGTTTTAGACCATCAATTCCATTTTCCTCATATACTTGTTTCCAACCTGTTATTGAACCAAGTGAAACGCCAAGAATTCTCTGAATTTCCTCATATAAGTAACCTTGATAAACCAGCTTTATTGCTAACCCTTTTCTCACTTCACGGGCATTTAGGTTTTGAACTATAAATTCCTCTAGTTCTGCGATCGCCTGCTGCAACTGCTGGGTCATCATCGTTCCTCATTATACTTGTCACTCATCTCCGTATTATCTCTTAGTTTTTTTCAAAAATCAAATATGATTCCTATAGCATGTTGATGTTCGTCCAATTCTAGAAGTTGATCAGAATCATCAAGTAGAACACCAGACCACATTAAAACTCGAAAAGTTCAACTTAGAATTGATGCTAATACCATTCAAAAAATAGCAACCAGAGCATTTAAAGCTGTCGAGCGAATGATGTTTGGTAAGGCTAAAAAAGTCAGGTTCAAGCAAAAAGGTCAGTTTGCCTCGTTAGAGGGTAAAACCAATAAACAAGGTATTCGCTGGACTAGTAACGGTGTTGAATGGTCGGGATTAAAGTTGCAAGCCATCATCAATAATGACCCAATAATATTGCACGGTTTAAATTCAAAGGTTAAATATGTTCGCTTAGTGCGTCGCATCTTTAATCAAAAAACCTATTGGTTCGCACAGCTAATCTGTGAGGGTAAACCATATCAAAAGCCTAAAAATATTATCGGTAATGGTACTGTTGGTATTGACTTGGGCGTTTCTACTGTTGCAATCGTTGGGGATGAAGAGACTATCTGGACTTCTTTTGCTGTTGAATTAATATCAAAGCAGAAGAAGATTAGAAAGTTACAGCGAAGGATGGATAGGCAACGTAGAGCCAATAATCCTGAAAACTTCAACCCCAATGGCACAGTCAAAAAAGGTTCAAAACGTTGGCATAATTCCAATCAGTACAAAAAAACTGCCGCCAAGAAACGCGAAATTGAGCGCAAACAAGCAGCACATCGTAAATCATCTCATGGCAAGTTAGTCAATCGAACTTTAGAACTTGGTAAGAATATCAAAACCGAGAAAGTTTCGGTCAAAGCGTGGCAGAAACTATGGGGTAAATCTATAGGTTTTAAATCCCCCTCAAGTTTTCAATCAGAACTATTACGCAAAGCTGAGAATGCTGGTGGAACAGTTCTAATGTTTTCGACTCGTAAAACTGCACTGTCTCAAACTTGTTTGTGTGGCAATAAGCAGAAGAAATCATTATCGCAACGTGTTCATCATTGCTCAGTCTGTGGGCTAAAGATGCAACGTGATATTTTATCTGCTTACCTGAGTCGTTACATCGATCCAAAAACAGAAACCTTGTCAATCCAGCTAGCTAGAAATGGTTGGCTAGGGATGGAGAAATCCCTGCTGGACGGTTGGCACTCCGGGGTCAAATCAACCTTCGAGAACTGCGGCTAGTCCAAAGTCACCTCCACCGCAATAATGGGTTAGAGAGGGTGTCCAGTGTTCTAATAGCGCGTGAGGAGTCGGAACCTGCAAGGGTAAACGAAACTCGCGTAGTGAGTTAGAACCCCCTGCGTTCACGCATGGGGTATCTCAGAAGTAAGGGAGTATGCGATCGCAATCCGAGAAAGTATCCCCGATTTAGAAAAAGAAGCAGTTACAGCAGCGATGTGGCAAGTTTCCACAGTGAGTAAGGAAGATGTAGAAAGGGGTTTCAAGAAAACATCGGCTGCTTTTGCCATATTTGGGGAGGAATTAGTAGGAAGACTTGATAAACTACAATTTACCGAATTTGCAGTCGTAGGAACCCACAAACCCAGTAACGAGCATTTGGGACGTAAATGGGTGGGAGAAAAAGTTGAGTGTCACATAGAACAATTACCTGACCCTGCGAATCCAACACAGAATAGACGCTGGTTGGTGGCTGAAAATAAGAAATTGGGAGTATTTCGTAGTGAATCAGCACAGTTGCCAATCGGTACATCTTTTACCGCAGAAATTACTTCTCCACCCAGCACATCGGTTATTATTACGAGTACCCAAGGCAATCAATTAAAGGTAGGGCAGTTGAAAAAATATACATTTCCAGAACGCGAATGGAAGGGTGAAGATGGGGTAATTACAATTAAAATTGCTGGTAGTGGAAAAGCTGTTACACCTGTAGTTTTCGTTGACGATAAACCCTTGGGTGTAGTTGATAAGGAATCTTTTAAATTGTTGAGTGAAAGGTTAAATGTAAGGGGTATTAAAGTTGATGGATTTCAGTTTCAAGGAAGATTGGAATCTACACCAGCAACAATTGCCAATATTAAAGTTGAACCGGAAACAATTCGATATCCTCAAGTTTGGGCTAGGGAAGAAGCTTTGGTTAGGGAGAAAAAAATTAAGGCTAATGAGAAAGTAAGCATTCGCACCGAAATACCTACCTCACCTCCGGACGCGACTTACTACGACTACAAAACCAATATCCCAGCAAACAGCCACCAGTGATTATGGCTGACCCATTCTTTGATAAACAAGGACGTAGCGAAGCATTGCGTCAAGTGCAATTAGAGATGCTGCGAGGAGATAAATATCAGCATCCTTACTCAGTTGGTAAATATAAAGGTTGACCATTCTTTTTCAATTCCGAGATTAAACAATTTACTATCTTCTGTAGCGAGAATATATAATCTCCCCATATATTTCTCTTCATCACTGGTTATCACATCCCCGTTAAAAGATTGATCCGTCGAATATAAAGGTTGAAGTTTATACTTCATAAAACTAGCCTTTTTTATTTTTTCTTTGCTTGTTTATCCTTTGCCCACAGTTGAGTATTCTCAATCGCACGATTTGACTCTTCTAAAAAAGTTGATAATCGCTGCTGCGACATTACAGGCATTATTTCCTCAATTTCTGGCGCATCAAATCGGAATTTTTTAGAATCGATGAAATATCTGTCTCCCGGATACAGCAAGACGACTACCCAGCCATTGTTCGTTTAAGTTTGATGGAATTTCTACACCTCCATGCCAAATTACAGGTGTTGCGGGGAATACCGTATCCAACTCATCTCGTAAATAATCAGCCGTACCACCACAGATAATCACCTCGTCTAATTCGTTTTTTGGTGGTAATACTTCTTTTAACCAATTCGTGAGTGCGATCGCATATTCGGCTCTGGAAGAATGCACCGCATATATAATTTTCTCGATTTCAGCATCTCGATAATTGTTGTCACTGCACAGATGATGGAAATGTTGGGGTTTGGGTTCGCTGCCAGAAGAAGCGATCGCTTTGACTAATTCTTCGGAAGCTAACCCAGATGTGCGTTCAATGACCAAATCCGCATACAGTTAGATTTGAAATGCTGCTCAATCCTGAAATGTATCAACATTGGCAAGCTTTAGCCGATTTTGCAGGCATTAGTAAGGCAGAATTAATTAGACGGAGAATGGAAGGATGTCGCATCAAAACTATCCCCCAAGTTAACTGGAAATGCTACTGGCAATTATTGACAATTAGCGAAAATATTGACCAAATTGCCAAAGCTCAAAATCTTGCTATTTCTCAAGGCTTAACCCTACCACAAATTGACCATATTCCCTTTGAATAATTAAAAACAGAAATTTCCAGACTGCGCTTGCACCTACTTTTAGGAAGTGACGAAGCAACAAAAAAAGAACTAAAAAACAGCGATGATTGGCAAGATTAAAAAAGGAAAAAGCTTTGCTGGACTGACAAAATATGTCCTCGAAAAAGAAGAAGCATCATTAATTTGTACAAACCTTGCAGGAGATACACCTCAATATTTTTACCAACAACTTTCGGCAACTAAACAACTAAATCCCAGAGTGCGATCGCCTGTAAGTCACATCAGTATCAGTTTCCCTCCAAGCGAAAAACCAGACAAAAAACAACTTCAAGAAATAGTTGAAGGAACACTTACTGGGATGGGATTTGAGAAAAATTTATACTTTGCCGCATCCCACAGCGATCGCAATCATTAGCGTATTCAAGAAATAGATTTAGAATATTTAATAAAAGACTTGCCCCAAGTCTTAGATTCCATAAAAGTAGGAGCAGAACGGATTATAGAAATTGTGAAATCACTGCGAAATTTTTCCCGTCTTGATGAAGCAGAATATAAAGAAGCTCATATCCATGAAGGTATTGATGGCACTTTAGTGATTTTAAATCATCGTTTAAAGGCAAATGGAAAAAATCCAGCAATTCAGGTAATTAAGGAGTATAGTCCACTTCCCCTAGTTACTTGTTATCCTGGGCAATTAAACCAAGTATTTATGAATATCCTTAGTAATGCTGTTGATGCACTTGAAGAATACAATCAAAAGCGTACAAAAGAGGAAATTAAACAAAATCCTAGTCAAATTAAGGTTTATACCCAGAAAATCGAAGATAATTGGATTAAAATTGGAATTCAGGATAATGCTGGTGGAATTCCAGAAAAATTAACATCTAAGTTATTTGACCCATTTTTCACGACAAAACCTGTGGGGAAAGGAACAGGTTTAGGTTTATCTATTAGTTATCAAATCATCATCGAAAAACATGGTGGTAGATTATTTTGTAATTCTAAACTGGGTGAAGGAACTGAGTTTATAATTGAAATTCCAATTCGACCTTAATATTCTTCGAGATGATATTGTCAGGAAATAGAGAGCAAAGTTTTAGAAGATAAAATTTCTGAACTTGGCTTTTGAGCTTTTTTATATCTCGGAAAGAGAATTAGATAGCCGTGATTTATTTCCTGAAAATTTAATCTTTAAAACAGTACCTTGAGTACAGTAACTAATATGGGATAAAAGTCCGTAAATAAAGACAGCAACCCCTAGCATTTCCAGAAATTCTTCTAAAGTATATATAAATAGATACGGAAACGAAGTATGATTTCTATAAATATCAACTATATAACCACCTACTAATTCACAACCAATTGCACCACTGATATAAATTGAACCAGCCATTAAAAAATGATGACGAGTTTTTTTAGGGAGATTTATGATGAATCTTAAAAATATTAGTAAGAAGAGTAATACACCAATCCCACCAGGAATAACCCAAGCAAAGTAGAGAAAACCACTTGTGTTTAGTGCTGCCTTGAGTGGACCAATTGTTCTTTCATGCATACTAGTTAATTCATCGAAAGCTAGAAAGGCAAAGATAATTGATAATCCTCTCCAGTAATCAGTATATGAGTCATCTTTTTTCTTTTTGATAGAAGTAATCGCAAAGAGAATGATTGAGCAAAATAATAACGTCAAAGCTGAATATATGCTTGGAAAGTTCAATTCATAATCCAAGTTGAATAATTCTGCCAAACCATCTCGTAGAGGAAAATCAGGAGTAAATCGCTGAATTAGCTGTATTAGCAGATGAGCAGAAATAAGAAAACCTATAATTCCCAAAAATATTCGGAAAACACCTTTAGCAGAGATACTTATATTGAAATTATTCGAGTTTACACTTACTGGTGGCTCTAAGCTGTTATTCTTGGCGAATAAGGAAATTAAATTATCTTGGAAATAAACAATTGTTTCTGGTTTGACTAAACCTTGTGTTATCACTATTTCTTCGATACTTTTTCCAGTCATCTGCTGCTGTTTTTTTGCCGATTGCAACTGTTCTTCAGTAATCAGTCCTGCTTCTATTAAGCATTCTACAAGCTGTTTGTCCATGTTATTGTCTGTTCCGATCATTGACTCCTTTCCTCATAAGTAAGACGGATAAGGTAGATGCGATTGAAAAAGATTAATCAAGTTAGTTTAGTTTTAGAATAATCAATATAAAAATTTTAACCTAATCTTAACTTATAAAAATTTTAACCTAACCTTAACTTAATTGTATAAAGTTTAGATGAACTATAGATGAGAAAACTCTCATCTATAGTTCATCAACACTTAAGTAGGTAGGCACAATTAAACATGCCAACTTCTATAAAACGCCCGAAACCCTTGTAGAACGAAGCTTTTAAGCTACTTGTATTTCTTAATATAGTTGTGTTTTTTAGCGTCCACCTACTTAATACCAAGTTGTGAGGTTTTGAATATCTGAACAATGGAATATGGAGTTGCTGAGTCAAAGTATGAATTTGTCTCACGCAGAGAGAACTTGCCACCGCATCTTCTTGATTCTCCATAAAATCCAGGGGGTTAATCACCTCGCTGTGATGTACGTAAATAGTGATATCGCGGTTCTGTTTCTAAGTAGTTTATTAATGGAATAATACTTTCATTTTGAAGGCGATCGCTAACTATCCACCCCAAACAAAACTTCCGGTTTCTTTGCCCAGCGACTCGTATCTGGTGACGCAGCCGGACGAGCATAAACTGCTTTATTGCGAATCCCGACGATTTTATCTTCCTCACGAATCATGCTGGGAATAAACTGCGATCGCACTTAACCTTCAATACTCATTACTCTTTCTTGGTTGCGATAAGCGGAGCTTAACGCCAAAGGCGTATCGCATGGTACGGAACAGAAAAATCAAGCTCAAAGCGTGGAAACCTATACCCCTATTCTGATTTTTCTGTCAATGCGTAAGTCCTAGATTCTATGCGTCAAATGATTTGCGTGTAGCGCTATCAAAAACGGACGGAAGAACATCCGTCCATCATTAACAGAAAAATTTTCAACCACTAAATAAACTAAGTTAGATCGCCACAGAAAAAGTTATGTCACGAATTGAAGGCTTAAAACTACTTCGCAAGCTCGCGATCGCCTACTACGATCGCACCCATTCGGATCAAAATAGCCAATCGATGGAAGTGATGGATGAATTGGAATCGACTGAAACGGTTGATATTAAGGATTTAAGTACAGAAGCCAGATCATCATCGGATAGCGACTCCCAGAACGTTGCTTGACGGTAGGAGTCAAGTAGCTTGTGCGAGTCTCCGTCAATCCTCAGTGGGTACTGTTGCCTGTTGTCTTCCACCAGGATTTGATTTTTAACGTCCTGGATGGCTGCTAATATAGCTGGATTGTTTCCTAACGCTTCAAGCCCAGATAGCTGGTTACGCAGTTCAATTAACATGTTGGACTCTGATTTTTCTTCCTCAATGCGGCTAGTCTCTGCGAGCAATTGTCCTGCGCGAGCTATCAAACTATCAATAACTTGTTTTTTGATACTTTCTAGTCGATGGTTTGTCCCATTCAAGCATTCCAACTTGTTGCGAAAGTGCTTGTTACATCGAGTGTAATGAGTCTCCCGCCCCTCTTCGCGCTTAAATTTGTAAATGGTACGGTGCATCCCACCCCCACATTCCGCACAACGTAGCTGACCTTTAAGTGGGTACGCTTTATCTCTGGGGTGTCGTTTTCGTCCTCCTTGCTTGGCTAGCCTTTTAATTTCGGTAATCTCTGATTCGGTCGTGATCGCTTCGTGGGTATCGCGATAAATGATGGGTGCCCTGGGATTTTTGGGATTGCGGCGATGCTCCATCTCGGTAAAGTATCGGGTATGCCCAACAATTCCCGGATTGCCGATCCAATGGCGAATACCACTAGAAGAGAATTTGACCCCATATTTTGATAACAAATATTCGGAGACGTGGTTATAGCTGCATCCATCCAGTAATAACTTAATTGTTTCCCGACAAAACTGGCGTTTGCTTTCATCGACAACGAGCTTGCCATCAACTAATAAATATCCGAAAGGCGCTTTTTGTAGATTGCGCTGCTCGCGAAAATAGTTCATCCCATGACGGGTACGCTCACTCAATAATCTGCTTTCAAATTCAGCAAGTGCCCCCATCTGTTGGATGGAGTACCAGCCAAACGATGAAGAGGCATCGACTGGGGCATCAAGAACGCGAAGCTTAACATCATGCTCGTTCATCAGTTCGATCGTTCTAGCAATGGTTATTAGGCTCCTCGCCAGCCTGTCAATCCGGGTTATTATCACCTCCCGCACTATCCCACGCTTAATCAATCTCACTAACTCATTAAATTGCCTTCTCGCATCGCTACGCCCCGACTCAATGTCGATCAATACTTCTTCCGCCCCAGCATCCCTCAATCTCTTAACCTGCTGGTTTAACGCATCGTACTCAATTGCCTGCTCGCTTGTGGAAACCCGCGCATAACCATACACTTTTACCATGACAACCCAGCCACACAACCGTTGATTATATCACGTAGTGATGCGCCCCAATGGTCTGGTGATGGCACCATCAATGAAATGATGATGACACCGAATGTGAAGATGAACTTGATTCACTGCTACCGTTCGATGAACTACATCAGCCGTCACATGGAAGAAGCTTATGGTATTCCCTGGTTGGAATACAACTTCTTTGGTCCTACCAAGATTGCTGAATCTTTACGGGAAATTGCTTCTAAATTTGACGAGACAATCCAAGCAAACGCTGAGAAGGTAATTGCCAAATATCAGCCAACAATGGATGCGATTTTGGCAAAATATCGCCCAGGTTTGGAAGGCAAGACTGTTGCCATCATGGTTGGTGGTCTGCGTCCTCGTCACGTTGTACCCGCATTCCAAGATTTAGGAATGAAGATGATTGGTACAGGTTATGAGTTTGCTCATAACGACGATTACAAACGTACCACTCACTACATCGAAAACGGCACCATCGTTTATGACGACGTTACCGCTTATGAGTTCGAGGAGTTTGTGAAAGCACTCAAACCCGACTTAATTGCTTCTGGTGTGAAAGAGAAGTATGTTTTCCAAAAGATGGGTCTTCCTTTCCGTCAAATGCACTCTTGGGATTACTCCGAACCTAGCGATCGCTCCTACAATCGATATAATGCAAGGTTTTTTAGCGACGGGAGGAAAAAGAGCCTATTTCTAGCCTAAATGCGAGTTGCTGGGTTATGTAGGAACAATCTATTTTGATGCTTTAGATAGTATAACTCTTATGGAGTATGGTTTTTAGATTTTGATTGCATTTTACTCAAAGAAAAACTGTCAAATAAAAGACTATTTTTAATGACGATTTTTTAGATTAAATTGAGCAGCAGCAGATAAAATGAGACTGTTGGTCAATTCACGTTCTTATTAAACTGAACTTCCCTAAAACTTCGGTTTTGCGTTGCTTTCCCACCCTGCAATGAATTGCGGGCTAATAGCGCGCATTGCGCTTAAACGCACTAAAATTAAAAAATGAATAACGTCTGGAGGTTGCTTTGAGCATTATACAAACTGCCACTGAAAAAATGCGATCGCTTCCACCAGAGAAGCAACAAGAGGTCTTAGATTTTATTGAGTTTCTGCAAAGTCAGCTAGCACAACAAAATACAAACACTGAACAAATTGAGCCTATTTCATTTAATGTTTGCCTTAGCTAAAAGTCTATGTCGTGATTCAAGTGCGTCATTTTTCATTTGTTCATACTCAGCTTTTGACAAATTTTGTTTCATCCATTCATTTAACTTATCAATTTGACCTCTGGTTGTCCATCTATCTGGTACTATATGGTCAAGCCACTTGTGATACCATTCCATAAATTCTCCACTCAATAAATCTACAGCTATTTTTTCATCGATTCGATTATACTCAATGGCCAATTGTAAGCGTCGAAAAAAGGAAAGAACTAGCCGAATTGGGCGTTTTTCATCCTGCGACAAACCAGAGTAAAACTCACTAAGATTGCTGCTTTTTATATGGTCAGCGAAGATTTTTGCAGTTTCACTTCGAGCCTGAGATACTTCAACACTAATCAGCTCCTCATGAAAAGAGAATGCTGTATCAACCCGATTCTTCTTTCTTTCTGCATCCGACTGCACTTTGAATTGACTTAGAGCAATAAAATAAGCAAGCAATGCACCAATAATAGTTCCAAAAATATTCGATACAAAGGTGAAGAGAAGTTCAGCTTTTTTATCAGGTGTAAGATTGTGAATTGCAGAAGAAATTACGACAATCACAATAATTAAAGTGAGCGCAGTAGTAGCGATAAACGCAATGGTTCTGAATTTCCGCATTATTTGAGCTAACCTCTGGGATCTCCTTTTAATGCCCATACTTGAACATTCTACAGAAAGTTTACGTCTAATTACCTAATTTGGGGTGGTTATCCAGAATTTTTCCATGTAACATCCCTGTAGTAATCGCCCTAACTCAACATCACACTGCATACTTAGAGATTTTGTGTCAGATGCACGTCATGAGTAGACCGGAAAATGCGATCGCCCTCACTCGACAACATGCGATCGCGAACATTATGATGGGCGAACCTACCGCATTAAACTGTCCAATTCTCAATTAACAATCCGGGTATTTTACTGAAATCCCGATGATTGCGTGTTAACAAAACTAATTTACGAGAAAGTGCGATCGCCAAATAGCCCGTCGTAGACATCGCCTCGTTGCAACACGATGTAAAGCTGTTCTAGACTTAGAAAGATGCTATGCAATTTATAATCACCATGAGCTACCACGATATTATTACAATTGAACCGGACAAGCGAGGTGGTAAGCCTTGTATTAGACGGATGCGAATCACCGTGTACGATGTTCTAGGCTGGTTGGCAGCTGGTATGTCTCATGGAGAGATATTAGACGATTTCCCTGAATTAACAGAAGAAGATATTAGGGCAAGTCTAGAGTTTGCTGCTGATCGTGAACATCGTTTAGTTGCCTCTCTACAAAACGCTACGCAAACGGTAGGTGGTGTTTGAAACTGCTTTTTGATCAAAATTTGAGTCGCAAGCTGGTAACTCAATTAGCAGACGTTTTCCCTGATTCCAGTCATGTTCAGTTTCATGGACTGGAAGTAAAGACTGATACTGAAATATGGGAATTTGCTAAAACCAATGACTTTTGCATCGTAACTCAAGATGTAGACTTTGCCGAAAGAAGCCGTTTGTACGGTTCTCCGCCTAAAGTTGTATGGCTACGCTGCGGAAATGCACCAACAAAACAAGTTGAATCTCTACTTCGTTCTGGGGTGGAGATAATTCGGAGACTACTCAATAATCCAAGCCTGCATTGTCTAGAATTGTACTAAGGCTTTTTTTTCGAGGGATTGTGTGTGAGATTCATAAGAAGTAGACCGTTTTAGCGATCGCCCTCACTCGACAAGAAACTAGGCGATGTCTGCGACGGGCTTCGCCTACGCATTAAACTGTCCAATTCTCAACTAACAATCCGGGTATCTTGCCCAAATCCCGATGATTGCGCGTTAATAAAACTAATTTACGGGATAGTGCGACACACCACTGTATATTCATACTGTATGAAGTTAAGCGATCGCCTCTAACTCAGGAATGTGTTGAGTTTCGTAGTTTTCAATTAAAACACCGATAACTTCCATTAGAGACGCAAGCGGATGGATCTCGTCTTCACCAACTTGATCGATGAGACAATCAAGGATCTCAACCAAGCGTTCATATTCCTCTTCTGTGTGAGGAACAAAGACGTTTTCGGCAATGGATGACCAAGCAGTGATGGTTTGATTCAGGTTTAAGCTTTGCATTATTCCTTCCACTTTCCTTCATCATATTCTGAATGCGTTAACACAGCTCGAATGTAGACTTTTTGGCGGTTGTAATGAATTGCGGCAATGAGTCTAACTTTGTTACCACCAATGTTAAATACTGTTAATTTACCGACTTGATCTGCGGATGGAAACATTTCACGGAGTTCTACAAATGAGGCAAACTCATTTCCCTTGACTAATTGATACCACTGAGCCAGGGCGTTATTTGTATCTGGATAAAGTTTAGCAAATTCATTCAGCCGTTTACGAGTAATAACGTGCATCTCAAAACCATTAATGTCTTAATAATTATGCCCAGTCGAGAGAAGGTTTACGCTTAGACTTGGCACAATCCTGTAAGTAGAGATTAATTAAAGTTTGATAGGGAATGTCTGTTTCTTCTGCAAGAGACTTAAAGTATTCAATCACATCTTCTTCTAAGCGGATTGTAATCTGCTTTTTCAGATTTTTCACATAGGGATTACGAACAGACTCAGAAAAATCATATTCATCTTTCATGGCAAAAACTCCTCATATTGCTTACGTTCGTGTCTTGTAGCTGTACGAGCAGCCTGTCGTAGACATCGCAGTAAAAGAAGTAGACTGTTGTTGCGATCGCTTTTGCTAGATAAACAACTATACGATGTTATGTTGTGTCACAACCCCAGCCATGTACGCAGAGATCGTTGTACTTGCTCAATAATTAGACCATTGTTGCTATTCACCAAATCGACAACAGGAGATAGATTGTGTTTAACCGAACCTGATGTAAAGCCCTGGAGTTTAAACTCAAAGTAGAAAAGACGTAAAGACGTAGCAATGCTACGTCTAAGAGGGTGTTTGAAAAGTCGCAAAGTATACTAAAAACCCCGCTTCCATTCCTCTCCCCCACAGTCCGAGAGGCTTTGATTCTTACTCCCCTTCCCTGATAGGGAAGGGGTTGGGGGTTAGGTTTTTGAGGCTTTGATGTTACCAAAAATACTTTTCAAACATGCTCTAATCAAGGGTTTCCGATAACGCATAATTAATTTCAGTAAATGTCTGTTGCTTGTTACTTAATTTACCAATTTGTCATGAAATTCCAATCTTTTTCGCTTTCGGCTTTATCTTCTTTTTCTAATTGATCTTCTTTCTCTAATTGATCGTCTGTGTCTGACTGGTTAATTTCTAATATATTTAGGTTAGGCTGGCTTTTCACAGCTTCGTATTCACCGGAATGGACCCATTTCAATAGTTCAGCTGCGCGGAGAATAATCCAGGAACTGTTCGATTCGCTAAAACTAAGCAGTTTCATCAGCTTATCAGGATTATCCAACTCCTTGCTGGTAAATTCCTCTACTTGATTGAGAAATTCTGAAATCACTTCTGGTGTCAAATGTTCGTTTGGGAGTCCCCCCAGTTTTATCAATGTGGTTACAGCTATATTTACATCCTGACAAGCCAATAACCCTGCTCGATCTGAGGTAAATTTTGCCATCATCAACCAATTCCAGAATGCAACTTCCATCCCACTGGCTGCCAAGCCACCCAAGCCTAATGTGGCAGAATTGATTAAGCCTTTTATAGTTGGCATCACTAGCGCCATTTGATGATAAAGCATATGTTGGCTCTTGATGTGAGCAATTTCATGCCCCATAACATATACTAGTTCCTCTGGTGAGAGCCATTCGTATGTTTCTAAATTGACGTTAACAATAGGATTTTCCACGCCAATTGTGATAGTACGGATATGTCCCGCACCGCGAAACAGATACAATTCCGGTAAAGGTGTCTCCAAAATGCGGCAAGCTTCTACCAACGATAAATGCAATACTGGAAAGTTCTTGGATGTGACTCGAAAATCAGCACCCAAGCATCGAAGTCTAAGCAAACGATCAATGCCATACTCGTTAACTTTTTTCATCAGCAAAGGCACTCCGGGCATTTTCTCTAAAGATGCCAGTGCTTTGCGATCAAAGGGATGTTCATAAACGTCTGACTTTAATCCAGTTAGTACTTTTCTTGTCATAGAATTTGCACGGATTTGTAACTTTTTTTGGAGCCAATCCAAACTAAGTATAAAGTGCTTTCATGTGAATGCGATCGCGCCTGAAGACAAACAGCCACTGCACATTTAGGGATTAGACATCTCCAGAAAACAATAGACGTAGCAGTGCTACGTCTCTACAAGGGTTTCAGATAACGCATCATTAATTTGCGGAGATGCCTAATACACTTGAGGGACAAAGAACTGCTCATTGCGGGGAGTGCGAACATAATCCTCAGCCACCGGTCTAGACGGAAGCTCTAAGGGAGGAGGTGTCATATCTTCGTAAGGAACTTTGCTCAACAAATGATGAATGCAGTTGAGCCGCGCACGTCTTTTATCATCTGCTTCAATTGTAAACCAGGGGGCTTCTGGAATATTGGTGTAAGCAAACATGGTATCCTTTGCTTTGGAATATTCTACCCAGCGATCGCGTGATTCCAAATCCATTGGGCTGAGTTTCCAGCGTCTTGCAGGATCGTGACTGCGAGAAAGAAAGCGTTGCTCTTGTTCTTCATCGCTGACCGAAAACCAATACTTAATTAAAACAATACCCGATCGCACTAACATTCGTTCAAATTCAGGGCAAGATTGCATGAATTCTTCATATTCTGCTTCAGTACAAAAACCCATCACCCGTTCAACTCCAGCTCGATTGTACCAACTGCGATCGAAAAGTACAATTTCGCCTGCTGTCGGAAGATGTTGCACGTAACGCTGAAAATACCACTGAGTTTTCTCACGATCAGAGGGAGTTCCCAAGGCAACTATACGACAGCCACGAGGATTAAGTGGCTCGGCAATGCGTTTAATTACTCCACCTTTGCCGGCAGCATCGCGCCCTTCAAATATTACCACAACCCGATAGCCGACGTTTTTAATCCAGTATTGCATTTTGACTAGCTCAATCTGGAGTTCCTGTAGTTCAGTTTCAAAAGTCTTTTTGGGAATTTTCTTGGCAAAAGCTTCTGTGCTACCATCAAAAATTCGTTGGGATTTTTTAGATTTTTTCTTGTCTTTTGCCTTTACTAGGCTTTCTATTAAGCCTGTACTGGGTTGAGCTAGATCATTATTTTGCTGGTTTTTAATTTCATCAATTGACATCGCAGTGACTCCATGCCATTTAGTCGGCATAATTTAGAGTTTATCTATAAAGTATAGCTTAGATCATGTCCGGTAAATTACATATGATGAATTAACTACTGAATTGCTGAACAATTGTCTGCACAATTGCCAAAATTGCTCCTACATTATCCAAGTAATATCTTTTGCGATCAAGCAAAGCCACTTTTTGCGAAAGTTGAAGAAACTGCCAGACTTCTCCTGTTGTAACGCATCCATACACAGGTATTTCTGCTTGGTTAGATGAACGATTGAATAGATCCGCCGCCACCATTTGTGCGATACACTGTCCTAACCCAGCTTCAACATCATTTTTCTTCGCTTCCACAATACTAAGAATTGGCGATCGCAGTGGTAATACAGGTGGAGCTATTGCTAAAATAAAATCACATTCACCAATTAAGCCTTGTGCAGCATCAACGTCAAGTCTTTGTCCTGAGAAAATAGCTAAACTGTCTTGGCTAAGATCGCGGCAGGCAAGTAAAATCGGTACAATAATAAACTCGCTCCGAGCCTTTTCACTAATCAGAGATAACTGGGTTCGCTTTCCGAGAGTTTCATTTAACCAAGAAGGTATAGAAAGAGGTGTAAGCTTGGGAAACAGATCAGCTTCTTGGGTGGTGATTCCCAGAACAGCCGAAACCTTTTCTAAAGTGAAGTCGCTGTACGCCATAGTTTTGCAGTCTTTTTAGTGTATGACGTTTTTCATAAAAGGAAATTGATTCTATTCTACTCCTGTATGCCCGTTGTAGACGTCATTACTACGGATTCATCCGAATTAAATCTGTTAAAATACTATCCAAGCTGCCGTTAACTTGAATTCGATCAATCTTCTCTGCAATCCGCTCTAATACTTCCAGTTCCTTCAAACGCAATGCCACGGGGTTATCCTCCATCACTTTAGCAGTGTTTAACATACTGCGAGTAGCAGCAGTTTCTTCTCTGCGTCTGACTACGTTTGCTTGAGCGGTTTTTTCTGCCTCGACTACTTTACTCAAGATAGCCTTAATTTCACCAGGTAAAATAATATCTTTCACACCTACAGAATCTACTTCAATTCCATAGTCTGCGGCTTTTTGGCGAATATATTCAGAGATGCTTCTATCAATTGCACCTTTATCTTCCAATAAACCATCTAAGTTGCGTTCACCAACTGCACCACGCAAAGCAAACTGTAATTCTTTGTATAAGAATCCAGAAATGTCTGACAATCCGTTTTTTGCCCTCAATGGATCTTGGATGCGGAAGCCTGCGCTCAAATTTAACCGCAGAGGTACTTTATCTTTAGAGAGGATGTCTTGACCAGATACTTCCATATTTTGTAGTCGCAGGTCAATGGTTTCGGTTTGAAAAGAGCGTCCAAATAACCACCAAGCATGTACTCCTGGCGATCGCTGTCCTTGAAACTCTTGATTAATATATACTAGTCCAACGTGCTGTGTGGGAACTTGGCAAATATGCAAACAGTTGCGACTGAGCAACTTCACTTCTGTTGAACCCTCAACCAACTCAGCCACTAAAGTAGACTCTAACTGAGCATCAGCGCTGATATCGAGAATTTCCACCTCAACACCCTGCCAAAACAACTTGCGGCTTGTAGGTGGCAAAATCGAAATCACTTTACCTCTATGTCGCACAATTGCAACTTGTGAAGTCAGTAATTGCACGGTTTCACAGTATGCCGCAATAAAGTCGGGATGTTTTTCAATGAGGACATCTTCCTGGGGAAAGTTTGGGTTAGGGATAATTCGGCTGAGAGTTTGGACTGTAACATCTCTATCTACCGACCAAAAAGCATACTCTCCTGGTTCTAAAGGTCGCACAAAATTCTTTTGCAGATATAGCAAACCAATCTCATACTCGGAGATTTGGACACTCTTCAGTCCATTCAACGCAACTGAGCGCAATTGCTGCACAAAGGAACTAGGCAATTCTAAGCTTTCTTCTAAGTTGAAGAGATGAGATTCTACCTCAATAAAACCACGCCAAAAAGCTCGCAATTGATTTGGTGCAAGGCTTACCCAATTTTGACCCCAGCGGACTAACGCAGTTTGGTTGAATGCAGTTCTGATAATCAATAAATGTTCTTGCAGTTCAGCTTCGTGATTTCGCAACAACAGTTCTAGGTTTTCAATCTCAGCTTCCGGTTCATTGAGGTCATATGTTTTGATTTGCCAATGCCGACCAAAATATGTATGCGTACCGGGTTGCAAAATTTTCTTAAAGTCACTGCGATGATATAAGATGCCAATTTCGTTAGGTTTGATATAAAATGTTGACCACATAGTGATTTGCATAAATAATTTTCGTGATATTTTAGATAAGGTATGCGATGCCTGGGTTGGGCGTAGCCAACGCAACCAGCTAAGAAGATTTGATAAAGACATTTATCACCTGCAACTCAAATCACCGTCTTATATTATGTCCGTTTAATTAACAGTAATAAAAACGTCGCAACCGTCGTAGAGACGTTCCACCGGAACGTCTTTACTGGAACGTCTTATACTACTATATACTACAAAATATTTTTTTTACTCTGCTATGCAAGTGTTTACAGTTTAGGTGTGGGCAAAGGCTTCTCCAAAGCTGGATTAAGATTGCTGTTATTTTTCCTAAACTGCTTAATAGCAATCTAGAAAAAAAGAACCGCGCTCAAATATGCCGTTCGTTTGCCAATCCAGAATCCCGAAGGAAAACTAGATGTAGAAAACAAAGGGACATACTCAAGTTAGAGAGAAATGCAGTTACGCTTACTCCTTGACTGTGACTACCGAACATCACCCTTACGAATGATGACCGACAGCAAAACACTTACACCGCAGAGTTTGGAAAATGACGGACTCGAACCGTTTTGGGATTTCTCCCGTACCATATTGGCTACTGTGACAGAGTAGTGTCTTTTGACCCGGACAGGGTTGGGTGAAAGTATAGGAATCGAACCTACAACCAATTGGTTATGAGCCAACCGCTCTACCAGTGAGCTAACTTTCTGGGGTTTGATACAAGACTCGAACCTGTGACTAATCGATTATGAGTCGATCGCTCTACCAACTGAGCTAATCAAACGATATAGTTTAAAGTACTCGGCGGTATACGCTCATACCAGAAGTTAGCGCACCAGTTAGGCATATAGAACCTAAACTATAGCTTTGTAACTTTTTGACTATCCCAGTTCAAATTTAGCACATAGAAATTGTGAAGTTCGCCGAAAATGAATGACGTAGCACTGCTACGTCTAATCAAAGATGCACTGCTAGGTCGGCGTTGCTGAATATTAATATGAAATTCCTAATTATTGCTAGAGACGTTCCGGCGGAACGTCTCTACAAAGGCGGGTTTTAATGTTAGAATCATCCGTCAAAATTTCTTTCTTCATATTTCAAATCAGCAACGCCAATTTTCACATCTACGTCTAATAAATGCTCACAATTAATTCTTGAGCTTCAGTCTGGGAAAGCCAGACCAGTCATGGGGTCGCGAATATACAATCCTAGTGTGAGACTACGCAACACTTCATCCCAAACGGGTGTTAGCTGCTCTGCTTGATCTGCCCAATAATCGAATGTAATCAAACACTGAACATTAGACCCCAAACCAATACAAGTTCGCGAAAAGGCTTCCCGTGGTTCTTCCTGGGTGTCAATAAACTTAATTTCTGTCCAGACAATCCGGGCAGTTTGGCGCTTGATGGTAAAAATTTCTCCGCGTTCAATGATATCACGACTGTCATCTTCCATCGCTTTTTTCAAGGCTGATTTTAGGGGGAACTGGCTCCAGTCGTTAGGTGGCAAGCGATTGAAAGACACTTCCAGGCAGCAATCATCGTCTGGTGATTTTTTATCGAGAAATTTGAACGATTTTTCTTGTGGCTCCAAAACCCACTTTTGAGGAACGTTGAAGCGAACAGATCCTCGATCTAGCACAAAAATATTGTACCCTGATGGAGATTCCCAACGGTGGTCGGGTTTTAGTTCAAGGGTTTCTTTAATCCACTGGAGATTGCTTTTTTTACGCTTTGCCATAGTGTTTTGCTTTCTCGGTGACGAGTGCGATCGCACGTTTGTTGGGTCAAAGCAGGCGATCGCTTTCTTTGTTAATAATATCAAATTGGTAGGGTGTGTTGTCGCAAAATCCAACGCGCCACACTTCATACTGCTAGTGAGTGCAGCGCAAAAAGATAGATAAAGTCTAATTTAGTTAGCAAAATAAGCTTTGACTTACTCAAAATGAGCTTTGATTTACTCATTTGGGTGTTTTCCGCAAGTCAAATAAGCTTTGACTTACTCAAAATGAGCTTTGATTTACTCATTTGGGTGTTTTCCGCAAGTCAAATGAGCTTTGACTTACTCAAAATAAGCTTTGACTTACTCATTTGCGTGTTTTCCGCAAGTCAAATAAGCTTTGACTTACTCAAAATAAGCTTTGACTTACTTATTTAAGTAATTCGCGCATTCATGACACATATCGCCCTTGTATCAAAAATCATTGCATATTTACCTGAATTCTCTGAAGCTGAATTATACGGAAGTCTTTTAAGGTAAAGAATATCAGCAGTATTGTCTTACAAGGTGTATATCATGGCTCGTAGAAAAAGAACCTCCCTGGTGTTAGAAAGAGCAGTGCGTCGTGGAGCTAGCATTAACTCAATTGATCCGAATTTAGATTTAGGCAATGGACTCACCTTACCTGCCTTCTTAACCCTGATTGAGACGATGCGAACTAGAGAAAATGCCTACAACACTGCCCTTTCCACTTTGGATAAATTGTACCGTGAAATGCTAGAAACAGAAAGCAAATTGGGAGATATGACAGAACATATGCTAATGGCAGTTGCAACTCGATATGGCAAAAGCAGTGTAGAATATGGCATGGCAGGAGGAATTCCTAAAAACCAGCATCGCAAGGGACTGCGAGGTGAATCGCCAACTCCCAGTTTACAACAACAGTCATTGATTGCCAGTGTAGACGGCAACAAGTGAAATTAATGAATATTTTTGCAAAACTCAAAAAATCTGCTTCATTTCCAGATACTGATTTAAAAAATATCGGAATATGTGCATTTACTAAACATATTAAATCTACAATTAATTGTTTAAAATCTGGTTTATGATCACGAGAATAGTCGTATGTAATATTCGCTTACGGCATCAAAACTTCTACTGTTTGTGACTGGGGATTGGGGGGTATAGCAGTTGCTTTTGCGTATTGTAAAAACTCTGTAACGATTTTTGGAACAATTGTTATATAGTTATACTAATTCTGTATAAAGTTACATTTAATTTTACTCCCCTATAGTCCCTCCGAGATCGGAGGGACTCCGACAGATGGGAGTTATAATGCATCTTTATATCGAAGTTGTATTAGACCTAAATCCTTACGCCAATTGTATGACCGACCAGCTGAAAATCGCTAACGAGCAATCTTATAGTAAAGAAACAAGGGCAATTATTGCGATTTTTATTACTATATTAATTTTTGGCATTATGCCCATCTTAATCCGATGGAGCGAAAATGAAATTAGCCCCAATGCTACAATCTTTAATCGTTGTTGGATAGCGGCTGTAGTTTTTGGATTGTGGCAAGAGATTTCGCTTATACATCAGCGTTGGTTGGGAGAGCAACCTATTGTGAAGCAGTCATTAAACAAACAACAATTCCTGCTATTGTTAGTAACATCTGTGTTTTTCTGCGCCACTCAGCTTTTCTGGGCTTGGTCTTTGACTCAAACTAGTCTTGCAAATGCAGCGGTGATACATAATTTGACTCCATTTTTCACTGCACTCGGAGGATACTTACTCTTTAATCAACGTTTTGATTATAAATTTCTGCTTGGTCTGATTATCGCAACTGTAGGAACAATTTTCCTTGGATTATGTGACCTGCAAATTGGCTCTATTAAACTTCAAGGTGACTTACTTGCTTTTCTCTCAGCACTATTCTATGCTGCCTATTTTCTAGGAATTGAAAAACTCCGAACACAATTAACAGTTACAACTATCTTGACCTGGATTTATAGGATTGTTACACTGTTCTTTGTGGTGATTATATTGACTGTCAAAGATGAATGGTTTCCCCATTCTTGGAATGGCTGGCTGGCTGTAATTACTCTAGCTCTAGCTCTTCTTGTCAGTCACATGCTGCTAGTATATAGTCTCAAATACCTGTCTTCTAGCTTTGTAGCAATGATTAATCTTTTCGATCCGGCTGTGACTGGCTTTTTAGCTTGGATGATCTTTGCAGAGGCATTGAATTGGTTAAACTTGGTGGCTTTTACCATCATCATTTTAGGTATTTACCTTGCTTTAAGTAGTAAGGGAGCAATTAAATCTGTTGCGGAATAATATCGTGTTTGGTTAAAGACTTATCATGGTTGTCCGCGTTTTTGTTACTGTTAATTAAACAGACATGATATTGTAGGCGATCGCACACTTGGTTAATCTTAATGGTAGCTTTGGCAGCGCATCCGGAACACCAAATGCATCGTATCCCTCTGTAAAGGAAAATCTTTGAGGATTACGCATTGTGCATTTACCCGTCAGACTCTAGCAGTTGAGCAAGTTGATGTGCAGCTGCGTGGGAATTAAGTGGCGACCAAATAGGATAAGTTGCACCCTGCTCTAATGATGGTTCCTCATCTCTAGATAATTCTGAAACCAGGAACTGCATCACTTTTAGTTTTTCTGCACGAGTTAAATTTCGCAGGGTAGGAAATAGTTCTACGGCGTTCATAATTGTCATGTTGGAGATGAATCAACATCTCTATTTTTCCACAAGTTTCATAAATGCTGCGGCATCAGCTTTATAAATTTGAGATCATGGTGCGTTGTCACAAGGGGCAACGCACCTATGGGAAGGAGTGCGATCGCGAGAAGTGAAAAACTCATCTCACAATTAATTAGCGATCGCGTTCAGCCTCTCTGGAGGTAAGTCTACTTGACCATTGACAGGAGTTACTTTAAATTCTGGTTTTACAGATGCCTGATTAGCTGCTATTATGTCAGTTATTGCCTCTATAAAATGAGATTGTGTAACTTGCTTTTGCTCTGTAGTTTCGTCTCCTTTGGCAGCAGAAACAACAGCCCTTAAAACTGCATTTTTAATATCTCTACCTGATACTTGATCAAATTTGGATGCAAGTTCGACAAAATCTACTGATTCAGCTAAAGGAAGTTGCCGAGGAATTTGAACTTGCCAAATTTTAGCTCTTGCATCTTTATCAGGTAAATCAATCTGAATTTTCCAGCGAATTCTGCTAATAAAAGCCGGGTCATAGTTCTGGATTAAATTAGTTGCAAATATTACAATTCCTTCGTATGCCGAAAGCTGTAATATCATGACACTCCGAGTTAAATTAACTGCTGTATCAGTTGACTGACTAACATTTTCTAGACGTTTACCTAAAAATGAATCAGCTTCATCAAAGAATAAAACTGCATTATGACTAGCAGCAAACTCAAAGGCTTTAGCAATATTTTTAGGAGTTTCACCAACGTACTTGGATTCAAGCTGTTGGTAGGGAACAACTAAAATTTTCTTCTTCACTGCATGAGCAAATGCTTCAGCAGTAAGTGTTTTTCCTGTACCGGGTGGTCCAGATAAGTTGATAGAAAGGGCTTTATCCAATTTGTGTTTTTCACCCATTCCCCACTCTTTGTAAATTAAGTCTTGATATTGGAGTTCAACTATGGTTGATTCGATTTGATTTTTGCTCTTTTGCGGCAGTATAACATCTTCGAGAGTATATTTTGGTTCTCTCAAATAAGGTGTGAAATCTATTGTTGATTCTGGTGATTTGTTCGATTCATCCAACTCTTTTTGATTCTTGCCTCTCTCATTTTGAGGAAGAGGTATTTCGCCAGATACTTGACGAAATACTGGTTCTTTATCATATCTTGGCATTGCAATTTCTCCAACAAATATTCTAAATCAGGAATTAGAGTTAATGCGATTTGATTAATCAATCTGAATAATCAAAGAATTAAACAAAAGATTTTGTTTCATTTTTCCATAGGGATCTAGAGGCTCAAATAAAGAGCCGATAGTTTTGACTAAAGGATTTTCCGCAATAATTTCGGGTACTTCTGGAGGAGCTACAAATCCCACAAATAAGGGTGTAAAAAGTTCTTCAGCAATACTTCCCCATTCCTGATATTCATCACCTTTTAACTCATTATCAAGAACATAAATTTGTTCTAAATTTGAATAAGGAACGTTTGAGCGTATTACTAAATCACGTTGGTCAATACTAGGTACATCATAACTCCTGTCTTTATTCCTAACTTCAGTATCATAAAGCCATATTTTGAGACTTTTAAAGTAACAATACCTGATGCGGGTACTTTGGCGAAAAATTTTTCTAACTATTAAATTATCAAAAAAACTTTGCGTTTTGGAAGTAACAACTATTTGATCGTTTTTATTTCTTTGACCAGGTAAGCCAAATACTTCAATTATTTTCAAACTTCCATCTGGTTCAGAAGAACGAAAACTAACTGCTGTGTAAATGTTCTCAGAATAGCGTGGCATAAATAATCCTGTTAGATGTAAATGGTTGATAAATATCTAAAAACTTCATCATGCCCAATTTTTTAAAGCTACTACTTTGGCTTTAGATCGCTGAGTAGGTAAAGGAGAGTCTTGGGGAGCTTGCGTAACGCTAAAAACTTCCGAGGGTTTGCTGTTGTGGTATCTAGGGTCCCAAACCTCCATTAAAGTTTCACCTGCTATTGCTCCTGCATAAAAGATTGCATGTAAGACAATATCTGCTCCAAATGCCACAATTAAAACACTAGCAATTGCTGTATCCCATACTGCTTGGATTGCCCACATCAAAGCTTCTAGAAAAGCAGCAACTACTTTTCCCAGCCATGTAATTAACTGATTTAGCAGACTACCTAACCATGTAAATAAGCCCATTTAAGTTACCTCTAATTATCATGTAAAATTATACAGTTAGTACGGTTACAATTGGATTCTGAACTGTAGGTAGTTGGACTTCAGCTTGTTGCTTACTATCTAAAGCCGTGATAGAAATAACAACTGGATCTTTATGTTGCTGATTCGGATCGGCGATCGCAATTAAGATATCCAAACCATCTCGAAAAATTCCGATCAGCCACTCACTTCGATAACCAAACTCTTGTCGAAGATATAATTCAATCTCTGACCAGTTATTATCTAAAAACTGAGCCACTAATGCCAAATAATATTTGGTGGCTTCTCTGAGATATCCAAAAATTTCTTGAAATGCTATGACAAGATTTTCCCACAACCTAGCAAAAGCTCTTGATAAAGCTTCAACTATGGTTGCAAACCCATAACCCACAGCTGCACCTACGACAAATGCGGCTGCGGCTTGCAATAAAATATCCCACATAATTTCTTTCGATTTACTGGTTTTACAACATACTGATTTTTCTTTTATTTTTTCTATACTAAACCCGTCACAACAAAGATGAAAAGCGGAAAATAGCGGATTGTAAAAAAAAATATTAAAAGGACGGAAAAAGTGTGAAAAATACGGATAAAGTCTGCTAAAATATTTTGTGATACTTTACATACCTAAGTATGCAAGTTCACGAACTATTACAATTTGTGGATGAAGCTGTTTATCTTAAAACAGGCAAGCATCTCAATGACTTGCAGCGTGGAGTTATTGAGGGAACACTAAAACATCAAACGTATTCTGATATTGCAGACACTTGTGGTTGTAGCCCAGGTCATGCAAAAGATGTAGGTTACGAACTTTTGCAAATGTTATCTAATATTTTTGATGAGCGAGTTGAGAAAGGTAATCTTAAATCAGTTTTAGAACGTCAACGTAATATAAATATTTTTCTTGGTGAAAATACAATTAACAGTAATATAATTAGTTGTATAAACGTTAGCTCTAAACAACCTAAAATTAAATCAAATACAAATAATTCTGATACTTCTAACTCCCCGCAAGGTAGCAAAAATCAAACTAAGATTGATAAATTACGGCAGTTTGGCTTAACTGACGAGCAAATTGCAGAAGCGTTAGAGTTACCCTTGGAAGTTATTAAGCAATTTTAACTGCAAGCATAATTATTCTATTTGGCTGCGGTGATAAGCTCAGATTATATCTAAACTTGCTAAAACAGTCCTTATTTATAAACATTTCCTCTCATGCCAATTGTGTAAATTTCAATTTCACCCGAATCAATATTAACTGTAAAGATAATTCTCATTTTACCAATACGCAGTCTATAAAATCCTTCCCAATCTCCCTCCATTTTTTTAATGTCAAGGTCTCTAAAGGAAATAATCCCCTGTTCCTCAACAAAAATCAGGAGTTGGTTGAGTTGGTCTTGAATTTTAGCAGTATCTTCAATATTTGCCTTTTCTAAAAACTTAATCGCATTTTTACGGAATTTGATTGCCATATCTGACCCACTCTGTCATATCAACCGATTCCTCTTCTTCATAGTCTGATGGTGAACCAAAGATTTCATTCAGTTCTGCTTGTTCTTCATCACTCACATAGGGTATGAGAACTTGACAGAGCAACATTCGCTCTTCTCGCAAAACTTCCCGTATGCTCTCTTTAATTAATGCTTTAAGTTCATGAATTTCCATTAGTCTTTTTCTTGAGAATACAAAAAATATACTATTTCCAAGCTGCTTCCATTTCAAGCATATATCAAAAATCCTGATGCAACTAGTAATTGCCTGCATTATGGGTAGCTATTAGGGTTTTGAATCATCAATCCCTCACTTACAACTGCTGCATTTAACTCATTATCTGCGGACACAAAGGTAATAGGAGGTAATCCATTAGCGATGCAAAGAGAGTTGACTGCACAACCAACTGCTAGTTGAATAGCGTCATAACCTCGTAAGCCGTAAGTTTCAGACAATACCATTCCAGAATTAATGATATTTTCTGTGATTTCAACGATTTGATAGTCTTTCTGTAAATCACTTTTGAACTGATTGCGTATTATTGTTGCATCCATAATGCTAATACTTCCACTACGCGATCGCCTGGTAATTGCAGCAACAATTTCTACACTAGTTATTGCTGCTATAAATACCTCATTGTTAACAGCCGGATCAAATAGCCCCAACACCCAAGCCGATCCAGTTTCGCTGATATAACGCTTGACTAATCCACTACTATCTATGAAGTAGATTGCCATCTAACGACGTTCCTCAATAATGCTTTCAGAAACAGGCTTTCCCTCAACATAAACTAGTTGTCGCTGAGTTATTGGCTGGTAAGCAGGATGCTTGATCTGCTTCACTAAGCCAGAATCAATCAAAGCTTGGTGAAATGCTGCTTGCTTAACAATTTCTTCTTTATCAGCAAGATACTTTTGAATTGTGTGATTAAGCTGCTGAAGCTCTTTTATTTCAAGTGTTTCAAGCTGCTTAATTATTTGGTTTAGAGTTTCTATTGCCATAGATTTTCTATTTTATTCCGTCTCCAGATTTTTCACTCATAAATTATAGCAAATTCTCTAAAATTGCTATGATTTATCAGTAAATTTAACTTCGCTTATAAACCATCTCCATTTTTAACTTCTCAATCTCCATTTTCAACTTCTCATTTTCCATCCTCAACTTAGTA
This sequence comes from Tolypothrix brevis GSE-NOS-MK-07-07A, assembly GCA_019358985.1. GTDB lineage: Bacteria > Cyanobacteriota > Cyanobacteriia > Cyanobacteriales > Nostocaceae > Hassallia > Hassallia brevis. The sequence goes on along the minus strand of JAHHIJ010000030.1, from coordinate 55,310 downwards.
TTCTCCTCCCTCATCAACTCAACTTCATCCCTCTTACTCAAAGCTTGATTAATCGCTAACTTCCGCATATCCAAGGAGAACCAACGCTGATAAGTTTGGGTATGAACTTGCACACTATGTCCCAAATTATCAGCCGCTGCTTTGATTGGTATTCCTAAAACATGCGCTCTAATTGCCCATGCATGACGTAAATCATACGGCTTAAAATCCAATCCTATTTTCCGAAACCACCAACTAACTCGTTGTGTTAATGCTGTGATTTCTGCATGATTACTTTTATCTTTTTTACTAATTGTTGTTGCCAGCATTTCTAAATATTTAGGATTTCTTAAATCAAAATCTACAATCCATTCTTTATGTAAAGGGAGAGCTTGTCTTTCTCCAGTTTTACACTCTTTATCTACCTTCCATGTCATATCTGCATTTTCTTCGCTTAACCACCAATCGATATCAGGATTAATAAAAAGTTCCCGTGGACGTAAACCAAATGTTGCTAACATTCCATAAGTCCATCGCCAAAGTTGCCAACTATCTTTTACATCTGGATTAACTTGATTACCTCTATTATTCAGATAATCTGCAAACTTGATAATTCCAGCGGCTATTTCCACATCACTTGGTATATTGCGGGAATTATTCTCTGGCATTTTAGAATATTTAGATAAATCAATCTCGATATTGAATGTTATACAAAACGCCGAAATAGCTCTCATCGCATTATATCTAGCCCATTCCTTATCAATTTTTTCAATTGAATTTATCAGATTTTCTGGAGTAGCAAAATCTTGAGGATTAGTGAATCGCTTAGTTCGAGAAAAATAATAAAAAAAAGTATGTTCGCTTTTTGTGGTGCGTTTATGAGTTTTGAAATATTCATTTTCAAATTCTTCTAATAACTCTCCTATTGTTTTAAAGTCTTTTTTAAGTGCTTCATTTCCTAAATATTTATCATTCCATTCAAAAGTATGTCTTGCAATTAACTTTCCTAATTCGTATGCTTCTTCCTCAGCCGTTTTTAATCCATCGAAATTAGCAGGAATATTCAAACTGATATTGTATTGTTTTCTTCCAGTGCCGTTTGTGTCTTTATCTCCCGGTTTAATAGGTAACGTCGCTCGTAATTGCAGACTTCCATTTGATTCCCTGATTGTCACCTTTGCCTTTGCAGACTTTAAACGTTGATTAACTTTCTCTAACTCTAATAGTACTTTTGTTCTCATATGCTCTTGTTGTTGCTGTGTTTGCAGACTGGAGCCAATAAAACTGCCGTCGGTAGATGAAAATGGCTCCAAGTCTGCAAAAGCTTGCTGATACTTGTCAAAATCCTGGTTATGCATCTCTGTGTTTTTAGCCTATATTTAGCCTAAAAATAAATGTGTTATCAGCGAACAATGCTTAAAACTCACACTGCTTACTGTAAACATTAGGCTATTTTTAGCCATTAAATCATAAAAAGGATTACTCCGGTCCTTATCACGGTTATGATGGCTTCGCTATCTTCGCTCGCGACATGGATCTAGCATTGAACAGCCCAACCTGGGGATTAATTGGCGCTCCTTGGAGCAAAAAAGCAGAAGCTAAAACAGCAGCTAAGGCGATCGCCTAAACAAAAATTGCAAAAAAAGGGATAGCCTGGGGCTAAAACCCCAGGAGAAAGTCGGGAATACAAAAATCAAAATTCAAAATTCAGAAGTTCTGAATTTTGCATTCTGACTTTTGAATCATATTCCCCCTTTCCATCCCTCCCCACACGTAACGACTACAGCAGCTTGGAGAACTAGAAATGCCTCAGAATCCGGAAAATATTCAAGATCACGTCGAACTATTCCACCAACCGGAATACCAACAGTTATTTGAAAACAAAAAGCAATTTGAAAACGGACACAGCGCCGAAGAAGTTGCGCGTGTTGCAGAATGGACGAAGGGTTGGGACTACCGTGAAAAGAACTTCGCCCGTGAAGCATTAACCGTCAACCCCGCTAAAGGTTGCCAACCATTGGGCGCAATCTTTGCTGCTGTTGGTTTTGAAGGCACTCTACCTTTTGTCCAAGGTTCTCAAGGTTGCGTAGCTTACTTCCGCACCCACTTAACCCGTCACTACAAAGAGCCGTTTTCTGGCGTCAGTTCTTCAATGACTGAAGACGCAGCGGTGTTTGGTGGTCTGCAAAACATGATTGATGGCTTGGCAAACTCCTACCAACTCTACAAGCCAAAGATGATCGCTGTCTGCACCACCTGTATGGCAGAAGTTATCGGTGATGACTTGCAAGCTTTCATCAACACCTCTAAGAGTTCTGGTTCAGTTCCTCAAGAATTTCCAGTACCTTACGCTCACACTCCTAGCTTTGTTGGTTCCCACATCACTGGCTACGACAACATGATGAAGGGTATTCTTTCTAACTTGACCGCAGGTCATAAGAAAGAAACCAGCAATGGCAAAATCAACTTTATTCCTGGCTTTGATACCTACGTTGGTAACAACCGGGAAATCAAGCGGATTTGCGAAATGATGGGCATCGATTACACCATCTTAGCAGATAACAGCGATTATCTGGATTCACCCAACACAGGTGAATTTGATATGTACCCAGGTGGTACAAAGCTGGAAGATGCAGCAGACTCAATTAATGGTAAAGCTACAATCGCCCTGCAAGCCCACTCTACCGCCAAAACCCGCGAATACATTGAGAAAGAGTGGAAGCAACCAACTGTTGTTTCTCGTCCTTGGGGTATCAAAGGTACTGATGAGTTTTTGATGAAACTCAGCGAACTAACTGGTAAAGCGATTCCCAAAGAACTAGAAATCGAACGTGGTCGCGCAGTTGATGCGATGACTGACTCCCATTCATGGTTACACGGCAAGCGCTTCGCTATCTACGGCGATCCAGATTTAGTTTACAGCGTAGTCGGCTTCATGCTGGAAATGGGTGCTGAACCCGTGCATATCCTTGTCCACAACAGCAATGAAATCTTTGATAAAGAACTCAAAGAGTTGCTAGCTTCTTACGCTAACGGTAATAGTGCTACTCTGTGGGCTGGTAAAGATTTGTGGCACATGCGTTCAGGCATGTGTTTGCTATCAGGTTAAATAAATGTAGAAAACGTCCATTTTCACCAAGAAAGAGACGTAGCACTGCTACGTCTCTACATTCATTTTCACTCCTATAGGAATCCGGTTTGATTTATGAAAAAATTTAAGTATTGTAGGGTGCGTTAGACAGAACGTCGTAACGCACTCCTCCCCCTAGAAAAAGTGCCGTACTCTCGCCGCTAACACACCCTACGTGTTTGTTCAAAAATCAAATAGGAATCCTATATGTCTAATTGCTCTTGTATATTCGCACAAGTTGTCGGAAATCTGACCAAGGGCAAAGTGTTAACTTTGCTCAGATTTAGACTCGTTAGATGCAGATGATTCTGTCTTCTGTGACTGCTTCTCTTCCGTTGGTTGCAGTTGCTGGAGATGAATGTTATTCACTTGAACAATAAACTGTTCTATTGCCTGACTTGCCTTCTGTTGTCGTTCAGTTTCGTCAGACACATCATAGCAACGGTAAGACGGAGTTACTCCTAATATAAACTTCTCTTGTTCAGCCTCTAACAATTCAATGGCTGTGTTAGCAGCAAGCGAATTCTTCTGAAAAGGAAAAGAGGTAACTATACTCGCAACTATAGAAGCAATAGCCGGACAGATTACGGGGAGCCACTTCAGCCAAGCTTGTCCCGCTTCCAATTTGTCTACCAAAACTAAAATTGGTGTGACTCCTGATAAAATAACAGTTGCAATTTGCAAAACATAGTAAAGGTTTCTCGATAGATTGCGAGTTTTTTTATAATCGTAAATCATATCTTGGCAATACTGTAAAGCTTTTGCTCTTGCTGGAATGAACGTATTTTTCTCCAAGGAATTGTTATTACTCAACAGAGAAGTATATATTTCAGCTTTTTGGATAATACCATATTGGTTAGCCGCATTCTTAGACTCTTCAAATGCTTGTTTGTTGATGAGTAACAAAAAAATCGAAATAGTCAGAGAAACTGCTCCACCAATTACAGCCTTTTTATTATCTGGTAACATAATAATAATTATCCCAGAACTGATAATAGCAGCCAGTAATAAATACTCAAGCGCCTTCAAGGTAAATAAGATTTTTTGACCTGACGAAGAGGATGAGTTTTCTCCCAAAGAGGAATTTCCTCTCTGGTTTTTGTGTTCAACAGTAGTTATTTCAGAGGTAGTCATTGTCTTGTACTCAATTTGTGATCGGTTGAAATGTAGCAGATTATGGTGGATAAATTCGCCTCTATTAATTAAGGCGTACATATATGATATCGACATTTCAAAAATCCGTATCCGGAGTCTTTTATTATAAGAATATCTGTTAATCTAAATATTATTTATCAAATATACTTATGTCTCCGTTATTTGCTAGTTTAGCTTCCAGTTAAGCGAAAAATTCCAGAGGGGAACACAAATAATTGCTATCAATTTTGCCACGTATTCATTCATCTCTAATTTAGAAAACAACAAAATTACAATTAAACTATTTAAAATTAGTCCAAAAAACAAATTAGCGGGCACTTATATCCAAGCTTTTTGATTGACTAAGGAATGAAAATTTCACATGAAGTAGCTTTGGGGAAATTTTTCTGTAATCATCATGATAGGTTTTCGATTAGAAAAAACGCGGTAAGTACGAAAAAGTAATTGGTCTTTTGGTTCCGTATCTATAAAATAAGCAGACAGTTCATTAACTGGTTCTTTGCCCGATTCAATAATCTCTTTAAAAGTTTCCAATCGGAATTGTGACCAAAGATGACCTATCGGTATTTGAGATTTTAATAAACCATTTTTTAAATCTTCATCTAGTCTTCCAAGAACAATTTTTGATTCTGCATAAAGAAAATTTTTACTACTATTTTTTCCTTGTAAAAATATTTTTCTCTCAATGACTTCGCTTCCTGCTTCTAACTCTAATATCGGAATATCTTTGCTAGTAACTTCTACTTTCTCTGATATTTTTATGACTTGAATATCTTCTAATAAATACGCTTCTAATATGTCTGTCAAGGTTCCATCAGTTATCAAGATAATTCTTTGTAAATAACTAAGATTAGACCAATCTATATGATTGTGTTTTAACATTTTTTCCAAATCGTCTTTCATTATTTTTAGCTTCAATTTCTATTTTTGGTTAAGACTTGTTGATTGTGTGTAGGAATTTGTGTGATTTTAAACGCTTTCTGCACGCAGGACAACTTTTTGAATGTATTAAATACACTTTCATTTTAACACAAAGTCACGCTAAATATTATGTAGCAATCTAAAAAGCTCATAGCTAACAGAAGTTTTTGACATCGCAGTTATCGTCAAAGAAGCGATAAACATCAACTATGAAACGTGAAACCCTAGCAGAATTAGTTGCTCGTACTGTAATTGAGTTTGAAAAACGCGAGGCACTGCTACAAAAACAACAAGATCCGATACAACAGCAAAAACATGACAAACCTAAACCCCGCAAGTCCAAAGCTGCCTAAGCAAATAGACTTCTCCAGAAAAGAGACGTAGCATTGCTACGTCTCTACAAGGGTTTCGGGCAACGCATAATTAATTTATACTTTCTATGCCTAATATAAATGCAGTAATTTTACCTCAATGACTTTGTTGCCATCTACCGTTATTTTTCTTATACACCCTTTAAGTAAAGCTTGTTTATCTTGCGATTCTAAACTTTGCCAATACCTCTGGTTTGAAAATGCCAAAACAATCCGTTCTTTGGCAATTAGGTATTGCTTGGAAGTTTCGTTTGTGGTAGCGATCGCATCCGCAATCTGGTTCAAAATGTCTTCTTTAGCTTTTTCAATCGCTGGATTTGATGGTAAACCATCCAGGATATTCAAAGATGCTCGCAGAGTTTTAACTTCTGGGGGTTCTTCTGTCACTTGAACTTCTTGCTCAAAAGATGCTGCTAACCTTTCAGCTTCCCGTATCAACCATTCGATAACTTGCTTTTCTAGTTCATCATTAGAAATCATCCGCTTGTTGTCGCAAGCTCCAGTGCGGTAAAAACTGCATTGGTAGTGATGACGAATTAATCCGGTACGTTTTACCAATTTTTTCGATTGACGACTGTAAGCAGCCCCACAATGAGCGCATTTAACTATGTTAGCAAATACGTTGGTATATTTTTGTTCATTTGCCCAGCGATTATTGCGATTTTCGCGAATCATCGTTTTTACCCGCTCGTGTTCCTCACGGGTAATAATAATTTCATCGTGAGTTTCCCAGGCAACTTGCCACTCATCAAAGGGCTTGCGATGCCCGCCACTATAATGCACTGTATCATATGCTGTTCCCCCTGCATAGATGGGATTTACTAGCTGCGATCGCAAGCCAGAAATTGACCATTTCAATCCCGTGTGCGGATAACGCAGATTTAGTCCAGAACCACGAGTTTTATTAATATTTTCAATCGCTATTTCTTCTATTTCCCCAAGTACATTATTTCGGTTATTTTTTGATTTGGAAACTGCCTGAGCCTGAATCCCAAAAATATCATGCAATTGTCTGGCAGTCTCTGACACTGTACCCACACTAAAAAAAATATCAAACACAAATCGCGCCAATTGGGAAACATTCATTTCTGACTTATTCGCAATTAAGCAAACGCAGGGACGGTTATCTTTGACGTACTTCTGTCCATCTGTTATGTATCCTAATGGCGCGTTCCAGTGGGGCTTTTTATTCGTCTTGCGAGTTTCGCGTTCCTTTTTTACACGCATCGCTAACATTTTCACCTCATATTTTGCTGCTGCTAACCGCACATCAATTGTTAGTTCTCCACCAATACTTGACATCTCAAATGGCTCATCAATTGCTGTCGGTTGGATACCCTTTTTCTTTAATGCATCCATCAATCGATAAAACATGATTGATGACGATGTTAAACGGTCGATGCGGATAAATAACAACTTTGAGACTTTACCAAATGCGATCGCAGAGCTTACCGGAGGTATCGCATCCACATCCTCAATTAATTGCAAAAGACCTTTGCGCTTATCGCTAGTACGACTCTCGACATCGTAATATATTTTCGTGGCTCCAGCACTCCGCAAACGACGCATCTGTTTAATTAACGCTCCTTCATCCTCCGCTTGTTCGTCAGTCGATACCCTCGCATAAGCCCAAACTTCCATATACCGCACCTCACAGCAATATATAAATATTACCTGATAGTGAGCGCATTGGTTCTTTGCTGTTCACCGAACCCGTAGACTTGCTCATCGGTAACTCCTATGGTAAGTACCTGTGGCGCGATTGCAAAGTTCCCCTGGTTCGCATCGGCTATCCAATTATGGATCGTCACCACATGCACCGTTACGCCACCGTCGGTTATCAAGGTGTGATCAACTTGCTCAGTTGGGTTGTTAACACCGTGTTCGAGGACATCGATCAAAACACCAACATTCCTTCTAAAACTGATATTTCTTACGACTTAATTCGTTAGAAATTTCATTCTTCGCGTGCCAAAAAAAGGAAAAGGAGTAAGGTAACTGGGTAGTGGGTAGTGGTTAGTAGTTGGTTATTAATATTGTTTTCCAACCAACAACGCTCCAACTAACAACCCCCATTACCCAATCTCTACTTTTCCTTTTTCCTTTTAACTGTTTCTTGAGGTTTCTATGATGAAATCTATAACTCCTGCTCACGAACATACCCATCCACACCCTAGTTTACGTCCACCCAGCTATAAAAAACCCGGCTCATTTGATATTTTATATCCTTTGCGCCGACTGGTGGATAACGTCCAAGTTAAAAATGCTCGTATCGCTCATCTAATCTGCCAAATCATTCCTTGCGGTTGCCCGTTTGAGCGAAGTCTTAACTTATTTGGACGAACTTTACACATCCCCCCACTGTGTAAACTGAATCCCTTATACGATGAGTTTATCGGATTGCGTTTCCGTGCCTTATCTTATCTTACTGATGTTTGTGGCGAAGATGTCACAAAATATATTTGTTAATAGTTGAAGAGACGTTCCGGCGGAACGTCTGTACGGAAGTTAAGAGTTAGTTGTTTTTGAGAAATAACAACTAACACCCAACAACCAACAACTAACAACTAACAACCAACTACTCACAACTTCCATCCAGCGCGAGGAATGAAATGAAAATTACCCAAGGCAAAATTAACGAGCTGCTCAGTGAAACGGGATGCGAACATAATAGCCAAAAACATGGAGAAAAGAAAAATAAATCTTGCACGCAACAAGCACAACCAGGAGCTGCTCAAGGGGGATGCGCTTTTGATGGTGCAATGATTGCCCTAGTGCCAATTACTGATGCTGCTCATTTAGTCCACGGTCCGATCGCCTGCGCTGGTAATTCTTGGGGAAGTCGTGGTAGTCTATCTTCGGGTCCTCAGCTTTACAAAATGGGTTTCACCACCGATTTAAACGAAAATGATGTTATCTTCGGTGGCGAAAAGAAGCTCTACAAAGCCATTTTGGAATTGCACCAACGCTACAACCCGGCGGCGATATTTGTCTACACTACTTGTGTCCCCGCTTTAACTGGCGATGATATCGATGCTGTTTGCAAAGCTGCGGGTGAGAAAATAGGAACGCCTGTTATCCCCGTAGTTTCCCCAGGTTTCATTGGTAGCAAAAATCTCGGTAATCGCTTCGGCGGTGAAGCTTTATTAGAATACGTTATTGGCACTCGCGAACCTGAGTATACCACACCATTTGACATTAATATCATCGGTGAGTACAACATCGCCGGGGAAATGTGGACAGTTCTGAAATTATTTGAAAAACTCGGCATCCGCGTTTTGTCGAAAATCACTGGTGATGCTCGCTACGACGAAGTTTGTCACGCTCACCGTGCCAAACTGAATGTGATGATTTGCTCAAAAGCGCTGCTCAACATGGCAAGAAAGATGGAAGAGCGCTACGACATTCCTTACATTGAAGAGTCATTTTACGGTGTAGATGACATGAACCGCTGTCTGCGGAATATTGCCGAAAAGCTTGGGGATGAAGATTTAAAACAACGTACCGAAAAGCTAATTGCTGAAGAAACCGCTGCTTTAGATTTAGCACTAGCTCCTTACCGCGCTCGACTCAAAGGCAAACGAGTTGTCCTTTATACCGGAGGCGTAAAGAGTTGGTCAATTATCTCCGCAGCGAAGGACTTGGGAATCGAAGTTGTTGCTACCAGTACAAGAAAGAGTACGGAAGAGGACAAAGCCCGAATCAGAAAGTTGATCGGTAGCGATGGCATCATGATGGAAAAGGGCAACGCCAAAGAACTGTTGCAACTAGTTAAAGACACGAAAGCTGATATGTTAATTGCGGGTGGTCGCAATCAATACACCGCTCTGAAAGCGCGGATTCCTTTCTTAGATATTAACCAAGAACGCCATCATCCTTACGCTGGTTATACAGGGATGGTAGAGATGGCAAGAGAACTGTATGAGGCTCTCTACAGCCCAGTGTGGGAGCAAATCCGTAAACCTGCACCGTGGGAGACTGGAGACATGGGGACTTTCTCGGCTTTATTGGAGGGATTGTAATGGCGATCGTTACTGTTCCTAACAAATCACTGACTGTTAATCCCCTGAAGCAAAGCCAAGCTTTGGGTGCATCTTTAGCCTTTTTGGGCTTAAAGGGGACGATACCTTTATTCCACGGTTCCCAAGGCTGTACTGCTTTTGCGAAAGTTGTTTTGGTGCGACATTTCCGGGAAGCGATTCCCCTTGCGACGACAGCGATGACGGAAGTCACTACCATTTTAGGTGGTGAGGAGAATGTAGAACAGGCAATTTTGACGCTGGTGGAGAAGTCAAAGCCAGAAATTATCGGTTTATGTAGCACTGGTTTGACGGAAACCAGAGGGGATGACATTGAGGGTTTTCTGAAGGAAATCCGCAAACGTCATCCAGAATTGGATTATCTGGCGATCGTTTTTGCCCCAACACCAGATTTTAAAGGTGCGCTACAAGACGGTTTTGCTGCTGCCGTTGAAAGTATAGTAAGAGAAGTTCCCACTGAAGGTATCACCAAACCAGACCAAATCACGATTTTGGCGGGTTCTGCTTTCACACCAGGGGATGTACAGGAAGTAAAAGAAATTGTCACTGCCTTTGGACTAAAGCCTATCTTTGTACCCGATCTTTCCGCTTCATTAGATGGTCACTTAGATGATTCTTATAGTGCCATAACAGGTAGTGGTACGACTCTAGCAGAATTGCGAGAAATAGGTAGTTCGGCGTTTACTTTAGCGCTGGGTGAGAGTATGAGGGGTGCAGCAGAGATTTTACAACAACGGTTTGCTATACCCTATGAGTTGTTTACTGAACTGACTGGTTTGGAAGCGATGGACGAGTTTTTACAAGCTTTGTCAGACCTTAGTGGTATTAGTGTACCAGAAAAATATCGTCACCAACGCCGTCAGTTACAAGATGCAATGTTAGATACACACTTTTATTTTGGTGCGAAGCGTGTTTCTTTGGCATTGGAACCGGATTTACTTTGGTCTATAGTGCGTTTTCTGCAATCGATGGGGACGCAAGTACATGCTGCGGTGACGACAACGCGATCGCCTTTATTAGAAAAAATGCCAGTAAAAAATGTGACCATCGGTGATTTGGAAGATTTTGAGGAATTAGCCGTAGGTTCTGATTTGCTGATGGGTAACTCGAATGTGAAAGCGATCGCTAAACGTCTCGATATTCCTCTTTATCGTCTTGGTATTCCCATTTATGACCGCTTGGGTAATGGTCAGTTTACCAAAGTTGGTTATCGAGGCACTATGCAGCTTTTGTTTGATATTGGCAATCTGTTTTTAGAACAGGAAGAAGAAAAAGCAAAACATTTTTCTGGTAATTGGTAATCGGCAATAGCATTCTCCTGTTACCAATTCTCAATTACTAAGAGCGCAATTACCACCAAACATGAGGAGAAGGAATGAAAATTGCTTTCACGACTAGTGATAGAGTTCATATTAATGCTCACTTTGGTTCGACAAAGGAAATTGATGTTTATGAAATCTCTGATGATGGATATCAATTTGTCGAAACTCTGAAGTTTGCGGGTGATTTGAAAGAAGATGGAAATGAGGATAAATTAGCACCAAAGCTTGAGGCTTTAGCTGATTGTACGATTGTTTATGTGACGGCGATCGGTGGTAGTGCAGCAGCTCGATTAATCAAGAAAAATGTCACACCAATTAAAGCGCGATCGGAAGAAGAAGAGATTGCTGAGGTGTTGAATAAGTTGGTGACAACTCTCAAAGGAAATCCCCCACCTTGGCTGCGTAAAGCCTTACAACAAAAAACCTCTAATTTTGAAGATGAATTGGAAGAGGAAGCAAAGGTATGACCATAAACAACAGTCTTAATGGAACTGCTCAAAGTGAGATTTTAAACACACCTTTCCTGAAGACATTAATCAGCCAAATCCGTGGTCAAGATAGCTATGGATTTTACCGTAATTGGACTGATGATTTGATTTTGAAACCTTTTGTTGTCACTAAACAAAAGAAACGCGAAATCTCTCTTGAAGGTGAAGTTGATCCGGCAACTCAAGCCCGGATTATGGTATTTTTTCGAGCGATAGCCGCCAGTATTGAAAAAGAAACAAATCTCATTTCTCAAGTTGTGGTTGATTTGAACCACGAAGGATTTGGCTGGGTGCTAGTATTTTCTGGTCGTCTTTTGCTGGTGAAAAGAGCTTTGCGAGATGCTCACCGCTTTGGCTTTGACTCTTTAGAAAAGTTAGCAGAAGAAGGAGAACAACTAGTAGCTAAAGGTCTGGAATTAGCGAAAACTTTTCCCGAAGCTAGCCAAGTGTAAGAAGTAGAGACGTTCCGCTGGAACGTCTGTACAGGAATTAGGGGTAGAGACGTTCCGCTGGAACGTCTTACGGGAATTAGGTAGAGACGTTCCGCTGGAACGTCTGTACAGGAATTAGGGGTAGAGACGTTCCGCTGGAACGTCTTACGGGAATTAGGTAGAGACGTTCCGCTGGAACGTCTTACGGGAATTAGGAGTAAAGACGTTCCGCCGGAACGTCTCTACGAAAGGGATTTCTATAAATGGAGATGCTTATGGCGCAAGTGGAAGAAACAAGTGTTGAGGAGCTAAAAACTCAAATTAAACGCCTCAATAGTAAAGCAGGTCAAATGAAGATGGATCTGCACGATTTAGCTGAGGGTTTACCCACAGATTACAAAACACTTATGGATGTTGCTGCGAGTACTTATGAAATATATCGTCAGTTAGATGAACTGAAGCAACGAGTAAATAAATTGGAGCAGCAAAAATGAACACCAATCTTGAAAAATTCAATAAAATTGTCGATGCAGAGGAGTATTTTGAATTTTTCCAACTCCCTTATGACCAAAAATTTGTAAATGTGAATCGTTTGCATATTTTAAAAAAGTTTTCTCAATACATGAAGGAAATTGATAGCAATTCTCCTGATTTGAGTATTGAAGATAAACTAAAGCAATATTGTGAGGCTTTGCAAAAAGCTTATCAGTTATTTGAGGAATCAACACCCCAAGAACAAAAGTTGTTCAAGGTGTTTAACGATAAGCAGAAAAATGTAGTCACGCTGACAGAAATCACGTCTGATTAGGAGGTAAAAATTGGTTAACCTGACGCCTACCGAGTTAGAACGTTACAGCCGCCAAATGATGCTCCCTAATTTTGGCGAACTGGCTCAGAAGCGCCTTAAGTCAGCGAGTGTTCTGGTTACAGGTGTGGGGGGATTGGGTGGTACGGCAGCGCTTTATTTAGCAGTAGCGGGTGTCGGAAAACTAATCCTAGTCCGGGGTGGCGATCTGCGACTTGATGATATGAATCGTCAGGTTCTCATGACGGATGATTGGGTAGGTAAGCCGAGGGTATTCAAAGCACAAGAGACTTTGCAAGCCGTTAATCCTGATGTCCAAGTGGAAGTAGTTCATGATTATATCACCCCGGAAAATGTGGATGCGCTGGTGCAATCGGCAGATATGGCTCTCGATTGCGCTCACAATTTTACGGAGCGCAATTTGCTCAATGAAGCTTGCGTGCGGTGGCGCAAACCGATGGTAGAAGCGGCTATGGACGGGATGGAGGCTTATCTGACAACGATTATTCCTGGTGTGACTCCTTGTTTGTCTTGTCTGTTTCCGGAAAAACCTGATTGGGATCGCCGTGGTTTTTCTGTTTTGGGTGCTGTTTCTGGGACATTGGCTTGTCTCACAGCGCTGGAAGCTGTCAAGTTGATCACTGGGTTTAGTCAGCCTTTGTTGTCGCAATTGCTGACTATAGATTTTACCAGGATGGAATTTGCCAAGCGCCGTTCTCACCGCGATCGCTCTTGTCCTGTGTGTGGTAACAACGCACCCTGGCGATATGTGCAGTCCCAAGATATGGAAACTACCAGTATGGGGACTAGAGACTAGGGACTGGAGAAAGCCCAATCCTTCCGCACCAAAGACATTTTATCAGAACAATTAATCGCAACTTATCAGGAGATTTGATGACTGTTACTTTGACAGAAAAAGCAGAATTTCGCCTGCGAACATTTCTGCTGGGTTCTACACCCGATAACAATACAGTAGCAACTAAAGGTGTTCGCCTATCTGTTAAAGATGGCGGTTGCAGTGGCTATGAGTATGCAATTGAGATCACCAGCAAACCACAACCAGATGATTTGGTGATTTCCCAAGGTAAAGTGCTGCTTTATGTTGATGCGAAAAGTGCGCCTTTATTAGAAGGTGTGGTAATCGATTTCATCGACGGTGTAATGGAAAGCGGCTTTAAGTTTACCAATCCCAATGCAACTGATAACTGTAGTTGTGGTAAGTCATTTAAAGCTGGTGACTGTACGCCTGAGGCTGTACCTTGCAGCTAAAAAAATTCAAAATCTCAACTGATAAAACCCATATCTGATCATAATTTTAGATTGGGTAGTTTGGATTTTGAATCTTAAACAACTACACAAGTAGGAAGTTTTAAATCCCACTTTTGTGGAGTCATCAAACCTGATTGTATTAAAATCTGAGGAGAATCACGAAATGGCTAGTTACCAAGTTAGATTAATCAACAAAAAGCAAGAAATTGACACAACAATTGAAGTTGACGAAGAGACTACCATTTTAGACGCCGCAGAAGAAAATGGTATTGAATTACCTTTCTCTTGTCACGCAGGTGCTTGCTCTAGTTGTGTTGGCAAAGTTGTTGAAGGTGAAATAGATCAATCTGACCAATCTTTCTTGGATGATGAGCAGATGGAGAAAGGATTCGCTCTACTTTGTGTTACCTATCCACGTTCTGATTGCACGATTCGCACTCATCAAGAACCATATTTGGTCTAACGTGTTGATTGTTTTTTAGTCTCGCCTAATGTTGAAGTCGTAGCTTTTTTAAAGCTATGGCTTCTTAATTATATTTATTTTTATTTTTGTAGTGAGCGCTCCAGCGCTCGTAATTATGAGCGCTGAAGCGCTCACTACGTAATGTACATGTTTACTCCATTTGATGTTACTGGATCTTCATTAATATTGTTGCAGGAGGGAGAACAAGGAATTGTCACTTTCTGTAAAAATCAGGACGAAATTGTTTTAAAAAAACTGGTATCAATGGAAGTGGTGCCAGGAACTATCATCACTTTAGAAGAGAAACTCCCTTCTGTTGTCATCAAAGTAGGAAACAGGCGCTGGCAAATAGATAAGGATGTCGCTTGTGCTATTTATGTGCGCGTTGTTAATAGTGGCTGATTATGATGTCGCGTATTATTCGCCCTCAGGCTGGAAGCCTGGGGCTACACGAACAAAGTCCGCCTGCGCGGACTGAGGAAAAATTAAGTGCAAGAGTGGAGTTTTAGCTATTAGACACAAGAAGTGAAAAAGAATGTAGAGACGTAGTATTGCTACGTCTCTATGGGTTCTAGATAAGGCATATTTAAATTCGGTCGATGTCTATCAGGAAATAATATCATGTCCGCTTCATTATTACCATTAATAAAAACATTGCATCTGTCGTAAAGACGTTCCGCCGGAACGTCTCTACAATATATGTGATTTGTCGGACATGAAATAACGGATATTTTCCACAATTGAGGAATTCGTGAACTTATGAATGGGACGACGGCACAACGCCACTATCAAAATGTTTTACAAGTTTTTCAAGATTACTATCAGCTAACAAAGCCCCGGATTATTCCGCTGCTGCTGATTACTACGGGTGCTAGTATGGCGATCGCCTCAGAAGGAAAATTAGACCCGTTATTGCTGCTACTAACCATGATTGGTGGTACTTGTGCCACTGCTAGCGCTCAGACAATCAATTGTATCTACGATAGTGATATTGATTATGAAATGGAACGCACGCGCAATAGACCGATGCCTTCTGGTCGCGTGCAGCCATTACATGCTCTCATATTTGCGATCGCTCTTGCCTGTATTTCTTTCTCGGTGCTGGCAGTATTTGTTAATCTGTTAAGTGCTTTGTTAGCGATGTCTGGAATCGCATTCTACGTGGGCATTTACACCCATTTGCTCAAACGCCATACTCCCTACAATATCGTCATTGGCGGCGCAGCAGGTGCAATTCCAGCGTTGGTGGGTTGGGCAGCGGTGACAAATACCTTAAGCTGGACAGCATGGACGATTTTTGCGATCGTCTTCTTGTGGACACCTCCTCATTTTTGGGCATTGGCGTTAATGATCCGCGATGAATATGCCAAGGTGGGTGTGCCTATGTTGCCGGTGGTTACTGATAATATTGCCACGGCTCGTCAGATTTGGCGATACACTTTGGTGGTTATTCCCAGTACGTTTTTATTAATTTATCCTCTTCACGCTTCGGGGGTAATTTATGGTGCGATCGCCTTTATTTTAGGGGCGATTTTTATTATGAAAGCTTGGACGCTGTTGCACAATCCAGATGATAAACAATTCGCGCGATCGCTTTTTCTCTACTCAATTCTCTACATGATGTTGCTGTGCGCTGCAATGGTAGTTGATAGTCTACCCATCACTCATCATTTGATAGAGGCAATTTTAGCTTTTCGGTAATAAGCCCCGACGATTAAAATCGCGGCTAAACGAACGAAGTCCGCCTACGCGGACTAATAGAAAATTGTGGCTTTGAAACCCGCATAGGCGGGTTTTGTCTGTGTAGATTCAAATTATATTCGCCCTTCTCATAACCCAAGAAAGGAGTAATTATGACTCAACCAAATAGCTTTAATTTGAGCGCAACTACAAGCCAATGGATGACAGCTAACGGCTACGATTCAAACAATTTAAATCAGCGTGGTGAAAATGGCGATACGCCTTTGATGAAAGCGACAAGAGAAGGAGTTTACGCAGTAGTTGAAGAACTAATTAACGCCGGGGCAGATATTAATGCCACAAATAACGACAATAACAATGCTTTGTGGTTTGCTTGTTTTGGCAATCACTACGATTTAATTCGTTTATTGCTGGCTGCGAAAATTAACATCAACAACCAAAATGATAATGGTGCAACTGTTTTGATGTACGCAGCATCAGCCGGAAAAACAGAAGTTGTGAAGTTGCTTTTGCAATATCACCCCAATCTAGAGTTGAAAAATTTAGACGACTATAAAGCCGTAGATTTCGCTAGCAACGTAGACGTTTTAAGGATTTTGAAAAATGCAAGTAAATAAGATGACAGGGAAAGCATATCACGATGCTACTAAGCATTCTTACTTATCAGTGCAAATCGATCCAAATTATGTAGATTCGTCAACTCAACCGTCTTCCTTTAAATTTTATCCAAAGTTTTATCGCCGAATAAGTCTAGATTTTCTCAATAATTCTATCCATTCTTTTCTCTGGTTAACGAGTGCCATTACCCTCGAAAAGACGTATAAAAATACTGTCGATAAATTGCGAGTGAATCCATCAGCAGGTGCTTTATATCCGACTGAGGTTTACGTGCAGATTCGCGGAATACAGGGAATGATAGATGGAATCTATCATCTAGAAGTTGAGAATAATTGTCTGGTACTTATCTATGAATTAATTGATGATGGATTAGAGGGTTATATTTTACCGAATAATCGTATCATCGGATTCATTTTTTTAATTAGTTGTGTCTATTATAGGTCTAGTTGGAAATATAAAGACAGGAGCATCAGGTATTGTTGGTTAGATAGCGGACACCATTTGGGTGCGATCGCAGCTTCAGCTTTTCTTCACGATAGAGATATACAACTAGTTTTCGATTTTGATAAACTCGCTCTCAATGCAGATTTAGGATTTGAGAATAAAGAGTTTATTACTGCTTGTGCGATTTCCGGAGAAGTTCAAGAGAAGAAGGTTCGACGCTTAAGACTGAAAGTCCCTTTTGTTTGTGGAACTGATTATTTTGAACAGAATCAATTCATTGAAGAAGCTTATAAAGAAACAGCTTTGCAAAAAAGTTGTCAGCAAGAAATCAAGCATCCTCAATTGAACTTTGATAAGGATAGATTTTCTCAAGCTGTTTGGAACAGACGCTCAATTAGGCGTTTTGAAAAACAATCTATTTCCCAGGAACTTTATTTTAGTATTTTGCAGCAAATTAAGCAAGCGATACCGACAGAAAGTTTTGAGGAAATCGAAATTTACGCGGTTGTCCATCGAGTCGAGGGAATGTCATCAGGGTTATACAAAGGAACGGATTTAGTCAAGGAGGGTAATTTCAGTGAGAAGACAGGTTACTTGTGCGTTAATCAGGCGATCGCTTCATCTAGTGCAGTAACTTGGTTTTTTGTTTCCAACTATACAAATTATCAAACTGCCATGCAAATGGCTGGTTTTTTAGGACAAAGGCTGTATCTAGTAAGTAATTATTGGGGAATTAATTGTAGTGGAATTGGTGCTTATTATGACGATGAAACTCAAGAATTTCTAGAGACAGATAAAGATGTCCTTTACGCAATGGCAATTGGCATATAACTGGAAAAAATAAAGAGGCACAACTATGACAAACTATTTCTGGCAGAATGAAGATTCACGTCCAATTCAACCCACATCAGCAGATATTATACTGCGCCAGCAATTAGAATATTCTATTAGCAAGTACTTTTATGAAGATTGCGATCGCTGTATTCAAAAATTATTATCTAGTTGTCGATGGTATGTCACAACCCATGCTAATGCTTTAACTTTGGTAATTGAATGTCCAGACCAAGTTACTAACTGGCGTGTGTTACAAAAAATTGTACCAATGGCGACATTGCTACATAAAATTGTCAGCAGTGCTAAAATTCGCGTTTGTCCCCCAGAAAGCCAGGGAATGCCTTTTGAAATGAGGGTAGATGAATTATCAGTTTACAAAGATTGGGCTTGATGCTGAAGCAAAGAAGGGGAGACAGGGGGACATGGGAGACAAGGGGGACAAGGGAGATAATTTTTGACTTTTGACTTTTGACTCTTGACTTTTGACTTTTGACTCTTGACTCTTGACTAATAAATCTAAAATAGCTCAACTTTTTGCTTGATGATTGTGGTTATTTCTTCAAAAACCACATCAGCAGAATGTTTGATAGCGGGACTTAATTCTAGTCCGAAGCCAAGATTTTCCGCTTCAATTAGGTAAACTGTCACCAATAAAGGAAAGTCATCTTTAAAGATTTTCCTACCAGCGACTAAAGCATTATCCCAACGAAAATCGTGCAAGTTATAACTGGGTTCCGGTAAAGTTTCTAATTCTTTTCCAGGAACTTTAAATACTGCACCAGGTTCGGAATTCGTTGAACTTGCATCAATAATTATTAATTCTTTGCTACCTCGTGCTTGAAACATGACTTCCATGCCGGCGGTGCCACAGTCGTAAATTTGCACATCAGGATGAGGATGTTTGGTAAGATATTGCTGTAGGCGTTGAGCAATTATTACGCCTACCGCATCGTCACTGCGGTTAAGATTACCACAACCAATAATTGTGAGCATAGGATAATATTTTTGTTCTTAATAATTAAGTTTCGCGCAAAGAGTTTATAGCGATTGTCAGGTGCATGAAGTACATATCAAAACCTCACCCCCAACCCCTCTCCTTGGTAAGGAGAGGGGAGATAAAGCTATGCTTTATCGGGGCGAGGTTAAACTGTACCTTACGCTTATTAGGAAACGCTATATCTACGGTGTTCAGGTTCATCTAACAAGTCCAAAACTTCTTGCTCAACAACTCTTGAACGTAGAATGTCCAGCGCGTCTTGATCTGCAACTTCAATTATTTCTTCTATATATTGGCGTACCCGTTCAGCAATATCAGGCTGCCACTGGCGCAATTTTGTATCCAATTTTTCTACTAGAGCGTCCATTGATATTACTATTAAATTTAAGTTTATTGTAAAACCATTTTAAATCAATATTCACCCGTGTAAGCAGTTTTTGTTCAGGCGATCGCTTTTATATCGGGTTTCTGACTTTGATTCAGATTCCCAACTTCTCTAAGGATACAGCTATTGCGAATGGTAGGTCTGACCCCTCATTTGATTAAAAAACCTCGTAGAGACGTTCCGGCGGAACGTCTCTACAATCGCCAGCAGTATTCTTAAAGAAGTCCGGAATCTTGTTTATCGTTCGTATTGGACTGCCGGTAACGAGAGATAATCAAAAAGATGAAGTGGTTTAGCTGGAAATTTCTACATCATATTTTTTAGCAATTTGAGATAGTTTCTCAAACTGCTGTTGTGATGCTTGACTTAAAATTGCTTCCGCCTTTTCTTGTTCGCTACCTTCTTTAGGAAGTAAATACCTAATATAAAGTGAAACAAAATCGACTATAGCCGCTGTACCTGATAAAGCGTGATTGTCGGCTTGCTTACCGGCGATCGCTCCTGCTAAACCAGTTCTAATTGGGTCTGGTTTAACTTTCATGAATTGATCCACAAGTTGATAAATATAGTCTCCTGTGGATAATTTATCTAACTTACTTCTATCTGGAGTAAGTTTATATCCCGCTTCTTTTGCAAGCTCTAGAACACACCATTCTGTAAACTCTTGCAGTGCTTCTTCAGGAAGATGAGAAAGATGATTGTGTAATGCCAATTCAGTCACAATAATACCCGTGTAAATTTCAATGTTTTTTCGTTCACAGGTTCTGCCAAACTATGAGGGGTTAGGTTGGTCAGATTCCCGACTTCTTGAAGATGTCATACCATGACAGGCTTATCACACATACTGTAGAGACGTTCCACTGGAACGTCTTTACGACGGCTTACGCAGTACGGAAACGCGCTAATTCCTCACCTGTTTTCGCATCGTGAGCGTGAACGGTGCAAACTAAGCAAGAATCAAACGATCGCGCCACATGTCCCACTTCCACCGGATCGGTAGGATCGAAAATCGGTGTTCCTACCAAAGCTTCTTCAATGGGTCCGCGCAATCCTTCACCGTCGCGGGGTCCAATATTCCAGGTGCTGGGAGCCATGATTTGATAATTCTTAATCTTGCCTCCCTCAATATCGACCCAGTGACACAGCGCACCCCGCGACGCTTCAGTTGCACCCCAACCACGTCCGTCTTTTTCTTGGGGTTTAATGTACCAGGGGTCATTTAACTTAAATTCACGCAAACAGTGTTCGGCTTGGCGATATAACTTGACAATTTCGTGAACTCGTGCTAACTGACGGATATGGATATTCGCACCGCCCATTTGCTTGAATGCATCTAAAATAAAGCCGTCCTGGTGTTGCCAAGATTCGCCATGTTTGCCACCTGCGACTAACTGACGCGCCAGAGGTCCTGCTTCCAAACGTCCAAATTGTGCGTGGGTGACAGCGCTTGACCAAGAATAAGCCTTGTCAAAGTCTTTGGTATTTTTTTGGCTTGGTTTGGTCGTGCGATCGAAGGGGTGAACGTCTGCCGTTCCTTCATCATACCAGGAGCGAATTGTATTTTCGCGGGTGAAGCTTTGATCCATTAAAACATGAGTATCAGTAAAGCTGTCATACACACCACTCTTCATAATTGTGGCAGCATTTCGCCCTTCAATTGTCGGTTTTTGGTATCTATCTTCGTGAGGTAAATATCCCCAAGTGACATATTTTCCAACACCAACACCGTATTTATCCAAACCGATTTCTAAACCCATTCGCCAATAAAAACCTAAGTCAGAATTTGCATGATTTGGGTTTTCATCTAGCCACGCCATAAAGTCATCATAAGTATTAATTTGTTCATAGCGTTCTAAAGAACAACCCAACCAAACTGGTTCTAACCAATTAGTGCGGAAATATTCCAAAATTGACCAGGCGCGGGTAACATCTGTTAATGTGGGGGAACACATTACGCCACCAGGAACCATGTAACTAGAATGGGGCCATTGTCCGCCAAATAAAGCGTAAATTTCTACAGGTTTGCTAGAAATTGTAATGCCTATTTCATAAGATTTACCTGTGAAAGCGGCAAAGCGTCTACAAGCTTCTTCATAAAAGCGACTGTGCTGATACTTTTTATTGGTCAAGTCGATAGCAAATAGACCATAAAAGTAGCGCGGGATGCTTTGAATTGTTTCGACAATTTGACCTAAGTTTCTCGCCAAAATAGCGTTGCGGGGAACTTCTGTTCCCCAAGCTGTATCTAACGCCCAAGCAGCGGAGGTGAGGTGAGAAGCACCACAAATGCCGCAAACGCGAGGTGTAACAATTAATCCGGCTTGGGGGTCTTTGCCGCGTAGAATAACTTCAAATCCGCGAAATAGTTCGGCATGAGTCCAGGCATTTACTACCTGTCCATCATCGATTTCTACGCGCACATCTAAATCGCCTTCCACTCTCCCAACGGGAGAAATATCTAATGTTTTGATTGTCATTTTTTCTCCTTTGTAGTAAGCACTTTAGTGCTTTGAAATACTTTTAAGCGCTTCAGCGCTTACTACGAATTAAACTGTAAAAAAGTCTTCTTCTGCCCAAGCTGGCATTGAATCTTTTGCCACCATTGTTAACAACGCGTAGTTTTTTTTATTGACTCCTGTGGGCAATTCTTTGGGAACTCCCATGACGGTTTGGGTTTTAAATACGGTTCCCGGTTTCAGGTCGTGGAAGGGAAATTCTGGTTCTGTACAACCTATACAAGGCATCCCAGCGCGGGTTTTGGATGAGACGCGATTCCATAAAATGCGGTTGCAGGAAGAATGGGTCATGGGTCCGCGACAGCCTAAGTCGTAAAAGAGACATCCTTTACGTTGACCAAATTCGGCAGTTGATGCTTTGTAGGCAAAGTGGACGTTGCGAGTACAGCCTGTTTGGGTAAAACTCTTAAAGAAGGTTTCCGGACGATGCAATTCATCTAAGCTGATGTCAGCGATTCTTCCTGTGGCGATCGCTACTAATATCTGCGTTATCCAATCGGGGTGTGCGGGACATCCAGGTATGTTGATAACGGGTAATCCTGATAATGAATGAAAATCTTTCCCTAAAAAGCCGCCTTTTTGACGTTTGAGAAATTGCAATCCTTGAGATTCGCTGGGGTTGGGTGACATTGCGGGTATTCCTCCCCAGGTGGCACAGTCTCCTACCGCTACGACGAAGTTGGCGACTTTGGATAAGTCGTTTAACCAGTCTTTCATCGGGCGATCAGCAAACCGATTCCATTCTCCCGTACCGTTGGGAGCGTTGATGACGCTGCCTTCAAATACGAGAATATCTAGGGGAATTTTCCCAGAAATGCAATCCCACAGCAAGTTCTGCAAGTTTGTACCTAGTTCCAACCCTAAAGATGGATGCCAAAGTATGTTGATGCCAAAGTCAGCAATTAAATCGCAAGCTGTGGGTTCTTCAGCGTTTAGAAATGACATGGTGTTGCCCGAACAAGCACCACCTTGTAGCCATAGTAAGTTAGTCATCAGTTATATTGTCTATGTTGTTTACCATGCCTAATTCAAACAACTAAAACAGGATAAAGTATAAAATTTTTCATTATTCATACTTTATCCTTTCGCGCAACGAAATTTGTCAGGCATCACCTATTTTCAAACGTCTATTTTTCAATATTAGGTAGTTTTTACCTGCGTTGAATGTGATTAAATAAGATTTTATTTTTTGTATTAGATAAATACAATTTGATATTTGGAAAAAGTTCTCGTTGGAACAGATTTTTTAATTAAACAGTAATAAAATATAAAACGCAATCATCACCATACTGACCATTAAAATAAAAAAACATATAGATAAAAGGCTTGTTATATAAAGCTAATACCAAAAATAATTTATTCTGGAAATAATAAATGTACTGCATGTATACAAAACAAGTAATATATAAATTTACAAAATATATAAATTAATATTTGATTTCTTTGACAATCAATAAAAAATAAAAGTATTAAGATATATGGAAAATGTTTAAAAATAACGTCAAACAATGCAATTTTCCTCTATGCTTCTAACAATAGAGTGTTTTGTAGCTCCAGAAAATTGACTAATTGAATGGAAGGAGAATTCATTCTTTATAAGTGCGAAAACACTTGGTAATTGAAATTGCGGCTTTTCCTCAGCCCAGAGGGAAAGTAACAAACGAAGGAAAAGGTGTAGATAAAGAGTGGTGAGGAGAGATCGGAAACAGCTTTGAATATCGGGGGAAAACACAAGGGTGCAGTTTGTATAACCCTTGATTAGACACGCAAGAACAAATGCGTCTCCATGTCTTGTGGGCGTTGAAAGATTCAATTCCCGAACTGACAATAAAAGAGTGGTGATGACCCCTAGTATTACAGATTCAGCTGTGAAAGCGGCGATCGCGGCGATCGCATCGGAATCAGCAACGACAGAAGAAAAAATCGAAATGCTGATTTCGATGGCGCAATCTTTTCTGAAACAGCCTAAAACAGCCCAAGATTTGCGAAATGCGGTTGGGCTGTATTATCGGGCTTATGAATTGTGCGCTGATGATTATCCTCTCCTCAAAGCCCGCGCTAATGCGGGAATGGCACTCGGCTTACAGACAATTCCGGATGTTGGGTCGCAATTGCTACTCCAAGCGAAAGCAGGTTATGAAGAAGCGCTGCCAATTTTGCAACAATTTGCCTCACCTGAGGAAGTAGCAGAAGTGCAGATGAATTTGGGGTTGGTGTTGCAGTCCTTAGTGCCATTCAATTTGGCGCGGACGACAGATAGCATCCAAGCTTATCACGAGGCTTTGCGGGTATTTACCTGGCAGGATTACCCACAAGAGTATGCGATTTTATACAACAATATAGCGATCGCTTACCTTTCTATGCCCTTAGCATCAGAAAGAGAATACTTGCGTCAAGGGTTGGCTGTGCAGTCATTTGAGGTTGCATTGAAGCACATCAAGCTGATTGACCACCCCAGAGAATATGCGATGTTACAGAATAACTTAGGCAACGCACTGCAATATTTACCGAGTTCGCATCCACTAGAAAATATTTTCCGAGCGATCGCTGCTTATGACGAGGCATTAAAAGTGCGATCTGCTAAAGATACACCCTTAGAATACGCCAACACAATTTCTAACAAAGCTAATGCCTTATTCAACTTACCAGATGACCCAGAAAAAGCAGAAGCCGGGAATTATAAAAATCTGTTGCGAGTTCGTGATTACTATCAAGAAGCTAGGGAAATATTTCAACAGCACGAACAAATAGAACAAGCAGAAATTGTCACCCAAGCTTTGCAAGAAGTCGAGATAGAAGTATTAAAGAATAACTCTCATTTTTCAATAAAGGAAGAAATAGAATGACAGATTTTCTCTCAAGCTTGCTGTCTGGTGACATTAACTTAATTACATCCTTAGTATGGCTAGCAATAGCAGCAGGTTTATCTATAGTTGGGGGTGCGATTGGCGGCATACTTTTAGCTGGCAAAGATTTAGGTTATGAATTAGCCGCAATGACTGGTGGATTATTAGGACCGGCTGGTGTGATTCCAGCGGTATTTATAGGGCTAGTTCTTCTAAATTACTTGAATAATTTCTAGGAGTAATTATGTTTGAGATGGGCTGGTTTTCTCTTAAATTATTTCTCAAAGGAAAGCTAATACGCGATCCTATGTATTTTATCCAGCAAACTACAATAGGCACTGTGATAGGTTTGTTATTGTTGGTATCAATTGCCCAAGTCAACGTTCCCTTATGGCTACCAATAATAGTAACTAGCTTATTGACTGGCGCAATCATGCCATTTTTACTTAAAGATTTTAAAACGAAGTGAGTTGTTAATTGTTGGTGGATAGTTCTTGTTTGTTGGTTGACGGTTAACAGCCAAAAATTATACACTATCCACTAACAACTAACAACTATCCACTATCCACTATCGACTAACAACTATCCACTATCCAATAAATAATGACCAAGCTTGAGGAATTAATTCAAGAAATCAACCGCTTTGAAGCAATTGTAGCTGAGTGGGATGAAAGCCAGCGCTGTGTAGTAGTGGGGCTGAAAAGAGCGATTGAAGCTTTACATAAAGTAGCTTTAATGCGGTTGATTAAAAGCTTAAAAAAAGAAGAATCAATTTCCGCTTTACGTCAGGCAGTAGATGATGAAGTAGTGTACGGAGTACTGCTATATCACGAACTCGTAAAATCGCCAAAACCGCCTTTATCACAACGCATTCAAACAGCCATTGATGAAGTTCGTCCTAGCTTAAAAAGTCATAACGGTGATGTGGAATTAGTAGCAATTAAATTACCAGATACAGTTGAGGTCAGGTTCATCGGAACTTGTAGTCATTGTCCTTCTTCAACTTTAACTTTATCTCAGGGAATTGAACAAGCTATTAAAAAATATTGTCCAGAGATTACCAAAGTTATTGCCGTCGATAAAAAACCTATTGTTCATAGTGCTAACTCTGGTTTAACCAGTCCATTTTCTCAAAATAGAAATCCTCCTTGGGTTAAGCTAACAACTGTTGATCAAGTTCCGGAATCTGTTGTATTGGCAGTTAACTTTGCAGGTAACTCGCTGATTTTACATCGTCAAGGTATTAAGATAACCTGTTACAAAAATGCTTGCGCTCACTTAGCTTTTCCTTTAGATGAGGGTACAGTTGAAAATGATATTCTCACCTGTCCTTCTCACGGATTTCAGTACAGGTTAGATACAGGAGAATGTTTAACAGCGCCTGATGTTTCTCTACAGTCGTATCCTGTAAAGATTAAGGGTGATAAAGTTTTTGTGCAACTCCTATTGAAAATCTAAAAAAATTGATGCATAGCCCAATTAAAATTACTCGAACATCAAAATTAAAGCGAGAAGCAACAGAAATTGCCCAAAGATTACCTCTGTCGTTTACTGGTGCGAAAGTAATTTTAGGTAATAGTATTGAATCAGAGACATTAGTAATACCTCTAGCACCGAGTTCCACAACAATGTTCGCGCCGCGTGGTGCATGTTTGCTATCCGAAACTGGTTCTTTGTGGGTGTCAGATACGGGACATCATCGCTTATTAGGATGGCGAAATTTACCCACTACAGACAATCAACCTGCGGATTGGGTAATTGGACAACCTGACTTTAATCATGAGGGACAAAATGCTAAAACTACACCAGGAAGGGCAACTTTAAGTGTCCCAACAGGGATTTGTGCTTGTGGGGAAGGTTTAGCAGTAGCGGATGCTTGGAATCACCGCGTTTTAATTTGGAAAAATGTGCCGGAAGATAACAATGTTCCGGCAGATTTGGTGTTAGGTCAAGCTAATTTTATTGACAACGAACCGAATCGGGGAAAGCAAGAAGCCGCAGCAAACACTTTAAATTGGTGTTATGGTGTTTACTATTATCAAGGGAGGTTGTTTGTTGCTGATACGGGGAATCGTCGGGTTTTAATTTGGGATGAATTACCGTCAGAAAATGGTCAACCAGCGGATTTAGTGTTGGGACAACCAGACATGCGATCGCGTAACGAAAATGGTGGTGCTAGTCCCTCAGCATCAAGTATGCGTTGGTGTCATGATATCACCATTTGGGGAGACAATTTAGTTGTCACTGACGCGGGTAATAACCGGGTAATGATTTGGCAAAGAATACCAACAGAAAATAATACTCCTTGTGCGGTGGTGTTAGGACAAAAAAACTTTGATTTAGTCGAAATAAATCAAGGTGTTTATTTTCCTAGCGCTAGCAGTTTAAGTATGCCTTATGGTGTGACAGCTAGTGGTGATTGGTTGTTAGTTGCGGATACTGCTAATTCTCGTTTATTGGGTTGGAAAAAGCCAGAATCAATTATATCTTTGCAAGGTGCCATTGCGGATGCTTTGGCTGGACAAATACATTTTCAAACCAAAGGTGAGAATCGCGATTTTGCATTGCCAAAGAGAGATAGTTTAAATTGGTGTTATGGAATAAAAGTATGTGGCAATACTGCGATCATCGCTGATTCTGGAAATAATCGAGTTTTAATTTGGAAAATGGAAGTATAGATATTATCTCACATAACGACGCAGTGAATAAAAAGATTTATGCCAATTGAAGAAATCAGAGTTTATGGTACTGTTCAAGGGGTAGGATTTCGCCCTACTGTGTATCGTTTGGCAAAAGCTTGCGGATTACTTGGGGAAGTTTGTAATGATGGTCAAGGTGTGTTAATTCGGGTATCTGGAAGTGATGAATTTATAACAGAATTTGTTCAAAGATTGCAACAAGAATGTCCTCCTTTAGCAAAAATTAATCAACTAACTCGAACTTATTATCAAGGTGAATTTACCTTTAATGATTTTGTCATTTCTACGAGTGTTAGTAATGCGGTAAAAACAGCAATTACCCCTGATGCTGCTACTTGTCCGCAATGTCAATCAGAAATTTTTAATCCTCTTAGCCGTTGGTATCGTTACCCCTTTACTAACTGTACTCATTGTGGTCCCCGTTTGAGTATTATTCGCGCCATTCCTTACGACCGAAATAATACTAGCATGGCTGCTTTTCCTATGTGTCCAGAATGTGCGAAGGAATACAACGATGTCGAAAACCGTCGATTTCACGCCCAACCTATTGCTTGCCATATCTGTGGTCCCCAAGTGACTTTAGAACGTGCAGATGGTAAGCCGATTACCGCTTCCATGTTCTCCATGCTGGATGATATTGATGCTGTTTGTACCTTATTGCAAAAAGGCGAGATTGTGGCAATTAAGGGGTTAGGTGGTATTCATCTTGCTTGCGATGCTACGCAGGAAACAGCAGTGCAAAAATTGCGCGATCGCAAAAAACGTTACCATAAACCCTTTGCTTTAATGGCGCGAGATATAACGGTCATTGAAGAATATTGTACTCCCAATGCAAAGGAAAAAGGATTATTAGAAAGTCCCGCAGCACCGATTGTTTTAATGCAAATAAAGGGACTAACGGGGGAACGCAAAATAGCATATTCCGTCGCACCTGGGCAAAATACTCTCGGTTTTATGCTACCTTATACGCCCTTGCATCATCTAATTCTCAAACGGATGAATCGTCCAATTGTTTTAACAAGTGGCAATATTTCTGATGAACCGCAATGTATTGATAATGAAGAAGCGCGGCAAAAGTTAGGGAAAATTGCAGATTATTTTCTCCTACATGATCGTGAACTTGTTAACCGGGTAGATGATTCGGTGATACGGGTTGTTGATGATAAAGTGCAAACAATTCGCCGCGCTAGAGGATACGCACCAACACCTATTAATTTACCACCAGGATTTAACAACGTTCCTCATATATTAGCAATGGGTAGTGAGTTAAAAAATACCTTTTGTCTATTGCGAGATGGACAAGCTATTCTCTCTCAACATTTAGGAGATTTAGAAAATGCTGCTACTTTTAACACTTATCAAAATACGCTAAATTTATATTTAAATTTATTTGAGCATAAATCCAAAATTATATCTGTGGATCTACATCCTGAATATCTTTCAACAAAACTAGGTAAAGAACTAGCGATCGCTAATAAAATAAAAGTTTATAATATCCAGCATCATCACGCCCATATTGCCGCTTGCATGGCAGAAAATAATATTCCTTTAGATAGTAACCCTGTTTTAGGAATCGCTTTAGATGGACTAGGTTATGGCGAAGATGGTACACTGTGGGGCGGAGAATTTATGTTAGCAGATTATCGCCAATTTAAACGACTAGCAACATTTAAACCAGTAGCAATGATTGGAGGTAAACAAGCAATTTATCAGCCTTGGCGTAACACCTATGCCCACTTGATATCAACCGATACTTGGGATAATTTAAAACACAAATACGGTGAGTTAGAAATCTTACAATTTCTCGACAAAAAGCCTCTCAAACTTCTCAATCAGCTTATAGAAAAAGAAATTAACTCTCCCCAAGCTTCATCTGTCGGGCGTTTATTTGATGCAGTTGCTGCTGCTATCGGCATTTGTCGCGAAGAATGCAGCTATGAAGGACAAGCAGCGATCGCAATGGAAGCCTTAGTCGATGTCCAGAGCTTAAATGATTATGAAGAAACGCAAATATATCCTTTTGAAGTTGACATTTTAGATAGTATTTATTGTATAGACCCGCGCCCAATGTGGCAAGCTTTACTCCACGACTTGCAACAACAGATTTCTCAACCTGTCATCGCTGCTAAATTTCACAAAAGTTTAGCTAATGCCATTGTAGAAATGGTTAAACATCTCCGTACAGAAAATGTAATAAATCAAGTCATTCTCACCGGAGGAGTTTTTCAAAATAATATTTTATTACAGCAAGTGACTAAACACTTAGAAGCATTAGAAATAAAAGTACTAACTCACAGTTTAGTCCCCTCAAACGATGGCGGTTTATCACTAGGACAAGCTGTTATAGCAGCCGCTAAATTAATAAATCCATAAGTCATATTCTAAATATGACAGCCCTAAATAATTCCTTAATTCTTTCTTCTCTTGGCGTTCTTAGCTTTTTGGCGGTTCGTTTCTCTTTACAAGGACAATAAAAATGTGTTTAGGAATTCCCGGTCAAATTACAGAAATAACCGACATAAATCAAAAACTAGCTATTGTTAACGTTGGTGGTGTAAAACGTCAAATTAATATTGCTTGCATCGTTAACGAACAGCATCCCGCCGAATCTTGTGTTGGAGATTGGGTCTTGCTTCATGTTGGCTTTGCCATGAATCGAATTAATGAAAAAGAAGCGGCAGAAACATTAAAGTTATTGGAAGAGTTAGCAGAAGCGATGGGTTAGGAATAAGCGCTAAAGCGCTTACTACGAGTAAATTATTAATCTAAAATTAAAAGTTAATATGAAATACGTTGATGAATTTCGCGAACCACAAAAAGCTGAAGCATTACTCCACGAAATTGGAAGATTATGTCAAATTTTAGGAAAGCCTATCAAATTAATGGAAGTATGCGGTGGTCATACCCATTCTATTTTTAAGTATGGCATTGAAGAAATTTTGCCGGACACAATAGAATTAATTCACGGTCCTGGTTGTCCGGTGTGTGTGATGCCAAAGGGGAGATTAGATGATGCGATCGCTATCTCCCAACATCCCAACGTCATTTTCACCACCTTTGGTGATGCCATGCGGGTTCCCGGTTCCACAACCAGCTTACTGCAAGCTAGGGCAAAAGGCGCAGATATTCGCATGGTTTACTCTCCCCTAGATAGCCTGCAAATCGCTAGAGAAAACCCCGACAAAGAAATTGTCTTTTTCGCACTTGGGTTTGAAACAACGGCGCCCAGCACTGCTTTTACCATCTTACAAGCAGCATCTGCAAAAATTCACAACTTCAGCATGTTTTCCAATCACGTCCTCGTGATTCCCGCATTGGAAGCACTGCTAGATAATCCCGATTTACAACTTGATGGATTTATCGGTCCCGGTCATGTCAGTATGGTAATTGGCACAGACCCTTATCAATTTATTTCTCAACAGTATCATAAGCCAATTGTTATTTCTGGATTTGAACCTTTAGATATTTTTCAATCAATTTGGATGCTATTACAGCAGCTAGTTGAAAATCGTTGTGAAGTCGAGAATCAATATAATCGAATCGTAGAAAAACAGGGAAATATTGTTGCGATAGAAGCTATAAACGAAGTTTTTACAGTACGAGAAAACTTTGATTGGCGCGGTTTGGGTGAAATTCCTAATTCGGGCTTAAAAATTCGGACAAAGTATGCTCAATTTGATGCTGAACTTAAATATACCATTCCTAATCTCAAAGTTGCTGACCATAAAGCTTGTAAATGTGGCGAAATTCTCAAAGGAGTATTGAAGCCTTGGGAATGCAAAGTATTTGGTACAGCTTGCACCCCAGAAACACCGATTGGAACTTGCATGGTTTCTTCTGAAGGTGCTTGTGCAGCTTATTACAAATATGGTCGTCTTTCTAAAGTTGCGAAGAAAAATATACCGGACAAATCACAGCTAACAATATCTCAAGAACCTCTCCCCGCTTGCGGTAATTCTCGATAAAAAGGAGGTTATATGCCATTTATCTTTATCTGCGTCCATCTGCGTTCATCTGCGGTTCCTTAATTCTTTGATGTATTGCACCCAACTGATAACCACTATATTGAATTAACCGCAGATGAAGATAGATAAACGCCGATGAACGCAGATAAGTTTGTACCTCAGCAGACTAGGAAACGCTATACTACAAACTCAATGATATTTTGCAAAATATTTTAATATGAAACTTTCTCCCAATAACTCAGCGGAAAATCCTCTATTTCAAAAAGTACCTCGCCGGGGTAAACTGCGAGACACTCATATTACTCTAGCGCATGGTAGCGGTGGTAAAGCAATGCGCGATTTAATTGATGATATCTTTATCAGGAATTTTGATAATCCAATTCTCTCGCAATTAGAAGACCAAGCAAGCTTTGATTTAGCAAGTTTCACGCAACACGGAGATAGACTAGCTTTCACCACTGATTCTTATGTTGTAGACCCTTTATTTTTTCCTGGTGGTGATATCGGAGAATTAGCAATTTATGGCA
This sequence comes from Tolypothrix brevis GSE-NOS-MK-07-07A, assembly GCA_019358985.1. GTDB lineage: Bacteria > Cyanobacteriota > Cyanobacteriia > Cyanobacteriales > Nostocaceae > Hassallia > Hassallia brevis. The sequence goes on along the minus strand of JAHHIJ010000030.1, from coordinate 23,404 downwards.
CTATAAATGATTTAGCGGTGAGCGGTGCTAAACCTTTATATCTTAGTTGTAGTGTTATTTTAGAAGAAGGATTACCTGTAGAAATATTGCGGCGCGTCGCTATAAGTATGAAAATAGCCGCGCAAAAAATTGGCATACAAATTGTGACAGGTGACACGAAAGTTGTGCAGCGCGGTGCTGTAGACAAGTTGTTTATTAATACTGCTGGTATTGGCGTAATTCCAGCAGGAGTTGCTATTTCGGCACACAATATTCAACCGGGAGATGCGATAATAATTAATGGTGAATTGGGCAATCATGGTGCTGCAATTTTAATTGCTCGTGGTGAATTAGCATTAGATACTGATATTGAAAGTGACTGTCAGCCGTTACATGATTTAGTTAAAACTATTCTCAATATTTGTCCCGAAGTTCATGCAATGCGGGATGCAACACGCGGCGGTTTAGCTACAGTATTAAATGAATTTGCTGTTAGTTCAAATGTAGGAATTCGTCTGGATGAAAAGTCTATCCCAGTGCGTGAAGAAGTAAAAGGTGTGTGCGAAATTCTCGGTTTAGATCCGTTGTATTTGGCGAATGAAGGTAAGTTAGTTGTAGTGGTGAAAGGTGATAATGCGGACACTGTTTTATCAGCTATGAAGTCTCATCCAGCCGGAAAAGATGCTTGTATTATCGGTGAAGTTATTTCCTCGCCTCCGGGAATTGTATTATTAAACACTATTTTCGGTGCTGAACGCATTGTTGATATGCTTGTTGGCGATCAGTTACCACGTATTTGTTAAGTTATGATGATGATTTTATATAATTTATTAAGTTTTTATATAGATATTTGTAGTCAATCGGACTTTTTCATCAAAAGGCTATTGATAGGATTTGTGAAAGTTAAGCAATCAAAAGTTAGTTTGTTGGTGAATTAAGTAATTTTTTTATTAATTATACAAGCTTAATGTATAGTAACGTACCTAATTTATCTGGTGCGTTACACTGCGTTAACCCACCTTACATCTGATTTAAAAAAAGAGCGATCGCCTGAGTTTTATGCACGAAATAGGAATTACTCAAAATGTCGTAGCAATTGTATCTGAATACGCCAATGGTGCAAAAGTGCGACGAGTCTTATTAGAAATTGGCAAGCTTTCAGCTATTATGCCTGATGCCGTATCTTTTTGTTTTGATATTTGTTCTCAAGGCACAGTTTTAGAAGGGGCAATATTAGAAATATTGCAAACTCCCGGTTTAGCAAAATGTCGTCAATGTGGTGCAGAAATTACTCTAGAAAAGCCCTTTGGTGTTTGTAGTTGTGGCAGCCTTCAACTAGATTTAATTGCTGGCGAAGAATTAAAAATAAAAGAAATTGAGATAGAGGAAATATGTGTGTAACTTGCGGCTGTTCTGATGATGCTGAAGCTAAAGTTTCTAATTTGCAAACTGGTACAGTAGTGGCTATTAAGCCTGAAAGTGAAACTCACCACCATCATACTCATGTGTTACCCGATGGAAAGGTTGTCACCCATTCTCACAGTCACGATATTAATGAAGTATCTCAAATTCATGCCAAAATACATGGCAGAACTATATCATTAGAACATGAAATTTTAGGTAAAAATAATTTGATAGCTGCTCAAAATCGCGGCTGGTTTAAAGGTAGAAATATTCTGGCATTAAATTTAGTCAGTTCTCCTGGTTCGGGAAAAACAACTCTTTTAACTCGGACAATCAATGATTTAAAAAAGCAATTGTCTCTTAGTGTAATTGAAGGGGATCAAGAAACTACTAATGATGCAGAAAAAATCAAAGATACTGGCTGCAAAGTTGTTCAAGTAAATACGGGTAGTGGCTGTCATTTAGATGCAGCAATGGTAGAACAAGGTTTGCAACAACTCAATCCACCTTTGGATTCGATAGTAATGATTGAAAATGTTGGCAATCTTGTTTGTCCGGCTTTATTTGATTTGGGAGAACAGGCAAAGGTTGTAATTTTATCGGTGACAGAAGGAGAAGATAAACCGATAAAATACCCCTATATGTTCCGCGCTAGTGAGATAATGATTTTGACAAAAATTGATTTGCTGCCTTATGTCAAGTTTGATGTGCAACGCTGTATAGAATACGCAAAGCAAGTCAATCCGCAAATTCAGATTTTTCAAGTTTCGGCGGAAACGGGAATAGGGTTAAATAATTGGTATGATTGGTTAGCGCAAAAAGCCATTAGCTATTAGCAACATCGTAGAGACGTTCCGCCGGAACGTCTTTACAATATATTACTCCCTTCCCAGTTTAAGATTACCTATCCTCTTTTTTCTTCCTTTGTGTCCTTGGCATTTTGGCGGTTCGTTAAATTAGGTATTCTTTGAGTGGTAAGGGAGTAATATAACAGCTTTGTCTCAAAGCCAATCTCGATAACCTGAGATTTCTTTGACGCTAATTTCAAACGCTCCCCCTTTGCCAAATGGGGGATAAACGCGGATGTTAGCGTTACTAGAAAATCGTTCTAATCGATTGCCAAATTGAGGAATGTTGCTGACTATATGCCAGTAAGATACGATGTCAGGACTGTCAATTATTAAAGTCAGGCTATCGGCATTTGTGGTGATGTACCAATGACAATTAGAGAGTAATGTGCGGGTAATGCGATCGCACGCTTGATAAAAGCATCTGCCAGTAGATTGTTCTAGCTCTTGATGCAGCATTTTATCAAGTTTTGTCACCTCTATTGGCGGTAAATCATCCGCAGGTAATGAGGGTGGTTTACACATAATTTTGCACCTCCTGGTTGTAGCGAGTCAAACTCTCTAGGTTTTTTTGCAAGTCAAAAGACGAGGGTTTGAGTGCCAGCGTGCCTATATTTAATTCATCCTGAAATTTTTTGATTTTGTCGCGACAAGTAGCCACATCACCAATAATCGAATTCTCAATCAAATAGTCTTCATCAAAACAAATGTTGTCGCGGTCAAATTGTTTGACTTGTTGATTGAGGCTGCCTTGCATAAGTTGGGCAGAATTGGCTTTCATTTTCAGGCTGTATTTGCGGATAAAAGGCATCGCTTCATTCACCGCTTCATCGTATGTCTTTGCCGCAAAAAAGAAGCGTGCCAGCATGAGATTTTCAGCACCGCTGGAATTCAAAGCACGATATTTGGCAACAGTATTCTTCAATCTATTAAGTGAAAAGGGCGGTCCCCCCATCAAACCGAAGGAATTTTTTGCAGCAAAGGCTACCCCCTCATCATCCCCAGTTGCCACAAAGACGGGAATTTTTGGTTGCAATGGTTTCGGGTAAATTGTCAACTTTGCACATTCATAATATTGCCCATTAAAGGTGACATCCCTTTCATATAACAATTGCTGAATCATCGCGATCGCTTCTAACATTTTCGGACGAGATTCACTCGCTGCTGTGGCAAAATGCTTGTTTTGTTGCGGAAAGGGTCCACCTTTGGCAATTCCAAATATTAACCGACCACTGCATAAATTATCCAATGTGGCAATATCTTCCGCGACTCGAATCGGGTTATGAAACGCCAGCAACACCGCTCCAGTTCCTAATCGAATTGTGGAAGTAACGCCTGCTAGGTGCGCCAGCAAGACTAACATTGATGAACTGATATTCAATTCATTGAAATGATGTTCGCTGACCCAGGCTTGGTCAAAGCCGAGGTATTCGGCATGTTTCACCAACGCGACTTGCTCGAAGATGGCGCGATGGGCATCCTGGTAAGGATTTTCATAATTACAAAACAGTCCAATTTTCATGGCGATCGCTATTATTTCTAAGTTGCGACCCAATGCAAATCTAACCACAAGCGTGGATGTGCCTGCTTTAGTTTTGACATCGGATCGCGTAGCAGTCGTGAGGCATTCAGAAACACCACCTGAACTAACCCCATGTTGTCTGCTACTTCTCTAAGTACATCTTTTTTAGCTTGCACATAAGTCAATATTTCGGCAGAGCAATAAATCCCTATGTATTGCAAGCGTTTAGGAGGTCGTCCCCAATAACAGGTAATGACTTTGACATAACAGCCGTGTAACAATTCCCCTAATTGTGGGTAATAGTTTTCCACGACTCTGATGAATTCTTTGGCTAGGATATCTTCAGTAATCATTACAAAACATATTTACGTAGCGCTCATCACATATGTTAATATAACACATTTATTGTCAAATAAAACTGACAATAAACCTATTTTTTATTAATGCTTTATAATTATAATTAAACAATAGGAGGTATGCTTTTAGCATACCTCCTATCAATTTGATATAGCACCCAAACTTTGTTTAAACTTGCCTGTGACTGGAAAAAGAATCAAATGTAGCGCCAATCCAACTAAGGCAGTTAAATAATTTAAATTGATTGCTTCCGCAAAACATCAGAATTGCGATGTCGAAAATTTATGATTCAAAATTTTCTCTCATAACAATCATTAACTGTGATTATCGAGCATTACGCTCTGACACCAAAACCTCAGCTACCAATTCGGGCAAATCCATTAGGTCAATATATCCATCTGAACCACGCATAGGAGAGATAAATGTATAGTTTGGGTCACACTCTCCATTGTCGTAAACTTGAATAAACCACCTATCAGGAAATCCGGCAATGCCAAGTTCTACAATATACCAACACTCACCAATCAAACGAGAGTTAAAGATTGTAAACCACTCTCTATTTGGTTCGGAAATGTTCCAATCTGCCATCAGGAACTCTAAGGCGATTTGTCCGGCATCTATTGAAGTCAATAGCATTTCTACTCCTTATTTGAAACTTCAGGATACAATCCTAATTCCTTTGCTAGCTCACGCGCAACAAAAAATAAAAATTCGGCACCATCTTGATTTCCTTCGTGAGCAAACATAGTTCCTACTTGCATCATTGTTTGCACCAAGCCACTATCCATTAATTCTGGCTCTTGCTCTAAAACTTCCGGTTCTTGACCGTTAGGACACTTAAGTAGCTTATCAATTAAATTAAAATATAGGTTTTGGCGTTGTTCTTGGGTTTGTTCTGTCATGATTTATGTTTGTTGATGCGCGAATTGTTTATTGCTCGATGCTTTGATGCCAAAGTCTTTCCAACATTTCGATCTGTTCTTGCAAAACCGCAGATCGATATACAAGATACCTATCGTAAAAAAGAATTGCCAAGCCAATACAAATAGGGAAAAATAAGAAAAACCATTCTAACAAAGTGGCAATTTTATATTGCTCAATAGTAGTTAGCATTTCTTGGGCAGGATTGGGTTTTGTATCTTCTTGCTTAGTAGTTAATAAGCTTTGGTTCAGGACTTCATCAGTAGTATCTTTCCCAATTTGATTAACTGCATAAGTTGAATTCTTTATTTCCAATAACTCGATATGCCGTCCCCAAATTATGCCAAATACTACTACTCCTGGAGAAAGCACTGCTAATGTTACTAAACAAACTGTGATAATATTTACAATTCTGGCTCTCATCTTGACTAAAGAAGTGTGAAGTGTAAAGGATGAAGTTGATACAAGCTTTATAAATATGAAGGATTAAATATCCTTCATAGTTCAAATTTTGGTATGAGTGGGTTAATTTTATACTTCATACTTCAACCTTCAGATTGACTCTTCGTTAGTAAGAAAGCACTACTGACAGAATTGACGCACGTCTTTCCCTTATCTACAATAGGGGGTTAAGAAGTCCCCCCTCGTTCTTTAGGTTTGCACCATTAGAATGTCGGGGGGTAGAGGGGAATCTCTGCGTAAATCCTATACGTTTTATATCAGTCGTCTCTGCACACAACTATTTATCTGTGTGGATTAAGATTATTAAATTAATTAGATTTGTACTCAAAGCCTGTAATTCATATTTGATAAGACTTACAAAATTTTCTTGGGGTAGGGGTACTAGTATTTTTTGGTAGGGGTACTAGTATTTACGTTCTGGGGTTCTAGCATTTTTGTACTCAACATCAAACCCATCCAGGCTTTGATTAAAGACTATTTTTGAGCTAATTTTTGCTTCTTAAAGTTTGTACTCAAAGCAAATCATATTACTTGGTAAATATACACGCAAATAACTTAAATTGAATCAATAAAACATTAATATTGTATTAAATATTTGTATTTAGGAACTAGAGAATTTGAAAAATCATCTAAACACTACAGAAAGAATCTCCATTGATTTATAAAATAGTTTGTTAATAAGCCAGACTTGTCAAAGCAAAAGCGGACAATTGCCCAATACCCAAATCCAATCCCAATAGGCTTAGGATAAGAAAATTCGATAAACCAAAAACCTTATAGAGACGCAAGGGTATCGTGTCTCTACATGCCCTAAATCACCACAAAAAATCAGACGAGCGAACCGTATTGAATCCAATCTCACTCGCATTACACAACTCAACAGCCAGATTATCACTCTGCTCATGCTCAAATATTTTCAAGATTCTGGGTAAGTTAGAGTATATAATTTATATATGTTTATAAATACACTTGCGCTCAAAGAGTGCAACTTACATCAACAACTCATTCAAAGAAAAAAATTAATAAATTTAAATATATACAACTAATTGTAAGAAAATAAAATGTGTGACACTTTACTAAATTTAGAATTTTAGGAGTTAATTCGTGCGGATAGCTAAAGACGTAACAGAACTTATTGGACGGACTCCTTTAGTTGCTCTGAATAAGATCCCCCAATCTGAAGGCTGTGTAGCCAGAATTGTGGTGAAGTTGGAAGGAATGAACCCAGCCGCTTCAGTCAAAGACCGCATCGGCATCAGCATGGTGCAGCAAGCAGAAGCAACGGGCTGGATTGCGCCAGGAAAAACCATTTTAGTCGAGCCAACCTCAGGTAATACGGGGATTGCCCTGGCAATGGTGGCAGCAGCGCGGGGCTACAGTTTGATTTTAACAATGCCAGAAACGATGAGTTTAGAAAGACGCGCCATGCTACGCGCTTATGGTGCTACTTTGGAGTTAACTCCGGGGGCAGAGGGAATGCGAGGGGCAATTCGCAAAGCGGAGGAAATTGTCGCTAAAACTCCCAACGCTTTTATGCTGCAACAGTTTCGCAACCCAGCAAATCCGGAAATTCACCGCAAAACTACCGCCGAAGAAATTTGGGAAGATACAGACGGGGAGGTGGATATTCTCATCGCTGGGGTAGGTACCGGCGGGACAATTACTGGAGTTGCGGAAGCAATTAAACAACGCAAGCCAACTTTTCAGGCGATCGCTGTTGAACCTAGCAATAGCCCTGTCCTCTCTGGTGGTGAACCAGGACCACATAAAATTCAAGGCATTGGTGCCGGGTTTATCCCCGGCGTTCTCCGTACTGACCTGATTGACGAAGTGATTAAAGTCAGTGACGATCAGGCGATCGCTTATGGGCGTCGTTTGGCGAAAGAAGAAGGATTGTTATCTGGTATCTCCTCCGGTGCTGCTTTATATGCAGCAATTGAGGTTGCTAAACGTCCAGAAAACGCCGATCGCTTAATCGTCATGATTCAGCCTTCCTTTGGCGAACGCTACCTCAGCACCCCCATGTTCCAAAACTTGGAAGCCGAACCTACGGCTGTCCGTTAGGGAGAGCGGGGGAGTGGGAGAGCGGGGGACAAGGGGGAGGTTGTCTCTCCATCTCCCTCATCTCCCTCATCTCCCTCATCTCCCTCATCTCCCTAATGGTTACATTTACCTTGCTGATGGTGTTGATGATCGTGACCGTGAGCGCAGCCTTGTAGGTCTTGGTTCATGAGTTTTTCGCTCATTTCTTGGAGAGACTCATCCGCAGCTTTTAAACCAATCCAAGCATTGATTTTTTCCACGTCGAAACCGGCTTCACGGCGATCGCCTACTTGAATTAAAGGACGCCGAATTAACAGCGGATCGCGCAGCATCAATACTAAAGCAGTTTCTGCGTCTAATTTTTCTGGATCTACCTCACCAGATTTTACCACTGGGGCGGCGCGGTTAATCCACTCAACCACAGGGCGATCGCCAAAAAAGGAACGCAAACGCTCAACTGTCCAAGGTTCAGTTAACAGATTATACGGCACAACTTCATGACCTGCGGCTGTCAGCAAAGTTTTCTGTTTCGTATTGTTTTTGCAGCCTGGTTTTTCATAGAAAATTACTCTTGCCATTGAATTATCTCCTTAATAAGTAGATAGATGTATAGCGGTTTTCAAGTGAATAAAATACACAAACCTGACCCCCCCCAACCCCGTTCCCTACAAGGGAAGGGGGAGAAACGCGATAAGTAGTCGGACAGAATTAATTACACAATGTCATTGCGAGTGTAACGAAGTGAAACGAAGCAATCGCAAGGGCTTGGGATTGCTTCACTTCGTTCGCAATGACTGTAAATATTTTTGTCCACCTACTTATATCGCGTCTTTACAGTTGGAGATAGGTCAATCTTACATAACATCCAAGTGCAAACCGCTATAAACAAAAATCATTTGAATAGACATTATCTGATATCAAAAACTTTATTGGACAATGCCTAACCATACATAAATTCTAATTAAAATTATTATATATTTGCCATTAATAATTATCAAAATACAGTAACTAAAACTTTTTCGCAGTCTGACTAACTATGTCAAACTCAAATCTTTCTTTTGGGTCAGTTTCGCCATAAATATTAAAAGTTACGGTTGGTTCATCACCTAACGCTTCTACGCTATGAATTGCATCAGGAGTAAAGCTTATAATATTTCCTGGATCTAAAGTTATATTGCCTGTAGTTTCAATTTTATCTGGAAATTCTGCACTAGGACTTCTTTGCCAACAAGTAGTTTTTTCCTGTCCTTTTAATACTGCTACTACTCCCCAAGTTCCGTGGTTGTGAATCGGTGACTTTATTCCTGGTAAAAATGTTACTATTTGCACAGTTAAAGGAAAACCTAATTCATCATACAGTAGTAAAACAGAAGTTCCAGTTTGTGGTGAAGGTTGTAATTTTTGACTTTGCACCCAATAGGAATTAGTAATCAATCGCCTTACCAACATGCGAATTTCTGGAAGGTGACTTGATTCTTCGTCAACGTTATCAAGAACATCTTCTACCTCAGTTAGAAACCGATACAGGCGATAATTTTCTCTTAATAAATCCCATTCTCTGGCTGATTTACATGCTTGATACTGACCATCTCCAGTTACAAGCCAATCTTTATTTTTCATAAATTCCGTATTTTAAGATAGAGTGTGTTTTGTAGTAAGCGCTTTAGCGCTTTAGTTAGTGCTTACTACGAAGATAATTATTCTTCATCTTCTTCCGCTGGACGTGTCAAAATATCAAGTATAAGTCCCCCACCAAATTCTTTTTTATCATCAACTTCTTTAACTTTTGCACTTATTTCTTTAGCTTGTTCTATCTCTCCTAACTTAGCTAAGACTAATCCAGAAGCGGCGTAAGCGGTTAAATATAGCCTAATTGAGGGGTTATCTTTGCGACTAACTAATATTGGCTTTAGTTGTTGCCAATCATCAGGTAGGTTTTCGGAATTATGAATTTTATTTATAACTTTGACTGCGGTTTCCAGTGCTAGTAGATAATTATTTTTATAGTAAAAATATCTATATGCGGCGACTAATACGTCTAGATTATCTTGTGTTTTAGCTAAAGCTTGCTGCATATACTTTTCTGATTCTGCGGTATTTTCCCAGCTTTTGGCGGCTAATATCAATAAATTTTTGATATCTTCTGGAACTTGAAACCAGGAAAATGCTTCTGAGTCAATTTTCATAAAAATAACCTTTGGGAATGGGTAATAGGTAATGGAAAATGGGTAATGGAAAATGAAATTACCGCGTTCCCAATTACCTATTACCGTTTTAAAACAAGCTGAGAATGTACAGCAGGGAGAAGAGAATAATCCAGATGATGTCTACAAAGTGCCAGTATATTTCTGCCATTTCAATACCAACGTGCTTGGTAGCAGAATAGTGACCGGGACGACGCGATCGCCACAACACACCTAGAATTAATAACAGTCCTATAAACACATGCAAACCGTGAAAACCTGTCATTAAATAGAAACAGTTGGAAAATACATTGGTCGTCATGCCGTATCCTAAAGTTAGATACTCAACAACCTGACCAAGTAAGAAAACTGCCCCCATAATTGCAGTGATGGTATACCACCGTCGCATTCCTTTGACATCATTCCTTTTAATCGCTGCGTCACCAAAATGAATGACGAAACTACTAGAAACCAGAATGATAGTGTTAATTGTCGGCAATAAAAGCTCTACTTCAGTATTTTCTGGGGGCCAAACTTCCGTTATTCCTCGAAAAAACAAATAAGTCGCAAAAAAGCCGCCAAACATTAAAGATTCAGAAGCAAGAAAGGTCAATAATCCTAATACTCGCAAATCTTGATGTTCGCTGTGTTCTGCGTGATGTTCTGCACTTGATGTTGCGATCGCCATATTATTTACGCTGTAAATAAATTTCCAAAAAGAAATCGTAATAAGCGCTCTTCGCGCTTACTACGAACAACTAACTAAGCACTGGCTTCGGTCGCAGTAGATGGCGGCAATTCAGCGCTATGATTATTGATGCCGTAGTCGTAGGGACCGTGAGTGACAACGGGCAATACTTCCCAGTTTTCTACTATTGGTGGTGAACTGGTTGTCCATTCTAAAGTCAAAGCTTGCCAAGGATTATCACCGGCTTTTTGTCCAGCAATCCAACTCCAAATGACGTTGATGGTGAAGGGAATCACTGAAGCTGCCAACACAAAAGAACCAACGGTACAAAGCTGATTGAGGCTGATAAATTGTGGATCGTACATGGCAACTCGTCGAGGCATTCCTTGCAAACCTAACTCGTGCATCGGCAGGAATGTCAGATTAGTGCCAATGAAGGTGAGGACGAAGTGAACGCGACCCCAAGTTTCATTCATCATCCGTCCGGTCATTTTCGGGAACCAATGGTAAATGCCCGCGTAAATACCGAAGACGGAGCCGCCAAATAATACATAGTGGAAGTGCGCCACTACATAATATGTGTCGTGTACGTGAATATCAAAGGGGGCTGTTCCCATTGTTACACCGCTTAAGCCGCCCATGACAAACATGGATAGCAAGCCAATGGCGAATAGCATGGCGCTGGTGAAGCGAATTTTACCACCCCAAAGGGTTGCTACCCAACCGAAAATCTTGATGCCTGTGGGAACAGCCACGATGAGGGTGGAGATGGTGAAGAACATCCGCATCCAACCTGGTGTACCGCTGGTAAACATGTGGTGTACCCAGACGAACAAACCGACAACGCAGATGGCTACGCTGGAATAGGCGATCGCTTTATAACCAAAAATCGGTTTGCGAGCGTGTACTGGTATTACTTCGGACATGATGCCGAAGATGGGCAGAATCATCAAATAAACTGCCGGATGCGAATAAAACCAGAACAAATGTTGGTAAATTACCACATTACCGCCAGCATCTGGTTTAAAGAAGGAAGTGCCAAAGTTGATGTCAAACAACAACAGCACCAAACCAGCTGCTAACACAGGTGTCGAAAGAAGCGCTAAAATAGCGGTTGCTAAAGTTGCCCAACAAAATAAGGGAACTTGATCCCATTTCATGCTAGGGACTTTCATCTTCAAGATGGTGATGACAAAGTTCACCGAACCCAAAATTGAGGAAGTTCCCACCAAAACGATCGCTAAAATCCACATCGATTGTGCGGTGTTAGCGGTAACTAAACTTAATGGTGGGTAAGCAGTCCAGCCAGATTGCGAACCACCAAAAAAGAAACTACCGAGAATTAATGCACCTGCTACTGGGTTCAACCAAAAGGCGATCGCATTCAACTTCGGAAAAGCCATATCTCTGGCGCCAATCATCAACGGCACCAGATAATTACCAAATCCCCCAATTGCACTCGGTACAATCCACAGAAAAATCATGATTGTTCCATGATTCGTCATGAAAGCATTGTACAGGTTAGGGTCAATGAGGTCTGCATCTGGTGTTGCTAATTCTACACGCATCACAACAGCCATCAATCCACCGATGAGATAGAAGACAAATGCTGTAACTAGATATTGGATGCCAATAACTTTATGGTCAACATTAAAAGTGAAGTAGTCGTACCATTTCCACGCTTCAGGATGGATCGTATGAGCACTCACCAATTGATTTTTATTGTCTTCGTGTGGAGTATTCGGTGGAAATTCTACTTGCGTCATATTTTTTCCTTTGTCCAACCGCTTCTGGAAGTCAAAAGTCCATAGTCCAAGATGTTTTGACTCTTGACTAATGACTTTTGACTAATGATTGATAGACTCTAAAGTCGCTGAACTAATCCCCATATCATGAGCGTAGGGAGCAAGAAACTCTGAAGTTGATAACTCAGATGGTTTGAGTGCAACAGCTTGATTTCGTTCTTGGTTTTGAGCAACTTTGTTTTCTGTCAGCCAGTTCTCATACTCTTCTGGTGTTTCCACAATTACTTGCGATCGCATTGAACCATGATAGCCACCGCATAATTCTGTACAAACTATCGGGTATGTACCAGTTTTCGTAGCGACGAATCGCAATTGAGTCGGGATACCAGGAATTGCGTCTTGCTTCAATCTAAATTGCGGCACCCAAAATGAGTGAATTACATCTGTTGCCGACAAGTTGATTTGGACATCAGCACCAATTGGAACGTGTAATTCTCCAGAATTAACGCCACTTTCAGGATAGTTAAATATCCAAGCAAACTGCATCCCGGTGACATCAACAACTAAGTCGGCAACTTTGCCATCTTGGGAAGTTCCACCAATGCCTATTTTTCGTGGGGGTACTGGTATTTCCATTTCCGAAGCTGAAGCATCACTCAATGTAGCTGCGAGTGCGGTTCCTGGCATCTGAGCAACGTGAGCTGGAGAATGGCTATGAGCCATCATATGTCCTGGTGCTTCAATTCCGCCCATGCGGGTAAACACATCAACACTGTATACTCCTAAGCAGAGGACAATGATTGTTGGAACTGCCGTCCAAAAAACTTCTAAAGGAAGATTGCCCTCAATATGAACACCATCCGTATCATCACCTTTACGGCGACGATATTTAATTACAAAAATTAAGATGGTTCCTTCTACTATCAAAAATAGAGCGATCGCAATGCTGAACATAATGTTGAAAAACCCGTCCACCAAAGGCGCTTGTGCTGAAGCTTGCACCGGCAGCAAATTATGATTGTGACCAAGCCAGATGCTTAAAACTGTGACGAATGCTCCAGCAACTAAAGTTAATAATGAAACAGGAATCTCTTGCATACATACCTGCTGTGTACAACATCGTTAAAGGTGTGATTTTCTTTCTTTTTACCCAGGATTCATATCCTGTACTCTTGATGTATATCCCTAGTCAGGAAAAAGAATAGTTTTCTCACTTGTCAGAGCATCACAACAAGCAGAATTATTTGCTTTCACCTATATATTTTCTCTGTTTATTATAGATAATCAGGGAAAAATCCCTATATTTTTTAATATCTTTTGTCAGGCAAAGCGACAACAAAATTTATGCTTATAGTTAATCTCATGTCCGCTTAATTAACAATAATAAAAATATCGCAACCTTCGTAGAGACGTTCCGATGGAACGTCTTTACCCGCAGTAGAGACGTTCCGGTGGAACGTCTCTACGCTGGGCATGATACAACAAGCATTCACAAATCAACTCTCAGTAAAAAAATAAGGATGAAGTTAAACTCGCAAATTAATTCGCTCAATCGTACAGATTTATTTTTTCATCCTTTTACCTTTATCACCACTGATCTAGGCTATATTAGCCGCAAATTTAAATTTGTTAATGGCTAACATTTTCCTATTTCTGCATTGTTCTACTGCTAACTTTTTGCGTAGTTTCGGTAAATATCCGGCATTCCCCTCTAGTAGTCCACCACATCAACATTGCAGAGTAAACGAAGGAAAAAGAATCTTTCTCTGTTCCTCTTCCTCTGTGTTCTCTGCTACGAATGCAGTTCGTTTTCTAACTCCGCTTCCGGCAATAGCGCCTGAAAAAAGCGCATAAACCTTAGCTTACTAAGGCAACATGGGTGTAGCAATTCTTTGGACAAATTCTTGCACAAGCCTCACAACCAACACAGTTTTCTGGATTAGCTACTACCATTATTTTCCGTTCGATTTCATCACCATCTTCATCGTCTACAAGTTCGCCTTCTTCGTTTAGTGCTGCCAAAGATAGCACATTATGCCCGCAAATTTTAAAGCATCTGCCACAGCCAATACACTTTTCTTGATTGATCTCTTGAGCAAATTTAGGTATCCAAGTTTTACCGCCAAATGTCAAGCCTGTTAGTTGTGCCATGAATCTACCTCAGCAATTTTGCTTACTAATTTATCTGAACTATTCTTCTCATCCTAACTTAATCTTAATTAGCTGAGTTTATTGTTCACACATGATTATTTTCTCTATCAATTTTTGATGACTTTAATTTAATATCGTGAATGCTTTAAATGAAACTCTTTGCCAATAGTTTGAATTAAATTTTGACCAATTATATGCTTTTGTAGCCTATTTTTGTCGATTTAAGGTTTTTATTAAGAGTCGATTGCTGATAAATCAAATTGTTTATTTACTGATAAATACAAATAAATAACTGATGTTTAGCTTGGCAATTTTTGGTAAACTTTTTATGACCGATGATAGTCGTTTTGGAGAAAGATACGTTACAAATTAAAAATAATCAATAGTGTTTTTATATACGAAATTGCTTTTTTATTGGTTTATGTATATCCTGAATCTATATTGGGCAAAGCAAATGATGTGAAATTTACTTTTTAAGCGATCGCCTACATAAATAAATACAAGCTCAATATCATGTTTTTGACTATTTCCATCAATTCAACACATTTAATTTGTTATTAATAACTGTAAATTAGCTAACAAAACAATTACTCAATTCAAATATTAATAATATTAATAAGCCCCAGAAAATCTATCGTTAAAAAGCTAAATGTTCGTGAATAACAATTATGAACTTTTTTTATGTTCAACAAGCAAATGTTTATATATATCCGATGATGTAAGATATTAAAAAAGATTTATCAGATCATTGTGAACAACGTTATTTTCAGATTGGTGAAATATATAAATAAGTAATATTAGGCTTTCGTTAAAAGCGTTTATAGCATTCAGTTCGATGCAAAGTACTGAATATCGATTTTTCTTGATTGATTTGGCAAGAAAATAATATTCTTGCAAGGGAAATATTGTGGTGTGGTGGTGAGGATTAAACAAAGTAAATACATCCATTCTTAGACTTGAGCCAGATATCGAGAGCGAGTAGAGTGGCAATTGCCGTATGCCTTATACAATTCCTAACAACAGTTGCGTTGGATGTGATAACTGCCGTCCTCAATGTCCCACAGGTGCAATTAAAATAGAGAACAATGAATATTGGATTGACCCTAGTCTTTGTAACAATTGCGAAGGTTATTACCCTGAACCGCAATGCGTGATTGCCTGTCCCACAAAATCACCAATTCCTTGGCAAGCGAAAAAGGGAAGATGTAAAGTTGAACCTAGAGATGCTACAAGTTTAGATTTGTTTGCTAATGGCAAAAGTAACCCGTTTGCATCAGCGATGGTGATTTGGGAAGCTTGCAACGTGTTGGCACAGCGAACATCTTTACCTTGGCAAATCGATGAACAAGGTTTCTTGTGTTATGGCAGACAAGTTAACCAAGGTAAAGGAGCGATCGCATTTCATATTAGCGATCCATTTAAAGTAAGCGATACTCCTTCCCTTCGCGGAAGCGCAACAAACCTACAAGCAATTGAAGCACTTGATATCAGAGCTGCTTGTATCCATCTAATTTTTGCCGCTTATGCTACAGCTTGCGATCAACCTTGGGAGCAAGAGTTTGCCATCGACGATCGCCAAATCGAGAAATATTTAGGGTTAGAGAAACGCAAAGATTTGAGTAAAAACACCAAACTCGCTCTCATGAAAAATATTGTACTGCAAGCTTGCTCGCTGATTGCCACCATTGACTGGCCCCAACAAGGTCGAGTCAAAGGCTTTTCAGTTAAAGGCAGTCGCTTGTGGCACATAGTAGACATTCAGCACTATTTTCAAGAAGATAATCTGGGGTGTAAATATTTAGTCGGGCTAACTTTTAAAGTCAAAGCTGGCATTTGGACGCGGTATTTCTTAAATAAACAAGGATGCAAAGAAGGAACTGCATTTTATCAATATCGCAGTCTGCCCAAATCTTTGTTAAGCACAATCATGAGCATTTGGCAACAACATGAAGGCACAGCACGATTAATGCTATGGCTGCTGTTTAAAACTAAAATGGGCACTTCCCAACGCATCACCGTTCCTACCTTGCTGCGTGTTGCTTACGGTGAGGAAAAAGTGAACCACGCAACCAGACATCGTGAAGAACGCAAGCGATTGTTGCGAACTTTTGAAAGCGATTTGGAAATTCTGCATCATTATGGAATCAAATCAGTTTTCGACCCGATTACTTATCCACCACTAATTCAACCTTTGTGGGCAAAGTTGATTGATATTCCTGAAGATCCAGAAGAAGCATTAGAATTTTGGACTACTGACGGTGGTGCTGACACTCGCTTGACAGACGCTGGTCCCCGTGGGAAGTGGAATTTGCTGATGAATGCTCGAATTTTGTCCTTTGAACTACCTCTAGAATGGCAGCAGCCAATTCCGAAATCTGAGAAAAATCGGCGACAAAGTGTTACTACTAGAAAAAAGATAAAAACTACCGGGGATTTGCTTGGGGAACAGATTTTACAAGGACGAAAAAATCTCAATCTCTCCCAAAGAGAATTAGCAAAGTTGACGGGTAAAAGCCAAAGTTGGATTCGAGATATCGAAAATGGTCGCTTAAAAGCGAAGTCAGAAGACCAAGCAGTGTTAAGGAAAGTGTTGAATATGGCTTGACATACTCCCCGCCCTGCAAGGGACGGGGATTCTGAGGTCAAACAGCAATTGCAGGCACTGCCCGACTTACATCACCTAGCTCAACAGTCGATGCCCCGACTGCTTGAATGTTCTTAGCAGCGTTTTCATCACGTCCATTAATCGACTGACATGTTGGGCAACGCCACTCTCTGACTGACAAATCTAAACTCTCTAGAATGTGCCCACAGTTAGAACAAGTTTTACTGCTGGGATACCACCTATCAATAAATACAACAAGTTTGTTTTTCTTCTTGGCAACAAGAGCTAGTATTTGTAGAAACTCACCAAAAGCCAAGTCTGATATCTTGCGCCCCCAAAGGCGTTGCATCCCCTTAAGATTTAATGTCTCAAAGCATAAGATATCGAACTTATCGGTTAACTTATGGGCTAATTTCCAAAACCAATCGCGTCTTCGGTTAGAAATATCCTCGTGTCTGCGTACTAAGTTCTTTCTTGCCCGTTCTCGGTTGGCTGAACCTTTTAACTTTTTGGAGTGATATCTACTGGCTTTTTTAACGATATTAAGTGATTGCTTAAAAAAGAGGGGAGACTCAATCTTAGTGCCGTCTGAGCAAGTGAGAAATGTCTTAAGTCCAAAATCAAAACCCGCTATATTACTAGTCGTGATTTTATTTTGAGTCTCAGGACAATTATCAACAACCACAACCATAAACAATTCACCCAAGGGTGTCCGTTTAATAGTTAGTGTCTTGACTGCTCCCTCAATTTCCCTAGCAGGACAAAATTGATAAGTCCTCTGACCTATTTTAACTCGATTACCATCCAGAAACTTATATCCGGCTTGCTTTAAGGTGAATGATTTGTACTTTCTGACCTTCTTAAACCCTGGCGGTCTAACTCCCTTCTTATTGTGTTTAAAAAATAACTGATAGGCTTTCTCAATGCGTTGACAAATATCTTGTACTGCCTGAGAGCCTACTGATTGCCAGAAAGGGTTACGTTTTCTCAGCTTGGCAATATGAGCTTGAAGTTTGCTGCAATTCAAGTGTTTACCCCACATCCGATAATATCTTTTGTGGAGAGCAATACAACGGTTATAAATTAACCCAGCAGCATTTATTGACCGCTTGAGGTATCTATTTCGCTTGTGTTGGTACAACTTGAATTTCAGGGTTTTCATGCTAACATTATACCAGAAATCGATGGCATTATGACGGCATAAAAAAATTAACATCCGATGCTCTGATGAAGAATACAAGATGCTTGTGGAATACTGCGCCCAAAAAGATCGCACTCAAAATGATGTACTCAGAGAAATAATTCGGAAATTAAATAAAAGCCGTGCTAGAAGCACGGGGCTTTAAACCCATTTTTTCGGTAAAACTAATATCCTGATTCGGCATTCCCTCGATTCAGGTTATTCCCAGTTTTTTAAGTAACGCGATCAGAGAATTGAAAAGGAGGTTAATATTTTTTTAAATATCCATTTTCTCGATGAAAAAGACTCTGGCAATCATCACTCTCAGCATACCCGTGGTTCTATTGATACTTTTAGTACGGATACAAGGTTTTGGACAACGGGAACTCAGTCCACCGGAATGTCAAGTTAAAAAGTGGGATCTACCAGTCTTATTGAAAAGCAAAAATAAAGCATCCACAGTACTTATTGAAAGGTCGCCAGTTGTTTGTTGTCAAGATGATATCTCTTGTTTGGATCAAGTTTTATTTATAAGTGAAAACGCTCAATTACCAGATAAAAAAATACTGTTACAAGCGATCGATCGCAGTTTGGGATATTTGCAAACTAGTAATGCTGATGTTGCTTACAAAAACTATCAAGTGCCGGGAATTACACGCGATCGCGTGAATAAAAGTCTGCAAAGATTCCGCCAATTGCTGCTAAAATCTAAATCTGCCACACAACTTCATGCAGCTATTGAGCGCGAATTTGTTCTTTATCAGTCAATCGGTAAAGACAACAAAGGTTCAGTTTTGTTCACCGCTTATTATGAACCACTTTATACTGCTAGTCGCGTTCCTACCCCAGAGTATCGCTATCCGATTTATAAATTGCCTGGTGATATCCAATCTTGGTCTAAACCTCATCCTACACGAGCGGAACTAGAGGGAGTTGATGGTTTGCAATTCCGAGTAGGAAAGTTGCGCTCTTTAGAGTTGTTTTGGTTTCGCGATCGCCTCGAACCATATATGATTCAAATCCAAGGATCTGCTAAACTTCATCTTACCGATGGCACACAAACCACCGTAGGCTATGCCGGTAATACAGCTTACAACTACAAAAGCATCGGACGAGAATTGGCAAATGATCGAATATTACCTCTAGAAGGGATGACAATGCCAATTATCCTTGATTATTTTCAGAAGCAACCACAAGCGCTAAATATCTATATTCCCCGCGATCCTAGCTTTGTTTTTTTTCAAGAAAACTATGGTGCAGCAGCCCAAGGTTCTATCCAAGTGGCACTTTCTCCAGAGCGTTCAATTGCTACAGATAAATCTCTGATGCCTCCTGGTGCTTTAGCGTTAATTCGCGCTCCTTTTCCCTTTGTTAAGCCTAATGGTGAAATGGAGCATCGAATTGTCAGCCGTTACGTTCTCGATCAAGATACTGGAGGTGCGATTAAAGGTGCGGGAAGGGTGGATTATTTTTTAGGTACTGGGAAAGTGGCAGGCGATCGCGCTGGCGTCACAGTCAGTAATGGACAACTATATTATCTGCTACTTAAGTCCAAGAAATAAACTTATTTTCCTATTCAAAGCGGAACTTTTTTAACTTCGTGAATGTAGAGACGTAGCATTGCTACGTCTCTACATGCATTTTATCATCTCAGTTATTTAAACAAAACTTGATTCGCCCTATTTAACGTTAACATCAATTTTGTAATTTAAAGCACCATCACCGCTATTTTGTTGAGCGACATTTGTGCCGGGACCATTTATTTGTATATTCACCCCAGAGGTTGGGGGAGAATAACGCGCAGTAATTTCAACATTGTGTTGTCCCATTGATAGATAAGGTGAGAGATTAATCTCAGAACTATTTTTGTTGAGCCTTTTCACCACTTTACCATCTACAAGAATCTGACCTCTCAATTGAGTTGCAGAACTATTAATGCTGAGAATATGAGGTTGACTAAGACTAGCTGCATCCACATTGAGAGTGCTTCGTTGATATTGAGATGATTGATCGTTTTGTTCGCTAATAAAAGTTCCAGAATCTTTCATATCATCATCGTCATTATTGGTAGCTGAGTTAACGCTAGTGCTGTCTGAGTTAATACTAGTGTTATCCGATGGCAGAAAAGTATTTTGATTTTGGTTGCTTTGAGTTAAGCTTTGAACTACAAACATCGTCGCTAGAAGAAAAGCAACGCTGCCTCCGAAAACCATAAGAATGTTTTTCATCATTAGATTTACTCCCTTGACTATATAGTATGAGCTTAAGCTCAACTGCTCAAGGAGGGAAACTCCCCAAAGTAATGTTAAGAAAATATTTATTAAAAAATTCCCCTGGAGGGGAATTCAAAACGATTAAAATCGTTGGCGTTGCTGAATTGAGGTATGAATCTGGATGTAGAGACGTAGCACTGCTACGTCTAATCAAGGATTTTGGTATTATGTAAAATCCTGCGTCATACATGAAATCAGCAACACCAAATCGTTACACCCAATCTATAAATATTGGGCTAATTTATCTCTTGTTAAAGGGAAAGTTGGGGTCAGCAGCTGGGTTGTGTACATGCACTGGAACATTGACTCTAATCGGAATATTTCGACCACCAGTGTATCTGCCATTTCCACTAACAGACTGATTGCTAGTCCGTCTTTGTTCGCACTTAGTAGAAACACAAACTTGCTTACCAACGCTGGTGACACTGCCACCGCTGCAATTGGGATCAAAGCGTTGGCTAACGTTATTCGATTGAGAACCTCTTCTGGAACCGTCAACTGCTACTTGCACTCCCACATCAACTGCAACACATCCAGCTTCAGCTTTAGGAGTAAACGAAGGCATCAAGAAAGGAGATACACTTACAACTGAGAAAATACCAAGAGAAAGTAATTTTAAATTCATGGTTGTATCCTAATGGGAAATAAACAAAACGTTAACTATTGACAACTTGTTGTTGTCATCGAACTATAACTGCGGTTAACTGCTCTACCAGAACTATGCCTTTGAGTGGTTGTCCTTGTTATATTTCTGCCATTACACCGCATCGACGAAGTTGAGCGGGGGGTTTTCAAAATTCTGTAAGTCCGAACACTATTTGGTTGATAAATCCGCTGTGGAGTGCGAATAATAGTTGTTCTTTGTGGAATTGTGTTAACCCTGATATCGTCGTCATCGTCGTCATCATCGACCATTAAGTCGTCAGTTTGAACTATCGTGTTACCTGCTGTGATAATGCCGCGAGGTGATGCGATTGGTGCAGAAAGCCAACGGGGAAACAAGTATGTGTGTGTGGGAGTAGTGTTAATCTGGATACCGCTGTCGTTGCCAACCGAGACTTCAACGTTATCAGTTTGAACGTAGATGTCACCGGCTCTGGCAATTCCACTTGGTAATGCAATTAGCACAGATAAGACTGCTAGTAATGAAACTGTTTGTTTGGGAAACATAACTTAATCACTCTCCTAATAGAAAAAACCGATTTTTTTTTCTGCTTCGCAAGCTAGCAAATCGGTAATACCCCTGTAAAAGCTGTTAGCACCACACCACAGGCTTACTAAAAGACTAATTCGACTTGAAAGCAATTTGCTTTCACCATCCGGGCGGCTTTGAAAATTAATTATTTAACAACGCCTTTCTCGTGGTAGTAGAATTAATCAAGGGTTTAGTTAGCAGCCACAGCAGCAGTATTTTAAGTTCCAAACTTGATAGCTGATAGCTGATAACACAAGTGCTTTAGCGGCAGTACTGTTGAGCGGCACCAACTTGACGTTGCAAGTTTGTTTGGTCAGCACGTTGGCTGACAACGCTATCATTGATCGCTACACCATTTTGGTCAAGACGCTGATTTGAGCGTTGTGATTGCTGGTTTGGTCGGCAGTTGTAACCACCGTAGCGAGAACCTGCTCTGTTGCTGCGGTACTGGTAGCTTGTTTGGCTAGCTCCTTGATTAACTCGGCTGTTGTTAATCGAAGTAGCACTTTGATTAAGCTCTTGGCGAGTACCTGAATCGCCTGCGAAGGCAGCAGATGGTGCTATAATCATTGCTGCGGCTAAAAGACTAAAAGCGTAAGTTTTCTTCAACATATTTTTGAATCCGATTTGAAATTTATTAGTGATTTCGAGTTGGCGTTGCTCTAGAAGCGGAATAATTTGGCTGATTCCTTCAATTTTGCAACGCCTAATAACTCAATTAATAATTAGCGACGGCGAACACTTTGGTTTTGGTTGTTGCTGGTGTTGCTATCTTGAGCATTCACAGAATTGCCAAATGCTGCACCGCTTTGGTTCGTACCTTGTCTAGAGCCTTGAGATTGATTTGTGTTAGCTTTGGGATAGCGGGGCTTGTAGTAGCTGCCACGGTATCCACCAGCTTTTTTCTGTGCGCGTTGAATTTGTTGTTGATTGTTGGTGCTGGTGGAGCTTTGAGCGTTGGTGCTACCATTTTCTGCAAAACCGCTTTGATTGGTACCTTGGACGCTGCTTTGAGATTGACCAGCAAATGCAGCACCAGGAGCGATCGCTATTGCAGCAGCTAAAATACCGAAAGCAAAATTCTTCAACATTGTTTTTATACCTAAAAATTTGTGTGTTGTTGATTGGGAGAAGGCGTTATAAGACTTGTGGAATCGTTTTTCTGATTCTTTTATTAAGTAGGTAACGCCTTGGAAATTTATGCACTAATTAGCGGCAACCGGCAGCTAAAGCTTGACGCTGATTGCTGGTTGTAACGCTATCTTGAGCATTGACAGAACCGCCAAATGCAGCACCGCTTTGGCTTGTACGTTGGACAGAGCCTTGAGCTTGAGCACCAGTTCTGCAAACGGGTTTGTAATATCTGCCACGGTTATAACGATTACCAGCTTGATTAGCGCGTTGAATTTGTTGTTGTACGTTGGTGCTGGTGGAGCTTTGAGCGTTGGTGCTACCATTTTCTGCAACGCCGTTTTGTTCGGTGACTTGGATGTTGCTTTGAGATTGACCAGCAAATGCAGCACCAGGAGCGATCGCTATTGCAGCAGCCAAAATACCGAAAGCAAAATTCTTCAACATTGTTTTTATACCTAATTAATTGAGTGTGTTGTTGATTGGGAGAAGGCGTTATAAGACTTGTGGAATCGTTTTTCTGATTCTTTTATTAAGTAGGTAACGCCTTGGAAATTTATGCACTAATTAGCGGCAACCGGCAGCTAAAACTTGACGCTGATTGCTGGTTGTAACGCTATCTTGAGCATTGACAGAACCGCCAAATGCAGCACCGCTTTGGCTTGTACGTTGGACAGAGCCTTGAGCTTGAGCACCAGTTCTGCAAACGGGTTTGTA
>JAHHIJ010000022.1 GCA_019358985.1 Tolypothrix brevis GSE-NOS-MK-07-07A | reverse complement strand
ATATCTGCCACGGTTATAACGATTACCGGCTTGGTTAGCGCGTTGAATTTGTTGTTGAACGTTGGTGCTGGTGGAGCTTTGAGCGTTGGTGCTACCATCTTGTGCTACACCGTTTTGTTCGGTGACTTGGACGTTGCTTTGAGATTGACCAGCAAATGCAGCACCAGGAGCGATCGCGATTGCAGCAGCCAAAATACCGAAAGCAAAATTCTTCAACATTGTTTTTATACCTAATTAATTGAGTGTGTGTTGTTGATTGGGAGAAGGCGTTATAAGACTTGTGGAATCGTTTTTCTGATTCTTTTATTAAGTAGGTAACGCCTTGAGAATTTATGCACTAAATTTCTGTGTTGTAGTTGGTTCAAACTAATTTATAAACAGGACTTACGCACAGTCTACGTATTTCCGTCATTGCGACGCAAGGAAGCAATCTCAAAGTCTTGTTTTCTGGTAACGAGTGCGTAAGTCCTAATAAATTCTGTGACTCAATTTGCATATAGATATACTTAGATTTTGAAAAGTCTCAGGATTTTTACGCTGTCGTTTGATATCATGATATTCAAATCAAAATCCCATCATTCCGGATCTTTTTGAAATATTTTTTGAAATTCAATGCCTGTGCTTAATCTGTCCTTTATATAACCTCTAAATGAGGTGAATCTGATCCTTAATATATTTAACCAAAGATATTGGGGGTGTCAAGAGTTTGGGCAAAAGCTTTTTTTGG
The DNA here is from genome assembly GCA_019358985.1 of Tolypothrix brevis GSE-NOS-MK-07-07A. Taxonomy (GTDB): domain Bacteria; phylum Cyanobacteriota; class Cyanobacteriia; order Cyanobacteriales; family Nostocaceae; genus Hassallia; species Hassallia brevis. Next base: position 103,133 of record JAHHIJ010000022.1, on the reverse strand, counting down.
GAAATTCCTGGGCGCTGGTTTTTTTTTGGTGCTAGGATCTACGACTATAAGTTAAGATATCAAGTGCTATAGCTGTGAAAGAGAAAGCAAAACCAAGAATCGCCTTCCTGCGTGACAGAGCAGGGCTGACCCAACTTGAGTTATCACGTCTTGTAGGGGTTACTGAAAGCACCATCCAGAACTGGGAGAGCGGCAGGACTGGAACAGACCATATTGAAAGAATCGTGAGATTTTGCCAAGCTCTAAACTGCAAAGTAGAAGACCTGATTGAGTACGTAAGTGCATCACCAGAAGAGATTTCGGCAAAAACGTCAATATCCTTAAGCCAGATACATGACTTGTTGGGGACTGAGGAGCCAACGCTTACCAGCACAGTCCAACCTGAAGTAGCTCACAAGCGCAAAGTCGCTAGAAGCAACTCCAACGTGTCTTAAGTAAATTCACTCATTCTTAATTTCTTCCGTCATAAGCACCAGCCAACTCTTGTTGGTACTTGATTGTTCGACTATTTGCACGTAAGAAAAGCAATTTACAGAGTGCGTATACTACCTAAATTAAAATGTATGCGGTACACCATTGCCATACTATTATTTTACTATAAAAGGGTATTAATTAGCAGCGCCTTCATAGATAGCAACAATTCATCGGGAATATTGACCATTAACTATTGGCTCTAACTAAAGCTTATAGGTGATAATTCTTACCTGAGTGCTGCTTCCTACCATAAAGTATCAATTGTCACAAAGTGATAACCTTGTTGTAGCAATTGGGGAATCAGGCTTTCTGCTGTAGCGGCAACATCTTGTCCCCCGCAAGCACCATCATGTAAAACAATGAGTGAGCCGTTTTGTACTTGCTGGAGAACTCGCTGCACTACAGTCGCCACTCCTGGTCTTACCCAATCTTCTGGTACAACGCTCCACATAACAGGACGGTAATTCCACTGATGTAATAATTTTAAAGTTTCCGGTGTAAAGAAGCCGTTGGGGGGTCGGACATCACGTACTTGTGACGGTGGTAAATTGCAAGCATTATGAATTGCAGCTTGGGTTTTTTCTAAGCTTTGCTGAAGTTGAGTTGGGGAAAGCATGGGGAAATTGCGATGATCGTAGCTATGCAATCCGATCCAGTGTCCGCGATCGCATATTGTTTTGGCGATCGCTGGATTTCGATTCACGCAAACACCCAACAAAAAAAAACTAGCTTTAATATTATAGCGGTCTAAAACGGCTAAAAGTTCTGGAGTATATTGCGGATGGGGACCATCATCAAACGTGAGTGCGATCGCTTTAGAATTTGGATCACCACACCAAAGACACTTAGGAAACGTTGGTTTGAGAATTCGGTAAATAAGCGGATATAGTGAAGCGAATTGCATCTTGAGTCTTTCAATTTTGAATTTTGGATTTTGGAATGCTTACTATGATAGAATTTCGGGAATTATATACCAATACCGTTGGTGTTAAGGATTTTTCGTATTGATTTCGGCATGTAGAGACGTAGCACTGCTACGTCTCTACAGAGGATTTCGGGCTTAACTGAACGGTATTGAATTATATACAGCAAATTTCAGGTAAATAAAGTACATATATAAAACCCAAAACTTTGTAGAGACGTAGCAGTGCTACGTCTCTAAGTGTATTTGATTAGAGGGCAATCTGCTGTAAGTGTAAAACATCTAAAAATCAAGTATAATCAACAACAAAATTTTTATAACTAATAGCCACGTCTAACCAAACTGTAACAAAATTTGTAACGGCAGCATCATTTTTGTCTCTACTCGTTTAGATTGGTGACACATATTTGGGAAATCCCTGAGTTAAGGGGCAATGTTGCTTAAAGATATACGAGATTATCAAATTTTATTTCTTTCCTTATTCCTAATTTTGGGAATTGGTACAAGAGATTGGACGCTGCGACCAGAGTTGATTGCAGTAGCGATCGCTACCTGTGTATCAACGCAATGGCTTTTGTCAACAGTCAACAGGTGTAGAGACGCGATATATCGCGTCTCTACGAGTCAAGAGTTATTGGCAAATGACACAGGACGAAAGACGAATTTTCGTAGTGCGTTGATTACCGCATTAGGACTCAGCTTACTTTTACGAGCCGATGATTGGACGACGATGGCTTTAGCGGGATTTGTGGCGATCGCTAGTAAATTTGTCTTCAAAGTCGGTGATAAACATTTCTTCAATCCCGCCAACGCTGGCATAATTTGTGCCTTATTACTAACCCCCGATGCTTGGGTTTCACCGGGACAATGGGGTGATGATTGGTGGTATGGGCTATTATTTGCCGGCACAGGTAGCATGATTCTCAAGCGAGTCGGACGTTGGGATACAACAGCCGCTTTTTTGCTTACATACGCTGTTATGGAAGCAATTCGTAATATGATGCTGGGCTGGACTTGGGATGTTTACTGGCATCGATTGATGAGTGGATCATTGCTACTATTTGCCCTGTTTATGGTAACAGACCCCCGGTCAATTCCCAATGCTCAAATTGGGCGTGTCATTTGGGCAATGTGCATTGCCATATTAACTTTTATTCTGCGGAATTATTTCTTTATTTCCACCGCAGTTTTTTGGGCATTGTTTGCCCTTGCACCTTTAACTATCCTGCTAGATACCTTGTGGAAAGCACCGCAATTTTCCTGGGGAATCGGTAATGGGGAAGGCAAGGGAGACAACTATCAAATAACAACTATCAACCAACAAACATGAAACCTTTTCGATTATTAATTTCTTTACTACTAACATTTGTTGCTGTGTTTTGTTTTACGCCGGCGGCTTGGGCATTTTGTGGATTTTATGTTGCTAAAGCTGATGCAAAGCTGTATAACAAAGCTTCTCAGGTAGCGATCGCCCGATCAGGCGATCGCACTGTCCTGACGATGGCAAATGACTTTCAGGGTGAAGTCAAAGATTTTGCGATTGTTATACCTGTACCGACAGTGTTGAAAAAAGAGCAAGTGCGTGTTGCCGAACCGAAAATCATGGAGCGTTTAGATGCTTTTAGCGCACCACGATTGGTAGAATATTTCGACTCAGATCCCTGCACACCTACTTACCAGGAAGATAGGATATTACCTGCACCATCAGCAGCACCAAGAAGTCGGGCAGGAAATGCCAGGAGTGCTGATAATTTAGGTGTGACTATAGAAGCGCGTTTTAACGTTGGTGAATACGACATTTTAATCCTCAGCGCCAAAGAATCTGGCGGACTGGAAACTTGGCTGAACCGCAACGGTTATAAAATTCCTAGAGGAGCAAAACAGCTACTTCAGCCTTACATTCGTTCCTCAATGAAATTCTTTGTTGCTAAAGTCAACTTGAATAAATTTGAGAAATCTGGCTATCAGTTTCTGCGTCCTTTGCAAATTTCTTACACTTCACCTAAATTCATGCTACCAATTCGTTTGGGCATGATTAATGCCACAAGCGAACAAGATTTGATTGTCTACATTTTATCGCCCAAAGGACAAGCAGAAATTACGAATTACCGCACAGTGAAAGTTCCTTCCGGTGACAATATTCCCTTATTTGTCAAAGATGAATTTAGCAAATTTTATAAATCCATGTTCCAAACTTCTTACATCAAAGAAGATAGAAAAGTCGCATTTTTAGAATATGCTTGGGATATGAGTAATTGCGATCCTTGTTCTGCCGAACCTCTCAACCAAGAGGAACTTAAGCAAGCAGGTGTATTTTGGTTAGATAATGATTTGGGGGTAAACGCACCTACACCCCGTCGCTTTCGTCCACCAAGCCCTTCTAGTAGTGTTTTCATTTCTCGTTTGCATGTCCGCTACACCCGCGACAAATTCCCCGAAGATTTGATGTTTCACGAAACCTCTAACCGCGAATCTTTTCAAGGACGTTACGTATTGCAACATCCGTTTACAGGTCAAGTTACATGTTCTGCGGGAAGAGAATATAAACGATCTTTGGGCAAGCGTTTTGAAAAAGAAGCGCAAACCCTTGCTAAATTAACTAATTGGAATATTCAAGACATTCGCCAAAAAATGAAGCTTGTGGGTCAGGTGAGTAATTCCTGGTGGCAAAATCTCTTCTCTTGGTTGGGATTAGGGTAGGGGGAACAGTTACACTGCTTAGTTACCAAAAGATGAGGAGACGAATCCGGTTTATAAATAGGACTTACGCATTTTGACGAAAAACTGTCATTTTGAACAAAATGCAAGCGTCGTGAAAAATGTCTGAGATACTTGGCTACACTTCGTTTCAGTTAGTATGACAAAAACATTTTGCGTAAGTCCTGATAAATTCAAATTCTCTCCATTTCCAATATTTTCCTATCGCTGTCCCTTGCGAACCATGTTTAGTCCATACAGGTATAACTCAGCAACACCATAGACACGAGGGGGAGGATCTTTAGGACGAGAACGTTCTGTGAAAATACCAGCTTCGACCATATCCTTGATGCGAAGGGCTAATTCAGCATCTGGTACATTCCATATTTCAGCTAGACTGTTCTCATCAATAGGAGATCGTTGACCTTGAAGTCTCTCTAGAAAACTTTCTAGTTCTGGATATTCATTACGCACCTCAGCCACACGTTGCTGAGAAACATAAGGAAAGGCATCAATTAACGCTTTTGGACGCAAAGTAATTTCCGGACTGTATTCACTAGAAAAATCTTTCTCAAGTTGAACTGCTTGTTGTAAAAGCAATATCAAACTGCGTGGAAAACAGTTGTCTTGACTGTCGGCTATACGGTTACGAACCCAGTTATAAGTGTAGGCTTTTTTTGTACGCCCCATGCGGTCGCCCCATAATGTATACAGGCTTTGACGCAATTGCTCCAGCCCAATTGAATTGAGTCGCTCAACAGTAACCCCCAACTTTTGCTCCAAAGATTTTCTTAGAGATTCAGAACTTTTGAGGGCTTGGCGAAGTAGCAGTCGCCAAAGGTCAGCTTCTTCCCAACGCAACTGAAGCGATCGCCCACTGTAATGTCCTGTATTGGTGAAGTTGAGCTGGTTCCAGATATCGTCGCGTAAAAATATCTTGGGTACAATCTGCTTGAGACTTGTTCCGCTTTCCAACCACCAGGAAAGCAATGCTTCGAGAGAGCGTCGGCGTCGCTTATAATCTATTGGAGTAGAACCAAAGCCAGCATCTAGCTCATCATAAAGCAACCACACAGCTTGATTATTCTGCTGTAACCATCGGTCAATTGCACGTAACTCATCAGTTGCTTGCGGTCGCGCTTGGGGAGATTTTGAACGCTCTACCAACCATGAAACAATATCAGCATGAGAAGGGTTTTCTTGAGCGCTTAATGCTACCAATTTTTCATCTAAATCAGGAAGCGAACGTAACTCCGATTTACCATTACATAATTGTAAAAGACCATAGTTTAGCCAAAAAAATTGCCATTCATCCTCACCAACTTGCTGTTCATAGCTAGCCAGATCGCCACTTTCGAGAATGCTTGCCGATACTCTAGGCTGACCATGCCCTGGAATAAAATTAACATTATTTAAGGTCACATCCACCATCGCTAATTCTTTAGCTGCGTCTGACTTTTCTACAAACAGTCGAAATAAAAGGCTTTTTCCAGTTCCCTTAGCACCACGAATTAGCCAAGTTTTATTACTTAGAAATTTCGGAAAATCTTCTGTGCGTTGAAATATATTTGGAATATTATCTGGTTGTAGTTCCTGAGCAGTTGCTGCCTGAAACTGTAGCTCATTCAAAATATTTCTGCGGTAATCAATAGTTTTAGTTACTATATTAGGTTTAATATCTGGCAAACTCGCATCAATCGTATCAGCAAGAGACAAATAAGTATCTATTAAACTCTTGGGTACATTGTTGACTAGACTAGACAAAGTTGTGATATTCGGATTGTATAGAACTTCATGGTAAAGTTGCCCGACAGTAATTTCATTCGGTAAACCCCAGTTGTCTTCAATCCAACTCTCGACTTTATTTATCCAAATTTGATGTTGTTCAGCTGCAACTGCTGGCACAGGTGTTAGTAAAAATCGCACATCAGGCTTACCCTGATATTCTTGTTGTTTACGAGCTGCTTGCACAACCCAACGCAACCCCTCAAAGTTCTGCCCAGTTGGTGAAAAACAAATGATGGCAGTATCAGCTAGATCGAAAAGTGCGATCGCACCTACGTCATTAAATCCAGGACGAGCATCAATCAAAATTACATCTGGATCTAGTTGCGCTTTAATATCTTCCATCAATTGTTCAACTGCATTATTGCCAGACCTATAGAAAGACCGCATATCCAAGTCAGCTAGCCGATGAATATAATTTTCGTCATATTTTCCTACCGGCACTAAAAAAAGTTCGCCGCGAGTTTGTAAGTTTATCTGGCGGATACAATCACCAATATTAGGAATATTTTTCTCAGGAGTTAGGTGGCGTTGATGTAGGTAATCTAGCACCCCGTACTGTTCTCCACTGGTATTTTCAATATCTGGCTGAAACATAATTGAAATTCCAGGAGCTTCCAAGTCGAAATCAACTACTACCACCCTACGGTTGCGGGTTGCCAGTATACCTGCTACCAATCCTAAAGCTGTAGAGCGACCTACTCCTCCCTTAAAAGAGTAAAAAGTGACAACCAAAGGTTTTTTAGGACTATCTTCATCCAATACCATTGGCTCGTCAGGTTCCGGAGCCATTAAGATATCTGACCACAGAGGTAATTGAATATATTGAGGAGGTGCAATAGACGCTTCCTCTGGAGTCAACAAATCATAACCAGCAATTGGATATTGACCCAGATTAAGCTGAGGATTAAAACTGGCTAGTAAATTGTCAATTCTTTCTTCACGCTCAACTAATGCTTGCCCTTCAAAACAGCTTGTAATAATCCGAAGCTTTAGCCAGCCTAATGAAGTACGCTTGACGCTCACCTGTACTTGTTCATCTTCAACACTTAAATGATTGCTTAAATACTTCTCAAGAGCTTGAGGTGTTAAAGTAATTGATTGTGTCATGATGCCTCACCTTGTTTATCTAGCAGGAATCCGTGCAGAGTTTCTACTGCCTTAATGAATTTTTTGCTTACTTCCTCTTCTCCGGTTTTGTCTGAATATCGTAATTCATCGTTACGCCAAACAGATGAAACTAAATTCCATGCCTCTCGATAAGTACCAGTGCGATCTAGTTGTATAGTACGTTGTACAACAGTCAAAGCGCTTAATAATGTTGTTAAACTATGTAGGCTACTTCCTTGCAGCCCCTTCTTGAAAATTTTAGTGTCTTTAAAATTAGTCTTGCCCTCCTCATGGCAGATAAGAGACTTTAAAGAACATTCAATCGCGTAACCACCAAGATAAATAGCACCTGTCCAACGCTTCTGAGTATGTAGAACTTGAGCATCTTCAAGACGACGGCGAGAAGCACCTAGCTGACAACGTTTATCGTAAGTATCCATTAAGAAATTTACCTGCCACATATAACATTAACAAATGCAGGCGCTTTGAATATTTTAATTATTCGACTGTGTTTTACAAATATTCAATAAAAAAGAGCGATCGCACTATCGACCAATGTGCGATCGCTCTTTTGATTTATAATTGTATGATCTCGCCGAGGGACTATCGCTATTTTCTCTCCCGCGCATACCTGGGACGACAGGGATTTCCCCAACAAACTTGCCCAGGGGGTATGTCGCTTAAAACACTGCTACGGGCACCAATTACGGCATTAGCGCCAATTGTCACTCCTGGGGCAACAAAACAATCTGTTGTTACCCATGCTCCATTACCAATGGTGATAATTGCTGTTTTCAGTCCAAAGGCTGGATCTTTGATGTCATGAGTACCAGTACATAGATAACTTTTCTGGGAAATTACGCAGTGTGATCCGATGTGGATTTCATCAAGACTGTATAAAACGACATCATCACCAATCCAGCTATAATCGCCAATACTGATTTTCCAAGGGTACGTGAAACGGGCAGTAGGACGAATTAATACACCTTTGCCGACTTTTGCCCCAAATAGCCGGAGTATAGCGCAACGGAGATTACTGAGGGGCTGAGGAGTAAGTGGAAAGGCGATCGCTTGGACAAACCACCAAAATAAAATATACCAACCCGAACGACCCCGATCAAACCAGGATTGGTCATACTTGCGTAAATCTACAAAAGGTTCTGCATCAACTACCGACGGTTGTTTACTCACATTTAACTGAGACATCAAATTTTAGATTTTAGATTTTGAATTGGGCATTGGTAATTACAGCATATTTGAGGTAAATGAGGTACATGCATAAAACCCAAAACCCTGTAGAGACGTTCCGGCGGAACGTCTCTACGTGTATTCAATAAAAACGCAATTTGCTGTAATTCTCCTTGTCTCCTCATCCCCAGTTCCTTAAGTTGCCGTTTGTTGAATTTCCGGCTTGAGGGATGGTGGCGCAGATTTAGGAACGCTGGTAGTATTTAGTTGCCCGCCACAACTACGCAATTCATAGAGTTTAACGCCAATTTGGTATTCATATTGACTCAGCAAGCGGGCATAGGTATATCCAGCTTTGCCATCCAAAAAGCCGCGCTGAATAATGTAGAATAAAATAAACCGCAACAACGGTTTAAACGGCAAACGCACCCAGATTTTTTTCAAAAAGCGCTTGCGTTGCACTGCATCACCAAATAAATTTGCGCTAATAGTGTCGCTATCATTTTTACCTGTAAGAATATTCAAATAAACACGCGCTTCCCAGTTGGAATAACGATTATGTCTTTCTAACCAGTGGAACAAATCGCGGAAGTCTTCATGAAGCATATCGTTTTTCAGATAGCCGACTTTCCCCGGTAAAATAACGTGTTCGTGAACTTCATTGTCACCAGTGTTGGGAATATCCTCAGTGTTGAGATTTTCGTAGCGACCTTTGGCGTGCTTAAATAAACGCAGGTTCCAATCAGGATATTTACCACCGTGGCGAATCCATTTGCCTAAGAAAAATACTCGGCGGTTGAGGTAATAACCATCGTGTTCATCATTTTGAATTGCTTGAGCAATTTCATCCCAGAGTTCGGGGATGATGCGCTCATCACAATCGACAATTAGCACCCATTCATTACGGAAAGTTAGATTTTCTAAAGACCAGTTTTTCTTTTTGGGCCAGCGTCCATTAAAGTGGAATTGCACGAGGTTTGCGCCGTAACTTTTAATAATTTCCTCGCTCTTATCGGTACTTTGAGAGTCTACAACAAACACTTCATCGGCAACAGCAACGCTAGCGAGGCAAGCGGGTAAGTTTACTTGTTCGTTTTTTGCAGGAATTAATACGGAAACTGGTATTTTTGATGACATATTAAGTAATTATTTCTATTTTTTATTAGATGACGATAAAAGACCCTGAATAGCTGCATTTAAGTAACCAATCTGACCGTAGGCATAAACAAGTTTGTCAAAGCGTTCTGCTGGGTCACTAAAATGTTGCAATGATTTATACAATCCGCGTAAAAATCGTTCGCTGCCGCGCTGCAATTGACCAATACCCGCTTTACCGGCAAGTTGTTCTCGATAGCACTCACTGATCCCTTGCCACCAGCCTCGGTTTAAAAACCAAGAGCGTTTGAGGCGTTCTGGAGCGACATTGTGAGCAACTAGAGCATCGGGAAGATAAGCAACTTGCCAACCGCGTTGGAGGGCAAGTTCTGTCATTTGCAGCTCTTCATTAGATAATAAGTTTTTGCCGACTCGACCGAGATGAGGGTCAAAACCGCCTATTTCGTTGAGGAAACTGCGGCGGATCGAGTAATTTAAGCCTCTGGGAGTTAAACCGGGCTGTTCGATGTAGACGATGCGATCGCCTAAGTCATATGCTCCCAAATTGGCAGCTAGTCCGGGAGATAGCCATTGTGGTTGTTGGATTCCTGGCGACCATAATAAAGTGACTTTGCCACCAGCGATCGCTAAATTACAGTTATTTTCATAGGCAGAATACAATATTTGCAACCAGCGATCGCACGCTACCGCATCGTCATCCAAATAAGCGATAATTTCCCCCCTAGATTCTTTTGCACCAGTGTTGCGAGCAACAGATAAACCAAGAACCGGTTCAAAGACGTACTTTAAACGCCCATCGGATAACCTTTGTTTTACAACTTCGGATGTGCGATCGCTTGAGTTATTATCGACCACCACCACCTCAAAGCCAGGGGCAAATTTTTGCGCCAAAAGGCTATCTATAGCAGCACCTAAATAGGTTTCTCGATTGTGAGTACAGATAATGGCGGAGATTAGCGGATCTGGCATAAAGTTGATTTTGGATTTGTCAAGAGTCAAAAATCAAGGGTCAAAAGTCAAGAGTGATTTTTCCTGTCCCCTTGTCCCCGTGTCTCCTTACCGCTAAATCTATACCAAAAATTCCTGACTCACCAACCGAGTTTTTTCGGAAATAATCGTTAAAAGTTCATGTTTGTTGAATATGGCTGTGTAAAACTACTAGAGTTTCCGCTAGTTGACTAAGCCTAGTTTCTAGATATTGCTTGCGTCCTAGTAGTTGACGTAACTTTTGGTAACGAGCGATCGCCATACTGACAGTCGGCACTTGATCGGCTGGACAGGGACGCGACCAAACTTGACCGGAGGAATCTAAACCGCAAAGACGGTAGCCTGTACGCGCTGATTGATGAGATATATTTTCTTGAGCCGCGCAAATTTCTTCTACATAATCCATCAAGCGATCGACTTCCGCATGACGCAGGGTTGCGGTTCCCCCCGGTTCGCTTTCTCGTGCCTGAGATTCCAACCAGCCATTAACAATGGGACCTTCTATATAAATATCTTGAATTTGTTTAACAATTTTTTGCAATTCTTTTTGCCAAAGCGAAACGCTTTCCTGAATTTCTTGCAATAAATTAAGTGCTAATGCTGGATTAGCTGCGTTGCGATGGCTTGTGAAACTGGGAGTTTTGAACTTAGGTAGTGCAGGTGATCTGCCATCGCTGTCTTGTGTGGGAAAGGTTTGCACAGAGTTATTCTGATTATATTGACTCTCAAATTCTGTGTCAAACTCAGGTGCATCTGCCTCTGTCACATCTTCTTTTGATGAAACAGCATCTGCTGTAGCTTCGTTATTTCCAACGCTGATCCGAAAAGAGAAAGACTGCTTTGTAGAACTAGCTTCAGCGGAGGCAGTGCCGTTAGTTCCCAAATCGTGTAGAGTTGCCTCAATGCGTTTTAAGCCTGCTTTCATAAAAAATTACCTGACTTATCCTGTCCCCAGTGGTGTTCTAATGATTGAGAAGTGTCTTAATGGGAAGGGGGAAGGTCGTAAAAACCCTTTTCCCCTCTTCCTTTCGATGTTGGTGCTAATTTTATCTCTTAAAAGTTATTTGGTCCCAAAAATCCCACTTTGGCAGTGAAAAAGTTTTGGTAAGAAATTGCCACCCTATTTAACGAATTCGGCGGAATTAAGCGTCCCTCTACAGGGCGGGGTGCATCACGCCGGACGGCGACGATTACAGCGACAACCAACATCAATCGTCAGATTGATTAAGGAGTGGGGTGGATGAGGAGTCGTCAATCTTATGACTAGGCAACCTGTCGATCCAATTCTCAGCCAACTGCGTAACTGTTTTTTCTTTGCTTCTAGCATAGAGCTTGAGTTTGTCGTAACGCTTCTGAGAAAGCCTGATCATCATCGACTTTTCTTTCATGATGTATATATATTAGCAATACATCCATGTTATAATATAAATGGTCGATGACCCACCCACACGGCTCATAACAAACGGTCACAGTAGCAGTAATATGCTTACCAAGTCTAAGAGCGTGAGAAAGGGGGAAGACGTAAGCCTAGCTGGTTAGCCATTGCTGTAAATCCAAGGTGAACGTGTCGTAAAGCTATACACCTGCGGTAGGCGGGTGTCTGCCTGTGGACGCCGTGTAAGACCATCACGAGATTTAGTTCTCGACTTCTTCGGAAGTTCCTAACGTGGCAACGGCGGTCGAGACGGGAAACTCCGTTCGCGTAAGCGTCTCCCCTTGGGAGAAGACGAATAAGACCGTCCCTGATTGAATGATGTTGGAAGCCCCAACCTCAGCGAAGCAGGTTGGGGTACTTCACTTAAAGATACTAAGGAAAAAGCTTTGGGTAAAGTCATCCTCGTAACTGGACCTGCACGATCTGGTAAAAGTGAATGGGCAGAAACTCTGGCAATGCAGTCAGGCAAAGCAGTTGTTTACGTTGCAACTGCCACACAAAACTCAGCAGATGCAGAGTGGAATCAACGCATTGCACAACACCAAAAACGCCGCATTGAAGACTGGGTAACACTGGAAGTCCCGACGGAATTATCTGCTACGCTTGCGGATGCTGAACCAAATATCTGTCTGTTGGTAGATTCTTTGGGAACTTGGGTAGCTAATCTACTCTCTCAGGAGGATGCAATTTGGGAAAACACGGTTCAAGAATTATTAGAAACGGTGGATTTGGTTGCGGCTGATATGATATTTGTGGCAGAAGAGACAGGTTGGGGTGTAGTGCCAGCTTACCCCGTTGGGAGAAATTTTCGCGATCGCCTCGGTTCTTTAATTCGCCAGTTAGGTACGGTTTGCGATGCTGTTTATTTAGTCACAGGTGGTCATGTTCTTAATCTGTGCGTTCTTGGTATCCCGTTACCACCAAAATCTTAATCAGTAAATAAATGTAAAATCAGCGTCGGGTTCGTCTTAAAGGACACCCGACAATTTAATTTTCTTAACATAGTTTTAAGTCATGTCCGGTTGATTAATTATGATTTCCGCATTTGGGCTAAAGTTGTGAAAATCCTGCAAGATGTCCCCCCAGTAAAGCTACGGACAATCATGAGAAGTCTTTCACCGGGCATGATATGAAATATTTCTGCCTACTTGCTTAAGAGTGGAATTCAGTTGACATCGTTTTGGTCAGTTCATATTTATTATTAAACCATTCATGGTTTGTGCAACACCATAGGCTATTATTTCAATTAAGTAGTCGGACGCAATTGATTACACAAATTCTGTGCTAATAGTATTGCCCACTAAAAAAACACCATGTAATTAATTCTGTTGGGTTACTTATTTGGTTAACATAGAGGTCAGCAGTTTTTGCGATACTGCTGCCATAAACAATGGACATAGGCGTGGAGTTGTAGAGACGTAGCAATGCTACGTCTTGTTGGGGTTCTGGGTCACGCATAATTAATTTCCACACCTATGTCTAATGTGCAAGTTAAATCTACTTTAGCTTATGGACTTCCTGATACACTAGCGAGGTGAAAGCTGTCAGGAAGTGATTGACATTAAGACTGTTGCATAACCACCTTTTTCGATGAGGAAGGTGGAAGTGATGTTATCGCCAAACTAGGTAATGGCTTTGTCCAATTACCTGGAAAATTTGGATTGAAGTGAGGATTTTTTGATGTTTAATAAAAAATCAATTTTCAGATTCTACCTCATTTGTATAGCGATCGCTAGTTTCACTGTAGCTTTATTAACATTTCATCCTGTTCAAGGGCGAATAAATAAGCCTACCCTATCTGGCATTGTTTACACTCAAAGCAATATTCCAACTGAGAATGGCAATTCCATTCTTGGTTTCCGTCGTGATGATGACGGCAAGCTAACCCCTCTACCCAATTCACCTTTCCCTACAGGGGGACAAGGCATCGTAGATCTCCAATTTAACCTTGCATCTATAGATGGGGACAGACAACTTATCACTAATGCTGAAAGAACCCGCCTTTTTGCTGTGAATTCGGGTTCAAACACTATTGCTGTATTTGATATTTCCCGCAATGGTAAACTATCTCCAGTCAAGGGTTCTCCGTTCCCATCTGGTGGGGTATACCCAGTCAGTTTAAGTTTAGTAGATGACATACTCTACGTAGCTAACAAGAATCTAGATCCTCAAGACCTGTCAAGGGATGCAAGTGGTTCTTTGCCCAACTACACTAGTTTTCGTGTCACCCAGCGAGGGAGACTCATACCCAGATTTACTTTCGAGGTTCCAGTGGGTTCCGCACCAGAGGCAATAGTTATTTCTCCAGACGAAAAATTCTTGTTTAGTGTTGAGCAGTTTGGACAAATGGTTCGGGCGTTTCGTATCCTCAAAAATGGTCGCTTATCTGAGAGTATAAACTCCCCGCTTTCGGGGTTTTCGAGTATCGCTAACACCACACCAGTTGGACCTATAGGTATCGAAGTTCACCCCAAGCTTCCATTTGTCTATATTGGCTACCCTCTAAGCAGCAGAGTAGGCGTTTACTCTTACAACGACTATACAGGAGAGTTAACTTTTCTGAAAGTGGTATCCAATTCCGGTCAAGCCATTTGTTGGCTTTATGCAAACGAAGCTGGAACCCGTCTGTATACAGCTGAATCCTTTTCCAACAGCGTTTCTGTTTATGATCTCGCAGACCCAAGTAACCCGGTTGAAATCCAACATCTCATACTTCAGGGAAGTAATTTGCCACTTGCAAACGGCTTGACTCAAGTTGGTCCGGTCAATATTGTTCTAGACCCTACCGAATCGTTTCTGAATGTGATCAGTCAACGCCAACAAGCCATTGCTCCACCCAATGAAGGCACGGGGGTACATATCTTTAAGGTGAATTCAGAAGATGGCACTTTGTCCGAGGTTTCTTCCTCACCGTTCGTAATCTCTCCAGTCAGTGATAGCCGTCCGCAGGGGGTTGTAGCCTTCTAAGGTTAGGAATGAGCGCAAAAACTCTCTGGCTCCTCTTATTTCTCTGTGTCTAGTCAGGGCAAACGCATCTAAAAGTGAAAATGAATGTGGAGACGTAGCAGTGCTACGTCTCTACAAGGGTTTCAGATAACGCATCAAAAAAGAGCGGTTGATGTCTAGTTTGTGCGATCGCATCTATGCAGATTTCGCGTCTCTACAGGTCTAAAAATCAAGACCAAAAATCTTTAACACGCCCGTGTATTGAACTATAACCAGGAGAAACTCATGAAGAAGTCGATAACGCGTATTCTACAGTCTGGTGCCGTCCTCCTTGCATTTAGTGCCCTTGCCACAGTTGTTACCGCTACCCAGCCCGAAGATTCTTCTGAAGGAGTTGTGTTTGTGAGCACGAACCACAACAACACGCACCCAAACGCCCCGGCAGATGAACCCGCTAACCAAGTCGTCATGTACAATCGGGCTGACAACGGCAAGCTTAACCTCGTTGGCACCTTCGATACGGGTGGTCAGGGATCTGGACCTGCTGTCCGATTCGCCGGCGATGGACTCGGCTCCTCTCACTCGGTGCAGCTCAGCGACAACCGCCGCTGGCTGTTTGTCACCAACGCCGGTAGTAACAACGTGTCGGTGTTCCGTGTGAAGAGGGACCGACTCGAACGCACCGATGTGGAGCCGACTGGCGTCTTCCCTAACAGCATTACCCAGTATCGCAACCTTGTCTACGTCCTCAACTCCGCAGGTGAAGGCAGCATCACGGGTTACGTGCTGAACAACCGCGGGGATCTCACTCCAATTCCCGGCTCGACCCGCACGCTCAACGCCAATCAGGACTCTGTGCGCCCCGATGTCCTGTTCAATCCGGCGCAGGTGTCGTTTACACCAGACGGTCGGCATCTCGTTGTGACGATCAAGGACGGACCTCCTGCTGGGGCGATGCCGAACGTCATCCCGACAGGTCCGAGCCGGGTGCTGGTCTTTGGTGTCGGATATGATGGAAAGCCGTCAGAGAACTTCACGCAAACCGACTTGAACAACGGTGGTCCCTTTGGGTTCTCGTTTGATCGCAATGGCAACCTGCTGGTGGCGCTGTTCGTCGGCGGACCGGAACTCACCGGATCGGTCGGCTCGTTCCGGATCAATCAGGACGGCACGCTGAAAGCGATCACGTCCAACGTACCCAATGGAGAGATCGATACGTGCTGGGTCGAGAATAACGGGCGGTACGCCTATGCCGCGAACTACACGTCAGGTACAATCTCCAGCTACCGCATCGGTAAAGACGGGAGCCTGACGCTACTTGCCTCAGTCGCCGGACTCGCCGACGACCTGCCCGGACCTCCTGACAAGTCACAGGGAGGGACGCCTCTCGATCTTCGCATCACCAAGAACGGACGTTTTCTCTACAATGTCTTGCCGGGATCTGGTACCATCGCTGGCTGGCGGATCAACCGCGATGGCAGCCTCACCAAGCTCGGTGAGTTTGGCGGTCTTCCTGATACCATCGATGGTGACATAGCCCCGTTTGAATTCGGTTTTGGGGGCAGCCCCGCCGGCATCGCGGTAGACTGAAGCTGCATGGAAGCGACCTCAAAAAGTGAAAATTGCTGTAATATTATGGTATGGCAACCCAACAGGAAGTAAAACAATACCTTGCTTACTGGTTTCAGTTAGGCAAAAAGGTGATGACAAATAATGGTTCGGCAAGTCTGTTGCCGCAACCAGTAATTCAAGGCGATCGCTATAGTGATGAATTTGAAACCACATGGCAACAAATTATCTCACCAGATTCAGGTGACTGTTACTTAGAAGGTACGCAAGAAACTATCGCCGAATTGCTGACACTGAGTTGGGAAATCACTAACTGTGGTCGTTGTACCATGCCAGTACCTGTGCGAAGCTTGGGAATGCCACCTGAGTTATGTCCGTGTAATGATTTACCCAATTGGCCCAATACAGAATTACCAGCACCGCGATCGCCTGTGAATAATCAAGAACAATTAACGGCAATTTGCGATCGCTTTCTTGGTATATTCTGAAGTCTAAAAGCTCATGGCTCAACTATGTCAACAGAATTCCCTATTAATAGTAAAGTCCGAGTTGTGGCACTACCACCCTACGTGAAAACCGCTGACCCCATGCCCATGCTTCGCCCCCCCGATGTCATTCACATCGGCGAAGAGGGGACAGTCATTGACCGTCGTCCCGGAGGATACTGGGGTATCCGCTTCACTAAGGGAACCTTTCTCCTCGATAGCCAATACATCGAAAGCACAGACACCCCGGATATACAGCAGATTGCGCTCTAGTCGAATATATGTAGAGACGTAGCACTGCTACGTCTCTCAGCGATCGCATTTTCTAAAAAATCAGCCAGAAAAAAGAATATATTGAATAGGGTGCGATCGCATTCTCACGCATCCGACCCTTAAATATATTACATAATAGATAAATGGTGGTGCGATCGCTTTGGTTTGATTGCCACATTTCGACGTGAAAATCTCCAAAATCTAAAATCCCATGACTCAGCGTCCCCCTATCCTCAAACCGAATGAGTCTTACACCTTTGGGAGTTACTTTCTCATGAAGTTTGCTCCAGGGGATATCCTGCGAGAGCTAGGAGCAAGTTTAACTAAGGGTACAATCAACTTACCTATTGCCTCTTCAATGGAACTAACCCGACTCCCAGACTTAAAGCAGCGCTTGGAGGAAGGAATTACTCGTGTCAGCTTAACTATTGACACTCTGCGGTCTAAAGACACGCAGATTCTCTAAGACTTGCTTAAAAGGGATAGTCAAATATCCCCCTAAACGCTCAAAACAACTACCAATACGACAGGTATTGCAATTGCGCTTACTTAGGACTTAATTAATGCGATCCTACGTTCATCACAAAGCCAGTTTGGTACGCTCCATGTTTTCCCATTACTTGTTTACCCAGAGTCGCAACTTGTGCGGGTGCGAGGCAAATCAGGGGTTGCTCCTTACAAAACACTTCAGCACGTAGATGATTATTCCTACTTGCACTTTAATTCTATCATTTTTCACAGTGGTTAAAACCACTGTTGGCACTTCCTCCCCTGTCTGAAAGCCAAGGGGCTTCCGTGCCGAGAGCGCGAGTTTTTTGTGAAGCAGCACGACGGGAAGTTTTAATTGCACCTATTCTGTTGGAAGTAGCGCATATCACAGAGGCAATAGTCAATATTGAGTACTCGATTGAGATTGACCAATACCTGAGAGGCGATTTGGGTTACTATTTACAATCAAAACATAATGTGCTGGTAGTGGAAGCAAAACAGGCAGACTTAACACGGGGTTTTACACAATTAGCAGCTGAGTTGATAGCCCTTGATAGTTGGGTGGAGTTGCAAGACCCGATTTTATATGGTGCGGTGACAACTGGGGATATTTGGCAGTTTGGCAGTTTTGAGCGTGTTTCGCGGGTAGTAACCCAACATTTAATGTTATATCGGGTGCCTACAGATTTAGAAATCTTGATGCAGATTTTAGTGGGGATTTTGAGCCAGGGTTAAACTAAAATAGACATAATAGTAAAAATTAATTATGCGTTGCCCGAAACCCTTGTAGAGACGTAGCACTGCTACGTCTCCGCGTTTTTTCTAGAGATATCTAATAGACATAATAGTAAAAATTAATTATGCGTTGCCCGAAACCCTTGTAGAGACGTAGCAGTGCTACGTCTCCGCGTTTTTTCTAGAGATACAGCAGATTGCGTTTTTATTGAATACACGTAGAGACGTTCCGCCGGAACGTCTCAGAGCGGGTTTTGGGATTTATGCATGTACCTTATTTACCTGAAATATGCTATATCTAATGAATCGGACAACCGTTCAGTATAATTAACTTACCAGGCTATCCGATTCGGTTTTATATTCGGATGCTGTCGCCAACATCACTGGAACAGGTCTGGACTCCCTTAAAATGCGCCCGATAAATTCCCATCTATCAGTTCTGACCTTTGGGAGCGCTCACGCAGAAACCAAAACCACTCGAAAACCGATGTTGTTGTTGCGGTTGTCGGGGTTGTTGTTGTTGCGGTTAGCACTACGGCAATTCTCAGGGTTGTTGTTCCAAGAACCACCGCGAAGCAGCTAGAAATGCCCGTCCCATCTTCACTTTCTTGTAAAGACAAGAGAAGCGAATATCTGTTCGCGCAACCGCCAAGTATCACCATGTTTCAGATGGGCTACCCAGCTTTGTATTCGTTGCGATACTTTCTCCAATGTAATTTTACCCTGTGCGTAGTCTTTTTGCATCAACCGCAATCTGCGCCGCCCTCGACGTAAATTTTCACACCGCACGCCAATAAAATTTGGCAAGACGCGAAATCCGAGAAAATTTGCCCCGTGTTTTGTCTCGAATAGCTGAGTTTTGACAGGATGAATTTTCAGTCTTAAACCAACTAAATACTCTTCTACTGCTAACCGAGCATTGACTAAAAGTTGGTGGTCATCAGCAAATAAAGCGAAATCATCCACATAACGGATATATTTTTTTACCTGCAACTGCTCTTTAACAAAATGGTCAAGACTATTGAGATAAACATTAGCAAAAAACTGGCTGGTGAGATTACCAATTGGTAAGCCATGCCTGCGATATATGGGAGTGAGAATTTCATCTCCTGGGAAATATTCTACTACAGGTTCTTGTTCATTACTATTGTCAATTATTGTATCGATTAACCAGAGTGTATCTCGACATTTAATTTTACGCCGCAGCAATAGTTTGAGAATTTCATGGTCAATACTGGCAAAATATTTCTTAATATCGCACTGGAGAATGTAACGGCTAGAACGGGCAAATTCTGTAAAACGGCGAAGTGCGCGATGCGTACCAAAACCAGTACGGTTTGCATAAGAATCAAAAATAAAAGTCCGCTCAAAAATTGGCTGAATTACATTATATAATGCATGATGTACAACCCTGTCTCGATAAGGTGCAGCGGAAATCATGCGTGGTTTAGGTTCTAAGATTGTAAAGGTTTTATAAGCACCCGGACGGTAGGTTTTGGTTTCCAATTCGGTCTTGAGTTGCCACAAATTCTGTTCTAAATTGTAATTAAAGCTGAGAACGCTTTCACGAAAACGTTTGCCAAGCTGTGCTTTTTTAGCGGCTGCAAGTAAATTTGCAAAATCTGTAATTTGTGTCCAAAGATTATTGTAGCGTTTCATGTTTGTTTTTTATTCTTGTTGATTAACAATTTCCAACAAATAATAAATTAAACCTCGTTCATGTTGAAACCTGGAGTTTGTAATTATTCAGATATGTCATTGCGACGTAAGGAAGCAATCTCAAAGTCTTGGCAGAAAACTACGGTTCTCAAGGTAGATGAGGTTTATCTGATATACCAATCCTAATTATTTATTGATGTAAATTGCTTTTTACCTTGTTAAGCTGCTGTTTTATCCAGCCTCCCAATTCACTGCCAATCTCATTCATCAATTTTCCTACATATTCGTATCGTTCTACTTGAATTAATTGAAAATCTAATAGTAATCTGGTTTGGTGGCGCAAAACATCTAATTTGGCGTTTAATGTTTCCAACAAGGCTAATTTATCTTTGGCATACCGTGCTAAAATTAAATTCTCCAGCAAGTCATAAAGTCCCGCAATCATCCTTTCCCCCAAGCTAAATCTATGGTCGCGAGGTAGGCGGTTGAGAATTGGCACGTACCACTTGATTAAATCGTAGGTTTTCTGTACAATAGGTAAATCGCTCATTCGATAACTGCTTCATAATATCCCGTCAAAGTCAGATTACAACAAAATAACTCACTTAAACACTTTTTTCTAAAAAATATTTTTCCGCCTTCGGCGGAGGAAAGTGAAAAAGAAAAAAGTGTAGAGTGCAAAAGGACAAGAGTGTAAAGAAGGGGAATCCTCACGCAGAAACCAAAACCACTCGAAAACCGACGAAGGTGAAGCGGATGACGGGGTCGAAGTCGTAGCGGTCAGCACTACGGCAAACCTCAGGGTTGTCGTAACAAGAACCACCGCGAAGCAGCCTTGTAGTGTTCGTAGTATTCGTATTCACACCCGTTAACCAAGGACTACCATCTACAGGAGCGCCTTGGTAGTTGTCATGCCAAATATCTTGACACCACTCCCAAACATTTCCATGCATGTCATATAAACCAAAGGCGTTCGCTGAAAAACTACCTACTGGCGTGGTTTGTCCTCGTGTTTTTTTTGTTGGTGCAGAAGCATAAGCAACTTCACTATTATAATTTGCTAAATCAGCAGTAATCGTCTCACCAAAATGGAAAGGTGTACTTGTCCCAGCACGACAGGCATATTCCCATTCAGCTTCGCTCGGTAAACGATAAGTACGTCCCGTCTTTTGACTTAATCGCTTACAAAACTCAACAGCATCATTCCAAGAAACAGTTTCTACAGGACGGTTTGCACCATTATCCTTAAAGTTAGAAGGATTATTTCCCATAATCGCTTCATACTGGCTTTGGGTAACTTCATACCTCCCCATAAAAAAACGAGGCACTGTTACTTGATGCTGCGGACTTTCATCACCGCTTCTTCCCGCTTCATTTGGTGGTGAACCCATCGCAAAGGTTCCACCTGGTATTTCTACCATATTTAATAATACACCATTTCCCAAATCTTCAACAAAAAACTTTGCTTGGTTTCGGCGGCGGTTCGTGATATTTCCTCTAGCATCCACCGTGACAACTTCAAATTCAGAGGTTTGCAAATTATCTCTTGAACTAAAAAAATAAGCGCCGCCAACCGTCAAACCCAACCCGATACCTCCCCAACCCAGATATTGAATTACCCGCCGCCGAGATAAATTCTTGTTTTGTGGTGTTTTTGGTGGTGCTATTTGTTCGGGAATAGGCAAATTGATATCAGCAACGATAATTTCGTTCTTTTCTGTGAGGGCTTTGTCAAACTCTACTTTTGCCGCCTCCAAATCGCCACAGACAAATTTTTTCATTCCACGAGCATAAATCAGTAGCGGTTGAAAATCAACTAAAGGTTCTGCCATTGTTTCCGTCAATGATGCCATTCGCACCAATTCCGGTGCATCTTTCTCTGCCAATTTAGAAAATACCAACGCCAGTTCGCGGACAGCTTCGCCCGGTTGAGTATAAGCTAAAGCCGTCCACCTTTGAGTTTGAGCAAAATCCTTAACATCAGGGTCATCGCTGTGGAGTTGTTGCCGTACATAATAGAGCATGAAATGTGAAAGTTCTTGAATTCGCTCTTGCCCAAATTTTTCATCTTCCTTTAATTGCCGCAACAGTTGATTTCGCACAGCCAAATCTATTTCATAAAGTTCATATCCAACTTCATCACACAGGTTTGAAAGTAGTAAATCTGCTACCGTTACCCAAGGAATATCCAACACTTCACCATGAATATCTCTCTGAAAATTTGCCCACAAACGATATAACAAATCGGGTGTGAGTGCTAAGGGAAAAGCTGCATGATACGCCAAATACAGGTGTGCTTTGCCAAAGCGTTTTGTAAAAGATTCGATGCGTCGCTGGGCAACTTGAGTTGTGATTTTGCTCATATAGGACTTACGCACTCGTTACGAAAAAACAAGACTTTGAGATTGCTTCCTTACGTCGCAATGACGGAAATTCGTAGTCCGTGCGTAAGTCCTGTCATATTTTCGTCGGACGTCCACGCAGCACACCAATAGCATCTTGTAAACCTCGGCGGCTAAATTCAAACATCGGAACCAAACAGGCTATTTCCCCTGCTGTTGTACCAAACCAACGTTTTTCTGGCATGGGATTTAGCCAAGCAATGTAACGCACTCGTTGTTTCAGCTTGTGAAGAAATTGCTTAGTTAAATCGTAGCGTTCTTCATTCAAGCCACCACGAGCAGCACCAGCATCACTGAAAATTAAGACCGCTGTACGCTCAGAGCAAATATTAGTAACAATATCATTAACTAACGCCGCTTCTTGATGATAGGAGTCGCGGTAGAGATAATCAATAGGACAATTGTGAAAGTAGTAAATACCAGCACTACCCAAACGACCACCACGCAAAGCTGTTTCTGCTAACCGACGGGATAATGCATGAAAAGGCACCATTGAACCATCTTGGTCAATTAGTAACAGCATTTCTGCTCGATTGACTCGACGTGGAAGCAACACAGGTTCTAATAGCAAACCTTGGCGTCCAATTTGGTTGACAGTTGCTTCTACATCTAATTCTGTCGCTGTTCCCTCACGTACTGGACGGCGTAAATAGCGCCAAGTTTGTTTCATTTGCCGCTCAGTTACAGGAAAATATTCAGTAGATAAGATAAAGCTAATCTGAGGAATTTCCTCACTTTTATTTGTAACTTGTCGTACTGCTTGAGCTACTTGTACCTCATCTTCGATTATCTGTGTCAATTCTGGAGATAAATGAGGAATGGAGGTATTTTCAATTGGGGACTGTTCAGTTTTCCGCTTAGTTACCGTCCTGAAAGTTATATACCCAGCACTCAAGACGATGACCGATAACAAACTGCCAAAAATCCAATTTGGCTGGTTTCTGTTGGTGTTTGCCGATGGTGTTGCAGTTGGTTGTACTATTGGAGTTTGATTTGTTGTTGGCTGTGCTGTGGTATTTGGCTGCCCTATAGTGTTTAGTTTTGTGGTTGGACTCGGTGCTAATTTTGTCTGAGTTTGTTCATGGGAACTGAGTTTAAAATTTAAAGCAATGCCGATACCTAAAATCCCCAGAATTACGTAGCGAACAATCTGAGATATTTTATTTTGATGCTGTTCAAATTGTGTTTCAGGGGTTAAGGAAATAACCTCACTGTCAATTAATTGTTTAAATTGATATTCAAATAGCCGCTTTTCTTCCGCTGATTTGACCCACAAAGTCTGACATAAACGTTTTAAAGCAGCTTTATCATTAATTCCAAAGCCAGCTTGCAAAGCTTGCAAAACTGCATGATATTCGTCAATACCAAGTGGTAAACCTGCTTCCCGCAGTCTGGTAAACAGTTCTAGCAGAGGCAAATCATTCTCATCCACGGCTTCCCCTTAAATACCGTACATGATCTTCCAAACTTTTTAGCAACACACCCGCATAGGGAAGTTTACCATCCAGTTTCTGCAAAACCTCATCTTGAGGATAGCGACGCAGAACGCGAAACCAGTCAATTAATTCGCTGGTGCTAACCTTCTTACCTGCTTCCCCTTTATCTTTCCGCATTTCCTCCCGCAGTTGCAAGAAGCGAGTTATAGCTTGAGTGACCAACTCCTTTGATGTAGTTGGAAATAAGGCATTGATAATTTGGACGAGGGTTTCACTGTTAGGAAATTCCACATAATGAAACAAACACCGACGCAAAAAGGCATCTGGTAAATCTTTCTCATCATTGCTGGTAATAATCACGATTGGGGCTGCCTTTGCCTCAACTTCCTGACCCGTTTCCTCAACAATAAACCGCCGTTCATCCAGTTCCAGCAGCAAATCGTTGGGAAAGTCAATGTCAGCTTTATCAATCTCGTCAATCAGCACCACCGTGGGATTCTCCTGCTGAAATGCTTGTCCCAATGGTCCCAAACGCACGTAGGCTGTTGGATCATCGATGCGCTGGATTTGTTCTGGTGTTAAGCGATTAGAAGCCGCAAGCTGGGCATCTCGCAACCGTCCCACGGCATCATAACTATACAAACCATCCCGCGCCCGACTGGTGGATTTTACGTACCAAGCTTTCAAATCCAAGCTTAATTCGTAGGCAACTGCGATCGCCAATTGAGTTTTACCACATCCGGGTTCCCCCTTCAGCAGTAACGGTCGCTCCAAATAAATCGCCAGATTCACCGCTTCCACCAGTTCCGGATTGGGTAGATAAGGATACAAAAGCTGTCCCTTAGCTCCCCTTTCTCCGAGTTTGGGCTGCACTTTTCCTGTATATTCCAATACTTGCTTGCCTAGAACTTCAGCCATTTTTCCTCGTGTTCGTACCAGTCACAACCAGATAAGCGACAAATTTCTGCCATTACGGGTTCTGGAATGCCATTGTCGCTATTTTCTAGTATCTTCTCTACTGTTTCACCCACCTCATCTGTTAGTTTACTCGGTAGTTCGTCCGCTTCATGCTCTAGCCAGTTGGTCAGTTCATGCTCGGAAAATTCCGTAATTACAGGCAATTTAACCGGATTATCCGGCTTCCAAGTTGCTTCAAACTTTTCTGCAAAAGGCATATTCCAACCATCTGCACAACCTGCATAATCAACCATAAACATTAATAATTGAAATTGATTGGCGTTGGCAAGATTACCCCTCGCTTTTGTCGCTAATGGTAGCCAAAAATCACGGATTAGTTCTTGCAAATATCGTTCAGGCAGAAAATCCACATCGTAGAAAATAAGTAAGACACTCTGAGTTTGCCACCATTGGTAAACTCTTTCCGCTATTTCAGCCGGTGTGCCTTGTCTGCCCAAACCAACCCGATTACTGAGTTCGCGCCATAAAGCTGCTACATCACTTCTACGAGCAATTCGCTTGAGGTCAATTCGCACTATCTTCCCAGAAATGCTTTTGGGAACGTGCTTGATTACTAACCGATTCAATAACCAACGTTGCCCGTAATCTGGGGTACAACCGTGAATCAGGAAGGCTGCCACTGATTCCGCCTCCGCAAATTTGCGGAAGTTTTGCGCCTGTTTGCGGTATCCTAATTGCAATAGAGCCTTGTACAGTCGTTCGCTACACGAAGCTCTTTCCAGGTTATCAAGCTGGTTTGCGAGGTGATCAATTTCGGCTTCGACTTGTTGAATTTGCTTGTCTAGTTGGAAGCGAATTAGGGTATCGGCTGCGATCGCACAATCCCTTCGCAATTTTGTTAACTTTTCGCACAGCAAGTCATACTGGTCTTGCAATGCGTCGTGTTTAGGGTGTATGTGCTGAACAAATGACATTCACTTCCTTATCTAAGTCAATAATCTTGCCTCAAGATGACTATTGAGATTATTGAGGCAGCAATCTCATTCATTGCGTTTTGTTTCAATAGCTGAAACTTGTCTCCAGCACTAAGTATCACTTATATAGTTTCTTCAAACAGTAGTGTAGCAGTTCCAGACAAAGTACTAAAGTGAACTATTCACCGTCTGCAATCGCTGTGCGTGCGGTTGGGGGTAGCGACGGGGAGAGATTTAGCACAGGCTTGTCGAGACTATTTCAGTCCGCGTGTAAACTTGTGTTTATGGCTACTTTGTGAAATAGCGATCGCCGCTTGTGATTTAGCAGAAGTTCTCGGAAGTGCGATCGCGCTCCAATTGCTTTTTGGCATTCCCCTAATTTGGGGTGTGTGCATCACCGTGTTGGATATAATCGCATTGCTACTGCTTCAACACAAAGGCTTTCGCTACACAGAAGCTTTGGTAATTATGTTAGTAGCAACTGTGGGCATCTGTTTCACCGCAGAAATGATATTTTCCCGTCCTGATTTCGGGGGAATTTTATTAGGTTATGTTCCCAAAATAGAAATTGTCCAGGTAAAGACGTTCCGGCGGAACGTCTCTACGAGGGTTGCGATATTTTTATTAATGTTAATTAAACATAGACGATACCACAGTACGTTTTTGACAATGATTATCGTTATTTTTTTTACTCTTACGCACAAAACGGAGCTTTAATTTGTTAAGAAAATATTACAAATATTAAATATTCCCGATAAATACTCTCTTGACCTGTAACAGCTAATCGGATAACGTAATCGTTCAGTAAGATGTTCTCTGATAACTTATGAACAGAAAATTAATACTTAGTTTGCTTTCCAGCCCGACTATTTTTGCATCTATGATGTCTATTATTGGGGTAGTAAATCCGGCACATGGGGCACAGCCAGTTCTCCGCATGAAAGACGGTCAAGCTTGTATACGTCATCCACATGCTGGATACAAAAACTTTGTTTGTACGCGGGCTTCACTGACAACACCTCCACCGAAAGTGAGTTCAGTACAGCAATCGGATAAAAATGTTGCGATGTTGGAATTTTCGGAAGCAGAAAGCAATCAAGCGATCGCTTTATTTGGTTGCGACTGTCCATACTGCATGAATGCCTTCCGTAATCTCACTGGTGGGCAACCTTTAGTGTATTAAATTGCGAATTGGGCAATGGGAAAGGGTAAGGGGTAAGGTCAGTTGAAAAACTTTTCCCCACAAGGTATTATTAATTCGTAGTGAGGACTGAAGTCCTCTTCTAATTTAAGATAACGACTGAAGTCGTTACTACGAAAAGAAGAGAGGTAGATAATTCTACCTCTCTGTATTAAGTCAATTTAAAAGGTAATTCTTACTTTTACCTTTTTAGTATCTGCTGGTGCCGGGTTTGTGAACAATAAAGCTGAGAATTTGGCACTGCTTGATGTTATCAAAACCCACAACCCGAACGAAGCTGGTGGAAAATTGAGAACGGCAAGCTTGAACTTCGCTCAACACTTCTTGTGTTGATTTAGCGTTGAACAAAGGCAGCTTCCACATTGTCCAGTAGAATTCCTTTGGCTCGGATTTTTCGTTAAATTCGATCGCCGGAATGTAACCTTGATCTAAAATGTACTGCACTTGCTTGGCGATTTGAGCGTCAGACAGAGGAGGCAGATAAGAAAGGGTTTCGTAACGTTGCTCTTTTGGTAAGGTTTGCATAGTTGGTAATAGGTGAAGATTTTTGACTACAAAACTGATGGTAGTAGAGACGTTCCGGCGGAACGTCTGTACGACACGTTCCGGCGGAACGTCTCTACGACACGTTCCGGCGGAACGTCTCTAGGAGAGTTGGTTGTTGGTGGATAGTAGTCATAACTACTATCCACCAACCACTAACTCGATGAATTATCCAAATTTGGATCTGAGGTTGCTGCTTCTTCTGATTCTGGGCTGGGTATCGACATATTTAATTGGGTAATTCGCTCTAAATGCTGACGACGGTGTTCTGTATTTGCTTGACTGATACCAGTACGAATCATTTCCGGTAAGAAGTCGCTGACTTCGTTGGCGATATGCTCTCTGACAGTCATGATCCGCAAAGCCAAATCTGGCTTTTCTCGAAACAGACTTTGAATGTATGCTTCTCCATCCTGAATTTTGTCAGCGGAAAAGTTATGCAGCCAAAACGCCAAGGGAGGATTCGTTTCGCCAAGTTGAGTTAGCACCGTCCGCACTGCTTGATAAGTTAGGTAGCTAGAGAGCGTCTTAACTGTAGCGATCGCAATTTGTTTTAAATCCATGCTTGACCCAGCCCAAAAGAGTTATGAGTTATTAGTCAGGAGTTATGACTTAATTTAACTCCTAACAGACGCGATTAATCGCGTCTCTACAACTTCTAACTTCTAACTTCAAATCAGACGGTATCCATTGCCTCGAACTCGAACTTGATTTCTTTCCACAGTTCGCAAGCAACAGCCAATTCTGGCGACCACTTACAAGCTTCGCGGATGACATCGTTACCTTCGCGAGCGAGGTTGCGTCCTTCGTTACGTGCTTGGATACAAGCTTCTAAAGCAACGCGGTTAGCGGTTGCGCCAGGAGCGTTACCCCAAGGGTGTCCGAGAGTACCACCACCAAATTGTAGTACGGAGTCGTCGCCGAAGATTTCTACTAGTGCGGGCATGTGCCATACGTGAATACCACCAGAAGCAACTGCCATTACACCAGGCATGGAAGCCCAATCTTGGGTGAAGTAGATACCGCGTGACTTGTCTTGTTCAACGTAGTTTTCACGTAGCAAGTCAACGAAGCCCATTGTAATACCGCGTTCGCCTTCCAGCTTACCTACAACGGTTCCGGTGTGGATGTGATCGCCACCAGACATCCGTAAGCACTTAGCCAATACCCGGAAGTGGATACCGTGGTTCTTTTGACGGTCGATAACAGCGTGCATAGCGCGGTGGATGTGCAGCAATAGACCGTTTCTGCGGCACCAGTGAGCCAAGGTGGTGTTCGCGGTGAAACCTGCGGTCAGGTAGTCATGCATGACGATGGGCATTTTGAGTTCTTTAGCGAACTCAGCCCGTTCCAACATTTGTTCGCAGGTGGGAGCGGTAACGTTGAGGTAGTGACCTTTAATTTCGCCTGTTTCTGCTTGTGCTTTGTGGATGGCTTCTGCTACAAACAGAAAGCGATCGCGCCATCTTTGGAATGGTGCTGAGTTGATGTTTTCGTCGTCTTTGGTGAAGTCCAAACCACCGCGCAAGCACTCATAAACGGCACGTCCGTAGTTCTTTGCGGACAAACCGAGCTTGGGCTTGATGGTACAACCCAACAAGGGACGACCATACTTGTTTAATTTGTCACGTTCAACTTGAATTCCGTGAGGAGGTCCTTGGAAAGTTTTGAGATAAGCAACAGGAATACGTAAGTCTTCCAAACGCAATGCCCGTAATGCTTTGAAACCGAACACGTTACCTACAATTGAGGTCAACATGTTGGTTACAGAGCCTTCCTCAAACAAGTCTAGAGGATAAGCAACGTAGCAAATGTACTGATTGTCTTCGCCGGCAACTGGTTCGATGTCGTAGCAACGACCTTTGTAGCGGTCAAGGTCAGTTAATAGGTCAGTCCATACTGTTGTCCAAGTACCAGTGGAAGACTCAGCAGCTACGGCTGCACCAGCTTCTTCCGGAGGAACTCCAGGTTGTGGAGTCATCCGGAATGCTGCTAAAAGGTCTGTATCTTTAGGTGTGTAGTCTGGGGTGTAATAAGTTAATCTGTAATCTTTTACCCCAGCCTGATAACCAGATTTCGACTGAGTCTTCGTTTGCGCGTAAGACATACTTTATCCTTCCAACAAGTCAATCTTTATTTTTACAAGCAAATTTCGTACTGTGTGCACACCACGTAATTTGTATCTTGTTCCACAATATATCAATAATTCGATAAGTTATTCTTCTAATCTTCTTAACTCTTTTATTTAAATTTGTTATTTAATTTCAAAATTTAACATTTTATTAAGATATATATACAAAATATAAGCGATAATAATATCGCATTATTCAAAAAACCTGCTTTAGCAGCAAGAAGAGTGAAAACTTAGGCAAAGTTGCTCGATTTCTAGGATAATACCCCTGCGATCGCATGGAAATACTCACGTAGAACCGAAGTTTGTGGCAGAAGCATGGCGATCGCCCTCTAAGTTAAGATTATAAAAGTTTTGTTGAGTTGAGGAGCGCAAATGTTAATTCCTCAATTTCAAACCCAGCATTTAATTTTACGCGCATTTCCCAAATTAGACCTTGACACTTACGCCAAAATGTGAATAAAGGCAGTAATTTACAGCATTTTAATTCGTAGTGAGCGGTTCACCGCTCATATCTTCGGTTTTAAAGGCTGAAGCCCTTACAACATTTAACTGTTTAAAAGATACAAACTACGGGAACACTGTAATTAACCCGTACCCTTTGCAGACAAAGGCTATGGAAAATGTTTCCAAAGGAAGTTTAACAGTGGTATTGTATCGAATTCCCATTCTTTCATTAATCAGTTCTGCTTTACTGGGGTTGGTAATCTCAATAGCGATTCCAGTCAATGCTCAAAAAAATAGTAGTTCAGTTCCCCCAAAAACAACCCCTGACGTAGATTCATCAGAATTAACTCCCTCTTACCCCGCTTCACCACCACCACCGCGAAAAGACCCTTCACCTGATCAAAGGGATCTGCTAGAACGTTTAAAAGAAACCGATTATCGTGTAAGTAACTTGCTGGGGGATGTTACAGGTAATCTTTGGGTGGGTTCTTGGCGGGGATTGTCGCACATTGACCCGAACACTGGTAAGATTTTAGGTAGAGTTAGTTTACCGAATGTCGCCATCGGTGCTTTAGCTCAAGACAAAGTAGGACGCTTGTGGGTGGGAAATTACGAAGGCTTGCAACGAGTAGACCCACGCACAAATGAAATCACAGCGCAGAATTTATTTTTGCCTTCTAAACGAGTTTTATCGCTGTTGATTGACAAACGTGGCTATTTGTGGACGGGAACTGATAACGGTTTAGCCTTAATTAGCCCAGACCAAGGTTTGATTATGACAACAGTCAAAAATCTTCCTGGTGTCAGCGCTAACGCTTTAACTTTAGATGCTGATGGTCAACTTTGGGTTGGGACGCTTGATGGAGTAGTGCGAGTGAATACTGCTAATGCTTACGTCATGAAGTGGATCAATAATTTACCAGGAACCACAGTCCAAGCTTTAGCAATTAGTCCAGAAGGGTTAATTTGGGCAGGAATGCCGAATAATTTGCTGGTTATTAACCCGAAAACTGGTGCAGTGTTGCGTTCTGTCGCTCGGTTGCGCGGACGTAATGTCACAGCAGTACGCTTTGCCAAAGATGGTAGTGTTTGGGTGGGGACTAACAATGGTTTGTTAAGATTAAATCCACATACAGGAGCAGTATTAGACGAAGTTGCCGGTCTTCCTTCTAGTCGTGTGTTTGCCCTTGCACCTGACATTGGTAATAAACTATGGATAGGCACTAGTGAAGGTTTAGCTTGGTTAATGCCAAAAATGCCAAAGGCAAAAACTCATCTGGCTTTTAGTCGCGCTGTTAATTGACACTCTAACCCCATTATTTCCGGTAGGGAAGAGTTAGTGGATAGTTGTTAGTGGATAGTTGTTAGTAGATAGTGGATAGTGGATAATTCTTAACCGTCAACTAACCACTAATATCATGTCTAGATTACATATGATGTAAAGACGTAGCAGTGCTACGTCTCTACAAGGATTTCGGATTTTTTATTAATGTCAATTAAACGGACATAATATAACCACCAACAACTAACCAACCCAAAATGCCAGTCACTACCCAACAATTAATTCAATGGAAACAACAAAAGCGTTCAATTGTGGCTTTGACTGCTTGGGATTATGCCATCGCTCAAATTCTTGATGCTGCTGGTGTAGATTTAATTTTGGTGGGTGACTCGATGTCGGTGGTGTTGGGGCATGAAACAACACTACCTATTACTTTGGATGAAATGCTCTACCACGCTAAAGCAGTGCGACGTGGTGTGAAACGCGCTTTTTTGGTGGTAGATTTACCATTTGGAACGTATCAAGATATTCAGCAAGCGATGCATTCAGCGGTTAGGGTGTTGAAAGAAACGGGAGCGCAAGCGGTAAAGTTAGAAGGTGGCTATCCGGCAATGATTGAAACCATCGCTCGTTTGGTACAAGCGGGAATTCCGGTGATGGGACATATCGGTTTGACACCGCAATCGATACATCAAATCGGCTTGCGTCAACAGGGAAAGACCCAAGAAGATGGTGAGAGAATTTTAACTCAGGCGATCGCACTCGAACAAGCGGGTGTGTTTGCGATGGTTTTAGAGCATATCACCGCAGATTTAGCAATGCAGATTACACAAAAATTAAGCATTCCCACAATTGGTATTGGTGCGGGAGTGCATTGTGATGGTCAAGTTTTAGTTACTTCTGATGTGTTGGGACTTTCAGAAAAACAGCCCCCCTTTGCCAAGCTTTATACAAATCTGCGGGAGACCATTAACAAAGCTGTGCAGGAATACGCTGTTGAGGTGCGAGAAAAGAAGTTTCCAGAATAGACATCTATTAGACATCTGTTGGAAAACCTTGATTAGACGTAGCAGTGCTACGTCTAATCAAGGTTTTCGGGCAAGCCCTAATTAGTTTCTACCAGATGTCTAATGGAAATCTCCAGAAAAGACGTAGCAGTGCTACGTCTCTACATTGTTTTCTGGAAATGTCAAAATTCTGACTTTTTTTACTCTTCTGCGCTAGCTGCCCGTAAACTTTGCACCACATCTTCAAAACCATTAAACTGAGCGATCGCTAAAGCTGTATAATCACCTTGATTTTTTAAATTGACATCCGCACCAGCTTTAATTAACATCTGCACCGCTTCATTATAACCCCGCGATGCTGCCCACATTAAAACTGTTGCACCGGCTGAATCTATATAATTGACATCTGCACCTTTATCTAGTAGTTGCTGCATTATCTTTATTTGATTTTGTTCCGCAGCTTTAATCAAAACCGTTTTGCCATCGCTTCCTTGACTATTAACATCAGCACCATAGTCTAGCAACACTTTCACCGTTTCCGCGTGTCCTTGCGATACACAAACCAACAAAGGCGTTTCGCTTGATTTTCCATTTACATCCGCACCTTGCCGCAACAGCGCCTCTACAATTTTACTATGTCCCTGGAACGCCGCAACAAGTAATGGTGTATCACCCAGATAGTTTTTTATCTGCACATCCGCACCACGGCTGAGTAACACTTCTACCACATCACCGTAGCCTTCAACAGCCGCAAAATGTAAAGCAGTTTCACCATCTTGGTCTTGGCTATTCACATCCGCACCATGATCTAATAGAATTGAAGCGATCGCATCATGTCCCGCTGCCGCAGAGGAAGATAGTGCAGTTCCCCCATCTCGATTTTGCCGCTTTACATCAGCCCCCGCTGCCAGCAATGCTTGTACAACTTCCAAATGTCCCAAGTCTGCCGCTACCATCAACAAAGTCTCACCATCTTCATCTTGGGTATTGACATCTACGCTTGTTTGTAGTATTGTATATACGATGTCCCAATGTCGGTGCTTAACTGCCAGTTTCAAAGCAGTATCATCATCTTTATCTGCGACATTCACATCTGCATTTGCAGCAAGCAAGACTTTCACCACATGGATATAACCTTTCAAAGCTGCTGCCATCAAAGCTGTACTGCCATCTTCATTAACCGCATTGACATCAGCGCCTCTAGATATTAAAAGCCGGACAATATCAACTTGATTGGCACTGGCTGCCAACATTAAAGCTGTTAAATTATAGCGTTTTCTCGGTAAATTGATATTTGCGCCGGCATCTATAAGCGATCGCACAATTTCGGTGTAGCCTAAATTAGCAGCAAACATTAACGGTGTAGTTCCAGTGCGATCGCACGTATCAGCAAGCGTACCACGAGTTAGTATCGCTTGCACAAGCTTTAGATCCCCACGAGTAATTGCGCTTATTAACGGAATATTTTGAGTAGAAGCCATTGATAATTCTCCGAAGTGCGATCGCTAACTCATACAAATGACTGGGTTATTTCCACACTACAACAAGAGAATCAGAATTGACAGCCCCTAAAAAGCTGAAGGTAGAATACACAAATAGACATTAGAGTGAAATAAACTATGCGTTATCTGAAACCCTTGTAGAGACGTAGCAGTGCTACGTCTCTAAATTCATTTTCACACAAGATGTCTATTATCTGTGTTTATCTACCTTTATCTGCGACACGTTAAAAAGATGTAGGACTGACCAAGAGGGGTAAAGCGGAAGGGGTACAGCATAAGTAAGAAATAGCTTTGCCATCTTTTTTCAAGGGATTATGCTAACTTTTATAAAGATTTAATAACTAGGCGGGAACACGTTTCACCAACCTCATCCTGAAAGGGGTGAGGATTGACCAAGCCAGTTTGGACAACGTAAGCGGTGAATACCACATTGAGACGCAACGAAGAGCACAAACTTCCGGATGCTTCCCCAGTCCGGACTATATTTAAGCTTGATTGGTCAAGCGTTGGGTAAAGCCAAGCATCTTAGTTGCGTTGTGGGAGGGGACAAATTACGGGTTTGCTGGTTCCTGGGATTATATCCATTTAAAAACCAGCATTTAAATATAAACCGGTACTAAAGGACGGGGTTTCAAACCCAAAGGATTTCGATGAATATCGCACTTTCTCCATCCGTGAAATATTGGCTGAACTTCTTTCATCCGGTAATGATGTGGGCGCTACTGCTATTATCAATTTACGCTGCCTACTTAGGGTTGCAAGTACAGCGTACCAGACATGTTGAAGGTGAACAGAAAAAAGAACTGATTAAAGGTAAGTATAACGTTAAACACCATCAAATCGGATCGATACTTTTAGGTTTGATGGTGGCAGGTGCCATCGGTGGTATGGCTGTCACTTACATCAATAATGGTAAGTTATTTTTCGGAGCTCACCTGCTAGCAGGGCTTGGGATGATGAGTATAATCGCATTTTCTGCGTCCCTATCTCCTTTTATGCAAAAAGGCGCAAATTGGGCGCGAATGACTCACATTTTGTTGAATTTCACACTTTTGGGACTTTTTGCTTGGCAGGCTATTAGTGGTGTGCAAATTGTTCAAAAACTTCTTACTAATGCATAATTAGTTATTGGTGGATAGTTGGAGCGTTGTAGCGTTGTTAAGATTTACCACTATCCACTATCCACTATCCATTTAACGCTTTTTCTGAGACTTGACAGGAAAATCTATTCCTAAACATTGATGAAAATCTTGACTAACCTTGTGGGTTAGGCGTTTTGAGACTTGACGGACGATTTGGTTAAGTAAGCGATCGCCCGTAGATTGTACCAAAGACTTAGGCAAACGCTGAATAAACTTGGGAAAGTGAATATCAACGATCAAATCCAATTCCCATTCAACTCGTGTTATCTCGTTAATACTTGTGGGTGCATCGTTTGCAACATCTTCTACCATACGCATTGATGCATTATAGTCTACGTCATAACCGGGCGGATAGTAACCAGGAATGGGTATAGTGTGGATGCGGTAAATACCATCAACGGGAGGTAACAGTTCCAAACCAACTTTTGGCTCTACCTCATAACCAAAAGAGCCAAAACGACCGATTCCTAAAGCATAACCATTTTCCCCTAGCGGTTGCACCTTCATCGGTTCAGCGCAGCGGGAAAACCATGAAGAATGAGCATTGAGATACTCACCAACTAAGCTTGCTGAAGCATACAATTCCATCGAGTCGTGAT
Organism: Tolypothrix brevis GSE-NOS-MK-07-07A; assembly: GCA_019358985.1. GTDB lineage: Bacteria > Cyanobacteriota > Cyanobacteriia > Cyanobacteriales > Nostocaceae > Hassallia > Hassallia brevis. The sequence continues at coordinate 67,679 of JAHHIJ010000022.1, read as the reverse complement.
AACGACCATAAAACTTTGTTGGTGTTCTACCAGTTGCTTGCTCTAGCGTGTCTTCAGTATGCGCTACTGATGCCACAGGTACAACTGCTTCTTTTACTTCCAAGGATTGATATTCGCGATTTTGTGAAAGCATATAAACATTCCTATATAATTTTGCGTTTACCTGTATTAATAATTCCCATGTCGGGTCAGAGAATTCGCACACTAGAGTACATTTTGACGGAAACTTTAAAAATCTGCCAGCAACTTCATAGAATCACTAAAATAGGGAACGAAGAAATCAAATATTTAGTTTTCCAGGATAACGTTTATTATGAAAGCATTTGTAGCAGGGGCAACAGGTGAGACAGGTCGTAGGATAGTACAAGAGCTAATTGCAAAAAATATTCCTGTCCGTGCGTTGGTACGTGACGCAGAAAAAGCGAAGGGTATTTTGCCTCCTGATGTTGAATTAGTTGTAGGGGATGTATTAACCCCAGAAAGCCTGACGACTGCTCTAGGAGATAGCACAGTAGTACTTTGCGCTACAGGAGCTAAACCTAGTTTTGACCCCACAGAACCTTATAAAGTAGATTTTGAAGGGACTAAAAATTTAGTAGATGCTGCCAAAGCGAAGGGAATAGAGCATTTTGTTTTCGTTTCTTCGTTGTGTACTTCCAAGTTATTTCATCCTTTGAACTTGTTCTGGCTGATTTTAGTTTGGAAAAAGCAAGCTGAGGAATATATCCAGAAAAGCGGTTTGATTTATACAATTGTCCGCCCTGGGGGATTAAAAAATGAAGATAATTCCAATCGAATCGTGATGCAAAGTGCTGATACACTATTCGAGGGTAGCATTCCCCGGCAGAAAGTTGCCCAAGTTTGTGTTGAGTCGCTGTTTGAAAGTGCCGCACGCAACAAAATTGTTGAGATTGTTGCGAAAGAAGAAGCTACCTCGAAAAGCTTTGGGGAGTTGTTTGCTAACGTAGTCTGAGTTAATGGTCATCTCGGAAAATGAATGTAGAGACGTAGCACTGCTACGTCTCTTGGGATCAGGCAACGCATAATTAAATTTGGTCGATGTCTAATGGTCAAAATATCTTTGACTGTTGACTCTTGACTACTAGAGTGAACTTTGCTGTTTGAAAGTGCGTCGATTATTATTGTTGTTGAATATACGCAAATTGTAAGGAGTCCGAGTCTGAAAAGCGTAGAATCGAAAGGTGTTGAAAAACTGATTGGACCAATAGCCGCACTTCTCGGCTTTGTATATTTGTTACAGTGGTATGTATTTGGGGATTTGCGATCGCATAATATTCCTGTCTTTGGTCAAAAAAATCCACCCTTGGTAATGAAAGGTGGTGATCCTTACATTCGTGCTTTAATGCGAACTATATCAGCCAGTGAAGCAAATAGCGATCGCCCTTATTCTCTGTTATATGGTGGACAGCAAGTCAACGATTTAAACCAGCATCCTCAGGTATGCGTCACAATTGTTACTGGTCCTAATAAAGGTAATTGCTCTACCGCTGCTGGGAGATATCAAATCATCAATACTACTTGGTATAGAATTGCTCCTCGCTATCATCCGAACCCGACGCGGTTTGTGTTTTGGGCAAATTATAGTTTTGCACCAGAATATCAAGATGCAGTAGTTTACAGTTGGTTAAGCGATCGCAAAGTTTGGGGAACTGACATTTCTCAACAACTGCATCAAGGAAAGTTAAACGATGTTTTGCGACGACTTTCCCCCACTTGGACAAGTCTCGGATATGGTATAGAAACTAATTCCGTCAGTCGTTATCTACCTACTATTTATCAGAAAAACTTACGAGAAGAATTAAACGCTACGAAAAATTGATTCGTAGTAAGCGTTTCAACGCTTATTCCAACTTAAAAATCACAAGTAATCTCCATATAGCTTCAAACCTCAATCAAAAACTTATTGAGATTTTGCACAAAAGCCAAAGTATTTTCCAAATGTATATTATGTGCCGAATTACTAATTATTTTTAATTGTGTAAATTTACATATATTAACCATTTTTCTATTAATAATTATAAATTTTTCATCATATTCTCCAACTAATAACAGCAACGAATTTGTGTTTTCTTTAAGTTTTTCCCACAAAGAAGGTTGACATCCAGTACCCATAAAGCGCAATGATTTAGCCAATTCTAAAGGATTATTCTGCAACCGACTTTCTATCATGCCTTCAAACTCAAGATGATTTTTTACATAACCAAAAATTCGCTGATTGTACCAATTTAATAAAAAAGCTCTAAAATCACCTTCTTCAACACATCTTGTTAATTTTCTCGCTATTTGTTCATCAGATTTAACTCGCTCTAATCGTTCGACTTCTGTTATTAAACCAGGAGAAGCTGATTCTAAGATAACTTTATAAAAACGTTGAGGAAAATGCAAATTAAGGTATAAAGCCAATCTTCCACCCATTGAATAACCAACTAAAAAGCATTGAGCAATTTTTAGGTTATCTAGTAACTTAATTAATGCTTGTGCCGTGTTTGCCATTGTATAGCACTCATCGCCACCAAAAACTCGAGTTTTCCCATGTCCAGGAAGGTCAATTGTCAGACAATAAAAATCATTAGATAGAAATTTTATTACTTCATCAAATTCATGACAATTCCCCATGAATCCGTGTAAAAAAAGAATTGGCGTTTTCTGGGAATTGCCCGTGAAACAATAGTGAAATTGGTAATTTTCCAGGGACATATTACGTCATGTCCATTTAATTAACAGTAACCATCGTAAAGACGTTCCGCCGGAACGTCTCTACAATATATATCGATTGGTAATTTTCCAGGGACATATTACGTCATGTCCATTTAATTAACAGTAATAAAAACATCGTAACCATCGTAGAGACGTTCCGCCGGAACGTCTCTACAATATATATCGATTGTTATTTTCTAAGGCAAAAAGCGATCCAAAGCAGCTTTGAGTTGTTGAATTTCCGCTTCAATATTACCTTCTTTGGAGGCTCTACCAATACACTCAGTTAAATGTTCATCGAGAACAATTCGCGCTACTTTATCTATTGCACCTCTAACGGCGGCAATTTGCAATAAAACATCAGGACAAGGACTATTTTGTTGCACCATTGTTTTGATGCCACGAACGTGTCCTTCTATGCGCGACAGCCGATTAACAATTCGCCGCAATGACTCTTCACTATGGACGTGTGGATGAGCCGACTGTCCATGCCCAGGAGTATGATCTGTGTGGCTGTGGTCATCATTTTGGGAATGTTCTGCTGGTGTTATGGACAAGGTTTCTTCAGCTAATCGGTTTAATCCGTTCATAGGTTATCAAAGTTCTGGCAACATTAAGATCCTAGCCTAGAGAGGAGGAGAGATGGGGCAATACGGTTCGGATAAGACTCGATCCCCCCAACCCCCCTTTTTAAGGCTTGCTCAGAATGGCTCTATTTCCCCCTTTTTAAGGGGGATAATGGGGGATCTTTAAGGACTATGCACCTTAACCGAACCGTATTGAGAGATGGGGAGGGACAAGGGGGACAAGGAGGAATGCCCAAAACAAAGGTTAATACGCAGGAATTTCGATCAAACCTGTAACAATAGCTGTAGATAGAGAAGTTTGAGTAGCGGTTTTTGTAGCTCAACACTTCTAATATTTGTCAAAATTAAACAATAATTACGCTAAAACATTCTTGTGTGGTTATGCGACTTTCCCAAATACCCCGGTCTATACGGCAACTTAGTACCCATATGTTAGCGATATTTCTAGGAGTTTTGCTAACAGTTAGTAGCTTACAAGTGTTACCTTCCCAAGCGGAACCTGCACCAAATGCTGTAAGTTCAGATTCTTCATCACAATTAATTGCTCAAAAACAATCACCGGCGAGTGCTGCTGTCGCTAGTAGTAGTTTTGTCACAGCTGCGGTGAATCGTGTGGGATCGGCAGTTGTCAGAATTGATATTGAGCGCACAATTACTCGTCGGGTAGATCCGATGTATGACGATCCGTTTTTTCGCAGGTTTTTTGGTGACAGTTTACCCCAAAGGATGCCTTCGGAACAATTACGCGGTTTAGGCTCTGGTTTCATTATTGACAAAAGTGGCTTGGTTCTCACTAATGCTCACGTAGTCGATAAAGCTGATAAAGTAACAGTTAGGCTCAAAGATGGACGCAGCTTTGAAGGTAAAGTGCAAGGTGTTGACGAAGTGACAGATTTAGCAGTGGTCAAAATTAATGCTGGTGGAGATTTACCAACTGCGCCCTTGGGTTCTTCAGCTAATGTACAAGTGGGAGACTGGGCGATCGCTGTCGGTAATCCTTTAGGATTTGATAATACCGTGACTTTAGGAATCGTCAGCACTCTGAGACGTTCTAGCGCTCAAGTCGGAATTCCTGACAAACGCTTGGAGTTTATTCAAACCGATGCAGCAATTAACCCTGGGAACTCTGGGGGACCACTGTTAAATGACCGAGGTGAGGTGATTGGAATCAATACAGCAATTCGTGCTGACGCTATGGGTATTGGGTTTGCGATTCCCATAGATAAAGCTTCATCGATCGCTTATCAACTTGAACGTGGTGGAAAAGTTGCTCACCCCTATTTAGGTGTGCAAATGCTAACTTTAACTGCTGATGCTGCCAAACAAAACAATGATGACCCCAATTCACCACTGCAAGTAGCCGAAGTTAATGGTGTTTTGGTGATGCGAGTTTTACCCAATTCTCCCGCTGCTGCTGCGGGGATGCGTCTAGGTGATGTGATTGTGCAAATTGATGGAGAAGCGATCGCGACAGCCGAAGAGTTGCAAAATGTTGTCGAAAATAGTAGTCTCGGTCAAACGTTGCAGGTAAAAGTGCTACGCGGAAACCAGACACAGCTATTCTCTGTACGCACGGCTGAGTTGCAAAATGCTTCTTGATAATTAGTGCTGAGTCTTGAATTATAGCGGGTTGCATGGCACAATACAGAACCTCACCCCGTCCGTTCCGGACACCCCTCTCCTTAATAAGGAGAGGGGAAGGGGGTGAGGTTTTAACGTATCCCGATTTTTTTGGTGATGTGAGAAAGTAGGAAAAAAACCGCGATCGCAGTTTCCCGATTTTGTAATAGGCGATCGCAATCTCAAACAGCCAACTGCCGTATTATTAAACCAGAACAGTGCATAGCAGACTACCTGGTAAACTGTCAAGTTGTTTAAAGTTATGTAGCCTTTTGCTTACAGGTGCTAGAACACTGCGGTAAACTATGCCTTGATTATGATTCTTTGGCAGAGAAGAACACTTCAGTTAGGAGATTTTTTTTCAATGTCTCATAGCGTAAAAATCTACGATACCTGCATTGGCTGCACCCAATGCGTCCGCGCTTGCCCCACAGACGTGCTAGAGATGGTTCCTTGGGATGGCTGTAAAGCCCAACAAGTTGCCGCTTCACCCCGCACGGAAGACTGTGTAGGTTGCAAACGGTGTGAAACTGCTTGCCCCACTGACTTTTTGAGCATCCGGGTTTACCTGGGAGCCGAAACCACTCGCAGTATGGGTCTGGCTTACTAAGAAATTCACCCGAATTTCTGATTCGACTGGTAATTTACAGTCAATCCCAAACAGATAGATAGCAGCATCATAGGGTGGTAATTATACATTATTAATTTGAATAGTGTATGATTACCACTCTATAAAAATATCGCAATACCCTTCAGTTAAGCCTGAAGTACGAGGGTAGAGACCAGGGCGAACGCACCTTAAAGTGACACATTGATGGTTGATTTTTGGATAAATATATGCATTTAGCTATACACCGTAAACCAAAAAGTTTTTCCCTGCTCCTGCGAACGCTAAAAAAGTTGACGCAACTGGAACCGTTCAAATTTACATTAGATTCTCACCAATCCTCCAGCAGAGATCACCAAAGCATAATCTTGCTGCTCCTGTTGAACCTCAGCAATAACCTCAATTCTCCACTCACCAATTTCAGGAGTTTCAACGATAATCCCTTCTACGTTATTAACTGTGTCTGGTATGCCCTCACCTTCAAAATCATTACCAAGGATATATGTGCTGTTAGGACGGTAGAGAATTAAGTTTAGATTATTAATTAAATCTTCTCCTGGATAGTCAGTGTAAACAAGAGTTACTTTTAAGGGAACTTTACTATCAGAAATTTGTAGCCTATACTCAGCTTTCTCGCCTGTTTTCAGACCATTTGCTTCATCAATAAAGAGTACTTGCGTCGGTTCTGCTGGATTTAAAACTTGTTGCAGCTTAATTCTTCCCCACCCTTGCTCATTATCAGCCCAAGGGTTAGACGATGGATGGGCAAAGCGGTAGTCAATATAAGTTGCAGAATGAATTAGTGCAGCTTTGATTAGAGCAGCGCTTGGATCAATAATAGACGGCTGATGTTTCTCTCGCAGATATTGCCTCACTAATGCCGCACATCCAGCGACCATAGGAGTTGCCATTGAGGTTCCTCCCATGTACATGTAATGCTCTTTAGCAGAAGGATAAGCTCCCCAAGCAAAATTATTGCTGGCAATCTGGGAGGATCGAGTCGAGAGGATAAATGTACCAGGAGCAATTACATCAGGGTGTCGGCGACCATTTTGACACGGACCACGACTACTAAAAGCCGCAATATCATCTACAGAATCAACCATGCCGTCAGACTTGAAGGGAAGATGAGGAAAGTCGTTTGGCCACCAATTGCCATAAGCATCAGAAAATTGTCCATTACGATTATTCTCAGATGCTCCCACAGTCAAACAATTTTTAGCTGTTCCTGGAGAACTCACACTTCCTTGTTCAATTGCTGGTGTACCTGAAGAACGATGTTTGCCATCATTTCCAGCAGCTACTAGCACCAAAAAATTTTTGTGTTCCCAAACAAATAGATCCAGATCGTTACATCTATCATCATAGCCTCCTGGTTCGCCCCCACCCCATGAATTTGAATGGATTCTTGCACCTTTCTCATAAGCGTCCTCAAATAGTTGTTTTAGGTCGTCGGGAATACCGAACAGCCCCGACTTAGGGGGATTTTGATGATAGGAATTCAGCCATAACAGTTGACCTTGAAGATTCCACTTAGGTGTTTGCTCAATTGCTTGGAAAATCAATTGAGCGTCTGTAGCCATACCAGCAGGAATAGAAGAAATCCCTAACTTTTTTGCTTGCTCTCCGTTTCCCAATGCAGTCCCAGCTACGTGAGTTCCGTGTCCTGAATATGTATCAGATGCTCCGTCGTCAGATCCAGGATTGAGAATATAGGAATTTAGAGATGATTGTATTGGGTAACTGTTAATCCACCTAACTCTATCACGAAAGTCAAGATGAAGTGTTTCAGATTCTCCTGTATCTAATCCTGTATCGGCAATAGCAATGATTTCTCCTTTTCCAGTCAAACCAAGCGTTGGCATAGGATTAGAGGGTATAACACCTTTCCCAATTATATGACGAGCTTCTTCGTTGAACAATTTGGGGATGACTTTTTCTTCCAAGGATTTTAATCCTATTTGATTAGCAATGATTTTCAGGGAATCTATTGCATTATTGTCTGAACTAAGATCGAGTACCAGCTTAGTTGTTCTAGGTTGATCGGCAACGCGAATTCCTTGAGACTCTAAATCTTGAGCAGCAAGATCGCGATCTTCTTGAGTAAAGAAATTGGCAATTAGAATACCTGGAAGAGGAATGCCTCGATTTTGAGAACTGGGAGGGTTTTCGGCTGCTTTTAATCTAGCTGTTGCGATCGCCTCTTTCGTCGCTGATTGACCTAGATTTTGAAGATATTGGGGTTGAACACGAATTTTAGGGACATAGGGTGTGACTTGAGAAACTTCCTCAAAGCTCCTAAGCTGGTTAATAATATCTTCACTAGAAACAGACACGACAATTTCTAGTCGGCTCAAAGGCTGTAAAATTTTTGCACCTATCTCTTCTATTTTTTGCTTCCAGCTTTCAAGAACTGGATTCTTAAACCGCACTACTTGATCTCTCATATTGGAATATCCAGGGCTAGGGTTAGGTCTTTCATAAAACTTCAACCGCTCTACAGGAAAGAACGGCTTGATATTATTAATTGCCAGCATCGAAGCTGAAATAATTGTGAATGCTGGATAGCTCTTAACAATTCGGACATTTTCAAAACGTTCTAGCTCATTTTTAGAGCATAAAACTCGGTATTTTCCCTCCTTCTGCCAAAGTCTTTCTTCAATTCTCTTCTGGGAATACTTAAGTAACTGCTGAATTTGGGAGGAATTATAGGGTAAATTTCCCTTTAATTTCTGTAGTTTATCTAACTCTATTTCTTGTCCCTGTTCAGCTGCCCACATGATAGCAGCCTGAAATTCTTTTTCGTCAGCAGGAGTTATGAGAAGTGTTAATCTCCAGATTCTTTCACCTTTATTGCGTAAATCATGCAACTCACTAATGATCTGTTCATTATTGCTGAAGTCAATCGTATTACTTAATGTCTCAACTGATTCGATATCCGATTTTAGTAATGTCCCAATTTCACGTACCAAATCTTTTTGTTTACCTTGAGAAATAAATTGTTCAACTTTCTTTATTTTTTCAACAGTTTCTTCAATTATTTTTTCAACAGTTTCTTCAATATCACTGATATTTTCTATCAAAGGATCAAAATCATTGATTTCAGGGATAATTCCGTTTCTTAATTCTCCAATCAATTCAATTTTTTTAACTTTATCCAACTCAACTTGTTTATTTAAACTTTTCCTTTCGCTTGGTTCAAGATACGATTGAATTTTATGATACTGACTTTTGAAGTCTCTTTCAAAACTGCTGACACAATCGAGAAGCACACTCAGGCTTGCCATTTTTCAATTTTCCTTTCCAGCTTAATTTTCACCAACCGATAATGTTATATTTATAGGACTTATCCACTCGTGACAAAAAACCAAGCCTTTACGATTACTTTGCTTCGTTCGTAATGATGCACAATCGTAGTCCGTGTGTAAGTCCTTATTTATTCAAGATTTAGTATCTTTCTGACTTCTTTTTCAAGCTCAAAAGGAAGAAAATTATCTTTTTGACAAAATAAAACATTGCTGCCTCTACTAATTTCTTCTGCTAAATTTTCGTCAGAGACATTAGTAAATATTATGGTTGGCAGAGAAGGGTTTTGTTCTCTTATCTTCTGATAAAAGGCAATCCCTGTTCTTAGACCATAATGTGTCTGATCGTCATCAAAACTTTCTCCCGTTGGCATCATGATGTCTAAAATAAGAAGTTTGATTTGTGTCTGGTTATCGACAAAAAATTCTAAAGCAGAGTCTACATCTGACTTAAATTCAATCTCGTGTCCAGATAAAATTAAATCCTGAACATAACTATCCATTCTTCTTCTTTCATCATCAACGAAAAGAATCATTTGGAGCCTCCTTAAATGTTTTTGGTAGAATCAAATGAAATTCAGTTGGTTTTGAGTTATTGACTAACTTTAAGCTTCCTCCTAGTTGCTGGATAATCGCTATAGAAATGCTTAATCCTAATCCTGAACCTCCTATTTTCTTAATTGCGTCCAAAGATCGAAATCCTTCTTCAAATATCTTATCTGAATCCTCTTCTAAAACTCCAATTCCCCAATCTTTGAATTTAATCATCAGATTTTCTTTATACTCACTTGCCTCTAGTAATATTTTGAATTGTCCTGGATCTTTTTCAGCATATTTAATTGCATTTATCAAGAGATTATAGATTACTTGATTTAACATCACCTTATCTGTAAGTATTGCCATCCTAGCAGCATCACCAAATTCATATCTTACACCCTTTACATGTAAACCATACTCATTTAAAATAGGTTTAAGCTGGTTAACTGTTTTAACAACAATATCTCGAAAAACAATAATCGATTCAAATTTAGGTTTTTCAGAGTAACTCCTACCCAAAAAGTATTCAATTTGTCTAATTTGATAAAGAAGTAAATCACAATCAGTTAGGATATCTTCAAACTTTATTGCAATAGTACTAGGAGCTAAATTTATATCACTAAATCGTCTCTGAAGAAAACTAGCATGACTTCTTATACCTACGACTGGAGATTTTAGCTCATGAGTAATTCTGTCAATCAGCCCTGATTTTCTACGTTCAATAGCATGAACTGCATGTTCAACAAACCCCTTAAGTATTTGAACATCTTGCTCATAAATATGCTGTCTATATTCTCTTTTGTAACCAGCTTCAACAGTTCCTATGACTAAGTTGTTTAAAGGTTCAATCATTGGAATGAAAACTCTGATAATATCTTCATGTCCAAACTTTTTAAAGATTTCTTTATCTAGTCCTGGATCATTGTTAGCAGGTACTTTAATTTGTTTAGTTCGTACAATATTGGCTTGAATATCGTTACTATCTAGATTATGTAACGCCATTTTCTTAAACTCTTCCTTTTTATCTTTTGGAAGCCCAAATATATAATCAGACTTAATGCTAGTTCGATCTGAATTAATTAGGGAAATATTAACCCAAGTGAATTCAAGAATTTTAGTAATACCTTTGATGACAATTTTTATAATTTCATCATAATTTTTAGCCTTAGTAATTTCTCTTTCAATTTCCCGTATAGCCACCAATTTTTTATAGAATTCAATTCTTTCAAGACGTAAAGCAGTATGACGTGCCAATAATAAGAGACGCTCTTTATATGTCTGAGGAAAATTATCAATCTTTGAACTTTCAATATTTAATATACCAATCCGCTTAGAACCTGCTTTGACTTCTGAATTTTCTCGGATTGGCACTTTCTCTATTAATATAGGAACAGATATCTGAGAGCGCGTATCTGCCCAACGTTTATGATAAGTTTTTGACCATTCATCGCTCAGAACATCATTAGCTATAATTGTTTTTCCTTCGATGAGTGCTTTATTAGTAATACCTATGCCAAATTCAAGCTCTGAAGTATTATTTAACTCTACTGACTCAAATTTGCCATTCTGATGGTTTAAACTACCAATCCATATTCGTGGCTTTGAACCTACCAGCTTCAATGCTCCTTTTCTTAATAGGCTCCAAACTTCATTAGTTTCAGAAGTCGCTGTCATCTCAAGCATAATAGCTGTCAGATCCTGAAGTTTTTCCCTATCTTCGGAAATTTCCTTTTTGTCTTTGACAAAATATTTTTTCTGAATACATAAAGAAGCAAAATTAGCCAGTATATTAAATAAACTTTTTTCAGAATTATTGAAGTGGCGAGTCTCTTTTGTAAATACATCAAGAATACCAACAATTTCGCTTTCAATCTTTAATGGAATACTTAAAAAAGAGATCCACTGTCTTTTGTTGAGTTCATCAATATCAGCCAACCTAAAAGTTGCTTCATTTACATTGACCAAAGACAAGACTTTATCTCTATTCAAAATATACTGTACTCCTGGATGTCCCAAATCCATTTCAATTCTCTTGTACTTATCATCTACTTCTCCATAAGTAGCAATCACTTTAAACTTTGGCTTATCCTGCTCTTTGTTCCACAGAATACATATTGGAACAGACAAAATATTACAAACTTTCTCAGGAAGAGCTTGGATCAATTCATCAGCAGAGGTTGAAATTAAACTTTGTGACAAATTATTTAAAGCTTCTAGTGTTTCATTATAAGAATTATTAAAATACTCGTTGTCTTCGATGCTTACCATTTCCTTTTTTCCATAACGAATTTATTTCTATAGGATTAGTATTTGATTTTTGAAAAAGCTCCGTACATCTGGTGAAGGCAAAAAATGAACATGAAAAATCTAGCCCCCAATTGAAACCAGGACTTACGTAACTGGCACAGGCGAACAATAATTTATAGTACATGCGTATTAGCATATCTGACGCAACTGGTACAGGGCGATCGCTATCTAGTAGCACATTGGTATTCTAAACTGTTAACTTCACGAAAAATCTCAACTTTTGTAATGCTGAAAGACTTATTCTTACGTCAAATAATTGAGAATATTCTCAATTATCAACCTTAACTGAACCGTATTGGGGTAGAGACTTCGAGCGATCGCGTCTCTACATACCAAAAATCCTTGCTCTTTTTATTTGTTCACATATTAAATTTGTTTAAAGTTAGCGAAAACCGCACATCTATGTTAAGAACTATACTGGGTTTAATCGTCCTCTAAACAAACTGGTGTGATCAATGTGCGGCATTGTAGGTTATATCGGCACTCAAGCAGCGACAGAAATTTTGCTCTCTGGGCTGGAAAAACTGGAGTATAGGGGTTACGATTCCGCCGGAATCGCCACTATTTGGGAAGGTGAGGTTAATTGCGTTCGCGCTAAAGGCAAACTGCATAACCTGCGTTCTAAACTAGAAGCTATCGAAACCCCAGCACAAATTGGTATTGGTCACACTCGCTGGGCGACTCATGGTAAGCCAGAAGAGTATAATGCTCATCCACACATGGATACAGCAATGCGGGTAGCGGTGGTGCAAAATGGCATTATTGAAAATTACCGCGAGTTACGCGAGGATCTTAAAGAAAAAGGCTATGTGTTTCGTTCCCAAACTGATACAGAAGTAATTCCCCACTTAATCGCCGAATTCTTAAAAAATCCCCCCTCTTTGCATTCCCCCTCTCCTTTTTTCGAGGCAGTGCGTCAAGCTGTGAATAAATTAGAGGGGGCATTTGCCATCGCTTGTCTTTGTGCTGATTTTCCCGATGAACTGATTGCCATCCGACAACAAGCACCGCTGGTAATTGGTTTTGGTCAAGGTGAATTTTTCTGCGCTTCTGATACCCCAGCGATCGTTTCTCATACCCGTGCGGTGCTAACCTTAGAAAATGGCGAAATGGCACGGTTGACGCCTTTAGGGGTGGAAATATATAACTTTGCCGGTGACAGGTTGAAAAAACAACCGCGTTTGCTTAACTTGAGTCCCATGATGGTAGAAAAACAGGGATTCAAGCACTTCATGCTCAAGGAAATCTACGAGCAACCGGGAGTAGTTAGGGCTTGTTTAGAAGCTTACTTTACAAATGATCCGTCTTCGCCGATTAATTTAGGCTTACCAGCAGAATTTTACGTTGATTTAGAGCAAATTCAAATCGTAGCTTGCGGTACTAGTTGGCACGCAGCACTAATCGGTAAATATTTAATTGAACAACTGGCAGAAATTCCCACACAGGTTCAATATGCTTCTGAGTTTCGCTACGCACCATCACCTTTGACAGCAAATACTCTCACAATTGGCGTAACTCAATCTGGGGAAACTGCTGATACACTAGCTGCTTTGGCGATGGAAAAAGAGCGCCGCAGTGGTAAAGAACCTAAGTATCAACCGCGACTTTTAGGAATTACTAATCGTCCAGAAAGCACCTTGGGTCAAATGGTATCTCAGATTATCAATACTCATGGGGGACTAGAAATTGGGGTAGCGGCAACGAAAACTTTTATTGCCCAACTGATGGCATTTTATGCCTTAGCTTTGGATTTAGCTTATGGTCGTCAAACAATTTCTCCCGACAAATTAGAGGAAATTATTAACTCTTTGCGACAGATTCCGAAAGAAATTGAAGCAACTTTGGAAAAACAGGAACATCTAATTGAACAGTTAGCGCACGACTTTGCCGAAACCACAGATTTTATCTTTTTGGGTAGGGGAATTAACTTTCCCATCGCTTTAGAAGGAGCGTTGAAATTAAAAGAAATCAGCTATATTCACGCTGAGGGGTATCCCGCTGGAGAAATGAAACATGGTCCCATCGCTCTATTAGATGCCAAAGTACCAGTAGTAGCGATCGCTATCCCTGGTAAAGTTTATGAAAAGGTGCTTTCCAACGCTCAAGAAGCAAAAGCCAGAGATTCACGATTAATCGGTGTAACTCCCGTCAAAGATGGTGAAGCTGCGGAAATTTTTAACGACTTGCTCCCCGTGTCTAACGTGGATGAATTACTTTCACCAATTTTGACTGTAATTCCTTTGCAATTATTGGCTTATCATATTGCAGCGCGGCGCGGTTTGGATGTCGATCAGCCGAGAAATTTAGCCAAGTCGGTAACGGTAGAATAAATTCCTAGTGAGGACTTTAGTCCTGACAAAAAAACATCAAGTCAAACTTGATGTTTTTTATCATTTAACCAAAATTAAAAATGGGCAGTACCAGACTCGAACTGATGACGTCCTGCTTGTAAGGCAGTAGCACCATAGAATAAAACCTCCGCAGGATGCGGGTTCGTGAAGATATAAAAAAAGACTGAGCTAATTTTGCGCTAGTTTTGAATTAAAAATAAGGTTTAATTTTGAAGTTAACCACCGAGATTAAGCAACAAATTATTGCTCATGCTCAACATCTGCCCAATTTAGAAACGTGTGGGTTGATTTGCGGAGACCGCATTTTTCCTTGTGGCAACATTGCGAATAATCCCAAAGAAGCTTTTGAAATCTCAACAGACTATTTTGAAGAAATAAACGCCGCAACTCCTGTAACGGCAATTTACCACAGCCACTGGCAAGACTCGCAGCCAGCGTTACTTAGCCCTACAGATATAAGTAATAGTAAGGCATCAAAAATACCCTACCTCCTCTACCACACTGCTTTCGGGCAATGGGACTATTACTCACCGGGTGATATTTACCCCTATCCCCTAATTCCTAACCTCCACTCTCCGAAGTCACTGGAATATTATTTAGGCTGGAAGTTTGAGTACAATCGTAGCGATTGTTACACGTTGTTTCGTAGCTATTACAAAGGGATGTTGGGTGTTGAACTCCCAGACTTTCCAAGGGGTGATATTGAAGAAACTACTTCGCCCGACTGGGATATGTTCACCGATTCTTTTGTTTCATGCGGATTTCGGAAACTCGTTAGTGGTGAACCACTCCAAATAAACGATGTGATACTTATGTGCATTACGGGCAGTTGCACTCACCACGCCGCAATTCTCCTAGACCCTTCAACCGGGAAAGCGCTACACAATTTGGGAGAGGGACGACTCAGTGAGATATTTATGTATGGCGGGTATTGGGTGGAAAGGACGCGGTTGGTAATTCGGTACTCGAATTGACCGCCAAAAGTATCTATACATATATCAACGAAAACGTCTGCACATATATATGTCTAGGAGCAAATCATCACCGATTCAATGCGCCACCACGACGCTGTTGTTTCAACAATTCTTCAACAACCACGCCTCGGATTGAACTTTGTAAGCGTGGCACATCAACTGAAGTTTCTTTTGCTCCCCCGGCAATAGTGACAGGGATATTGATAGTCATGCCGTCCTCTTTAATTTCACCGCTGCCAGAAACGCCCCCAACTACACCACCATTAGCAAAATTCAACACTTTATCTAAACGCAATTCTTGGAAGCGCTTGGCTTGCTGCACAGTTAGCACCATTTCCCCCGGTGTTAGCGCGGCTAAGAGCGGATTACGCCCAGAAGCACTTTTTTCTCGTTGTAGCGCATCGGCTATAGCCCCCACACTACCCCCCATCGCGTAGTTCGGAACCATCCCCCCTTGATTAAAGCCAAGTAACCCGCCCAAGAAGCCCCCACCGCCTCCACTACCTATACCAGGAATGCCACCCCCACCACCAAATAATTCAGAAATCAGTTTGTTAACTGCTAACTGTGCGAGTTGGTTAGCGATATTGCCAACCAAGTCCTTAAAAGCGTCTGCTGCTGACTTTGAACCAGTGATAATATCAGTAAAAAATCCACCCAAGGCGTTTTTACCAACATCCGTTAAATCCTTAGCGAGGGTTTTAACTTGTCCCGAAATATTTTCTAAATTTATTTTATTTAATGTTTCCGCATTCGCTTTCATCTTGAAGACTTCTAATTCTGTATATTCAGAAGAAGTGTCCCGTGCGGCTGCAATCTGTTGTTCAATTTGTAATAGCTCTTGCTTATATCTAATTTGTTCCTGCATCTGCGAAGCTTCACCTTCCAATGCCGAAGCTTGGTATTCGTTCCCCCCGCGATTACGAATTAAACCGGCTTGCCCTTGAAGTACAGAAGTGCTGCTACTAACGAGTCCCGATTCTTTAGATAAAGCGGCTTCCAAATCAGCAAACTTAGCTTGTTCAATTGCTTTTTGCGATTCCTTGGTTAAGATTTGAAAGCTAACCTTCGATTGTTCGCCAACTAATTTTATTTGATTATTTAATTGAGCAACTTGTTTGTCTAGCTCTTTGATAACTTCGCTATTAGTGTCAAATTTGCCGGACACAATTAATTGCTCCCGCGATTTCACCAAATTATCGTATTGCTCCTTGAGAGGCTGTAGCGCTTGCTGTTCTTCGTGAATTGCAGCTATTTTATCAAGTTGAAATTGTAGCTCTGCTTTCTGCTGTTGGGTGCGTGCATTTCCTAGTTGCGATCGCAGTTGGTTTACTTGTTGGCTGTAAGCTTGCTCTTTATCTTCATTCTCACGCAACAAAGCATTGTTTTCTTGAGTTTGTTTGCGTTGGTTATTGAATACTTTTAAATCAATCCCCGACTTATCAGCAACGGAATTAGTCTGAGCAACTAAATTATCAATTTCTTTACTTAAAAGTTTCACTTCTTCTGAATCTTCTTTCAGCCCACCTTTACCTAATAAGTAAACTTTCCTATCTTGCAAATCATCAAGGTCATTTTGCAACGGCATCAATGTTGTTTTTGCTTGATACTCTAATTCGGAAGAATCAATTAACGATTGAATATTTTGTTTAGTTGGTTCATCTTTTAAGAGCGACTGCTCTAACTTTAGTTGATTAATATATTGTTCATGAGCGCGGGTTAATCTTTCTATCTCACGCTGCCTTTCTTTATCTCGTTCTTGCTGGTTTGTAGAGTTAGATTCATTTAAGTTATCAGTCTCTAATTCTACTTTATGTTGTTCTTTAGTAGAAGCAATAAGTTCATCTAATTGATTAATTGCCTTAGTATAATCCCTGCCTGCCTCTTCACCCAAATCGATTGGTTTATTGCGTTTTTTAGCTTCAGCTATAACCTGCATTTTCTTGTCTCTAGCGTCAACTACATCTTCGCGTTGTTGAGCAAATTTGATTAAATCTTCTTCGTACTTATTATCAAGGTTGTAGCGTGAAAGCCGTCGCTCGACAACCTTTTTAGCTTCATCATCGGGAGCCTGAGCCATCTCAAGTTGCAACTGTGCTTTCTTTTCTTTATCGAGTTGTCCGCGTTTTTGAGCATCTAATTCTCGTTGCTGTTTTTGCCTTCCATCGGCTTGTTTATTTGCTGAATCAAGCTCATCTTTAATTTCTTTGGAGTTTTGTTCTGCTAATTTACGCCTTGCCGCTACTAAGTTGCGTTGGTCTTCTGCTGACTGTTGGTTGTTGGTTGTTGGTTGGTTGTTGGTTGTTGGTTGGTTGTTGCCGGTTGCGATCGCTTGACTGTTGGTTGTTGGTTGCTGACTCTTTGACAGAGCCGATTGCTGTGAGTTTGTTGCTTCATTGCGGAATTTTTCAAAATTCCCCAAGAAAGCAGAGCGTTTACCCCCGGATGTCCCTTGCCCGTAGGGGTTGCCTTGCAATGATGCCCACTCGCTCGAAGCATCCATGTTGCCGCTGCGCTTGATAACTCCGGCAACGTTCCCCCGCATCACTTCATCAAGGATGCCACGGTACATCATCCTTCCTATAGCCAAGATTTCTTGTGACTGTGGCTTAAAGTCTGCAAGTCCCAGTCCTTTTGAACCATATTTAGTATCATCATCCCACACAAAATCCATTGTTTGGTAACGCCCTGTAGCAGAAGAGACGTATTTACCGCTACGTCGTTTCTGCTTAGGATGCGAACTGAGGTTGTTGGGGTCGAATGTTTCCTTGCCGTTCACATCTCCAAATAGATAGCCATATCCACCCTTTTGGGCTGCATCATCTCCTAATTCTGCGATCGCCACAGCATCCAAAAATGCGCGCACATTGGGATTTTTCAATGCTTCCATCGCTTTCTTTCCAGTTGAAGTCAGCTTTGATAAATCAGATGGTGCGTAGTTAGCAGCTTTACCCCACATTGGATCGCTTGAAGAGCTTACTTTACCTCCGCCTGACGCACCTTGTAAGGCTTGCTGTACTGGCTTAATAATTTGTTGAAATGCTTGTACCCCTTGCTCAAATATATTAGGAGAACTGAGAGAGTTTTGATTTTTTAGAGACGCGGTTACATCATTTGTAGCATTTTTAATAACTGCCCTATTTCCATCTACATTGCCATTTACATTAGCGTAAGCGGTAACAATATATTCTTTGCCGCTGATATTGACAATCCCGACATTGCCGATAACTTTAGAATTATTGTCTATCTTCCCGCCTGTTTCACCTTCATATTTAAAATTTCTGGTTGACCGCAAAGCGGAAGATCCAATTCTGCCAGCTTCAGAATTATCTAGCAATAAATCACGCATTGCTTTAGTCGTATCTTCAGCCGTTGATTTATTCTTAAATCCAGTAGCACCAGGGATGCTTAATAATCCGCCTATATGAGTGTTTTTATATCCTTTCTCAATTGCCAACTGAGTGGTTTTATCTAGTCCGCCTAGTAAGCCAATCAAGGCATTTGTCGCTGTATTATCAGATTCTTTTAGCATCCGAGTGATTAACTCAGAGACTTTTACTTGTTGTCCTGTTTTCAAATCAGAACCTTCGGCTATTTCTCCAGGCTTAAGCGTTAATTCCTGCTCTAATTTAGCCTTACCTTGATTAACGGCATCTGTAATTAAATCGCCAACAATTAATTTAATTGTTGATGCTGGTGAAGCCGGAGACTTAGAGCTATTGCTCTCACCAAGTACTTTCCCCGATTGCAACTCTTGGACAAGTAAAGATTGCAAATTATATTGTTTTGCTATTGCCTGTGTATTCAATACAGGGTTTTTACTTCCCGAAACAGCCTTTTTCCCATCATCAAAAACCCCGTCCAACAAATCTTGAATATATTTTCGCCATTGATTTGGAGCTAGCTCCACATGGGAGTGAACTGCATACCCCCCCGCACCCCCTTGTTTTCCTATCGGCTGCCCATACTTGACAAATTGACCTTCTTTGACTGATATATTAGTTAAATGACCGCTTCGACCAATTAAATTACCTCCTTTGGGAGCATCATAAAAAGAAACGGCTCCCCATCCCTGACCGATATTTCTTGCGTAACCAGAAACTGGAGCAGGAGAATCAACTCTTTGATTTCCACCCTTCCCTATCAGCACATAATCTTTCTTTATTAAATATCCGCCTTCAACACCTCTTGTTGGTGTCACCTCTTCAAGTTTCCCCCCACTCGTTGCGTAATTGCGATTAGGCTCTCTACCGGCAGAAGGATGATGTTTTTCTAAGTCTTCGTATTTGCCAACATTTTCCATTCTGCTGCCAACACTTTCAACAATTTTATATGGGGAGCCTTTAATCCCAGATTGTTGAAGTGCGGAACCCAAGTTACCAGAAGAAATACCCTCTTCAAAACTTAGCTCAGTTGCTTTACTACCCTTTAAAACTTGCCTAAATCGTTGAAATTCTTCTTTTGTGGCAAACACAATGCATCCAGCACTACCAGGTACTACATTTCTGTCAGCATCTTGATGAAATCCGATGTCAGTGCGTTCTGTGCTGAAATTTGGATTTGTGGGAATAAAAGTAGCACCAACGGCAGCGCTTGTACCCGCTCTTTCTTGCCCAATATTATAAGTTCCGTATTCAAGTGGAGCCTTTGACCCCTCCCGCGTACTTCCAGCACCACCAAATTTTTTCTGAGTTTCTTTTCTGCCAGAGTTAACAGTAAACTGGCTAGCTTGTCCATTTTCATCGTATACAGTTAAAGCTAATTTCTCAAGCCCATTCTCGTCTTTTTGTCCCGTCCGACGCATAAGAACTTTGCTTTTTTGAGCTTGTTGTTGCTGACCACCAAAAAAACTTTGAACAGTAGCAAGAGCAGCTCCAAAAGGCAGATTACCACCAGATGACGGAGCTTGAGCTTGATTTCCTTCTGCCGAACCTTCCGCACCCTTATACCCCATCATCTTGCCAAGACCTTGCATGAAAGATGGGGCATTTTTACCGTACAACGTATCTTGAAAATTTTCCGCAGATCGCTGTGCGCCATCACCAACTAAGAAGTTAGCAATAGGATTTTCTTGTTTCTCTCCTATGCCAATTGCTTTCATCGCACCGCCAAGCGTGTCTCTGACAGCGATTGCAGCTTCTTTCACGCCACTGGTAAATTTAATAATGTAACCAACCAAAGATGCAGCACCTGTAACTATTGAAGCTACTTCTTTTCCTAATTGAATTCCACCTTTAACGGCATCTTGAATTGCCCTTGGATTCTCTTTTAAATATTCACCCAATTGCTTGGCACTCCCCACCACAGCCGTCATTGCACCGCGAACTAGCTCGTTTAATGCCTTTGATAAGTTTTCTGCAATCTCTGGATTTTGTTTAAAATAATCGGCGACTTCTTGAGTTTGTCCCTTCAATTGCGCCATTAAATCTTTATTTTCAGTTAGCCCACTTACAAGCTTTCCTAAAAAGTCAGTGACCAAACTAAATAACGGCTCAAAAGCTTGTCCCAATTGCTTTTGAAACTGATAGAAAGTATCGTTAATATTTGATAATTTACCTTCTAAAGTTGTGGCTTTATTTTTCATCGCATCAAAGTAAGCCCCACCCGTCCCACTCATGGCACGTAGGGCTTCTTCCAGATGGCGAAATTCCAATTTCCCATCAGTAGCAAGTTGCCTTACTTCTTTTTCACTTGCCCCTAATTGTTTGGCAAGTTGGAGGGTTAATTGTACGCCACGCCCGGTAAACTGATCGATATCTTCATTCTGTAGCTTACCTTCAGTGCGGGACTTGGCGTAGACTTCCATCAATTCTTTGATGCTGGTATTTGCCCCGGCTGCCACATCACCAATCGATTTCAAGTCCTTAAGAATCTGGTCAGGTTTTGCCCCTGTAGCCAAGTTAGCGATCGCGGCTTGCTGTAAGTCCTTAAGCTCGTAAGGTGTAGTCGCGGCGAATTTCTCTAAGCCAGCAACAAACTTATCAATCTCTTGCTGGTTCCCTTTAAGAAACGTTTTTAAACTCGATTCAAACCCCTGAAAGTCCTTAGTGACGGTGAAAATCTGCCCCGCAAAACCCTGCATCGCACTAACGGCAGTCCCAATCGCACCAGTAATCGAAGTAAAAGCTCCTATCCCTGCACCAACAAAAGCACCACTAAAAATATTGTCAATCGCTCCTTTTAGCGGTGCGATCGCATCTTTGAATTTATCAGCAAAGGAATTTCCTGCATTTGCACCAGCAGCCGCACCTTGAGCAGAAGCGTTCCGCAGTCCCGGCAACTGGGTATTACTCCGATTTGTCCCACCAAAAGCCCGATTTATTTGTTGCTCAATATCCCGCGCTATTTGTGTGGCGTAAGCACGAGTTTGATTGAGCTGTTGCCGTAATACTTGCTGATTGGCGGTTAGCTGTAATTCTAGAGTGCCGAGGGAACTACCGGAGAAGGTCATTTAGGTAACATTAATCACGTTGTTATGATTCCCTTAGAAGGCTATTTTCTCCATCTCAACATCAATATCCGCAAACGCCCCTAATACCCGCGTGGGAATTAGCCCTTGTGATCGCAACTCCAGATAAACCCGCGCCGTCTCTTTTGACACTGGTAAAGCCTTGCGTTCTTGCGTACTGTCAGGAAACGGTAGAAATTCTTGCATGGTTGCCTTACCTGACATATCCAGCATCGTGCCTATTTTCGCAACAGTGGAAGTAACTACATTTGCATGTAGCTTATATTGCTTGTACAAACTGTTAACCATCTCGCGAATCACCCAACAGCTGACACGGTGGAAACTTCGGGCGTGGAATCTAGGGTCTGTGACTCCGAAATATTGGATGGTGTAGTAGGCTTCTCTGTAGAATTCGCGTTCTTTTTCGACGACTTCTTGATATTCTCGAAGCCTTTGGAGCGCTCCCCCAGCGTTACATCCTCCGATTCAAAAGTGATGATTGGAAGTTCTACCCATTCCTTCTCTTCCCCTAATGCAAATGTGGCAATTTGTGCATAGATATTTTCGGGTAACTTCCGCACAATCTGCCTAATAACTTTCTCCCGCGTGGCATCACTCAACCAATTCTCTTCAGGTGTTGCCATAAGTAAAGCGCACTGTTCTTTATCAAGTGAACACCGAAAAGAAGCTCGGAGATTTTCAATATTTTCTAAAATCCACTCAGGTTTTAGCCGCGATCGCAGTATCATGACCGCGACTTCTTGCGACTGCCTCTCTACCATCATATCAGGCTTTTTAATCCGCCCTAGCTCGTGTTGGTATTCAATGGCGAATGCTAGTAATCTATCAATTTCCTCTTCACTTTTACCCGCATTACCTTCAAGAGTTTTGCGAATTAACGAGATAGCCTCAATCTTGGAAATCTTTTCTTTCTCGACAACTAAATCCGCAATTTCAGCCAAAGGTGCAATTTCTTGAAACTGCACATTCCGAATTTTATTAGCCATATAATCTTTTTCTTCTGGATTCAAACCGCCCATCTTCGGCAGTGGAAATCCAGCTACATCAACAACTTCAGGCACTCCCCAAGGGTTCTGCATAATAATATTTGATATCGTCTAGTGGTGAAAGTAAACGGGTATATGTAGGATTATTTCTAACACTTTTAGGAATAACAATCAAACAGATTTTATTGCCATCTAAACTGTATAAAAGCATACGTTCCGGCAATCCTGCTACAAAATAAGCTGCACCACAAGTCAAATACTCGGAGTGCAGTTTGCAATTAATAAGGGCTACGGTATGCCCATTTGAATGCAAATAATTGTGCTTCAATTTACGGCGACTGGGGAACACGCAAGTTAGTTAAGAAAGAATCCATATTAATTTGTATAGGCTGTCCGTCAGTTGATACTAAATTAATAGTCTTGCTCGCATTCGCCGCCGTTCCCGCTACCCCCCCTAGCGTCCCATCATAAGTATAAAGAGATACGTTTATCCCAAAAACAGAACCCGCCTTAGTATGAGTGACTTTCAGCGCGTACAGTGTCGGTATGGCAGCGGGTGGGTCAAAAGTTAGCGTCACCGTACCTGATGCGGTGGCATTGTTATTGAGCGTAATCGTATTATTGTTTACCTTAGCCGTTACCGTGGAACTAGCCGCAATACCAGTACCCGTTACCACATCACCGATTTTGACATTTTGGAAACCATTATTGGTGGTTGTCACGCTTGTGTTGCCACTAATTGTGGTGGAGTTGGCAACAGTGAAAGAAGGTGGATCGGTTGAAGCGCTGGTTATGGGGATGAAAAAGCTTTCTTCCGATGCATCCGTTTCTACAATAGTCCCAATTGATACCACAGTGTTTTGGGCATTAGTTGTAACAGATTTAGGGCGCGTAAGTTCAAGTGTGATTGCCATAATTAGAAGATGTTAACGGATGCCGGTGGTGTGTAAATATAGGTATCGCCTTGTACTTGGGCATTACAGGAAAATGCGCGCTTATCTTGCACTTGCTGCGTGGGAGATGCTGATTCCAATAAGGCTATTCCTTCGTGCGCTTCACCACTAGGAAAAAGCAAGTAGAAGTAGAATTCACGCCCTGCATAAGTTTTATCGTAAGCAATTTTTCTGAGGATGTTACCTCCGCGATCGCCATAAATTAAGTTAAAGTTCAACTGCATTTTTTTGGAATTACCCGTTGTCACCTTCTCCATCCCCAATCCAGAAAGGTAGTTAGTGGTGTCAACATTTTTGATTTCTGGGCTAACCGTGGCATCCGTGCATCCAGAAACAAAAACCAGTGCTTTGGTAGTAGCAGTTGCACCATTACCAATGCTTCCCGGCAATGGCAGTAATTGCAATGCAGTACTGCCGGCAGCGGCGGCATTTGAAAGCGTGGCAACCACACCCCCGAAATTAAGCAATGTTCCGGCATCCAAAAGTACGGGTGTCGCTTGCACAGAAAGCGACTCAGCAGTGGCAAGAGCCGCAGCTGATGCGGTAATTGTGTAACTGAGTACGTTGCGGTTGGTTACAATTACTGCTCCTACTTGTTGTGTAGGCAGTTCGCCTATTTGAAAGGTGATACCAAGGGTAGTTTCTACTACACTGGCGCGGTTAATGGTCTGTGGCATATTTATGAAGTTCGTAGGAAGTAGGAAGTAGGAAGAAGGACGAGAAGTTACTCAACCAATAGAACTTTTTGGTATTGTTCCCGTTAATCCAAACACGAGAAATGTGTACAAATGTTAAGACCAATTGGTCTTAACCCGAATTCAACAATCATGCAAGTCAAGGAACTTCCTTGAATGTCGCGCTAATTTGATGAGCGGTTATTCCCACCCTGGTCAGTGTCCAACCTTCACAGGTGTAGATTTTTCTCAGTATGGTCAATTCGTTATCGGGACTCCACAAAAATGGAGTCACACCAGAGAACACTCGCAATTGACTTAATTTATCTTGTGCCTCTTCAGGGAGTAATGCCGGCGATTTCACATCCCATTCGTGGGTTGCTCCTTTTATTCCTTCCACCACAACTTGCCCGTAACTGTCGCCTAGTTTGGTTATCGCAGCTGGCACTGCAACCTTTTTAGTTGCATCCCAAGTGGGTGGTAGTTCTAGAATTGCTATTGGCATTTTGGTAGCCGGACATTAAGCCTCTTGAGTATTAACAGGTTCATAGGTTAGCTGGAAAATATCGTCTTTGCAAAAATATAGCTCCCCTTTGATGCCTGTAATTAACCAATCTCCGGGATTGCCGGTCATTGTCCCTTCAAGGGTTTCAACAGTCATTCGGTTGTCGATTTGTACAGCTTCAATAATTACAGGCTTTTTACGGAACTTCATAATTAGCTTCCTTCTATGCGATTGCTTTTTATCGATAAGTGTTGAGTCCAGGCGCACCACCAAAAGGTAAATCTGTGTACTGACCAAACCTGCATTCACAAGCCGGGAGTGATTTTGCACATTGGTCTAGCGCGGAATTGGTAGTTGACTGATTATTTAAAGTAAGCATTCCCCCCGTCCACCCACACTCAGCACTGCGATACCTCCAAGAACAAGATCGTAACAGTGGACGCGCTGGAAGTGTGACACCCTCCACGTCAAACGGACTTCCCAAACGAAATTTCACGGCTAAATACGTTTCTTCCTGCATCTGCTCAATAATATATTCTTGTCGGGGAAGTTCTTTAATCGCCGCATTGACGTTTTCTTGCCCATCTAAAAATTGCCTTTGGGTGACACGGCGTAATACCTTTGACCCTTCAAGCCGATAATTCGGATTAGTTTTGCAGATAAAAAGTAAATCGCTAATCACCCGCCCAATATTGGACACAGTTAATTGTGGTGTCGGAATCGAACCTTGACCAATTAAATCAAATCCTTCGCTTTCACACCCAATCGCTGAATATTCTGTGCCTTCAAAAGCTACACCTGTAAAGTTACAAATATATAAACTTTCTGACGGCGTAATTAAATTCCACCCCGATATTTCAAATAATTCAATTGGTGAATCTGGATTGAGTGATATTAAATTACTAATCATAAGGAAGGAAGAGGGAAGAAGGAAGGAGGAAGAAGGATGATAAAATTAGAACTACTTCTAACTTCTTCCTTCAAACATCATGAGTCACAGAGAACAGTTTATTTGGAAGCGCGGTATTCAGCTTTCCATCTCTTGTTATGAAATAACTAAGCATTTCCCTAGCTCTGAGATATATGGTTTAACTAGTCAAATCAGGCGTTCTGCGGTTTCTGTCCCTTCAAATATAGCCGAGGGCTACGGAAGGGTACATAAAGCAGAATATATAAGGTTTCTGCAAATTGCGTTAGGCAGTTTAAGGGAACTAGACACACAATTAATTATTGCCAAAGAAGTAGGGTTAGCTAATCCTGATTTGTTTACTGCTGTTTTGAAAGAAGTAGATGACTTACAGCGTATTATGGTATCTACTCTTCAAAAGTTACAAAGCAACTAACTCATCCTTCTTCCCTCTTCCTTCTTCCTACGAACTTCATAGTGGATTAATAGAAATAATGCTAATATTCCTAATATCCGATTCAGGAGTAAACCCTGAATACCCTGTTAAAGCAACTAACACAGGAGATGGTGTATAAGGATTATAAAGATCGCCTTGACATTCTAAAAATAGATTAATGGTTCCTTGATTCCGTATTGTCTGGAATTCACCAATGACACCCCATAGATCAATGATTTGATTATCAAAGAAGGTATAAGGTCCCCCGTCCCCGGTAATCTCAAATTTATACATTATTCTGTACGCTACACCTGGACTTCCCTCCCCCGCGAAAGGCAATGGTTGTAATCTTCGCACCTGATTAATCTTGGCATTGAAGCTTCCTGCTCCTATCCCTAATTGCTGTATTTGCCACTCCGTACAAATGTAGAACTTTCCATCGTCGGTAATTCCTCCATCCAAACTTAGGCGAAATGGTTGTCCACGACGCGAAAGCAAAAAATCATCAACTTCTTGAAAGTTGCGAATATTAACGCTGATATCCCAACTTGTAGAAAGGGGATTAATCCCAATAAAATCGCGCTGTTCAACACCAGCCTTGCCATATTTGGTTTTAGCAACATCAGCCTGTTCTTGTTCTGGATTGCCCCATGTCGGTGTTAAGGGAAGTATAGGGTAGCTCATAGCGAAGGAAGAAGTTCGGAGGAAGTAGGAAGAAGGTTGAATTTATTTTAAATCTTCCCTATGATCCTCAACCTTCTTCCCTCTTCCGTCTTCCTTCTTCCTTCATTCAAAATGATTACTGTTACTTTGTGCGGTGAACTCGCTGATATATTTATAGATACAATTACAGTCGATGTTAATAGTGTTGCCGAAGCAGTTGCCTCATTACGTGCAAACTTCCCAAGATTTGCAACTTATTTATACGAAGCTGCACACCGGGGTGTGAACTATCAAATAAAAGTAGGGTATCAAGAAATAGATGATACCCAACTTTGTAGTCCGATATCTCCGCAGGTGCGGTCAATTCGTATTATTCCCGTTATTGCTGGTGCGGGGACAGTCGGGCGGATTATTGGAGGTGTGGCATTAATCGGGCTAGGACTGACGGGAGTGGGATTTTTGGGCATTTCTGCCACAACCCTTATCCTTACTGGTGGTGCAATGCTTTTAGGTGGAATATCTTCCTTATTTGGTCGTCAAAGTTCGCCTGATGCCAAAGAAAGCAAAAAATCTCTCGGTTTTGGCAACCCTTCGACTACAACCAAAGAAGGGGGGAGAGTACCAATAATTTATGGGGTGGTTGTTGTTGGGATGTATTTGGTTTCGGCAAAGATAGTCACGTATTTGACTAAGTAGCAATGCCCAAGAAAAAACGAAGCCGCCCTAAAGGGGCGCAAGTATTAAACTTATCGGGTAGTGGGGGGATACTAGGCAAGAAGTCAAAGCCCAAAGAAGAGGCAGACAGCGGGCGCAGTACTTCAATTGCTCAGATGCTGGGTATTGTATCTGAAGGGGAAATCGAAGGACTTGCTAATGGGACACAATCAATTTACTTCGACGAAACACCGACACAAAATAGCGATGGTAGTCAAAACTTCCAATCTTTTACTTGGGATTGGAGGAGTGGAACCCAAGGGCAAGATAGGTTAGCGGGTTTTTCTGATGAGATTTCGTCAGAAACCAATGTTGGGGCAGAAATCAAGCAACAGTTTCCCCTCACCCGCTCCATAATTAATGCTAACCTTGATATTATCCGTGTTCGGATTGCTATCGTATTACAAGAATATCCTCCCAAAGGTGGAGTGTTGGGGTCAAAAATCCAATTTCGGATTTATGTAAAAGAAGGTCAAGGCGCTTTCGTACAGCGCCTTGACCAAACAATCAAAGGGCGTTACTCAACACTCACAGAATTTGAATATAATTTTCCAGTAAATAACTTAGGTGGTACAGTTAACGATTTTTCTGTGCGTGTAGAGCGTGTTACCCCTCAAGACGCTGATACCACGCGCTACCAACGCGCATTGACATGGCGCACATTAATTGAAGCTACTGAAACCAAATTGCGTTATCCCAATAGCGCCCTATTTGCTTTCCGTTTTGATGTAGCACAATTTGAATCAATTCCGCAAATCTCGCTCAAACTTGCGGGGCGCAAAATCGCTATCCCTACCAACGCTACACCCACAGCCACAAGGGGACTACAATACAACGGCATTTGGGACGGCACTTTTTACATCCCATCTGTAGCAGTTGCTGACCCCGCCTGGATTTTGTATGACCTCGTTACCAATTCTCGCTACGGATTGGGACGTTACATCAACCAATCCCAAATCGATAAATGGGCGCTTTACGAAATTTCACAGTACTGCAACGAATATGTTCCCAATGGTGAAGGCGGTACAGAACACCGTTTTCAATGCCACGTACTAATTGAAGGGAAAGAAGAGGCTTACAAAGTTATCGAATCTATCCGCTCAATTTTTCGTGGCTTTTCTTACTGGATGAATGGTGCAATTTCTTTTGCAGCTGATAAACCAGGCTCCCCAGTAGCGCAGTTTACCCAAGCTGATATCGAAAATGGCATGTTTTCTTATAGCCGCACCGGGCTAAAAAGCAGACATACCATTGCATTGGTAACATGGGTTGACCCCGACGACTTCTATAAACAAACCATCGAAACAGTAGAAGACCCTGAAGGCATTGCTAAATATGGTGTACGGGAATTGGAAATGTCTTCCTTTGCTTGCACTTCCAGAGGGCAAGCGCGACGCGCTGGACTAGCGGCGCTTTTAACAGAACATTTAGAAACAGAAACTGTAACCTTCCGAGTCCGTGCCTACGGTGCCTACACAAAACCGGGCGACATTATCAGAATTTCTGACGCAAAACGCGCCGATATTCGTTACGGCGGGTTAATCGCTTCATCTACTCGTGGCAGCGTAACCTTAGATAATCCAGTGGTCCTAAATTCTGGCGAAACCTATACCCTGACAGTGATGATGGGCGATGGGACGGTAACTGAGCGTACCGTTACAAATGCCCCAGGCTCTCATACCACCCTAAATTTAAATTCTTTCAGTAGCGACCCCCCACCTGCCGAGAGTAATTGGATACTAGCCAGCACTACTGTGCAGCCGCAATTATTTCGCGTCCTTAACCGCTTACCAGCACCGGGAAGTGGAGAGATGCTGCACGAAATCACCGCTTTAGAATATCGAAGTGATAAATACAACTCAATTGAGCAAGGCTGGTCACTGACACCGCGCCCGACAATTAATAGAGTGCCTCTCGTTGTAAATGCTCCTAGAAATATATTGCTATCTTACCGAGCAATTAATAGTGGAGACTTTTTCATATACACATTAAATGCATCTTGGCAATACCCGTTAAATAATGGGCAACGCGACCCATTTATCACCAGTTACTTTGTTGAATACAGATATGGTGATGATGGCGATTGGGTGGAAACGCGAACTGTTGATAATACAAACACCCAATTTGAAGGACTGCAATTTGGGAAATACTATGTGAGGGTAGCAGCATTAGATATTAACGGGAAATCTTCTCGCTGGGTGGAATCTTATCCGATATCCTTCAGCGACGTTAATTATTCAGCTGTCTTTACTGACCAATTAACTTCTATTTTCGCGACTGAATTTTAATGAGTGTTTCTTATATTGATGGTTCCGGTGCATTACGCCAGCGCAAATCCGCCTCTGGAGATGGGACAACTGGCGACCCCGATGTTTTTAGTTTTGCTGACCAAGGAACTTATGACCGCCTGGGTGAAACCAACAATTCACCTATAAATAGCCCTAGCGATAACGGCACAATTGCTTCAATAATTCGCGGTCTTTGGCAAAACCTGTTAGGGGATGCAACGGACGCTTCCTCTGCTACAGGCTCGATTCATGCCAAATTGCGGCTGCTAATTGCCGACACAATCGGTGCAACTTCCGATGCCTTGTCAGTTACGGGTACGCTCATGGCACGGCTACGTGCTTTGGCTGAAGGGCTTGGTACAACTTCTGATACCGCATCTAGTACGGGGTCAATTCACGCCAAGTTGCGATCACTGGGCATTACTGGAGACACTGCGGCGCGTTCCGGTTCTTTGATGGCTATGGTGCGTAGTGTAGCAGAAACCTTTTTTTTAGAAGCACAAACAGCTAGTGCTGTAACCATTACTACCATACTCACGACCGTAATCACCTTTGATTGTCGGGGTAAAAATACTTTGGGTGTACAACTACAGAATACTGGTGCTACTGCACTTTCAGGTTTACAAGTGCAAGCACGGTTTAATAGCGCTTTGACTATTTGGAATGCAGTTGCATCTACTACCGCCGACTTTACAACCAGTAACGGTAAAACCGCTAACAATGGCAGCGCTGAAATTATCAACAGTGGCGTGAGTAGCGGGACTATTATTACCATTCCTGCGGGTGGCAATGGCTGGTTCAGAATGCGCTGCGAAGGGATGGAATCAGTCAGAATCCAAGCACAAGTAGCAAGCGGATCTACTACGATGACAGCGAGTGGGATTGTGGAGTAAGTATCAAGTTAGTAATAAGCCTTTTTAATTTCTTTATATTTCGTCAATATTAATACCAAAAGCTCAGGCAATCCTGAGCTTTTGCTTTCAGTAACAGCCACGATGCCTTATTCAAAAGCATTTGCCATCATAAAAGGGCGTGTGAGCGCCATGCTGATTCTAACTCTTATAGCATGGTGACGTTATGAAATTAAATACTTTAGATATTGAAGCAATTGCTGCTGACAAAGAATTAGCTGCATTTGTGCAATCAATATTGATTAATTTAAAATTATTATCTGGGACTGCTGACGGAAAAGTAGGGGCGCAAACCAGATGTGCCATAGCTGAATTACTTCAAATTACTAAAAGTCAAGTTTTAACACCTGAGTTGCTGCAACTTAAGTCCTTACCTCAGCCCAAACTTGACTTAAGCAAGGGCGATTTTGCAGCCCGTATCGCTAAATATATGCTGGCTCAAAATTACTGGATTGATGAACGACACAACAATATTGTGTACGCGGAAGGTTGCAACTCAGACGGCAAACCCAACGCCGACACCATGAATGAGTGGAATGATTTGCGCTTGATTTTACGGGTTGAAAACGGCATTCCTAAAATTAGTAATTGTTGGAACGCAACCACAGAGCCAGGATTAAAATATACAATCAATCCTCTTAATCCAGGTGGTGCTTTCCGTGTCGCCTTGAGTCAGTATAAAGCCTGGTCTGTCGGCTGGCATAAAACCCATGAAGCCTTGGTGCAGGTTGGCGAGATTAAAGGCTATCGTGATCGCAATAAAGACGGTTTTCGCACTGGCGACACTGTTGTGATCGGCTCAGACTTTGGTGTAAACCAACACTGGGGGTACGACATGCCCCAAGTCGATGGAGCTAGTGCCGGCTGTTTAGTGGGTCAGTCCACAAGAGGTCATTTAGAGTTTATGAAAATTATCAAATCAGACCCTCGTTATCAAGCCAACAATAATTATGTATTTCTAACAACAATTATGGATGGAAGCAAACTATGAAAGTTGATTTAATTCAAGCCTCAACGCCTTTATTGTTAGGAATAATTGGCGGAATAATTGGCATCATTGTAATATTTTCTGACTTAAGCGAGACTAAAACAGCAGCTGGTCTTGGGCTGGCTGGTACAGCGATTGCTGGAGCTTCTGGCTTGGCTCAAAGCGCAAAAAAAGAATAAGGAGTAAGTTGAAACGGCACTCGCTACTTATAAATGAGTCCGGGAGCGACTCATTTCGTCTTGTCCTAGATGGTAACTATATAATCGGCAGAATTAAGCATAGGTGCATAAAAAAAGCGATCGCATTTGACCAAACCCCGACTTTAATTATCTTCAACCAAGCCAAGTATTTATCTGCGATACATTGCGTTTTGTATCGAGACGAAATTGGCTACCAATTAATTGATGGCTGGGGGCAGTACAAGAGCGCTAATGGCATTTTTGTAAATGGTCGGCGTGTTGAATATGCTTGCCTAAAACATGGCGATGAAATAATTCTTGGAAATGAACAAATCATCTTATTATATGAATCCGAACGAGATTTTTCCCAATTCGAGGAAGAGACTTTATCAAAGATACGCGAAGTATGAAAAATATTTAGTTTGGTTAATTCTTACTCTGATATTTTGTGCGATCGCTATGTGGTTGGCAAAGCGCATTTTCGATATCTACTTACCCTTTACAACTTGGAAAGCCTTTCTTGAATCAGTGGGAGTATTAGCTCTTTTATTCTCAATTTTTAGCGCTTGGTTTACTTGGATAAGCGATAAAAAACAGTCAATTCAAGTAAACCAAGTACGAAAAGAAGAGCAAAGTATTGCACTTCTCGAAAAACACTCTTTAATGTTAGCGCGTATGGAAGCAGCGGAAGAGAATTTGCGGGATGCGATCGCGCTCAATAGTGAGGCAATTGAAGATGTGCGAAGTCAATTAGGGCGACTATCTGCACAAGTTCAGCAAACTGAAGCTGAAGCGATTATGCAGCGGAAAATAGCGAGGATTGAAGAGAAGTTAGCGAGTTTAATTCCTTGACGATTGGAGTTTTGAAGGTTAGGGTTAAAGCAATGGATTTAGTTTTTTTTCACGTATTAAGCACCCTTTGTCGTTAACCGAAAGGTGCTTTTTTATTGACAATTCTGGGGAAAATAGTTAAGATTTAAGCAACATTTTAAGTTGATTCTCTGCGCTTTTATTCCTGAAAAATGAAAGCGTTTTTATTTAATAAAGGAATTTAAATAAAGACACCGTAAAAGATCCAACCCTAGCTTAAGTCTTTTTTTGAACTCTTCAGTATTGCAATTTCCCCATACTGGATTCTTTTTATCAAGAACCCAGTATTTTGTTTTATCATGACATAAGTTTCGATGACATTTAACACAAACAGGTGTCCAGTTTTCATATAGCCTGTTTAGAGGGTTTCCCCCATAAGACGTATGATGCAACTGAGTTGCTTTAGCTTTTAAACAGCATACACAAATAGACCCCAAATCTTTATGAGTTTCCCAAGCTACAGCACACTCCCGACTATAATTATTGCCGTACCGCACTGAATAATCTAGTTCCGGTTTTTTAGATATTCGTGCAGCATTTCCACTTGCTTGCCGCTTGGGGGATGTCCCATCATTTCCTCCCAATGCTCTTTTATTTCCTGGGGATTTGGTAGCCTTCCTAGTTCGTCTGCCCATAGTATTAAGTCCTCGTGCCAATCAGTTTGAATATCCTGGGGAGATGCTAATTGAATTGTGAGGGGAAGTTGATTTATTGGTAATAATCCAAGAGGCTTGTTACCTTTTTGCTTGTATTGTTTGTAGCTGTGGTGCGTAGGATGCACGGCAACATTAGTAGAAGCCGAACCACAAATTACACAACTGTAAGCCGTTTCTTGGACGTGCTTGTGTCGAGGATCGGTTTTTTTCCACCGCTCAGAAATTTGACGGGCGATCGCGCACAATCGAATAATCAAATAATTTGATAACATTGCAGCGGAGGTATCTTTGTTATCTTTGGTATTTATACTTTGGTTCATAGCAATGAAAACTATTTTATATTTCCGCCCTTCGCAACCAAGCCTTTCAAGCGAATGAGTTACTACATTGGGGTCATTAAATTGTTTGATACAAGCAGAAAGCTCATCTGCAAAACAAATAATTGTATCTGCATTTTCAACTTCTTCAAACGTCATAGCGCGTCTTTGATCGAGAATTTCCAACAAGATTTCTAATTGGCGCTGAATTAATTGAAAATCAGAAATTACATAAATGTTTAACTGATTCCATAACGGATTTCTGTTTGCATGGGGGTCAAGCGCCAAAACTTGCGCTGGTTTGTCTTTGGTTAGCCACCCCGCAATCCAACTGGCTACGCTAGTCTTGCCGCTACCACTATTCCCCACAACCATAATACCAACAGCATCATCAGCTAGGTTTCGCCAATCATAAAATTCAAGCTCTCCTACTTTTCCAGGGCATAAAGCTTTATAATCAATTTCTTCTGCCAACTCTAAGGGGTCAGCCGTTGCACTCAAATGTCGAGAAGCTTCACTTTTAAATTTAGCTTCATCTGCCTCTAATTTGGCTATCTCAGCCTTAAATTTAGCTAATTGTACTTGCCTTTGAAGTTCTACTACTTCGTTATGGAGACGAGCTTGCTGTGACTCAAATTCGCGCAACTCTGGCGGTTTATCTTGATAGCGCTGTACAGCGTCGCGGTCGGTAATGGCATCTTTGATATATTCAGTTTCAACCGCAACTTTATGGTTGAAGAGCGATCGCTTTTGTTCGTTAAGTTTAATTTCTTGATTTAAATCAGTTTTTAATTGCTCAAAATAAGCGGCAAATTCCCGCTTATAACGTTTAGCTCTTTGAGAAATTAAAAATGTAGCAGCAATTTCTAATATCAATCCAGCGATCGCATAGTTCTTAGCTTGCGGATTTGTCGCTGGAATCGTCCGCAACCGCGTCATTTTATCTGAGAGTACAAATATATCCTCCCGCTGAAAACGCGGGTTTGCGGGAGCATATTTCTCTTGCTCGTAAAATCCCAAAGGAGCAATATACTTTTTATCGTCAGTGCAGTATTTAGCTTTTTTATTATTAATTCTGTGGGGTTTAAAACAATATTCAATTACATCGTATTTAGTCCCGGACAACGAATAAACTTGCGCTACTATTCCCGACGCTGCAAGAAAACCGCACATAATTAGTGCGGCTTGATTTTGCTGCTTAAATAGTTTTAACCATTCCACTTATCGCCTGCCTCTTAAATATTTCATTGCGATCGCACCCAATAAAGCAGGGATTAACCCACTCCCTACCGCTTGCATGGAATGATACGAAAACCAAAAATTAACCCCATCCCACGGGCTAAATTTGACTTCATAGTTGGCAACTTCTCGCGAAGATTCCATCAATCCTTTATTCGTAAAATCAATTAGAGTTCGCTTTTCTCCCCCTGACTGATAACTAACATTAAATGCAGCGACTAGGCAGCCGCCAGCTACTATTAACGCACCAATCTTTTTCACTTTAAATTCACTACTTAAATCAATACCAGCATTATTGAGGTGATATGCCACCGGAATCAAGCCCAATCCGAAACCAAACATAGAGGCTGATAACCAGTGCATTCCAAAGTCGATACAGACGTAGATCATTGCTGTATTCGCGGTATTTGCTGTTAGCGAAATTAAACAATTGCGAATAAAATCAAATGCAGCTTCAGTTGATAAGCGCGACATTTCCAGTCTTTCGAGGTAGTCAGTATAGACTTTCTCTACCTCGCTTTCTTCTCTTTCTTCAACGATTTCATCAATTGATGGCAACATCTTAATGGCATTAATAAACTAATCCAAATCCAAAATAGAAACCGCATCTTCCACGTAAAAAAGAATGTGTTGTGATTATTTAATCCGCCTTTCTGTTTCCAAACTTTTGTGTAATGGACACTCTTGTGATTGAGACTTCGACCATAACTATTTTCGTGACAGCTGCTGCACACGGGTACGATGTCCCAACCAAGAATCTCGTAGCCTGATACCGAAGCTTGAAAAGGATTATGTAACAAGAAACAACCAAATAACCGACGTAAGAGCGATCGCTTGTATTTTAAGTGGTGAACAATTGATGCTTTGTGCAGTGGATTACAGGTACATCTTGGCATCAGTTTTAAAGTTTTTCTGCGAGTATTTTGCCAATTAGATGCATACTCAAATTCGGTTTTCATAATAATCGTTAAAGCCGCATCCAGATTTTTCCCACTCTTGATACAACTCCCATTCCTTTTGAAGTTCTGCGGAAGAAATTGTAGCTAAATACTTATGATTCGGATCGTATTGAAACTTTTTACATGTTTGTGCGTTAGGGCGTTTAGGCTGAATAGGTGCTGGTTTTTTTTGGGAAGTAACGGGTTGAACCGTTACTGGTTGGACGGAATTAACAGATTGATTTAATGAAAGACAGTAGATGAAGAAGGCGCAAAAAGTTGTCAAAGTTAAATCCCCAAAGCATTTTTCATTCTGCGCCAGATGTTTCCTGGCTTGGTTAGATGCGATTCATAGTTCTTGCGCTTGATATGGTCAAGGGTTCCGTGTTCCCAAACTGCCACAGTTGATTCCATTTCATAAGCTTCATCTGCCACTAGTTGGGCTACTGCTACTCGTTTCCCCTGCTCAAATTGCCTAGTGTCAGCATCAACATTTTGAAAAACCATATCAACGTAGAATTTAGCTCGTTGATAATCAATTTGGTTGCTATGCCGTTCCCGCTCAATTTCCACTTGCGCTTGAAATCCTTCTTTTAGCTCTTTTGTCCCATGAACATATTTCATGTTTGCAAAAGATGCCTGGGTCGCAGATGATTCAATAGCTAAATCAGCCGCGCTACCTTGGGCAACGTACTTTCCTAATAGCTGATTCCACCGTTTATTAACCTCAATGCTTTTGGGAATAGTTTCTTCCATCATCGGCAAAGTTAATTCAGCCATTCTTGACTCGTAATAGCAGTCACGCAGCTTTTTGATGGCGACGCGATCGCCTTTCAATATTTGCTCTAATTCTTGTGGACTAAATCCGGTTACTCTAGCAGCAGCGCTACCTGCTTTGGTGTTGGTGTTGATACGGGTTTTGATGTGTTTGGGGGTTGCCATACAAAATATTTTGGAAAGTTAATAGTAGAAGTGGAAATGCAAGCACAAGCAATAGCAAGTTCAACTTGTGTGACTTTGTGTAAGATTCAATTTCTTCAAGCTGGAATCTTGAAAATATCAAGGATTTCTTTATGGGAAGTCCGAAAAGTTTCAACAGCTTGGTCTACTACGCTCTTCATTTCCATAGCTTTGATTTCAAACAATTCGTTGTCAGAAGCGATCGCATTATTAATTGTTTGAGAAACATCTACAAATAATTGATTAGTTTCTTCGCGAATTTCATCACTTATTTTTTGAGCTTCTGCTAATTTATGATCTGCCCAAGCTTGAATTGCACTCCGCAGTTCTTTCATTAAGGCGGAACGAGAATCAATTGCCCAATCAATACTTGATGCTATTTGCTTGATTGCTTCAATCGGCAACGACACATTAATTTGTTGAGCTACCGAAATAACTATTTTTTCTTTTTCTATATTGGTTGTAATTAATTCTGGTTTTTCTTCCACAGTCATGGCGCTACTTGATTCAACCACTGCACTGCCAATTAATTTTTCTACAGTTGCGGCAACAATTTCGTCGTCGATTTCTACATCCTCACCGTAGGACAGTGCTAGAGCGTCCCTGATATCTGCCAAGGACATGCTCGTCCCGCGACGCTTCAACTGCGACTGAATAACTTTGACTTTATTTTGGTTCATCTTTCCACGAATATTTTGTAAAGGACTTCCCCTAGCTCAGGGATTTTGAACTGAAAGGACTGTTTGAAGGGGATACCAGAGGTGCGGAATGCTCGATAAAACTTGTCTCGCGTCAGCCCAGGTTTAAGTCGGAAGACGCATTGGAGAATTTGAAAGCCGTATGCCTCCTCTCCCAATTGGGCAGCTGCTGTGATGACATTTTTGAGAACCGGTGACTTGACTCTGTGGTAATTGGCAATCCTTTTGCATTTGGCAACAAACTTTAAATTTTCGACAGTGAAAGGCATTTGAGCTTCTTTCATCTGGAGTGCGATCGCATTCCAGGCTTGCGCTCTAACTGGTTTCCCAAACTGCGATTCAAAGATTTTTCTGTGGGTTTCCCCCTCTCTCGCCATAAAAATTTCTCTGTTTTTGAACTCGATTTTTACAATGCTTGCTGCAACGGGTTTGAAGGAAGTTGCAATCTGTGAAGTGCGATCGCTTTGAAGCAATAGGTGAGAGTGCGATCGCATTGCACTATCGTGCTGGGTTTAGGCAGTTTTGGAAGTATTGATGCTTCGTTGTCTGCACTGAATGCGATCGCTTTTCACAATGCATACATGAGGCAGCTTTTGCAACAATTGAAACAAAACTAAACCTTTGCTACTTCTGCCAAAGCCTGGGCAAGGATACTGCAAGCACTCAAGATTTTGTCTGGTTCGCTGGATGAGCCGGCGGATTTTAACAATGATTCGTGAGCTTCTGCGATCGCATCAATCAATCGGTTGTTTACCGCTTTGAGGTTTTTGAGGGCGACTGTCTGAGGGTCGCGGGGATTAAGGGAGTTTTCAAGTGTCTGTAAATGCGTTGTGCTGTCCATAGTGCAAGTTTTTGTGGTTGCACTATCACAATAAGAAACCCGCACGGTGCGGGCAATCTACTTTGTCGGTTACTTTGTACCTATGCGGCAACTAGACGTATCTGTGCCGTGCCTGCTGCTTCCCATTCTTTATCTAGTAATTCACACAACAAAATAGTGCTTTGTGGCGGGTTGCGGTGCGATCGCGCTGACTTCCTAACCTTGTACGCCTTGATAGTTTCTTCTGTCTTGCGAATTGCGATCGCAAGCTCTGTGTTTGATAAATTCCACTTTATTTGAAGCTCAATTGGAGTCATACTTGAATTGCTCCTCTGTCAGGTAGTTTCTGATGGTGGGGAAGTCGTCCGGTGTCGTCAGCACTGGGCGCATCTTTTTCTAGGATTATAGTAATATAACGGCAGATAAAAAGCTATGAGAAAGTAATATGGAAGTTCCAAACTGGGATGAAATAGCTGCTAGGCTGCCAAAAATAGACGATACACGAGTGCAAACAGCTAAGTTAGCAGATATGGACTACTGGGTTTTGAAAGCTGCTGCTGCCGTTAAAAAAAGAGGTATGGCAGCTGATTCAGCCAGTTTGTTGTCGGCATCAATACGCCGACTTACTCCTGAATGGTGCGAGTTGATAGCTTTTCAAGCATCACAAGAAGGATTAAGTTTTGAAGAAATGTTTGTCAGGCTAGCAAGTGGGGAATAAGTATCCAGTATTGATTACAGCAATTTTCAGGTAGGCGATCGCAGATTCACTTAATTAGCGATCGCCCTCCTCGACACTCAACGCAACCCTAATAAGCCTTTTGGGTTCTGCTCCTATAGATATATTTGCCAAGGATCGAACCGTCGCCAACCTTTCTTTGATTATTGAGGAGGGCGACTTTTCCAAAGGAACCAGCGACTCCGGAACCATCGCCGTGGTGACAAACTCTAGCGGGGTGCGGGTCTTAGCATTTTTCGATCTGTCCCAGCTACCTTGTTGCGCTAGCGCTTTTCGTAGATTCCATTTGGGATTACATAATCGCGATCGCATTGCCCCAGGCGTGATGCCAACTAAGGAGTGTAGTGGTCGGAAGTGTGCAGAGTATAGCGTTGATTGTTTGATATTGCCGGGGCAGCGCGATCGCGCTGCCCCCAAAGTCCGCGTTAGTCGGGGTCTGAGAGCGCCAAGGCGAGTCCGAAATTATAAATCCCGTCGTTTTCAAGCTCGTCCAGACTCTGGGGTTTGGGGTTTTTTGTCTTCTTAGGCAATGGCGGGACTGAAAATGGAGCAGTGTAGCGGATGAAGATGTCTATTGCCATGAAAGCGGTGAAGCAATAGAAGATAGCTTCGATAGCCAAAGTGAGAAGATGTTGAATCGCCATGATTTAAAGTCTGTAGTGAGGGGGGGATTGAAGAGATTTTCCCCCTTTTCTCTATTATAGCATAATTAATAATAAATGTCAATAGATGTTGAAAGATTTTTCAATGAAATCTGCGCTTATCCTGATATAGTTAGGCAACGCAGACTTATTTATTGAGAATAACAGCAAGAAGTTAAACGTAACTATTGATAACTTCCAATTCACTCAGTCGAAACGTAGCAATCAAATTCTCCTCTTCACTGTAAGGTGATACCGTCTCTCGCCTCCTGGGGAAGTAACGCCGCATTTTTTCAATAGCGCTGTTGAATTTGCTGTAAGCTTCAGGGGTGCGCTCATATAATTTCACCGCTACAATCCATTCGTAGCGCTGTTCTTGTTGATTGTTTAGCATCAGCGAACTACTAGAAACATTCTTGAACCGAGAAATACTCACCTCCACACCACCACTCGCGCCACCTTTGGGTGTAGATGGTGGTTCAACCCAGATGGCGGGTTGATTGTTGGCAAAATTCCCTAGTTCGGCGAAAAGTAAATCGGCAAGAGCGCTTCGGAGTTGGGCGGTGGTGTGGATGTGTTGGGGCATATTTTCCTGCTTCTAGGAACAATTGTTCAAGCTAAGAAAATGTTATCGATTGCGACGCTTTCAACTGACCACTACGAACCGGACACTCTTGTAAAAAACGTAGATTGAGGTAATTAGCAGTCATGGTAAATGCCGAATCTAGATTGTGGGTAGTTTGGTAATTTGTGGCAAACTCAGCAGGTAAATTACTCCCCGATAACCCTCTATCAGTCCAGCGATTTCCCTGACGCTCATGAACATCATAGGCGTAGGGTGCTGTCCATCGGTACGTTGCGGTGGTGATAGTCAGTTGTGGGGGTGTCCACGATCTCCAAATAGGCATTTTACGTATTCCTCTAAATCACGCGATCGCACTCTCCAGCGACCACCATATTTTATTGCTTTTAATGTTCCCGATTTTACCGCACTCCTTAACCCAGCCTTAGAAAAACCTGATATCATCGCGCACTCTTCTATAGTCAGCGTTAACTTTATTTCCAAATATCGCAGAGTATAATATTCTTCAAACCCTTGCTGTCGATGTATAATTCGACCCTCAATTTCTGGTGGGACAAACTGGGACAATTGAATGTCCTCCTCCACCGATGGGAAAACACGGTGTACGGGTGTTTGCTTGTCAAGTTTTAACGCTTCTACCTCGGCTTGATCGTATACTCCCTTACCCTCAACATACTTTACCTTAAGCTTTCCAGCCTTGACGTAACGGCGAACTGTTTTGTGGGAAACACCCAGATATTCAGCGACTTGGTTAATATCCATACTTGTAGACATAGTAGGACAGGGTAGGACAAAATTATTTTCCCACATCATTAATCAACCACGTTTTTTTGATTTCCCGCTGATAATGATTTTGTAGAATAATCATCCTTTGGTACATCTCCACCAATTTTTGTTTAACTTCAATTTCGGTCAAATATTTGACTTGCTGATTGAAACTACAAATCTTAAATTCTTGCTCTCGGCTTAACTCCATTCAAATGTCCCCTCCATCTGGGTTCCAATCCCTCTTGCCAATGCTTTAGCAACACGAGGACGGTTACTGTCAAACTTTGGCTTGAGTGTAAATTTCCCTTGGTGCTGATTCCCAGTTAAGGGGTCTATGTAAACTGCAACTGCTTCAGATTGTTTATAGATTATTTCGTTTGGTAAAATCCGTGGTTTTACGGAATATCCCTGTAGCATAACCATGTTAGGGTTACTTCCAGGTTCAGGTTTTACGCTGTTATTACCCTGCAACCATGCTTCTACTTGGTAAGGGACTGTCACCTGTACCGGATTTCCAGTTTCCGGGTCAGTGGTGAATTGCCCCTCTACGCTTATTGTGAAAGTCATTCGGATATTAGGGTGAAATGGTTTGCACGACATATTTAGATAATGAAGTAATATTTCTTGAGTATCATCAAAACAAAGATATCCGTCTCCGCAACATTTTAGTTGAGCAAAACACGGGCTTAGTCCACATGACTGCTCACAAAATGACAAACTACTGCACGCTGCCCTTTGAAGAATTGGTACAAGTTGGTATTTTGGGATTAATCAAAGCAGTGGAACGGTTCGACCCTACCAAAAACCGCAAATTCTCCACCTTGGCTATCCCTTTCATCCAAGGTGGAATACTACAATGGCTACGCGATAAAGGGCATTTGGTGAAGATACCCCGAAAGCTGCAAGAAACTTATCAAAAAGTTAATCGGCATTCTAAAAATGAAGGTATACCCTATATCCAGGCAGCAGCAGCACTTGAT
Source organism: Tolypothrix brevis GSE-NOS-MK-07-07A (assembly GCA_019358985.1). Taxonomy (GTDB): domain Bacteria; phylum Cyanobacteriota; class Cyanobacteriia; order Cyanobacteriales; family Nostocaceae; genus Hassallia; species Hassallia brevis. The sequence continues at coordinate 25,794 of JAHHIJ010000022.1, read as the reverse complement.
ATAGAATTAGAATTAGCCCAAGAGTCAGCAGTAGCGTGTACACAGCATTTGCTAGAGTTACCCCAGTCGCTAACTGATAATGCCGTGGATGATGATTTTGAGTGGGAACCGCTACTGTCTCAACTCCCGCCACAACACGCTGCCATTATCCGTAGTATATACATAGAAGTAATTCCCATAAAAGAAGTTGCGCGTGAGTATTCGTTGAAACTAAGCGAAATCAAAAGAATTGAAACCGAATCTATACAATTATTACGGTCAATTACTCAAGGGCGCGTGAAATGCCCTAGTTGCGGCAAGTATGAAACCATCAAAAACGGGAAACGTACTGGTAAACAATCATACCTCTGCAAATCCTGTGGTCATCAATTTGTAGAGAATCCGTTACCAGTAGGCAGGCGTGGGTATGGGGAAGAGATTAAACATAAAGCTTTGTTACATATCAAGGAAGGTAAAAGCCTGCACTGGTGTGAAACCTATCTTGGAATCGACCATAGCACGATTTATCTTTGGGCGAAATCTTATGATATTAAGAGTATAAAAATTTCGAGAAAACTAATGACACCTGTACAACAACAATGGCAATTAATTGGTAGATTTAATTGTCTTGCCGAATGGCTGACTAAAAACTGTTCGCAGTCTCCACAGCTAGATACAGCATTACTTAAGTTAAATGAAGCAATGCAGCGTAGTCAAGAAGCTGTAGCAACAGAGGTGAAAAAATGAGCCAAGCGAATGAGGTAATGTGGCTTCCTACCCACACCATCATCGAAAAATTCCACCCCGAAAATCCCCGCGAACATACCGAAGAACATGATTTACCCTGGATACGCGAAAGCTTGCTAGACTTTGGTTGGTTAACCTACCCAAGTATCCAGCAAAACCTAGATGGTAGTCTGGGATACCTCATCTCAGGTCACGGCAGAACTATCGGGGCTGATTGGCTGTCACGGCAAAATGAAGATTTCTTCACAACTGAGTGGAATCGCTGGATAAAAGGTACTGGTAGAGACAAAATAGCTACCAAGCATCAAGGGCGATTTTGCAGTGACTATTGGTCGAAAACTCCTGTTATCCCAGCAACACTTGATGCCCTCAGCCAAAAATCGGCACTACTGCGGCTTAACAACACCTCCCACGATGGACGGGATGACCCCGGTAAAATTGCGGCGATTCTGGCACAAATGCCCAAGCACCAAATTAAAACAGCAGGCTGGGACACCTCCACTGCTAACAATTTCATGCAAGCTTTTTTAGTAAGGAAGGAGGAAGAACCGGAAGACGAATTTGATTATCAAGATAAGGAGCATTTTGAACGCCCTGATGCTACCGACTACTCTGGCAACACGGTTGATGTTGAAGCACGCTCCTCAACCGACTACACCACGGGTAACAATGAAATAGTAACCGTTGATACTACAGAAATTCTTGATGGGGTATTGGCTGAAGTTGAATCAGCGAGTTACAACCCGTCAGATGAACAAACGCGGTTTTTGGTGTATTTGGACAAAGAGGTGTTGGATGAATTTAAAGAGCTGATAGCATTGACTGCCGATAAACTCAAGATTCCTAGAGAAGGACTAGCACAACAGTGGCGATCGCAGACTATTCTAGAAGCAGTAAGATTTATTGTTAATCAACAAGAAAATGTTTGATATTGAGAAGTTCCTAGCCGAATTCAATTCCAAAAAATACCCTATAAAAAAATACCGCCGCAATTTATCACCTGAATTTATTGAGGCTGCAAGACAACGGATTAAAGCTGCTAAACCTTGGGAAAAATCAACCGGTCCACGCACAGAAGAAGGCAAAGCTAAAAGTAGCCAAAACAACTTTAAACATGGTCGTCGCAGTCGGACAATGCAAGAAGTTAGCCGCGTTATTGCTGAGGTAGTTAAAGGCTGTTGCAGTGAATGACCAATAATGAATCGTTGTATGGAAAAAAATTAACGGGAAAGTGGCGTGATGCTTTTGTTGACTCTCAAAATTACGACTATGAAACCATAATTCGTGAGACTTTTTATGTGGCTCACGGTCGGGTAATTAGTCAAATCGAGGGTGCGGGTAAGTTTGGGAAGGAGGCTAAAACCTTACTTCAAGCTTGTGAGGTGCTAGTGGAGCAGGGCGAGCTTACTGCTGAATTTGTAGACGAATTGAAACTTCGGCTGCTGGGACTTGATTTAGACGGGATGCTACGCGCTTTCCAAGGTACGCTTGTGTTAGCTGACGGGGCAATGCGACTTAGCAAGATGGGTGATGTTCGCCGTCAGTTGGAAATTTGCAAGGCATTTATCGTGGCAGTGCTGAAAAATTCAGGCGATCGCGTGGCACGGGAATTAGCTTTATCGTGTATCCAGCAGTTAAAATTGGATGCAGATTTACCAATTGAACAGTTACAGGCATTAATTGATGAAGCGCAAGAAGACGAAACTGTGTCTAGTGAACCCATCTCAGAAGAAATCCAAGAAGATGCGTTAGAAGGAGATTTGTGGAATCAATAAATCTTAACCAAAAGGTAAAAATAAAGCTAACGGATGTTGGGAGAAATCACTTGGTTGAGCGACATAAAAAGATTCATGGGAAGTATGAAAGCTTATTTCCTCGCCGTCCTGTTGAGGAGGATGAGCAGGGATATTCAACTTGGCAACTTTGGGAGTTAATGGGTATTTTTGGGGAATTGATGCAATTTCCAACGTGCGCCCCACCATTTGAAACAGAGATTGAGCTAGTGGATGTCAATGACTAAATGCCCTCGGTGCGATCGCTCCTCTGATGTTCTTGATGCTTTGGAAATGTCTGACACAGGTTTAGGCGATAAATTCTGTATAAATTGTGGTATATATTTTTATGGTGTTGGTCAAGCCAGAGGTGATACGCTTTGCTCACGCGCAAAGCCCAAAAAGGGCAGGAGTAGCCAAGAGTCTGGATGCAAGCAAGGCGAACCAACATGAGAATATTTGAAGCACTCCCCCCATCTCGCTATGCCGCCGCCGCTGCCCACGCCAAAACCGACCAATTCAAAAAACTAAAAGCCAAGACAATAGCCCGTGTACAGCAATGGTATGCCGATCCGCGAGTAAATCAAAACATACCGCCTGGGCTGTGGTTTGGCTATGGCAAAGACTCAATGGCAACTGCGTTAATTTTGGAGTTAGCCGAACTCAATTACACGCATCTTATTATTAAAAATGGGGCAGAATTACCCCAACATTATTTAGTAGAGATTGAATGGCAAGAATATTTAGGTGAATTTTACTTTGAAGACTACATCACAGACCGCCCATTTTCCCAGATAATTCGTTCTTATCTTGACTGGGGCAATACCTACGGATTACGCACCAAAGAAGGTAAGCTTCTCAACTTTTGGGATTGGGGGGGAGTGGCAGAAAGTATTACATACGAAGCATTGTACCAATTTCACCATCTCTACGGTGAAGGTGAAGAAAATGTAATGTATTTGTGGGGTAATCGGGGTGGTGAAGGCATGGAGAGAGCTTTTGAAATAAGTCGAGAAGGCATGTTTCAGTTTCACGATCAAGATGACAAAGATGCACTTCCTTATGTCCGTGCTTTACCCATAGGTGAATGGAAGGATATCGATGTGTGGGCATTACTAGTAAGTGAAGATGCCCCGATTTCACCTATTTATTCAATGCACCAAATACCCCAAAAAAAGGGTAATAAAGCTTTTCCCCGTACTCTCTGGTACTGCACGCCAGAAATATTATGTTCGCAGTATTACAAATGGCTGGCATTTTACGCCCCCGTGCAGTTGGCAGAATTGTGTGAACTATTTCCAGAAATTCAAGCCCGGTTTATGACAAAAAAAACTTAAATTCGGCGTTGACTTTTATGCATCCACCCATCCCCCTCATGAAACGGCGAACCATCTTCAAAATCCCAGCGCCGATACCACTCTGCTAATTCATCTTGACTTAACCCATCATCAAAAGCTTTACAACGCAGACAAATTGTGCTGTAGGGGTAGGTATTTAAAACATCCCTAAAGAGCGATCGCCCATATTTCTGCCCTTGAAACTGTTTATTTACAAACAAATCAACAATTTCAATATATTGATGGTGGTCAACAGCAAAAACGCCGCCAACTATTTCTCCATCGTCCGTAGTCAACTCGTAATAAAGCGTTTTATGTCTTGACAGAAGAACCATCGGGAAACCTAAATATGTAACATTACAAAACTAGGATTCCATTATGGCTAGATCAGGTGGAGGCAGAAGGACTGGGGGGGGCGGGTTTGGTCAGAACCTTTCCACAGGAAGGGTACGCACTGCTCGTGGTGGAACCCGTAATAGAGGTGGGGGATTAGTAGGTGTTAGTGTTCCAGCGCGGCAAGCTCGTCGTGCTGCCAGAGTCGCTTCCCAAACTTCGGGACTAGGTGGGGGAAATCGAGTCATAAATCTTCCAGGGATTGGCGTTAGTAGTGGATTAGTAGCAAGAGGCGGTTCTCGCCGTCGCGGTGGAAGTTCTGGTGCTGATAATGCCCGTTCTGCTGGCGCTGGGCGTGGTAGGCGCGGCTCTCGTTCGGCACCAAGAACCGTAGCCAGAGGTGCCGCAGTTTCGCCACGCCGCGCCAATGCTATTCGTGAATTAGTTAGAAGAGGTACAACTCGAGGCGAACGGGCAGCAGCTAGAGGAGCTGCACGTCGGTTAGGAATTTAATACCCCACCGATTGGGCTATATCTACGGATTCCGCATCAAAACACCGTTTGAAACACAAAATCTCAAACGGTGTTTCCGCTTGCCACCAATCACCATGCTGATACTCGCTACCAACACCCATAATCGGTAGGCTGAGATAATGATGTTCTTCCAATACGTAGCCGTACACTGTTTTGCCTTGCCAGCCTTCAGTAGCAAGAAACTGATTTAAATCAATGCCATAACCATGCAACCTGGCATCAATAGCAAAAGTTTGCGGCGTGTAAATTTTGATTTCTTTAATTTTCGCCCAAGCCAAAATACTGTTGGTTGGTACTTCTTCTGGTGAAAAACTTAATTGTGTAATCCGTTTTATGCATTCGTCTTCTTCTTCTCTGGAGGCATACGAACAAGCATGGATTATGAGTTTACCTTTATATTCCAAATCTATGAAAGCTAATTGTATTGTTAAATCTCCAATCGCCATCCTTATGGCTGCATCTGCCCTGAGAGATAGGGCATAAATATCTTTTAATCCCGCCATAGTTGCCTCTAAATAGAGTCATTTTAGCTCAAGCATTGAATCATCTCCCAAGCCAATTTAAAAGCGTAGTCGCGCTCTGGTGCGCTCTTGCTGACTCCCCAAAATATGCTTTGCTGACCCCTGACTCCTTCCAAGGCTTGCGGAAATAAAAGAGGACGTTCCAGACAATAAGCATAGTCTCCAGAAATGCCAATGCAGTCAATTAGTTTGCAAGCCCCAATAATCGCGCCGCGTTTAGCTGTAGCGCTATCAATCCCGTAATCGGTGAAGTATTCGTCAGAAGCCTTATTTTTGCTGCTGTGTATCAAAACCCAGCCCCTAATTTTAGTTGGCTGTGTGCGGTACTCTTCATCCTTCAACCCTAGACAGATGGCGTAGGCGAAAGGTGCGTGGATGGAAATAGCTCGTAAATCAGATGGTGTCATGTTATAAGGACCTGAATTCGACGTAAGGAAAAGTCTGAAAACTAGACAGAGTAAGCGATTAAGCAACACACGTTCCTTTAGCTAGATATCAACAAGCTTCCACAAATGAGAATATGATGTATTTATGCATATTTAGGCACTCAAAGTGGGAAAATGAATTTGTGATGAATTCATTATGGTGATGGGTACTAAAAAATCTCAAAAACCGGATCTCAGGGGAGGAAGACGTGAAAATGCTGGCAGAAAACCAACTTGGAATAATAAAGACACGATTACAATCCGTGTACCAAAATTAATCGCGACACAAGTAATGTTGCTTGCTCGTAGACTTGATTCTGGCGAAAATATTGAATTAGACACAAAATCAAAATCCCCAGTTAATGAATTTGTGATTAAATCTAATTTCGGGGATTATGAAATTGTCACAAAAACAGAATTAGAGAATCATGAAATAATCATACAATCTAATATTGGAAGTCGAGAAGGGAAATCTGATTTTGTCACAGAATCAATACCTAGCTATAGTCAAGCAATTGAAATAGCTAAAAAAATTCTCAAACATAAAAAATCAGCACGAATATCAATCGCCAAAATAATTTCAAAAATTTATGAACAAACCTTGTCCCCTGATGATTTAAAGTCGTAGTTTTTATGTAAAATATTATATTGATTATGTGATTATTTCAAGTTTGATAAAAGGGAAATATGGAATTAGAAAAATTATTTTGTGACATCGATGATTTTTGTAAAGAGTTTGAAAAAACTTGGCAGCAAGAACTATTGCCAAACAGTGAGCGAAAACGTCACAAAAAATTTAATTTATGCTTAAGCGAAGTCATGACAATAATTATTTATTTTCATCAATCATCTTATAGAAACTTTAAGGATTATTATACTAAGCACGTATGCAATTTTTTACCAAAATATTTTCCTCAACTAGTAAGTTACAACCGATTTGTAGAATTGGAGAAAACTGCTTTAATACCTTTGTGTTGGTATCTCCATCTGCGTTGTGGACACAGCACTGGCATCAACTTTATTGATTCAACTTCCCTTGAAATATGTATAAATCAAAGGGCTAAACGTAATCGAGTGTTCAAAAATTTAGCGAATTGGGGAAAGAGCTCTTTGGGCTGGTACTTCGGTTTTAAGTTACATCTAATAATTAATGAATTGGGAGAGATTTTATCTTTTATGATTACCCCCGCTAACGTAGATGACCGTAAACCTGTACCAAAAATGACGAAAAATTTGTTTGGTAAATTATTTGGTGACCGGGGATATATTTCCCAGAAATTATTTGAGCTTCTCCAAAAGCAAAATCTTCAACTTATTACAACTATTAAAAAAAATATGAAAAATCGCTTCATGCCTTTAATCGATAAAATTTTATTAAGAAAGCGTTCCCTGATAGAAACAGTTAACGATCAATTAAAAAATATTTCCCAAATTCAACACACTCGCCACCGCAGCGTTTGTAATTTCATGGTTAATGTTATTTCTGGTTTAATTGCTTATACATACCAAGATAAAAAGCCTTCATTAAATCTAACGATAGAAGATTTAGATTCATTACAAGAGGCAAACTTTTTTCCTGATCAAACTTTGGCGCTTACCCTGATCTAACCCACAACCATACAACCCCATTTCTGCCTGGATTAGAGACCTTTTTTTACGTCGAACTCAGATTTACGTGACATAAATTTAAAAGTATCTATACATATATTAGCAAATGGCGGGATGGAGCGCATTATTAAACTTAGAAATGGCGACACAACAGGCGTTAGCTATGGAGTCAGGCGAGAGTAGAATCACACTATTTGAGGACTTCGAGCCTAACCCAGGTGGGCAAACACGGTTTTTGGAGATGGCTAACTGGCTATCTGTGGAACCGTTACAGCACAGATGGGCAGCTTTATTAGGTGGCATAGGCGGGGGTAAGAGTTACGCAGGTGCTATTTGGGCTTGTTCCCGTGCCTTGCTAGCTCCTTTATCTAGGGGGATGATAAGCGCAAATTCTTACGGGCAGCTGTCGAGGGCAACAATTCTGGCGTTGGTGGAAGTATGCCGAGATTTTAATATCCCTTTGGAGCCGTGGCGAGATTCTCCAGAAGACCAGGCATTAGCTATAACCAACTGTCAGCGCTGTTATATTGGGACGGATCGAGCCTTTGTGTACGTTCTCTCCGCGTCGGCATTTACCGGAAGCACCCAGGCAGGGCGCGGTTTACAAATTCGTTGGTTTTGGGGTGATGAATTCGCATATTCACCTGAAAAAGCCTTTTTGACGATTGATGGACGCTTGGGACGTGGACCCGGCAATCTGAAGGGGCAAGGCATTCTCACTACGTCACCAGTCGGCTATAACTACCTCTGGGATAAATTCGGCGATCCTACTCGAAGTGACGAATTGAAGCGGATTTATCAAATGGTGTCGATGTCTTCACTCGAAAATCGCGCTTATTTGGGTGACGATTATGTGGCGTCCCTAGAAGCCAATTACAGTGACGAACTTTACCAGCAAGAGGTAATGGGACAATTCATCAACACGGTACAGGGGATAATTTACAAATATTTCTCAAGGGCTAACCACTGCTTAAACGAAGAGGACGCGCAGCTGCTGGAGTATGACCGTAACCTACCGTTACTGCTGACATTCGATTTTAACTATAATCCCGCAGTAGCGATCGCAGCCCAACGACGCGGTAACGAAATTCACTTTTGCAAAGAATGGTTTTTGATGGATTCCGATGTCTGGGAGCTAACCGAGCAAATCGTAGACTGGGTAGAAAGAAACGGCATCCCTCCAGAAATTCAAGTATTTGGTGATGCCACGGGACGCGCTCGTAGTGCTGCCAGCAAGTTAAGTAGTTGGGACATCGTGTTTCAAGGGTTGGAACCTTTAGTTAAACAACGTGGTAGGGGGTATTTGGTGCGGAAATTCGCCGACAGCAACCCCTATGTAGTTAACCGCATCCACTCAGTTAATCAACTATTTCGGCAATCGCGCTGTTTTGTGCATTTTGCTAATTGCCAAAACTTGGTGAAGGATTTTGAGCAGGTGACTTGGAATGAAGAATCAATTAACAAAAGTGATAATCCGCTACTTTCTCACTTATCTGATGCAGCGGGGTATTTAATACATACTATTTATCCGTTTAAGAAAATGGAGCGCGGGAGCAACGCAAGTAAACGTAAGACTGGAGGGCTGGCAGCGTAAAAAGCGATCGCCGGAAGTCTTCCGCCTTCACTTGAAATTGGAATATATCAATAGAAGCAATTAAAAATAAACTTCGGTCAGGGATAACTATTTTTGATTCACAAAAATAGTTATGAATCGCCTTGCTATTATCAAACGAAAATTCAATGAAGCACAAGTAAACCGAGATGTCCAAGGACGCTTTACCCATTCAAAAAAAGGTACGTTTAAAAGTGCTAAAGCTCAAAAAGCAGAAATAGTTGAGTTTAGCTCTAGTGGAAAACAAGTTTTTCGGACTTATTTGGTTCTTAAGTAACAGCATCATCTGGTATTTCTGGGTCGTAACTTGTAATTTCTCCCTCAATCAACCTTGCATCAAACTGCTTTTGATTGGACATTGCATAATGTAAATCAATCGGCGTTGTTGCTTGTCCTATAATATGCCCAAATGCCCCATAAGAACTTTCTAGAAATAGCTTGAAACCGCTAATATCATTGCCTTCATAAACGAGCATTGCTCTTTCGTTAGAAGACTTAGCAGCTAAAGAAACATAAATCGTGCTGCTACCAACCTTAATTTCATATTTAATCACGTCGAGCCACTCCCATAATAAATTGATAATGTTCTCTATCTTGTTCGTAAAACTCTAACATTGATTCTTTAGAGTGAAAATGTTGGATTCCCATACTAATAACTTCAGTCGAGCCATCACGATAAACCTTGCCAACATAAGGACTAATATACTTATCTGGTTTAGCTTTTTCATCCTCGCGAAACGTTCCATATTCAACTAAACTATTTAACGACTGCTCCTCTCCAGTAGCGCGTTTATCACGCCATTCTCTAGCGGCAGCGGCTATTCTTGGATCTTCAAATTCAACATGATGTCCCATTTCATGATAAATAGTATGTTTATCTGGAAAAACGCCAATATTAATAGTTTTCTCTTGCTTATTAGCATAAGCTCTGTCTGTATCGCGCTTAAAAGTACGCAGAGTAGAACTACCATATCCCCTAGCAATTTGATAGAATTCTGCGGCTGCGGTTTGAGTTACTGATTTGCCCATGCTCTTAACTGAATTATCAAAATCTTTGGTTTCTACTAAATCAATAGCATCCTGCCTGGGCATCCCATTTTTTATTAATTCATTACGATGCCCTTCCATGATTGTTAACTTTTCGTCTTCAGTTTTAGCTTTGGACATTTTTGTATCGAGTTTCTTAGTAAGTTTAGCTCCACGCTGCATCGTGCCATTGTAACTAAGTTGTTTATCTAGCTTTTCTTCCGCTTCCAATCGTTCTAATAAGTTGGCATTTGGATTTTTACTTTTAAATTCGTAAAGCGTTTCTTGATATCTTAAACGTGGATAAAATTTATCCATCGCTGCGAGTTCACGTTTTAATTGCTTGTCCTTGCCTTTAAGAATGCCAGTTCTAGTTTCTTCAAGAACGGCTCTTTTCTTTAATTCTTTAGCTATCCCACTAGCAGATTTACGTATATGATCTTCAAAAGCTTTATCAGCCGCTTCTTTGCCGTGGGAGGCTACAATGTCGTCATATTGTTTACCGTTACCAAGAATCATGTACTTGTAGGAACCGTCTTCTTTGTAACGTTTAAATCGCTCTTGAAATACTTCTTCTACAAGCGTGTCAAAGTCTTTATCTAAATCGCTAACTTTTTTTGTTCTCTTAGTTTTTGATGCAATTTGTTTAGCAGCGTCCTTTGGAGCAAACTTGCCTTTAGAATCTCGCCTTACTTCAGCTTCATTAAAGGTAGATTCACTATGATTACTAAATTTACTTCTTAATTTCGCCAAACGAGACATAGGGAATATTAAACCAAGTACCATTACTAGAGTTCCCGTATGCCCCTAGACCCCGAAATCCAAAAAGCCATAGCCGACACTGTAAAAGATGTGTTTGGTGAAGCCGTAAAGCCGCTGACCGAGCAATTAGAGAAGCAGCAGCACGACAATAAGAAGCTTTCAGAAGCCTTCGGTACGCTGTCAAGTTCTATACCTACTCTGCTTGAAGAACGTTTCAAAGACATTAAGCCTTCACTGGATTTCATCGGTGAAGTTAAGAAAGAATACGAAGCCGAACAGACTACAGACGACAAATCCGACTCAGATAAAATACGTGAAGCGGTACTCGCTGAAATCAAAAAGGAATACGAAGGCAAGTTAACTGGATTACAAACCCAGCTTGACGAGCGCGATAAAGAAACCAAAACCCTCAGAGAAACTGACCGTCAAACCAAGATGCGGGGCGAAGTATTGAATGCGATGCGATCTCTAGGTACGGTGCGTCCCAATACGGAAGAAGATTTATTGACCTTACTTGAAAAACGTGGATTACTGATAGAAGAAGGCGATCGCTACTTTGTGAAAGGTGTCGATAAATTTAACGAGCCTACCAAGTTGGATTTTAAAGACGTTCTCCCTAAGATGCTGGAGACAGATTTCGCCCACTTTGCTGTACCCCGTGGTGGCACCGGTACAGATGGAACTACGGGAACCCGCGCCACTCCATCTCAATACAACTTTGAAGGTAAGACCGCACAAGATATCTACAACCAGTACAACAACGACGAAGCGGCGCAAAAAGCACTTGTGAGTGAGCTTGAAAGTCAATATGGGAAACCTAGCTAATAAGGAAGAAGGAAGTAGGAAGGACCGAAGTTGGATGATATTAAATTCTTCCCTCAACCTTCTTCCTTCTTCCTTCTTCCTTCTTCCTTATTTACCATGCCAACCCAGCCATTTTCACCGAATACCGCACTACTCGAAACTGCGATCGCTCAACGCGCCCTAACTCAATTAAATCTCGCTGTCATGTATCCCCGCGTTGCTGTGCGGGATTTTGAGCCTGGGGCATTTGAACGCGGCGACTCGGTAAAAATTCGTCGTCCCAAACGCCGGACAGCAACCGACCTCAACCCCCGCGTAGCACCTTTCATCTTTACTGAAGCTCAGTTTTTCGCGGGAAATGTTCAGTTAGAAAGGCTATGGACAGACGGGTTTTTGTCCTACGGCTACGACTCAACGCAGACAATGGAGCGTTATTTAGAGGAAACGGCGGGACAAGTGGCTGATGCTATTGTTACGCCTAATGATAGTTATATGTACTCGCAGTTCCGCACTTGGAACATCGCCGCCACTGGTAACGTGGATTTGGGCGACCATCCCCCTATTGCCATTAGTGCGTGTGTAGATAGCAATGGGCAGTTAACCAACTTCAGTAATGAAGGCTTACGTGGTGCAAATGTTTACCTAGATAAAGAAAACGTACCGCCAACTAAGCGTTACACCATTATTTCATCCACTGCCAAAGGTGCTTTCCTTGGTGATTCAGTAGTAGTTACAGGTTTTGCAGCCACAAGTATTGGTGGTGGGAATCTCCTGCAACGCGGCTTACAATTAGGCGATTTCGTCGAACGCTACGGATTTATGGTGGGTGGTAGTAACACAGTAGGCAATCAAACAGGAGTTGCTGACCTTGATACCGCCGGCAGTGTGCAAGCTACTTTACCTATTGCCTCAGTAGCGGCTAATACTGCTTTTCGGTATGCCGATAATGCTACTATTACATACGTTGGAGCAGTAGATTTTACCCTAACTGTAGGTGCGGCACTACAAAACGTTGGAGTTGGGCAAATAGCCAGAATTGGCACTAGCACTAAGGCAACGGCATTCGGTGTGATTTTGCGAATTACTGGTAATGTAATCAGTCTTGTTCCTTATGCTCCAAATGGCGCAAAGTTAGCAGTAGGAGATATCACACCAGGGACAGACTTATTTAGTGTCCCAACCATCTCTTCAGTTAATACGGTGAACCACATGGAAGGATTGGTGATGGCTACACGCCGCATTGCTGAACCCCGACGCGGCAGTGGTGCGATCGCAGCCTCAATAGTTGATCCAACTACTAGCCTAAGTATTCAAGTTTTCACCGGGCAGTACGACTTGGGAACTGTTAGCGAACGTAACGCCGCTTATATGCTAACTGGCTCTAAAATCACCGACTTTCGTAAATGCGGTTTAATTCTAAGTTTATGAACTTTTATTAAGACCAATTGGTCTTCATTTGTATGCCAATTTTTTATGAACCACAGTACGGTATGCCTACGCATGTTCCCGAAGGACGGGAAAACGACTTTCTAGCACAGGGTTATCGTAGAGAACCGCCACCACCCGTAACAACCGATGTTGGCGCAGCCTCTCCGTCAGGAGAGGAAGAAATAAAAAAAGTCTATTCTCCAGTAGTTGATAACCAACCACCGGGGGCAGGCTTTATTTTGGTTAACTCTGCGTCCCTCAAGGAGTTAACTGAGCGCTTAGGCTTATCGACCGCCCAAGGAAAAGAACTACAAACAGGACGACCTTACAAAATGGTGGAAGCCCTCATTGCCAAGATTCCGGGTGTCGCTTGGGTAACACTGGATTCACAAATTAGTTACCAAATTAACACTAAGGAGACAGCATCATGACTCAATCAGTGCAACCATTTCCCGGATTAACTGAAGGGCGAATAGTCCACTATGTTTTGCCAGATGGACGCAATGCTGGAGAAGTAAGACCCGCTATTGTTGTCAGGGTATGGCGCGATGTTGCACCGGAATTAATTGCCAAAGGATATTGCAACCTGCAAGTCTTCACTGATAGCACAAACGACTACGAAGACGGTACTCGCGTACTTTGGGCAACATCCAAAATTTATTCAGATACCAACGAGCCTGGCACCTGGCACTGGTCGCCAAAAGTGTAATGCTCACCGACCATCAAACAAACCTGCTATTCGAGGTGTATGAAATTACTCAGCGCGATACTACTGTTGTGGTTGGTGGTGAGGGTAGTTCTCGCTTGGAACCTGATTTATTTAACACCAACACCCCAGTAAGGCAGGCGCTGATTAGTGCGATCGCATCAATCAACGAGTCGCCGTCACAAGTCGAGCGGGTCGGGGTGATTTTGGAAGAATTTGAGTGCATTTCACTCGACCCCAGCAACATCGACAAAGACGGATATCAATTACGACCAGACAAAAACCTAGCCGCGATAAGGCGATCGCTTTATCCCTACACGGGAATTTTGTTTAAAAGTGGCGGGAGTAGGAGTAATAGATTTTGCTTAGGATGATTACTCCAACTCTACTTCAATACCTTTAGCTTCCAACGCCGCCAAGCACAAAGCGACTTCCACGGTCTTAGCTTTCGCGTGACCATCTATATTTGTCTTACCATCTGTGGTCACTAAATAAGCTTCAAATTCAGTGCCGTTAGATAACTTTGATATGTTGGCAGAATAGAACTTTTCGGTGATTGACCACGCCGCCACGATATCGCTTGAATAATTCCATACTTCTTGACGTTCCCCATCAATGCCCATAGCTTGCTCTTGTGGCGGGTAGCCCATCAAATAGTAATAGCCACTGCTGCTGGTATTCTCCCAAAAATCACACCAGTCAAATATCTGTTCTGCTACAAGTTTATCAAGTTCCCGCAGAGATTTTAGTTGCATTATTTTTGCTGATATTTTTGAACAAAGTCTACAAAGCCTGCTCTATATTCTGTGCAAATCGTGTCAATTGCAGCAGTCGCAACGCCCAGAGTATAAGCATTTTCACTTCTTAATTGCTGAGAGTCCTTGTACAGCAGGCGGTGTCTCTCTAATGATGAGGTGAGATATTCTTCTGCCGAATATGCCGTCAGCATACTGCACAATAACTGCCCATCTCTTCTGCGTTGGCGATCGCTAGTCCTGAAGTACTTACCACCATCTGCCGCAAAGTTAGTAAAAAATTGCTCTAACTCGATTTCATACCTAATATATTGAGTTTGAGTAGGGTAAATAGGGTAGGGAGTACCAGCCAGGGCGCTTGAGGCAAGACTAGCCAACAATAATAAAGTTGCAGAAATAGTTTTAAACATAAAATCTATTCTAAGTAATTGTATTCATTTGTGTTCTCTATACTACTTGCCCTACCGCAACTTAAGCAAATATTCACAGTTGCTAAGGTTTTCGCAAGGCTTCATCATAGTCACTGTTAGTAGCTATCAGTGCTAAGATACCGGGAGTAGCTAAGTTGAGCGAAATAAAAAGAATGTATGTTTTAGCGTCGTCCGTTCGTAGTGTGACGTGGGGAGAAGCCAGGGCAAAGCTTTTCAGGGATTTGATAAAAGGTCGTTCTTCCTATCAAATAGCCGAAAGCCTCAATTCATCCGGAGTGGGGTGTTCGGTTGCTAATATCAAAAAAATTATGAGTGGGAAGTCGGCTACGGTTCCCCTGGACTTTGCGCTATCTATGTGTAAAGCGCTTTCTATCAATCCTTACGCCTTGCTTCCATTGCTGGAAATTGTGGAAGCAGAAAGTTCAAAGATCCTATTGACATAGCTACTAATAGTAGCTATTATGGCTATTAAGAAAGCGATCGCCGCCTCGCAAGCAAGACGATCACTCCTTAGACAAACCCTTTCGCAAGGTCGTCATGACACAATCATATCCCGAATTTCTCAAGGCTATCAGCATCCATGCACCCCACGCCTACGCCATCTGCATGGGCATCAAGCAAGCCGAATACCGCAGCCAACCAACCCAGAGACGCGGCTGGATTTTAATTCATGCTTCTCAATCCAAGGATTCCGACCACTATTTCGCTACTTACGGCATCTCCAAGGACACAATCAAGCGCGGCGCGATAATCGGAGCCGCCCAAATTACAGACTGCACTTGGGATGCTGAAAATGAATGCTATGCCTACCATCTCAGCCAGCCCATCTTATTTAATCAACCCCTCGAAGGCATCAAAGGCTGCCAAGCGATATTTTGGAGGGCAAAGCAGCCTGATAAGCAAGCGGCTTTTGCGGCTACCTGGGAGATGATTGAAGCGGCTATATCGCCAAAAGCTGATGATATTTCCATAGAAGCAAATGATATTACCCAAGACCTCGCGATTCCTGGCTACCACCTAGAAACTGAAGACAACAAAACCTACCAAGTCTTTGACAGCCTGACTGAGGAGCCATTATTCAAAATCTACAGCAGCGCAGATGGCTGGACAAATGACCTGACCAAGCAGACTCATAGCACCCCTCAATTAGCGATTGCCCAGGCGCGGGAAAAAACTATTCTGAGAATTGATCGATCCAGACCCCTGGAGGTCGAGCAAATCAGCAATACTTTTATTGTCCGCAATCCCGACAATGGCAACCACTATGCAGTCCGCCCCAACCATCCCGATGCCAGGGAGCGATGCGAATGCGGAGACGCGCATTTTAGAGGGGTACGCTGCAAGCATCAAATCGCGGCGGATGATTATCAACAATCAATTGCAATTGTTGGGCAGGCACAATCTGAACTTAACCAATATATTCAACAGCAGGCGGAAGAAATTGCACCCTCATGGAGACAGCAAGCTGAAAAAACCTATGCTCGACTGCTGGCTGGAGAAGAATTAATCATTGACACCTCTGCTGGGGAAGCCAAAATTAAATATGAATCTGAGGCTAAATTTGGTGCCAAACACCTTAGCGTCTCGCGTTGTGGAAAACGCGATTACAAACCGCTAATGGCTCCATTGGAACTAGAGAAATATGTCTCGGATTTATACAATCCAAAAATTATTGAGGCATTTGGCGATGCCAACCCCAGATTTTTATCTAGCAGTAAGCCAGACGTTGAATTCACTTCACCTGACGGCTTTTACGACTGGGATGCAACTGTCGTCGGCAAGACAATTGCCACTATCCACTACGACGACGAACATTCGACACAGCGCTATGTAGTAGCTGTAGGCGGCAAGGAAGTATTTCGCTGGAATACCCAAGCGAGGGCAGAAAGGTACATTCTCTGGCACTACAAACAAGGCACATTGCCAATAGTTGAAGAAGAAGAAAAGACCGAGCTTTGCACGATTGAAGATTGCAAGTACACAGACGATAAAGGGCAGCAATACGCTTTCAGGATCGACAACCAATTAATCGGCTACATTTGGCTTTCGGATAATGGCAGTTGGGATAATTTTGAAGAATTCTGGACTAATGGTGACGGCACAAAATACGCCGATTGGCGCGAGTGCGGATTGAAGCTGGCACAAATAAAACAGAAGAGCCAGCAGCCAGCATGGGTGCAGAAATGCGCCACATTGTTTTGCCTTGCACTCCTGGTGGGGCAAGCAGCTTACTCTACCTACGCCCCACAGTGCAGCAGAGGTGGCTCGCGGCGTGAGGAATGCCTAATTTCTTAGAGTTAAGGTGCGGTCACTTTTTGACCGCACCTCATTAAATTTTTGTAAAATCAAACTCAAAATTTGGATGAAACAATGAGTAATTTAATCCCGCAAAATGTAACTGGAACTTTGCAAATCAAATCGATGGAAGACTTAAGCAGACTATCTGTGATGCTTTCTAAGTCTGGCTATTTCACTGATAGCAAAGAAGCAGCTCAAGCTGGCGTAAAAGTGTTGGCAGGCTTGGAAATGGGCTTTGGTGCGGTTGCTTCAATGACGGGCATTCACATCATCAAAGGTAAGCCTACTATTGGTGCTAATTTAATGGCGGCTGCGGTTAAGCGCAGCGGTAAATACAATTACCGCATCACAACTCATGATGGAAAAGTTTGCACCGTTGTTTTTTATGAGAATGGTGAAGTGATTGGTGAATCGTCCTTTTCTCTAGAAGATGCTCAAAAAGCGGGTGTTGCTAACGGTGATAACTGGCGTAAATTTCCCCGCAACATGTTGTTTTCTCGCGCACTTTCTAATGGTGTGCGGTGGTACTGCCCAGATGTATTGCTGGGAGTTTGCGTCTACACCCTAGAAGAAATGGGCGCTCAAGTTGATGAAGAGGGGAATGCAGTAAACGTAGAAATTATTCAACAGCCAAAGTTAGTAGAAAAAAGAATCGAAATCGAGCCAACAATTTCAACAAATGCCTACGACCGCAATCTGTTAAATGCCGAGATTGAATCAATTATCAAACACAAAAATATTGCAATTGATGCGGCTAAAGGTATATTATTTGAATTATTCCATGTGCGCTCAAGACAGTTTTTAAAGGATGAACAACTTGCACAGTTTCTAGATTATTTGAAATCTAGAAACTGCGAATTAATTCAAGTAGTTTAAACAGCAGGGAGTGTCATGAAGAAGGGTTGCAGGTTTAGCCCCAACGGGGCTGGTCAACTCCCTATAACACATGCAATACACAGAGAATTACGACCCCGGTTTTCAAGAATTAAATTCCGAAGATTTTCGTCAATAACCCCGCTCACTCATAGACGGGGCTTGCATGAGAAATCAAGCAAGCCGTATTGACCAGATTACCTAGCAAGAGGGTGCCGTTACCCTAGTCACGGCACCCTCTTGATAATGGTTCTAAACTTTAATTTGGAAATGTTTCGACAATGTTTAAGTCGTTTGGAGACGAACATAAATGAGCAGATTTAAGCCTAGCATTTGGCGTTCTTTGAGTGTTGAAGCCATCAATAATGCCATCAAATCAGCACCACCCGGCGCTAACTTAAAAACACTAATTGACGCAGCTTACCCCTTTGGTAGTCGTGAATACACGCCATATAAAATATGGTTAGAGGAACGTAAAAAAGCGTTGCTACGATTGAATTTGTACAAGGTTCCCAAGAACCGAAAGTGCAAATATCACCCAAACGGACAAACTTGTTTATTATGCCAAGAAAAATGACAGAATACCACGATAAAGAAGACAAGCAAGAAGCACAAAGCTGGGCATACAATCTCTTACACAGCCAGAGATTCTTCATCCTCGACACAGAAACCACTGGACTAGGCGATGCTGAGATAGTGGACATTTGCGTGATGACACAGTGGGGACAGCCCTTGTTAAACACACTCGTAAAGCCCACAATTCCAATACCCTCATCGTCAACTTATATCCACAAAATAACCGATGAAATGGTAGCGAATGCTCCCACATTCCCCGATATTTACCCTAAATTGAAACAACTGATTGAGGGTAAAAAAGTCATAATTTACAACGAAGCCTTCGACTGCAACATCATCCGTTACTGCTGCCAACTGCACAACTTGGAACCAATCAAATTCTATTCCGAGTGTGCAATGCTTTGGTACGCCCAATACTACGGCGCGTGGAATGATTATTACGGTAATTACAGGTGGCAGAAACTACCCGGAGGCGGAGAACACCGCGCACTAGCTGATTGTAAAGCTGTGTACAAATTGCTGCTTCACATGGGGGAACGCAGCAACTACAAACCACCAGAAACGCCCTACCGACAGTTTCCACCGGTGCAAATATTTTGCAAGTGGGACAAAGTAGGATTACTTGAATTGCGGTGGAAAGGCAAACGTATTCTAAAACTCGATATCAAACTACCAACCTTCTACTGGACGTGTGATAACAAACCTTTGAAAAAAGCTAATGATGGCGACGATGACCCAGACGTGCCATTTTAAAGTTACATACATGACGCTGCCAACCCTCAATCAACCGAGGGTTTTTTACTGGGCATAATAACAATAAGGAAGAAAGGTTAGAAAACTTCTTTGTTACTCATCCCTCTTCCTCCTTCCTACGAACTTCTTCCTTCGTAACTTAATATATAAAATTATGTCCAGTGATATTGCAAAAGCCATTAGAAAGGAATTCACTTCCGATAATCCGCTTCCGGTTTCTGGGGGTGGGGGCAGTGGTGGCGGTGGAGATGCCAGTGCTGCTAATCAGCAAGAAGAGATAGCAAAGTTAACTTCGATTGATAGTAAAACGACGAGCGACCCGGCTACTGGAAGTAAACAAGATGAGGTAAAGCAATTAATAAGCGATCGCACCAATACTTTAGGAGCAAAAACGGCGGCGCAATCAATCCCGGTAACGCTTTCTAGTGACGGGGCATTTTCTACAAACTTTGGAAGTACGACGGATACAGCAGCGACAACCGACACTGGAACTTTTAGTTTCCTTGCTTTTGTCAAAAGATTATTATCTGTAAAATTAGATATTGCTTTATCTGCAATAAGTAATAAGTTGCCTTCTGCACTTGTCAGCGATCGCCTTAAAATTGATGGCAGTGGTGTGACTCAACCCATATCTGGTGCTGTTACTGCAAACTTAGGAACAATTGGAGCTGTTGCTACAGAAACGACAATTGCTGCTGTAAATGCAAAGTTACCTTCTGCCCTTGTAAGCGATCGCATCAAAACAAATACTGTTGGTGCAATTCTTAATCTATCTGGTAGTGCCAATGCAATAAACACAGATGTGATTGCATCTGTAGATGTTAGTGATTTTAGTTGGATAACTTTGCAATTGACTGGAGCTTGGAGTGCAGGCATTCAAGTTCAGTTTTCTAACGATGGCATCACCTTTACGAATGGTGGCTACTACATGATCAACGGTAACGCCATTGCTTTTAGTAGTATCACCCTCAACACTTTATATCAGATTCCCAAGCAGGGAAGGTTTTTTAGAGTTCGCGTCACTGGCTACACTTCGGGGACTGTAGCCGCAATTGTTCAATGTAGCAACAATGCCCCATCTTCACTGCCAGTTCAGACGGTAACGTTTTTCAGTCCTCAATCTGTAACACTCTCTTCAAATACTGTTGATACAGAATTTAGTGGAGCAGTTGCACTTAATGAATCTTTAACTTTGCCTACTTCCCCAGCAGCGATCGCCGCAGGATATGCGTATAACGGTGCTACTTGGGATAGACGCAGAAGTGCTGGTAATGCTGCTCCCGGTTTAGGTAGAAGCTTGGTTGCACCGGGAACTGCAAACTTAAATCTGCTAACCGGAGTTACCGCAATAGGTGCAGGAGCAAGCAATAATTTATACAGCACTTATTCCAATCTCACAGCACAATTAATTATTTCTGGCGGAACGGTTTCCACAATTAGCTGCGCGATAGAGGGGAGCATGACGAGCAGTGGTGTAAATTGGTATAACCTTGCTACCTTAACCGACCCCACAAATAGCAGTGCAGTATTTATTGTTTCAAAATGTTTCCTTTATGTCAGGGCAAACTTGACAGTCCTTACAGGAACGAGTACACCAACAATATCGATTATTGCAGGAGCAACACCATAATGTCTATTCAAGCAACCGTTACTTGGGAAGTCCCAATCAGTGAAGAAAATCCATCCGGTAGTATCACTATCGTTGATGGATATTTGCGTGTAACAGAAGCACTTTGGAGAGATGGCTCAACAATTTACTTTCGACTTTCTTTGTGGGCAAGTCAAGCAATGATTGACGGGCAAGCGATTAGAAACTTTGCCTACGAAATGGAAATGCCGACGCTTGCGGAAGATTCAACGAACCCGATGACTAATTTATTTTATGGCACTGGGTTGGAACTATTTTATAATTTCGTCAAGGCAAATTATTTACCTGATGCAATTGATGTATGAACTACCCCGCCCATCTAAGAAGATGGACGAGGAATAGTAACGCTTCAAACCTCAATACCATCAATTTCTTCAAGACTTCGCTCCACTGCATTTTGATCGAGGTCGTACACCCTAGCTGCACGTTTAACAAAGTGCTTTTGAATTTCCTTTTTAAATGTGGGTGATGGAATAGCAGCTTTCTCTATCCCCTCCATATCGGTGAGCAAATCAGTGATATTAAACCCCAAAAAATCGTCGTATCCAGTGACCGCCCAATCCACTATTTCACCCCGTGCTATAGCGGCAGGCTTAAGCACCTGTACAAGAAATTCCTTCACAATTTGCCCGTAGCGTTCTAATAAAATCTCTTCAGGTCTTCTGTCTTCGGATTTC
Organism: Tolypothrix brevis GSE-NOS-MK-07-07A; assembly: GCA_019358985.1. Lineage (GTDB taxonomy): Bacteria > Cyanobacteriota > Cyanobacteriia > Cyanobacteriales > Nostocaceae > Hassallia > Hassallia brevis. The sequence goes on along the minus strand of JAHHIJ010000022.1, from coordinate 4,189 downwards.
GATTCACCACTACGAGCAATAATTGAAGCCCCATCACTAGCACTCATCGCTATTTGTTGCAGCACGTCATATATATCGCGTTTTACTTCGGCGCGGTAAGCTATAGCAGTTTGAATACTTGCACCACTACGTTCAAATGTGGTTATCCCTTGTCCAGTTTTCAAAGTCAAATAATACCCGTCCCCCATCAACCGTCCCCCCAATGGGTCTTCATCGTCATCCACCCCAGTTATCACCGGCATTGCAAAGTTGTTGGAGTACAGGGCGTATTCAAGCGCTGCTGTTTGGGTGAAGTAGCTTTTTTGACAATCAAACAACTGTGCAGCCATCCACAGTGCTTTGGGTAAAGTCAAAGTCACAATTGGAAACTCAAATTTACCCCCCACATTAAATATCGGCTGCCCTTCTATAATTGCTTCTATAGATATATCGCGGTCTGTTACCGAGCTAATGAAAGGTTGTGGAAGTGGCGGTTTAGAATCGCGCTCAATCTTTCTCACTACATATTTAGATGTGAACACTGCACCATTTTCACGGTAATAGATTGTGAAAACGTGTTCCGGCGTGGGTGTAGCCTCCCATCCTGATCGCACCAATCGAAATTGATGTAACTTGACAAAATCAAATCCATCCCTCCCGCTATCCCAATCCCACAATGCTGACCTCGGATGCAGAATAACATAGGGGTTAAGTTCGCCGGATTCTCGTTGCTGTGCCTTGCTGACAGCGCCGATTGCCCTTTTTGTATCAATCTGAGCTACTGCCTTCCCGGTGGTCAGCCCCATCATCATCGCTTGCATCAGGAAGGTGTTAAAACTAGCCCGTCCGTCGTCGTCACCATCAAGTAATGCACCGCCACTGAAAAACTGCTCACTCCAAAAAGGGTCATCACTCCCGGTCGGTGTGGCGGGGTTTTTGAAGAGTTCCGAGTTAAACCGTGAAAGTATCGGAGCGATTTTATTACAATAGGTAGCTAATTTTACCCGTTCTTTCATCACCGCTTCGGGTCTACCATCTGGGTTAGGCAACAGCTTGCGTTTCATTGCATCAGTCATCGCATCCCCGCCCTCAACGGTAGCCGTGAGCAACCCCCAATAATCGCAGTAATTTTGATGTTCCGAGTGGCAACGCTTGAGGGACTGGAGAGTGGGCATTTTATTTATAAAGTTCCCAGGCGCGAAGATGAGCAGCGAACAAATGCGTACACTCCTTCATCACAATGTCCCCCGATTTATTAGCCACATCAAGTCCCTTGACACTCCCCGCCCTAAAGGGAACGGGGATTCTTAATCAAACAATTGCAATTGCAACGGCTCAATTAATATCCGTTTTTCAGGTACTACCTTAGATGTACGGTTCTTGCCCTGATTCTGTTTGCCGAATTCGGCAGAATCATCTCTGACAAGCGTGACTTCCCCGCAGTCCGCAGGTAGGTTTTTATGTCTTGTACTGACAAATTTTAAATTAGCTCTACCCAAAATCGTTCGAGAAGCTTGAGTGTCGGCATGATCAATATGACCGCAGTTTTCACAAATGAATTTCTCACCATCTCTATTAGAAGAGCTTACATGATGGCAACTTGAACATTCCTGAGAAGTGAACTTAGGGTTGACTATGGATACCGGCTTACCAGATTTCAACGCTAACCAAGCTATCTTGGAAAATAATTCGCCCCAACTAGCATCAGAAATAGATCGGTTTAATCCGCGCTTTGCAGATTGTCCATTAGCCATGAATCGTCCTTTCCCCCTCTTGGGCTTACACCGGGACTTCATGGCTTTAACATTTAGATCCTCTTGAACAATCGCCGCAGCAGTACTAACAACTTTATTGGCTGCTTTCCATTGATGAGCATTTCGCTTGTCAGCAATCTTTTTATGCAGTTTAGCGACTGTTATACCAGCTTTCTTGCGATTCTTAGAACCCTTGACTTTACGATTAACTCTGCGCTGTCTAATTCTTAGTTGACGACGAATTTTCTTATTAGTTGCGAACTTGGGATTTTCAATAAACGAACCATCAGTGAGCGAAATTAACTTGTTAATCCCTACATCAATACCTACTGCTGAGGATACGGTTTCAATATCTGACACATCAGGCAATGATTCTGGTAGGTTGAGCAATACACTCATGTACCATCCGTCAGCTTCTTTAATTACCGTGACTGTTCTAATCTCAGCGTCAATCGGAATAGTTCGACTATCTAAGTAACGCATATTACCCAGACATGGGAAGTAGGCATGAGAATAGCATCGCTTCTTGTTAGATGTTCGATTAACGGTTAGCTTTACTTGTCCTGGCTTAAATTGAAAGGTTTTAAAATTAGCTGCTTTGCGAAATGCTGGAAACCCTCTTTTATGCTGAAAGAATCCATTATAAGCAGTATCTAGTTTAGCCAAATTACCTTGCAAAACATCTGAGTTAACCCGACTATACCATTCAGACTCTGAGCGCAATTCAGTTGTTCTTTTACTTTGAATGTCAGCCGCGCTCCCCCAGGCTAAACCATGTTTCTTGCTGTTTTTTGTTAACTCAGCAGACATCACCCCATGCTTAACAATAGGGCAAGTTAAAGGGCAATAAGAACCGTATTCAAGTCGAGTATCTAAATCTGAGAATGCACCGTACTGGTACATCACTAGCTCGTCTGATTTCTGATTATTGGTTTCAAAACCGTGTTGACGTTCTGCTAAACAATAATTTCTGTGTTTCCGTAAAGTAACAAGCCACTCAGACATTAGGGCTTGCTGCCCAATATTTGGTTGTAGCTTGAACTTCCAGCGTATTTGCACGGGTTGATTTTGTTGACAGGATTGACGATATCAGTATACTAATCTACAATCAAAAGCAAGTCAAGCCCTAATCCTATGAAAAAAAGCTCTTATGAATATCGACATTATAATCATGCTATTGGACTAAGCGTGATTCATTTAGTCTGGATACCTAAACGCAGAAAAAAAGTACTTGTTGGAAAAATTAGGGATAGAATTTTCGAGATATTTTCAGAATTAGCTACTGAAAAAGGCTGGAATATTCGCGCATTAGAAGTTGCGCCAGACCATATTCATTTATTTATAGAGATTCATCCAACTGATGCAATATTCCAAGTAGTTAAAGCATTTAAAGGACGCTCATCGAATTATCTAAGAAAGGAATTTCCAGAATTAAAAAGACTGCCATCACTCTGGACTAGTAGCTATTTTTTTTCAACCGCTGGAAACGTTGCTGCTGATACTATAGAACGGTATATAAACGATCCTCATCATGGTTGATAATATTGGAGGCGAATAAATTCGCACGAGTCGGATTTCCCCCGCGCTCTGAAGAGACGCGGCTCCCATCCTTCCCGCTATCCCCTGGTGGCTGCGTCTGTTTGTTGGGATTCGACATCTTCTGTGAGCGCCTCCAATTGCTGAAGTGCTTCAACAAGGCTGACATTTTCATTCTGAACTCTTTCTAATAACGCGATCGCATTATCTCGTTCGGTGATCGCACTTTCAACTAATACTGTCAGTTTCAAGGCATCTTTACGGAGGAATTCTTCCTCCGTAAAATGCCTTGTGGTTTCAATGCTCATCCTATCGCGCTCGGAAGCTAACGCCATCGTTGCCTCATTTCGGGCGATTGCAGCTTCATTTTTCAATTTGGCAATAACTTCATTTTGAGCAGCGATGTCTGACGACAAGGCTTCCGCCAACGCGTCACTACCGCTATCTATAAATTCTGTTCCGCTAACAGCACTATAAAGCGCTTGAGCATATCGGATGATATCAATTTGGGGGATTCCCTTGTTTACCATTTCGTTGCCATATTCTGCGACTTGCGATCGCAATTCCTCAGCTTTCTGCTGACACTCTTGTAATGGCTTTAGAGATGCAACAAGTTGGTTTAATTGTTGTTGTAATTGGGCGATTTGGTCAGCTATAGCATTGGTTGCAGAAAATTGAAATGTCATATTTTTTTCCTCTGGTTCATTTTTTATCACCCATTGAGCATGGGCTTGTTCGTAATCTGGAATTGTTGCGTATTTATCGGGTGCAGGCGGCTCTACGCTATCGTCGTAGAAAATTGTCGATTGTCCCGATGCCTCGATTTGGTGCGGCACTTCACCAAAATCGGCATCATCCCATCGATCTGAATTTGCATTCATCACAACTCCAACTTGTTGAAAAACTTCTTTGAATCGTTG
>JAHHIJ010000008.1 GCA_019358985.1 Tolypothrix brevis GSE-NOS-MK-07-07A | reverse complement strand
AAAAGCTGAGGGTTAAGCATGTGTTTTCACGCCTGACAGTTAGATCGGTGGTTGTAATTATTTTGGTTGTCGGGGCGTTTGCACTGGCTATAGCTGACGATAATTTTCGTCCGACTTTTGGGGACTTGGCGAAAGTCGGTGTCGGCGGGTATCTGGGTCAGATGCTACCAGAGGCTAATAAACGTTCTGGGGATTCGTGTTAGCCTAAGTCTTTTTTGTCACCCATCCAAACATCTTTACAATTTATTTAGGTTTAGACATCTCCAGAGTCATACGTAGAGACGTAGCAATGCTACGTCTAATCAAGGGTTTTGGACAAAGCATAGTTCATTAGACATCTGTTGGAAAAGAGGTAAAGACGTAGCAGTGCTACGTCTCTACAAGGGTTTTGGGCAACGCATAATTAATTTCTGGAGATGTCTATTTCTGGAGATGTCTTTTAGACATCTCCAGAAAACAATGTAGAGACGTAGCAGTGCTACGTCTAATCAAGGGTTTGGGGCAACGCATAGTTCAATTCGGTCGATGTCTTTTGCATTACCGCAACAATTCCTGAATCTGCATTGATGTTAATTCTTGCACATTGCTCAAAATTATCGCCGCTCCCGCTTCTCGCAATGTTTGGGCATAAGCATCACGACGCGCTACCGTCTCCTGCACATGAGGCGGTAAAATACCTACACCAATCCAAGTACGCTCAGGCTCTACACTTCGCGCCTTCTGGACTGTGTACATATCTGCTACCGTATCTCCTGCGTATATTACTGGCTGTAATTTGTCAAGAGTCAACAGACGAATAGTCGCGAAAAGTCCCGTAGGGTCTGGTTTACCCGGTGCATCTTCCATCGCTACTAATATAGGTGACTTTAAACCGAGGCGTTTTTGCAAAACATAGGTAGCAGAAGCGCGAGTTGCACCGCTAAAAAAGCCCCAGCCAATCCCAGCTAATGTAAGTTGCTCAAAATAGCTAGACTGTAACAATAATGGCTCATCGCAGATATAACCCGTCCAATTGTCAGGGTTGGGTCCTCGGTAACGCGATTGAAAAAACGCAACAATCGTGCTGTAGTCAAGTTGCAATTCCTCACGGGGTATAGATTTTTCAAAATAGCGGTAAATGAACTCTTGGGATGCTTCCCAATCGTTATTCCAGATGCCTTCAGACTTGAGTTGGTCAATATCTAGTGGTGTAGGGCGATATGCATTTGCTGTAAAATGCTCTACAGTATCTGCCAGCGCTCGTCTATAGGAACCGCCAACATCGCGGATCACACCGTCAATATCGAAAATAACCAGCGGATTTGTTTGTTCAGTCATCGAATTTTGGATTTTGGATTTTAGATTGTTAATTGGGCATTGTCCCCATTCCCATTCTTATTTAGTCAAGTTGTCAAGTATTGCGTTAGAATAAGCGATCGCACGAGTTAGTGAGTATTGTGCACAAATTAGCGGAGGTATGATTGACCAAGTTTATTTTAAAAATTTTGTGGTTGGATGAAAACGTCGCCTTGGCGGTCGATCAAGTTGTCGGCAAAGGCACAAGTCCCTTGACTAAGTACTTTTTCTGGCCCAGAAATGATGCCTGGGAAGAGCTAAAAAAAGAGCTTGAGTTAAAACATTGGATTACTGATGTCGATAGGGTTGAGTTGCTCAACAAAGGAACAGAAGTAATCAACTACTGGCAAGAGGAAGGCAGAAACCGTCCGATGGCTGAGGCTCAACTGAAGTTTCCCGAAGTTACCTTCACAGGTAGCGCCTAATTTTCGCTCTCGCAAAAGCCTTCAGGCTGGAAGCCTGAGGCTATACGAACAAAGCCTGCCGACCCAGGCTGAAAAAGTTTTTTCCGTAGTCCGCGTAGACTGACTTTGTTCGTATAGCCGCATCCTTAAGGGTGTCGGGCAGTTTGAAAACAACGCCTAGTATCGCATAATTAAGTTGATTGTGATTCTATAAGCTGCCAAAGTTTGATTGTCTTGTCCCTGCTGCCGCTAGCAATCAGTTGTGCAACAGGGCTGACAGCAACGGTCAACACTGAGTCTACATGACCAGATAAAGTAGCAATTTCTGCTGTTGTGTTGACCCCAGAAAGTTTAATTGTCTTGTCCCAACTTCCACTAATTAACGTTTCCCCATCAGCACTGAAAGCTAGTGTTACCACCGACCAGGAATGACTGGAAAGTGTGAGAATTAACTTACCAGTGTTCACCTCCCACAACTTAATAGTGTTATCATCGCTACCCGTCGCCAAAATTTGACCATCGGGACTGAAAGCGACTGTTAAAACCGCCCCTGTATGACCTATAAGTGTTTGATAAGGGTGGTTTTTTAATTGATTTGTAGACAACTTCCACAAGTTAATAGTTCTGTCAAAACTAGCACTTGCTAAAAGCTTTTCTTGCGGACTAAATGCAACTGCACTCACCTGTAATTTATGTCCCGTCAGAGTGCAAATTTCTTTGCCAGAATAAACATCCCAGATTTTGACTGTTTTATCCCAGCTACCACTAGCTAACAGCTTTCCATCTGAGCTAAAGGTGACTGATTTGACAGGGCGGGAGTGTCCAACTAAAGTTAAAATTTCTTGGTAGGTGTTGACATCCCAGATTTTGATAGTTTTATCATCGCTAGCGGTTGCTACAAGTTTTCCATCGGGACTAAAAGCAACTGACTTCACTGCTTGGGAATGTCCCCTTATGTTAGCGATCGCTTCAAATGTCTTTAAATCCCAAAATATAATACTTTTATCATCATTGCCACTAACCAAAATATTACCATCAGAGCTAATCGCAATGGAATTTACATTACTTAATACACCATTTCCAGTCAAAGTATGCAAGCATTGCCACGGAGGATTTTGAATTTGAGATTTGGGACTTTGCAATTTAATACCCATCACTTCCATGACTTCATCAGCCAATTGAAAGCGACGATTTACAGCATTTTCCAGTAACTTGTCGAGGATTTTCGCCAAAAAGTCGCTTACTTTAGTAGTAAGATAATCTCGCCAAGCCCAGCAATTATTCGCAACATCAAATAAATCAAAGGTTGGAATCTGCGTAAGTAAATAAATGCAAGTTACACCCAAGCTATAAAGGTCACTTGCAAATACGCATTTACCCTGAATTTGCTCAGGAGCCGCATACTCTGGACTGCCGACATTGCTATGCTCTGTCAAAGAGTCGATTTCTAGGATAAATTTAGCTGTAGCAAAATTGACTAAAACAAAATCCCCCGTTTTAGTGCGGATGATATTTTCGGGTTTAATATTGCAATGAATGATATGGCGATCGCTAATATATTTGAGAACAGGCAATAAATTCTCTAAAAGTTGCCAAATCTGACTTTCACCAAAAACACCCTCATCGGATAACACAGAGGCTAAATTGCTACCTTCAATAAACTCCTGTACCAAATAAAATTGCCCTTCCTGCTGGAAATACGCCAAAATTGCGGGAATTTGTGGATGCTTACCAATTTCTTCCAACACTTGCACCTTTCGCTGCAAATTGTAGGTTTGCAGCGAAAGCTCTGTAACCACACAACGAACTGCGGGAAACAAACTTTCATCCACAGCTAAGAAAGTCTTGGCAAATTCCCCTTGATTTATCAACTTAAGTAAACGGTAACGCTCTTGTAAAAAAGTCAAAATACCCTTCCGTCACTTTCTTTTGGGAAATTCAAAATTTACAAACAGAACTTATATCATGTCAAGTTTATAGCGCTTCCTAATCTGCTGAGGTACAAATTTATCTGCGTCCATCAGCGTTTATCTATCTTCATCTGCGGTTAATTCTTTTTTTCTTTCTCTACCTCACGAATGTGGGAATCGGTATATTACTTACAATGTAAAGACGTTCCAGTGGAACGTCTCTACAATAAGACGTTCCACCGGAACGTCTCTACAATAAACTATTGATTAGATTTATCTCCTGAAAAATCAACAACTAACGGCAAATTACCATTCTGTAATTTTACCTGGGTAGGTGGCGCGACCTCACCCAGCTTTCCAGTTTGATTCCATAAAATCATCGACAATAACCCATCCACCAAGCCGTTAGTACTACCATTACTACCCCCAACCAACACATCTGGAATCAGACGAACATTGCTTGAGCCGATAATTTGCATTATCTGCATTGCCGTATATCCTTGAGTTCCCAAAGCTTCCACACCAGCGCTGTAAGTTTCCGCTTTTGCATTACCCGTAGCGCGGATACCTTCAGCTTCACCGATCGCTTTCAATTTAATAGCTTCCGCTTCACCGGTCGCTTGCTGAATTTGCGCGTTAGCTTGCAACTGAGCAATTGTGACACCTTGTTCCGATTGCACCAACTCTTGCTGAATATTAGCGATCGCAGTTTCCCTTACCAATTGCTGACGCTGAGTTTGTGCCATTTGCTGAACTTCGTAAGTTTTGCGTTGTTCCTCAGCAATTTTCCGGTCTGTTAGCGTATGCATTAGTTCTTCGGGTGGAGTAATCAAACCAATCAACGAATCCACCGCTTGGACATCATAAGCACGCAATGCAGATTTTACATATTCAGAAGCTTCAACTTGGCGATCGCTTCGCGCAATCAAGAAATCCAAGATAGTATACTCTTGAGCGGAGTTGCGGAAATAATTCCCCACAATTGGACGCAGAACCTGATCGATGACGTTTTGCATCGAACCTAAGCGGGAAATCACTTTCGGTGCATCTGAAGCACCAATGTGGATAATTTGAAATATCTCTAAATCAAAGCTAAAACCATCAAATGATAGCAGTTTCAGCGCCTTCAAATTTGTATCGTATCCGTGTTGACCGCTAATTCTATCAGTAAAGTTTAAGACAATATTTGTCGTCGGGACTAGCTCAACTTTCATCACCTTAGTATTGAGCGGATGTTTCCCAGGATACAACGGCTCTACCCAAACACCTTTATGTCCTTGGTTTACCAAATTCCCGTGGGTGAAAGCTGCACCGCTGACATCTTCCTGTTCTTTACCTACGAAAGAAATCACCACACCCACATAACCGATAGGAATTTCAGTCATGGGAACTTGTTCGACATTCACTAGCCAAGGGTTAAGGTTCCACGAACCCGATAATAACACCTGTTCTTGTAAACCCCGTTGTCCGCCAGCATCAATAAATTTCTGACCATTTTGGAAATTATCATGTCCCTTAATGGTACATCCAGCGATTTCACCTGCTGCGATCGATGAACCATCCAAAGTAGTAATAATACCAACCTTTTCTGCTGCTATTTGATGGATCTGCAACTGTTGCGGATTCATCCCGTGTTGGGTGGCATTACTGCCAGTAATAACCTTAAATAAAGCCGTGTTGATGCGGTAAGTACCCGCTGTCATAAAAGCAATTTGCCGTCCTCTTTCCCCACCTTGAGTCAGGAATTTCCGCGCATCTTGGAAATCGTCGCAATCGACGATTTTGCCTAAAATACGTTCTGGGGGGATGGGTGCGCCATCTGCGGCAAGAACAAGGGCGATTTCACCTTGGGGAACAACTATTACCGATTCTTTTTTAACTGAGAATTGCCAAGCCCAATAGCCCCAATGCCAACCAGGGGCAAGGGTATCAGCCTGCAACCCCGCTTCATCGTTAAGGGCTATCAGCCGTCCTGCGGGGAGTCCGCGTCCTTTCAAGTCAAATTTTTTGACAACAATCCCAACTTCACGTTCGCCGATTATTACCAGTCCACCTAAGAATAGGGGGACAAATATCACGAAGCCACCGACAACAACGATAGGAATCAGTCCCAACGGACTAATTCCCATTGCTTGATATTTGCTGCTATCAATTTTCAGTTGGGCAATCGGCTTGATTTGACTTACCTGGGCTGATGCGGTGGTAGTTTCTTGTGTAGGAGAAATTTTTGTGGGAGTTGCGCTTGCAGCTTGAATCGTAGTAGCGATCGCCAAAGAAGCGCATAGCGATGTTGCAAAACGAAATACTTTATTTGACTGACGACGGTCAAGGGAATTTTTACGGCTTTGCATAAAATTTGCCCCTCTGGGCAACAATTATCTAAACTATGACTTCACCAAGGGTTCCCCAGATTTCTGAAACTTGCTGTACTTATATACAAAACTTTATTAAGCGATGAATCGCTGACTACGAGTCATAAAAAAATCTCGTTTTATATAATAGACATCTCCGGAAAACAATGTAGAGACGTAGCACTGCTACGTCTAATCAAGGGTTTGGGGCAACGCATAGTTCAATTCGGTCGATGTCTAATAGACATCGACCGAAAAAACGTAAAGACGTAGCATTGCTACGTCTAATCAAGCGATGTTCGTAATCGCGGCTATACAAACTAAACCCGCCTTGTCTACGACACGCTACGCGAACGCGGGTTTCACGAAGTCCGCGCACCATCCGGACTTTGTTTGTGTAGCCCCAGACTTCTAGTCTGAGGGCGATCTGTCAAAACCTTATGGCTCCCATGTTTATAGCATACCGCCGGCAGCTTGAAAGCGTGCGCGGGCGCGTTTGTAAGCTTTTGTTGCTTGAATTTGTGCTTGCCGATCTTCTGCTTGCACTTGATTCACGCGGGTTTCTGCTTCATTAAAAGCAGCACGGGCTTGTTCAAGGTTAATTGAGTCGCCTTTTTCCGCACCGTTAACCAGAATTGTGATTTCGTTATCTTCGACTTCAGCAAAACCACCCATCAGAGCGATCGCTGTCCAATTCTGATTTTTACTTGTACGTACTCGCATCACACCTGTATCCAAAGCGGTCAGGAGTGGCGCATGTCCTGTGAGAATACCTACTTGACCAGTAGTACTCGGCAATACTACTTCTTCAGCTGCGGCATCCCACACTGTTTTATCTGGAGCAATTACACGAACAGTTAGGGTCATAAGTTGTCAATAGTCAATAGTCAACAGTCAACAGTCAATAGTCAATAGTCAACAGTCTTTTACAAATGACTAATGACCATTGACTAATGACTTATTATTAACCTTTAAGCTTTTCGCCTTTGGCGATCGCTTCGTTAATGTCGCCTACCAAGTAGAAGGCTTGTTCTGGCAGCTCGTCCAATTTGCCTTCGAGAATCATCTGGAAGCCTTTGATGGTGTCTTCCAATTTTACGTATTTACCAGGAGAACCGGTGAATACTTCTGCTACAAAGAAGGGCTGAGATAGAAAACGCTCAACTTTGCGCGCACGAGAGACGATCAGGCGATCGTCTTCTGACAATTCATCCAAACCAAGAATGGCGATGATGTCTTGCAGTTCTTTGTAACGTTGCAAAGTTGCTTGTACAGCACGAGCGGTGCTGTAGTGTTCGTCACCCACAATGTTGGGCTGCAACATGGTGGAAGTCGAATTTAACGGATCTACAGCCGGATAAATTCCTTTGGATGCCAAACCGCGAGACAGCACTGTTGTACCATCCAAGTGAGCAAAGGTGGTTGCAGGTGCGGGGTCAGTCAAGTCATCCGCAGGTACGTACACCGCTTGAATGGAAGTAATAGATCCTTCGTTGGTAGAGGTGATCCGCTCTTGCAGTGCGCCGACGTCGGTTCCCAGTGTAGGCTGGTATCCTACAGCAGACGGCATCCGACCGAGTAGCGCCGATACTTCAGAACCTGCTTGTACGAACCGGAAGATGTTGTCAACAAACAGCAACACGTCCTGCTTGTTCACATCCCGGAAGTACTCTGCCATTGTCAAACCAGACAAACCAACCCGCATTCTCGCTCCGGGTGGCTCGTTCATCTGACCGTAAACTAGAGCAATTTTAGACTCGTTGAGGTTGTCTTTATTGATCACCCCAGATTCCATCATTTCGTTGTAAAGGTCATTACCTTCACGAGTCCGTTCACCTACACCAGCGAATACGGACACACCACCGTGCTGGGTGGCGATGTTGTTGATCAATTCCATCATGATCACGGTCTTACCGACACCTGCACCACCGAACAGACCAATTTTACCGCCACGTCGATAGGGTGTTAGCAAGTCAACAACTTTAATCCCAGTCTCGAACACGGAAGGCTTGGTTTCCAGTTCTGTGAATTTGGGAGCATCACGGTGGATGGGTAACGTTTGTTCAGCATTTACAGGTCCCCTGTTGTCTACAGGTTCCCCAAGAACGTTGAAAATCCGTCCTAAGGTGGCTTTACCAACTGGCACACTGATGGGAGCGCCAGTATCAGCGGCTTCCATACCACGGACTAAGCCATCAGTGGTACTCATGGAAACGGCTCTCACCTGGTTATCGCCCAGCAGCTGCTGCACTTCGCAGGTCAGGGAAATTTCCTGTCCGGCTTCGTTCGTGCCTTTGACGATTAAAGCATTGTAGATTTGCGGCATTTTCCCGGTGGGGAATTTAACGTCTACAACTGGACCAATGATTTGGGTAATGTAGCCTATGTTTGTTTTTTCTGCGATGACCATGCTGGGTCCTAATAAATGAAGCTATATTTGGTGATGGGGTCGTCGGCGACTTAAGATTAACGCTCTTTCATCTTCCAGGTTATCACTGAACGACCTCCATCTTCGCCATAAATTGATTCTTAAGACTGATGTCGTCAACTAGGCAGCGGGCTTTGATCAAAAAAGGCTAGCACTTGGTAAAAAAAAATCTTGGCTCGTTCGCTCATCGTGCCTGATATTGGCTTGTGTGCCTATATGGTTATATAAAAAAGCTGCCGCCAAAGCGCGATCGCTCTTTAGCAGCAGTTCTATACCATTTCACTCTGAATATCTAATACACACTATGCCAATCACATTTCGCAAAAGCTGATTAATTTATTATTTATAAATCTATCTAAGTAAAATTGAATACATTGGCTAGTTATTTTTGATCAAAGCTGTGTGGGTAGATGTCCAAATCTTCTCATTGTCTTTAATATAAGGTAAGCAACACATCGACACAACAGAAGATATATGAATTTCTCGTCAGCGCGACAACATTTTTACCAAGAGATTCAACAACCTGACGAGAATATCGATTTGGCAAAGGCAGCGTTATACATAGCACAAGAAGAATATCCCGAGATGGATGTTGAATATTACCTCAACGCCCTTGAGAGAATGGCAGCAGAAGCTAAAAAACGCTTGCCAATGGGACGTTATCCTTTGCGAGTAATTCAAAGTATTAATCAGTATCTTTACGATGATTTAGGATTTGCAGGCAATAAAAAAGACTATTATAATCCTCGCAATAGCTTTTTTAATGATGTGATCGATCGCCGTTTAGGAATTCCGATTAGTTTGGCACTGGTTTACATAGAAGTTGCCAAAAGAGTTGATTTTCCGATGGTGGGGGTAGGAATGCCGTTACATTTTTTGATTCGTCCAGATATTCCCGATATGGAAATTTTTGTTGACGCGTTTAATAACGGTGAAGTTATCTTCGCCGACGATTGCCAAGAACGGCTTTCACAAATATATCAACAAAGCGTCACACTACAACCGGAATTTTTAGCAGCAGTGAATCATCGGCAGTTTTTGGTGAGGATGCTGACGAATCTGAAATATATTTACCTGAAACAGCAGGATATAGAAAAGGCTGTAGCAGCAGTTGAGAGAATTTTGCTCTTGTTGCCTGATACAGTTTTAGAAATGCGCGATCGCGGTTTGCTATACTATCAACTCGGTCTTTACGCTCAAGCTACTCAAGACTTGCAAAGTTATTTAACCAGAGTTCCCGATGCTGAAGATGCGCCGGTGATTCGACGATTGCTGAGTGAGATGGGGAGGGGATGAGGGAGTGGGGGAGTGAGGGAGTGAGGGAGTGGGGGAGTGGGGGAGTGGGGGACTTTTGTACAGACGTTCCGTCGGAACGTCTCTACGACTTTTGTACAGACGTTCCGTCGGAACGTCTCTACGACTTTTAGCCTTGCTGTAATTCCTGCGCTACTCGTTTGAGTCGTTGTAGTTGTTCTTGCATGTCTTTTTTTGTCCAGGGTTCAGCAAAGGTTTTGAAACCCCAGCTAATTATCGGGTTGGGAATCTCAAATTCAAAGCGATTAATTAAGCGCGTTCCTTTTTCGATTGGTTGACATTCCCAGCGATCGCGTCCAGTGAAAAAACCGTCAAATTCCCACACTACCAAACCTGGCTGTCTTTCCACAACTGTACTATTTAATGTCGGTTTTATTATCGGTATTTGAATTATAAACTTACTTTTACTACCATTATCGCTACTCCAAGTTTCGCCGATAGGTTCGCAACGCAACACCGGATTCAGCCAACGATGCATGAGAGCTAAATCGGTAATACATCTCTCAACCACCGTCGCTGTAGCATTAATTTGAATTGACTGTTCAAAAACTTGAGACATCGTACATATTTTAAGCTATTGCTGCACTTACAATCACGCTAAATTTAGCGGTATTAATCATACACTAAATCAATACTAAAGGCAACTTTACTTTAGAAATAAAAATATATACAATGACACCAAAATCAGTGATATTTTACTCTTTTGACGCTAGTAATTGATCAAACGAGTTGTCAACCAAGTAGGTAAAAAAAATACTCTTGATATCAACTCTATATATGATTTTACTGGTAGATTTATAGGCAAAATACTGGTAAATTAACTGGCATGTATATTTGCGCTATACAATACACGCCAGAAAAATATGACGTGTTTTTGAGATAAAAGTTTACCTTAAAAGTGGGAAAACCATGAACACAACTTGGCAAGGAATAACCCAGGGAATGGAACTTGGTTTGTTGATCAAGGTGCAGCATTTTTTGGCACAGTCGCCAAGCCTATCACCAGATCAATCAAACGCAGTCAATTATGTGCAAGGAAGTGTCCAACAGGTAGTTCAATTTCTGCCTAGATTGCTGGGGGCAGTAGTAATTTTAGTCGTTGGCTGGCTGATTGCGGCAGTAGCTGCGGCAGTAGTACGTGGCATTCTCAATCGCACGAAGATAGACAACCGTATTGCTGCTGGCTTGACTGGTAGCGATACTGTCCAAGTGGAGAAATTTATCGCCGGCTTGGTCTTTTGGTCTATCCTGCTGTTAACCATAGTTGGCGTATTAGATACTTTAGAGTTGAGAGTCGCTTCTCAACCGCTTAATTCTTTTCTCAATCAAATTGGTGACTTCTTACCCAGGTTAGTAGCTGCGGGAGTAATCCTTCTAATAGCTTGGTTAGTAGCCACCCTTGTTAAGCTGATAACCATACGCGGACTTAGCACTTTGCGGCTAGATGAGCGTTTAAATCCTCCAGAAACACGAGATGCTGTTCCTTCTTTAAATCAGTTGTCTTTGAGTGAGACGATTGGCAACGCTTTATATTGGTTCATCTTTTTGCTGTTTCTCATCCCAGTTTTAGATACTTTGGGGTTACAGCAAGCTTTACAACCAGTACAAACGCTGGTAACACAGATTATCTCAATTTTGCCGAATATTTTAGCGGGAGCATTGATTGCTGTAGTCGGCTGGTTTGTAGCTAATATAGTGCGACGGATTGTCACCAACTTATTAGCGGCAACTGGAGTTGATGATTTGGGGAGACGCTTTGGACTTTCGTCTACTGCGGGAGCGCAATCTTTATCGTCGATTATCGGCACCATTGTCTATGTGTTGATTTTGATTCCGGTAGCGATCGCTTCGTTGAATGCTTTACGAATTGATGCGATTTCCTTACCAGCGATCGCAATGTTAGAGCAGATTCTGAATGCCTTACCTGGGATCTTCACAGCGATCGCCATTTGGATTGTTGCTTATTTCGTCGGGCGATTTGTCGCGGAACTCGTTACCAACATCCTTACAAGCATCGGCTTTAACAACATTTTCTCTGTTTTAGGTTTACCAACACCTGTTAGACGCACCACATACCCAGCAGACACAGAAGTACCTACAACCCCAGCCCGAACTCCATCGGAAATTGCTGGTATTGTTGTACTAGTTGGTATCATGCTATTTGCCACAGTCGCGGCAGTGAATATCTTGAATATTCCCGCGCTGACAGTTTTGGTAAGTGGCATAGTCGTCATATTCGGACGCATTTTGGCGGGATTGATCGTCTTTGCCATCGGTTTGTTCTTAGCAAATCTGGCTTTTAGCATCATTTCCAGTTCCGGAAATGCCCAAGCACGGATTTTGGCACAGGTAGCGCGGATTGCGATTATTGCTTTGGTTTCGGCAATGGCATTGCAACAAATTGGTGTTGCCAGTGATATTGTCAACTTAGCCTTTGGACTTTTACTCGGTGCGATCGCTGTTGCTACTGCCTTATCTTTCGGTTTAGGTGGTCGCGATATTGCCCGCGATCAAGTTCAACAATGGTTAAACTCTTTTAAAAGTAAAGGGTAAATACCGGGGATTGGGGACTATGGACTAGGTAAGAAAGTTATTCTCTAACCCTAAATCTCGGAACTTCTACCTCAAAAGTTGAACTTTGGAGCTTTGAACTTGGATGTTTGAGTTAAGAACTTGACATTTCGAGTTCAAAGCACAAAGTTCCATATTTTGAGAGCGATCGCCCTTGCTTTGTCCAATTGGTTATTTTTAGGACTTACGCTGTTAGACCTCTCAAACTCTTATTCCTCCGTGTACTCTGCGTCCTCTGCGGTTCGTTATTCCGTCACTCGTGCGTAAGTATTAATTATGAATTTTTTGGATGATCAATGGTATAATAAGTACGTAGACACGATTAGACCGAACTACGTAAATTTATGTAAATCACCAGAAAAGCTTTGAAAATAAACTTTTAAGAAATGTAAATTGCTTAATTTAGTTGTGTTTTTTAGCGCCAATCTACTTATTGGCATAATAATCATTTATCAATTAGGAATCGAATACTACCAAAGATTGACCTGGTAGTGAGCTGGGAAACTATAAACTTAAGCATAATGCTTTCTTGACCGTCTACTTTATATGGACAAAAACTTTCTGGCAATTATTGCTGCTATTGCTATAACTTTAGTGAGTGTTATTGGTGATTATTTTCTGAAAATTGCCAGCGCTGAAGAACAACCGTTGACAACAAAATGGTTTATTCTTGGCTTTATTTTCATTTCTTCTACTGCCTTTGGCTGGGTTTTTATCATGAAGCATATCACCCTAGCAACAATTGGCGTTGTATATAGCGTGTCTACCGTCTTGTTCCTGACAATTGTCAGCATGGTTTTTTTCAATGAAGTTCCTAGTCAACTTGAGTTGATTGGAATTATAATGGCACTGATTTCGTTAGGTCTACTTTTTCGATTTGCTTGAACATATGTCGATGCTCAATACTATTAATTCGAGATTTCATGTGGAAATGTGTGATCTTGGTCAAGGAATATTTGCCAGCCAAAATTTCAAGAAAGATGAGGTGATTCTGATTTTTTCTGGAAAGTTTATTAACCTAGAAGAAGCTTTGGCGAAAGGAGAACTTTCTGGGAACCCAATGCAGATAGATACTCAAACATACATGGATTTAGAACCCCCTGGCGTCCTGATCAATCATTCTTGCGATCCTAATGCAGGTATTATAAGTGGAAACATTTTAATTGCTCTGCGAGATATTCACAAGCATGAGCAGATTTACTTCGATTATTCTACTACCATGAGTGACAATGTGTGGACGCTAGAATGCAGATGTGGAGTCAGCAATTGCAGAGGCACTATCAAAGATTTTCATTATCTTCCAGCAGATATAAAAGCGAAATATCTTGAATTAGGCATTGTTCAAAATTTTATTGTTCGCGAGGACAAAAAAACAGCAGTCCAAGTGCAAACAGGTATAGGCAACCGGGAAAGGCATCTAAATTTGACACACCGCACTCAAATGGTATTGTGAGGAGATAATTTGCACTCTTCGCTCACTTTTGTAGAGACGTTGCACTTGCTAGTCTCTACACAAAAGAAATTACCACCAATTACCTTAAGGATAAAGGTTAAGAAAATAAAGAATAAGAGGAAGAAAAAGATTTTATTTCCGTCCCTTTCCTGTTTCTCCTTTCCCCTGCTTCATCTTCTCTTGCAACTCATCCTTAATTCGATTAAGAATCGAAGTCTCATCCAAACTTGCCAAAATCTTCCCAATTACCGCTTTGGGTCCATCGGGTCCCCAAGTTGCCCCATTTGCTAAATAAGCTTTAGTGACTTGTCCAATTCCATAAGAAGCAACACCAGTTACCCCCGCTTGGGTTATCGCAACTGATACATAGGGAGCGAAAGAAGCGCCACCTGTAACGGGTGCAGAGATACCAAGTAAAGTTTTTAACCCGCTTAAACCGAGAGTTGCTAACAGTTCGCTAGCACCAATACCGCCCATCCCCAAGGCGATTTTCTGTAATAATTGTACGGCTCCGGTTTCCGTCATGGCGATGCCGTAGAGTTTAGATAAACCGAGAATTAAAGCAATATCAATAACTACACCGCTAAGTATATCCACCACTGTAATCGGATTGAGAGCGATCGCAACCGCTTTAGTTATGACCGCTTTCCAAATCAACTCATTCGCAGCGCGATCGCGAATCATCAATTTCCGTTGCACCAACTGCTCATTCACATTATCCGCGTAAATCATCGTGTTCAAAGCCACCAAAGCTTTGCCCTCGCGGTGTAAAATCTCTAATATTTTCAGCTTTAATTCTTCAACTTGGGCATTACCCGCACGCAATTGTATCCCCCTAGTACCATCAGCACGTTGAACCGCCGTTTTTACCAAAGGTGATGCTGCGGACATAACAATTTCTAGCGGTGAAAGTAATTCCCGCACCCTTTCATCCCGGACTTTGTGGTAAACTGCCATGCGATCGGCTTCAGGATACTGATCTACCTTGTTAAACACCAAAATTATCGGTTTACCAGCTTCCCGCAACAGAGAAAGAGCCTCATGTTCTAATTTCGTCATGTCTCCAGAAATAACAAACAGAATTAAATCAGCTTGTTTTGCGACATGTTCAGCTAAAGCGGTGCGAGTTTCCCCATCTACTTCATCTAAACCGGGAGTATCAATCAATTCCACCTGAGATTGACCGATTGCTGGTAAAGTAACACGTAGAGTGCGAGATGAAGATGCGATCGCTTCCTCACTAATACTCCAATTAACTCGCTGTGCAGCACGAGTCACGCCATGCAAAGGACCCGTTTCAAACACCGATTGTCCAACCAAAGCATTCAGTAACGAAGACTTACCGCGTCCCACCATTCCAAAAGCCGCAATTTGCACCACCATTCGGTCTAACTTGCCCAACATCACTTCTAAATCGCCGATTTCCGCTTCTAAACCGCGTTTTTCTTGTGCCGTCAAGTCAAGTTTATTTACCAAACTTCGCAATGCCGTTTGTGCCTGCTTATAATTGAGTTCCGCCTGAATATCCTCAAAACTGAAAATAGCTTTATCAAGTTCTTCCTCCCAACTAGAAGAATCACTTTGATGAGGATCGGGCAAAGGTAAAGTCGAATTCATATTAACTTCGGATTTTTTCTTTAAAATTTTAAATAGATACCCTTATCAATCCTAGTGATTTTCTAACGTAGTAAGCACTTTAGTGCTTAAATTAAGCGCTTAAGCGCTGACTACGAACTAAACACATTTTCATTGGACGAATTAGTCCGCGAAGGCGGACTTCGTTCGTATAGCCGCGACTTTAGTCGTCAGGCAGTGGGTAGTACTAACCTCACACGGACATTTTATTAAATTTGTTAGAGTTGGAATACAAAGCACTTAAGTTTGGTTGCGAAATAATCATTGCTGACCGTTGGTTCCCATCAAGCAAGACCTGTTCCAATTGTGGGCATATCCAAGATATGCTACTAAAAGAAAGGACTTACAACTGTAGTAGTTGTGGACATTCGATGGACAGGGATTTGAACGCAGCAATTAATTTGAGCCAGTGCGTTGCCGGGGTTCCCCCGGTTGTAGCACCTGGCGCATCACGTTTGGCTAAAGCGTGAAAGCTTACTGAGGGATAACCGCTCCCATGCTCCCATTGAAGTAAGAAGTAAATGTCTAGCTTTGTCTAGTTTTTACATAGCAGTACACACACCAGGATACTTCAGTTAAAACTCCGATAATGCCAGCATTTTAAGGCAACCCATGCTAACAAACACCCTACTTCAGTCCAATCAACTCCCCACCTTACAATACACCTCCACAAGCGAGCGATTCGATGAAACCTGGGAAGCTCCCCTGGCAATCCTCCTGGGACTTGGACGCGCAGCCGGCGCCGACTTCATCGAATTATTCTTAGAACGTCGCAACTATATTAGTTGCCTTGCAGAAGACGATTCTATCACCAGCATTTCACCCAGTCTGGCTACAGGTGCAGGAGTGAGAGTATTTCGTGGCAAAGCCGACTGCTACGTAAGCACCAACAACCTATCATTTCCCGGTTTGAAAGCCGCATTAGAAAAAGGTCTTTCAATCTTAGGATTGCAACTACCAGCATCCAACGCTTTCATCCCAGAAATCAACCTCGAACTCCTCAGAGACTACGCAACCAAAAGAGGCAAAGAAAAATGGCTACCTTTATGTAGTTCCATCCGCGAAATGGGAGAAGTCCTCCTTGATGGTACCGCTTATTTGCAGACAAAAGCCAACCACGTCCAATCTCGCCGCGCCAGCTACTTCCGCGATTGGCAAGAAGTCTTAGTTGCCGCTAGTGATGGCACATTTGCCCGTGACATTCGCCTCACTCAATCTGTCGGATTTAACATTTTGTGTGCTGATGGTGCAAATCGCACCTCCATCGCTGAACGCGCAGGTAACACCAGCGATGCTAACTTTTTGAGAACCTGGGATTATCAACAATCCGCCGAGCAACTCGCTGAATCAGCCGGGAAAATGCTCTACGCCGACTACGTAGAATCCGGCACATACCCCATCATCATGGCGAATCACTTTGGCGGGGTAATTTTCCACGAAGCTTGCGGACACCTCCTAGAAACCACGCAAATTGAACGCAAGACCACACCCTTTGCTGACAAAAAAGGCGAAAAAATTGCCCACGAAAGTTTGACAGCATGGGATGAAGGACGTTCAGAAAACGCCTTCGGCACAATTGACATGGACGACGAAGGAATGCCCGCACAAAGAACGTTATTAATTGAAAAAGGCGTTTTAAAGAACTTCTTAGCAGATAGAACCGGCTCAGTGCGAACCGGACATCCCAGAACCGGCAGCGGGCGCCGTCAAAATTACACCTATGCAGCTGCAAGCCGGATGCGAAATACTTATATCGCAACTGGTGAACACAACACAGAAGATTTATTTGCCTCAATTGACAAAGGCATTTACTGTAAAAAAATGGGTGGTGGTAGCGTTGGTGCCACCGGACAATTTAACTTTGGTGTAGACGAAGCTTATCTAATAGAAAATGGCAAAATTACCAAGCCATTAAAAGGAGCCATCCTCATCGGTGAAGCCAAGGAAATTATGAATAAAATTTCCATGTGTTCCCAAGATTTATCATTAGCCGCAGGTTTTTGTGGCTCCGTCAGTGGCAGCATCTACACCACAGTTGGACAACCCCACATCAAAGTAGATTCTATCACCGTAGGCGGACGCTAACCTCCTTAATTCGTAGTAAGCACTTCAGTGCTTTCTTAAGCCCTAAAGCGCTCACTACATATTCAAAATTTCCGAAGCATTTGGAATCTAAAATCGACATGCCGAATATCAACGAAATTGCAACATCTGCCAAAGAAACAGCCAACAAACTTGGCATTAATAAATTTGACATTTACGGTTCCACTGTAGATGAAACCAGCGTACAAGTAGATCAAGGTGAGCCAAAACAAGTCAAAGCTTCAAATCGCTCTGGTGTTACCGTTCGAGTTTGGAACGAAAATAATACAATGGGTGTCACCAGCACCACAGATGTAGATCCAAAAGGACTAGAATTAGCTTTAAAAACTGCTTACGAAGCTAGCTTCTTCGGTGTTAAAGAAAACGTACCCGATTTTAGTCCAGAAGCGACTGTTAAGATCGATAATAATAAGAGTGAAAAAGCTACTCAAGCACCAGTTTCCCAACTAATAGAAAGCCTGATTGTCGCCGAAAAAGAACTTTTAGCAGTTCATCCGGCTATTAAAGGAGTACCCTATAACGGTTTAGCCCAAAGAGATATTGACAGGTTCTATCTCAACAGCAATGGTGCAATTAGAACCGAATCGCACTCTTTATCATCGATATATCTTTACAGCAAAACCGAAGAAGAAGGTAAAAAACCGCGTAGTGCTGGAGCTTTTAGAATCAACCATAGTTTAGATAACCTAGACATCAATGGTTGCATCAAAGAAACCGCAGATAAAACAATTAGCCATTTGAACTATGAAAAAGTCACAACTGGTAAATATCGAGTAGTTTTCTCAGCAGAAGCTTTCTTGAGTTTGCTAGGCGCTTTTTCTAACTTATTCAATGCCCAAAGTATCCTCGATAACCAAAGTCTATCTACCCCAGATTCTCTCGGAAATCAAATAGCTTCTCCGCTGCTTTCTGTATGTGATGATGCGCTGCATTCAGCTAACATTGGTGCGGAAGCTTTTGATGGGGAAGGAACTCCTACACGTCGAGTTTCGTTAATTGAAAACGGCGTTTTAACAGGTTTTCTCCACAGTGCCGGTACTGCGAAAAGAATGAACGCCAATCTTACAGGTAATGCAAGTATTGGTGCAAAAGTTAGCGTCAGTCCTAACTTTTACCATGTATTTGCAGCCGCCAATTCTGAGCAAGAATACAGCTTAGAAACGGCGGAAAATGTGATTCTAATTGATGATTTACAAGCTTTACACGCGGGAGTGAAATCCTTACAAGGCTCTTTTTCACTACCGTTTGATGGTTGGTTAATTAATAAGGGTTTAAAAACTAGTATCGAATCAGCAACAGTTGCCGGCGATTTCCTGGAAGTTCTCAAATCAATTATTTATGTTGAGAAAGAACCAGAATTAACACCCGGAGGTGTTTGTCCAAGAATTTGGATTGATGAACTGTCGATCACTGGTGAGTAACAGCTAGGAGTCGTAGAGACGCGAAATTTCGCGTCTCTACAAATCACCCAAATTAACATTATTCACCGCCACCTACGCCGATATTACTATTAAACACATCAGCCCCATTTAAATTAGCACCAATTAAAGTAGCGCCTTCTAATTCGGCACTATATAAGGTAGCATTGCTTAAGTTAGCATTTGTCAGATTAGCATTATTTAAAGTCGTGCTATTGACGAATGCTTCTTTCAAATTAGCAGATTGTAAATTCGCGCCGGTTAAATCAGCACCTTCTAAATTAGCGTTTTCTAAATTAGCACCCTTCAAATTAGCATTCCGCAAATCTGCACCAATCAAGTGAGCACCTTTCAGGTTTGCACCGCTTAAATCACACTTGAGACATTCTCCAGTTTGTAGCAAACGCTGCACATCAGCAGGATTTGCAGCTTTAGCGGGAACGGAAGCACCTAGAGATATAGCGCTTAAAAAAGCGATCGCAGCTAAAGATTTAATTCTCATAGTTAATTCCTCCCAAATTTTTAGAAGCTATTTAATAAGTATTTGGCACTTGCAGCCGCTTACTTAACTTCTACACTGTCATTCTTACCCATTCCCGAATTTAACGCCTCATGCGATGGGAGGAATTGTAAGTTTGCATTGTATCCAGCTTGCTTGTTTGAGCTATGCTTAAGGGAGTAAGTTGCTTAGGCAATCAGTGAAGATTAAAAGTGGTAAAAAGCCTTTGTGATAGGCATGTTGGTTGTTTGCTGAAAGTCTTTGGCTGCACATAAGATTTAATGCAAATCAGAATATCTCTTTAGGTATAGAAGGATATGTGTTTATTAGACATAGGCTTATAAAAGACGTAGCATTGCTACGTCTCTACAAGGGTTTGGGGCAACGATTATCTCACCAGAGCGATCGCTCTCGATTTCCTCCCCATCCACAAAGCCAACACACTCAACAACACCAATCCCATTAACCCAGCTAAGGGATTTTGATTCACACCAGTAACCCAATCAGGAACTGCACCAGAATATTTAGTTAATTGCCCAACATTTATAATGTAATAACCCCAAAGTAAACCAGCGTGTAGTCCGATCGATAAGCCCAAACGCCCTCTACGCCAGCGTTTTGCACACACTAAAAATAAACCCAGCAGCAATAAGCCAAAAAATTGCGGCGATGTGCGAATAATTTCTGGCAACGGTTTAATAAAGTGACTGACAGCAAAAATAATCGCAGTTGCCCAAACTACCACATTGAGATTGTAATCGCGCTGCAACTCATCAAACAGCCATCCTCGAAATAATAATTCCTCGGCAAATCCATAAGCCAAGGCAACAATCAACCCTTCTAAAATAACTCTCAGTAAAAAAATACTCGGTTTTTGCCATACCAGCCAACCCAGCAATCCTTCTACCCCAAATAAAATCAAAATATTAATTAGTCCAATCGTCAAACCATGCAGCAAATCCATTGCATTTTGCGGTGTTCTTTCTAAACCATAATGTCTCAGTATCTGAGTTTGCTTGTAAACTTTTTTGCCCCAAAGCCGCAGTAACAAAATAAACTCTACATACAGCAGTGGCATTGTCAAAATAGTAACTAAGTTGTCATCACGCACTAATAAGCGAATTGGTGCTGCTATTGGCAACCACAGCAACAACAATGCCAATATAAATATACCCAGCCGAACAGGGGCAGGGTATTGAGACAGACGAAGAAAATTAATTTTCAAAAACGTTTTGCCTGTTGATTGTTATTCGTCAGGTTCAATTGTGCTGGTTAAACCGTGATTTTTCAAGGTTTCACAATAAAACTCAGCGTGTTCCTGAGCGCAAGTAATAACTAAAGCTAGCCCATTCGTATGAGCTTCCATCATGATGCTAACAGCCTGGGGTTGAGTAAGGTTAGGCACTGTGGTTATTAGCACCTTCACCACATGCTCCATCGGGTTGAAGTCATCGTTATGGAGCAAAACACGATACTGAGGCGCAAGTTTACGGGATGTTGAACGCTTCTCAATGGTTTCGACTGACACGGCTATTTGCTCTTTATCTACTACAGATTCTGTGTAAGCGCGATCGCTTTACAGTTATTTACCTATTCTATCTTATACAAAAGCAAATAAATGGTCATGAAAAACTTTTGCTGCTTAGATTTGATAATTGCATCAAGTCTTTGCCTGCTTTGATAATTCACTACTTTTGCAGCGTCTTACTAGTATAGCACACTTTCAAGCTCTTAGAGGATGTTTGAAAAGTCTACGGTTGTATCGAGATCCCCCCTAACCCCCCTTTTTAAGGGGGGAACAACCTTCTCAAAGTCCTCCTTTTTAAGGAGGATTTAGGAGGATCTAAAGTTTTTGATACATCAGCCACCACTTTTCAAACATCCTCTTAACTAATTCGCCGTAAGTCCCCCACTGAAGACGGCAGTGCTTTGTTCTAATTGTTTCTATCAAGTCAGGGAGATGCCACTGGATGTCCGTGAGTGGACTTGCCCCCACTGTGGCACTCATCATGATAGGGATGGAAACGCAGCGATAATTATTAGAGCAGAAGGTATCAGAATGCTAAAGGCGGAAGGTTCAGCCGTCTCTGCTGTAGGAGGGGAGGTAAGACCAAAACTAGGGCGAAAGTCCAAGTTGCGGCACTCCCCCGTGATTACAGAAGCTTACACTGTACGCGAAGCGTCAGTGTAGGTAGTTCACAATGAAGAAAGCAGCAATAAAATCGTTGCTGCTACCCTTGTAACTTAAATTATGGACATTAACCAATTTCAGTCAGGACAAATTGTGTCTTTAGAGCATGACACAAAACGCTTGTATGCAGAAGTGATTCAAGTTGTCGTTGAGCGTCAGTTGTGCTGGGTGCGTCCTTTGCTGTTAGTTGCTTTCATTGAAGAACCACCGATAATAACTGACCTGCGAGATGCTTCTGACTTGCTTTGGTCAATAAATTTATTTCAACCCGCCTTAGACACAGAAGTTATTACGCTGTTAAGTGAAATTTTCGCCAAAGAACCAAAACACGAGCTTGATTCAGATGCTAAAGAGCAACTCAATCAATTTTTGCACTTTTTTTGGCAAGCGCACAAAGAAAAGCCAGAAAATAAAGATTAAAGGAATTTTTTCTCGCGTTGCATAATTCTCGGCGCGGGCGAATATTATGCATGGCAATTAACTACTGAAATCATGAAAATATCGAAGCACTATTTTCACACTTTAAGTTATGTCAAAAAACCATCTTGTATACTTAGTAGAAAAATCTCAGCAGTGGTATTGCCACTATTCTTGCACTGCCTTTACTACAAAAGTATCTATAAAGAAAGATAATTGAGTTACAAAATGCAAATTAACTTAATGTATTCAAAAATTCAAAATTAGGATTAAAGGCTAGGAACCAACTTGATTCTACCTGCATCCATCTCTGACATTAAGAGTTCTAAAGCTTCATAATCAACATCAGAAATATAACCCATTTGAGTCAGTTCTGAATTGATTTCGTTTTCAATTTCTGGAGTTAATTTTTTAATAAAAAGCGCTCTTTCTACTAATTGACGAATAGCGTATTGAGTTCTCATATACAATAAACCAATTACAATTGTTACCAATTATCCAAGGTATTGCCTGGTATCAAAAGTGATCCAAATCAGGATATACTTGTGATCTAGATCACAAGTATATCAGGTAGGTGGTCTGCCATTCAATCAGGCATCTGCCAATGAAAAACAGACATACACAGATAATGGAATCTTGCTTTAATCAGTTTGACTCATTGGTTGACAAAGGTATATAGACATAACGACAGATGAGTCATCTACCCTAAGACTGTCTATGTTGATTGTTTTTTAAGTAGGGTAAAAAATTTGTATATTTCAATACCTTTTTTTAGACAGTTAGGACAATCTTTAAACATATAGGCTCTGGTAATAAAGATTCAGCAAAGAGACGTAATACAAATGGTCGATGTAAGACAAAAAAGATTATGGTCAAATACATCTATCTTTACAGTTGAATAATTTTAATAGGATCTAACAATGCAAGCCCTAGTTGAATCTCCAAAAATTGCTGTTATTCGTCCCCAAAGCGGTTTAAATGCCGCAAACGCCTTAGAATTTGAACGAAACTTGACGACAGCCTTGACGCAAAATGATATTTCTATCTTGGTTGTAGATTTTGCCGCAGTAGAATCATTAGACAGCGCCGGTTTAATGGCTTTAGTTTCGGCGTTGAAGCTAGCTCAAAGTTTAGGACGGCGTTTTAGCCTTTGCTCTGTATCACCGGCAATAAAAATTATATTTGAATTAACGCAACTTGATGAAGTTTTTGAAATAATTGAAGGTACGTCACAGCTGCCAGGAGTCTGATGTCAAATACCCACACTGACTTTTACTCTGAATCAGTGAGGGACGAGGACGCGATCAAGTTAAATAAAGAGGGGTAATGCCGAAACTGAGGCTAGACAACATAACTTTTTGTGGCAAAAAATCCCACTCCACATCTACCCGTTAGACGACGTAGAAAGCGAAAATCAATGTAAAGACGTTAAATGTAAGGGAGCCACTCGCGTGGACGGTTTGAGCGATGTGGCTTTCTCTATAAGGCTTTCAGGGAACGCATCAGAAAAAAGCGGTAGATGTCTATTGAATAAAACAGTTTTAATTTGAAACAACCGATGTTGAGAAAGCTAATCAATGCTAAGGTTGGATGTGAAAGCATAAGAATTCAAGTAGCTAGAAGATAGCACAGTGGCTGTTCCAGTTGAAAAATTAATTACATCGGATATTTTAAAGCCAGCTCGTTATCTCGGTAACGAACTGGGTGCAGTACATAAACCTTGGGATACGGCGACAACACGTTGGGTATTAACTTATCCGGAAGTGTATGAAGTCGGTGCATCAAATTTAGGGCATATCATCCTCTATAATATTTTGAATGCCCAGCCGCGCTCGTTGTGCGATCGCGCTTACCTCCCAGCACCAGACCTTGCCGTCAAACTACGAGCAACGCATACACCGCTGTTTGCAGTAGAATCAAAGCGATCGCTAACTGATTTCGACATTCTCGGTTTTAGCCTCAGCTATGAACTGGGTGCAACCAATATCCTAGAAATGTTGGATTTGGCTGGAATTCCCTTTACATGGCTTGAACGGTTAAAGGGAAATTATCCTTTAATTTTCGCTGGGGGACAAACGGCAACATCGAATCCGGAACCTTACGCCGATTTCTTCGATTTTATTGCCTTGGGCGATGGCGAGGAACTATTACCAGAAATTAACTTGGTATTGGCAGAAGGTAAAGCATCTAGCTTAAGCCGAGAAGAGTTATTGCTAGACTTGGCACAGATACCAGGTGTATATGTTCCCCAATTTTACGACATGGCAGAAGATGGCTCAGTTCATCCTTTACGCCTAGATGTGCCAAAACGAATTTTGCGACGGGTAGCAACTCCCATACCCGCATATTCTACCGGGCTGGTTCCTTATATGGAAACGGTACACGATCGCCTGAGAATTGAAATTCGGCGCGGCTGTACTCGCGGTTGTCGCTTTTGTCAACCAGGAATGCTTACACGACCGGCACGGGATGTAGAACCAGACAAAGTGGTAGAAGCAATAACCAAAGGAATGCGGGAAACTGGCTATAATGAGTTTTCTCTTTTATCCTTGAGTTGTTCGGATTATTTGTCCCTGCCAGCAGTGGGGATGGAAATCAAAAATCGCTTAAAAGATGAGAATATTTCTTTGACTCTACCAAGCCAACGGGTAGATAGATTTGATGAAAATATCGCCAATATCCTCGGCGGAACGCGTAAAGGTGGTTTAACCTTTGCCCCAGAAGCGGGAACCCAGCGAATGCGGGACATTGTGAATAAAGGTTTGACTAACGAAGAGTTGCTGCGCGGTGTGAAAACAGCGAGTGAGCAAGGTTGGGATAAAATCAAGCTATACTTTATGATTGGCTTACCGGGTGAAACCGATGCCGATGTTATAGGCATAGCCGAAACAGTAAGCTGGCTAAAGCGAGAATGTTGGGCAAAGGGAAGGAAAACTCTAAATTTTAACTTGACAATTTCTAACTTTACCCCTAAGCCGCATACGCCATTTCAATGGCATTCAGTTTCTACCGCCGAATTTAAGCGCAAGCAAAATTTATTACGGCAAGAATTTCGCCGAATCAAAGCTGTAAAGGTGAACTTCACCGATGTGCGAATTTCGGCAATGGAGGACTTTATTGGACGAGGCGATCGCACTTTATCTAAAGTAGTCCGTCGCGCTTGGGAATTAGGTGCAGGAATGGATTCCTGGTATGACAATGTAGAGCAAGCCTTTCAAGCTTGGGAAGTTGCGATCGCTGATGCCGGTAAAATGTGGAAATATCGCCAAATCGAAAACGGCGAATGGAATTTGTTTGGGGACTCCTTGGAAGACAAGGAAGAATTTGCTTCCCACTCGGGCACTCCCCCCCTCGGACACTCTTGTACAGACGCGATTAATCGCGTCTCTACTCCCCCCTCCCTCGACATGCCCCTCCCTTGGGACCACATCGACACGGGAATTGACAAAAAGTGGCTGAAGGAAGATTTGCAACGCGCAATAGATGCTGCAATTGTTCCTGATTGTTCTTTTGATGGTTGTTCTCATTGTGGCGTTTGCGGCACCGATTTCGGACATAATATAGTAATACCCCCACAGCCAATCCCGGAATTTGCTGGCGAGTTTGTTCCCAACACAACTAAGGCACAACGGCTGCGCGTTCGGTTTGGCAAGCAGGGTGATATGGCTTTAGTAAGTCACTTGGATTTACTTCGTTTGTTTGATAGAGCCTTGCGACGTGCGGGATTGCCAATTTCTTTTACTGGTGGTTTTCATCCGATGCCACGCATTTCTTTAGCAAATGCCTTAGCATTGGGAGCTAGCAGCAGTGGTGAAATTGTCGATTTTGAGTTAAATCAAGTAGTTGAAGCAGAAACTTTCCGCCAACAGTTAGCTGATGCTTTGCCCACAGACATCCCCATATATAATGTGGAAGAAGTGGATTTAAAGAAGAGTGCTGCTACCCAACTTTTGGAGGCTGCGGAGTATTTGATTACCGTGGTTACATTTGAAGAGATGCCATCGGCAAAATGGCAAGAGTGGATTGATATAATCAAAACAACAGATGAGATTTGGTCCGAGCAAAAAACTAAATCAGGCAAGACTAATGTAATAAATCTGCGCGATCGCCTATTCGATATAGAATTATTAGAAACTAAAACGCAACCCACAGAATCTACTGGTCTCCTACGCTACATAGGTAGTTGTCGGAATGATGGTACGCTATTGCGTCCTGAACAAATCCTGTTTATGCTAGAACAAGTAGCAAGAGTAGAATTTCAATTGCTGCACATCCACCGAAATCAACTAATTTTGGGAGTATAATCCCGATGGGGGCAACTTGCTAGTAGTTGTCCTCAGATAGTAGATCGTGGGAATTGATTTTTAGCAAGGTTGCGTTAGAATTAGATGAAGAGAATTTCTGGCGCTGCATTGAGCGATTTGGTTCACTACCCTGATAATTCGGGGGCGAAAGCAAAGATAAAAGAAGTGCAACTTCTAGGATTTTATCCCAGACTTGCTGAGGCAGATTAAAGAAGACACTCTTTTATAGCTATTCGCGCTGGAATCAGCAAGCCCCTAACAGCCTCTGTCAGCAACTCTGACTCTATGCTTTTTCAAACAATTGCTGAATGCCTAATCCCCAGGTGGTAATGGCAACGCATCAAAAATCAACCACGGACGGTTGATTAAATTGCTTACAACAATATGCTGCCGTTCTGGAATAATCAGGCGTGTAAACGCAACTCCTTAGTCAATCGCTCTTTAACTTTGAGCCGAAATTCACAATATTTATTATCAGCAGCACATTTTTGGGCTGGCAGAGGACAGAGGTATAACCCGACTCCAGAGCTATTTGTGCTGCCAATATTTGAGGAAATTGAATGCCAAAACAAATTATAATCGCGGAACAGCATCAGATTGCTGCGGTATTTTCCGAAGATCAAATACAAGAACTTGTAGTTGCCACAGGTCATCACCAAATAGGTGATATTTATCTAGGTGTAGTAGAAAATGTATTACCTGGGATAGATGCGGCTTTTGTCAACATAGGAGACCCAGAGCGTAACGGCTTTATTCATGTAACTGATTTGGGACCATTGAAGCTGAAGCGTACCGCAGCGGCAATTACAGAACTACTGACACCGCAGCAAAAAGTGTTAGTGCAAGTGATGAAAGAGCCTACAGGAACTAAAGGACCAAGGCTCACAGGTAACATCACATTGCCGGGACGGTATGTAGTGCTGATGCCTTATGGACGAGGCGTAAATTTATCCCGTCGGATTAAGAGTGAAAGCGAGCGGAATCGCTTGCGGGCATTGGCGATTTTAATTAAACCCGCAGGAATGGGTTTGTTAGTTCGCACCGAAGCCGAAGGTAAGCCAGAAGAAGCGGTTATCGAAGATTTAGAAGTGCTGCAAAAGCAGTGGGAAGCAATTCAACAGGAAGCTCAATCTACCCGCGCACCAGCACTGCTGAATCGAGACGATGATTTTATTCAGCGGGTGCTGCGAGATATGTATGGCGGGGATGTGAATCGAATTGTGGTAGATTCGAGTACTGGTTTGAAGCGAGTAAAGCAGTATTTGCAAAACTGGAGTGGTGGGCAGACACCACAAGGATTGTTGATTGACCATCATCGCGATCGCTCTGGGATATTAGAATACTTTCGCATTAATCCGGCAATTCGCGAGGCTCTAAAACCAAGAGTAGACCTACCTTCTGGAGGTTACATCATCATCGAGCCAACAGAAGCATTAACGGTAATAGATGTCAACTCAGGTTCATTTACGCGATCGGCAACAGCCAGAGAAACCGTTTTGTGGACGAACTGCGAAGCCGCAACCGAAATTGCCCGCCAGCTACGTCTGCGGAATGTTGCTGGGGTGATAGTCGTCGATTTTATTGATATGGAATCGCGACGCGATCAATTGCAAGTCCTAGAACATTTTAATAAATCTCTCAAAGCAGACAAAGCTCGTCCTCAAATTGCTCAACTAACCGAACTAGGCTTAGTAGAACTTACCCGCAAACGTCAAGGACAAAACATCTACGAATTGTTTGGTCAAACTTGTCCTACCTGTGGCGGTTTAGGGCATATAGTAAATCTGCCAGGAGAAACTGAAAACAGATTGCCAACACCAGCAGAATTACCAGAGCGTTTTGTATCTTCACCCCATAGAGAACCGCGTTTAGCAACGACCAGCATAACAGAACGACGGGAAAGCTACGAGGGATTTAATGAAGAATTAGATGTTGACTCGGAGTTGAATCCGATGAATCTAAATCATCCCAGTTATCAAGAAATAGGAGATAACAAGCGGGGTGGTGGTGTTCGCAGGCGTCGTCGAATTAGTATAAATGGAGGAAATGGCAAAGAAGAGCCACGGGTTATTCCTAATCCCCTGTCTTTTGTCAACGATCCAGACTTAGAAATTGATGACGAACCGGAATCACCAGGAACTCCAGAAATAATATCCTTACCCAGCATTAGCAAAGCTCCTTGGACTGATAGAACAGAGCGGATAAAAATCACTAAAGGTGAACCAATCAAACCAGTGGTAGAACCTCCAGAGATTGTTTCTGTAGAAATGACATCTGAAGAACAGGATGTTTTCGCTTTGATGGGAATTTCTCCTTTGGTGCGCTTGAATCGGGAAGTTAAAAATCCCAAGTCTGTAATTATTAACGTCACTCCACCAGGACAAACTCCGGCTACATCGACTGAATTTACCTCAGAAGTAAGCACTCCCGAAGGAGTAAATATTTCCGAATCAACTGCTCCGGAAAGAGTAAGTATTCCGGAAAGAGTAAGTATTGGACTAACTCCAATTAAGAAGGTAGAGCCAAAAGTAGAGCCAAAAGTAGAACCAGAACCAGAACCACAACTGGAGTTGTTTACTGAGAATGTAAGTGAGCCATCGGGTTTTGCCGCGAATGCCGACGAAACTGAAGCTAACAACGCTCCTGTTGACAAACGTCGTCGTCGTCGTCGCGGTTCTATGGATCTCGATGCGTCTAACGAGGGCTAAAAGTTAAGTTTCGTAATGGTACAGAAAAAGCAAGCGATCGCTTCTCAAGGAGAATCGATTTGGCTGGAATTATCTGGCTATTGGGACATTCAACAAGGGTTGATTGCAGGAGTAGATGAAGTGGGACGGGGTGCGCTATTTGGTCCTGTAGTTGCGGCAGCAGTTATCTTACCAGAAAGCGCAATACCCATTCTCATGGCGGCTAAAATTAAAGATAGTAAAAAGCTGTCTAGTTCTCGAAGAATTCAGTTAGCGCAGCAAATTTGTGCATTAGCGATTGACTGGAAAATCGGTTTTGCAACAATAGCCGAAATTGACTCTATAAACATTCTGCACGCGACACTTTTAGCGATGAAGCGGGCAGTGCTGAAGTTGAAGGTACAGCCTGCACTTTGCTTAATTGATGGCAATCAGTTGGTGAAAGACTTGTTAATACCGCAACAAACAATAGTCAAAGGTGACGAGCGATCGCTTACCATAGCAAGTGCTAGCATTGTTGCAAAACTGTGGCGTGATGATTTGGTGGTGCGTCTGGCATCAAAATATCCTATGTATGAACTAGAACGGAATAAGGGTTATGGTAGCCAGCGACATCTAACAGCGCTGCAACACTACGGTGCTTCTGCCTTGCATCGTCGCTCATTTCGTCCTTGCCAAATTCAGCTTTAAGTCAAGAGTTAATTGTTGTTTGTTAGTTGACGATTGATATCATGACAGGTTTATTACATATGATGTCAAGACGTAGCACTGCTACTGATGTAGAGACGTAGCACTGCTACGTCTCTACAAGGATTTCGGATTTTTTTATTCATGTGAATTAAACGGACATGATATGAAAGTCAACTAGCAACAATTATTTTGGAAAACCAAAAAAAATTACTCAATACCGAGGATAGGCAATTTAGTAGTGTTATCACCAAGTTCTATTTCCTTAGTTTGTGATATTACCCAACAGTGGTAATCCACCAATAATTGATGTAACAATCTTTGCTTAACCGTCATTAAAACACTTTTTAGTAAACCGTTGCCGGTAGCTTCTAAAATTGATGTCGGCATAAAGGAAAATGGTGGTGGCAAATCAACCTGCACCTCTAAATCAGCTTTTCCTTTTAACACAGTGTCAGCCGAACGCTCGTGGGGAGACAAATATCCTTGTAAATTTAGAGCAAAACGTTGGTTAATATATTCCACACCAAGAATTTCACAACCCACCGATCGCAAACAAATAATTCCATTTGATTCTGCCCAGACTCTCATGTCTACAGTCGGTTGTATACTGAGTGTCATAAACGTCACCGGGCGCATTTTCAAGCGAAATATTTCTTCCGAAAGTTGCTGAATGCGAGTGGGGTCAACTAAAGCATTAACCAGGCGTTGGGGTTGACGCAAATAGTGTTGAATGGGGATGGGCTGCTGTGGAACAGCGATTTCAACCGATAAAGAGGCAGTAAACCTAGTAGTCATGAGCAAACAAGACTGCGTATAGTAGAATAATTTTAAATTCTTTTCCGAATAAATAACTAATTACAAAGCTGCTTCATGAATTTTTTACAAGTAATACTTGCAGCTTTACCTGGGTAGATGCCTTCGCCCAGCAGTGTTGCCATTCGACTAGCGCCCTCTCATAGATATCCCTATTTTTCTACGAAATCTAAATATATCGTTTAACGTTGTCTTTGAACATCTAACCGTAGTTATAGTTATTGATTTGTTTGGCTAGAAGCGCGATCGCCCTTGTTATCAGAAAAATGGGTTTAAAATCCCGTCCTTCCCTTGACAGCTTTCCCTGTCAAACAAAAGCATCTTGTGCTAAGATAGTAAGCATAAGACCAATAAAAGCCATGAAC
Source organism: Tolypothrix brevis GSE-NOS-MK-07-07A (assembly GCA_019358985.1). Taxonomy (GTDB): domain Bacteria; phylum Cyanobacteriota; class Cyanobacteriia; order Cyanobacteriales; family Nostocaceae; genus Hassallia; species Hassallia brevis. Next base: position 172,723 of record JAHHIJ010000008.1, on the reverse strand, counting down.
CTATCCCACTAATAAGATTTGTGCTACAAAGCTTAAGCTGATTGAGAACTAAAAACGAAAATCAAGATTTTCCAGCACATTTTACGAAAATAAGTAGGGATTTTTATAATAGTGGGATAGGTTCATGATAGTTTTTGAGTTCAAAACATACGGGAAGCCCCAGCAATTTGCATCTATTGACGAAGCGATTAGAACCGCCCAATTCATTAGAAACAAATGCTTGCGTTTTTGGATAGATCATCCTAAAGCCAGTAAATACGACCTTAATAAACTGTGTGCTGTATTGGCTAAGGAATTCCCTTTTGCTGACAAACTAAACTCCCAAGCTAGGCAGGCATCAGCCTGCCTAGCTTGGGCTGCAATCTCTCGTTTCCATGAGAATTGTCAGAAGAAAGTGGCAGGAAAGAAGGGCTTTCCACAGTTTCAGAAGGATTTTAGTTGGTGCAAACCTGCTGGGGTAAGTTGATTCGTTGAGAGAAGAATCCTCAAGCCTTCAGGCTGAGGAGTGTCAAGATATATAAGCGGTAGCTAAAGACTAAAGGCGATGAATCAATTGATTGCACATTTAGGACCTCCGGGCACTTACGCAGAACAAGCGGCTCTTTTTTATCTCAACTGGTTGGCAAAAAACAACGGAATTGAAGCTAATTTGTGTCCCTATCCCAGTATTGCCCTATCACTCCAAGCCGTTGTTCAAGGTAATGCACAGTTAGCTGTTGTGCCTGTAGAAAATTCTATTGAAGGAAGCGTGACAATGACGCTGGATTCCCTGTGGCAATTAGAAACTTTGCGAATTCAGATGGGTTTGGTAATGCCCATCGCTCATGCGTTAATTTCTTGTGCTAGTAGCTTAGATAACATTAAAACAGTTTCTTCTCATCCGCAAGCTTTAGCCCAATGTCAGCGATGGTTGGAAAAGTTTCTGCCCAATGTGCAACTGATTCCCACTAATTCTACAACCGAGCCGCTACAAAACTTAGAACATGACAAAACAGCAGCAGTGATTTCCTCTAGTAGAGCGGCGCAATTGTACAACTTGCCCATATTAGCTAGGGAAATTAACGACTATCCAGAAAACTGTACTCGTTTTTTGGTGGTAAGTCAAACTGAAGTGGACACAGCTTACCGAATAGCTTCAGCAACTGCTAGTCATACGTCTTTAGCTTTCAGTATACTTGCCAATACACCGGGTTCTCTAGTCAAACCCCTACAAATATTTGCTGAACTTAACATTAACCTTAGCAGAATTGAGTCTCGCCCCACGAAGCGATCGCTCGGAGAATACTTGTTTTTTATTGATTTAGAAGTAGATTCCACCGAGCCAAAAATGCAATTTGCTTTAGCTGAATTAAGCACTCACACAGAAGTATTAAAAATATTTGGTAGTTATAATGTTCTACCAGCCAACACCCTATAAGTTAACAGTCATTAGTTTAAAGTGCATAGTCTAAAAGATACTTTGACTATTGACAGTTGACTATTAACTCATTATTTATCATTAAAGGTGTCTTTGAGAACAGTGCGAGCGGCAAGATGATTGCGAGTAGAAGTCAAAATTTCGGCTTCCCGTTCTAAGCGATCTGCGGTGTCTTGCATTTCTAGCAATAATTGTTGCTCTGGTGCTACACCATAAAGGTTACTCGCTACCCAGTAAGATAATTCCATTGGCAAATCTGGCAAATCTTCAGGCAGTTCGATATTTTGGTCAGTCAACTTAGATGATAGCCGGATAACATCTCGCAGCAGTTGTTCTACATCTGTTGCGACAGGTCGTAAATCTTTGCTTGGTGGTTGGTCTTCAATCCACTCAACTAAACCAACACGATATGGTTTTTCTCTGACATATTCTAGGACGCGAAATCTTTGCTGTCCTAAAGTTAGCATTTTCATGCGGTCATCTGGTAGTCGTTGGTAATGAATAATTTCTGCACAGCAGCCAACATTTGCGATCGCTCCTTTTGCTTGATCAAACATCAAAACACCAAACCTGCGATCGCTCTCCAGAATCGTGTTCATCATGATTCTGTAGCGAAATTCAAAAATATGCAGTGGTAATGGTCTGGTAGGAAATAGAACTACTTCGGGTAACGGGAACAGAGGTAGTTCGCGAACCGCAATTTTAGAAGAAGATGTCATTGTTGCCTTGCTATAAATTTAATCTTTAAAAGATATTCTTTTTTGCTTTTCCCGCTTGTTACTTACATTCTATCATTTGTTTTCTAGCTAAATAAAAAGCCCTGAGACATATTTCTTCAGGGCTATGTAGATATTTATACTAAGGATTGTTGGTTAACGGTCAATAGTCAATAGTTATCCACTAACCATTCACAATTTGACTTCAATATCTACACCAGATGGCAAATCAAGTTTCATCAAAGCATCAATAGTTTTAGAAGAAGGCTGATAAATGTCAATAATGCGACGATGGGTGCGAGTTTCAAAGTGTTCCCGTGAGTCTTTATCGACGTGAGGCGATCGCAGTACGCAATATATCCTGCGTTTTGTTGGTAAAGGAATCGGTCCTATGGCTGTAGCGTTAGTCCGGTTAGCTGTGTCTACAATCTTCTCGCAAGATGTATCCAATAAGCGGCGGTCAAAAGCCTGTAAGCGAATTCTAATTTTCTGCTGTTGTAGAGTAGCCATCTTTAATTGTCCAGGTTCAGATTTGAGATTAATTGAGGTCAGAGAAAGGAGCAGAGAGGTATTATACCATCTCTGCTCCATATTTTGATTAAATTACAGAAGTGTTACTTCAGGATTTTCGATACAACACCCGCACCGATAGTGCGACCACCTTCACGAATAGCGAAGCGCATACCTTGTTCAATAGCGATCGCGTTGATTAATTCCACACTCATTTTAATGCGGTCTCCGGGCATTGTCATTTCTGCATCGCTACCATCATCGGCAGTGAATGCTGTAATTGTGCCGGTTACGTCTGTTGTCCGCACATAAAATTGAGGACGATAGCCAGGGAAAAATGGAGTCTTGCGACCACCTTCTTTTTCTGTCAGTATGTACACTTCACCTTCAAATTGGGTGTGGGGAGTAATCGAACCGGGTTTTGCTAGCACCATACCGCGTTCAATATCAGTCTTCTGAATACCCCGCAGTAGTACACCGGCGTTATCCCCAGCCATACCTTGGTCAAGACTCTTCTTGAACATCTCAATACCAGTTACGGTAGTGGCGCGAGTATCTCTGATACCCACTAGTTCGACGTTATCGCCGACTTTGACTATACCACGTTCAATCCGACCTGTGGCAACAGTACCACGACCTGTGATGGAGAATACGTCTTCAATCGCCATTAAGAAAGGCTTATCGATATCTCGCTCTGGAGTGGGGATAAAGGAATCTACAGCGTCCATTAGCTCATAGATTTTATCTACCCACTCATTTTCACCGCGTTGGGTCTTAGGATTCTTCGCCATAGCTTCCAGAGCTTGTAGACCAGAACCTTTAATAATGGGGATGTCGTCACCAGGGAAATCGTAGCTGGTAAGCAATTCTCTCAGTTCTAGTTCTACTAGTTCCAAGAGTTCTGGGTCATCCATCAAGTCTTCTTTGTTCAAGAAGACTACCAAGCTGGGTACACCCACCTGCTTTGCCAACAGAATGTGTTCGCGGGTTTGGGGCATTGGACCATCGGTAGCAGCTACTACGAGGATGCCTCCATCCATCTGTGCCGCACCGGTGATCATGTTCTTCACATAGTCAGCGTGTCCGGGACAGTCTACGTGGGCATAGTGACGATTTCCGGTTTCATACTCTACGTGAGCGGTATTAATTGTAATACCCCGTGCTTTTTCTTCGGGTGCGTTATCGATTTGATCGTAACCCTTAGCCACGGCTTGACCGTTAGCGGCTAAGGTCATGGTGATCGCTGCCGTTAACGTAGTTTTACCGTGGTCAACGTGTCCAACAGTACCTATATTTATGTGGGGTTTATTCCTTTCAAACTTTGCGCGTGCCATTAATCCTCGTTTCCTTTATCTAATTAAGCGTTCCCTTTGCTTTTAGCGATGATTGCCTCAGCCACGTTGCGAGGCACTTCTTCGTAACGGCTAAACTCCATTGAGAAGATGCCCCGACCTTGGGTTTTAGACCGGATATCAGTAGCGTAGCCAAACATTTCTGCTAATGGTACTTTAGCAGTTACTTTGGCAATTCCCTGCTCAGATCCCATCCCCTCAATTTGCCCGCGACGGGAATTGAGGTCGCCCATAACATCTCCAAGGTAGTTTTCGGGAACTTCTACCTCAACTTTCATCATAGGCTCTAACAGGACAGGTGAGGCTTTCATCACAGCCTCTTTCATCGCCATTGAGCCAGCGATTTTGAAAGCCATTTCCGACGAGTCTACATCGTGGTAAGAACCATGAACCAATGTTGCTTTCACATCAATTAATGGATATCCAGCGATGACACCGCTTTCACAGCTTTCTTTCATTCCCTGTTCGGCAGGTCCGATGTACTCTTTGGGTACGGTACCACCAACAATCTTGGAGACGAATTCAAAGCCAGTTCCTGGTTCTCCGGGTTCTAAATTGATCACAACGTGACCGTATTGACCTTTACCACCACTCTGACGGATAAACTTGCCTTCTATTTCCTTGACAGCTTTACGGATGGTTTCGCGGTAAGCTACTTGTGGCGCACCGACATTCGCTTCTACCTTAAATTCTCGCAACATGCGATCTACAAGAATTTCTAGGTGTAACTCTCCCATCCCTGCAATCACGGTTTGGTTGGTTTCCGGATCGACGCGGACACGGAAAGTGGGATCTTCTTCTGAAAGTGATTGCAGAGCTTTGGACAACTTGTCCATGTCATTCTTGGTTTTGGGTTCAACCGCCACCGAGATTACAGGCTCAGGAATGAATAAGGATTCCAGAATTACTGGCGATCCTTCGTCACATATCGTGTCACCTGTTAAGGTGTCTTTCAATCCCAGGGCTGCTCCCAAATCACCCGCTCGCAGTTCATCGACATCTTGTCGGTCATCTGCCTTCATCAGAACTAAGCGGGAAATCCGTTCTTTTTTATTCTTGGTAGCGTTGAGGACGTAGCTACCCTTTTTCAACACACCAGAATAAACGCGAACAAATGTGAGGCGACCGTAAGGGTCAGCCATAATCTTGAATGCCAGAGCCGATAAGGGTTCGTTGTCATCAGCATGACGCTCAACGGTATCGCCATTCAGCAGTAAGCCTTGAATTGGCGGTACTTCGCTTGGTGCTGGTAGGTAATCTACAACCGCATCCAACATCAGCTGCACGCCTTTGTTTTTAAAGGCTGAACCACAAAGTACAGGGACAATTTTACCTGCAACTGTGCCTTTACGCAGTGCCGTACTGATTTCATCTGTTGTCAGTTCTTCGCCCTCGAAGTACTTGCTCATCAGATTGTCATCGGTTTCTGACACTGCTTCCACTAGCTTGACGCGGTATTCTTGCGCCTTTTCTTGCATATCGGCGGGGATATCGGTTACTTCGATATCTGTTCCCTGGTCATTGTTGTACATATGTGCACGCATCTGCACTAAGTCAATAATGCCTTTAAAGTCGTTTTCGGCACCGATGGGCAGTTGAATGGCGATCGCATTGGCTCGCAGGCGATCGCACATCTGGTCGTGAACTCGATAAAAGTTCGCCCCTGTGCGATCCATTTTGTTAATAAAGGCGATGCGAGGCACTTTGTAACGGTCTGCTTGCCGCCACACTGTCTCTGACTGCGGTTGCACCCCGCCCACTGAACAAAATACTGCAATTACACCATCCAACACACGCATCGAACGTTCAACTTCAATCGTGAAGTCAACGTGACCCGGTGTATCGATAATGTTAATTTGATGATCATTCCAACTGGTTGTAATCGCAGCGGCAGTGATGGTAATTCCCCGCTCCCGCTCCTGTTCCATCCAGTCTGTTACGGCTGTTCCTTCATGGACTTCGCCGATTTTGTGAATAATTCCAGAGTAAAACAATATTCTCTCTGTTGTTGTTGTCTTGCCCGCATCTATATGCGCCGCAATCCCAATATTGCGTACTCTCTCTAGCGGGATCGTACGTGCCACAGTTGCCTCCTAAGTTTTCGCCTCATGATATCTTGTATATTACACTTTGTTAAGTTTGTATACTTTTACGGAAAACCGCCTTTTTTTATAGAAATCCGCGATATATCGCTTTTTTACTGGCGATATACCGGTTCTCTACCTAGTTTAGACATCCTGTTATGTAATACAGGTCAGAATGCCTTTTAGTAACGATAGTGAGCAAAAGCTTTGTTAGCTTCAGCCATCCGGTGCGTTTCTTCGCGCTTGCGAATAGCGTTTCCGGTTTCGTTGGCAGCATCCATTAATTCATTTGCCAGTCTGCTTGCCATTGTCCGTCCTGGTCTAGCTCTGGAAAACTGTACCAGCCAACGCAATGCTAGGGTGGTACCCCTGTCATTACGGACTTCCATCGGTACTTGGTAGGTTGCTCCACCAACCCGACGCGCTTTTACTTCTACTAAAGGCGTTGCATTTCGCACTGCTCTTTCAAAGGTTTCTAAGGCATTGGCTCCAGTGCGTTCCTCAATTGTTTTCAACGCTTCATAAACAATCCGTGCGGCAAGTGATTTCTTGCCATGACGCATTATCCGTCGAATTATCATGCTAACAAGACGACTGTTATACACTGAGTCAGACGGAACTGGGCGCTTTTTAATAACACCACGACGAGACATACTTTACCCTTACTTCGGATTTGCTTTTCCAGATTATATGCGTTACATGCGATCGCAGCGACGCTCTTTGAACTCAACTTGTTGCCCAAAACTTGCCACAACAAGGCGACAATATTATATACCTTAATCTCAAAATTAAGATGCTGCTGTCGCTAACAGCGTTCTCAAAAATTCCTGCACGTACCGAGTGTAGGTGGAAGCTTTACCAATTTAACTTGATTTCACTCAAAACCTGCGTTTCATCTCTGATTGCTGCCGTTTTGTGAGCAAGCCTCCTGCAAAGGAGCATACCCTTGGGGAAGCTGCTTTACGTCTACATTAACGTTAACCGTTTTTTGGCGTCATACACTTGATGAAGCAATTAATCGCTTTTTATGCGATTAATTAACTATCATTTTATTTTTTCGCTGCTTTCGGACGTTTGGTTCCGTATTTGGAACGACCTTGCTTGCGGTCTTTGACTCCGGCTGTATCTAAGGTGCCACGAATAATGTGGTATCTCACCCCTGGTAAGTCCTTGACCCGACCGCCACGAATCATCACAACGGAGTGCTCTTGCAAGTTGTGACCAATTCCGGGAATGTAAGCTGTGACTTCAAATCCCGAGGTCAATCGTACCCGTGCTACTTTGCGTAGAGCTGAGTTAGGTTTTTTCGGTGTAGTCGTGTATACCCTGGTACAAACGCCCCGCCGTTGAGGGCATTGCTTTAGAGCTGGGGACTTGGTTTTCTGACGCGCTTTTTCGCGTTCAGTTCGGATGAGCTGCTGTATAGTTGGCATGAGTTACAGCGCGTGAAGCTGCTTTAAGGTCTAAGTTTTCAACAAATCCCTATTATATCGTTTTCTAGGGGTTTTGTGTCAAATGTTTGTTGATTATGGGGCATTGGGCATGGGGCATGGGGCATGGGGCATGGAAAGAATTGTATTTATTCACGCACTTGCTTTATTGAACTTCTTTAATTCTCACTGCGAGCGTGCCCATTGCCCAATGCCCAATGCCCAAAAATAACTAATCGATGGAAAAAGAATTGCCACAACCACAGGTAGCGATCGCTCTTTGATTATGAAAGCGAAAACCACCGCCCATAAGATCCTCTGAATAATCGAGTATTAAATCGTTGATATAATTTAAGCTAGCAGAGTCTATCAGTATTTGGATGCCGTGACAATCAACTAGGCGATCGTCATGTTTGACTGCTTCATCAAAAGACATATCATAAAACCACCCCGAACAACCACCGGCTTTCACTGCCAAGCGAACGAAAATATTTGCCTGCTGCTTTGATCTTAATCGCCCAATTTCGCTAGCGGCTGCTTGACTTAGTTCAATCATAGAATTTATCAAATTGAAAACCCCATCTTCATATTACAGATGGGGTTGTAAACTATAATCTAATTTATCCTCAAAGACGAATTATCTGCTTTTGATAGCGGTCTTTGAGTTTTCATCATTACTACGGGCGTAGTCGTCTTGGTAGCGCACAATATCATCTTCGCCTAAATATTCGCCATTTTGGACTTCAATCAACACCAAAGGAATGACACCAGGATTTTCTAGACGATGAGTTGTACATTGAGGTACGTAGGTGGACTGATTATTGGTTAGTACCACTTCTTCATCGCCACAAACTACCTTAGCTGTACCACAAACGACAATCCAGTGTTCGCTGCGGTGATGGTGCATTTGCAAGCTAAGGCGGTGTCCCGGCTTCACTTCGATGCGCTTGATTTTGTATCCGCGCCCCTCTTCCAAAACCGTGAAAGAACCCCAAGGACGCAACTCTGTTGCAGCAACGCCTCTAGAAGTTCCAGATGGAGTTGTGGGCAGTGTGTTGATTTGTGTTGTTTCAGATAATTGAGCCATAGTTACCTCATTAGGAGATATTACAAATTGCGTGTACTCGTTACCATTGATGAAAAAACATGGCGCAATGTAGCAACCGTGAAAATAAGCAATTCAATTCACCCTTGCCAAACATAGCAGAACCACATTACATGGTGTAATCGGTAACTACTGAAATTTCTGCATCTACATCAAGTCTTCATTAAGTAAGAGGAAAGCTTTGACTAAGCTTTAAGAAAGGACAAGGGGACAAGGAGACAAAGGGACAAGGGGACAAGGAGGACAAGGGGACAAAAAAGAATTTGCTCCCTCATCTCCCTCATCCCCCTCATCTCCCTCATCCCCCTCATCTCCCTCATCTCCCTCATCGGGGTTGGAGAAAAATACCAATTCCGTTGTGAACACGGGCAGCTGTGTTGGGGGAACGGTCGAGTAGTTGTCCTCCTAAATACAGGCTGGTGGAACTACCGCCATCTAAATTCAGAGCATTCACACACCCCATACGCTGCATCAATTGGGCGTGTTCTGTCAAGGTGGGACCGGCACCACCTGGGCGATTATGCACCGCAGCAATCATGAGTGTGCCTGTTGCTGTTGTGCAGATGGCGCTGCGAATAGCTTTTTCGGCAATAAAGGCATCGCTGAATTTTTCGGCTTTGGCATCGAGGACAATTTGATTATTTTGTACTAGTAATGGTCCTGCGCCGACAATATTGGGATAACGGCTAAAATCAGCGGGAGTGGTGGCGCTGGAGATGCGTAAGCTGGTGCCAATGGGCAATAGATTTGCATTACTGACGGCGTTACCGCGCAAGACTAGCAGGTAGCCATTTTGGGGAATATTGACGCTTATGCTAGTATTATCGGCTTTGCTGCCTAAGAATTGATTGATAACTTGGTTGTTTTGGACGACGAGAATGATTTCGTTGTCGGTGAGGTAGGTGTAGGTTCCCCAAGCGGGGGTGTAGCGGGCGATACCACTTTGAACGTAGCCACTGTTGACAAATTGAATTGGTAGCTGTTGGTTATTGGAAGTGGTTAAGGTTTCTGCCAAGGTGAGACGACCAAAATAAAATTGTCCGGAGTCATTCCAAGCGATCGCTCCTCGGTTGAGAATAGGACTAGATAACCATTGATTATCCCGACGAATCGCACCTAAAGGCAAGCGATTATTGCGGTTAAAATAACCACCATTAATTGCGGCAACGGCTAAGTATTGTTGTGCTGTTTGAATTAAAGGGGCGCTGCCTGTAAGAGTATTTAGGTTCGTTATTATTGGTTTCAGCTTTACTCCCACGGTGCGGGGATTAACTTCTAACCAAACAACCGGAAATCTTTCTGTGCCTAAATTGACAATCTGCTGTCGCCAGCGTAAACCCTGCGCCCAGGTAATATCTTTTTCTACCAATGCATCAGGGCGAATATCGATTATCAGGCGATCGGGATTTGGTATAGTAGTTATCCGGGGCGCTAGACCAAAGGGGACGCTCAAATGAATTATCGTTTGCTTGTTGACCACTTCCACTTGTTGAATAAGTGGTTCTGGGGTTGTTTCCGGAGTAAGTGCTGGTATTATTACAGGTGCTAATTGTTTAAGAAAATTTGGTAGTTGTATTTCTGCTGGTGCTGGTGCAACAGGAGTATAGCGTTGCAACAAAATCGGATCGGCGATGCCATCTAAAGTAAGTATCCACTCTCTATTTGGCGGTGCAGAGCTTTTAGGTGTAACTGTATCGGGGTCAGGTGGCAGCGCTTTTTTAATTGGTAACTCTTGTCTAATTTGCCAAGCCGTAGGACGATCTAAATTTACAACGATGGGAGCCTGTTGAAGAGGGGCAACGCCAACAGTTGAAGATTGCCGACTTTGACTAATATCTGTTACTTTCGCGGCTGGGGTGGAAATCACCAATGTGTTGCCATTAACTTGCATCTGCCATTGAGATGTTTTTGCAAAATTAGTGATATCTAAATACCGATATCCTCCTGCTAACACGCTGGTTAAAACCACTGGCTTTGCGAGGAGGGAAAACCACTGCACTGGCTGTCTGCTGGGATTGCTGCTGTTTAAAAAATCTACTCCAACTAATTGCCTGAGTGCCCCATCACTTAAATGAGTGGTAAATAAGCCTGATTTAGAACGTTTTTGCAACCAAGTACCTGGCAAGGTACGACCATTGAGGAAAATTTGATTACCATAAGAGACCACCCCTGTTAAAGGAGGTGGAGGTAACTGTTGAGTCAAAACTGGTGCTAATTTTGTTTCTATTGGAGACTGCTGGGCAAGAGTGGGAAAGGTAGCAGATAAGCACAGTATTGTTGAAATTATTGGCGAGACGAAAGTTGAAAATTTTTTTCCATTGCCCTTATTAGCAATAGCTTTACGGTCTTCTTCTCGGCAAAAATTGAGCATTTTCACCATAACTTACTAGGTAATTTGAAAAACTATTACGGACAACACAAGTTAACTAATGTTTCTTGATATCAAAAAATCCTGACATACAGCTTGAACTACAACGTGATACTCTATATGTAGCAGTGTTGTATTTTATAAAATTCAACTACTAGTTTACCTACCAAAACCACTGTATTTAAGTGTGTTGACTAACACTTTAAGTTAACCAGACGATAAGTGTAGTCTTGGTGATTAAAGTTGAATTAAGTGTTGCATCCTTACGGATGGTTGCAACTTAGGGGAGGTAGTCGTGGTAGTAACACAGGTGGCAATGGGTAGAAACGCAAAAATTTCAATAACAACTAGAGATTCAGGAATTGTCAAATGGACATATAGTGTAATACGCGGCTAAATGTTGTTAAATAGAAATAATTTCAGCTTTTAAACAGTGAAGCTTGAAAAAGCAGTTTTGTTCCAGGTAAGTCGATAAAGACTATACCCAAAAATTAGTTTTGATTTAAAACAGCTAATTGAGGAAATACATAGCTTCACGATATAAATAAAAGGCTGTTGATTCCCCATAAAATAAGAACAAAAAATAAAGCGATTAGTTTAACACGGGTAAACCAAAAAAGAAACCTGAAGTTAGATTTTTTTTTCCTAATTTTCGGTAATTTCTAGGACTTACGCACTTTACAAATCGATTATTGTGTGCATAACAATAATACTGCAACTTCTATGCGGTCAGATTGAGCAAAAACTTTCGATTTCTATTTCAGCTATTGCATAAGTTGATTTTGGTTGCATTTAATTCCGAAAGAAGGAAAGAAAGCAAATAAGTCTGACTCACATAATCATATTTTTGTCAATGCGTAAGTCCTGATCTCTATTTTTCCATTTTTAAAAGTTAGAAATTTTTCTCACAAATAGTGGCAAAATCCGTAATTCAAGTTATCAGCAATAAAATATGAATAATCAACCCATGAATCAAGACCAACAAATGACATTTTCGGATACGTCTTACTGGTGTACCTACCAGGGTCCTCGATGGTTAGTAGAAGAGCGAGATGCTTGTGGTGTGGGCTTTATAGCCCATCGCCTAAATCGCGCTAGCCATGAAATCGTAAGCATTGCTTTAGCTGCTTTAACTTGCTTAGAACACCGGGGTGGTTGTAGTGCAGACCAAGATTCCGGTGATGGTGCGGGAATATTGACAGCGATTCCTTGGGAGTTGTTCCAAGCTGACTTTGCCACAAAAGGTGTGGAACTGCCTTCTACCAAAAACATTGCTGTGGGGATGATATTTCTCCCACAAAATCCAGAAACAGCGCTTTCATGTAAAGCAATAATTGAGGAAGTAGCTAAATCAGAAAATTTGACTGTACTGGGCTGGCGAGTGGTGCCGGTGCAATCTAAGATATTGGGGATACAAGCAAGAGAAAATCAACCCCAAATTGAACAAGTTTTGCTAGCTTCCGATAAAAGCGGCGATGAATTGGAACGGCAATTATATATTGCTCGTCGTCGGATTTTCAAAGCTGTAAAACATATTTGGGAAGATTTATACATCTGCTCATTGTCTAGTCGGACAATTGTCTACAAAGGCATGGTGCGTTCTGCTGTATTGGGAGACTTTTATCTGGATTTAAAAAATCCGGCTTTTAAGAGTGCATGGGCAGTATATCACCGCCGCTTTAGTACCAACACTATGCCGAAATGGCCCTTAGCGCAACCAATGCGGCTTTTGGGTCACAACGGTGAAATTAACACGCTATTTGGTAACATCAATTGGATGATGGCACGAGATGCGAGCTTGAATCATCCAGTATGGGGCGATCGCCTAGAAGAACTCAAGCCTTTTGTTCACATCGATAACAGTGACTCAGCAACTTTAGATAACGTAGTCGAGTTATTGGTGCAGTCTGGACGCAGCCCACTGGAAGCCTTGATGATTATGGTTCCAGAAGCTTACCAGAATCAACCGGATTTAATTAATTTCCCGGAAATTGTCGATTTTTACGAATACTACACCGGTCTGCAAGAAGCCTGGGATGGTCCAGCACTTTTGGTATTTGGCGATGGTCGGAAAGTCGGTGCAACGCTTGACCGCAATGGCTTAAGACCGGCTCGTTATTGCATCACCAAAGATGATTACATCGTTGTCGCTTCCGAAGCTGGGGTAGTAGACTTCCCAGAAGCCGATATTATCGAGAAAGGCAGACTTGGACCAGGGCAAATGATTGCCGTGGATTTAGAAACTCATGAAGTGCTGAAAAATTGGGAAATTAAACAGCGCATCGCCAAACAGCAGCCATATGGAGAATGGTTGCAAAAATACCGTCAAGATATTAAGTCATTGGTCAGTGAATCGTCTGTTAATAGCAACGGACATCATGCAAATGTCAACGGTAACGGACATTCTACAACCAATAATATAGACAGTCAAAGCGGAGTTTCGCCGTCCCGATTGCAACATCAAATCGCTTTTGGCTACACCACAGAAGATGTGGAAATGGTAATTCAGCCAATGGCAATGGAGGGGAAAGAAGCGACTTTCTGTATGGGGGATGATATACCTCTAGCGGTTTTGTCTGAAAAACCCCATTTGCTGTATGACTATTTCAAACAGCGCTTTGCTCAAGTGACAAACCCGGCAATTGACCCGTTGCGGGAAAGTTTGGTGATGTCCTTGAAAGTAGAATTGGGTGAACGGGGTAACTTATTAGATCCCAAGCCAGAATATGCTAGAAGGCTGAAGCTAGAATCGCCTCTGCTGAATACAGCACAGTTGGAAGCTATCAAACTGTCAGGATTTGCTACGGCTGAGTTGTCAACGCTGTTTGAAATTGCCACAGGTCCCAATGGGCTGAAAGAAGCTGTCAAGGCTTTGCAAGCACAAGCTGTAGAATCTGTGCGAGCTGGTGCGAAGATTTTAATTCTGAGTGACAAGGTAAGTCACGGCATCGGTACAAAATACACCTATATTCCCCCTCTGTTGGCGGTGGGTGCCGTACACCATCACTTAATCCGGGAAGGGTTGCGAATGAAAGCATCCTTAGTTGTGAATACAGCTCAGTGCTGGAGTACACATCACTTTGCCTGTCTGATTGGCTACGGTGCTGGTGCGGTTTGTCCTTATCTGGCTTTGTCAACTGTGCGCGATTGGTGGTTAGAACCGAAGACGCAAAAGTCTATGGAACGTGGTACAATTACAACCCTAACTTTAGAGGAAGCTTTTGGAAACTATCGCAAAGCGGTAGAAGCAGGTTTGTTGAAAATCCTCTCGAAGATGGGAATTTCTCTGCTGTCGAGTTATCAAGCAGCGCAAATCTTTGAGGCGATTGGCATCGGTCAAGATTTGTTAGAGATGGGATTTTATGGTACGACTTCCCGCGTGGGTGGTTTGAGTATCAGCGAACTTGCAACTGAAGTGCTTTCGTTCCACTGTAAGGCTTTCCCGGAACTGACAACCAAGAAGTTAGAAAATTTTGGTTTTGTGAATTACCGTCCCGGTGGTGAATATCACATGAACAGTCCGGAATTGGCAAAAGCGCTGCATAATGCCGTAGGCTTGGCGAAAGTGAAAGAAAACGGGGCATCGGGCAAAACTGCTTATGACCATTACGAGGTATATAAGAAATATTTGCAAGAAAGACCGATTACGGCGTTGCGTGACTTGCTAGATTTGGAAAGCGATCGCCAATCAATCCCCATTGAAGAGGTAGAATCTATAACTGAGATTGTTAAACGCTTCTGCACCGGCGGAATGTCTTTGGGTGCTTTGTCGCGAGAAGCTCATGAAACTTTAGCGATCGCTATGAACCGAATTGGCGGAAAATCTAATTCTGGGGAAGGTGGCGAAGATCCGGTACGCTTTAAAGTTCTCGATGATGTCGATGAAACTGGAAATTCGCCAACACTACCGCACCTGAAAGGTTTGCGGAATGGTGATACTGCTTCAAGTTCCATTAAGCAAGTCGCATCCGGACGCTTTGGGGTGACACCTGGGTATTTGATGAGCGCTAAACAAATTGAAATCAAAATCGCTCAAGGTGCAAAACCTGGGGAAGGGGGACAACTTCCAGGCACAAAGGTTAGTCCTTACATCGCCATGTTACGCCGTTCTAAGCCTGGGGTAACGCTGATTTCCCCACCACCGCATCACGATATTTATTCCATTGAAGATTTAGCGCAGTTGATTTTTGATTTGCACCAAATTAATCCGAAAGCACAGGTATCAGTAAAGCTGGTTGCGGAAATTGGTATCGGTACAATTGCGGCTGGTGTGGCAAAGGCAAACGCCGATATCATCCAGATTTCTGGTCATGATGGCGGCACGGGCGCATCTCCTTTAAGTTCGATTAAACACGCTGGTTCTCCGTGGGAACTCGGTTTAAGTGAAGTCCATCGCGTGTTGATGGAAAATAGTTTGCGCGATCGCGTCATTTTGCGCGTTGATGGCGGCTTCAAGAGCGGCTGGGACGTGGTAATCGGTGCGTTGATGGGTGGCGAAGAATTCGGTTTCGGCTCCATCGCGATGATTGCTGAAGGCTGTATAATGGCACGAATTTGTCATACCAACAAATGTCCTGTGGGTGTCGCTTCGCAAAAAGAAGAACTACGTAAACGGTTTACTGGGATGCCAGAACACGTAGTCAACTTCTTCTACTTTGTAGCGGAAGAAGTGCGGAGTCTGTTAGCGCGACTTGGTTATCGAAAGCTTTCAGAAATCGTTGGACGTGCTGATTTATTGAAAGAGCGGGAAGACGTTAAGCTGACGAAAACGCGATCGCTAAATCTCGATTGCTTGCTGAAGTTGCCCGACACTAAAGAAAACCGTAGCTGGTTGCAGCATGAAGAAGTTCACAGCAACGGTGTGGTTTTGGATGACGAATTGTTAGCCGATGCAGATATTCAAGCTGCGATTAACACGCAATCTACTGTGACAAAGACTTGGAAGATAGTCAATACAGATAGAACAGTCGGCGCCAGATTAGCGGGAGCGATCGCATCGAAATACGGCGATAATAACTTTGCAGGACAAATTAACCTGAACTTTAAAGGTAGTGTCGGACAAAGCTTTGGTGCATTCAATCTCCCAGGGATGAATTTAACCTTAGAAGGAGAGGCAAACGATTACGTAGGTAAGGGAATGCACGGTGGTGAAATCATTATTAAACCGCCGGCTGCTGCAACTTATGACCCAGCACAAAATGTGATAATTGGCAATACCTGCCTTTATGGTGCTACTGGTGGAATGTTGTTTGCCAACGGTAAGGGGGGAGAACGGTTTGCGGTACGTAATTCTAAAGGTACAGCAGTCATTGAAGGTGCAGGGGATCACTGTTGCGAGTACATGACTGGTGGTGTAATTGTTGTCTTGGGTAAAGTTGGACGCAACGTTGCTGCCGGGATGACTGGTGGACTTGGGTATTTCTTAGATGAAGAGGGTAGATTCCCGGAATTAGTTAATCGGGAAATCGTCAAACTTCAGCGGGTAATTACCGAAGCCGGCGAAAAGCAACTGCAAGAATTAATTAAAGCACATAGCGATCGCACTAATTCACCAAAAGCAAAGATGATTTTGCAAAACTGGCAAGAATTCTTACCCAAGTTTTGGCAGTTGGTTCCCCCTTCTGAAGCTGATAGTCCAGAGGCAAATCCCCAGTTTATTGCCGAAAAACAACTCAGTTCAGTTTAGTTGTTTGTAGAGACACATCTGAGTGGAACTAAAACTTAGATAGATCCCCGACTTCTTTAAGAAGTCGGGGATCTAACTTTTCACGCTCTTATTTAGGATTACTATAATGACTCATAACTAATAACTACTACTTTTTGGCTGTCATTAGCTTCTGGTCTTTATTTTGCATTTCTAAGAGTTCTGGTATAGTGACAAAGCTATAGCCCTGCTTTTTAAAGTGGTTAATAATTTGTGGTAAAGCTTCCACAGTGTTGGAACGATTACCCCCACCATCATGCATTAGCACAATACCGCCCGGTTTTGATTCCCTTGTCACATTACGGATCAATCTAGAAACGGGAGGACGGCTGTAGTCCACAGAGTCAGCAGACCACATAACTATTGTATATTTTTGGTTTCTGGCGTAAGCAGCTACCCCGTTGTTCATGATTCCCCCAGGTGGTCGGAACAAAGTTGTTTTCACACCAGTAGTTTGATAAATCAGGTCAGACGTGCTCTCAACTTCATAAGCCGCTACTTGTGGATTCATGAAATGATATCTGTGAGTCCAAGTATGGTTAGCAATGACATGACCTTCAGTCACAATTCGCACACCCAAATCTGGATGCTCCTTAAGCATCTGCCCAACAACAAAAAAGGTGCCTTTGATATTATTTTTTTTGAGGATATCCAGTACTTTAGGTGTACTTCCAACCCAAGGACCATCATCAAAGGTAAGAGCAATTACTTTCTGACCTTGACTGAGTTTTGCTTCTGCGATGGTTACCCCTTGAAAACGTTGTGGGACACTGTAAGCAAGACCCTTTGCTTTGGCTTCTTGCTGCCAAGTTCTAAGCATCGCCGATTTTAATTGTTCAATGCGCTGAGTTGTTTCTATATGAGTATTATTATTGTCGATATTGATACTTATTTCACTTTTTGCTTCGGAGGCTTTTGGGTTAATAGGCATCATTAAACCAAGGCTTAAACTGCTGCCTAAGGCAAGCAGAGCAATTATGATTCCTTGGGGCAAAAAAAACGACTTGTTGTTTTCCACGTCATAGCTCCTTCAAGGGTGAACCATCAGTCTCGGTTCTGACGGTACGTTATGGGACATTTTTTGTAATTATTTAGATATGAAGTTATTTTCTGGTAAGGACAGAAGAATTAACAACTGATTAACAGAAATATAAGAAAATTGAGCAAATCAATTGCACAAGTTTAATTTCAGCTTAGATTATCTGCTTTGAGGCGATAGTAGCTAATAATAGCTATATGAATAAAAACCAGTTACCTAAACATATTTTTTATTTTTTAAGATGTATTTTAAGTGTCAGATAAAAAAATGAAGTTAAGACTTCAGAAATGATTTATGAGAAGAGAAAAGGTAAAAACCTCGCCCGACGTTAAGCGAAATAATCCTTGTATCGTAAGGGAGGTAGAAACCCCACCCGACGTTAAGTGGCTTAGTTTAATTGCGAATTGCGTTAGCGTAGCGGTAGCGAGTCCGCGAGCGTCATTGCGAATTGCGAATTGGTTTCATCCTTTATCATTCATTCTTGACAAAAAATATTGTACTGCTAAATGTTATTCCTTCCTTTTTAAAACATACTTGTATTTTCAGTTGATTCAATGTATCTTTTGAGGTTTGTTAATTACTTAAATGTAAATTAACTTAATATAATTTATACGAAGCAAGATGCATTATTAATACTATAATTATTATCTCTTTGAATATAGTATAAATACTGAAAAAAGAAAAAATTTGTTGCAGAAGTCAGTTAAAATGTTATGTATTCTAGTCTCCTTGAAGCATTTAATTTACAATTAACAAGTAATATTGAATACAAGCAGCACTGAAAATAGTTAATTAATTTTGTATTTTTAGATACTAAATACAGCAGTTAAGTAATTAGTAATATCACATGATTTTCAATTTGTGTTGTCGCGATTATAGCGCTTGAGATGAGGATATAAAGCAGACCAAAAATACTTTCTACGCTACCCACTGATCTTGAGCAAATCGGACAGCGAAGCTAGCAAGTAAAATGGCAAAGAAACCCATAACTGCACGTCCCCAAAAAGGATGACGAGCAAGCAGCACCCCGAATGCGATCGCCAACGATACAATACCATAAGACAAACGATTTAAAGAAATTGTGCCTCCCGATGCCAGTAACATACCGATGCCACAAAAACCATAGACAACAGTAATTAAACTAAGTTCCCGACGTAAACGCCATAACAAATATATACCACCAAATATCATCAGAACGTTAGTCAAAGGATCGCCGGCTAACAGCCACAAGACTAACCCTAAGCAGGCAAAGCCATAATTTACCTTAATAGCATCTAATTTTTTGCGGAAATACCACAGTAAATAAGTGCTACCCATAATAATCGCAAATATCAGTGGATGCCAAGGATCTTTGATATAACCATACTTCCAATTAGTTGTGCCGACAACAATTTGCATTATCATTTTTAACCAACGCAGCCAATCAAAACCCAATGATGGACGCCATGCTTTTTGAGCGTGGAGAAATGCTAAAGCATCCCCCATTGTAATTTGGCAATACAAGCTCCATAGAAACAAACCACCACCAGCAGCTAAACTAGCAATGTAAGCTTTTACACCTCTGCGTTCAAACAAACTTACAAGGAAAAGCGCAGGTATGAGCGCGATCCCCGTAGGACGTGCTGCGGTAGCGATGGCACCCCAAAGCGCTGTCCAGCCATATTGTTGTTTATCAAAAGCTTTTAAAGTAGCTGTACTAAACAAAAGATACAGTCCTTCAGAGTAAATTACAGTGCCGAATAAAGACAGAGGACACCAAGCTAGTACGGCTGTTACCCAACGCGCTTTTTGTTTGTCATGACGCTCATTCATCCAAGCGTATAATACTATCAGCGCTCCTAAAAATGCGAAATTATTTATCAATGTGGCTGCTACTTTAAAAGGTAAGCCAACACTCATTAATGCGTGAGTAACTAAAGGAAACAAAGGAAAAAAAGCAACCGATGGCAGCTGCTTTCCGGGAATTGAATAATTGTATCCAAAAGTGGCGATCGCTTCGTAAAAGTTACTATCCCAAGAAAAGAAAACATCCCACCCAAATTTAGCAGCAACTCCTCCTGGTGGAACTGGAAGTAAAGGCACAATCAATAACATGATTATGCAGATAAATATGCGGCTAGATAGCCACATAATAACTGGAAAAAATAATTTATTATTTATCATCAAAATATTTCATCCCCAATTAATAACTAGATAATAAATCAACTCTTAGGTAGCAAGGGCTTCAGCCCTTAAAATATTTTATTTGAGCGATAAATCGCTCACTACGATGGATACATTATTCTTTATTTTGCAAACAAATAAACATCATCGCGCTGATATTTCAACTTAAATTCTGGTTTAGTTTTGAGTTGATTTAATAAACTAGCAGCAAATTGTGGATTACTTGCCCAGCCTGGGTGACGGACATCTAGTAATATATAATCAAAGATTGTTAAATCAGTTTGTGGTGAATTTGCATCAGTCAATTTAATTAATTGCCGATGTGCCAAGTGGGAGGAAATTGGATCTGTTGTGTAAACACTTCCTTTAGTTTGAACTTGAGCGATCGCTTCTTGTCTAGCTTGCCAAGTATCCAGAGATTCCAAATATCTCGACCAAAAATAGCCAAACTTTGCCAAAGCCAAAAATACCACCAAAGACCACAAAATTATTGCTCGTTTTTTTTGCAACCACCCCTTACCTGCTGCAAGGCTAGAAATTACAGCTAACAACAAAAATGGCAGTGCTGGTAAAGAGTATTGATGTACCAAATCTTTTTGAGGTTGGTAGTCAGCGATTAGATTAATTGCCACACAAGGAATTGCACCAATTAAAGGTGTTATACCTGGAAAAGAAAGCCCCCAAATTACAGGTGCTAGCAATAGAACTAAATATATTAAATTATCTAATGATAAAACTTTACCTAATACTAATCCTGGCTTTAACAGCAGATTTTGAGCAATTTCTGTAACGGAATTACCTAAATAGCTAAAACGTCCAACTGCTGCTGCTTCCCTACCACTAAAAAAGGGAATAATCATTTGAGAACTAATCAAAAACCAGGCAACACCAACGCAAAGAGCAACAATACCGCACAAGCGTCGTTTTTCAAACAAAATCAACCAAATACCCATTGCAGCTACCGTCAGGGATAAAACTGCTTTACAACTTAAAATCAAGATAATGCTGACACAAAACCATGCAGTTTTTCCTTGCCGCGCAAACCATACGGCTGCTAATAAAATAGGGAGAGCGATGGTTTCTGGATGAAAATCAAACAAATTGACATTAAACACCACTGGATATAACAAGTACACAGCTGCCATTGCTATGGATTGCTGCGGTGTCAAATTAGCTTGACGCGCTAAATACCACGTAGGCAATGCACCTAAGGCTAAAGCTGCTGCTTGCACAGCGCATAACCAATAAACACTAGGGTAGATTTTGTACAATAAAGCCAAGGGATAGAAAATAAAAGCTGCATGATCACCCAAAATGTGATATCCCATGAAACTAGAAACAGCCGGTTGTCCTTGGCTAATTAAGTAAACTGCCTGATCAAAAATTCCTAAATCATAAGAGCTTGATTGAAACAAAATGTGTCGTAAGCTGCTGCACGCAAATAAAATTACGGTACTAATGCCAATCATCCAACCGACAGTACCAAATACAATTATTTTTTTTACCATATCACCTCTACCAATTCTGAATAATTCCTTTCTCGTAGTAAGCACGAAGAGTGCTTATCTTAAGCTAACCAAAGTTCTTGAGAAAATCGGATACCAAAGGTGGCTAAAATAATGGCAAAAAATCCCATAATTGCATATCCCCAACGCGGATAACGAGCAAGCAATAATCCAAATGCAAACGACAGCGACACAATACCATAAGCGTAGCGTTCAACAGAAGCTGCAAGTCCAGTATTCAGAATCAACGCATAAGAGAAAAAACCATATAAAACAGCAACCAAAGGAATTTTATTTCGAGAAAACCAAAGTAAATACAGACCACCAAAAATGATTGCAATTCTAATTAAAGAATCCCCGGTAATTAACCACAACAAAAACCAAAAAAGACAAAATCCATAGCGCACCTTAACAGAACCAAGCTGGCTGCGAAAATGCCATAATAAATAACAACTACCAACAATAATTGTAAATATCAATAAATGCCAAGGCTCTTGAATAGAGCCATTTGCGTTAGTTTGACCAACGACGATTTCCATCAACATTTTCCGCCAACCTTGCCAGTCAAACCCCACGGAAGAACGCCATCCTTTTTGTGCGTGAAGGAATGCCAAAGCGTCACCAAATTTAATTTGACAATACAGGTTATAAAAAGCAAATCCGCTACCCACAGCTAAACTAGCAAAGTAGGCTTTTAAACCTCTGCGTTCTTTCCAGGAGACAAACAAAAAGGCAGGTATGAGTGTTATTCCAGTTACTCGTGTTGCTGTAGCTAATCCACCCCAAAAAACTGTCGAGATATATTGCTTTTTATCGAAAGCTCGCAAAGCAGATATGCTGCACAATAAAAACAGTCCTTCGGTGTAAACTACAGTTCCGTAAAGCGAATAAGGACACCATGCTAAAACAGCAGTTGTCCACCGTGCTGCACTTTTACCATAACTTTCGTTTACCCAAAAATACAGAATTATTAAAGCAGCTAAAAATGCAAAACTATTTATTAATGTGCCTGCCACTGCAAAAGGCAAGCCAAGATTCATAAATATTCGGATAATTAAGGGAAATAACGGAAAAAATGCCGTTGAATATAATGCTCCATTATCGGAAGGTTGATATCCATTAGTTACAATTTGCTGATACCAAGCACTATCCCATGCAGTGAAAACATCCCAGCCAAATGTGGCAGCGATACCATTAGGTGGTGCGGGAAATAAAGGAGCAATAAACAACATTGTAACGGCTATCAAAAGTCGGCTAGATAGCCACATTGCTATGACAAACAAAATATTTTTTATTTGATATTTGTTTTTGCTTGTATATTTGGTGATATTTTCTTTAAATGAATTTGTCATTTATTTTCCACCTTGATAATTTGATTTATTTTTGCCAGACAACTAATATAACTCCACCAACAATTAAGCTTAGACCTATTAAACGAATCGAGGGAATTGATTCTTTAAATATGAAGTAACCGAGCAAGACGGAGAAAACATAAACTAGTGATGCAGAAGGACCGGCAACACTTAAATTTACTCTAGTTAACAAAAGAATGTAAGCAACAGCACCTATACCGTAGAAAGCTAGTCCGGTTAAAAGTTCCGGTGTTGTAATAATCCCCAAAACTAAATTAACAGCATTACCTAAATTAACTTTGCCTAACTTCAGTGCGCCTAATTTTAAAAAAAACTGTCCTGTTACACTGGCAAGAACAGACATCAACAGTAAAGCAAATTCTTGTAAATTCACAAAATTTTCCTTGCTTGAAATTTATGTTAGGATAAATGTAAATTTGATGTTGTTATATATGTTGCTATCAATTAAATTGATGAATGATGAGATGGCTTAGACGAGTGCGTTGTTGATGTATGATTTACATCGCCAATTTCCTTGACAGTATAAATAGGACGACCTTTGACTTCTTCATAAATACGACCAATGTATTCGCCTAAAATGCCAATACAAAATAGTTGGACAGAACCCAAGAAAAATAGACCAATTGTAATTAATGTGAAGCCGATTAATGGAGAAGCTGGATCGAATAAGCGCCAGTACAGCACTAAGATTATCATTAATAGAGCGATCGCAGCTGAGAGCATTCCTAAATAAGTAGCTAGTCTCAAGGGAACTTTTGACAGAGAAACTATTCCATTCACTGCTAATGCCCAAGACTTACCGAAGGTATACTTTTCTTTGCCGGCAAAGCGAGGATCTCGTTCAAAATATACAGATGTTTGACGAAAACCTACCCACGCTCTTAAACCGCGAATGTAGCGATTGCGCTCAGGCATTGCATTCAGAATATCTACCACTTGCCGATCCATCAAACAAAAATCACCTGTATCGGCTGGTATATCTACATCAGCTAAAACCCTGAGTATGCGATAGAAAACATAAGCAGTCAAGCGTTTTAGCCAACTTTCTTGTTTGCGAGAGAGACGCTGGGCATAAACTACTTGATAGCCTTGTTGCCATTTTTCTATCATGGCTAAAATTAGCTCTGGGGGGTCTTGCAAATCGGCGTCCATAACGATCGCAATTTTGCCTTTAACGAAGTTCAAACCCGCAGTTACGGCGATTTGATGACCAAAGTTGCGTGCAAAACTGAGGTAACGCACGCGACTATCGCAATGGTGAAGTTCACGGATCATGCTTAAAGAGCGATCGCGACTTCCATCGTCAATTAAAATTAACTCAGCCTCACCGTCTAATTGCTCGATTAAATTATTCAGACGACGATACATTTCGGTGATGTTCTCTTCTTCGTTATAAATCGGTATAACTATCGAGTAGATTGGTTGATTCACTATCCTGTTTGTGGTTTTACCACTGAAATACACTGTTTTTTAAATAAGTCTTATAAATTTTCTTCAATAAATTCATAGTTTACTTACTTTTCTTCAACTCAGTTAACTGAAAATCAGAACATTCATAACTTTGATTTACTTTTGTGTGCTAAAAGCAAAATCGATACGCCAAAAGGAAGACTCAATCGATTTATTAAGTGACGTTCGCTTGCAAATAACAGACTCAAAAACTTATTGATATGTTTCGGTGGCAAATGCAAATCACTGTTATCAATAGAATTACTTTCGAGTTTTAAAGATGAACGCAAGTAACGCACGCCGGCAACCAGAGGAAACAAAAAAAAGTTAAAATAGCTGCTGTAATGCACAGTATAACCAGCCTTTCTCACAACATGTTGCAAATTTTTCAATACATAACGACGTTTATGATGGTTAATTTCATCGTGCTGACTCCACAAAAACTGGTAAGCAGGAACCGTAACTAACAATGAACCTCCAGGCTTTAATTTTGTATGCAATGCGGTCAGTGCTGCCAAGTCATCATCAAGATGTTCCAAAACATCAAGTATGAGAATTATGTCATACTCATTGCTAAAAGGAATTTTATCAGGTAAGCCACCCAATTTAACCGGAATTACTTGCCGCTCATTGGCAATTTTACAAGCGGTTTCATCTAACTCCATCGCCGAAACTTGACCGTGACGGGTTAACATTTTCAAGTTGCCACCGGTACCACAACCAACTTCGAGAATTTGGGCATTTTTTGGTAAACTTAGTTTACGAATCGCTTGCTCGATAATCAGACGCCGACCAACAAACCACCAATGTTTATCTTCAACGGATGCATACTGTAGGTAAAAGTCTTTGTCCATAAGGTGTTACTTATTATTCACGATTTGACTTTTTAGCCTACCCAAAGTTTTTGGGCAAATCGAGTATTAAAACTCGCAAATAAAATGGCGAAGAACAAAAGTGTTAGGTATCCCCAAGGAGGATGGCGAGATAATAACATATCGAGAGCTACACTTAACCACAAATATCAAAATTCGTTTCTCCATCCAGCTTTGATGATAAATACCTGAACTTGAGGCATTAGACATCGACCGAGTTTAATTATGCGTTACAGCATATTTCAGGTAAATGAGGTACATGCATAAAACCCCTGTCCTTGTAGAGACGTTCCGGCGGAACGTCTCTATGTGTATTCAATAAAAACGCATCTGCTGTACTCACAACCGTTATAGAGACGTAGCAATGCTACGTCTCTACATCTTTTTCACTCCTGTGTCTATTAACTTTAGCTGGTGGTATGTTTGAGATTGTTTTATGCATCCTCTTACTTGTAGTGTTAAATCTGCAATAAATGTGTCAAATTTAACACTGTAGTGCTTTTTTTAAACAGCGATCGCTATTAGAAAAATATTATCGAATTGCTGCGCTTCGGTTGTCCCCAGCAATTTATAGTAAAGTTGTCTTTAAATATTAAACCATTATGAAAGCAATTACTCTGCTTGGTTCAACTGGCTCTATCGGTACTCAGACTTTAGATATTGTCTCCCAGTACCCAGAACAGTTTCGGATTGTGGGATTGGCATCTGGACGTAATGTAGAATTGCTAGCGGCTCAGATTCGGCAGTTTCGACCAACTATAGCAGCGATTTGCGAAGAAGATAAATTACCCGCACTCAAAGAAGCGATCGCTGATCTCGATCCCCAACCAATTTTACTCGCTGGTGAGGCTGGAGTCATCGAAGTTGCTCGTTATGGTGGCGCCCAAACTGTTGTCACCGGTATCGTTGGTTGTGCTGGTTTGCTACCCACCATCGCTGCCATCGAAGCTGGTAAAGATATTGCTTTGGCAAACAAAGAAACTTTAATCGCCGGCGCTCCAGTAGTTTTACCGTTAATTGAGAAACATAATGTAAAATTATTACCAGCAGATTCAGAGCATTCAGCGATATTTCAGTGCTTGCAAGGTGTTCCCAAAGGCGGTTTGCGGCGTATTTTGCTCACGGCTTCTGGTGGAGCTTTCCGTGATTGGGATGTAGCCAAGCTAGCAGATGTTACTGTTGCCGACGCTCTCAAGCATCCGAATTGGTCGATGGGGCGTAAAATTACTGTAGATTCTGCCACTTTGATGAATAAGGGATTGGAAGTGATTGAGGCACACTTTCTTTTTGGGATGGATTATGAACATATTGATATTGTCATTCATCCTCAAAGTATTATTCATTCCCTGATTGAGTTGCAAGATACTTCAGTTTTAGCTCAATTAGGCTGGGCTGATATGCGCTTACCCTTATTATATGCTTTATCTTTTCCCGATCGCTTGCCCACTGATTGGCAACAACTAGATTTGGTAAAAGCCGGAAATTTAACTTTCAGAGAACCAGATCACCAAAAATATCCTTGCATGAAATTAGCTTATGCGGCAGGTAAAGCTGGTGGATCAATGCCTGCGGTATTAAATGCTGCAAATGAACAAGCTGTAGCGTTATTTTTAGATGAGAAAATTCACTTTTTAGATATTCCTCGCTGTATTGAATCGGTATGCGATCGCTTTAGTAGTGATAACTCTGCCAATCCTTCTTTAGATGATATTCTCGCAGCTGATAAATGGGCTAGACAAGAAATTTTAACCGCAACTGAAAATTTAGAAAAGCGATCGCGTGTCATTTCTCTGCGATAACCAAATTGATAGCTAATAAAATGTAAAGACGTTCCGCCGGAACGTCTCTACGACATGTAAAGACGTTTTGCCGGAACGTCTCTACGACATGTAAAGACGTTCCGCCGGAACGTCTCTACGACATGTTATTAAATACTTGATAAAAAGTTACGTTGCATACCGTTTTTCCCAACGTTTTCCGGTATATTAGGCACACGACAATCATATCAAAAATGCCCAAGTTAAAAAGCTCGATTATTGCTCTCGCCAGATTAAATTTGAAACCCTATTTTTAGATTAGTCCGCCTAATCGCGGACTTTGTTTATGTAGCCGTGACTTCAGTCGTCGGGGCTTCTTGGGTCAAAGAGCGATCGCCACAATAATTGTTACTAAGTGTAAAACTTTATTTTTCTCAACACAAGACTTTTTTTAAGGGTGATATTTAAGGAATTAATAATATGTTAGTTGCTTTAATTGTAGCGTGGATAGTATTTACAATATTAGTAAAGATAGTAAAAACGACCGTCAGCAGTGCAATAATTATTGCAGCGATCGTTGTTTTATTACAAATAAGTTATGGCATTACTCCTCAATATATTTGGAATCAAATAATTCACTTATTTCAAAGTCTATCGCAAATACAAGGCAGCGGGAAATAACGGTTAGTCATCTAACCAACAAATAATAACCGGATAAAATATCCCACATTCCGCACCCTTTTGATATAACTAGTCATAATAGCGGTTTTATTGTATATTTTCATTGATTTAAATTTTTACGAATATCTTTTAGCATTAAAAACAGATGAAATTCGTCAGTTGGACTGGCTTCAAAGTCAAATTGCTTATACCATTTACATGCTTCATCATCTTTTGCATGAACCAGTAAAGCACGAATACCTACGATATCGGCTGCTGCACTAACACGCTTCAAACAATCTTTTAATAAACCTTTACCAAAACCTTTTGATTGATAATTTTTATCAACGGCAAGACGCGCTAATAGTAATACAGGAATAGGATACTTAGCCAAACCCTTTACAATTCGTGTTGGAGCGTCTTTATGAGCTACAGAAGCTACAGTTAAACTATAATAACCAATTACAACACTGCCTAAGATAGCTACATAAGTTGTACAACTATCAGAACGTTGATTCTGTAACGCATAATCAATAATAAATTTATTTAAAGTCGGTTTTCCACAATCAAAATTTTTTAAATTGTGTTCAACCGACAATTTGACAATATAAGGTTTATCCAAGGGTAATGAATTATTCAAATACACTTGGCTCCGTCAACAAACGAGTAAGATTTGGCTTTTCTTGTGACGGAGAATCAAGAGCATCTTGAAAAGCTTGCCACTGTTCATCATCTAAAACAAAAAGACGACGATTAGTCAATGTTTCTTGTGCGGCAATCAAACCATGTTGTAATAAAAACTCACTAACATTTTTGTGACTTGCAGCCGCTGCTTGTTGTAAAAGTTTTTTAACTTTACAACTAGTGCGAATATCTATACGTTCTGACCTTGATTCAGTTAAACTACTCATTTTTATTTAGCCCTAAAGATATCTCGAAGATATCATACACACATTGTCCCGACAACTGTATTTATGATAAAAATACGTAATACATTTTTACCGGAATAATACTTAATCATAGATAGTGCGTAAATAAAACACTTAGGACTTACGCAACTGGCACACTCTTGGGTGCGGAATGTGGGGTGTATAGCCGCACCCTTCTAGTGGTCTGTCAATTATATTTTGATGGTTGTGTACAAATCCACAACCCGCTCACAAGACTATTCTGTGCTACGTCTCTACAACCATCATTTTTATCTTGACAGACTACTAGGGTGTCGGCGATAAATTTGCATATTCCACTAACCACCAATCAATTATTCATCGAGGAGCGAAAGTCGCGCTAATGCATTTTGAACAGTTGTAGGCAACTGACGCATAATTTTACCTCTTTCTTTGTCCACCGCAACTAATGTCACCTTGGCAGTAACATATAACTCTTGCCTATCAGGTGATTCAATTGTATAATCCCAATTAATACGAACACCAGTCACCTCACTCATGCGCGTTTTGACGACTGCTGTCATACCTAAGCGAATTGCTCGATGATAGCGCAACGACAAATCTACAACTGGTAAATCACATCCTAAAGCAACTAAATCAGCAAATTCAATGCCTATAGAGCGCAAGCATTCTATCCGCGCTTCTTCCAACCAAGCAATATAAGAACCGTGCCACACAACACCTGAATAATCGGTGTGGTGAGGTTGCACTCTGATCAGATATTCAAACCAATTCTCAAATGCCCTCAGAGTTGGAGTGTCAAGGGCAGTTGTTGGCGATAATTGTGGTTGACTTGATTTTTCTTCAGACATTTTAACTTTTCTTAACAAAAGCTAGAGATTTTTTACAATTGTAATAGTATAAAAATTAGTTGTTCTGTACAATTTAATAGTTGAAAATTAACACTCACCTTATTTGGTGAGGGTTTTCCTATGCGCCCTCATTTTTATTCTTTCAGTTTTGCTATTGCTAGTTTACTTCTTTTCCCAGGTTTTGGGACAGCATTATCAGCAAATAAACCAGTAAATTTAAATTTAAAAAATCTGTATAATTACCGAGAAATAGCTCAGGCATTACCTCAGAAAAATAGCCAATTAGAAGTTCAGCGACTAAACGCAGAGGCAATTAAACTATTAGGTGCAAATCGCTCTGAACAAGCATTGCAGACATTGCAGAAAGCGCTATTACTGACCACAGACACTGGAGTTCGCTGGTGGGAGGCGGTGACACTAAACAATATTGGCAGAGTATACCAGAAGCAAGGTCAGTATTTAGAAGCACTCAAATCTTATCAGCAAGCTTTATTCATTTACAGAGAATTAGGCGATCGCGTTCAACTTGGCAAGACCTATAGTAACATCGGTTATCTTTTCGATATTCAAAATAGACCAGATTTAGCAGTTTTTTTCTACAAACATTGTCTCATCAACCGCGAGCTTGCACGTCTTCAACCAGCAGCGCTAGGAGTAGATCCGGATGCTTACAGCATAACTGTTGCCCAGACATATCGGACTTTAGCTGAAAGATTACTAAAAGCCCAGGGACACATTTCCCAAGCGCAGCGAACTATGGATTTGCTCAAAGTCGAAGAACTACAGCAATATCTCCGGAATATAGCTGGAAATCGGCGCACTGCCAAAGGTATTGAAATATCCCCAGAGGAAGAACCAACGAAACAAAAATTAGATCAAACTCTCGATGATGCTGTTGTTATGGGTCAAGAGCTGACAAAATTACGTCAGATTTCTCCGGAAAAGCGATCGGCTCAACATAAACAACGTATCGCCCAACTTGTAACAAATCAACAACAACTGTTGGATAAATTTAACAATTTTATCAATAGTCCGGCGGTGAGATCCCAAATAGAACATATTAACCGCACAAGCAGACGGCAAAATTTAGATTTGGAGAGTCTTAACGAAATTCGCGATAATTTGGCGCGATTACCCAAAAAAGCCGTCCTCATCTATCCACTAGTTTTACAAGATAGCTTGGAATTGGTACTGGTAACTGTTGATTCACCACCAATTTATCGTACCGTGGCTGTCAAACGCGAGAAACTAAACGAAACAATATTAGCTTTCCGTCAAGCTTTACAATCTCCCAGTCAAAATGCCAAAAAACCTGGAAGTCAGTTGTATGACTGGCTAATTAAACCGATAGAAAAGGAGTTGAAGCAAGCTGGTACACAAACTATAGTTTATGCACCAGATGAACAGTTGCGCTACGTTCCTCTTGCTGGTTTATATGATGGCACGCAATGGCTAGTGCAGCGCTACAGCATCAATCACATCACTGCTGCCAGCTTAACTAATTTCAACACCCAACCCGAATCTAAATTGCGGATTTTAGCTGCTGCCTTTACGAAAGGTAATTATCAGATTAGAGTTGGTAATCGAAAGTTTTCTTTTTCCGGTTTGCCCTTTGCAGCGCAGGAAGTGGAAACCTTGGCAAACATTGTTCCCGATACCAAGAAGATTTTAGATGATGCCTTCAGCCTTGCTGCCACTGTGCCACAATTGGATGACTATACGATTGTCCATTTTGCTACTCATGCCGCGTTTGTGACGGGTAGACCAGAAAACTCTTTTATTTTATTTGGAAATGGCGATCGCATCAACTTGCGAGATATCGCTACTTGGTCATTGCCCCGTGTGGAATTGGTAGTATTAAGTGCCTGCGAAACTGGTTTGGGAGGCAAATTAGGCAACGGTGAAGAGATTTTGGGCTTTGGCTATCAAATGCAAAAAACCGGCGCTAGGGCAGCCATCGCTTCGTTATGGGCTGTGGATGATGGCGGTACAGAAACTTTGATGACTGCTTTTTATACTTTGCTTGCTTCGAGTAAGTTGCCAAAATCTGAAGCTTTAAGACAAGCACAAATTGCTTTAATTACAGGAAAATCGCCTACGATAAAACAGCAAAACCGTAGTAATAATATATCCGCTCCCGTTGCCGGTAGCCTCAATCATCCTTACTATTGGGCACCCTTCATTTTGATTGGTAATGGGTTATGATAGGCAACCCAGAAACCTGACTTGATCGTAAAATGTTAATTTTACAAATTGTTTATGAGGAGAGATTAACAATTTTCTCCAGCTTAAAATAAACGCATTCTGATACAAGGGACAAAAAGAATGCTTTTATTAAGTTTTAATTCGGATTTTTCCGATAGCGCGATCGCTTAATAACAAAGCCAATTGCGGGGAGTGATAATGGGGTATAGGTAATAAGCGATTGCTTCAAGCCACAATTACCTTGGGATACTCGTGCTTCCTTATTTTGTCTCAGATGCTGCTTTGAACAAGCCTCACCAATTGCCAATTATTTCTTAGCAATTTCCTTTTTTGAAATTTACCATGCGATCGCTTTTCTAAATACCCCATTAGACACAGACATTTTTAACACTTCTTGGCTAGAGTTTTACTAACTGTAGGATTTTGTGTAGGTTCCTTGACAATATTGGCAAGTTCCTGTAGCTGGTTGATTGCTTCTGCACCTTCCAACTTCATTAGTTCGCGATCGTCCCGCATCTCCGTCCAGGTGATCCCATAATCAGACACCAAAAAGCGAATCAGATGATTGTCGCCCAAACTAACCATAAACGAAGCACTATTCATCTGGTTGCCGCAGGTGTAGCAAGACGCAAGATATCCACGTCGTTCAAGTACAATCGCCAAGGCTTGCAGGCTCATTACCAAGTCTTGAACGAATTGCCGATGTTGTTGCGCTAGTCTTAAAAACACGTTTTTCCTCCAAACACCACTATGGTTTGATTCAAATTTATATTTTCTTTAGATTTCCTCATCAACTGGTATTGTAGACTATTTATTACAATTTCCAGATGCATGTCGATTCGTTGAGTGGCTACCTTGCTTAAGGTAGTGCATAACTCCTTGGCGTTACGTATCAAAAAATTCAGTTTGCAGATCCGAAATATCGGACAGAATAGAGAATCTTTATCTTACCCTTATAATCTTCCGTCAGAGTAGATGCTTAACTCAAGACAATCCGCTTCAAGAGTAGCGCAAATTTAAAACAAGTCAACTACCCAAAAGATACATATCATATCTTTATTGGCAATTTACAGCCAGATTTGGGATTGGCATAAGCTCTCACGCCTTGTTACATCTTCTGATTAACTTTTTATCAGGTGGTTAGATTGTATCCGTCCATAATCAAGGTAAAACCGCTACTTGGTAAGACCTATAGTTAAGTTTAATAGAAGTCTAATCTAAAACCCAAAACCTCTGGTCTTATCACTGAGAATAACTAAACTCAAAAACGCTATGTTGCCATTTAGGCAGCTTTTTCAGCCTTGTAGTGATATTTTGATAAACAGTAGTATTAGATACAAAAAGTTTTGTGCCTGTTTTTGATAAACAGTAGTATTAGATACAATATTTTTTATGATCATAATAAGAAATATAAAAGACAGCTTCAGAAGCTGTCTTTTAGTAAAAATTGTCCGAAACTAGATTTAAACGACTTGCCACCAACCGAAAGCCGGACCAATAAAACGGATTGTTATCCAGGCAATAACCGTAAGGATAATTCCAATCCACGCACCTTTAGTAGTCCATTGGACAAATTGTTCGGATTGAGTTTTGGTAATGGGAACCCACGGCAAGATGCGAGTTTCTTGACCGTATTTTTCTCCCATAGAAGTTTTCCGACGCTTTGCTTCACCCATAATCAGTAATTCAAAGTTCCAAAATTGTTAAAATATTTAGTTCCCAATACCGATGATAACTTTTGGTGATTTCGGCGATCGCGTCTGCTTGACAAAACGTAAATAGCCAACAAGATTATATAGAATTTTCCTCTACTTCAGTAGAAAATAGACTGGGATCAAGATAGTTAATACGTGCTAGGGGACTAAGGGCAGCTAAAACTTGAGTCCCATAACTACGATTTACCACACGAGTGTCAAGTAAAGCAACAATACCTTGACTTTCTCGCACTGGAGCGATCGCGCGTTGCAATTCATTTAAAGCAGTGGGCAATAAATATAAACGAAACCAATCTTGATGCGATCGCTTATAATAATCCACCCTGCCAGCCACCAACGGATTTTCTAAAGATGGCAAAGGCAAAGTCGCAATAATTAAAAGCCTCGGTGAAGGCAATACACCTTGATGTTCTCGCCAAAATTCCCAACCACTGACCAAAATACCATTTTCATCCAAACAGGTTTTTTCAACCTGCACTCGCGAACCAAACTCAGATGCCAAAATTGCCCCGACTTGAGCCTTTAATGGCACATCCCCCACCAGTATGACTATCAACCCTGGTGCAGTTGCACTTAAACAAAGCAGCGTCCGGACTTTGTGAATAAAAGCTGATTGAAATTCCGGCGTATTCGGTAAAGGTAATTTATGCGGCAAATATAATTGAATCGCTTCTGTTTGGCTATCAGAAGAAAACTTCAAGCAGGTTAAATTATCCAACCCCAAACGTGCTTTAAAAATAGGAGCTTCAGTTTCTGGTTCTAAAGCGCTACCAATCAACACCACAGGTTGGCGGCTCCATATCGGTGAAAGAATTTTACTTACTTCAATTGGGGCGTAATGTAAAGAAAATAAACCTTGACGACGGGCAATAGTCCCCCAGAAAAGAAAAGTGGGGGAAGGGGAGAGGGGGGAAGAGGAATTTTGATCAATGTTTTGAAACAATGCCTGAGCGAAGTGTTTCCACACATCTGGAAGCATAGCTGGATCTAAAGCCGAATAAAGACGGCTGAGAATTTCTGCTTCCGGCTGAGAAATCAGATAACATTCGTAAGGATTAGCCGGATGCTGGAACAGTTCCCGTGTCAGTTGTACCCTCACCTCGCGAATTAGATCAACTTGATATGGGCAAGCTAGCATCAGTTCATCCCAGTCATGGGGTTGAATTTCTCTTTTGAGTTGATGACGCACCCAATCTTCGAGATCGTCCACACCATCAATAATTGTGGGAATGCCTACGGGAAAATCATCTGTAAAAGCTAATTGTGCTTTTAACCAAGCCTCAGGGGAAGTGAGAAACAGTCCTTGGAACCCATCCTTGGGGAAAGCGTCACCGGTTCTAATCGCTTTGCCGACTTGTAGCCACTGCTGTAGTCGGGGAATTTCCACTTTTGCAAGGCGTTGTTGTATACTTTCCGGGGCAACAATAATTACAGGACCATGCCACATTAATGCGGATGCTACAAAACTAGTGCGATATCGCCCTTGATAACCACAAACCGCCCCAACTTGCATTAAGGCGCTACGTCCGGTACGCAAGGTGCGTGCTACCAACCTTGCCATCGTCAAATGATGGGGCCAGGAAGGGAAACCCGCCTGCGATCGCAAAAAGTTATGTAGTGACAAATGAACTTCTGCTTCAATCACACGCTTTTATCCCCATACAAAGTAATTTTTACCTAGAAAGCCCCACTTTTATCATCTTTTTATTGGTTAGTTGTTATTAGGAACGTGGTTAGTAAGGGCGCTTTTTACCCACTATCCACTATCCACTATCCACTATCCACCAACCACCAACCATTTACCATTAACCAATTTCCCGTTCATTATGCCTACATACACAGGAATTTCCAGCGAAGCCTTTAGGCATCCACTGGATCGCCAAGCTGAGGAAGCTTTAAGAAATTTACCCGGATTTGATTTGATTGCTCGTAAATTTGTGGAATTTGTCTATGAACGCCCTCAGTTAGTCTATTTAATGGGCAACACCATCCAAGTTGGTCCGCGTCAATATTCCACTATTTACCAGATGTTTCGGGAATCCGTGCGAGATTTAGATATAATCTCTGAACCTGCACTGTTTGTCTCACAAAATGCCGAAGCAAATAGTTATGCTTTGGGGCAAGAGCATCCTTACATAGTCATAAACACAGGGATTTTAGACTTACTAAGCGAAGCCGAGATTCGGGCGGTGCTAGCCCATGAACTGGGGCATATTAAATGTGGTCATACTATTTTAATTCAAATGGCGATGTGGGCGATGAGTGCCGCTAATGCGTTAGGTAGGTGGACTTTTGGTGCTAGTAATTTTGTTACACCAGGTTTGATGTATGCCTTTTTTGAATGGCGACGTAAAGCCGAGTTATCCGCCGATCGCGCCGCGCTTTTGGTGATGGATGATTTAAATACGGTCATGTCTTCGATGATGAAAATAGCTGGCGGTAGCAGCAAATATGCCCACGAATGCAGTTTACAAGAGTTTATCCGTCAGTCAGAAAATTATCAGGCTGATGAAGATGTCCTTAATCAAGTGTATAAATTCTTAATGTATAACGGCGCACAAGGCGAAATGCTCAGTCATCCTTTCCCCGTTGAGCGCTTGCATTATCTACGTGAGTGGGCAGTATCAGAAGAGTATCAGCAAATCAAAAAAGGAAATTATATGCGATCGCCTGCTGAAGGCGCCGTCAATGTTGGAGTACAAACACCCCAAAATCAAGAAGCAGAAAATTTACGCCGGAAAATTGAAGAATTGCAACGAGAAATTAACAACATGAAAAAAATGCACTAGTAGTCTGTCAAGATAAAAATGATGGTTGTAGAGACTATTCTGTGCTACGTCTCTATACGGCTGTGGATTTGTACACAACCATCAAAATATAATTGACAGGCTACTAGGAACTGGGGGGACAAGGAAACAATTATTTCTTCCCCCCGCTTAAAATTACCCAAAACTACCCAAGCCTAGACTTAACTGGACATTGGTAGTTTTGGTGTTAAATTCCTGTTTCATTTCATAACAATCTTGACAAAGCCGCAACTGTCAAGATATAATCGCAAACGCATGACAAGGGGGTATAGCTCAGTTGGTAGAGCGCTGCAATGGCATTGCAGAGGTCAGCGGTTCGAACCCGCTTACCTCCATGAACGTGACACCCAATGCGCTCTTTGTTTTTTTATTAACAAAGACGTAGCACTGCTACGTCTCTACGACTGATATTGCTTTTTGATGCTTTGGGGTTGAGGAGTTGAATTCTTGATAAATATAAAATATAAGAGACAGTAGAGGTATGAATGTCTATGCAATTAGTTAGAAGAAAATTTACAATTGAACATTACCATAAAATGGTCGATTCTGGCATTCTCAAGGAAGATGACAGAGTAGAACTGATGCGGGGAGAAATTATTGAAATGTCACCAATTGGAACAAAACATGCTGCTTGTGTAAATCGACTAGTTAACCTATTGATTCATCTGCTGGGAAATAGCGTTATACTTGCTCCTCAAAATCCTGTAGTGTTGAGCGATAACTCGGAACCTCAACCAGATGTAACATTGCTGCAACCCCGTGAAAATTTTTATGAGAACGCACATCCTCAAGCAAACGATATTTTTCTGATTATAGAAGTAGCAGATACAACAGTTAAATATGATCGGGAAGTAAAAATTCCTCTCTATGCAGAAAACAACATAATTGAGGTTTGGTTAGTGGATATTAATGAGCAATGTGTGGAAGTTTACCGAGAACCTGCAACTAACGGGTATTTGAATATTCAGAACTTTACGCTGGGTGAAAGTTTCTCGATTCAGGCATTTCCGAATGTGAATATTACAGTAAATGAAATATTAGGGCAGTAATGCCGTTTTTAAATTAATAATTAGACTTATTGTCAATGTCATCTCAAGTATGAAGTGTAAAGTATAAAGGATGAAGTGAATCAGTTGCTTTCTAACGGTTTCCGTTTCCAAGTCTAAAAATTCCCCCTCTTCCCTTGCAAAGAGAGGGAAGTAAGATTCTACTTACATCCTAAAGACTCGCGAGTTTCCACACCAGTCTGAGAATTTACACCACTTGCTTTAGCACAGAGTTTTTTCACTTGAATACCATCAAGAATAGCATTGGTGAAGTCAGCACCAGTGATGTCAACATCACTAAAACTAGAACGCAACATCATTGCATCTGTCAAAATCGCATCAGTTAAATCAGCACCTTTGAAGTCTACTAAATAGGCTATCCCTCCAGTAAAATCTACACCACGCAAATTCGCTTGTTTCAATACTGAACCATTAAAAACGCCACCACGTAAATCAGCTTTACTAAAATTTGCTTTTTCTAGATTGACATTGGTATACTCAACCCCTGCTAAACTTTGACCAGAAAAATCCTTGCTCTTGAATTCTGCATCACCAACAGAACGAGTGATACTAGAAGAACTTGCTGCTTGTGCGGACAAAGGAAACACAAACAAAACCATAGCTAAAACAAAGCTAACTAGCAGTCGTGAAAATTTCATAATGCGCTCTTAATAAATCTCAACACTTCTACAATTAACTATTAAACCTTACTGCGGAATGAAAAGTGGTGAGGCTAAAGTTTGTCACAACACAAAATAACCTTGTCAAAAATTCATCAATATTATTTTTGATTTGCGTATTTACACTGATTTAATTCGTAGTAAATCCGCAAAAAAACAAGTGTGTTTTATTTAATTCTTAACTAATTTCTCGTTGCCAAAGAATATCTGCAATTCTGATCATTCCAGCTTTTAGATGGCGGCGATAGGTACTGAAGGGCAAATCGAGTAACTCTGCTGCTTGTTCTTGGGTAGGGGCGGGATTTAAATAAGTGCGATAGACAGCGCGGTATAATTTTTCATCACGGGGAGATGATTGTAAAGATTCCGCAGCTTGTTTGAGGAGAGTTTGCAAAGTGGTCATGCGATCGCGTATTTTAGATGAAGTACTCTCACCTGCTGTGTCCGGTACTAGTTGCTCGTATACAATTCGCGATCGCATTAAGGGATTATTCTGCAAAGTGTCGGCACGAGTAAAATTACGTAATGCATTTTGCACCCCTTCGACAAAATCCTCTCGACTCAGAACTAACATCGGCTGACTAACTGAAGTGCTAACTTCAACTTCTGCATCAGCTGCAACTTCTCTTTTTGCCAAAAGTTCTCGCCAAGCTGTCGGTGAAACTACTCGCCAATCATGTCCATAAACACCATAATGCCGTCCCCCGACTTCAAAATCAACTTCTGGAAGTCGCATTAAATCGAAATAGCTTAACATTGGTGTCCAAGCATCCGCTTCCGCACAAGGTAAAAATGTATATGCAAGTCCTGGTGTATTCTGAAAATACTGGACAAAATTGATAAAAATCAGACTTTGGGTAGGAGAAACAGTTTGATAGGTATCCGACGCCATCCAAAAACGGAATATTGTTGCACCTTCTTGAGGACGTAATGGTGCATGAGCTTGTAGGTAACACAAACAAGCTAAAGCAGCAGAATCAACTTTCAAATCGTCGCTACTAGCTTCGTGCAACGCTACCATCATCGCAAATCCGGCTATTTGCTGCTGCGATCGCAATACTACCACATTCTGGGGTTGACGCCCCAACCAATGTGCGGCTATTTTCGCTGATTCTTCACCTTCATATTGCCTTACCATCGCCAGCAGCGTATTTTTGTCACTTTCTTGCAGCGAGTCTCTCAATAAACTGCTATGTTCACCCCAAGTGAAACAGGGACGAATTGCTGGGTTATCTCGATGTAAGAAAATGTAATCAAACAGCACTTGATGCTTTTCTTTTTCTTGGATTTGCCCCAAACGCTTGCTGTAGTAGTTTCGCGCTTGATGATGCAATTGAGCGTAAAAGTCTGTATTCCGCCAGCGCAAATCTGCAATCAAGACTTCTCGCGCCAAATCGTGAGGAAATAAACCTAATTGTCCTGATTCGATAAACGACAATTCCCGCAACCACTCAAACAAATCGTGAACTTCAGGCAAACCTAGCATTTGCGTAAGTAATGCTTCGGTAGTTATGCGTACCACAGCACAAGCTTGTAGCGCCATGCGGTGTGTCGATGTCGGTACTTCTTTAATAAATCTTTGCAAAAGTACTTTGACAATATCCGGTGCCGATTCTGGTTGAAAAGAAATTTCCTGTGTTTGGGCAAACATATCAGCAACCAATGATAATGCTAGAGGATGTCCGTGGGTGAAATCGAGAATTGCCCGATGCTGCGCGAGAGGAATATCTCTTTTGCTAAGGTAAGTTTGGCTTTCCTCTGGATTCAGGTTGCGTATAGACAAAGTATTAATTAAAGCTTGCCATCCCGGATCGCTGTGCCAAGAGGAAGAGGGCGGATTGCGTCCGGCGAGAACAATCAAGGTATTGTCAGATAATTGGGGTAAGAATTCTTCTCGCAACCATTCATCAAGGGGAGCAATATTTTCATAAGTATCAATGAACACAACATTCCGCTGTTGTTGAGCAGCCAAAAACTGGAGAGGAGAATCTAATTCATTTAGCCCTGCTAAAGAACGCAAGGCGCTTAGAAAAGATTCTGGTACTGGTTCTAAATTACGTGCTTCTACGTAATAGCAGGCTATATTTAATTGCTTGCATATTTGAGTGAATTGATTAAGGATGCTCGTTTTGCCCACACCACCGGGACCGAAAACGTGCAAAATATGAAAAGGTAATTGTGGAGATGCGATCGCTCGCAGAAATAATTTAAGCTCAAAATGACGTCCTACAAATCGGCGTTGTCGTTCTGCACTAAGTCGCTCTAACAGAGATGTCATAGCCATCCCCAAATTTTAAGTAGGATTACTGATTAGACATTCTAGCATATAATGGTCTATTGAGTAAATTACCATTTCTTTACTTGCTGTTTAAGTTCCTCCATATCTAGATAATCGCTGGCAAAAGCTTTTCGCAAAATTGAGTGGGGAATAAAGCGATCGTATTTTTGAATTTCTGGTGCTTCCGCATCAGCTAATAAGTCTTCGGCTGTAATTCTTTGTTCACATAACGACACAATTTCATTGTAAAGATATTTAAATTTATCTTTACCTAACTTAATAGTCAAAAAATAGGGATTAACACCACCAATACTTTTAATTTCTAAAGATTCCCGACAGCAAGAATTAAGCAATCTTTCTAAAGTGCGGTAAGCAACCGTACCCATCCAGGGAAAAATGCAACATTTATTATTTTCTAAAAGCAGAATATTTTGTTTATCTAAGCCAGAATTTCGCGCAAGTTCCCGAACTTTCAGCAAACGCTTCAGTGCATTTTTTTGCAAATAGCTATATTCAACATCTTCTTGCAAAACCTGCCGCATTCGTTGTAAAATTCTTGTGTGGATATTTCCGCTACCACCGCGCCAGAAATTACTAGCTTTACCCTCTACTTGCTTAACCAAAACAATCTTTTTTCTGAAATCAACTTCTAAAACTTCCCAAGCGTTCCCAGCCAAAGCGAATTGATTACCAATTGGGGGAGGCATAA
This sequence comes from Tolypothrix brevis GSE-NOS-MK-07-07A, assembly GCA_019358985.1. Lineage (GTDB taxonomy): Bacteria > Cyanobacteriota > Cyanobacteriia > Cyanobacteriales > Nostocaceae > Hassallia > Hassallia brevis. Next base: position 132,020 of record JAHHIJ010000008.1, on the reverse strand, counting down.
AAATACTACCAATTTCTGTAGTTGCGTGCTTAACAACATATTCCTCATTGTCAGGAAAAACAGCATAAAATTGAAATTTACGTACTACCTTTTCCCCAGCCAAACCGATAATTAACTTATTTTCTTCAGTTAGCTGAATGTGATTAATATCAATTAAATAACGAAGCAATAGCCGAAAATCTTCCAGTGCGATCGCACTAAAACTTGGTAAACTTAAAACCTGTTTAGCAAGCGCCGCAGGTGAAACTTCACCCCCTGCGGCTAAAATACTCATTGTCTGATGATATAACAAACTCAAAGGATATTTAATCGGCTTTATTGGCTCAATCCAACGCTCCTCCAAATAAAGTTGAATAATCGCAATACACTGCAAAAGTTGCCAAGGAATTTGCTCCTCCAAAGAAGCTTCTACCGATACTTTCTCCTCAGCACAAACAAACCGCATATCAGCAGCAGCACCTCTTCTACCACTGCGTCCCAAACGCTGTAAAAAACTAGCTACAGAAGGTGGCGATTCTAACTGAATAACCCTCTCCAAATGACCAATATCAACCCCCACCTCCAAAGTCAAAGTTGCAGCAGTCACAGCAGGCTTATCGACCTCACGCATAGCATTTTCAGCAGATTGCCGCAAACTAGCAGATATACTCCCATGATGTACATGATAAATATCAGCTAATCCCTCACTCACAGCAATTTCTCGCAAAGAAGCAATAATAGATTCAGTTTGCCTTTTATTATTAGCAAAAATCAAACACTTACGACGCTTACTAAGATTAAAAACATATTCCTCATACCCACCTCCATCTCTCTCCCCTCTACCCTCCGCTTCCTCTGCGTCTCTGAGGTTTGTTTCTCTTAACTCCCCATCACCATCAACATAAAAATGTTCCAAAGCCAACTTAATTTGCCTTTTTACCTCCTCAATCTCCGGAGTAATCACCAACTTATCACTTCCAGAACCCAACCATTCTTCAGCCATCAAATAATCACCAAGAGTTGCCGACAAACCAATTCGTCGTGGTTGCGTTTGCGTCAAACTTTGCAAACGCGACAACTGACAAAGAATCTGACAACCGCGTTCCGAACCCATGAAAGCGTGAACTTCATCAATAATTACAAACCGCAAATCACCAAATAAACGCATCAACTCATTATTTTTATTAATTAATAAGCTTTCTAAAGATTCCGGCGTAATTTGCAAAATCCCCTTAGGATTTTTGAGAAGCTGTTTTTTTCGACTTTGGGAAACATCCCCATGCCAATGACAAACTGGAATATCTGCTTCTTTTAGCAAATCATTAAGCCGTGCAAATTGGTCATTAATTAAAGCCTTAATCGGACCAATATATAATGCACCAATAGTTTGCGGAGGATTTTCATATAATAAAGTTAAAATCGGCAGAAATGCAGCTTCTGTTTTACCCGAAGCTGTGCCGGCAGCAACTAGCAAATGAGCATCAGTGTCAAAAATAACTTTGCAAGCAGCAATTTGAACTGGTCGTAATTCACTCCAGTTATGATGATAAATATATTCTTGGATAAAAGGCGCGAGTCTGGAAAAAGTATGTAAAACTTCGTTCATAATTTGACAAAATTTAATCTATCTAGCATAGGCGATTCCAATACGGTTCGGATAAGAAAATTCGATAAACCAAAAACTTTGTAGAGACGCAAGGGTATCGCGTCTCTACAAAGGCGGGTTTTAATGTTAGAATCATACGTCAAAATTTAAAATTCATATTTCAAATCAGCAACGCCGTAGAAACCTTCCTCTGGAATGTTTATACAAAAAAATAACGATCGCATTCCCCAAAATGTTAAATTCGGTTCCACAATCAAAGGCGCTGCAATTTCTGGAAACTCTGATTTCATGTAGTTTACCATTAAGGTGCGATCGCCTCCTTTAATTGCAACATTACTTTGGGGAAAATCGCACCACCAAGCTTCAACAAAATCTTTGATTCCCGCTAATAAAGTGTAAATAACTCCGCTTTGCATTGCCTCTTCTGTATTGAGAGCAAATCGTTGCGGTAGAGATGCGAAATTTCCCGTCTCTACAAGTGGTAATTGTCCTGTTTTTTGGTTCAGACTCGCAAGCTGTAAACCTAATCCCGGTAAAATTGCCCCCCCGACTAAATTTTTATTACTATCAGCACCTGTAAAAGTCAGTGTTGTCCCCGCATCAATAACTAACATGGGAAAGCCTAAAGTACTTCCAGCACCATATAAACTCAAGGCACGGTCAATTCCTAATGTGGGATACATGCCCTTTATCGGTACTTCTTCTAAAGTAATAATGCGAACATGAGGATAAGTTTGCCAAATTTTCGTTTGACTAGGAACAACGGAGGAGAGGAGGATAGGGGGGGATGCTCCCGAAATTATAGACAGTAAATCACAATCAGTTGCTTTTTGTGCTAAGTTTTCTACTGAAAGATGGTCACTATCCCAAGTTTGGCAAAGTTTCTCACCTGCAAATAATGCCCAATGTAAGCGAGAATTGCCAATTTCCAAAGCTAGCCAAAGGTTTTCTGTATTTTCTTGATGCAACTGTTGTTTCACACTTTTATTTTTCTTAACTCAACCATAGATTTTTTAAAAAAAATTAACAATTAACTCGTGTCACAATAAAACCAGAGGAAAAATACTGATTTGCGTAAGGAGGGGAGTATGGTAGCACTCACCGAAAGAACTGAAAAAAAACTGACTATGCAGACTGCCGATATTGCTGAACAAACTACGGCAATTCGGTCTTTAGATTGGGATCGCGATCGCTTTGATATCGAGTTTGGTTTACAAAACGGCACTACCTACAACTCGTTTCTCATTCGTGGTAAAGAAACGGCTTTAGTTGATACGTCTCATGAAAAGTTTCGTCAGCTGTTCTTCGATACCCTCACCGGACTGATTAACCCAACCCAAATTAATTATCTAATTATCAGCCACACCGAGCCAGACCACAGTGGTTTAGTTAAAGATTTGTTACAAATCGCCCCAGAAATCACCGTTGTCGGTTCTAAAGTAGCAATTCAGTTTTTAGAGGATATGGTACACCGTCCGTTTAAACGACGGATTGTGAAAAATGGCGATCGCTTAGATTTGGGCAATGGACACGAATTTGAATTCGTTATTGCACCCAATTTACATTGGCCCGATACCATGTTCAGCTTCGACCATAAAACCCAAATTCTCTTTACTTGTGATGCTTTTGGCTTGCATTATTGCACAGAAAGCACCTTTGATGAAGATTTGGCTGCAATTGAGGCAGATTATCAATATTACTACGACTGTTTGATGGGACCGAATGCGCGGTCAGTACTTTCTGCTCTCAAGCGCATGGACGAACTGCCAAAAATTGGTACAATTGCCACTGGTCATGGACCACTATTATACCACAACGTTGAAGAATTGACCGGGCGTTATCGGAATTGGAGCAAAACTCAAACAAAAGCAGAAACTACCGTTGGGGTATTTTACGTTTCCGGTTATGGATATAGCGATCGCCTAGCCGATGCCATGAGAGATGGTATCAGTAAAACAGGCGTTGCTGTGGAAATGGTAGACTTGCGATCGGCGACAGACTTACAAGAATTGCGCGAACTTGTTAGCCGTTGTAGCGGAATTATTCTAGGAATGTCCCCAACTTCCAGTAATTCTATCATCCAAGCTGCACTCAGTACCGTTTTAGGATCTGCCAAAGAAAAACAAGCTGTAGGTATCTTTGAAACCGGTGGTGGTGATGATGAGCCAACTTATCCTCTGCTGAACAAATTCCGCGCCCTGGGTTTGCATGTATCATTTCCCGTGATTGAAATGCGAGAAACACCCAACGAAAATAAATACAAACTGTGTGAAGAAGCGGGAACAGACTTAGGGCAATGGGTAACACGCGATCGCAGCATCAAAGCGATGAAGTCCCTCAGTGCTGACTTAGACAAAGCACTAGGGAGAATCACAGGAGGATTATACATCATTACGGCAAAAAAAGGCGATGTTCAAAGCGCCATGCTTGCCTCTTGGGTAAGTCAAGCCAGCTTCAAACCATTAGGATTAAGTATTGCAGTCGCCAAAGATAGAGCGATAGAATCACTCATGCAAGTAGGCGATCGCTTTGTTTTAAATGTCCTGGAAGAAGGTAATTATCAACTCCTGATGAAGCACTTTTTGAAACGGTTCGCTCCTGGTGCTGATCGTTTTGAAGGTGTTAAAACTCAGCCAGCTGGTAACGGTTCCCCAATCTTAACTGATGCTTTAGCATATATTGAGTGCGAAGTCAATAGTAGGATGGAAGTTAACGACCATTGGATAGTTTACTGTACTGTTGATGCCGGTCGCGTCAGCAAGCCAGAATCCTTGACAGCAGTACATCATAGAAAAGTTGGAAACCACTATTAAAGAAGTTAGGAGTTGTAGAGACGTTCCGGTGGAACGTCTGTACTTGTAGAGACGTTCCGCCGGAACGTCTGTACTTGTAGAGACGTTCCGCCGGAACGTCTCTACTAAAGTTAGGAGTTAGGGGCGTTGCTGATTAGATGTATGAAAATGATTCTGCGCTCTGGTCAAAACCCTTGATTAGACGTAGCAGTGCTACGTCTCTACATCCGGATTCATACCTGAATTCAGCAACGCCGAGTTAGGAATTAAAAATTAAAAATTGTCCCTCACTCCGCTCCTCATAACTCCTCACTTTTAACTTTTAATTCGTAACTTCCCACTCCCCACTTTCGACTCCTAACTCCTCACTCATAACGAAAGCTCCTTTGCTCCTCATAACTCCTGTCAGCTATGGAAACAAATAAACCTCGTGACGTTCAAGTTCTCCCCATTGGGACAGACACAACCGTAATGCGATCGCGCAGTTGGACTAGGCTAAGATTTGAAATTGAATATGCCCTAGCTAAAGGTACAACTGCGAATTCTTATTTGATTCAAGGTGATAAAACCGCTTTAATCGATCCTCCGGGAGAAACCTTTACAGAAATTTATCTGCAAGCTTTGCAACAACGGTTTAATATCAAAGATATTGATTATGTGATTCTCGGTCACATTAATCCCAATCGAGCCGCAACTATCAAAGCTTTATTAGAACTTGCACCGCAGATAACTTTTGTTTGTTCTAATCCAGGAGCGATAAATCTGCGTGCAGTGCTGGAAAATCAAGATTTGCCAATTCTTGTCAAACGTGGTGAAGAAACTATCGATTTAGGCAAAGGTCATCACCTAAAATTTATTCCTACCCCCAACCCACGCTACCCAGATCAACTTTGCACCTACGATCCGCAAACGGAAATTCTTTACTCAGATAAGCTATTTGCGGCGCATATCTCCGGCGATCAAGTTTTTGATGAAGGCTGGGAGACAATTAACGAAGATAGGCGCTATTATTTTGATTGTGTCATGGCTCCTCATGCGCGTCAAATTGAAACAGCGCTGGATAAACTTTCCGACTTACCCGTTCGTTTGTATGCTACCGGACATGGACCTTTGGTGCGTTACGGTTTAATTGAATTAACACATGCTTATCGTCAATGGAGTCAGCTGCAAACATCTGCGGATACGACAGTTGCGTTAATTTATGCTTCTGCCTATGGGAATACAGCGACTTTGGCATCTGCGATCGCTCGCGGCATCACCAAAGCCGGTGTCAGTGTAGAATCAATTAACTGCGAATTTGCTGACCCCGAAGAAATCCGTAACGCTGTAGAAAAAGCTTCAGGCTTTGTCATCGGTTCCCCTACCCTTGGCGGACACGCACCAACCCCCGTACAAACGGCTTTAGGAATTGTTCTTTCCACCGCTACTAACAACAAACTCGCCGGTGTATTTGGTTCCTATGGTTGGAGTGGGGAAGCAGTTGATTTAATTGAAAGCAAATTAAAAGACGCTGGTTATCGCTTTGGTTTTGACACCATCCGCGTCAAATTCAAACCCAACGAAGTCACCTTACAAACCTGCGAAGAAGCTGGAACCGACTTTGCCCAAGCGCTAAAAAGAGTAAATAAAGTTCGGGCGCCACGCACTCAAGCTGCCAGCAACGTTGAACAAGCGGTTGGTCGAATTGTCGGTTCTCTCTGCGTGGTGACAGCAAAGCAAGGTGGTGTATCTAGTGGAATGTTAGCATCTTGGGTATCTCAAGCAAGCTTTAATCCCCCTGGCTTAACAATTGCCGTAGCCAAAGACCGGGCAATGGAACCGCTGACGCACTCAGGCAACCAATTTGTTGTTAACATTTTAGCTGAAGGCAAAGAACTGCGAAAGCACTTCATGAAATCTTTTACCCCAGGACAAGACCGATTTGCCGGCATAGAAACTGAAGAATCCAGCAACGGTTGCCCCATCCTTTCAGAAGCTTTATCATACCTGGAATGCTCCGTGCAAACCCGTATGGAAGCCGGCGATCATTGGTTGGTTTATGCAAGTGTGGATAACGGCAAAGTGTTAAATCAAGATGGTCTAACCGCTGTGCATCATCGGAAATCGGGAAGTCATTATTAATTTAGCTTTTGCAACGTATCGCCATCACCCTAGAAGGGTGTGGCTAAACGAACCAAGCCCGCCTTGTCTACGACACGCTGCGCGAACGCGGACTGGAATTTCATAGCCCGCGTAGGCGGGCTTCGTACGCGCAACGCCCCAGGCTTCCAGCCTGAGGGTGAAGGCGTGCCGCGAACAATTCACAGCAAGGGTATTCACACATCTTGTAAAGACGTTCGGCTTGTAAAGACGTTCGGCTTGTAAAGACGTTCCGCTTGTAAAGACGTTCGGCTTGTAAAGACGTTCCGCTTGTAAAGACGTTCCGCTTGTAAAGACGTTCCGCTTGTAAAGACGTTCCGGCGGAACGTCTCTACAAGGATTGTTATACAGCGGTTTACACTTGTATGCAATACAGATTGTAGTGACGGATCTTGTGCAACGTCTTTAAATTAACTGTCAGGATATATTTGATTCAAACGAGAACTGCTATATATAAATAATCGGCGTTGCTGAATGGAGGTATGAAAATAATTTTATATAATACTAAAATCCTTGTAGAGACGTTCCGGCGGAACGTCTCTACATCCGGATTCATACATCAATTCAGCAATGCCAAATAATCAAAGCAATTCACTACTGCTATAGGCAAAGGTAGTTTAATGAATACATATGTGCTAAATCTAGAGCCGATTGTTCACCTCACAGATGAGCAATTTTATCAACTTTGCACCGCAAACCGAGACTTGAACCTGGAATTGAATGCAAAAGGAGAATTAATTATTGTGTCACCAGTCGGAGGAGAAAGCGGAAATCAAGAGGCAGGAATGATTACAGACTTGGAAATCTGGAATCGTAAAACGAGATTGGGAAAGGTTTTCAGTTCCTCTACTATTTTTCGGCTTGGGAATGGTGCAAAGCGATCGCCTGATGCTGCTTGGGTAAAATTAGAACGATGGGAAGCGCTGACTTCAGATGAACGCAAAAAATTCCCCCCTATTATACCAGATTTTCTCATAGAACTTCGTTCCCAAAGCGATCGCCTCCAACCTCTACAAGATAAAATGCAAGAGTATCTCGAAAATGGTTTACGCTTAGGTTGGTTGATTAATTTTCAAGATCAGCAAGTCGAGATTTATCGACAAAATCAACCTCTAGAAATAGTTCAACTCCCAGCGGTACTTAGGGGTGAAGAGGTTTTACCTGGTTTTGAACTACAACTAGAATTAGTGTAAAGACGTTCCGTCGGAACGTCTCTACGACGATAGGTAAGTTTTTATTACTATTAATTAAACGGACATGATATTACAGCGATCGCCTGATCTAAACTAAATGACGTATATCTTAGGGTTGTAGTAAATTATGCAAAAATTCCCTAGCCTAATTGTATCAACACAAAGCAAAGGGAAAAAATTATATGACAACCAACATTTCTGGTGATGTCAAAAAGAATATCAATAGATCGCTAATTATTGGCGTTCTTTTAATTGTTTTAGGAATTGTGGCGATCGCTTTACCTTCTGTATCGACGATTTTTGCTGAGACTTGGTTTGCCTTGATTCTCATCTCTTCAGGATTTGCCAAACTAGTCTACGCTACTGAAACTCGCGATAAGGGAGGCTTTGTTTGGAAGCTTTTATTGAGCGGATTATACATTGCCACAGGTATAATGCTGTTTGTTTACCCTTTGAATGGCATTCTCACATTAACTCTATTGTTAGGTAGCTTTTTGTTAACCGAAGGTGTATTCGAGCTAATCCTTGCATTCCGCTTGCGTCCCCAACAAAACTGGACTTGGGTACTTGGCGATGGTATCATCACTTTAATATTAGGCGCAATGATTTGGTTTCAATTTCCCTTTAATGCGCCTTGGTTGATTGGTACACTAGTCGGTGTCAGCATTCTCTTCACTGGTGTTTCCCGTGTAGGTTTATCATTGAATGCGCGTTCTGTTTTAAATCAATCTGAAACTACAAGCGCTTAATTATTTCGTAGTAAGCGATTCATCGCTTAAATCAAAGACTAAACATATTACGAGTAGAGACGTTCCGGTGGAACGTCTTTATAAGATGACGACTTCAGTCGTCACTACGTTAATCAATTCTTTTTTCTAAATACTGCCCAATCATCAATTGTTCACCTGCACGAGAGATAATTGATTGACGTGTGCGGTATTTTTCGCCAATTAGCTTTAATTCTTCCTCGAATACTGAATTATTGTACTCGGTTCGCAAACATAAAGTTTTCGGGTTGGGGAAATAATATTGTGCGGTAACTGGTTTGGAAGTCGCAAAACCGCGATCGCGATATAAAGTTGTTCCTAAAACACCAAACAACGTTGAACCTTTAGATTCCTTTTTTCCAGTGACTGAATCTGTATCCCAACTTACGTGAGTACCGCAAATTAAACTTGCGATATCTGGCAAATTATGCATCTCAGCCAGATGAAGCAACTCGTCACATCCCGGCTCTAAAAAACGGATAGCAATTATACTCACCATTTCCTTAGTTTCTCCCTCTGGAAGAGTATAATAGCGACGTTCTGAACGCCACTGTCCCACCGATTCGGTAAAAAACTCTGTAATTTGGGATTCTTCAGTAGTTTGTGCAAAATATAGCGGTGATGTCACAGGTTGCCTTCCTCACGCAATGTCAATATACAATTAGGTGTCCAGACAGATACATTATGTCTGTCCTAAATTTCTAATTTGTTTACTTTTCTTAATATAAACGTTATATTCTAGAAATTACTGGTAGTTTCGCTACAATGCGAAAAATAAAAAATTTGTACTGTTTTAAGCCAAAAGATAGAAGTGAAAAAAGTCACGAATCAGTAGTTAGAGTTTTCTAACTAGGGGCAGAGTCAAACTTAGTTAAAAAATCTTTATAATAAGCTAGTAAATGCATAAATTCATCTAGAATCTGTCTTTTCTAATTCAAATAAAAATATGTATCATTGAGGACATTCTTTGGGAAAAAACGGTGATTTTTCTTAGAAAAGAAAATGGAATACGATCTCAGACTTATGCTTTCTTGCCTTTTTTATAAGTGATACAGCAGCCTATCGCTAAACATCGAATACACGTAGAGACGTAGCACTGCTACGTCTCTACAAGGTTTTGGATTTTATATATCTACTTCGTTTACCTGAAATCTGCTGTATATATCAAGATTACTTTTTAATAGACGGCTATCTTAATTTACAATCGCCCCAATAGAGCAAAAAAATCAATTTTGGATATAAATATGCCGCATCAGCACACAAGGAGACAAGGAGATAAACAGATAACTTTTTCTTCCCGTTCCCGCGTATGCTCGTCTATGGGCTTAATAAGCAGTGTGTTAGGAATGGGATTGTTAACGATGAGTTGCGGTTCACTTCCCAAAGAGTCGGCTGACGCACAATCTCAGCGTGGTAGTGGAGGAGAACAAGGTAATAAGGCAACGGCAGTAGATGTTGCGATCGCTCGTAGTGGTTTGCTGCGAGAAGAACCAGAGTATACAGGTACTACAACTGCATTTCGGGTTGTCTCATTGCGATCGCAAGTTGAAGGGCGACTTTTAGCCTTAAATGTAGATATGGGGGATGCGGTCAAAGGCGGGCAAGTCATCGGACAATTAGATGATGCCTTATTATTAACAGCATTAAAGCAAGCAGAAGCAGAACTTGCAGCTAGAAAATCAGAAGTAGCAAGAGCGAGAACTCTCATAAGTAATGCCCATGTAGAAGTAGAACAAGCGCGACTACAAGTAGTACAAGCTCAAGCAGACTCACAACGGCAACAGAAGCTATTAAAAGAAGGAGCGATCGCTTTACAATCCGCCGAACAATCACAAACAGAAGCGCGAACTGCTGCTCAGGCTCTCCGTGCAGCTACTGAGCAAATTAGCACAGAACAGCAAGCCGTAGCCGCTGCCCAAGGTAGAGTAGTTGCTCAACAAGCATTAGTTGCCGAAGCTAAAGAGCGTCGTTCCTATGCAAAACTGACATCTCCCATCGCCGGTGTAATTACAGAAAAAGTCACAGAACCGGGCAATCTTCTGCAACCTGGAAACGAAGTCTTGAAAATAGGCGATTTTAGCCGTGTGAAAGTAGACGTTAAGCAAGTTTCTGAAAAAGAACTGCCAAACATCCAACTAGGACAATCTGTAAAAGTCAGTTTAGATGCCTTTCCAAATAAAAAATACACCGGTAAAGTAATACGCATTTCCCCAGCCGCTGATATAACAGCTCGCTTAGTCCCAGTTGAAGTAGAAATTCTCAACACCGATGGCAAAATTGGCAGCGGATTGCTAGCGCGGGTGAATTTTCAAAGCAGCGCACAACAGCGAGTAGTCATACCCCAAACAGCGATTCAGCAAGGTAGCAGCGGGGTTTCTTCCCCCTCTCCCACCGATAGAGAAACCCCAAATCGCAATGGCAGAGTATTTGTGATAAATAACACAGATGGTAAACCGAAAGTGACATCTAAATCTGTGACTTTCGGAGAAAAAGCTGACAGCAAAGTAGAAATTTTATCCGGTTTACAACCGGGAGAATCCTATGTAGTGCGGAGTGGTAAGCCGTTAAAAGATGGGCAAGATGTGCGGATTTCGATTATTTCGGAAAAACCAGAATCAAGCCCGAAGCCGAATTAAAAATTAAAAAGGAGTTGCATATTTCCGAGATGATGAATGCAATCTACGTCGATTCATCCCAACCTATTGTAGAGACGTTCCACCGGAACGTCTTTACGATTCATCCCAACCTATTGTAGAGACGTTCCACCGGAACGTCTTTACGATTCATCCCAACGTATTGTAGAGACGTTTCGGTGAAACGTCTTTAGGATTCATCCCAACGTATTGTAGAGACGTTCCACCGGAACGTCTTTACGATTCATCCCATAGTTCAACGCGATAAAAATATTTAAAATTAGAGCGGAGCGACAGATGCAGCAAACTAAAGTAAGCGGATTTAGTATTAGCGCGATCGCTATCCGCCAACATATTGGTACACTCATGCTTACCCTCGCGGTGATTGTCATGGGGATATACTTTATGACAACCATCCAAGTGGATCTTCTGCCAGCAATCACCTACCCGCGAATTGGTGTGCGTTTAGAAGCACCGGGTATTTCCCCAGAAGTAGCAGTAGATGAAATCACCAGACCCCTAGAAGAAGCTTTATCGGCAACCGAGAATGTAGTACAAGTTTTTTCCCGCACCCGTGAAGGACAAGTCAGCCTCGATTTATTCTTTGAACCCGGAGGTGATATTGACCAGGCTCTCAACGATGCTACCGCAGCTTTTAACCGAGGCAGAGGACAGCTACCAGACACCATCGAAGAGCCACGTTTATTTAAATTCGACCCCTCACAACTACCAATCTACGAACTAGCACTGACATCTACCTCACTTCAAGGTAAAGATTTACGTGTATTTGCCGATGAAGAATTATCGCGGGAACTCAGTGTTATACCGGGAGTTGCCGCAGTTGATATATCTGGTGCGGCAGAAGAAGAAGTGCGCGTCTTAGTTGACTTAAGCCGCTTACAAGCCTTAAATATTGGTTTAACGGATGTACTTAATGAACTAACAGAGCGTAACCAAGATACTTCTGGTGGTCGGATTTTGGGGCAGAATTCCGAACCATTAACGCGCACCGTCGGTAGATTCAAAGATGCTAAGGAAATTGAAAACCTCTCAATTGAAGTCTCTTCCCCCACTTCCCCCACTTCTGCAACTCCCTCCCGTCGCGTTTATCTGCGAGACTTTGCCGAGGTAATTGACGGCACAGAAAACCAGCGAGTATCTGTGTATCTTAACCGTCAGCCAGCGGTGAAATTGTCAGTTCAAAAGCAGCCTGATGCGAACACAATTACAGTTGTGGATCGAGTAAAGCAGCGAATTAAACAATTGCAACAATCGGGTTTAATTCCAGCGGATATGGTTTTGACCGCTACCACAGATGAATCTCGCTTCATCCGCAATTCTTTAAATGATGTAATTTTTAATGCGATTTCTGGAGCATTGTTGGCAGCAGCAGCAGTGCTGTTATTCTTGGGATCGCTGCGGCAAACATTTATTATCAGTTTAGCAATTCCACTGTGTAGTTTGGCAGCGATCGCCATGATGAAATTGTTTGGCTTGAGTTTAAATGTCTTTAGTTTAGCAGGTCTAACTTTAGGAATTGGTCAAGCAATTGATACATCGGTTGTCATTCTAGAAAATATTTCGGAAAAAGCAGGTAAAACTCCCAATCAGAGAGAGGGAGACTTAGGGAGAAGGAGACTTGGAGATGAGGAAAATTCAAAATTCTTTATTGAAAATGCGATCGCTTCTTCCCAAGAAGTAGAATCAGCGTTAGTCGCTGCGACTGCCGCTAACTTGGTTTCTGTCGTCCCATTTCTTTTAATTGGTGGCTTTATTTCACTACTATTTAATGAACTGATTCTGACAATTGCCTTTGCCGTAGCTGCCTCCCTAGTCGTTGCTGTGACAGTCGTCCCAATGCTAACTTCTCGACTGCTGGCAATTCGTTGGTCTAGTGGTGTAAGTAAATTTTGGCTGCTTAAACAGTTTAATCGCCGTTTTGAAGATGCTACGCGAGGATACGGCAGCTTTTTAAGAAAGATTTTACGCTTTCGCTTAGTTGTAGTCACTGCTGCTTTGCTGATTCTCGGTGGTGGCAGCTTTTTTATGGTTGGTCAAATTCCCCAAGAAATTTTACCCCGAATTAATACCGGACAAGCCAACTTGAGAGCGCAGTTTCCACCCGGTACACCTTTGGTTACTTCTCAAAAAGTGATGCAAGTTGTCGATGAGATTTTGATGAAACAACCAGAAACTGAGTATGCTTTCACCACAGTGGGAGGTTCTCTATTTGGTAATACTACTTCCGAAAATCCTTTACGGGCAAACAGCACCATTAATCTCAAAGAAGGCACAGATGTCGAAAAGTACGTTAAAAAAGTAACTCAGCAACTTAACAAACTCAACTTGGCAGGAATTCTGCTGCGTCTAAATCCTGGTCAGGTGCGCGGTTTAATTTTGAGTAATACCCCAGCGCAAGGATCGGAAATTGATGTCATCTTACAAAGTGAAGATGAAGAAAAATTACGAATAGCCGGCGCTCAAGTGCTGCAAGCTTTAGAAGAAAAAGCAACATCAGCTAGATTCCGACCAGATGCCGATCCCCGGCAACCAGAAATACAAATTCGTCCCGACTGGGAACGAGTTGCCAACCTGGGATTGACAGCTCAACAAATTGGGGCAACCATTCAGACAGCAATTGAAGGTTCAGTTCCCACCCAAATTCAACGCGGCAACCGTTTGGTTGATGTGCGAGTGCAATTAAATACTGAAGCGATTCAGCGTCCCTCTCAGCTTGAAGGATTACCGCTATTTACCGAAAATAATAAACAGATTCGCCTTTCGGATGTTGCTCGAATTGAAGAAGGTCAAGCTCCTGGTGAAGTGCAGCGAATTAATCAACGTCAAGCTTTTATTATTGCAGGCAACTTAAGCGAAGAAGCGAGTCTTGGTGAAGCGATCGCTGAAGTTAATCAAGTACTTAAAAGTATAAAATTACCTGATGGCGTTTCCATTGTTCCTAGTTCGGCTCAAGAAACTAATCAGCAACTTCAAGATGCTTTGAAAACTTTGGGAGCTTTAGCAGTTTTCTTAATCTTCGTTGTTATGGCTGTACAATACAATTCGCTCCTTGATCCGTTAGTAATTATCTTTACTGTTCCGCTGGCGTTAGCTGGGGGGATTTTTGGGCTTTACATTACCAAAACTGCCATTGGTGCAACGGTAATCGTTGGTGTAGTCTTGCTGGTGGGAATTGTGGTAAACGCGGGAATTTTGATGGTGGAATCAGCGAACCAAATTCGGGAAGAGGAAAATTGTACTCGTGAAATCGCCATTCTCAAAGCTGCTCCGCAACGCTTGCGCCCGATTATGATGACTACTGTCACCACCATTTTAGGACTGTTTCCTTTAGCTTTGGGTATTGGGGAAGGTTCAGAGTTTTTGCAACCTTTGGGGATTGTCGTTTTCTTTGGAATGGCGATCGCGACAATGATGACTTTATTTATTATCCCTTGTTTGTACATTCTCCTGCATGAATTTCGACCTGGGGATTGGGCAAAGCCTGTTTTAATGCGGCTGCGTTATTTACGGAAAAATCTTAAAAGGTGGAATTGATTGGGAAGTGCGATCGCTTGAAATTTTTCTCAAACAGAAATCTGATAGATTTTAATTAGCCGATCAACAAACGATCTTAGCCGTTCTTGCCACTCAGGAATGAGTAGCTTCTTGAGCTATCCGCTTACGCAATTCAGCGTCAAATTCCTCCTCTGTCCGAGTAACCACACGTCCTGGTTTGGCACGGACTATGGTCAAGTAGTACTGAAAAGCGTCCTCATCTTGGGGATTAAACCTTACATACTCTCTTAACTCTGCTTCTGTGAGTAGTTCATAGTTTGGTTGAGTCATCCGATTATCACCTCACCGTTCGCAAGTACTTCTATTTGTATTGTCTTTCCAATCAACATGACTATTCTTTGACTGCGACTGTCGTATCTGACTAGTTCAATTGATTGGAGCAGGTTGCTTGCTCTTACACATCTACTGTAAAACGATCTTAACTGTTCTGCCGTTGGGTTCATCTGTTATTTATTTTGTTGTAAAAGCGTAAGTCCGATCAAATATTCTGCATTATTAGCGATCCCCTACGTTATCATCAGCACAACCTATAGAGTAATAGTTGCAATAATTTTCACAATTTGTTACAAAAAGATAAAGAACTTCTAGAGACCCAAAACTACATGTTCGGCGGAATTACTGGTTTAAAAGATCCCAAAGGCACAGATTGGGGAGAGCGGATGCTCAATACTGTTGCTAGCCAAACGATTCGCCATCTGTTTTCCCAAAGCGAGTCAGTAGAAGTCTTTGTGCGCTGCTATCCCTCCAGCAAACTGTTGCAAGGCAGCATTGATAGCTTTAAAATGAACGGAATTGGGGTAGTGATTCGCAAAGATTTCCCCGCAGACGAAATTTCAGTGGAAACCGATGCTGTTTCCATTGATTTTAGCTCGGTTTTGGCTGGGAAACTAACTCTCAAGCAACCGACTCAAGCTATAGCTAAAGTCGTTTTATCAGAAGAAGGGATTAATTACTCTTTTAAGGCAGAACTGGTTAAAAAACGGCTGTTAAACCTGACTGTACCTGCCTTAACCGAATTATCTGGCGGCAATCCAGTATCTTTCCCAGAAATTCGGGTAGAATTATTGCCAGAAAATCGCCTGCGGATTTTTGCCAAGGCTGATTTAGGCGATCGCGAACTTATACCTTTGGATATGACTGTAAGTATAGCCGTTGAAAGGCGTCGGCGTGTTTCTTTTAAAGATCCCCAAATTCAACTTGACTCTGTACCAGAAGCGCAAAAGGAAATATCTAGAACCTTGAGCGTAGCACTGGCAGATATTTTGGATAATATGGTCGATTTAGATCGCTTTGACTTGGATGGAATAAAAATGCGGCTTAACCGTTTAGAAACTCAAGGGAAACAGTTAATTTTTAGTGGTTATGCTGAGATTGAACGCATCCCACGTACTGGTTAATATTATTGTCGGGCAGGTAAGATACCTGTCCGACAATATACTTCTTGCGTTCATTACCAAAAATAAATAATTAACCGCAGATGTAGACGCGAAGCGGCTTGCCGAAGGCTACGCAGATGAACGCTGATAAAACAGACTTTTGCAATTTTGTCTAATGTACTTATTTCAAAAATTGGGAAAAGGGGCAGGAAAAATAAAAATGTTTCTTCCTTTTCCCCTTTATCGCAATTTTGACATTAACCCAAATCAAACAGCAAGATTTCTGCACCTACTTGAGTGCTGATTTCCAGTTGTTCTTCAACGCTAATTTGGACACCATCGCCGGATCTAAGTTCTTCACCATTCAAGGTTGCTATGCCTTGGGCTATTTGTAACCAAGCATAACGATGTGGCTGAACGTGATAATTTACCACATTACCGGGTTCTAAAACAGATGTGTACAAATTCACATCTTGATGAATTGTCACAGCACCATCGCGTCCATCTTTGGCAGCAATTAAGCGTAGTTTTCCCCGCTTTTCTTCGATAGAAAAAGCTTTTTGTTCATACCTTGGTTTTAAGCCTTGTTTATCGGGAAGAATCCAGATTTGCAGAAGGTGTACTGGCTCAGTTTGTGAGTGATTGTATTCGCTGTGAGTTATACCAGTACCAGCACTCATGACTTGCGCTTCACCAGGAAGAATCACCGAACCGGTACCCAAGCTATCTTTATGCTCTAGCGCACCTTCTAGGACATATGTGAGAATTTCCATATCCCGATGACCGTGAGTACCAAAACCCGCACCAGGGACAATGCGATCGTCATTGATTACCCGCAGAGTGCGAAATCCCATGCGATTTGGATCGGAAAAATTCCCAAAAGAAAATGTATGGTAACTATCCAACCAACCAATTTTAGTGTGACCGCGTGCGTTCCTATCATGAACTAGATGAGTAACAGTATTTTGAGACATATATCAACCTCGTTTGTAATGGTTATTTATCTCAAGTCGATGAAACTAGCGCTTTACCAATGGAACTTTGCTTTCTTTCGTAGTAAGCGATTTGTGGCTTTTTAAGGACTTAAGTCCTTACTACCAACTAGGCAAAGTTGACTTGTCAGACTATTAGTCTACAGATACTAGTTAAGGCGGGAAACTCCCTACGGATAGATGGAATTAATCGGTTTATAAATTATTATTAGTTTAATTGATAATTTGGAAACCGGCAATTAGCGCACCTCTATGAATTATTATGTTATCTACGACGGTAATTGCAATCTTTGCGTTACTTTAGTGCAACTGTTAGAAACTTTAGATCAAGGAAAGCTGTTTCGCTATATCTCCATGCAAGATGAGCAAACACTTCAAAAGTGGGGAATCACAGCTATTGATTGCGAACAGGGAATGATTTTGATTGATGGAAACGCACCACAAAAACGCTGGCAAGGAAGCGCAGCAGCAGAAGAAATTGGACGATTATTGCCTCTGGGTAGCGTATTTGTGGATGCTTATCGGGCATTACCGGGAGTAAAATGGGTAGGCGATCGCTTTTACGAACAAATCCGCGATAACCGCTATACTTTATTTGGGAAGCGTTCTAGCACCTATCAATCAGCATATTGTGCTGATGGTAGCTGTCAAAAATAGTTACTGATTATTACTTTATGAGCGGTGAACCGCTCACTACGAACTTATATCATGTCCGGTAGATTAAATATGATGTAGAGACGTAGCAGTGCTACGTCTCTATTAGGATTTCGGATTTTTTTATTAGTGTTAATTAAACGGACATGATATTACTTATCAGTTTGCTGATTGAAGACTTCTAAAATGTGTCGGCAAAACTGTTTGAGCTTTTCCTCTATTTCTGGGGAAGGTTCAGATGTACCAACACAACTCCAATTATCCACTGTAGAAAGTCGCCATACTTCACCACGATGGTCAAATCCTGCTACTTCCACACCGATCGCTCGACGTAAATTATTGATAGGATCTTGATAAAATCGGATTTGAATTAGTATACTGCGACTGCGCCAAGATTTGCTGATACCAGGAAAGTGAAAGCCGATATCTATCGAGTCTGGATCGACTAATTCCCTGGTTTCTGGGTCATTCTTCCAGGGTTTGAGATCCGATTTCGCATCAGGAAACTCAAATTTGAACAAGTTAACTACCGTCGCAATGTTGCTAGCAAGTTCAACGTTTGTTGCCTGTTCAGATGCATTCACGCTCATCCACTCCTATTTATTTGTTTTGTATAGGGAATTATCTAAATGCATTTATGCGATCGCTAATAATATCATGTCCGTTTAATTAACATTAATAAAAACATACTAATCGTCGTAGAGACGTTCCGCCGGAACGTCTTTACAGTAGCGGAACGTCTTTACAGTAGCGGAACGTCTTTACAGTATATGTGATTTGTCGGACATGATATAAAGTAGTAAATCAAATAGCAGTTACAATAAATGATATCACTATTTGGTTGTAAATATGCCGATGGAACGCGAAGCCGTAACAATCCGTTTTCCGGCTGACTTGCTTGTTAAAGCCAAGAAACTAAAATTCGTCAGCGAATCCTAGAGAAAAAAACTCTGCGTCACTCTGCGCTTACCTCCGCGCTCCTTTGCGTTAAAAATGTAAAATATAAACAATGCTGCAAATTTCCAGCCAAGTAATCATCCCTGATAGTGATATCGAGCTTAGTGCTATTCGTTCCCAAGGAGCAGGTGGTCAAAATGTCAACAAAGTCTCCACTGCGATACATTTGCGCTTCAATATTGGTGCTTCATCCCTACCCGATTTTTATAAAGAACAACTTTTGAAACTGAGCGATAGACGCATCACTCAGGAGGGAGTTGTTGTTATCAAAGCCCAAGAACACCGAACCCAAGAGAAGAACAAAGAAGAGGCTTTAAAACGACTTCAAGAACTCATTAAAAGCGTCGCAGTGTTACCCCGAAAACGCAAACCAACCAAACCAACTCGCAGTTCTGCGAGAAAACGTCTCGATAGCAAAACTAAGCGAGGACAGCTTAAGTCCATAAGAGGACAGATGGAGGATTGAAATTTTTTTCCAAACTAGGCAACTATCAACGAAAGCAGCGAATCTTTTGTATAAGCTGCTTTTTTACACCAATTAAAAATATAATTAGGGGAGATATACAAACGCAAAATTTTTAGTTTATACATTTTATTTGTTATGTAAATATTTTAATTATTATCATCTACTTCATCCTCGATTACTCTAGCCATCAAATCTTCTTCCTGTTCAATTTCATTTAACTCTTCGTCAGATACATCGAGTTCTTTCTTTGCAAATACTCGCCTAGCCTTTCTGTCGAAAATTTCAACAATATTCGTCTTATCCCTTTTAATTGCTTCAATATCATCTTTTTGTAACAAAATCATATAGTAGCGCGATACTTCCATCATTCTGTATGCATATTGGTAAGCATCCCTTGTAAACTCACCAGTTGTTACAACCATTACCACGTCTGCCCCTGTAACAAATGTCAGCCCGATTTCTTTGGCTAAAACATCAATATCAACCTTGTTTGTGTTTTTGCATTGAATCTGCCACCGACTATAAACAAACCTGTCTGAAGCTGCCAGGACATCTACTTCCCCTTTGCCATTCTCTCTGCTACGCCATTTTGTAAAACGCAGACTCGTAAGGCGGATCATCCAAATTGCCAGAAGCTCTAACGCTTTACCTTTGATATGTTTGTCTTGATGATTTAAGTCATTTACAACATCATCAAAGGTGCGGTTGAGTTCAATTTCAGAAAGCCGGGTTTCACTAGCAATGGATTTTAGAAGAGGTGCTAATAGTTCAGACTGGGCTTTGCTGGTTAATCTGACATTATTCGGTTTAGCCCCTCTGCCACCTGTGGTTTTTTCTGTTTCTATCAAAGCGAGATTTGTAAGAGGGTCAATAACGTCCTTGACCAAATTTTTCGTTGTGAGCCTAAGTTTATAAACACTCCTGGTATGTTGGGCAACTTTATTGGCTGGTGTAAGTTCTTTGACATCGAGGTTAAGCAGACTCAGCAGAAAATGTTTTTGTCCGGGAGTCAGAGTATAAAGCTCATCGATAAAATCTTTATTGATGCCTAGAATTTCGGAAACAACATCCCAGTTTATTTCGTATTCTCTTTCAAAAACATTTGCCTGGGATAACCAACTTCTCATAGTACTTGTGTAAATAGCGTTGGGCGATATGGCATATCCCCTTTCCTGTAATTCATATGCTATCGACTCCAACTGTGGCTCTTCTCCTCTGGCATTAATTGCGTCGATAGCTTTCAATAAAGCCATCCCTGACAGATTATTTAATATGTGAGCCGCAAACCGTCGATTTACAAAAAGGGAATTATTGGCATTAGATAAAATTTCCTCAGCAAGAAGAGTGATTTTATATTGGCGTAGTTGTTCCAAGTCGTCAATCAGCTGATAGGCTCTGAGTGATAAGAAACAATTCATTGCCAATTTGCTGATATTGTCTGATGAAGCAAGCCTGGATGATGCCCGTTTAGAATGTTGGGAAAAATAACGCTGGGCAATATTGGCTTCCAGTGTGTCCCGACTTGGTTGGCAATGTTTACATAATTCCAGAATTTCAACTAAAGAGAATTTGGCTGGCTCAAACTGATGTCCATAAGTAAACCTTTTTAATTTTTTCGACTCCATTCTGCAATTTCCTTAAAAAATATGATTTAGCTGGAGAGCCTTCTTCAAAACAGTCCTAACTGTACAGCTTGATTGTTTTTATCAGCATTTTCTGATGCTATTGGTGGTAAATCTGCTGGAGGTTCAACAACCAAAGGAGCATTTTCTTCAAATCTCAATTTTGAGCTTATGATATAGTCTTCATCAATTTCAAAAGCTAACCAGCGTCTTTGTAAGGTTTCTGCAACCCTACCTGTCATGTTAGAACCAGCGAAAGGTTCTAAAACAATATCCCCTGGTTCTGTACAAAGGTTGATGACAAACTCAGGTAAAGCTTGAGGAAATCTTGCCGGATGTGGCTTAAAACCTTCTTCTTTGCAACGTCGTTGATAATAATCGTTGGAAGCAGTATTTGAGGCAGAAATTAGATTTACAGGCTGCACTAAATCTTCTTGTAAAAGAACTGGTTGCCCTATTTCTTCTTTATCTGCACTGCAACGTCCATCAATAATATTCGGGGGAATAGCTCCTCCTCTATCGTTTCCAAATTTATTGGAAATATCATGACCTGATGGTCTGAGTTTGGGTTTATATCCATTCTTAATTAGGTTTTTCATCGCATCGCTATAAGGCTTTAAAACTCTTCTATTGTTAGCTTTCGGATGCGGTTCTTTTGACAGCCACCAAATTGTATTTACCGAATCTTTAACTCTTTCCCTGCGAACTGTTACCCATTCAGCGGGAGTAGGAAGTTTAGCTGGATTATACCAATATAATTCTTGTGCAAGATAAAATCCAAGTCCACCTTTTTCTTTCGGTTTGCACAGAGCAACAACTAATTCAAAGTGGTAAAGAGAACGAACTGGCATTCCTTTAATCCAGCTGCCACCAATATCAATAACCAGTGAACCTGTTGGTTTAAGAATACGGTGAAATTGTGCAGCATAATCTTTAAACCATTCTACATATTCGTCGGCATCAACGTTTCCATATTCTTTTTTCCGAACTAGTGCAAATGGTGGAGACGTGCAAATCAGGTCGATACTTTCGCTACTGATATTTGCCATTAATTCCAGGCTGTTTCCCAAATAAGCAGCACCAAATTTTGTTTTGTAATAAGGTTCGCAATCAAGTTTCATATTAAAGTATTTAGTCTGTAAATATGCATTATCCAAAACCATTGTAGAGACGTAGCACTGCTACGTCTCTACATCCAGATTCATACCTAGGACTTACGCACTCGTTACCAGAAAACAAGACTTTGAGATTGCTTCCTTGCGTCGCAATGACGGAAATATGTAGTTCGTGCGTAAGTCCTGATACCTCAATTAAGCAACTAAACTTTCATATCCAAACTACGCACCAAGAAAGCCCATTTATCTGCTGCTTCTTCGATAATTTTAGCCGTAGGTTTACCTGCACCATGTCCCGCTTTCGTCTCAATTCTAATTAAAACAGGATTCTCACCTGTGTGTGCAGCTTGCAAAGCGGCGGCAAATTTGAAACTATGAGCAGGGACAACGCGATCGTCATGGTCGGCTGTGGTAATCATCGTAGCTGGGTAAGCTGTACCGGGTTTGAGGTTATGCAGTGGGGAATAAGCATAAAGCGCTTTGAACTCCTCTAAATTATCCGGCGAACCATATTCAGGAACCCACGCCCAGCCGATGGTAAACTTATGAAAGCGCAACATATCCATGACCCCGACTGCTGGCAAAGCTGCACCAAACAAATCGGGACGCTGAGTCATGCAAGCACCAACTAATAATCCACCATTACTACCACCTGCGATCGCTAGCTTATCACTTTTGGTATACCCATTACCAATCAACCACTCGGCAGCAGCAATAAAGTCATCAAAAACATTCTGCTTTTTTAGCTTCATTCCCGCTTGATGCCATTCTTCCCCATATTCACCACCACCGCGTAAATTTGGCACAGCATAGACACCACCCATTTCTAGCCATACTAACGAACTGACAGAAAAACTCGGAGTTATAGAGATGTTAAATCCACCATAAGCATACAAATATGTGGGATTATTTCCATCAAGTTTAATCCCCTTTTTATAGGTGATAAACATCGGCACTTGGGTATTATCTTTGCTGCGATAGAAAACTTGTTTAGTCTCATAATCAGCAGGATTAAAATCTACCTTTGGCTGTCGGAAAACTTGACTTTTTCCGCTTACTATGTCGTAGCGATAAATTGTTGGCGGTGTGGTAAAGCTAGTGAAACTATAAAAAGTTTCCGTATCATGACGTTTGCCGTTAAAGCCTCCCACTGAACCAAGTCCGGGTAATTCTACCTCTCTGACAAAGCTACCATTGAGGT
Organism: Tolypothrix brevis GSE-NOS-MK-07-07A; assembly: GCA_019358985.1. Classification (GTDB taxonomy): domain Bacteria; phylum Cyanobacteriota; class Cyanobacteriia; order Cyanobacteriales; family Nostocaceae; genus Hassallia; species Hassallia brevis. The sequence continues at coordinate 108,952 of JAHHIJ010000008.1, read as the reverse complement.
CAAAAATTTTAACTTGGCTGTGAGCATCTTTGAGATAATCAGCAACAAACTGATTGTTGAGGATGCCGACACTTTCCAAAGTTTCCACCGCTTCGGGAATAATTTCTTGCCACGCTGATTTCTCAGGATTTTTACTATCAATGGCAATAACTCTAGCGCGGGGTGCATCTAAATCTGTACGAAAATAAAAGACGCTATCATCATTATCGATAAAGCTATAATCTGCTTCAAATTCCTTAATTAGTTCGACTACTTCAGCATTTTGGTTAGTCAAATCTTTGTAGAAAAACAGATTTTTCGAGTCAGTACCTAACGAAACGGAAATTACTAAATAATGTCCATCTTCTGTGACACCACCGCTAAATCCCCATTCTTTTTGGTCTGGACGTTGGTAAATTAACGTATCTTCTGTTTGGGATGTACCCAATTTGTGGTAAAAAAGCTTTTGATAATAGTTGACATCTTCTAATTTGGTTTTTTCATTTGGTTCATCGTAGCGACTGTAGAAAAAGCCTTGATTATCCTTTGTCCACGATGCGCGAGAGAATTTAATCCACTTTAAATGGTCTGGTAAATCTTCAGTTGTTTCTACATCTCGGACTTTCCATTCTTGCCAGTCAGAACCAGATGAGGATAAACCGTATGCTAAAAGTTTACCGTTTTTACTGATAGATAAACCGGAAAGCGCAACAGTACCATCTTCTGAAAGTTTGTTGGGATCGAGTAAAACTTTAGGTTCACCATCGAGACTTTTGAGAGTGTAGAGGACGCTTTGGTTTTGCAGTCCGTCGTTTTTGAAATAAAAGTAATTTTCGCCTTCTTGAAAAGGGATACTATATTTTTCATAATCCCACAATTTGGTGAGGCGCTGTTTGACTTTTTCTCTAGCGGGAATTTCGTTCAGGTAGCCAAAGGTAACTTTATTTTGTGCCTCAACCCAAGCTTTGGTTTCTTCTGAATCCGGGTCTTCTAAGGAGCGATAAGGGTCTGCAACTATAGTACCGTAGTAGTCATCAATGCGATCGCTCTTTGGGCTGGATGGGTAAGGAGAGTGTTTTTCGCTGGTCATAGTAAACGCTAATTTTTTCGTGACATAGTTCTAAGATAGAACAAGACTAAATCTTGGCAAATATTGACAGTGCGATGGCGCACATCATCAATAGACATCTCCAGAGTCATACGTAGAGACGTAGCAATGCTACGTCTAATCAAGGGTTTCGGGCAACGCATAATTAATTTCTGGATATGTCTAATAAGTAGTAAATCAAGCAGTAAGTTAAATTATTTACCTACTGTACTGGACGATTGAAATCCCAGCTACACAGACTAAACCCCTCTACTACGCGGGTTTCAACTTTTCTTAAGTCCTTGTCATGCGGAGATTGTACGCGCAACGCCGCGACTAGAAGTCGCCGATGCTATTTTTGATATAGATGAGTTAATTAGAGGTTGTTATGACAGCACTTACATTAAACCTCAATTCTGTAATTAAACTGACAAGAGAGCAGTTTTATCAATTGTGTGAAGAAAATTCCGATTTAAAATTAGAACGCAATGCCCAAGGAGAATTGATTATAATGCCACCTACGGGAGGAGAAACAGGGAGAAGTAATTCTAGTATTAACGCTCAAGTATGGTTCTGGAACGACCAAAATCAATTAGGCGAAGTTTTTGATTCATCAACTGGATTTACTTTACCTTCAGGATCTGACCGTTCTCCAGATGTTTCTTGGGTAGAAAAATCTCGTTGGGATGCTTTGACTAAAGAGCAAAAAGAAAAATTTATTCCCCTATGTCCTGATTTTGTCATTGAAATAATGTCACCAAATGACAGCTTGAAAAAAACTCAGAAGAAGATGCAAGAGTATATCGAAAATGGGTGTCGTCTTGGTTGGTTGATCAACCGAAAAAAACAGGAAGTAGAAATTTATCGTCCAGGACAAGATGTGGAAGTTTTAAAATTTCCTCAAACTATTTCCGGGGAAAATATTTTACCTGGTTTTGTACTCAATCTGCAACGAATTTGGAGATAATGTCCGAAGCGACGGATGAATCAATCCCTAGTCGTTGCCATCGGCTAGTAATAAATTAGACTTTTCAAACATCCTTTAAGGATGAGGAGTAATTGCTAAAATTGTTATTACTCCTTGATCGGAACCGTAGTACCAAAACACTCTAAAAGCAGCAGGTGTTTTATTTTCTACGTATGCTTCAAATACTTCTTCGCCATTGGGACCAAATAAATCATCAAATTTGTGAGTTTGCAAACTAGGATGACGGAGATTAGTTTCCATCAATGCCAGCGTTTTTAATACTTTCCGGTACTTTTTGGGGTCAGTTTGCTCAAGGTCAATTAGTGTTGCTTCTGCGGAAGGCTGGTAGATGATCTGAAATTGCATTTAATCATCAATCTCCAAGTCCGCATATTGAGCAAATGAGCCGAGGTAATGTCCCTTTCCTTCTGCTGCTTCTTTCAAACCCTGTAACACCATCGCTAAGGCTTCTGGATTTTGCCACAACCATCGCTGTTCTTCAGGAATTTTTTCTATATCTATAGGGTCTAGCAGAATTTGTCCTGCATCATTGGTCAGCACTCGATAAACTTTTGCCTTGGCTGCTTCTCCTAATGTTAAGTTTCCTTGATCCGAAGTTAAGATAGCTTCTTTAATTACATAAAAGTTTTGATTGCTAATTATCATTGTTTTATTGTAAAAAATATACAATTTATTATAACTCAATTCTTATTTTCATCAGAATAATACAGGCAAAATAAAATTTATGTTGTATAGTTTACAGACAAAAAATTAGAAGCAGCACGATAAAAATCTATTAGAAAAGGTCATATTTCTACGCTACATTTTTCGAGTATTTTTTCAATCCGGTAATGTCCTCGCTGTGAAAAAATGACATAAATTTATACCATGTTTTTACATTTGCCAGCGACAAGCAATTTCTAGGCGTTACTAGCACTATTAATCAGCTTTTCTCCTTTGAGCATCCGTGAAGCAGCTTCGAGTAAAGCTTCTTCCAGATAAGGTTTAGTGAAGTAGCCACTAGCACCTAGTTGCACCGCCATTTGTCGGTGTTTATCTGCACCACGGGAGGTGAGCATAGCGATCGGTAAATGGTTGAGGGTAGAATCTTTCTGGATGCGAGAAAGCAACTCCAGCCCATCGCAGCGGGGCATCTCGATGTCGCAAAATACGATATCGCAGGGTAGACCGGAGCGCAGTTTATCCCAGGCTTCCTGACCGTCACGGGCTTGTTCTACGCGATAACCTGCTTTGTTAAAGGTGAGAGAAAGCAACTCGCGGACTGTAATTGAGTCATCGACAATCAACACTGTCGGGTCAACCTTCGTAGCAGGTATTTCTACTGGAGTGGAAGTATTTTTTTGTTCCCAGAGACTGAGACCAGTTTGTTTTGCTGTGCGTCCTTGGAAGATGTCAATTATTTCTAGGACATCAGCGATGGGCATAATTCTACCATCACCGAGGACGGTAGCACCAGCTACACCAATCGGTTTTGGTGCCGGTCTTTCAAACTGCTTAATGACTATTTCTTGTTCGCTGAGTACCTGATCTATTTGGAGAGCAATCAAGGTATTTGCCGATCGCACGACAATCACGGAAATCATATCATCGTCGCGATTTCCCCCATAAACGTTACCTCGGCTGAGTAACCGATTGAAAGTTAAAAGTTCTTTCAGCGGTCGGAATGGTAGGATTGTATCGCGCCAAGATATAAATGATTCCCCTTCGGCATTTGTCTGAATATTTTTGGCAGGTATATCTAAAGTATCTTCCACACCATCCATCGGGAAGGCAATTCTCGCTTTGTCAGAGACGCAACACAAAGCTTTACAAATACTTAAAGTCAGAGGCAAACGAATTGTGAAAGTGGTTCCCTTGCCTACAATAGAATCAGTAGTAATTGTGCCGCGAATTTCGCTGATGGAAGTGCGAACTACGTCCATACCAACACCACGACCAGATAATTCATCAGCTTCGTCTTTGGTGCTGAAATTAGGTTCAAATAGCAAGTCATACACCTCAATGGGAGACATGCTTTTTGCTTCTTCGGTGTTAATTAAATTTTGAGCGATCGCCTTTGCTTTCACTTGATCTATGTTAATACCCGCACCGTCATCCTTAACAGAAATAATCGTTTGGTTCCCTTGGTGGAAAGCATGAACGCTAATTTTTCCCACAGGTGGTTTACCTTGCTGTTGCCGGATTTCTGGGGTTTCAATGCCGTGAGCGATCGCATTATTGAGCATATGATTTAAAGGAGTCTTCAAATGCTCTACAATCATTTTATCGATGAAAGTATCTCCACCTTCAATCACAAGTTCCACTTGTCTGCCATACTTGATTGCAGTATCGCGTACTCCTCGTTGCAAACCATCGGTAGCTTGAGAAAAAGGCTCCATTCGCGCTTTTGTCAGTCCTTCTTGCAATTGGGTAGTTACTTGTCGAAACTGTCGTGCTACCCTTTCAGTTTCATCGGTAATAAAGTCGATGTCACTCGCTGATTCTCGTACCCGCACAATCAATTCAATCATTTCTTGAGAAAGCGTGTGGAAGGGAGTAAAGCGATCCATTTCTAGTTCGCTAAATCCTCTGTCGCTATTTGAATCACTAACTAGGGGGAGAGATTCTTTATGTTTGCGACTAGCTAATAAAGAAGCTTCCAGAAGCGATCGCTCGTATAATTCTTGCATCCTCGCTCCCACACCTGAGAGTTGTTGTATCTGATGCAACAAGTTATCTAAGGATTGTCGCTGTCTTCCTTGATCCTCTTCTAAGGTGTTACGATTTACTACCAACTCCCCAACTAAGTTACTCATATCGTCTAGATGCTTCACCGGCACCCGCATTGTTTCTTCAAATCTCGCACTACGACGCGGCTGACGTTGATTTCTGCCTGTGCTTGATGTTACCGTTGGTGAATGCGATATCGTTTGATCTATTTCTTTCAGTAGTTTCTCTAAATTACCAAATTCATCTGCTAGTTCTGAGGATACAATCTGACTACTAACATTATTAGATGCTTTTTCCTCACCGAGTAACGCTTCTAAGTTAGCAAAATCCATGTCTGATATCTCGATATCAGGAGTAGATGTTAATTCCTCTTCTAGTAGTGCTTCTAAATCAGTAAATTCATCTAAAACAGAGGCAGAATTTGCCGTATCAGCATCTTCTAAAGTTTTAGATTGTGCGTTCATATACTCTAATGCAGCAGATTCATTCTCGATTATCTCAACTTCTGAAGTTGCCTCATCAAAAGCATCTTCAGATTCTGGTATTTCCAAGAAATCTTTATCATTTGCTACTTCCAAGACAGCTTCTACAGCTTTTGGTGTACTTTCTTGAATAACCGTTTCTAGGAGAAATTCTTGATTAGGATCTAACAGGAAATTTTCTGTAGCAAATAAATCATTAATTAAACTCAGTTCTGACTCTGCTAAATTTTCATCTGGAGAAAAAGATATTTCTGTGAAGTCAAAGGTAGGTTGTAAGCTATTATTTCCCTTCGGTGCAACTTCTATATCTGTCTCTAACTGTGGAGAAGAATAAGTTTCTGGTAAACCGATATCTACTGTAATTTCTCTAGCAAATAAATCTTGTGATTCTACTAAATAACTTTCTGTAGTGTCAAGCTGGATATCAGGTGAATCGATTTTGTCTATATTTAGCGAATTATCATCAAAAGCAGTATCTAATAAATTAGTTTCCTCTTCAACTGATTTAATATAAACGTCAGATGTAGTAAATTCGGGAACGACATCAACAGTTTCTGGAAGCATCGTTACCGATGTGTTTTCTGGCTCTAACTGGATGGTATTTTGAGGAGATTCGCGATCGCTAAACAGTTCAATCGCTGACTCCGTTGATGTGAATTGAGCAAATAAATCATCACCCACGTCCGATGAAGATGTCAAATCTGAGTCTAGGAAAGTGATATCTATATCTTCATCTTCGATATCAAAACTTTCTTCTGACGCTTGCTCACTGCTACCAAAAATGTCACCTGAAGCAGCAGCAGCAAACAAACTTGCTTCTAACGCTCTGACTGCATCCTGTTCAGCTTGCGGATTAAATTCCTGCTTTTGTTCTTCTTCGGTTTCCTGACTCCAAAACTCGTTTAAATCCTCTTCTGATTGATAAATTTCTGCATTTGTTGGGAAGTTTAAGAAATCAAATAAATCGCCGGATTCTGATTTGCTTGTATATGGGATTGTCTCTTCTTCCACAGCAAACAAACTATCTAAAGAGAAGCTTTCTTCCTGGGTTTGATTAATTTTGGGTAGATGATTATTTGGAGGAATTTCCTCTATGGAATTTGCATTAGCTGTTTTGGGAAAAATCTGTTTAAAATTATTATCTAGTTCAGGGAATAGTTCTTCTATGCTATCAAGGTTATTCAAGGAAGAAGTTTTCGCTGAGGTAAAAGTTGCATTGATATTTTCGGCTTCTGGTTGAGTTACTTCTCCTACATAAAATAATTCATTTTCATTGAATTTTAATGTCAATAAATCGTCTATTGGTTCATTAGAACTTGTTGCAAGTTCTAGCAAATTTTCGTCATGAATAGAATTATCACTCAACTCAAGGTTGGTAAATTTGGATGCTTGTTCTGGTAAGTCCTGATCAAATAACTGCAAAAGAGTTAAATTTTCGGTTGCAGTGGTGTTGGTTTGTGGATTATCGCTGCTAGGTTCTTTTTCAAAAGAAAGTAAATCTGCAAAATCATTATCAGCATCCTCAGTGTCGTTGCTGATATCAATTTCCAATTTACTATCTGAAGTATCATCTAAAATTTCTATTTTTTGCCAAGTTTCATCCAAGTCAGGAGTTTCACCTTCAAAAAAGTCCGCAAGAGCATTTAACTCAGCTATTCCTACTTCTGGTCCATTCAAATCAATGCTTTTATTATTCAGCAGTTTGTCGTCTTGACTATTGTTGCGATCGCTTAAAAATATATTCGCAAAATCATCTTGGTCTAGGTTCGCAAATGCGGATAACTCAGTTAAACTATTTATGCTGTCTTGACTATCAAATTTTAATGGTGTCGATAGCTCACTTAAACTAGTTATACTGTCTTGACTATCAAAGTTAAATCGTGTCGATAGCTCACTTAAACTAGTTATACTGTCTTGCTGCTCCAACTCGAAAAGCGGTAAATTAATAGCATCATTGGCAAAATTATTTTCTGTTTGTGCGGCTATATCAAGATTATTAGTACTGAGAGTGCTAGCTAATATTAAATTTTTATTTGTCGATGATTCAAAAATCAAATCATCACTTCTTTCTAATAAGTCAATTTCTTCTGAGACACTCAAAAGTCCTTTTAGTTGCGGACTGATGGCAATTTCACCGTCTTTGTTTTGTGTAGCTAATTCCAGAGCTTGTTTAATTTCGGTAATAACAGTTTTGGCTAAAGTTATAAAGCTATTTTCCGTCAGTGCGATCGCACTTCCAGCGGAACGACACAAACCACACCAATTTAAAAAGTTCAACGACTCACCAAATTTCGCTAACTCATAACAGCAATCTTGCAGTTTTTGTCGAGTTTCTTGTGTTGGCATTTGCTTAAACAATTGCAACATCTCGCGTAGTTTTTGCAGCACCTGAGCCTGGAATTTATCCACACTTTTACTTTCCGGTGCTACATCTAATGTCGAGATTTCCTGTGGCTGAAATTTCTGATTTGGTGCAGTTATTTCTGTATTATTTGTTGTTTGATTACTACTTTGTTGTACAAGCATTTCCAAATGCTCGTGTAACCATTGGAAGACCGGTTCAGTTTCTGACATCAAAGTGTTAGCAGCATCTTCTGTTAAACCAAAAGGTTCTGTCAAATGCTCTAACAGCACTTTCAAAGTATCAGAAACACCAAGAAACAAAGATTCTAACTTTTGGTCAATTTGAACCGGATGCTCTTTGAGAATTTTGAAACAGTCTTCCAAACGATGAGACGTGTGCTGAATGCTACTCAGACCAAGCATCGCTGCTCCTCCTTTGATAGAGTGAGCTGCCCGAAAAACTTCGTTAATCATTTCGGGGTCGTTCAGGGTACTCTGGAGATTTAACAACCCCTGCTCAATGGTATTCAGGTGGTCTCTTGCTTCTTCAATAAAGTAACCTAAAATGCGCTGTTGTTGTTCCGGCAACATAATTTTTTAGTCAAGAGTCAATGGTCAAGAGTCAATGGTCGAGAGTCAAGAGTCGAGAGTCAATATTTTGACTTTGGACTATTGACAAATTATCTTGTTTCCAGGGTTTCCACTCGGAAACGTTCAACGGAGGAGATTAAGTCGCGAGATACACCTACTAAGTGTTGTAAAGCACCAGAAACTCTTTGTGCTTCTTGGGAGGTTTCTTGCGCTGTGAGTTCCACAGACTGCATTACATGAGCCACAGCGCGAGAAGTTTCCGTTTGTTCTACAGTGTCAGTAGTGATAGAACGCACAAGAGTATCAATGCGACTTGCCACTTGAATGATATTGTCAAGCGATCGCTTGGCTTCTTCTGCTAATTTTGTCCCTTGAATAACCTGTTGTGTGCCTTCTTCCATTGCCGTCATTACAGAACTTGTTTCACTCTGAATTTGCCGGACAATTTCTTCAATTTCTTTCAAAGATTTAGCCGATCTATCTGCAAGCTGACGCACTTCATCAGCAACGATCGCAAATCCTCTTCCAGCTTCTCCAGCTCGTGCTGCCTCAATACTAGCATTCAGGGCTAACAGATTGGTTCTAGAGGCAATTTGCGAAATCAACGCCACAATTTTAGAAATTTCTTGGGAAGATTCCGCCAATCGCTTGACTTTTCGGGTCGTACCTGCTACAGTTTCCCGAATTTCCAAAATCCCCGCCACGGTGTTTTCTACCGCTTCCCCACCTTTAAGAGCAAAAGCGCTAGCTTCACGAGTGACAGTTTCAGCTTCTCGCGCTGCTTCCGCTACCCGCTGAATCGAATCTGTCATCACCTGCACCGAATTTAAAGTGACTGCCAACTCCTCAGCTTGGTGCAAAGCATCACTAGATAATGCTGTAGCAAAAGTTTCTGAGTTGGTTGCTCCTTTTGTCACTTCCCGCGCTGCCACTTTCACCTGTTGGACGATATCCCGCAAATTTTGAATTGTTAAGTTAAAAGCGTCCGCAACTGCTCCCAAGACATCAGCCGTCACCTCAGCTTGCACCGTCAAATCTCCCCTCGCAGCTCCTTCTACATCATCCAACAGCCGAATTACTTGGCGTTGGAGATTTTCTTTTGCTTCTTCTTGCTCATCAGCTTTGTGTTGAGCTTCATTTGTGGTAATAAAAATTACCCTCGCCATTTCGTTGAAGCTAGCGGCTAACTGCCCCAATTGATCTTCAGAATACACTGTGGCTTGGGCGTTGAGATTTCCTTGACGCACCGCATCAAACTGAGTTTGCAGATCCTTAGTTGTGCGACGAATTTGTTTGAGTGTGAGATTTCCCATAAAGCTAGCTGTACCAAAACTAGCAAGTCCGGCAGCTAGAGCCATTGCCCAGCCTGTATTTCGCACTCCTTCGCGTTGTTGCGGGGCTGAAAAATTAGCTGCACCGAAACTAACTATAGCAACAACTACAGCCGAAACAATACCGACAGTCCCAGCAATAATCCATTGTTTTTGTTCCAGGGGAGCATTTTCTAATGGTGCTAATAACCCTTGCTCGACATTAACAACAGGTTCTACTTTTGAGACATTTGTTTGGGTAAAGATGGGGACTGCTTCTTGGGAACCAGTCATGCTGAAGAGTTCCGAATCGCGATCGCTATTATCCGCAGTTTGCGGAACTTTTTTGCGTATTTGACTACTAGTTTCCGATGAACTAGTAGGTATTGACACTTCACCGAAACTAGAATTTCCTCCTGTAATCTCAAAACCAGGAATGTTTCCTAAATCGTCAAAGGCATCAAAGTCGTCTAAAAACTCGATGTTATTGCTTTTGGAAGTATTTCGACTAATTATACTGTTTGTATCTTCCTCATTTGTTAAAGCATCTGAGCCAAAAGCAGACTCAAAAGCCTCAAAGTCAAAACTATCCTCATCATCTAATCCGTTTTGCTTTTTAGAAGTTAAGTCTAAATCCTCAGATTTTTCTTCAAAAGCAAAATTACCATTTAATGATGAAGCTTTCAAATTATTTTCTTGATTGCTGTATCCCGAATTATTTGTTGATTTTGACCCATTATTGTTGGATGCTTTGTTCAGAAATAAAGTTTCATCTTCTAATTGAGACTTAAATTCTTCGCTAATTAATCTTTGAGAATTTTCAACAATCAAAAAATCAGCAGGTTTTTCTAAGTTATTGCCAATTGATGGCAAGTTAAACTCTTGAGAAGGTGAACTACTGCTGTTATTGCTATTAAATGGGGAATTTGTCTCAGGATAATTTTCGCTATTTTCTAGCTCTTTACTAACTTGTGAGGTATCTTCTTGTGAGAAAGCTGGCAAATCTAACTTTGATTTTTCCTCCCAATTACTTGTACTTGAATCTAATTCTGATTCTGCATTCAAAGCAAAAGGGTTATTTTCCTGAGTCTCGGAATATTCTAGTGAGGTACCAAATACAGTACTGTCTGCGGGCATTTCAAATGGACTACTAAAAGATACTTCTTCTAGCACGTCCACACCTTGCGGATGCTCACTATAAGAGCTTAAATCAAAGTTATTATCTTCATTACCTGCGCCCAAAGTCATAATTTCCGGCTCGCTAGAATTCATCCGCTCATCATCTACCTTGGCGATTTTTTCTTCTTGCTCTAGGCATTTATTGACGTTTTTAAGACCATTACTAGCAAAACTAATGATTTCTTCATCGTGACTCAACTGCAAAACTTTTTGGTATTCTGATGACGCCACGTCGTATTGTTGCAAAACATAGTAAACGTGACCACGCAACAAATGGGAGTTAACATCATCGGGTAAATTTTGTACCACAGAGTCAACTAAGATGGCGGCAACTTCATAGCTTTGTTGCGCGTATGCCGTACAAGCTTGTCTATAAATTTCTAAGTATTCTTCTATATTTACTTCCATTTCCTGCCTCCCAATTTCATCCTGCCCATCGCGCACTCCGCAAAATAGCCATTTGATCTAGCAGTCGCAGACACTGATTTTTTTTAGCATCTAATAACCACTCTCCCCGCAAAAAGGGAGCCATAGCATCTGGCACGTTATTTGGTGCGATTAGATGCTCCACATCAAGCCAATCCATGCCACCAATTTGTTCAACTGCTAAACCGACTATTGTGTCTTGCTCTTCTATAGCAATCACCGGAATTTCTGCTTTGTCGGTATTTAACGGAGTTACTTCTCCTAAAAATTGACCCAAATCAGCCACCCAAATTACTCTACCTCGTAAATTTAGAGTACCCAAAAGTAAACCAGAAGCATTAGGAATTGGAGTAATTCTATCAGGACTTAGTTCAATTACCTCGCGGATGCCTGTGGCTGGTAGTGCAAACTCCTGACGCGAGGGAATGTAAAACCGTAAATGTAACTCACCTTCAGGACTTTCTACTTGAAATTCAGGACGGAAGTGATCTTGACCACTGCCTCCTAAAAAGTCTGGTAACTTAACCATGTTTTTTTCATCCTGTTTTCCGCGAGATACCCTTATCCTCGCAGCAGTTGTTTGACTGTTCCTACCAACTCGGTTGGCTGAAACGGTTTAGCTATGTAGGCATCGGCGCCTTGTTTCATACCCCAGTAGCGATCGAATTCTTCACCTTTGGAAGAACACATGACTACAGGGACATTTTGGGTTTTTGGATCTGACTTTAGCCGACGACAAACTTCGTAGCCATTCATCCTCGGCATGACAATATCCAATACCACTAGATCGGGAGTTGTAGTTTGAATTGCTTCTAACGCTTCTAATCCGTCACTTGCGTGGGTGACTGTTAAGCCACTCGCTTTCAGGAGGTCTGTAATCATCTCCCTTTGTGCCACACTGTCTTCTACAATCAGAACTGTACTCATAAATGCCTAATTTACCTCCTGATGTAGACGTTCCCGTATCTGGAGCATTCCCTGACTTAAGCGCAAGCATTTAGTGTATAAATTTATTTTATTTTTCACTAATTTACTAGATAATATCGTTTTACTGGGGCATTGGGCATTGGGCATTGGGCATTTTTCTTTCTCCCTATCTCCCCATCTCCCCAGTCCCCAGTCCCGCTGATTGTGTGATATTATCTTTTACTCGATCTAGTAGGGTGTCAACAAGTCTGACGTCTCGGTTGTGTCGCCAAACAAGACTAGAGGTGAGATGTTTTTCTACAAGCATTAGCAATTCTGTGTCTGTAAATGGTTTTGTTAAATAATCTGTTGCCCCGACCATCCTAGCTCTAACGCGATCAATAAATGCATTTTTACTACTTAGCATGATAATCGGCACGAGGCGAAATGCTGTTGAATGTCGCAGCATTCCACAAATTTCGTAACCATCTAACTCTGGCATGGTTATATCGCATAAAATTAGATTTGGCTTGATTTGAAAAACACAGGCGATCGCTTCTAGGGGATTAGTGAAAGCGATCGCTTCATAACCTTTTGGTTTCAAAATAGACTCCACAGTCTCACAAATCGTAGCCGTATCGTCAATACAGACTATACGTGCCTTTTCATTTAATAACTGTTGTTTCCTCTTTTGTATTTGTGCATCCGTAGATGTACTTGAATATACTAAATGCACGCAACCTTGCTGCACGTATGGATATATTGCTTTAGCAACTGTCAAAACGTCTCGATTCAGATACCGAGCCAATTGACGCAAAGATGTTTTCCCATCCACCCACTGCTGTAACTTATTCAGCGTTGGTGCTGGCAGTGAGGAGCGTAGTTCAGTTATATCAGCAAGCACCGGAAATTGATCGGGAGATTGAATATGCGGATAAAGCAACTTCCACTCTTGCATCTGCTTCATAATTTTGGTGACAAGGGGAGCAATCTCTAAGGTAGTTAATTGCGGAGCAAATGCCGAACCCAAATCGAAAATGAAGCTACCTTGATGTAAACTCAGCAAATCAAACAAAGTCTCATGCACCAAGCGGTGGATAATAGTTTGCGCCACTTTTGGTTGAATAATATTCCGCTCTAAAAGCGTCCAAAGATAGCCGTACTCTGGAGCATTTAGTGTTTCTAGATAAGCAAGTTGCACTTTGTCAAGTAGTTTCTGAACTCGGTAATGACGCAAGTAATCGGCAATTCTTGTCAAACTGCTGTCGCTATCTTGGCAATAAATAATTTGACCATTGAGAAAAAATACGTACCAAGACTGTAGTTTAAACTCAGACCAAGAACCCTGTCTAATTACTTCATCTACACTAAGTTTGTTGCTATTGTGACAGCTACGGGTTTCTACAAATAATTGCCCTGTTCGCTGCCCCAACTCAATCAATTGGAGAATACTACGAATATCAATTTCATTTAAATTTCCGTACATTTAGCCATTCCTGCGCTCCAAGTCATTTTATTTACATTCAATGTTAATTTTGCCCTTTTTTTCAACGATACTTTAACTTCAAACTTTAACTTTGTTTAATATACTTTTACAATGCTAGTGATAACACGGTAGTCATCACAACTGCTATCAGTACAAAATGTAAAAACGCGATAAGTTGATTTTATAAATATCAAGACGAAATCTCGCGTCTATAAGTAGTTTTGTTTGTCTTATTTTCCTCTATAGGTAAAATAAGACAAATTTTCGCAATTATTTAAGGTATAGCCCCATATAGGGCGTTAAGTACATCAAAAGGAATAGCGGTGTGCTGTATTTAGCAGAAGTACAAAAACAAAAAGGCGGCTTACTCGGTGGTGGTTCTAAAACAGAACTGAAATTACTGGCTTGTCAACGGACAGACCAAAATTGGAGTAATGTTTCAGAAGAAGTAATTGCAACTGAAGACGCTAACAAATTAAACGACGGCGCACTGGTGCTGGTTGAATTGAATCCTCAGCGTCAAGTGCAGAGAATTCAAGAAGCAGGGCGTCCGTTAGTTAATATTTTGCAGAATTTTTCTCGTCAAGTAGAAAAATTTAAGCTCAAAGAAGAAGAAATTGATCAGTGGAAAGAGTCACTGACATTTCAGGCACAAGAGTTAAATCGCCGCGAAATGGAAATGGAAACGCGTGCGGAACAACTGCAACAAATGGATGATGATTTTCAACGTCTGGAAGCTGAAAAGCAAGAAGTTGATACTTCAAAACAAGTAATAGAACGGTTGCGAGAAGAATTTGAACGCAATCGCCAAGAATTAGAAGGTGCTTGGGAACATTTACGCGGTGAGCAACGCCGTTTGGAGGAACATCAAGCAGAATTGCCGCAAGGGAATGTTTTGGATGAGGAGCAAAGCCGGGTATTGAGCGAGTTGCTCGATCGCCTTTCCAGTCAAGTTGCTCCCACCCAAACGGTGCGCGAGCATCTTAATTTTGCCTTAGAAATGGTGGAAAGCCAGCAGGCTACTCTTAATCCACACTGGCAAGAATTAGAATCTCTAAGAACTGCGGCAACTCAACAGCAAGCAGAAATTGACCAGTTAGAGCAAACAAAGTGCGATCGCCAAATTGAATGGCAACAAGCCCAAAATACTTTAGAGCAGCAAACAGCAGAGTTGAAAATAAATACAACATCTCTGACTACCAAACTTGAATGCGCTCGAATGCTTCAACAGCAATTACAACACCAAGAAGATTTACACCAGCAAATTGAATTTTTGGTAGCTATTTCTAGTGATATAGTTCTTGGTGAGCAAGTTAATGTCGAAGCTTTGGAGAAAATGTCGTTACAAGAACTGCAACAAACAGTGCAGGACTTGCACGAAAAGTTGCAAATTGACTCTAGCTTTGTCCATGAGCAAGAAGTAGAACTGAAATTTAAACAAGACGTTATAGACGAACTGCAAAATAAGTTAAATCAAGCATCTGACGATGACCATATCAATTTAGAAATGGAATTGGCAGATGAAAAAGACTTATACAAAATGTTGAATGAAACATTGGTAGGACAACGCCGCAGTTTGCTAGAGCGACAAGAGTCTTTTAAGCAACACCAAGCGGTATTGCATCGCCGACAAGGACATTCCGAAAATGAAGATGAGTACAAAATAGATTTAGTACCAATTTTGCGGCAATTTGAGGTGCAACAACAACACCAGTCGGAGGAACTACAAAACTTAGAACGTGAGATTGAAGAGATCCGTTCTCAAATTGAGCTAGCTGAGAAAACGTTCAGCAATCAAATTCACTTCACAGAACAGAAGCACCAAGAACTAAAAGTCCTGGAAGAAAACTTGCAGTCGTTGCGAATAACTACTGCTGAATACTGGGCTAAAGTTAATGTTTATCAAGAAACCCTACAACCAATTCAGGATTCCCTCGACGGTTTACGCCACAAGCTGCAAGGCATAGCTGAATCTTTGGCTACAGTACAGGAAACTGGTGATTATCAACTTCAGACTATTACCCAGATGCGTCAAACTATTTTAAGTTTGATTTAACCACAATTGTTGGCTGGGTAGAGACGTTCCGCCGGAACGTCTTTACGGAAGTTTGGAGTTGAAGAAGGTTGTGAACTTAAAATTTAAAATTCCAAATTCAAAACTTTTAACTCAAAACTCAATACCGTTGGTGTTAAGCTCCAAATCCTAGAGACGTAGCATTGCTACGTCTCTAGATAGAACTGCTAACTAATATCCAGTCGTTTTCTACTTTGGCGATCGCACCTCCAGGAAATGGATCGGTTTGCGATCGGTTTGGTGCTGTAATTAAAGCTGTTAGTTTTTCGATTTGCTCAAAACTAGGCGCACATGGAAGTATTTGTTGTAAACAGTAACGCATGACGCGACGCTGCAACGCCAATGGTGCTTTCTGCAAAATGCGACGATTCAGTTTTAGGGTGAAAGGAGGGGACAATAATAATTCTTTACTTACCTCCCCCACTCCTCCGCTCTCCCACTCCTCCACTCCTCCTCTCATCGCTTCACAGCGCAAGCGATCGGCTGCTTGTTCTAAATATTCCACTTCGGCTTGCAGAAGTTCGGCGGTTTGAGCTAAAGCTGATTCAACTTGAGGGTTGAAATTTTCTTGCAAATATGGTAATAATTCTAGGCGGATGCGGTTACGGGTATACTTCAAATCTTCGTTAGTAGAATCTTCCCAAATTGGTAGTTGAAAGTCTTGACAAAAATCTCCCGTTTCGGCGCGAGTGATTTCTAAAAGTGGACGCACTAGCAGAATGTTATCAGTTAATGGGCGTTGCCAAGTTAAAGCTTGCAAACCATCAGCACCAGTACCACGCATTAAATTGTAAAGAAGAGTTTCAGCGCGATCGCTTGCTGTGTGACCTGTAACGATATAGTTGTAATTATGTTTAAGTGCGATCGCTCTCATTGCTTCATAACGCCAATTTCGTGCAGCAGCTTCACTATTTAAAGCTTCGTTAGCGGTTTCTAAATAAAAGGATATTTCCCAACTTTCGGCTAAATTTTCGACATGATTGGCATTAGCTTGGGAGTCAGTACGCCAACGATGATCGCAGTGAGCAATACCTAAATCCCATCCCCATTTTGGTTGTAAATCTAACAGTAATTTGATTAAACACAGAGAATCCTGCCCACCGGAAACCGCAACTAATAAGCGTTGATTGCGTTCAAATAAACGACGCGATCGGATGGTGCGATGTATTTTTGCATGGAGAGGAGTCCAAAAAGAGCGGCTCATTGTTGATTAATACCCGACGATTAAAATCGCGTCTCATTGTTAATTAATACCCGACGATTAAAATCGCGGCTACACAAACAAAGTCCGCTTCATCCTGATTGAGCGCTTCAAATCCATTTCCCATAACAATCTCCTGGAACTAAATCTATAATTCCCCAGAGATGGCGGTTAATCTCAAAAACAACCCCAAATTCTCTCTCTTCTCTTCCTCTGTCAAGCCGCTACGCGTCTACGTTAAAAATTTCCCCTCTCATCAGAAAGGGGAAAAATAATAATATTCCTAAAAAAACCAACCGTAAGAATGCAAACCTTTACCCAAAAGATTCACACCCAGATAGCAAATCCAAACAATAACAAAGCCAATAGCAGCTAAAATTGCTGGACGACGCCCTTGCCAACCACGAGTAATTCTAGAGTGAAGATATGCTGCAAACACTAACCAAGTAATTAGCGCCCAAGTTTCTTTCGGGTCCCAACTCCAATAAGTACCCCAAGCTTCATTTGCCCAAACTCCACCAGCAATAATGCCAATTGTGAGCAGGGGAAATCCTAACCCAATGATGCGATAACTAACATTATCTAAGGTTTCGGCAAGGCTGAGGCGCTGGGGTGTAAGGGTTTCTTGGGAATTTTGGATTGGTGTTGCCAGTACTGTATCCAAAACTGCTGTTTTGCCGTTGCTGTTAATTTCAAAACGAGCAAAGCTATTATTTTCCGCAGCGGGTGTTGATTGTTCAGAAACTAGTTCACCAGCTTTACGCAAGCGGTAGCCGTTGCTGCGATAACCACCAGCACCGACAGAACTACCTTGTAGTTGAATATTTTGACCGCTAGTTACGAAAAGAAAGGCGATCGCTAGTAGGGAACCTACCATCAAAGCCGAATAACTAAACATCATCACACTAACGTGCATCATCAACCAATTAGACTTCAGTGCAGGCACCAAAGGTTCTGACAATCGCATTCCTGATGGCAGTGTCAAGGTAGCAAAAGCACTGATGCACATTGCTATAGGGGAAGTAAAAACCCCCACCAAGCGGCTGCGGCTAGTGTTTTCCGCAATTAAATGGACGGTGGTAATTCCCCAAGTTAAGAAAAATAACGATTCATAAAGATTACTTAGAGGAAAATAACCGGCTTCGATCCATCGCGCTCCTAGTAGCGTGGCTATACACAAATTAGCGATCGCCATCCCAGATGTCCCCAAAGCGGCAGTTGCGGACAAATTCGGAAAAGCTGCCCCAACCCAATAAACCAGCATTGTGAGAAATAAAACGCCAAAGGAAGCATTGTCCAGCCAGTTCTGGAGTACAACCAGATTCATACAGTGTTCTCCCCAGTGGATGTAAATAAAAAATGGATTCTGACTTTATTGATCGTATCTGTTTCTGGGGAATATGGAGACAAAGGCAACAGGGGGACAGGGAAGGGGGGACAAGGCAGACAAAAAGAATAATTCTTCTTTCTCCCCCCTCTCCCCATCTGCCCATCCCCCCTCTCTTCCCTTACGGAGTGGGTGTAGTTGTTGGAGTCGGAAGAGGTGCTGGTTTATCACCTTTTTTTAACTCGATAAAAATGTCGTAGCGGTTACTACGACTGTCATTGACGGCAGATGTTATGCCAATTGAGCGCGTTGCTTCGAGTACAGTTTCTTGATTGGAGAACAACATTGGTAAAGGAAAATTTTTTATGGTGCGTTCCACATCCAAGAAAAATTGACCGTTTGTCGGATTAGGATCTGAAGGAACTGTTTTTTGGAATGGGAAGCTACTAGCTAATATGTTGCTTGGTCTAGGAACAATTTTATTGGTGATAGGAGCGCCCATAATTAAGTAAGCGACATCATTATCTAACCAGCCGTGGGTAGCAGTTAAGGTTCCATAAGGTCCAATCCAATTAACAGCGGGTTTATCTGCTATAGTCGTAGGTTGAATCTGGAATTGATATTGATTTCTCATAATGTCATCCAGACGTTTGATTGATGCTTCGGCATAAGAGCGATCGCTTGTTTGTACCATGAATACAAATGCCGCACGAAAATCTTCTTTATAGCGTTCTTTCTCAATTGATGGCATCACCGAAATTGAAAACTCACCACTCATCCAACTTAATAAATCCCGATCTAAATCAAGTTCATTATTGGTGAGTGATTTTACTCCACTTCTAATTGTTTCTGGCGGTATAGGCGAAAGCGGATTAGAATGAGATGTTAAAACGTAATCTGCCCACAACCGTTTGAGATTACCCCCAGAAAGCATCATTAAGGTTTCTGCTGGTAAGCGGTTTTGCATATTTCCAGCGTTGTTTTCTACGGCTAAAGTACGTTGACTATTGGGATTTAGCCAAGAAACGCCTTTTAAGCGTATTCCTTCTGACTCTAAAGCAATTGTCCCCGCTAAACCTTGGTTATTTTGAAGTTGAGCCAAAACTTGAGCGGGCAAAGGACGATTTGGAGAGGCAGCTGCTATTTTAGCAGCGATCGGCACATTTACATAAAACTGGGCGAAGGGTTGGTAATTAGCGATTTTCGGGAAATTATCTGCAAACCCACCTGTTGTAGCGAGTGTTGTTTTATTTTTATAAGCATCAATCGCTCGTTCTGTGGCTTTAGGATTATCGGTGATAACTAAGAAACGCTGATCTAGTACTGTAGCCGAAAAGTTTTCTCCTGTTTGCCCTTCAGTTTCTTTGACGGCAATTCCTTGATAGGTGCGATCAACTAATTTGCCACCTTTGAGCAATTTGGGTTGTGCCAAGATGGTTCTAGCACTTTGTGGGTTTTTTATTGGCAAAACCATTACCATCGATTGCTCTTTGGTAGCAATTCCATCAGAAGCTACGGATTTAGGTGGACTTTTTTTTATGTCTGGGGCAAGAATGGCAATTGTGACTTCATTGCCTACCCAAGGACTGATATCTTTTTGAAAATTGTAGCCGTTATTAGTGAGAAAGCGATCGCGCAACTCCACTAAATACTTATCTAGTTCTCCTTGGGTTTCTTTTGTGCCAAAAGAGCGCAATTTCTGCCATTGACTGGCATCAGTGGTTAAAGAAACCGCAAATAAGGCATCTTGAGGGATAATATTTGCACCTACTGGCAAATCTCTGGAAAATAATTTTCCCTGAGTTAAAAGCCAGAATGCTGCACTCCCCACACCAATCAACAACCCGGCAGATGAAAGCGTCAGCACTAATGACGGTTTCTTTTTTTTCTGCGTTGATAAGACAGATATAACAGGTAGTGCCATTGAAACCTAACACCTCATAATTGCGAACTCATTATTTGCTTGATTAGTACAGTAAACTAAAAAGTTTACTCTTCTTCAGGACACTTAATTATATTGGTTTCTCTTTACTGAGAGTTATTAATACTTTGGTAATCGACATAAAGCATCGTTTTCTTAAATTACTACTGTTTTATTCGTGGTGCTTTTGTAGCGAGTTACCCTTTTTTACAGTATGCACTTAATTTCGGAGGACGGTTGCGCTTTTTGCCCTATAGAACCCATTTGAGGAAAAGAAAATTCGCGGTGTTCAGATGCCCGACTTCTTTAAGAAGTCGGGCATCTAACTTTTCACGCTCTTATTTAGGATTATTATATAACTGTGATTGACGCAGACAAGCTTACTCTTTCTTAACAAGTACAGTTAAGCCTTCAGCAAACTGCGAAGGATTATTATTTACCAGCTTTCTTGTTAAATATTTAGGTACAACATATCGCAGTAATTTATCTAATATAGGAAATTTCGGAAAAAATCCACTATAATTTGCCACTAATTTAAAGTTCTCCTGTGCCAAAAAATCTAAAAGACTTTCATAATTATAAAATCTTATATGAGGAAAATTCCAAGCATTTGAGCTAGGGAAATAGTTAAAAGTGTCTATTTTATTAGTAAATAGAAATTTCAAACGACCACCAATAGGAAAATGATTAGGCACATGTGCTAAAAGATACCCGTCAGGGGTTAAAACTCGTTGAATTTCTAATGATAAATGAAGGGGATCTAAACTTACTTTGAGAGTCCATAGTTCAAAGGTCAACAGTCTAATGTTTTTTGATCATTAACTGTTGACCTTTGACTACTGACTACTAAGTAAAAATGCGGATGGTGAGACTCGAACTCGCAAGGGCATTGCCCACACGCACCTCAAGCGTGCGCGTATACCAATTCCGCCACATCCGCATAACTTATCTGAAGATAGAATATAGCATAAAAAACAAATATAGTAAAGTAAGAGCTAATTTCCTAAAAATTTAATTTATTTAAGTGTACGAATTCAGAAATTTTCCGAATGCGGATATCAGACTGACAGAAATTTAGCAGTTGCACAAGAGATATTAAATGGGGTGCGGGGAGAACCGCTCTCAAGAAAAGCTTCCACTCCTGAAGTGGAACCGCACAAAAAGCGCTCTTACTGCCTTGACTCGGCAAACTGACATAGATTAATAACATTCGTGTTGCTAGTCTAGTTAAGACCCGTAGAGGTAGGCAGCCAGATCCTTCAAAGCAACGCTCACTATGAATGAGGCTTGGGAATCTCCTGTGATAATTTGCAATAACACGAAAGCGTTGTTTCAAACTGGATAGGAGAAAATGTCAATCTACTGGTACTGATATCGAAACTACAAGATGAAGTTTGATAAAATATTAATTGCCAATCGGGGAGAAATTGCGCTTCGCATTCTCCGTGCCTGTGAGGAAATGGGGATTGCTACTGTTGCAGTTCACTCTACAGTTGATCGTAATGCTCTCCACGTCCAACTTGCCGACGAAGCGGTTTGCATCGGGGAACCTGCCAGCGGTAAAAGTTATTTGAATATTCCCAATATTATTGCTGCGGCACTGACGCGCAATGCTAGTGCGATTCATCCGGGTTATGGCTTTTTGTCAGAAAATGCTAGGTTTGCAGAAATTTGTGCAGATCATCATATTGCATTTATTGGTCCATCTCCCGAAGCGATTCGCTTAATGGGGGATAAATCAACAGCAAAAGAAACCATGCAAAAAGCCGGGGTTCCGACTGTACCGGGAAGTGATGGGTTGGTGGAGTCTGAGGAAGAAGGATTAGCTTTAGCTTCAGATATCGGCTATCCAGTGATGGTTAAAGCCACCGCAGGTGGTGGTGGACGCGGTATGCGTTTGGTAAAAGAGCAAAGCGAATTTGTCAAGCTTTTCAAAGCAGCGCAAGGTGAAGCGGGAGCCGCTTTTGGTAATTCTGGCGTTTATATAGAAAAATTTATCGAACGTCCGCGCCACATTGAATTTCAAATTTTGGCGGATAATTACGGTAATGTCATCCATCTAGGCGAACGGGATTGCTCAATTCAGCGTCGCAATCAAAAGCTACTAGAAGAAGCTCCCAGCCCCGCTTTAGACCCAGATTTGCGAGAAAAAATGGGAGAAGCTGCCGTGAAAGCTGCCCAATTTATCAATTTCACTGG
The DNA here is from genome assembly GCA_019358985.1 of Tolypothrix brevis GSE-NOS-MK-07-07A. GTDB lineage: Bacteria > Cyanobacteriota > Cyanobacteriia > Cyanobacteriales > Nostocaceae > Hassallia > Hassallia brevis. The sequence continues at coordinate 86,744 of JAHHIJ010000008.1, read as the reverse complement.
AGCAGGTACAATCGAGTTTCTCTTGGATAAATCCGGTAAATTCTACTTTATGGAAATGAATACCCGGATTCAAGTTGAACATCCAGTTACGGAGATGATTACCGGCATAGACTTAGTTTGCGAACAAATTCGCATTGCTCAAGGGGAAAGACTCAAAATTAATCAAGAGCAAGTAGTCTTGCGGGGTCATGCTATCGAATGTCGCATCAACGCGGAAGATCCCGACCATGACTTTCGTCCAGCCCCCGGACGTATCAGCGGCTATCTTCCCCCAGGAGGTCCTGGTGTTCGCATTGATTCCCACGTTTACACCGATTACCAAATTCCTCCCTATTACGATTCGCTCATCGGCAAATTAATTGTTTGGGGACCAGATCGCCAAACAGCTATTAACCGCATGAAACGCGCATTACGCGAATGTGCAATTACCGGATTACCCACAACTATCAGCTTTCACCAAAGAATTATGGAAAATCCCCAGTTTTTGGCAGGTAATGTTTACACCAGTTTTGTGCAGGAAATGAATAATGGTTAGGTAGTGGTTAGTGGTTGGTGGAAATTTGAAGAGGGGGAAAGGATCTCATGAGAAATGCCCAATCCCCAATGCCCACGCTTCCACCACCAACTATCAACCAACAACTATCAACCAACAACTTTATACACGAGACATCATGGTCAGCAACCCTTGCTGACCTAAAAGAATTTCTCGCAACAAACTGAGAATTCCTACCCAGATGATCGGGGTAATGTCTACTCCGCCGATAGGTTGTACAATACGACGCAATGGCACTAAGAACGGTTCGGTGGGCCAAGCAACCAGATTAAAGGGCAAACGATTTAAATCTACTTGGGGATACCAGCTAAGAATTATTCGGAAAATAAACAACAATATCATCAGTCCCAGTAGTAGACTGAGAATCAAATCAGTAAGGTTAACGCCAGTCATTGGTTTAAGCTACTCTCCGTGCAGATAGAAAAAATTTTAAGCTTTGTAAAGCAGTGTTTATAATTTTATTTCAATAATTATAAAGTATTTATACTCACTTATTCTGAATTTGTAATCCTAAAGCCCTTATGGATACTCAGTTGATTGCGTACTGCTAGCCCTTGCTTATAATATTTTATCTGAATGCGATCGCTCCATAACCACTAGCTCTGACTAGCCTGAGTGGTTAAATAGCCTAACATCGAAGCGCAGTTGATTTAATTGTTTGTTAACTTCGTCACTAAGTTGAGGAGTTAATGCTTGGAAGCTTTTCAAGGAACTGATACAACATTAGAATTATGATGAAGAGTGTAAATTAATTTTGAAATCTATGACGCCTTCTTTAGCAAATTTCCTTTGGAGTCTTCTGTTAGGTGGAATAATTGTCGTTGTTCCAGCGACTGTTGGTCTGATTTTTATTAGCCAAAAAGATAAAATCCAACGTTAAGAACAATTGCAGGAGTAGAGGCGCGACCTGATCGCGTCTCTACTCCCACAAGCAATCATTTTTTAGCTAAATACTTGGTTGCAATTGGAACAGCGAGTCCGGAAATGCGACTCAAAGGATACTAGCTAGTTGATGTGAAAGCTCTCTTCTCGTCAACAAATGCTATAATTTGCGTATAGCTTCAATGCTTGTAAACAGTAAATATCAAGGTTAGAAACCTTTTTGGTAAACCGTACCTCTGTAAAACAAGTAGGTAACAGCGTCAAAAGAAATACTAGTATTTACTGTTTCGTCCATGAGTAGCGAAAACCAAGCACCAGGACAAAATATAAAGTGCGCGAGGTGTAACCTTGTGCATCGGTTGATACGCCCTGGCTAAGAGAGAATCTTAGCTTGAGTATTTGTTAACATGTGTTGGAAATTGTTAACGAAAAAGTATCGGTATACTTAGCTAGCAGACACATATTCTGAATGTAGAGACGTGATCAGGTCACGTCTCTACATTAATATTTTGTCTCTGACTTAGAGTAGTGATTTTAATCGCTAACATAGATGTCATATTAGGAAAATAGCGATGATAAATTTTGGGCTGAACTCAGCCAGTTTCCTGGCTCAGGTAAATGTGGGAGCAACTCCAGCCACTTTCCTAGGAATTTTCCTGGCTGTGGCTGGGGCAGCTCTGTATTTTCTCCGCACCGTGCGTCCAGAACTGTCAAGAGACCAAGATATCTTTTTTGCAGCGGTGGGCTTACTGTGCGGCTTTATTCTTGTCTTTCAAGGATGGCGTCTAGACCCGATTTTGCAATTTGGTCAGCTACTTTTAGTTGGTACAACTGTATTTTTTGCAGTTGAAAGTATTCGCTTGCGGGGTATTGCCACTGAGCAAGCCAAGCGGAATACGAAAATTGTCGATGATGGTCGAGATGTTAGCGAGAACTATTCTTATAATCGGCGCTATAAGGCTGAGGTGGATGCAGAGCTAGAACCACTACCTTATGATGACTATGAGGCGGAACGTCCGCGTGCTAGGATTCGGGGTAGTAGGGACGATCGCTCCAAAAGCGATGATTATTACAGCGATGAAGCACCACGTCGTTCAGAACGCCGTAATACTCGCGAAAGACCAGAAACCACAGAAAAACCACCGCGTCGTCCTAGTTCGCGGCGTCCTGTGAATCGTACCCCAGAAAGAACTGAGGATGATGAATGGGGTTCTTCTTCTCGGCAAAAAGCGGATGATTGGGACAATTCTGGTGAGGTGAGAAAACCTCCACGTCGTGGTGGTAATGGTAATTCTCGTCCGGAAACTCGCACTGAAGATGAGACTCCTAGAGCAAGAAGAAGGCGATCGCCTAATGATTCTCCTGTACGTAGAGAACGCGAAGATGATGCAACGCCGACTGAATATGTAGATTACAAACCTCTTGAACAGCCAAATGAAGAGTCGGATAATTCGACTAAATTTGATGATATTTAATAAAGCTTAGGTGAATGTCGCAAAAATTGCGATGAAAAACATTTGAGGTGACAAAATTTACACCGAAAAATTTGCTCCAAAGAAGGTTTTATTGGAGTTTTATCTTTAGCTTCACAAGCTTACTTGTATCCTGTGATTCCGGCGTTATCCCCTTTGCTTCCAATTCCCTCAACAGTCGCTACACTGAAGAGCAACCAAGTTTGAGTGGAAATGGTCGCTTTTTAGCGTTTGTCTCAAATCGCAATGGTGTTCAACAGCTATTGGTGTATGATTTGCAACAACAACAGTTTATTCCAACACCCCGCTTAAATCGAGCAGATACAATTGCCGAAAGTCCAAGTCTGAGCTACACAGGGCGTTATATTGCTTACATTACTAGCGACCAAGGTAGACCAGTTGTGGCACTTTACGATCGCGCTACGCAGCAATCGCAAATCCTTACCCCAATTTATCGCGGCTGGATCAGAAATCCTCATGTCAGCCCAGACGGACGTTATGTTGTATTTGAAACTGCCAGTCGTGGTCAGTGGGATATTGAAGTACTAGACAGGGGACCAAATATTGAGTTAGATATTCCTAATGGTGCAATTGTGCCTTGAGGGGAGATGGGGAGATGGGGGGACAAGGGGGACAAGGGGAATAATTTTTGACTCTTGTAGAGACGTTCGGTGTGGAACGTCTCTACGACTTTTAACTAATATATGAAACGCTTTATTTTTATACCTGTGTTGGCATTAACGGGCTTGTTAAGTGGATGTGCTGGCTATCCTCGGCTGTTAAGTTACCCTTTTGATCCGGGGGGTAGAAGTCTTAATAGTTCAGCTTCGGAATTAAATCCGCAAATTTCGGGTAGGTATATTGTTTTTACTAGCGATCGCCGGGGGAGCCAAGATGTGTATATGTTTGATATGGTGACTCGCAATTTAATTGATTTGCCTGGTTTAAATTCTTTGGATGCGATCGCTTCTCATCCTAGTGCTGACGGAGATGGTCGTTATATTGTCTTTGTCGGTTCTCGTCAAGGGCGATCGGCTATATTTCTCTATGATCGGGAAACGCGACAATCACGCAATTTGACTGCCGATCTTCAAGCGGAAGTCCGCAACCCTACAATTAGCGCTGATGCAAGTAGAATCTCTTTTGAGTCTAGTTTTAATGGACAGTGGGATCTTTTAGTTTATGACCGTTCTGGACAGCGTTTGAATATACCTTAAGGATGGGACGTGGGACAAGGGGCAATACAGTTCGGTTAAGGAATTGGTGGTAAAAAATGGTATGTAGAGACGTAGCATTGCTACGTCTCTACGAAGATTTGGGGCTTAACACCAACGGTATTGGGACAAGGGGACAAAGAAAAATGTTCTCCCTCTATTTCCCGACTTGCCTTAGTCTTCTGCTTGTTGAACAGCTTCTATAAGCGATCGCACTTGTTGAGTTCCTTCTGAAGACTCAAATGATAGTGGAAATTTCCCTTTAGCGATCATTCGCATCCCCAAGGGTGCAATACTGAGTAACCCTGTTAAGTCTTTAAAGTAATTACCAACTACATCTAAGCCAAATTTACGTTCATCAATCCAGCCACCTTCTTTAACTAAGTCTATCAATACCTTGCGGTGGCGAATTGAACGGCTGTCGCTTGCTTGTTTGCGATCGAGAATTTCTTGTTTAATTTTAGTAATTTGTTCGAGTGGCTCTACATCCATCGGACAAACACTATTGCAGTAAAAACAACGAGTGCAACCCCAAACTCCTTTAGTATCTTCGTTGTAATTTTCTAATCGATTTTCAGTATCGCCATCGCGGGAATCTGCGACCATGCGGTAAGCTTTGGCAAGAGCATGGGGACCGACAAAATCTGAGTTGACTTCACGGGCATTGCATTCAGAGTAACAAGCTCCACACATGATACAATTGCCAGTTTGATCGAGAAGCGATCGCTCTTGTGGTGTTTGCAAAAATTCTCTTTCTGGAACTTGTCGCCCTGCTGTGCTGACATAAGGAGCAACTGCCTCTAGATTATCCCAAAAACTGCTCATATCCACAACTAAATCTTTAATCACCGGCATATTACCCAACGGAGCGATCGTAATTTCGGGAATAGCATTTGGGTTGTTAGTTCCCGATGCTGGGATATTCTCTCTTCTTTCAATTTCACTTCTGAGATTTTCCTTGCATGCTAAAGCCGAACGTCCATTGATTCGCATGGTGCAACTACCACAAATAGTATTGCGACAATTTTTGCGATATGCTAAAGTCCCATCTTGCTCCCACTTAATCTGATTGAGACAATCTAGGATTGTATTGCCCGGTTCTGCCTCTAAGCGGTAAATTTGCACAACCGGGGATGAATTTCCTGTCTGCCGAATGACCTTAAAAAGAACTTCCATTTCCACCAACCAAATTCTTAAAATTATCTTGCCTGACTAGTAAATCATGAGTACCTGCATATTCCTTGTACTCATTGACCCATACTTATATTGTCCTTAATTAAAAGCCAGCTTGAATTCACTAATGATAAAAGAGCTACTGATTCTAGTTCAAGGATAACGAGAAAAATTTTACTTCTGTAAATGCCGAATCCGTTAGATGATCGCCTCAACCCCTATCCCTACTTGCAAAATCGAAATATAGCTACATGTTAATATTCAGCAGATACACCCTATTACATAGAAAAATCCCTCTTAGGATGGGTAAACAATATTCTTTTGGTTCTATACAATTGTTAAAGCTTGTGATAAGCATCTCATTTGGGTTTCACAAAGGATAGACAGGTTTAGCCCAAGGGCATATTTTTGTTTCAGGATTGCCGCGCAGAATACTCAAACTGCGGTGTTCCCTTTCCCAAATCAAGAAAATGCCAGAACTACGTCAGTTGTCAAAATTCTGCCTTGTAATTAGATGAATTTTTCTAAAAGTTGTGCAGGAATAAGGAATCATTGGTTATCAAGCTGGAAGACCGCAGTTTTGCGTTGAGAAAATCTCTACTGTAACCTTTCTCAAAATCTTATCATTTTTACCTCACGGTAATAAAGCGCTCCTGAAAATCCTCACCGTTTTTTGCTTTTCCAGGGGAGGGATTTAAATAAAAGTAACTTCGCAACTTTAAATTAAAAAATAAACAACTATTTTGCTATTATTAGTCCATGCTAGTATTTAATATAAAATTATGAGGCAACAAAACCAGTACAAATAGCTGTCCATTCGGCGGCTATTATTATAGTTTTGTTTCTTTATAATGTAGAAAGATGAATTTTTTCGTCTATACTGGCAGGATAAAAGGGTGTATGCCACAAGAACCGTATGCAAATACTATGCTGTTTTAAGAAACGCTTAGATGAGGAAGACGAAAAACTTACTACTCAAAAGTAACAAAGGCACTTCGCCGAAACTTAAAAGCCTGCATTTACGTTGGTCTACGACTTATTTCTAGTAGTAGAACCTACGCAATTTGTCAACGGGGCTTGAGATTACACCACCGTATTAGCGCTCCAAGAGAAAATTATTTTACTCTCTTGATGGCAAAGAATGGTTAAAAATACCGTACACTCACCGAAATTAATGTTTGTGACAACCAGAACCTCTAATCTATTGTGGGCGAGAGAATAGAACGAATATAAAGAAATAACTCCCACTACTCAGATGCAAGCTGCTCGTCTGTTGGTGGTGAAAACAAGAGTTGAGCGTGAAGAACATCTACACCGCAAACTCTTTGGAAAACCTACACTAGTTTTTCACTAGAATCTGATGGCTTTATATAAGCAGGAATTCACCTCTTATCCTAGAGTCTTAAGTAGCTTTGTGTAGGTGTCAAAAAGCCAAATACTGGCATGAAACAATATCGTTTATTAGTTTGGAGAGACTAAGGATAATTTGAGCCTAATGATTGAAACCGCAACCGCGCCATTAACTGGAAAAACATTGCTCGCTAAGGTGAAAGAGCTTTCCACTTTACCACGAAGAGAAAGAGCCAAGCAATGTGGCTATTACACGACTACTAAAGGTGGTCAGGTACGAGTAAACCTGACTGATTTCTACGATGCTTTGCTATCAGCTAGAGGAATTCCTCTCAGTCCAGAAGCCCCAAAAGATGGACGTGGGCGTGAACCGACCTATCGTGTTAGCGTACATCAAAATGGTCAGATTGTGATTGGAGCCACCTACACCAAAGCAATGGGCTTAAAGTCAGGTGATGAGTTTGAAATTAAGCTGGGATACAAGCATATTCACCTGATTCAAGTTGGTGAAGGTGATAAAAAATTGACCGAGGCAGATGAAGAATTAGAATTAGAGGAAGACGAAGACGAAGAAGATGAAGACGACGAGGAATAAATTTTTCGGATTTAGGTATAGGTTCAAGCTAAATGCTTGACAACCTGTTCTCTATGCAAGGAAAATTAACACATTCTGTTTAACAATTGTGTCAAGTCAAAAAAATACGATTAAACATCTTGTAGAAATAGCGCATTAGACATCTCCAGAGTCATAGGTAGAGACGTAGCAATGCTACATCTCTACAAGGGTTCCGGGCAACGCATAATTGATTTATGGAGATATCTATTTTGGTAGAAACTTGATTAAAAAACAAGAAATCTATGTTTGCAAGAAGTGTGTCGTATTTGTTGGTGTCTGTTTCGATATCATCATTTGAGCCATCAATGAACACTTTATTGCCATTTCTCGAAAATGCACCAGTAATAGTTGTACTGATGGCTTTTTTTGTTGGCTGGATAGTATGCTGGTTCCCAGTAGCAATAGTATCGGCATTAGCACTGAATTTGCAACTGGGCAAACCTTTGCAACCAGAACAAAAATTGCCTTTATTAATTTCCCTTTATTTATTAGCACCTTTTATTCTTTGGGGTATAAATTGGCTCACTAATACATCTTTTTCAAATTATGGCTTTAATGTAAATATTTCCCTTTTGGGTTCTTTAGGACTGGGTTTTGTTTTGGGAGTCTTGAGTTTAGCTGTTGTCTTTGGTGGTCAATTTTGGCTTTCATGGTGCAGTTGGCAAGAGAATGTAGAGACGCAAAATTTTGCGTCTTTGCGATCTATTTTGCTACCTATTTTTTTGGTCGCTTTGTTTGTTGGTGGTATAGAAGAATTGATTTTTCGAGGTTTTTTATTCACTCAACTAGCGCAGGATTACCCAGTTTGGGTGGCAGCAGTTATTTCTAGCTTGATTTTTGCTTTATTACATTTAGTTTGGGAACGACGTGAAACTATACCGCAATTACCCGGACTGTGGTTAATGGGAATGGTGCTAGTATTGGCACGGTTTAGCTGTAGCGGAAATTTAGGTTTAGCTTGGGGATTGCACGCAGGATGGGTATGGGCGATCGCTTGCCTAGACACAGCAGAGTTAATTACTTATACTGGTAAAGTCCCTGAGTGGTTGACTGGTAAAAATAAAAAACCCCTAGCCGGTGCTGCGGGAATTGTTTGTTTACTACTAACAGGGTTAATTCTCTGCCTATATTTAATAAATTAAATTCGTACTGAGCGGTTTACCGCTCATCCCCAGTCGGGAAAGAGGCTATTTCCCTTTGTAGGTAAATATAGCACTTCTCGTTTGAGTGAGATACAAGAACCCCACCCCCAACCCCCTCCCCGCTCTTCGTGGAGGGGGCTATAATGTACCTCAAGTGATTAGGAAACGCTATAGAACTTATACCAATTCTTTATGAGGCTGCGCTTAATAACCCGACGAGTAAACTCGCGGCTAAACGAACGAGAGCTTACCTGCGTGGGCTAAATTAGGCGCATCTTCACACAGAAATGGTATTAGGCACTCGTCATAAAAAAAACGAACCACAGAGGACACAGAGTACACAGAGAAATAAGAGTTTGGGAGAGTTATTGCGCTCATTCCCGTATCAATTAAGTTGCCAATCCAGCGTCTAAAAAGTCATGAACGATAGCCAAATCAAAATTCTGTTTCTCACTGCCGATCCTAGTGATGAATCTCGATTACGCTTAGGGCAAGAGTTGCGCGATATTAAAGCAAGATTGCGTCAAGAGCCAGGAAAGTTTCAAATAGAACAGCATGAGTCGGTGCGCGTCGGGGATATTACTCAGGCTATATTTGAAGTTGAACCGCAGATTGTGCATTTTTCCGGACATGGTAAAAGTACCGGCGAATTGTGCTTTGAGAATGAAGTCGGCAAAGTTCAAGCCGTCAAACCTGATGCTTTAGCGGCAATGTTTAAATTATTTGCACAAAGCATTAATTGTGTGGTAATGAATGCGTGCTATTCAGAAATTCAAGCAAAAGCGATCGCCGAATATATTCCGTTTGTGATTGGGATGAATGACGCGATTGGAGATAAAGCTGCGATCGCTTTTGCAGTTGGTTTTTATAAGGCTTTAGCTGCAAATCGTTCTATTGAAGATGCTTATGAGTTTGGCTGCGTAGAAATTCGACTACAAGGCATTCCAGAACATCTTAAACCAGTTATTTATAAAACAAATATTTCTGTCCAACAGGTAACACCTAAGGACAAAGCACCGACTGACTTAACCCCAGGACAGCGACGACGAATTTCACAAGAACTTGAAAGCCTTGAAGAACAGTACAATCTGTTAAGGGAGAAACTTAAGCGTCTAAGTATGGATTTAGTAATTCAAGCTGGTACTGCTGTACAGTTTCAGTTGGAAAAGGAGAAGGAAGGAACTGAAAATCAAATGAAACAACTTGATCAACAGATTAAGGAGCTAGAAAACAAACTTCAATAATCGCAATTTCTGAATCGAAAGAAATGTCCTCAGTTCAACACTTACAGCGCAAACGCGAAGAACTTCAACAACAGTACGAGCTACTTAGCAAGAAAATACAACGCTTGCGGACTAATTCGGCAATTGAGGCAGGTACTTCAGTGGCTTTTCAGCTAGAGCAGGAAATTAAGCATTTTGAAGCACAACGCGATCGCCTCGTCAAACAAATTGATAATCTAGAAAGTGAGCGAATACACATTGAACTGTTTCGGTTGAATTATATCAAGCAGGTGCGCTTATTCCGAGAATTTATTGAACAAAACCGTATCGGAGCTTTTTTGGTTCATGGTTCAGCGGAACACGGGCAAATATTTCTTTTAAAACGCTTATTACAGGCAATACCTGATGGTTCGGTAACTCCACCAATTCAATTTCACCTCTCCCGCAAAGCATTTAGAACTGACATCAAAGCATTATGGCGTGAATTTGGTCGTCAGATGCAAGTACAAGACTATTCATTGCCGGAAATTGCCAGAAATGTGATATGTCAATTGAAAAATCAACACGTCATCCTGGTTTTTCACGATATGGATTGCATTGAGGAAGACTATTTGCAGGAATTGATCCGCGAATTTTGGCTTCCCCTGGTAAACTCAACTCAAGAAGCGATTTATTCAAGCAACGAGTTTTTTTTATTGATGTTTTTAGTTGATCAGGATGGTTGTGTCAACTCCTGGAATATCGCGTTTGCAGATGAATTTGAAACACTTTGGCAACCTTGTACTCCTATAAGACTGCCGATTATTGATCTTCTTTGCGATCAAGTGTTAGTTAACTGGATGGAAAATGCAATTGATGCACTACCCACAAAAATGACTAAAAAAATTGAATACACAGTTAAGGTAATTCTAGAAAACAGTGAAGGCATTCCAGAACGCGTGTTTGCCGAAATTTTTGGGTTGTGTGGTTATAGTTGGGAGCAAGGAGAGGATAGGTGGTTAAAGCTGTAGACGAGCGGCTGAAATACACTGGTGACAAGGATAAACAGCCCAAAGCAAAAGAGCAAGATAAGCTAACAGGGCAACTTTTGTATCCATATTTGCCCGGTGAGAAATTGGTAGAAGCCGTGAATTTAGCGATCGCTCTCGAACGTCCTTTATTATTAAAAGGTGAACCCGGTTGTGGCAAAACAAAATTAGCGCGTGCTGTCGCTTACGAGCTAAATTTGCCTTATGAAGCTTGGTACGTCAAATCTACCAGTCGAGCGCGGGATGGGCTGTATACTTACGATGCAGTTGGCAGGTTACGAGATGCACAACTTGCTGCTTCTGGGATAGATAAAGATGCCGCAGAACAAGCAAAAAATGCTGATGCTTACGTTGAATGGGGACCGCTTGGACGTGCTTTTCGCAACGAACGCCGCACAGTTGTACTGATTGATGAAATTGATAAAGCTGATATCGATTTTCCAAATGATTTGCTGTTAGAGCTTGATGAGAAAAGGTTTGAGGTAATAGAGGTAAAACAAACCAGCCCTATCAAGAAAATTTACGCGAAAGTGACACCGATAGTCTTTATTACTAGTAACGACGAAAAAGACTTACCCGATGCCTTTTTGCGTCGCTGTTTGTTTCACTACGTCAAATTTCCGCAACGGGAGGATTTGATCAAGATAATTAAAGCTCGCTTTCCTTTTTCCGATCCCCGTTTAGCATTACTGGATGCAATTATCGATCGCTTTATTAATCTTCGCAACCAGATGCAACAAGACAAAGGAGACGCAGGCAAAAAAGTAAGTACCAGCGAGTTGATGGATTGGATGGACATGCTACTCAAGCACAATTCCGACGACGAAATTCTCAACAAGTTAAAAATAGAACTTTTGTATCCAGGGGTATTGCTGAAGAGTTGGGATGATTATCGACGTTATAGTGAAGAGCGATCGTAATGTAAAGACGTTCCGGCGGAACGTCTCTACGAGGGTTGCGATATTTTTATTAATGTTAATTATCAGAACATAATATTATCTTTAGTCCGCGTTCGCCCTTGGCGTTCCGTAGGAAAGGCGGACTTCGTTTGTGTAGCCGCGATTTCTAATCGCCAGGTATTCTATGAAAACTGCCCAAGTACAATTCGCGACCACTACCCCAGAAGAATTACCCCTACTTGACCTCTTTACGCGGCTGCGAGAGGCAGGCTTACCACTGGGTATTGATGAGTATCGCCTGATTCTAGAAGCTTTACAAAAAGGCTTTGGCACAACTAACCAAGAGGCATTAGCGGAACTATGCCGAACCTTGTGGGTGAAATCGAAGGACGAGGAACACCTATTTAATTATCACTTTCAACAAGTAATCAGCGCTTTTGTTCCAGCTCCCACCTTAACTGAAAAAGCAGACAATTTACACACAAAAACTACTAAGTCCAGCTTTCAACCCAAACCCGAACAAACCGAAAATACACCTGTTTCCGTAACCATTTCATCAGAATTAATCGAAGTGGAAGAGGAAATGCAAGTAGCTGAAGCAGTACAAATTACTACTAACAGCTATGATGAAATTGCTGAAAATCGCTTCACCCAAACCGATGAATATTTCCCCGTCACACGACGCCAGATGAAGCAAAGTTGGCGACATTTGCGGCGTTTCGTGCGGCAAGGTTTGCCCACAGAATTTGATGTAGAAGCAACAATTGAGCGGATTGGACAACAGGGAATGTTGCTAGAGCCTGTAATGGTTCCCAGTCGAGTAAATCGCACAGAATTACAGTTATTGATTGACCAAAAAGGCTCAATGGTACCATTTCACGCCCTTTCCCAGCGATTGGCAGAAACGGCAGTGCGCGGAGGACGCTTAGGAAAAGCTGGTATTTATTACTTCCATAACTGCCCAACCAAGTATATTTACAGAGATACGGCTCGCCAAAAAGCTGAACCTGTATTAGATTTTCTGGCTAAACTGCGTCCAGAGTGTTCCGCTGTGTTGATTTTTAGTGATGCGGGAGCGGCGCGGGGTGGTTATAGTTTAGAAAGGATCGAGTTGACAGAAAAGTTTTTATACCAGTTAAAGCAACGAGTTCGTTATATAGCATGGGTCAATCCGATGGCGACACAGCGCTGGTTTGGGACGACTGCGGGTGAAATTGCCCGTTTAGTACCGATGTTTGAATTGAGCCGTCAAGGGTTGGATAGTGCGATCGCTATTTTGCGAGGACGGCAAGTGATGCTACACAATTAAAATAGAAGGCGATGTCTCACGACAAGAAGCAGAGCTTCTACGCTCTTTTTATGGCATACAGTGATTTTACTCTCGTTAAAGCAAGAAATGCATTTGGCTTAACTCTGAACGAGACTCGAAATTTGTTTGGGAATGTAGCGGGGGTGAAACCATCTGATTTACTACAACGTGTGCTGGCTGAAAATCTAACTTTGGCAACTGCCATTAACAGCGAAAAAGCTCGTTCTGAGTTTCTCATTGCTCCAATTCTATCTGAAGTCAGGCGACAGTTGGATTATCGAATCGGCTTATTTTCTGGAACAGAATTTAATGTTGATCCCGCTCAAGGACTATCAGGTTTTTGTGACTTTATCCTCAGCGCATCTAGTGAGCAATATTTTATCAGCGCTCCAGTGCTTACAGTGATTGAAGCGAAAAACGAAAATATAATTGCTGGGTTGGGGCAATGCGCTGCCACAATGGTTGCTGGTCAAATATTTAATCAAAAAGCAGGAAGTGATATTAAAGTCATTTATGGAGCAGTTACAACTGGAACTAGTTGGAAGTTTTTGACTTTAGAACAAAGTATATTGTCCATCGACGCGATCGAATATTACATTAATGCAGTCGATAAGATTCTCGGAATTTTATTGCAACCCTTTGAGGGTTCTTTATCGAAAACTTTAGTTTAGAAAAGCAGATGAAGCCAGAAGTCGTCACTCGTAGAATAGAAGCTTTTCACCAACGCTTTGGTGAAGCGCATCTCGATTTCGCTTATCATGCTGCTTTTCCCTTAGCGCTGACACCCGATTTGCTTTATCGCTTGTGGGCGAACTTTCAACGCGATATTCACGGTGAAGCACTGAAAATTCCCTGGCTAGCTGTGGCAGATTTGTTACTTTCCAGCCTTTGTGATGAGGTGGGATATGAACTTTATGAAATGGAAATAGAGGTGCGAAATGCATTGCTGAAAAAATTGAAAGTGAATCCCCGCTTTGGAGAAAAGCGAATTCATGAATTGTCTGATTTTTTGCTTGTCTATGTAAAACAACAGCTTGAGAGTCACGATCCAGATATGCGTGATTTTGCTCAAGTTCAGACTTGGACGGCGTTAGCTTATACAAAACCTGGTGAAGCAGCGCGAGAAATTGCATCTGTTCTTGCAAAGTTGAAATTAGAGGAAAAAGCTGAGTGGGTTCGCATGGCGTCAATTGTAGAGACTTTTGCCGAACCGTTAGCTGGGTTTGAGCCACTGTTGATTTATTCTCGTGCGATCGCAAGTTTTGTTCGTAATGACATCAAACGAGCAGCTAGCGAATTCAGCAAAGTTTATCAACAGCAGGGAAAACAAATAAATGTTGCTGGAATCAACTTGAAGATTCCACTAAATATAGATTCTCTTTACTCTGTCAAAAGTAGAATCAGAGTCGTTGAAGGGGATATTACTCAACAACGGGTGGATGCGATCGTTAACTGTACTGATTTATGGTTTTCAGGTGGTGGTGGTGTAGATTTTGCCATTCACAGAGCAGCTGGTTCTGAACTAAAAATAGCATGTAGTGAACTCAATCAGGACTGGGCGACAGGGGAAGCACAAATTACCAAAGGTTATAACCTCCCCGCACAGTGGGTTATTCATACAGTTGGTCCGGTCTGGAAAGGCGGCAATTATCAAGAGGTGCAGAAGTTAGTTCAATGCTATAGCAACTGTTGCATTCAGCGAAGCAGTAAGACGTGGATTAATGGAGCCACTGAGTTCGTGAGTTCTGGCTACATTGTTTGTTAAAAGCCCCTCAGGCTGGAAGCCTTGGCTACACGGACGAAGCAGGCACACGCAGGCTAGAATTTGTTTTTTTGTATTTAGCCCATGAAGATGGGCTTTGTTTGTGTAGCCCCAGACTTCCAGTCTGAGGGGCTTTGAGTGACTCTCAATTACCCGCCAAAACCAGGAATCGGAACCAAACGCTTCAGCGCACGATTCACAACGTCGCCATAACGCAATTCCCCACACAGGATTCTACCCATAATTTGGCTACCAGAAGGACGCTTGACGCCGACTTTGTAACCAACACCCGGAAAGCGATAAAATGCTCCAGCTAACTTTTGCGCCCAAGCCATATCAGCACCCCATTGTTCGCTAATCGCATCCGAATAATTTTCTAAAGCGATCGCATCACCAGAAAGCGCTTGATGAATCGCTCCAGCTGCCAACAAACCGCTAAAAATAGAGGGACGAATACCTTCTGCTGTCATCGGATCAACTACACAAGCTGCTTCTCCTGCTAAAACCGCATTTTGAGTATGCAGTTTTTGATTACCATCCCATAAACTAATAGGATGACCGTATTGCTTGCTAGCTTTAACATCTAGACCAAAGCTTTTTCCGTACTCATCCAAAATTTTCTTAAAATCTTGAGCTTCTCCACCGATAAAAGTACCGACACCAATCGAATAACCATCAGCTTTCGGGAAGTTCCAGATATAGCCGTTTTTGACCATACCAAACTCGAAGTGAATTGTAGATTTATTCTCCACAACTGCCGGAACTTCTACCTCTAAAGCCCCTGCTAAACGGCGTTTGCGTTCTTTGAAACCTAACCATTTTGCCATCGGTCCCTTGGCACCATCAGCGGCGATTAAATAGCGACCAGTAACCGAACCGTTAGCTGTATTAACTTGCCAACGATCGCTTTTAAATTCAATTCCAGTTACTTCCGTAGAATCTTTTAATTCAGCACCTTGAAGAAGCGCTTGCTGAATTAGGAAATAGTCAAAAATATCGCGTCGCACCATCCAGACAGGCTCGATAGTCTCTATTTTGGTTTCTACAGGATCGCCCATTTTCCAAGTAAAGCGCAATTCGTCAACTTTCAGAGAAATTGCAGGACTAAAATCAAAGTCAAACCATTTGGCGATCGCAGGCGATACTCCTCCGCCACAGGGTTTATATCTTGGCAAAGATTCTTTTTCTAAAACTAATACTGAACGTCCCTGCTTGGCTAAATGGTAAGCCGCTGTTCCACCAGCAGGTCCGGCGCCGACGATGATGCAATCATACATATGGCTGAATTTTTGCTCCTGAAGAACATTGATTTTTGCGTAAGTCCTAATAACTTTAAACAATTTTAGGGCTTACGCACTCGTTACCAGAAAACAAGACTTTGAGATTGCTTCCTCACGTCGATAGGGACGGAAATATGTAGTCCGTGCGTAAGTCCTGAATTTAAATATGTTTTTTATGTCATCTAAATTATTTAATGAGTGTAATCGCTACTAAATTACAACTCATTACTTCCACTGATGACAAATTTTTAGCCCATACACTACGATACTTTATAAAGTTTTAATAAACATCTAAGAAAGTATGAAGGTTGAAAAATTCATAAATTAACCTTCAGCCTTCATACTTCAGACTTTAGACAGTGGTGATGTCTTTTTCTTTTTCTGCCAACAAGTCGCCGATTTTGGCGGTGTACTTGTCGGTTATTTTTTGCAATTGGTCTTGCTGGTCTTTGGCTTCATCCTCAGAGATTTCCGAGGCTTTCTCCTGCTTGCGAATTGAGTCTAGGGCATCGCGGCGGATGTTGCGAATGGCAACGCGCCCTTCTTCAGCATATTTGGCGGCGAGTTTGACAAATTCTTTACGCCGATCGCTTGTCAAGGGCGGAATATTCAGCCGAATCACAGAACCGTCGTTGTTGGGGGTTAAACCAACATCCGACATCGAAATTGCCTTTTCGATCAAGTTCATGGTATTGCGATCGTAAGGCTGAATCGTAATACTTGTCGAATCTGGCGTGCTAATGTTTGCCAGTGATTTCATCGATGTGGGAGTACCGTAGTATTCCACCATCACCTTATCTAATAGACTCGCATTGGCGCGACCAGTGCGAATCGTGTTAAAAGCTCGTTGAGTTGACTCAACGGTCTTTTGCATCGTACTCTCAGCTTCATCTAATTTCACAAGAACCTCCCACAAGGGTGCCGATAGATTCTCCCATAATTGCTCGTTGAATATTACCTCGCACCGATAAATCAAATACAAGTATGGGAATGTTGTTTTCTTTACACATAGCAATCGCGGTACTATCCATTACCCGCAAATCTTGAGCCAAAACGTGGGCGTAAGTAAGGCTTTGATAGCGTTTGGCATTAGGATAGATATGGGGGTCAGCATCGTACACTCCGTCTACCTTGGTTGCTTTAAAAATTATTTCAGCATCAATTTCTGCGGCTCTTAATGCGGCAGTCGTATCGGTAGTAAAGAAAGGATTTCCAGAACCAGCGCCAAAAATTACCACCCGTCCTTTTTCAAGATGACGGATGGCACGACGACGAATATACGGTTCGGCTATTTCTTGCATAGCGATCGCTGTTTGTACCCGCGTTTCGACCCCTATTCGTTCCAGGGAGTCTTGCAGCGTCATGGCATTCATTACCGTGGCAATCATGCCGATGTAGTCAGCGTTTGCCCGATCCATGCCCGCTGACGCCGCTTTGACGCCACGAAAAATATTACCACCGCCCACAACAATGGCGATTTGCACGCCTGTGGCTATCACCTCTGCTACCTCTTGTCCTATTTCTTTCACCACTTCTGGATCAATTCCATAGCCCATGTTGCCCATCAAGGCTTCACCGCTTAGTTTAAGTAAAACCCGTCGGTAATTTGTTCCCATGAAGTTACGCTTTATCAAAAAGTTGCAATTGCCTCCAACTTAAGATAGCAGTGGGGGTGACTTTCTGTCTCTAATTCCGCCAGATTAGGCAAGTACCAACAGGTGGAGTTTGCGTAATGTAAACTTCTTCACCTTGAAATAAAGAGGCGATCGCGTTTTTTAGATATTGCTCTTTCACAAACCGGGAATCTTCCGGATTATCATCGATTTGCCCTTTGTAGCGGACTACACCATCTTTATCGATCAAAAAAGCCATTGGTGTAACCAGCGCTCCAAAGCTGCGGCTTGTATCTTGGGTTGAATCCCATAAATAGGGAAAGTTCAACTCATGCATGAGGGCAAAAGCTTGCATATTCTCAAAGCTTTCCGTGGGATTTTCATTACCATCACTGCCATTCATGCCAATCAGCGAAAAACCTTGTTCAGCAAATTCCGCTTGAATTTCTTTTAGCCTATCTATATACAACCTGACATAAGGACATTGGTTGCACATAGAAATGACGCCGACAGCACGGAACTTTTCAAGATAACGCCGAAGATGGTGTACTTGTTTGTCGATTCCTGGCAATTCAAAATCTGGTGCGTAGCTTCCTACAGGAGTGTCAATTATTTCTAGTATATTCATCTTCTTTCACCACCAAGGAACTAAAAACAAAAAATATAGTCACATTCAGCGTTATGTTCCAACTTCAAACCAACCCTTAGCTGATGCTTGATACCCAATAATTTTATAGACCAATTTGGCTGCCGTAAATTGTGAAACTACTGAATCTACAAGGGGTGCTAATTCCATCACATCACAGCCGATGACATTATGTTTTTCACAAACGCGTTGCAAAAAGGTCATCAAAGCATACCAATTTAAACCGCCCGGTTCTGGAGTACCAACGCCGGGAATTAAGGTAGGATCGATGCCATCTAAATCAATGGTGAGAAAAACATTCTCTGTCTGAATCGCCGAAATTGCTCGTTCGGTCCAATTTGGTTCGTTAGCAATTTCCCGCGCTCGAAAAACAGTTAGTTGTTTATCTTTGATTAAGTCAGCTTCTTCTTTACAAATCGCCCGAATGCCAATTTGGACGGTGGGTAAATCCATATCGACAATTCGCCGCATTACACAAGCATGATTGTGAATTGACCCTTCATAACTGTGACGTAAGTCACCATGAGCATCAATTTGCACTACCGTAAAAGGTTCTGTATAAGCTTTACGATATGCTTCGACAATTCCCGCAGTAATACTGTGTTCGCCACCCAAAGCAATCACAAATTTGCGATCGCCAATAAACTTAGAAACCGTTTCTTCGGTAACTTTTAGCATTTCCTCGGCAGTGATATTACCTTCGCGGGTGTCCGCAATTGTTTGATGAGTGTAAATTCCGACTTCGCAACCAGTTTCTCTATCCAGTTCTTCATCGTAATATTCCACCTGATGAGAAGCCTCCAGTATCGAATCTGGACCATTTTCACAGCCCCGGCGATAAGTGGTTGTTGCTTCGTAAGCAATGGGCAATATTACTACTTTTGATGTATCATAATTAGTAGCCACGTCACTGCCAAGAAATGGCATTACAGAAGTAGAAGTTTGTGCCAACATGACAAAAAGTTTCCTCAGTTTAGATAAGATGTAACTCCTAATACTGACACAATCTCACTTATGAATGCACTATTTCTATCAAAAAGTAAGAGCTATCTTATAGGACTAATATTTGATTTTTGAAATACACGTAGAGACGTTCCGGCGGAACGTCTCAGAGCGGGTTTTGGATTTTACGCATGTACCTCATAAGGAGTGAAATCTGCTGTATTTTAAAGTTTTATATTAGACATCGACCGAATTTAATTATGCGTTACCCGAAACCCTTGTAGAGACGTTCCGCCGGAACGTCTTTACGTATGAATCTGGAGATGTCTATTAGACATAAAACTGGCGTTACCCACAACCCCAAGAGACGTAGCATTGCTACGTCTCTACATCATGAGTACATTGAAGGTGGGGAATGAGCGCAATATCGTTAAATTTTCTATGATCCAATCGACAACCAAACTACCTGCAACAAAAACCTGGACTTGGCAAGGTTTTTCCATTTGCTATCAAACCCAAGGAACCGCTGGACCGGCTGTAGTCTTGGTACATGGCTTTGGAGCCTCTTGGGGACATTGGCGGAAGAATATCCCTGTACTGGCGGAAAATTGCCGTGTGTATGCTATTGATTTGATTGGCTTTGGTGCTTCGGATAAACCCAAACCGGGTGAAGAGATTGCCTACACGTTTGAAACCTGGGGACAGCAAATCGCTGATTTTTGCCGGGAAGTAGTGGGAGAACCCGCTTTTTTTGTGGGAAATTCTGTAGGCTGTATTGTGGTCATGCAAGCAGCGGTGGATAACCCAGATATGGCATTAGGAGTTGCCTTGCTGAATTGCTCTTTACGGCTATTACACGATCGCAAACGAGAGACACTACCTTGGTATCGTAGCGCCGGAACGCCCTTATTGCAACGCCTGCTATCTATCAAACCTGTTGGCAAGTTCTTTTTTAATCAAATTGCCCAGCCGAAAACAGTGCGCTCAATTCTCCTCAAAGCTTATGTCAATTCTGAGGCAGTGACAGACGAGTTAATAGATATCTTGATGACACCAGTAAGCGATCCGGGTGCTGTAGCTGTGTTTCTTGCCTTTACAGCTTATTCTACAGGTCCTCTACCTGAAGACCTTTTACCTCTGCTACCTTGTCCGGCACTTATTTTATGGGGAACAGCTGATCCTTGGGAACCGTTTGAGTTAGGTAAAGAGTTAGCTAATTTCCCAAAAGTGGTAAAGTTTATTCCTTTAGAAGGTGTTGGGCATTGTCCTCAAGATGAAGCACCGGAGCTAGTGAATCCGATTATACAAGATTGGATTGAAAAAATGTCCAAGTCGCTTCTCTCCAATTAAAAAAAATTTTTCTGAATGCATGAATTTTGAATTCAAAAAAGATCAAATTAGCGATCGCTTGTGTCAAATTTCACCTTCGGCGATCGCTTGTACTTTTTTCTATGCTATTAAAATATCAAAGATAATAATTTATATATCAGACGAAATATTGCTGTAACTGCAATGGCTATTAACCCGGCTGCAACTGCGAAAATTACA
Source organism: Tolypothrix brevis GSE-NOS-MK-07-07A (assembly GCA_019358985.1). GTDB lineage: Bacteria > Cyanobacteriota > Cyanobacteriia > Cyanobacteriales > Nostocaceae > Hassallia > Hassallia brevis. Next base: position 66,092 of record JAHHIJ010000008.1, on the reverse strand, counting down.
ACTTGCCCAGAGCTAAGACTAGCATGTAAAAAGGGTACAAAATAGATCAGCGCAAAAGAAATTCCGCCAATAATTAACAAATCAAGCTTTTCAATCCATCGCCGTGTTTGGGCAAAAATCAGTATACCTAAAATTATGGCGGAAACAGCTAAAGTGATTATTGGCGATTTTACTAGACTTAAAAGAGCGATCGCAATCAATGCACCCTCAAATCCACTAAACGCTGCACCACTTAACAACTCGATTGTCGAAAATGCTGGTTTTGTCGGTGGTGGGGGAACAATAGGTGCTTGTGGTGGCTGGGTTTGCGACGATAACTTTGCTACAGATGGTTTAGTGGGACGTAGTTGTGTTGGGGGTATAGAAAGTGAATCTAACGCCGAAAGAACGTCTTGAGCGGACTGAAAGCGTTGATTTGCAGCTGGCAAAAGCATTCTGTCTAAGATATCAGCAACACCTGAATTGATAGATACAAGCGATCGCCATTTCCACTGATTGCTATAACCATCAAATAGCTGAATTGCTTCCTTTTTTGTGAGTAAGGTGAGAATTGTTACAGCTAAAGCATATAAATCTGTAGACGGATATACTTGACCTCCAGACATTTGCTCAGGAGGTGCAAATCCCATAGAATATATTCCGGTAGAAGAACCTGATGGGGCATTTGTTACTTGCTTCACTGCGCCAAAATCTAGCAAGTATAATTTGCCGTGGCGATCGCGCATAATATTAGAGGGTTTGATATCTCTGTGGATAATGCCTTCATTATGAACAAACTTTAGCACCTTGAGAATTTCTCGCAGTACTTCTAACGCTTCTTCTTCAGTGAATGTACCTCTAGGAGCTAATTCTTCCTCTAAATTTTGTCCATCAATAAATTCTTGTACCAGATAAAAAAATTGCTCTTGCTGTTCTGATTGCCAGCTTTTAACTGTTATTTCAAAATAAGCAAATAAGTCAGGAATTTGTTCATTTTGGTTGCCTATCTGCGCTAAAACATCTGCTTCTCGTTCAAACAACTGTTGTGCCAGTTGCAGTTGAGTTGAGGTTAAATTTCCCGCTGGTTGGAATTGCTTAACTACACATTGACGCATTCCGGGAATTCGGCGATCGCGTGCTAAGAAAGCGGCTCCAAAACCCCCTCTACCCAACAATTTCAGCGGTACATATCGTCCATCCAGTAACAGCGGCATTCCACAAGTAGTACAGTATTTTTGCTGTATTGTTTTCAAAGTTATGTTATCGTCTAAATCCGTAAAATAATTTTGTGGACGAGGGCAGCGTGGACGAGTGCAGTAAACTTCCATTTTTTTTGGTTTGTTGTCCTTTGTCCAAGACAATAGTCCAAAGTCAATAGTCAATAGTCAAGCATATATTTATTAGCGAATATTTACCTTTAAAAGGACACGGTAATTGCGGTGGTAATCATCCACATAAGGGTTGTACTACCTTTAGATAGAATTTTGCTATTGCGGATTTTCCTTCAATATACCCATCGACATCAGTGTCCTAGTTTTGACTCTTGACTGTTGACTCTTGACAAAATCTTAGCTTTAATCAGAGTTTGGCATCGCTATATCCAATGTACTGACGACAATGTTTTTTGGTGAGAATTTTAACACATCTTGATTCCATCCTGGGGTAGCAAACTGGGGCAAAATTTCTCGGCTAAAGGCTTCGGCTGCCTTTGATCTATACCGATTGGGATTAAAAATGAGCCACAGTGTTCGCTTGACAACAACATCTTCAATTGGAGCGCGGTGTAGCACACCCATTTGTAATTCTTTAGCGATCGCACTAGTAGAAACAAAAGCAGCCCCCAAGCCAGATTGCACGGCATTTTTAATTGCTTCTATGGAATTGAGTTCCATTTCAAATTTAAAACGCCTTGCATCGATGTCGCAGCGTGCTAGCACTTGATCGATTACCTTGCGAATAGTAGATTGAGAATCCAGACCAATGAATTGTAATTTATATAGGTCTTCTTTTTGAATCGTTTCTAGTTTGGCAAAAGGATGAAAAACAGGTAAAATCAGCGCTAATTCATCCTCGGCGTAAGGAACAATTTCCAAAGATTCTGCCAGTTCGCCGGGAATCTCGCCGCCGATGATTGCCAAATCTACCTGTCCATTAGCGACACTCCAGGCTGTCCGACGGGTAGAGTGGACATGCAACTGCACAGCCACATCTGAGTATTTTTGTCGGAACATGCCAATCATTTTGGGCAACAGATAGGTGCCAGTAGTTTGAGAAGCACCGACTATTAAAGTTCCACCTTGGAGATTTTGTAAATCTTCGATCGCGCGGCAAGTCTCTTGACATAGGGTGAGAATTTTTTCACCATAACTCAGAAGTAAATGCCCCGCCTCGGTTAATTGTGCGCGACGTCCTCCACGGTCGAATAAAGGTACATCTAGTTGCCGTTCTAGGTTTTGAACTTGTAAACTCACAGCGGGCTGAGAGACGTAGAGACTATCAGCGGCACGCTTGAAGCTTCCTTCTACGGCGATCGCTTTGAGAATACGCAATTGATCTAAAGTGAAAGGAAGGTCAGACATAAGGCTAAACCCACAAAATCCATGAGCATGAGCAGTTATAGAGCAAAAAACTAGTATTTCACCAAAAAACGGCGAATGCAATTTATTGCATCTTAAACTTGGAGCTTTAATCGAAAAAGACAGTAGCACAACATCTTGACGAAAGTCCCCTTTTGAATACTTTGTGGTATTGGTTGTACTTAATGGGCGTTTTCTTTAAATTACTTCACCTGTTTATATGATGTTGAGCACTTGGTTAACCAACAGTCATTTTGTCATGCTGGGGTTACAAATAGTTTTTGCGATCGCTCACAGTGGAGGAGCAGCTTTGCGTCCGTATGCCGAAAAACAAATTGGACCAAGGCTCTATCGCGTATTCTTTGCGTTACTCAGCTTGCCTTTAGCTGTAATTTTAATCGTTTACTTTATTAACCACCGTTATGATGGCTGGCAACTTTGGCAACTCCAAGGTGTGCCAGGAATCAAGCCAGTAGTTTGGGTGCTTTCAGCGATTTCGTTTTTGTTTTTGTATCCAGCTACATTCAATCTACTAGAAATTGCTGCCATTCAAAAGCCCTCCGTCCACCTCTACGAAACGGGCATTATTCGGATTACCCGTCATCCGCAGATGGTTGGGCAGATAATTTGGTGTGTTGCTCATACCCTCTGGCTCGGTACAAGCTTTACTCTTGTTACCTCAGTGGGATTGGTGTTACACCACTTATTTGGAGTTTGGCATGGCGATCGGCGTATGCGATCGCGTTACGGTGAAGCCTTTGAAATCGTCAAACAGCGAACTTCAATTATTCCTTTTTTAGCTGTTCTGGATCGCCGTCAATCTCTTAAATGGCAAGAATTTCTCCGCCTGGCTTATTTAGGAGTCGCTGGTTTTATCGGTCTACTTTGGTGGTCACACCCCCTATTGCTTGAAGCAAGTAGTAAGGTACAATGGTTATTTTAGGTACACCCTAATAGCAGAAGATGAAGATTTAATCTTCTCAATTGCTATCCAATTCCCCGTAGCATTAGTGGGAGTGCAGATGTCATTGGGGGACGTAATATCAAAAGCGAGATTTAGAAAAGGTAGTAATTGAAGCTTCAATTACCTTCATTACAAACTAAATGACAAAACAGTTTAAAATCTCTCCCCAGGGGCAGTCAGGAGTTGAAAATCTAAAAAAGCCACCGTGAAAGCCTCGCGCTGGCTTTTTTCTCAGCGCAACAACAAACGCGCTTGTTTTTCGGATAATTATTTGTACCCTGGAACAGTCTATTTGCAGAACCGTATTCCTTGCCAAATACTTCTGCTGATGGCTAGTTTGATATAAAAACCCTGTAATTATAGAGGCATCATGGTGTTGTTGGTCAGCGATCGGACATTTAATCAAGAAGTTTTAGAATCTCCAATTCCTGTTTTAGTAAATTTTGAAGCGCCTTGGTGCGGCTTATGTCGTATAATACAGCCGCTGTTGTTGCAGTTTAAAACTCAATGTGGCGAAGAAATAAAATTGGTTGGAGTTAACGCCGATCAAAATTTTAAACTTTCTACCACTTATCGGCTAAAATCACTGCCAACCTTACTGTTGATTGAAAATGGTATCGTCCGGGAGCGTTTAGACTGTTTTCGTGGACGAGACGATTTACGTCAAGCTCTAGAAAAAATTAAAGTTAGTTATACCAATCGCCCAAAAACCTACAGTACCCCAAAAATAGTTGATTTAGGCTGTCGGACAGCATGAAAGAAGTCAATAGTCAATAGTTAACAGTCAAAAAGCTTTGAACTATGGACTATAGACCATTAATTATTGACCAAATCTAAAACCATGCTTAACTACCTCACCTAACAACCATCAGGTGGGGTATTTTATGCTAAAAGGTGTGTGTCACAATTATTAACAGTTGCGACCAGGACAGATGCCTTTGGGCAAAACTGTCAAAAGCAAACGTAAAGAATTATAAATGTAGGCGTCAGTGATGGAAGTTATCTATCAGTATGCCTGGCTGATTCCGGTATTACCTCTTTTAGGAGCAATGCTGGTCGGTCTAGGGTTAATCTCGATGAATCAGGTGACAAACGCAGCCAGAAAGCTAAACGCGGCATTCATTATCTCCCTAGTGGGGATAGCAATGGGGCTGTCGTTTGTCTTGCTGTGGAGCCAAATTCAAGGACATGCGCCTTATATCCGCACTATAGAATGGGCGGCAGCAGGCAATTTTCACCTGAACATGGGCTACACTATTGACCACCTAACAGCCCTGATGCTGGTGATTGTGACAACGGTAGCCTTCTTGGTCATGGTGTATACCGATGGCTACATGGCTCACGATCCAGGATATGTAAGGTTTTACGCCTATCTCAGCTTATTTGGCTCTTCAATGCTGGGTTTGGTGGTCAGCCCCAACTTAGTCCAGATTTATATATTCTGGGAACTAGTCGGGATGTGTTCTTACTTGCTGGTCGGCTTTTGGTACGATCGCAAGTCAGCAGCAGATGCAGCACAAAAAGCATTTGTCACCAACCGCGTGGGTGACTTTGGTTTGCTGTTGGGTATTTTAGGGCTTTACTGGGCGACAGGAAGCTTTGATTTTCAGGTGATGGGCGATCGCCTCGCACAACTTGTAGAATCAGGTTCCATCAGCAATGCCCTCGCCATCTTGTTTGCGATTTTAGTCTTCTTGGGTCCGGTTGCCAAATCAGCCCAATTCCCTTTGCATGTGTGGCTGCCAGACGCGATGGAAGGTCCCACCCCCATTTCTGCCTTAATCCACGCAGCAACGATGGTGGCGGCGGGTGTTTTCCTCATCGCTCGGATGTACCCAGTCTTTGAACACGTCCCAGCGGCAATGAACGTAATTGCCTACACTGGGGCATTCACCGCCTTTTTGGGAGCAACAATTGCCATAACCCAAAACGACATCAAAAAGGGTTTAGCTTACTCCACTATCTCCCAACTCGGTTACATGGTGATGGCGATGGGAGTAGGTGCTTACTCTGCCGGACTTTTCCACCTGATGACTCACGCTTATTTCAAAGCGATGCTGTTCTTAGGTTCTGGTTCAGTCATTCACGGGATGGAAGGCGTCGTTGGTCATGACCCCGTTTTGGCGCAGGATATGCGCTTGATGGGGGGACTGCGGAAGTACATGCCATTTACCGCAATTACCTTCTTTATCGGTTGCTTGGCAATTTCCGGTATCCCACCTTTTGCAGGTTTCTGGTCAAAAGATGAAATTTTGGGAGAAGCTTTTCAAGCTAGCCCGCTTCTTTGGTTTGTCGGCTGGTTAACTGCCGGCATTACTGCTTTTTATATGTTTAGAATGTATTTCTCTACATTTGAAGGTAGCTTTAGAGGCAATGACCAGAAAATCAAGCAGAAACTCAAAAAAGCAGCCACAATCGTTCTGGAATTAGAGACAGAAGCAGCAGCAACCCCTGTTTATGGTCCTGGGGCGATGAAACATGGCGAATTACAGGCACATGATACTCATGGGCATCATAGCGATTCTCCCCACGAGTCGCCGTGGACAATGACTTTGCCTTTAGTGGTGTTGGCGATTCCTTCAATGTTGATTGGCTTGGTGGGAACACCTTACGCCAACTACTTTGAGCAATTTATCTTTCCTCCCAGCGAAACCCTCGCCGAAGTGATGGAAAAAACCGCCGAGTTCAACCCGACGGAATTTTACATTATGGCGGGAAATTCAGTGGGAATCGCTTTGATTGGGATTACATTGGCTTCGCTGATGTATTTGTCGCGCAAAATTGACCCTAGTGCGATCGCCCAAAAAATCAAACCGCTTTACGAGCTATCCCTTAACAAGTGGTACTTTGATGACATTTACCATCGTTACTTTGTCCTCGGCTTGCGTCGCGTAGCCAGACAAGTTATGGAAGTTGACTTCCGTGTAGTCGATGGTGCTGTTAACCTCACAGGCTTTTTCACCCTAGTTAGTGGTGAAGGTTTGAAGTACCTAGAAAACGGTCGCGCTCAATTCTATGCCTTGATTGTATTTGGAGCTGTTTTGGGCTTAGTGATTGTCTTTGGTGTTACCTAATTTTAATCGGGGTGGGCGATCGTCCACCCCTACGTATCAACTTAAGCCCTAGCGAATAGAATTCGTAGCTACACAAACAGAGCTTAAGAGAAAATTAAGATTTTTTAACCCGCGCAAGCGGGTTTTGCCTGTGTAAATGCGGTTTATAACTGCCCTTTCTACATAATCTTTACACCAAGTGTTTTTTGAAAGCTAATAGTCAGCAATTAAACCCACATTCCGCAGATGTGATTCATGTAATGTGGTTTTTGATTCTGACTAAAAATTGAAGAAATTAATGGAACCAACAATAGCTCAACTTAAATCGTTATACCGAGTGTGCGTACAAACTAGCAATCTGTTAAAAGCAATTAACATGACTCGGTTAGATGAACGAACACGTTGCATCTACATTATTGTTGAAGAGACAATAGAAATAGAAATCGACATTGATGGGGGATTAACGTATGACGGAATCAAATTTTGAAGGAATGACTCGCCAAGAACTACTAGTATATGTACGCCGTAACCCTCAAGATATTGAAGCCTTTCACAAATATGTAGATATGTTACGGGCAGTTCCAGGACGAGTAAAAATATCAGCAGAAGAGATTGAAACAAAGTTACCCAAACGACTGCAAGCAAGCTAAAAACATTTTGCAAACCCGTTGAGGGCAAACTGTAACAAGATGATAAAAAACCAGATTTTCGTACTCGACTGGAATTAAAACAATTCGTAGCGGGGCGCAGCCCCGCTACGTCCCTTGCGCGTCTCGTAGAGAAGACAGCAATTACGTTTTGTAACGGGGATTTTACTCCAACACAAAACGCGCTACTTGATAGTTACTCTTTACTTAAACCTCCAAATTTTGTTAAAGATTAAAGTCTTCTTTTACATCATCTGGCGCTTCAAACATAATCTCAAAACCTCCGTTGGGAATAGTTCGACGCAAAAATCTTAAACAGTGCGTAAGTCCTATGTAAATTTCGTCAAGAAGCGATCGCTTAAGGTAAGCTTTGCGATCGCGCTTTCTCTATTTAAAAGCTAAGACCAGTAATGGAAGTTGACTTCTACGTTGTCGATGATGTCGTTAACCTCACAGGTTTTTGCACCCTTCTCAGAGGTGAAGGTCTAAAGTACCTAGAAAACGGTCGCGCTCAATTCTATTACATTATTTATTGAATTGACATTTAAGGATTTTTATGATATAGAAAAACTACTAATATATAAAATATGGAATTTTATTATAAGTGGTAAATAAAAGAGCGATCGCGCTATGAAAAAAAGCTCTCATAATCGTCATGGCTACCTATCCAGAACCATGTAACTGTATCACCCTCCAAAACCCCAATTGCTCGATAATTGCGAGTTATTCTGACAGACCAAATATTTTCCTCGTTATTTATACATTTGAAATGCAAAGACGGATGAAAAGGATTTTCTCTCCATAACTGATAAGCTTTTCTCGCACTCTGTCTAACTTGCTTTTCAAGAGACTGATATTTATCCCAAAAAGAAGGAAGAGTTGCAGACTTCATAACTTTTCATAGTTCATTGGTTTCGCAAGTCCTTCTGCAATCTCTCTTTTAGCAGATTGGGCAGATGCAATCAGTTGTTGTTGAGTTTTATTAAATGATTTATCCCATTTCAATTCATCTTGCAAATCTTCCAGGTACTCTCCAAGATGTTCTGCAACTCTTTCTTGCACATCTTCAGATAAAGATTCCATCATCTTAATTACAGTAGCGATCGCTGGAGATGACATAATCGAATTTCCCTTATCAACTTTCCCTGTCTATTTTACTAAAAAAACTCAATCAAATCGCCTACTGTAGTCCCAAAGCTGTGAAACTGGGAAAGTTTGTCCTACTGCTGCTTGTCGAACAGACTCTTGCAAATCGGCTAATATTTGTGCTTTTGGCTCTTGTTCATCAATCCAAGCTAAACCACTGACGTTATCAGAATTTATGGAACTCATCAGCTGTTGCCAAAGTTCTATGGGGACGTGTACATCTGTTGTTTGTCCCTCTACGTTGGTGACATAACGAATCTGGCTTTCAATTTGTGCGATTATCATAGTGTTATTTCTCCTGTGATGCTTTTTTGTACCAAATCAACACCAAACAGCATTATGTATTTTTAGCGATGAGTTGAGCTACGCGATCGCACTCCTAGACTATAATTTTAGCGGCTTTTTGAGGGTAAATTTTTGACTTGACTGGGAGTATCACAACCCACATACCGCACCCCCAAGTGTCAAAAGAGACTCCTAAGAGACAAAATGAGCGATTCCAATTTAATTAAATCAACCTAACGAGAAAGACCAAATCACCAAAAAGCTGTTAGTTAATAACTAGTGACTTTTTGCCAAACATGATTTTGATAGCAGATTGATTGTGATGAATATAGCTAATTTCCCCTGGCTGACGACGATTATTCTGTTTCCGATAGCGGCGTCACTACTGATACCGATAATCCCGGATAAAGATGGCAAAACAGTGCGCTGGTACGCTCTGATTGTCGGATTGATTGATTTTGCGCTGATTGTTTGGGCTTTTTATACCCAGTACGACTTCGCCAATCCAAATTTGCAGTTGGTGGAGAGTTACCCGTGGGTACCGCAACTTGATTTGAATTGGTCAGTAGGGGCAGATGGCTTATCCATGCCTCTAATTATTTTGACTGGATTCATAACTACCCTGGCGATTTTAGCAGCTTGGCCCGTGACCCTCAAGCCCAGGCTCTTTTACTTTCTGATTCTGGCGATGTATGGCGGTCAAATAGCCGTTTTCGCGGTTCAGGATATGCTGCTGTTTTTCCTGGTGTGGGAACTGGAACTGGTACCGATTTACTTTTTGCTGTCGATTTGGGGAGGTAAAAAGCGGCAATACGCAGCGACCAAGTTTATTTTATACACTGCTGGCGGGTCGCTGTTTATTTTGCTGGCTTCCCTGACAATGGGGTTTTACGGCGATACGGTGACGTTCGACATGCGATCGCTTGCCCTAAAAGATTACGCCCTAAATTTCCAACTTTTAATGTATGCTGGCTTTTTGATTGCCTACGCTGTCAAATTGCCAATCATTCCCCTGCACACCTGGCTACCTGATGCCCACGGTGAAGCCACAGCCCCCGTACACATGTTGTTAGCGGGTATTTTGCTGAAAATGGGCGGTTACGCCTTAATTCGCATGAATGCCCAAATGCTACCCGATGCTCACGCTTATTTTGCACCTGCGTTAGTGGTTTTGGGGGTAGTTAACATCATCTACGCTGCCTTAACATCCTTTGCCCAGCGCAACCTGAAGCGGAAAATTGCCTACTCGTCAATTTCGCACATGGGTTTTGTGCTAATTGGTTTTGCCTCCTTTACCGATTTGGGATTAAGTGGGGCAGTTTTACAAATGGTTTCCCACGGATTAATTGGGGCAAGTTTGTTCTTTTTGGTAGGGGCAACTTATGACCGGACACACACCTTAATGTTAGATGAAATGGGTGGTGTAGGTAAGAGAATGCCGAAGATTTTCGCTATGTTTACTACTTGTTCGATGGCTTCTTTAGCATTACCAGGAATGAGCGGTTTCGTAGCAGAATTAATGGTGTTTGTCGGCTTTGCCACTAGCGATGCTTATAGCTCTACCTTTAAAGTTATCGTGGTCTTTTTGATGGCAGTTGGGGTGATTTTAACTCCGATTTATCTGCTATCGATGCTACGAGAAATTTTCTACGGGCAAGAAAACGAAGAATTAGTTTCTCACCAAGCTTTGATCGATGCTGAACCGCGCGAAGTGTTTATCATCGCTTGTTTGTTAATACCAATTATTGGCATTGGTTTCTATCCTAAGTTGCTGACTCAGATGTATGATTCCACAACTGTGCAGTTAACAGCAAGATTACGCGATTCAGTGCCGACTTTGGTACAGCATGAAGAAGCTCCAACGGTGTCTTTGAGTGCGCCGGCAATTGGTAATTAGAAAGTTAATTTCCAATTAATATTACTTTGAGGGTGGGTTTTCAACCTGCCCTTTTTTGTCAAGAATGTAGAGACGTAGCAGTGCTACGTCTCTCAATACGGTTCGGATAAGGTTTTTTGATCAAAATTATAGATCAGACGCGATAAATCGCCGTCTCTACAAGGCGATTCAATATGGTTCGGATAAGATTTTTTGATGAAAATTATAGATCACAAAGACCCGATAAATCGTCGTCTTTACAATAATAATTCCTTTGTAGAGACGGCGATTTATCGCGTCTCTTGCCTTAACACCAAGCGTATTGCAAGGCGATTCTCTTGCATCTTTTGCCTTAACCGAAGCGTATTGCTACGTCTCAAGGGTTCTGGATAACGCATTCAGATAAAAATACCATATTAATTATCACCATTATCAATAAAACTTCTTAAAATTCCTAAAATTTTTCTAACATCATTTATAAAATATTCATTTAAATCAATTTCTATTATTTGTCCAGACAAACGCATAAATTTCCAGTTAGTACCTGTGGTGACACTACCGTAAATTGTTTTAATTTCATTTTCTTTTTGCTGATTAAATAATTGCGCGGCTACCATTTCTGCTATGCATTGTCCCAAACCAGATTGAATATTATCATTTTTAGCTTCTACCAAAGCGATAACAGGTGCTTTGATAATTATTTGTTCTGGAGACTTACTAATAAGAAAGTCACAAAAACCAGTTAAACCTTTTTCTGGACTAACGTTAAATTCTCGACCGGAAAACAAACTAATTTGATTTTGTAATATATCTTTTAGTTCTACAAGAATTGGTGTTAAAATTAGTTCCGAACGAGCTTTTTCAGTTCCAATAGATAATGCTAATGGTATATACTTTTTAAGTGTTTGTGCCAAAAAATCACCGTATTCTACTGGGGGTGTGTCCGCAAAAATTCCCACAGTTTCCACAATGGTAATTCCCAAGGTTGTCTCAACAGTGTCTATACTGAATTGACTGTATGGCATTTGACAAACATTTTAGTAAATTTAATTTTTATGCTATTGAACTTGATTCTATCTAAAATCTCACCATTTCTTTGGTATGTATGGCAAAACACAAAGCTTCTACTCGGTCAATCAATTTTCTACAATCTATTTAGAATCAGCTTTGGCACAACCGCTCATGTTAGACTACAACCCATTGCACTGTTTGCCATCTTCCGAAGAACTACCCGACTCAGACGATACACCTGTGGATAATGAACTACAAGATTTGATTCCTGGCTTGCTAAAAGCGATGCTGGCTTTGCTGTGGTCAGAGCGTTGGGATTGGTTCTTTGGCGTTGATATGGGTGTTTATTATGACCCAAATAAACCCGCGATCGTCCCTGATGGATTTCTCAGCTTAGGAGTTAAACGCTTTATTGGTGAGGATTTACGCCTAAGTTATGTACTGTGGGAAGAAAATACGCTGCCAATTTTGGTATTAGAGGTTGTTTCTCAAACCCATCGGGGAGAATACAGCACTAAGAAAGAATTCTATGGGAAAGAATTAGGGATTTTGTACTACGTTGTATATAATCCTTGTCGTCGCAAAAACCCACCTTTGGAAGTGTATCGCTTAGTGAATGGCGAATATGAGTTACAGCCAGGAAATCCGGTTTGGCTACCGGAGATTAATTTAGGAATTGGACGCGATCGCGGAATTTATCAAGGTATAGCGCGGGAGTGGTTGTATTGGTATGACGAACAAGGGCAAAGGTTGCTGACGCCAGAAGAACGCATTACAGAAGCTGAAGAACGCGCAAATTATGAGGAACAGCGACGTGTGTCAGCAGAACAACGGGCACAAATGTTAGCAGAAAAATTGACCGCGTTAGGTATCGATCCGGAAACTTTGGGTTGATATTTTGCCCGGACGACTGGAAGTCGCGGCTATACAAACGAAGCCCACCTTCGTGGGCTAAAGAGTTTAGTAATTTTCTTCATGGAAGTTTTACATTTTTGCTGCTGAATAGGTTGTGTTTGCTGGTGAAGGTGAAAAAGCCTTGACGAAAGCGCGAAAGTATGAAGTTGAAGTCAATATTGCGATCGCTAAAATTGAAGCTGCAAAAGACTTTATGCAACAAGTAAGACGACGGATTATCGAGTTGATGGATTTAGTTGAATCTCTTAACAACCTTGCTGTTATCGGTTTGGATGAACTTGAATCTTTGCCAACATTTGATAAAAACAGGGATGCTAGTAAATTCCAACAAGTGGGACTTCTAATGAAGGCACTCGCAGAAATCATGAAAACTCCTGTTTTAGATAATGAAGGGCAACTGAATCCTATTACTGCGACTATCCAAGCCAAATATCGTACTTTGGGAGGCAATTAGAAATGTCTGTAAAGAAAGTTGCCACAGTAGTAGTCAAAGAATTTATCAATCCTGCTGAATGCCTACAGCAGATGGTTTCGGCTTATTTTGAATACAAAATAATTGCCGAACAAGAAAAGACAAAGCGATGTGAAATTGATGCTTGGGAAAAAGAAGCGATCGCTAAAATAAATGCCCAGCGAGACTTACTTATAGCGTATCTCGATCGCTCTTTTGATGAACGTGCAGAAAATTTTCGTGCTTTATTTAATGTAGTTGATAGTGCGATGTCTGACGACAAGCCGCTTCGCGTCTACGCATCCAATAATAACGAGCAACTAGCCTTAACATTAAATTCAATCACAGAAATAGCCAAATCAAGCCCATTTAAAGAGCTTGCAAACCTAACTTCTGTCCGCGCTGCCCTAGACGATCCAGACCACGAATGGACATTTTGATCTTATAACAAACATTTTACACCGTTTTTACAACAAGATGCATTTAGCCCACGCAGGTGGGCTTTGTTTCTATAGCCCCAGGCTTCCAGCCTGAGGGCTTTTATATGCCAATACCGTTCAGTTAAGCCCTAAATCCTCATAGAGACGTAGCAATGCTACGTCTCTACATACATACCATTTTTTACCACCAATTCTTAACTGAACTGTATTGTTTTATATCCAGCCTCACTTCTTCACTAAAATATACGCACTAGCATAATCAGGCAATTTATGACCATGCTGCCCAAAATCTTTATTATTCTTAAAAATACCCGCTAAAAAATCAAGTTGATGCAGATTCGGTAAAAACGCCCCACCTGTATCTGCTATAATTCCCATTTGCAGATTTTTTCGCCCGCCCTTATTATACTCAAGTACAATAATTTTCCCTAAACCAATATTCAGCACATCACCAGCAAAAGTCACCCCTGGTTTGATAGAAATTTTTGCATCAATCTTATATCCATAACCTTTGATAGCATCAACCTCCCGAAAATACCAATAACGCTTTTGGGCAGTTGCGGCTAATCCTCGCACATAAGGGATTTCGTTGTTTCTATCGACATTAAAGTATGTCTTAGAACCATCAGGAAAATTAACCAGAATTGTTCCTTGCATTAAAGCTTCTTCTAACCCTTTTCGGGTTAGATAAGCCAAAGGTTCAACTTTTCCATACTCTCTACCACCTGGTTCGTAAATACCTGATAAAACATCCTGCTTTGTATATCTGGTATAGAACTTACTAACCGCTAAATCATCTTTTAAACTGTAGATTGGTATATTAAATGTAGAGGTTTTCTTCCGTGACCCTGGATGAATAAATACAGCATATTTTGTAATTCGTAGTCGTTCTTGCTGAGATTTTTGTGGGTTATAAGCAGACCATTTGATAACGCGAAAATTAGAGTTGATAAAATTAGGATCTTGTAAACGTGTAGTTCGACCATTGCCAATATCCTCTTGTAAGACAGCAATCATAAAATCCAAAGTCTTGAGGATATCTTTTATAGTAACTCCTTGAGCGCCAAGCAATCCTGTACGTTGAACATCTGGATCTAACGAACCATAGTCTTGAAAATACTTTCTGGTATTGGAGAGAGTTGCTAATAAGTCAGCTTCATTGAAATTAACTTTAGTAGTTGGTAGCTTGGCGGAATTAAAAACTTGGCTGCTATTAACCTTAAATTTAGGTTTTTGTGCTTCATCAATGACAGAATATGGTTTTGATGCTTGTGCTAATTCTTGCTTTGATGAAAAAGTATTTTCCTTGCCTATATTCTCATTAAAAGTATTTTGAATATTTGATGCTAGGGAAATCTGCTGCTGAGTAAAGGCTAGGTTTTCTGTAGCCGGATTTTGTTGAGCTAACTGTTTAGTTTTTGACTGAGTATATAGATAGCTACTAGCGAAGCCGGTAATTAATAAAGTGGCAAAACCGATTGTCAGGCGGACTTTTTGATTAAATAGCATACTCATAACTTAGAATTGTTTTTGGTAATTACTCACCGAACACGACAGAATTTGCGATCGCCATCATGTTCAGGATATTGCCAAGAATAGGCAAAATGGCTTACACCTTTAAGTTGCGGGGCTAATTGGCGTAATGCTTGCATTTGCGCTTCTAATGGTGGACGATTACTAATTGATTCACCCCACTTGCCGGCTAAAGCGGGAATCACCTGCGTCCCTGGTTTTGCCATACTTAAAACCCGCTGTGCTTGAGCAACAATACAAGCACTATCGGCGCAATTAGCATACAACATCGGATGCCATTCTAGGTTACTGGGAAATCTATCCCAAGGTTGCAAGCGAGAATCATAACCTTGTCCTAATGATTGATTTCCTTCAGGGAAAAACACCACCCCTGCGGGAATACCTAGTTGAATAGCGGGGTAACTAGCTAAAGCGACAAAATCCAGGATACCTTGCATGGCGTGGGCAACTGCAAGCTGCCATAACTCCATTTGCATCAGTGGTTGCCTTTCGTTTGCACTCATCAGCGATTTTTCTGCTGTTACTGCCCCTGGTATGCGACCTTGCCAAAGTGGTTCACCTTCAGTAGGATACACTTTATCGACATCAGCAATATCTCCGCCTGTGACGTATCCCTTACTCAAAAAGCGCCGAATCAAGTCCAACCCTTTAGAATTCTGTGCGCGTTGAAATAAAGCTTGTTGAGTGGCTTCGGTAAATAGCCATAAATCTGTAACTTTAGTGGCGATAGAATCAGTTCCAGCTTGTCGCGGATAGCGTACATAGTCAAACAGTACTCCATCTGGGCGACGACGGATTATTTCTTGTTGCAGTTGATAGTAGTCGCGTTTGGCTTGCAGGTTGTAGGGATCAACAAAGACTTGACTGCCGTTGTCTACAACATATAAGCTAGTTTGACCTTTGCCATTGCGAGCGATCGCACCTTGCCTATCTTGACGCTGGGCATAAGTATAACCAAAATTGGTTGTAAACATCCAGGCGTAAACCTTTAAACCGCGTTCTCGTCCTTTTTGAATTGCTTGGGCTAACAAATCAACTTTTTCTGACCCTGGTGTGCGAACCACAGAGGGCCAAGCTGTCGGGTTAGATCCTGCTGGCAACAGCACTTGTCCATCGTAAAACGTTTCCAAATAAACTTGGTTATAGCCCCGGCTAACAATTCGATCCATAATTTGATCGATGGCTCCCGGTTGAATGTCACAAGGATACAAGCGCAACCAAATTGCTTGAACTTGGGGCCAAGTGCGACTGCGGCATTCTCGCAAAGCTTCTGCATGTTGTTGCAACAACTGTCGATAGTTGTTCTGGGTATCTTGACTACCTTTTTCTGCCAAAGCGCGTAAATTTTCTTTTTCTTGCGTTGCCGTTGCTGACAACTGGCAATAGTCGTTTACTTGCGCTTCTGCTCGCTGACTGACAATATCCAAGGGAATCAGCAGACTAGTGCTGAACATGACAGCGAGCAAGCGACGCCAAAATAATATTGGTTTTGTAATATTCAAGGGACGTTTAAACATACCTACTAAAAAGGGGGAACCGGAATCAAAGTCCTCCTTAAAAAGGGGGATTTAGGGGGAACTAGAACTTTTTGATACTGACAAGAGGACTTTTCAAACATCCTCTAAGGGGTAAAAAAAGAATAGATTAGAGCCTAGTGCTAGAAAAATAGTGTTTTTTATACCTTTTTGTGTATGCAGTTCATGGGCGAGTAATTATACAAGAGCAAAAGAATCATCAACCCCAAATCAGATTACTTAGGGCAATGTATATTTAAATTCCTTAGTTCATTGATAGGAATGTTGAAGCCTACATTTTGAAGACTTCCAAAACCCTATTTCTGTTGCAACATTTTGTTATTGAGTTAATTTACAATATTTTTTACCGCGTTTACATCCGTCCATAGTGATTTTTCTTCAGTAAAAATACTGTAGTATCTACAGGCATTTATAGCAACGAGTCTGTTTAAAACTTCAATTTTATATCACAAATTAATAATCTAGTCAAGAGTCAAAAGTATAACACTAACTGGTGGTGAAATCGCAGACATTGCCTACTCCGCATTTGGTACTCCTTTCTCGGTGTAGGTAGTTTACTCAATTAAGTGTTTGTTCAAAAGTCAAAAATTTGAACTTTCAACTTTTGACTCTCAATTGCTGGAAGCAGCAGATAATTAACCACCACGCTTTAATGCTGTCTCTACCTGTTGTAATTCAAGCTGTAGGCGTTTTTTCAACTTTTCTGGTACAGGACGATTTGGGTAAGAACTGTAGTGTCCAGCTAGGGAATTTAGAGCCGTTCGCATCGTTGTAAACGAGTTCAGACTAGAAACAGAGCTAACCCGCTGATAGCGAGCCGAAAAGTCATTAATTTTTTGACGCGCTTCTGTTTGAATTGCTGCTTTATCTGGTGCATCGTTGGGAAGTTCCAACACATTTTTCATTATATTGACTACAGCCAAGGTGTCTTGGCTATAATTTCCGGTCAAACTATCCGGACTACCACAACCCATCAAGCCGATCGCTAAAACCAAAACCAGGGCAAGCAGACGTGACCAATAGCGCTTCATAAGTCAAAGAGTGGAATAACGCATAAATCAAAGTCCATCGTACCCTGTATTGGTATCCTGGGGATCATCAGATCGGGAGAGTGGTTAGTTCATAGTGGATAGAGGTGCAACTGGAGCGATATTTGTAAAAATCGCTCCCGGTAATAGTTCTCATACTGGCTATGATTTTGTGCCGCTACTACAATCTGCAATTAAAAATTAACCAATCCTTAACCTATAATCATCAGCAAAATGTCACATTGCACGTATAGACAAAAATCAAATAAACGATTATGTCGCAAAAAAAAGAAGCTAATGAAACACCAGTTTTAGTTTTAGCTCTAACAATCACACTCGGATTGGTGGGGTGTGTGTTTTGGTTGTTGA
The DNA here is from genome assembly GCA_019358985.1 of Tolypothrix brevis GSE-NOS-MK-07-07A. Lineage (GTDB taxonomy): Bacteria > Cyanobacteriota > Cyanobacteriia > Cyanobacteriales > Nostocaceae > Hassallia > Hassallia brevis. The sequence continues at coordinate 48,284 of JAHHIJ010000008.1, read as the reverse complement.
CTAACAATGGTGTTATCAGCAATATTACCAATAATCCATCCTCGCAGGTCCTATCTAAAGGCGACACTTTTGACAAAGTGCAGAACGTTCCCTCTGGATTATTTAGCTATGGAGGTAGCACAACCTGGGCGCCGATCCGAAAAGAAGTTGACCCACTGATTCAAACTTCCCAACCACAATTTCGACTACGCTATACCGATCCCATCACAGGTGCCCCTGGTACTGCCTCTGGTATCAAGATGTTGTTGAATAACCAACTGGCTTTTTCTCATGGGTCTCGTTCAATTAAACAAGAGGAATACCAACAAGCGCAACAGCTGAACATTAGATTAAAAGAAATCCCGGTGGCAATTGATGGCATTGCGATCGCAGTTAATCCCCGTCTGAATATCCCTGGTTTAACCCTCGCCCAGTTAAAAGACATTTACACTGGTAAAATTACTAACTGGAAACAGGTAGGGGGTCCAGAATTATCAATTATACCCTACTCTCGGCGTCTCGAAGAAGGAGGCACCATCCAATTTTTTGACGAAAACATCTTAGGGGGTGAAAAGTTTGCTGATAATGTGCAATTCACCCCCAGGACGACTGAAGCTTTACGACAAGTGGCGAAAAATACAGGTGGCATTTATTATGCTTCTGCACCGGAAATAGTCGGACAATGTACCGTTAAACCCTTGCCACTGGGACGTAAATCAGATCAGCTGGTTCCCCCTTACAAAGAGCCTTTCATTCCCCTTGAAAAATGCTCGCAACAGCGTAACCAAATAAATGCAGATGCCTTTCAAAGTGGTGAATACCCCATCACCAGACGGTTATTTGTGATTGTTAAGCAAAATGATCAAAGCGACCAGCAAGCTGGAGAAGCCTACGTTAACTTGCTACAAACGGCTCAAGGTAAAGAATTAATTACAAAAGCTGGATTTGTCACCATTCGCTGATATAGCAGATTTCAGGTAAACGAAGTACATATATAAAACCCAAAACTTTGTAGAGACGTAGCACTGCTACGTCTCTACGTGTATTCGATTAAAGCGATAGGCTGCTACCTTCTATGCAACTACACTCTCAAATAACAAGTATTTATCAAGCACTTATATTTAATTTAAATGCGCGGTAATTTGCTATGTCCCAAAAAAATGAAACACCAGTTCTAGTATTATCCCTTCTGATTACAGTTGGGCTGATAGCTGGTGGGTTATGGTGGTTTACAAAAAAATCTGGTTTTAACTTGGGTAAAACTACAAGTTCTCAGTCGGAAAATTCTACTGATGGTGGTAGACAAACCCTGCAACCAAGCGGTAAGAATTTCGCTTCTGTGCAGAATGTGCCTACAGGATTATTTACATACGGAGGCAGCACCTCATGGGCACCTATTCGACTGGCAGTTGATTCAGGGATTCAAGGAGCGCGACCAGAGTTTAGGCTGCGTTATGTAGAACCAAGTAGTGGCGATGTCTACGACGGGCTTCGCCTACGCGGTTCTGGTAGTGGGATAAAATCTTTAATTGACGGTCAACTGTCATTTGCCCAGTCTTCTCGACCAGTTGAAGATCAAGAGTTAGCTCGTGCCAAACAGCGGGGATTCGATTTGAAACAAATTCCCGTTGCAATTGATGGTTTGGCTCTAGCAGTTAACCCCAACCTAAATATTCCAGGATTGACTGTAGAACAGTTACGGTCAATTTACATCGGCAAAATAAGGAATTGGAACCAAGTAGGTGGTTCTAATATCCCTATTAAGCCATATTCACGCCGCCTCAATGATGGCGGCACTGTGGAGATTTTTGTCCAAGACATCTTGGGTGGTCAAGGTTTCGGTGCCAATGTGGAATTTGTTTCCACCACCACCCAAGCGCTGGAAAAAGTCAGCTTAAGTCTTGGAGCCATTTACTACGCTTCTGCTCCAGAGGTGGTTCCCCAATGTTCAATCAAGCCTTTACCGTTAGGACGGACACAACAACAATATATTGCTCCCTACCAAGAACCATTTGTAACTGCGTCATTATGTCCTGGTAAACGTAACAAGCTGAACATTGAGGCTTTCCAGTCAGGAAGTTACCCGATTACTCGCAATCTGTTTGTGGTAGTCAAACAAAATGGTCAAATCGAGCAGCAAGCAGGTGTTGCTTACGCCAATTTACTGCTAACCGAGCAGGGACAGGAATTGATTACCCAGACTGGGTTTGTCAAAATTCGCTGACACCTGCTATTGGTAGTAGGCGCTCTTAGTGCGCTTTAGTTGACTCTATTAATAGACTCAGCTGGCAAGCAAATGAGATTATCCCCTTGGGTAAGGATTAAGCCGCGTTGACGCAACTTACCCATCAAGCGGGTGACGGTGACACGAGTCGAACCGATCGCGCTGCCAATTTGGGCATGGGTGAGGGGGAAGGGCAGACAATAGCCACGAATCACATCAGGGTCGGTTTCGCTCATTGATGGCTCGCCATATTCCTCAATCAATAATGTGAGGAATCCTAAAAGTCGATCAATTGTGCGTCGTTGCCCCAAGGCACTCAGCCACAGCAGCTTCCGCTGGTGCTGATACCTAAAGGCATCCATAACTTCTCGGCGGAAATGGGGCCAGTTGTCTAGGTCGTGCCAGTACATCCAAAGCACCGCAGTTTGGTCTACATGGGCGTAGGACTGGAGTGTAAATGGTGATTGGGCAACAATTTCAAATGGCTGTCCTGCCCCGACAAAACCCAAGAAAGCTTCTTCTGGAGTTCTGTTGATTCGTCGAGACGTTAGCTGACTTGCTGTCGCGCTAACCTGGGCGGTGCCTACCATGCGGATCGCACCCCTTTGAACCAAATATAGCAATCCAGGTCTAGCTGGAATGCGCTCATCTTTGCTAAAGGTGCGGCAGCGATAGTGTTCTTGAGCCCAATCAATAATTCGTTGCCAAGTCAGAAAAGGGCGTGATGCTTCAGAGAAGGAGGATTGAGATTGCATAGGTAACAAAGAGCGTTCGGCTGAAGACAAAGACGTCATAAAAAGGTGCAAGGAGTGTCTTTGTGTTGGTGGTGTAGGCTTAACGCCTAACAGCGCCAGCCATCTTTAAAGATAGAAAGCAATTTGCTCTCTACACTTTTGTTATAACTCTTACTGTACTATGATGGTAGTAAAGTTTACTTACTATTAATCAAATTTTGCACAATTCTCATTTTTCTTTATCTAGATTAAATTCTTCCTAAAGATAGATGACAAATTAGTAAAAATATGAAGGGTTAAGGCTTAAATGGTAGTCGTTTGTGCTTCAATTGCTACAAATAAGTAAAAATACAGCAATTAAACGGTTAATTCGCACTCATCTGCTGTTTGCACTGAGTGTTTATACTAATACAGATAAAACACCAAGTATAGAGAATGATAAAATTCCTCTATATAAAAGTAGAGATATTAACAGAATTTTATATATATCTGGGGTGGCTTTACAACTGTCAAAATCTCAGAATCGGAAAGGAATTGACATTGCTTGTGCGATCGCCTCTCATTTTTCGTCGAACTGTGGCGACGAATTTATCATCGAAATTGTTCCACCAGGTTACATTTATTTTATTTTAACCGATTCTATTTTAGCTGCTTGGTTGCAGCACCTGGTTGAGGGGATGGGGGAAAGGGGAGCAGGGGGAGCAGGGGGAGCAGGAGGAGCGAAGTACGAAAATTCTTCACATTTATTTACAGTTCAATACGCTCATGCTCGCTGCTGCTCGTTAATGCGGTTAGCTCAACAAGAGAAATTGATCCAATTTGGTGACAATAATGTAAATACTAGTTCGGCTATGGGGAATGTGATTTCCCCTAACCCGATACCTTGGCTGAATAGCTGTAGCAAACTTCGCTTTTACCATTCAGCTTCCCGTCGGCTAATTTCTGAGTTAGTACAAGTGGTAGATGATTTAGAATTTTCTGATGAAGCAGGTTCGGTTAACTGGGAAAAAGCAGCGATCAATTTGAGCCAAGCTTTTGAAGTTTTCTGGTGCAACTGTAGAATTTTCGGTGAGGTGAAAATTACCTCACCAGAGCTTTCTCAAGCCAGATTAGGATTAGTGATAGCTACTCAGTCTGTATTAAGGTTTTTGTTAGAAGAAAAATTAGGGGTCTTTGCTCTGCTTGAATTATGAGTTTGAAAGCCAAATTCTAAAGTTTTGTAACAGATATTGACTCCTAGAATATCTCACGCTATATTATCTGGTGTGTGAGGAGCGAACCAGCAAGGGCACCGAGACGAAACACGGCCAGTCGTCGGTGTCCTTTCTGATTTTTTGGTTAGTTATTCGTTATTAGTGATCGATAATAACGAATGATAACTAACTAATTACAGCAAAAACTTTTCAATCGCTGTGGCAGCTCCATCTTGTTCGACGTTAGGAGCTACCCAAGTTGCGATCGCTTGAAGTTCTTCTGGTGCATTGCCCATTGCTACACCAATGCCAGCGTACTCCAGCATTTCCAAATCATTGAAGTTATCACCAATAGTCATGACGTTAGTTCTTTGCAATCCTAGCACTTCTTCAGCTAGGTAACGTACAGCAGTTCCTTTGTTGACTAAAGGATTAGCCGCTTCAAAAAAAGTTGCAACAGATGTAGTAAGATACAATTGGGCAGGGGTATATTGGCGTCGCAAATTCCCCAGCAAATCTTTGATAATATCTATGTTATCGCATAGAGCCAAAATCTTTGTCGGTTCATTGCTTAAAGAAGAACGCAAATCACCCACAACTATAGGGACAATACCAGAGCGTAGGGCATAAATTTGAGTTTCTGTTGTTAATTCACGAACATAGAGTTCATCGTTGATGTAGAAGTGAACAGATAAAAGCGATCGCAATTCAGGTTGTTCAAAATAATCTAGTAGTTTTTCTGCCATTTCTCTGGAAACAGCCAAATGACGATGAATTTTTTGGGTAATTGGATCTTGAATCCAGGCTCCCTGATAAGCTAATAAAGGGAGGGTAGAATTAATTTTTTGGTGGAAACGCAAGGCAGAGCGATACATTCTACCAGTAGCGATCGCTACTTTGATTTTCTTTGCTTTGACTGCTGCGATCGCTTGAAGAACTTTTTGACTCAGGTTGTTAGATTCGCCGGCGATGGTACCATCAATATCTACAACTAGTAGTTTAATGTCTGTGGCGCCTGTAGGTTGATTGTCGGCTGATGCTAAGTTAGTGGCAGATGCTTTATGCATAAATTTTCTCAGTTTTGAAGTCACAGTTAGAGATTAGCAAAAGACTTGATAGTTATTAACAAACGTTCCAAATCCTCAGTTTAAATGAGATAGGACTTACGCAAAAAGCCACTGAAAGCCTTGATTTACCGTAGGGGCAATTCATGAATTGCCCCTACATTTGGTACTCGATGCGTAAGTCCTGTGAGAATTGCTCTGTAAATATTTTGGCGTTGGTATAAAATTTAGTCGCGCATCTGGATCAAACACTTTGGGGTGATTTCCCTCAAGGATTATTTGACCAATGTAGAGACGTTACATATAACGTCTGGTTATATAATGTCCGTTTAATTAACAGTAATAAAAACGTCGCAACCGTCGTAGAGACGTTCCGGCGGAACGTCTCTACATTATTTATAAGTAATAAACCTGATATGATATTAATAGGAATTTTACAAATGATGTCCAGAGTTTATGTAGCAGGCAGCTTAGTCTATGGATCTTGAGGTTGCAGGAGCGATGGCAGGTGAGCCAATTCCCGTTCAGCAGTTTCTGCCCGTTGGCGTTCTTGCTCTGCCCGTTGTCGTTCCAAAACCACCTGCTTCAAGAAACTGGTGAAATTAAGAGTTTTCCAATTGCCCAACGGGATGTGTGCGATCGCTTCCTAATACCCGATAAACTTTATGGACGAGAAACAGAAGTAAAAACCCTACTCCAAGCATTTGAAAGAGTCAGCTTGGATGCAACTGAAATGATGTTGGTAGCTGGTTTTTCGGGTATTGCTAAAACTGTTGTAGTTAACGAGCGATCGCTGTTGATTCTACCCTGGCACAGGGGACAAAATTTACTATCCAGCTTCCCATCCATAAGCTCACATCTTTTGCACCTAACGATTAAAATCGCGGCGTTGCGCGTACAAATTTTAGACCTGTAGAGACACGAAATTTGAGCCAGCGCGTTGCCACTCGGCGGTTGCCTGTATCGTCCCGTCGAAGTGGCGTTAGCGACGCAGGAGCGTCACCCGTTCGCAAAGCGTCTCCGTAAGGAGAAGGAGGTCACGAGCGTTGTAGCGTCTGGCGTCGCGTCTCTACACTCGTAGAGTAGGTTTAACTGAACGGTATTGATGTTAATAACGATACTTTTCAAATATTCTCTAAGATGTGCGTATTCTTTCTAGGCTAAATGCGGCTGCACCAAAGGTAATTAGTAAGACTCCTAAAGCCTGAACAATTGATAAGCTTTCCTGAATAATTAACCCAGCAAGAATCACGGTTAAAACTGGGACACTGGCTCCAAATATTGCTGCACGGGTTGCACTAACTTGGCTAATTCCAACGTTATTCAACACATAAGATGCTAGGGTCATTACACCCAAGATAAAAGCGCTTAAGATAAGTTCTAATAACCGATTGGGATCAACTATAAAACTTAAGCTAGTTGGTAAAAGCAACATCAAACTGATGAAGCACAAACATAGCATAGTAGCGAAGTTAATTAAAGTAAATGTGACAGGATGCAATTTAGCAGCACAAATCCGTGTCAGAATTACGTAAATAGCGAAACTCACTCCAGAAGCGATCGCACTCATACTTCCAGAAGAGTTACTACTAACACTATTAGCAAAACCGCTCAACATCAATAATTCACCGATAAAAATCGATGCGATCGCACCGATACGAAATAATGTTGGTTGATCGCGGAACAGAAACCAAGACAATAGCCCGCTAATCATCGGATAAATAAAGAAAAGTGCGATCGCTATCCCTGTTGGTACTTGACCAATCGCTAAGTAAATCAGCAACTGAGACAAAAACAAAAAGCATCCACTCACAAGGGACAATATCAATACCTGTCGCGTACTTGCTTTCGTCGGAGAAGGATTTCCCCGTACTGAGTCAGCCAAGTTTTGTAAATCTTGCCACACTCGCTGATGCATCATCGGCGCTAAAACTAACATTAGTGGTACAACCACCATCATCCTCAGCATCAAAATTAACAGAGAATTTCCCAACGTTGGCGATATCAACTGCTCAACCTGAAACGCACCCAAAATGAGGGAATTTGGCTGAAAAATTGTTTTAATAGCGACGTTGTAAAGCGACGACAACACCGTTGAAAATAGAATCAGCAATAAACCCATTTTCATGGGTGGTAAGGCTCCAGAGCCACGAGACAGTCGTTGTGGCTGACGATAACCAGATGATGTCGTGTCGATCACTTCCCTAGAAAGAACAGAAATTGGCTCTTTCGGGTCTTTTTTTACCTCTGGTGGCTTTACTTTGATTTCTGGCGGAGGGGATAGGGGTAATGTAGTGTCGCTTAGTTCTCTGGAAAGAACAGAAATTGGCTCTTTCGGGTCTTTTTTTACCTCTGGTGGCTTTGCCGAAGTGTTATTTGATGCCATCAAAGAAGACGTAGATAATGTAGTTTCGTTGTTCGATGTTTCTTTCGGAATAACAGAAGTAGGTTCAACGGTGGATTTGTTGACTTCTTTTTCTGCTACAGAAGACGCAGATAATGTAGTTCCGTTGCTCGATGTTTCTTTCGGAATAACAGAAGTAGGTTCAACGGTGGATTTGTTGACTTCTTTTTCTGCTACAGAAGACGCAGATAATGTAGTTCCGTTGCTCGATGTTTCTTTCGGAATAACAGAAGTAGGTTCAACGGTGGATTTGTTGACTTCTTTTTCTGCTACAGAAGACGCAGATAATGTAGTTCCGTTGCTCGATGTCTCTTTAGGAACAATAAAAGTAGGATCGGGGGGGTTGTTGACTTCTTTGGCTGGAGAAGTGTTTTTGACATTCTCCTGTTTTTGCTCGTTTGGTGTCAACTCAAGAGACTTCGTTGGGGTAACTGGTGTAGGTAGGATTTTTTTTTCCAGTTCCTTGTTGAGCCGATTGGTTAATTCTGCCAACATCACTTCCCCTTGCTGCTGTCGGCTTTGCATCCGAGACAACTGTTGAGAAATACCACTTTGATGGTTATTTAACTCTTGTTGTAGTAACTTCAAGGTGATAGTTAAGGTATCATCTAGGCTGCCAATTAATTGTTGGGTATTTTTATTAATTTCTGTAACAATATTACTGTTAGCCTCATGTGACGCGATACCTGCGGCACCCCTTTCGGCGATCGCATTTCCTTGCTGTAAATCGCGCTCGATTGCTTGGTTTGCTAAAGCCGAAAGCGAAGATTGTAATTGAGAAGATATGTGATTTGCGAGAACTTGCGCCAACTGACGCACCAAAGCTTGTTGCTCAGTTATTTGCTTGGTCTGTTGTAGCTGTTCTTTTTCGCTTTGCAGCTGTTTAATGTCATCAGCTAAGTGTTTTTTGTCAGACTCTAGCCGATTTATATCTTCTTGTAAGGATTTGAGCAAATTCTGCTGGAGGCTTTGCAAATCCTCAACTACACCCCACAAGGCAGTTTCTGCTGCCCTAGATATTTCCCCTCTTCCACGGGGGTTTTCTGGTCGGTTTTCAAATCGCCCCATTAGTCTCTAACCTCTGACCCCTTGACGATAATGCAGCTTTTTGTGCAATTGCTTGGCACTCATATTATTTCCTGTATTTTGTCAGATAAACTAAAAATTCTAACAGGACTTACGCGTTTTAACTTAATTGCGTGATGCTCAACACAGCGTGATCAAACCGGATAATTTCCTCTACTGTTTTGACATTTGATACATGAGATTCCCGTTGATTAATGCATCACAGACAACTATTCTGTAAATTCTTAGGTAGTTGACACCTATCTGTAAACTTGTGTAGAATGTCAATTGCGTTACACCTTTCATCCTAAACCTGGATGAAAATATTCTTTGGTGGAAATAAAAATATTCCCTTTGTCTGAAAATCATTTTACTGAATTAAAAGTTTTTCTGCAAAGTAAAGATGGCAGCGCTGAGGGCTGCGCTGAAGGGGACTGTAATCAGCCATGCAGCGGCGATTCCTTGGAGAGTTTGAAATTGAATCGACTTGAGATTCTGCACTAGTCCGATGCCAACCACGCCGCCAACGAGGGCATGGGAGGTGGAAACGGGTAAACCCAGCCGGGAGGCAAGCAAAATGGTGGTGGCTGTGGCGAGTTCGGCGCAGAATCCGCTGCTAGGTTGTAGGGAAATGATGTTTTCGCCAATCGTAGCGATAACTTTTTTGCCCCAAATCGCTAAACCAGCGACAATACCAACACCGCCAAGTATTAAAATCCAGATGGGGATCGTAATGCCATTTATGGGAACTACCCCAGTAGTATTAATGTAAACGATCGCAGCCAAAGGAGCGATCGCATTCCCCACGTCATTAGAACCATGAGCAAATGCCACAAAGCAAGCGCTAATTAGTTGAAATTTCCCAAATAACCGTTCGGTAGGATTAGTGAATGGGGCATTGGGCATTGGGCATTGGGCATTGGGCATTGGGCAAAATTCCTCTCCCCCTGCTTCCCCTGCTTCCCCTGCTCCCCCTGCTTCCCCTGCTTCCCCTGCTTCCCCTGCTTCCCCTGCTTCCCCTGCTTCCCCCCCTCCCTCACTCCCCCCCTCGTCCCCCAATTCTCTCCAACTATATAAACTAAGTCCAACTGTTGCTACAGCACCTGTGAAAATTGGGATGTCGTGAGCAGGTATATTTAAACCAAATTGCGAAATCAAAAAATTTGTGACTCCTTGAGTCAGCGAGGGTAGGACAATTACTCCAAATATCCCCAGCAGCAATGCACTCAACCAAGGAATCCATTCTTTTAATTGCGCTATCTGATTCGGTTGATCGAGAATCCAGCGCTTGATTTGACTGTAAAATAAAGCGGCGATCGCACCACTTATTAGGGGGGTTACAATCCAACCAAGGGTAATTAACCTAATTGAAGACCAATCAATGGCGTTAACTCCCAAAGCTGCCCAACTAAATCCAGCGATCGCACCAACAACCGCATGAGACGATGATACAGGTAAACCCCGTGAGGTGGCAATTTGCAACCACACCCCAGACGCGATTAACACCGTCACCATCCCAGTTAAAAGCATTCGTGGTGCAGCGACAAATAAAGCGGGATTAGCGATTTTCGTTGCTAGTGTTTCTGACACCTCATGCCCAAACAATACAGCACCTGTAAACTCGAATACCCCAGCAATTATCAAAGCCTGTCTTAGTGTAACAGCTTTGGAACCTACAGAAGTCCCCATCGCGTTAGCAACATCATTTGCTCCCAAGTTGAAAGCAACATATAAGGCTAGTAGGGTGACAAAAGCTGTAAACATTTAGGGGGGAGTGGGGAGTGGGGGAGTGGGAGAGGGGGGGATGGGGGAAAGAATTTTGGCATTGCTGAATGGAGGTATGAAAATAATTTTATATAATACTAAAATCCTTGTAGAGACGTTCCGGCGGAACGTCTTTACATCCGGATTCATACATCAATTCAGCAATGCCAGAATTTTCTCCTTGTCCCCGTGTCCCCGTGTCCCCTACCAAAACTATGGATAAATCAAAATCTTGTAAGTTTCCGAGGTAGGTGCGATCGCCATTTCTACAGCTTGAGATAATTTTTGTAGGGGATAGCGATCGCTAATTAATGCTTTTACATCAATGCGTCGATTAAATACTATATCACTTGCTAGACTTTGCAAACGATATGATGAACTATAACTGCCCATCAAGTCAATTTCCCGGCGATACAGAATATTCGGGTTAATGGGAATTTCCATTTCATCGGGGAACTCGGCAAAAAAGACGATTTTTCCACCTTTGCGGGTACAATCAAGAGCCTGAAAGAAAGCTTTATCACTGGGGACAGCTAGCAAGGTGACATCAACACCCATACCATCGGTTAGTGCTTGAATTTTAGCAGGTAAATCGGGATCGCGGGCATCAAATGCGGCTTCTGCACCGACATTTAAAGCTTTTTCAATTCTAGAGGGCAGTAAGTCGGTGGCGATCGCTTTTCCTCCGAAATACTTCACCAACATAACAAACATTAACCCAATAGGTCCTGCACCAGTAACCAAAACTGTTTGACCAGGAATAATCTGAGCTTTTTTTACTGCCTTCAAACAGCAGTTAGTCGGTTCTACAAAACTTGCTTCTTCAAAGCTAATATTATCAGGAATCGGAATCAATCCACCCGATCGCACTATATGACCGGGAACCTTGACATACTCGGCAAAACCACCCCCACTAGCATTAAAGCCGGCTGTGGTGGAAATGTTTTTGTAGACATCGCACATTGAGAAATTATCATTCAGGCAGTACGCACAACGCATACAAGGGATGTGGTGCATTACTGCTACCCGTTGTCCAATGACCCAATTTTTAACTTCATTACCGACTGCGGCAATGGTTCCTGCTGTCTCGTGTCCAAAGATACGCGGTGGTTCATATAGGGGATAGCGAATCTTTTTGATATCCGACTGACACAACCCGACTACCCGCACTTGTACCAAAACTTCATCGGCTGAGAGTTCTGGAACTGGGATATCTTCGTAAGAAAGTTGATTAACGCCTCTAAATACCTGTGCTTTCACGCTGATTTTTTATAGTTCAACGATACTAGATTTAACACTTCTTAGGCATTTTTTGAGCTATAAGTTGCATTTATGTTCATTGAACCACTGCATTTGTCAAATATGCAACAGCTTCAATAGACATCTCCGGAAAAGAGGTAAAGACTATTCTGTGCTACGTCTCTACAAGGGTTTGGGGCAACGCATAATTAATTTCTGGAGATGTCTAATTGATATATTTAGGACTGAACTTAATTTATACTTCTTCCCTTGCTTCGTGAACAACATTCCCCAAACAGGACAACAAGCGCCTAATTTCACCGCACTAGACCAAAACGACAATCAAGTTAGTCTCAGTGATTTCTCTGAGAAATGGGTTGTGCTTTATTTCTACCCCAAAGATGATACACCCGGTTGTACTGTTGAAGCGAAAGACTTTACCGAGTTTAACCACGAATTCAACCAACTCAAAGCCAAAATATTAGGAGTAAGCACAGATTCTGCTAAGTCTCATTGTCGATTTATTAACAAACATAACTTGTCAATCACCTTATTAAGCGACCCAGAACATCATTTAGCAGAACTTTATGGTGCTTGGCGATTAAAGAAATTTATGGGCAAAGAATATATGGGTGTGGCACGATCAACTTTTTTAATTTCACCCGATAAAATTATCGCCCATACATGGTCAGTTGTTAAATCAAAAGGTCATGCTGAACAGGTATTAAATAAATTGCGGGAATTGTCAGCAATTTGAAGTTAGATTGTAGTCAGGGCTGAAGCCCTGAAAAAACTTGATATGAGCGGTAAACCTCTCACTACGTAGATTTAATTTCGCCTACTTATTTTCTTAGCTATTTGGTAAATTTATTGCATTTCCGAGTAAATAAATAGATGCATTTTTTCTTATTCCTTTACTCAGAAATGCTTTTTCCTACTTATACAAGACACCTAGTCTTCATCAAGTGCCGGAAAAGCCTCTTCAAATTGCCACAATCTATCTTTATTTGCCATGAACCAAATACGAGTTTCTGGAGTTAATTGACTCCAAATAATTTCAACTGGTATATGGGGAGATGCATATTGATACTTCTGACCAAGTGATTTCAGATTGTCCACGACTTCCATTGGAACACCGAAATCTTGCCAGTCAACTTTTAAGTGTCTACCAGAAAGTCCCGCTGTCGGATCGTAAATTAATTGTGCAGCTCTCACTAAGTCAGCAAAATGCTTCGGTTTAAGTTCGGCTAGCTTTTCAATCTGGAGTAATTCATCATTGTTTTGAGACATACTCACTCTGCTTCATCAAGAGGGGTAAAGGGGAAAGGGGAAGGGGGAAAGGAGGAAGAAATTGGACGCTCACCCATAGGAAGAAAGTCCAATTTTAATTTTAACCAATACGCAAAGTCGGGGCTTTAAACACTACAGGGGGAAATAAAAGAAAAAAGGTTTATGCGTGTTTTAAATAACTTCTTCTCTTCCTTTCCCCTTTTTTCCTTTCCCCTTTCCCCCTCCCAGATTGGTGATTAGTGGTTGATCAAACTTACTGCCAGAGATTCTTACCTCAATAATTAATATTTTAACCCAAAGCTGTTAGCATAACCATCGGATGAGCCGCATCGCCTAAAAGCTTTACCCTGCCTTGGCTCCATTTCTGCAAAGGTGGTCTATAAACACTTCATTCGTAAAGCTGCCATGCAAACCATAAGGGATATGATGTTTTAAATGCAGCCGTGCTACTAGTCCAGTACTGAAATCACTAGCATCTAAAATCACCACATCTGAACGGTGATAAGTCGAATCGTAAACTAAAGAAAGCACCCAGCCATCATCTTCTTTATCAGAACCTGGACGCGGTACAAAAATCGGCTCACTGACAAATCCACGCGGGGCAGCGCTCCAAAGTTCTTTTTCCCCAGATTCAAAATCTACCTTGACAAAAGCTTGCAAAGGTGCATTACCCATTTTGGCATCAGCCACAGCCATGTATAAATAACGATAAGCGCGTCCTACCTTATCTTGATGTACGCTGGGAAACTCACAACACCTGTCTACTAACAAATCGCGTCGCACCGTCTTATCCTTGAGGTTGAGATGAAACCGCCATAAATTTCCCGGTGAAAGCGCTTCAAAATCAACTTGGCGAAAATCGCTTTTGGATTCGACTTCTGGAAAAGATTCGTAGCAAATAGAGTCTACAACAATTTCATCGCCTTGCTCAAAAGCATTGGCGTGGTGGAAGACAAAACCTGACTGAATTTCTAGAATTTGTATCGCCTTTTCTTGGGGATTGCGGGAAATTATTATAATTCGAGTTGGTTGATTTGGCTGAAACTTAATACATTCTCCAGCACCACAGATTCCCAAAGCGAAAGGTATAGGATTAAAAGCAACAGGATTTTGAAAAAATATGCAGTAATTAGGCGTAATGACAAAATCGTGGATGAAACAAAAACCCGGAACACTATGAGCGTGCTTTCTCACAATCTTGCCAGTTGTATCTAACTCAAAAATTGTAATTGTTGTGGATAATCCCGGCTTGATAGAAAAGTTTACTAGACAAGTAGCACCGTTATCTTGAGCAGAACTTGGATCAAAACGGGGATGTGCGGCGAAAGCTTCACCTTCTGATAAAACACCGTTAAAATATTCTTTGCCTAAAGTTTCTAGCGTGTGGGGATCGAGACGATGAGGCTCTGCTGCTTCCCAGAGTGCCAACAGTTTATCACCCCAATAAATAACATTGGTATTAGCAATATTTTTGAGTTTAAAGTCGAAAATATTAGCTAGCCAACCGCCGGGTTTTTGCGTACCAAAAACACCACGATAAAGGATTTTACCAGCTTTTTGTTCTTCTAAATAAGCTTCTGTGTAGATAAAGCGGTTACAAAAGTGGGCGCGACCATTGGAGAATGAAATTCGGCTAATCATTCCATCACCATCAAACGGATGATGAATGTGTTGCCTATTTACATCTAACAATCCCGGACCATTTCTAAATAGCGTACCGTTTAGTTCTGGCGGAATTTCTCCTTCAATATCATCAATCCAATAATCAAATTCTTCTTTTAGAGATTGATATCCTTCTTGCCAATCTCCGCGAGTGTAAGATTTATCAGGAATTGTCGAAGCGTGTTCGTCAAGCTGAAAACTCTGCATACTAATTTTATTTTGGATTTGAAATTTGGGATTTTAGATTATAAATTGTGCATTTTCTGCTAGTTATGATCTTGGGGAAGCCCATTATCAATTCAGGCACAAATGCTTGTTCTGTATTGTTTGCTATTTTGCTTTAGGAGTCCGCAGCCGGTAGCCATCTGAGGAATGGCAATGGTAAAAGATTACTAAGGTTAGCAATCACTACTAACAGCCACATAGCATCAAAGCTTGTCTCAGTAATCCCTAGCTGATACATTAAAACTGCGCCTAACTCGTGGGAAACCAGTCCACCTAAGTTTACAATCGACATCAAGAGGGCAAAAAATGTCGCTTCCACTCCTGGGGGACACAGCCTTGCTGCTAGCACCAATACTGGCATATAAGCAATTTGCCCCATCACCGTGAGAATGAGATTATCACCGATACTAAACCAGTGGTCATCTATGCCCAAAGCTCGATTTGTGTGAGTTACCAGCAGCAGCATTGTCATTCCCAAAACTGTGGAAATAACAGCACTCCAACCAAAGATGACGCGAAACGGAACCGTTTTCAAGAAACGCTGAAAAATCCAGATACCAACTAGTGAAGCAATACTCGTCACCAAACGCACTCGTCCTAAAAATTCTGGTTGAAAGTGTAGTTCGTTGGTAGTGAAAAAGAAAAAGGCTGAATCAGCGCTTGGCATTGCTAGCAAGATGAAGAGAAACGCTGTTGGTAGCCAAATCGCTTTTTGAGAAACGGCTTTGCGTAATTGCTGCAATTGATGCTTGATTGTTGGGGAGTTGCTCCTATTGTTATCTTCCTTATTTTTGCTTACGGGTGTTTCCGCAATCAACCAAGCTACCCCAGAAACGATGAGGGGAAATGAGGCTGTAATCAAAAATATATTGCGGGTAGTGAAATGCTCTAAAAGCATTCCGCTAAAGTAAGCTGTAATCAAACCGCCTAAGGCTACAGTACCCCAGCTGAGGGATTGTAAGGAACCTGCTGCTGCTTGAGATTCTCCTCTAGCGCGTTCGACAACCAGTGAGTCAACTATAACATCACTGATGGCGACAGATAAAGAAGTAAAAGCGATCGCTAATGTAGCTCCCCAGGAAGTGTCAACAATTGTTCCGAGGCTGACCCAAGAAATTGCTCCGAGTATCCCCGATAAAATCAAGTATGGACGACGCCGATAGCCAAAAATTGGCAAGCCATCGGAAATAAAGCCAAATAGGGGTTTGATAACCCAAGGTAACATGACAATACCCATTAATGCTGAAACCTCAGCCGGACTCAGCAATAGTTCATCTTTGAGGAAAAAGCTAACGGCTAAACGCGCTAAACCTAAGATTCCTTGGACTAAGTAAACAGTAAGAATGGCAAGTAATTCGGCAGAGGGTTTGTTGCCAAAAAAAATTTTTTCTGTTACTGAGTCTTTTACCTTGGACAAGCCAGAGGAGGAAATCAGCATTTGGTAAATACAGTTTAACTTTTATCAACTTTTATTATGATATCGATTTTCCCACCTTGAGCGATCGCTTCAAAGGAGGATATTAAAACCTTATAGGACGTATTCAGGCAGAACAACCCACAATTATTATAACCATTGGTAATGAAATAGGTTATTATATTAACCATTGGTTGTAAAAATATTGTATTGTGTCAAAGTATCATCTTCCGGCAGAAGAAATAAGACGTATCCGACGCAAGCTTGGAGAAACTCAGGCAGAGTTTGCCAAGCGCTTGGTTGTAGATGCAGTGACTGTTGCGCGATGGGAAACAGACCAAAGGAAGTGTACTGGTTTGTATGCAAAGACTATTGCCGAACTAGAAAAAGGTAGTTTGTTGTCAACAAAAAAGGAGTCAGACATGCAAGACGAAGAAATCGTAACTATACATTTACATCATGTTTACAGCTTTACAGAAAGGCTAGCACCTATCCTTCAGTTACTTTATAAGGAAGTACCTCTAGAATATCGTGAAGTCATCTTGAGAGCTTACCAAGAGTGGTTTGAACTTAGCGCTCACGGAAGCGATTTTTTTACAGGCGTTTGTAACGAAACATTAATTCATGAAATTGGGTACTTTTGCAGACCCATAATTCTTGGTCCAATTCACCCAAAAAAAGCAACAGATTATGAAAATAGCAAATTAGCTAACTCTCATGCCGCAATTCATCAGATCGCTAAAAAATTAGCTCCAAGTTCTGACTTAACACAGCATGATACTTATCATAATGACTTATATCCACAGGAACGATTTGGTTGTATACAAATGGTTTTAGATAAATTATTGCGTCAAGACAGTTTACTAGAAGGAGATGTTGCACTTTTAAAGTTCTACCGCGCCTTACTAAAATTTGCTTGGGAAGAGATGAGCGCTCAAAAAGCTCTACCTATACCAGCGACGGTATCCTTTGCTTTTGCTAAAGTACTCTCGATTGGCTTGACAAGACCACTAACAATTTTAGTCCCAGAATTTGATGATGATTTTGAATTAGAGTGCCTTAACGAATCAACAATGCGTTCGTTTAGGAATTACCAAAAAATAAACTAAGACAGTGTGGGACTTCTTTTGTTCTTAGTTAAATTAGCGTTACAGCCCCGAACTGAACTTCTGAAATAAAAACATGAGCATGTCTAAAAGCATTATTATCGAATTGTCTGATAAAGACTTTGAGCGCCTCGAAGCCGAAGCTCAAAGGCTAAATGTACCTACCGATGCTTTAGGGTCGATAATGGTTAAATTTAGTCTAACTAAAGTTAATCCCTCTGTTGATGCCCTTGTAGCCCTTTGGGGACTTGCTGAAATACGTAAACAACTACCGCCAATAGATGCTGTTGAATTGGCACGAGCCAGTCGGCAAGACTTAGAGCAACGGGGAGTATTTTAGTTAGTGGCGATCGTAGTAGATTCTAACTTGCTAATAGTTATGGTTAATGGCGATCTTCGTGGTGGACAAGTTCAAATGCTTTTCACCCAATGGATCGAGCAGGATATCGATATCCATGCACCAGATTTAGCCCCTTATGAAGTAGCCAACTCTCTGACGCGCTCAATAGTTGCAAATGCCTTTCCACAAGATAACTTGACAACGGCTTTAAACTTTATCTCGCGTCTACCCATAACCTACCACCCTTTTTTACAAGGAACCAGAGTAATTGAAATTGCTTTATCTTTGAGACGTCAAAGTGCCTACGATGCTGCTTATCTGGCTTTAGCAGAATCTTTAGATGCCCAATTGTGGAGGCTAGACGGTCCACTTTATCGAAATGCAATTGGACAAGGCTTTCCTGTGCGACTTTTAGGTGAATCTTAAAACTCTCTAGCCAAGGCTAAAGCTGCATTCTGTCCGCCAAAGCCAAAGCTCAAACATAACACCCGCCGGATTTCAGCTTCGCGCGCTGTCGTTACGAAATCCAAATCAAATTCAGCCTCTTTCAACCCAACACAAGGCGGTAAAATTTGATTCTTCAACGCCAATAATGAAAAAGCCACTCCCATTGCTCCCGATGCTCCTAAAGTATGACCTGTAGCACCTTTAGTCGAACTAACTGCCACCTGTTGGGAAAATAACCGCTGTATTACCATACTCTCTATCCGGTCATTTATCTGAGTACCTGTACCGTGAGCATGAATGTAATCAATATCCGAGAAGGTTAAGTGACTGCGTTCTAAACATTGCTTTACACAAGCGATCGCACTTCTACCATCAGGTTCAGGTTTAATAGCATGATATCCGTCTGCTGTCAAGCCAAAACCGAGAATTTGACCATATATTTTTGCTTGACGCTGCCTTGCTAACTCTGTTGATTCCAAGACAAACACAGCGGCACCTTCGCCTAAAACTAAGCCTTCGCGGTGTTTATCAAAGGGATAAGCTCCAGTTTTCGCGCTTGCGCCCATTTGCTGAAATCCAGTTATTGTTAGTGGTGTAATCGGTGCTTCGACTGCGCCGGCAATAACTCGCTGACATTGCCCACTTTGGATGAGTAAAACTGCTTGAGCGATCGCCCAAATTCCTGTAGAACATGCAGCCATCGGTGCTAAAACTATCCCTGTTGCACCGATTTGTCGCGCTGCGGCGATCGCATTCATATGCGGCAAACTATCCAACCAAGAAAGAGGAGGGGGGGATGGGGGGAGGGGGAGAGGGGGAGAGGGGGGGAAAGAAGAATTGTTCTCCTTGTCTCCTTGTCTCCCCGTCAGCATCTCTTCCCACGAAGCTTGATGACTGCGACTTGAGCCGATGACAACGCCACAATCAGGCAAAGGTGGAACTAAAAGAGCATCTTTCAAAGCGGAATCAACAACCAATTGAGTCAGCATTCTTAACTCAACTGGTTGCTTACCAATCAATGCTAGAGGACGTGGTTCTAAATCTGGAAATGGTTGATGTAATTTAATTCCAGATTTACCAGCAATTAACTGCTGCCAACTATCCTCTAAGCTTGTACCCAAAGCGGAAACAAGACCAATACCTGTGACAACAACTTTAATCAATTTTGGGGAGTGGAAGTGGTTAGTTATACTTTTTTACAACTAACTACCAACAACTAACAACTAACAATCTTTACTTCCCGCCATTTTTCAAGTTTTCTGCACCTTGGGTGACTTTAGCTTCTTCAATGCGATCGCCTTGCTGAATTTTGTTAACTACATCCATTCCTTTGGTGACATTGCCAAAAACGGCGTAGCTACCATCAAGAAAGGCGAGATCGGCGAGTGCAAAATAAAATTGTGAGGAAGCAGAGTCTGGTTGTTGCGATCGTGCCATTGCTACTGCACCAAGTTTATGTGTCAAAACAGGCGTCTCAGTAATCGTCTTGCTGTATACAGGCTCTTGGGCACCTTTTGGCTTAATTTCTAAAGGTATAGAGCGTTCAGTTCCAGTTTTTGGGTCAATAAAACCACCTGTTCCCAAAAGTTGTGTGGGCGTCTTCGGATCTTTACTTTTAGGATCGCCTCCTTGAGCCACAAACGGTTGTGGTTCCCGCACTACTCTATGAAAAGATAACCCATCGTAAACACCCCGTTGCACCAAATCGACGAAGTTGCCAGCGGTAATTGGGGCGTTTGTGCCGTCTACTTCGATCGTAATTGGCGAACCTTTCACGGTCATCACCACAGTAGCCTTACCTTCGAGTCTTGGTAAATCTTTCATTCCGGGAATACTCTGATTATTTGGATTTGGAGATACAGAGCTTGCCTCTGTAGTTGTCTTGGTGCTTGCTTCTGTAGCTACTGAGGTAGCTGTGGAGGATGGGGAAGCATTATTAGCAGCCTGCTGTGCTGAACATCCCCCCAACATCAATCCACCAACAATCACTAAAGCAAGTAAAAACTGTGGAATTTTTAAGCGCATTGTTACTTACAAAAATTTTTGGCTAGTTTTCCATTCCACTTTTTCGGTCATGTGGAATGAAACACTACACACATACTAAGCATACCCGTCAAAATGCGATCTTAAACTACCAGTGCAGCGAGGCACATCATATTTCAGTTGTTTACCGACGAGTCGTGATTTTCCCCTTTCCCCTTTCCCCCTCTTTCTCATAGTCCTTCTAGTGGAACTTGCAAAAAGCGGGCTAACTCGGCGCCTTTAACTTCTAACTCAGTTAGCGATAATGGTTGACCTACCCGTGTTAGGGGAATATCTCGGCGACCTTTAGCTCGTAGGTAAAGAGCGCGACGTGGATTTAGACCTTCTTTGATATCTACTCGCACAGATTGTACATCTTGTGTGGCAAAATCAAGCTGAATGCGGCGGTTTTTGCCAGGAAATCCCCAGCGGAAAATTTTTATTTTCTCAGTTTCCAGATCAAACTCATTGTATCCGCCTCCCACATCCCATAAAGTTACCAACCACAGGTATAAGGCTAAAAGAAAGCCAGCAATGGAATATAACCCCATGACCAATCCTTGAGGGACGAATACCAGTTGAGTTGGATCGCTAACTATGAGTAAATTGACTTTGAGGTAACTGGATATCCCTGCCAGCAAAAAGCCTGTTGACCCTAAGGTAACGATAGTTGCCCACAAGTAGTTGCTGAACCGACGAGAACCGAGAACTTTTTGATGCAAAATGTTTGTAGCGGAGCGATCGCCTTTGTTGATGGTTGTTGATGCCGTCATTTAACTGCCTATTTCCCGTAATATCTTCACCTAAAACAAAGTCTGCCACCCCAAGAGGATGTATTGCAAGCAAGTTTTCTCACTCTTTATTTTAAGATTTCTGAGAAAATCTGTGTCAAATTGTAAAAATTCTGATATTCATATTAATTAGGAGCCTCGTGTTTGATACCTGATTTACTAACGTGGATCGACGCAAACCGAGCAAGATGTGATAAATTAAGAATCATTAAGTTACCACAAGCTAAATATAGCAGTAAGTGGTGATTATGAAGGCGCAACTGAGAAATGGCGTTGATTAATTCGCCAGATTCTCAGAATCTCAACAGCATGTAAGCTGGTAAGAGTGTCAAAAAAACGTTTGCTGTAAATCCAAGGTGAACGTGTCGTAAAACTTTTCCCACTGCCTGTGGTAGACGGGCGGCTGCCTGTGGACGCTGTGTAAGACCATCACGGGATTTAGTTCTCGACTTCTTCGGAAGTTCCTAACGTGGCAATGGCGGATGATATGGGAAACCCTAAAGACGAATAAGACCGTCTTTGTGCTAGTTGAAATTGGAGAGCAACTTTTTCAGCCGAAGGCAAACTGGGGTACTTCACTTCCTCAAAACGTGAAAAACGTCGCAATTTTAGTAAAAAAGAGGATTTCCTGAAATGACCATCGCAGTAGGACGCGCCCCCAGTAGAGGGTGGTTTGACGTACTAGACGACTGGTTGAAGCGCGATCGCTTTGTATTCGTAGGTTGGTCAGGGATATTATTATTCCCAACCGCCTTCCTAGCATTAGGCGGTTGGCTAACCGGTACAACATTCGTCACTTCTTGGTACACCCACGGATTAGCCTCATCATACCTGGAAGGCTGTAACTTCTTGACAGTAGCAGTATCCACCCCAGCAAATAGCTTGGGACACTCTTTGATGTTGCTGTGGGGACCAGAAGCACAAGGCGACTTCACCCGTTGGTTTCAATTGGGTGGATTGTGGGCATTTGTAGCTTTACACGGAGCCTTCGCTTTAATTGGCTTCATGTTGCGACAATTTGAAATCGCTCGTTTAGTAGGGATTCGTCCTTATAATGCGATCGCATTTTCTGCCCCCATCGCTGTATTCGTCAGCGTATTTTTAATGTACCCCTTGGGACAATCAAGCTGGTTCTTTGCTCCTAGCTTCGGCGTAGCAGCAATTTTCCGCTTCATCTTGTTTATCCAAGGTTTCCACAACTTCACCTTAAACCCCTTCCACATGATGGGTGTAGCTGGTGTATTGGGTGGTGCATTACTTTGCGCGATTCACGGTGCAACAGTGGAAAATACTCTGTTTGAAGATGGCGAAGGTGCAAATACCTTCCGTGCTTTCAACCCAACTCAATCAGAAGAAACCTACTCAATGGTGACAGCAAACCGTTTCTGGTCACAGATATTCGGCATTGCTTTCTCCAACAAGCGTTGGCTGCACTTCTTCATGTTGTTTGTCCCAGTCACAGGCTTGTGGATGGCAGCAATTGGAATTGTCGGTTTGGCGCTGAACTTGCGGGCTTATGACTTCGTATCGCAAGAATTGCGTGCGGCAGAAGACCCAGAGTTTGAAACATTCTATACCAAAAACATTTTGCTGAACGAGGGTATCCGCGCTTGGATGGCTCCTCAAGATCAACCTCACGAACAATTTGTATTCCCTGAAGAGGTACTACCGCGTGGTAACGCTCTCTAATAAACCTTCGGTAATGGGCAGCGGACGTGACCAAGAATCCACTGGATTCGCTTGGTGGTCTGGTAATGCTCGTCTAATCAACTTATCCGGTAAACTGCTGGGCGCTCACGTAGCCCATGCTGGCTTGATTGTATTCTGGGCTGGAGCGATGACTTTGTTTGAAGTCGCTCACTTCATTCCCGAAAAGCCGATGTACGAACAAGGCTTGATTTTGTTACCTCACATAGCCACCCTGGGCTGGGGTGTTGGTACGGGTGGTGAAGTCATCGATACCTTCCCCTACTTCGTAGTCGGTGTACTGCATCTGATTTCCTCGGCTGTACTAGGTTTTGGCGGTATTTATCATGCCGTTCGCGGTCCAGAAACCTTAGAAGAGTATTCTTCGTTCTTTGGTTACGACTGGAAAGATAAGAACAAGATGACCAACATCATCGGATTCCACCTAATCATCTTAGGATGCGGTGCCCTTCTGTTGGTGTTGAAGGCAACGTTCTTTGGCGGTGTATACGACACCTGGGCGCCAGGCGGTGGTGATGTTCGCGTCATTACCAACCCCACACTGAACCCAGCCACTATCTTCGGTTATTTGATTAAATCTCCCTTCGGCGGCGAAGGCTGGATTGTCAGCGTCAATAACATGGAAGATATCATTGGCGGTCACATTTGGGTTGCCTTTGTCTGTATAGCAGGCGGTATTTTCCACATTCTCACCAAACCCTTTGCTTGGGCACGTCGCGCCTTGATTTGGTCTGGTGAAGCTTACCTCTCCTACAGTATTGGCGCTGTGTCCTTGATGGCTTTTGTCGCCTCCCTTATGGTTTGGTACAATAACACCGCTTACCCCAGCGAATTCTACGGTCCTACTGGTCCTGAAGCTTCTCAAGCTCAAGCTTTAACCTTCTTGATTCGTGACCAACGCTTGGGTGCTAACGTCGGTTCTGCACAAGGTCCTACCGGTCTAGGTAAATACCTGATGCGCTCTCCTACTGGTGAAATCATCTTCGGTGGAGAAACCATGCGCTTCTGGGATTTCCGCGGTCCTTGGTTGGAGCCTCTACGCGGTCCCAACGGTCTTGACTTGGAAAAAATCAAGAACGATATTCAGCCTTGGCAAGCTCGTCGTGCCGCTGAATACATGACTCACGCTCCTCTGGGTTCTTTGAACTCTGTGGGTGGTGTGGCTACGGAGATAAACTCTTTCAACTACGTATCTCCTCGCGCTTGGTTGGCATGTTTCCACTTTTTCGTGGGCTTCTTCTTCCTAATTGGTCACTTGTGGCACGCCGGTCGCGCTCGTGCAGCATCAGGTGGATTTGAGAAAGGAATCAACCGTGATACCGAACCAGTAATGTCAATGAAACCACTTGACTAGGTTACAAAGTTTTTAGTTTTTAACTTTGTATCACTGACAATCAATAATTTTAAGGCTCCTGTTGAAAAACCAGGGGCTTTTTTTATAAGATGAGACTATGAGCGGTTTACCGCTCACTACGAAATAGAAGTACCATTTATGTTTAATTACGCCCATTTACGGAGGTCGTGTCAATGACAATTGCTGCTCACCGAGCCGATGGCATACTACTTTACAGCATTGACTGGCAACAGTTTGAAAATATCCTCAACGATTTGGGAGAGCATCGGGCTGCACGAATAGCTTATGATAATGGCACTTTGGAAATTATGACACCTTTACCTGAACACGAAATTTATAAAGAAGTTATCAGTGATGCAGTCAAAGATATTGCTGAGGAATTGGAATTGAATTATGAAAGCTATGGCTCAACTACCTGGAGAAGAGAAAGGAAAATGGCAGGGGTTGAGGCAGATAATTGCTTTTATTTTCAGAATGAAGCTTTAGTTAGGGGAAGGCTTGATGTAAACTTAAATCAAGATCCACCGCCTGATTTAGCACTAGAAATTGATGTTACAAATAAATCTTTAGATCGCTTTGGGATTTATGCTCGTTTGGGAGTGCCAGAACTTTGGTGTTATGACTCTGGGAAACTGAAGATTTATCAACTGCAAGACGGGGAATATTTAGAGTCAGAGACAAGTATGGTGTTTCCGAGTTTACCAATTCGGGAACTACCAAAATTAATTGAACAATATCGAGCGGATGGAAGATTGGCAATTCGTCGTGCAGTGCGACAATGGGTGAGGGAAAGAGGGCAATAAGGATGCGATCGCTATCTTTTTTCAAACACATATATTTAGATATTTTCTTAGTAATTCTACTCCTCTATAACAACAGATAAATATCCTCAGTCAGCAATTAGTTACCCCACTCCAAAGTAATTTCCAGATTTGCCGTAGATGTACCTTTCACCAGTAAAGCTGTGAGTTTTCCAGATTCAATGCCTATTTCTATACCAAA
Source organism: Tolypothrix brevis GSE-NOS-MK-07-07A (assembly GCA_019358985.1). Lineage (GTDB taxonomy): Bacteria > Cyanobacteriota > Cyanobacteriia > Cyanobacteriales > Nostocaceae > Hassallia > Hassallia brevis. The sequence goes on along the minus strand of JAHHIJ010000008.1, from coordinate 23,258 downwards.
TTTTACAGTGAATCTATCTGGCTTAATTTTGTGCAATGCTTCGGCAATTTCTTTAGACAGAGATTCTATGGTGTCGGTTACTTCGCTAAAAGGTCGGGTGTGAAAATTTATTTTGCGATCGCCTATCGGTGTAGCTTCTACTTTAACACTTGTCCCATCAGCAAGTTCTACAGAAATTATTTTATTTTGGAGTTCCATGTTGCTATAGAGAGAATTACTCTGCTTTTATAATATTCAATCACTGGTATAAATCTTACTAACAAAATAATCAAACTAAAAGTAATCTGTGCTGGGTGTAAATAAATACATTTTATCTTCAGCAAGAAAAGCACCTAAACTTATTCAACTTCCTCCTAAATTCATCGCAGCTAAAACAGCCTTTTGGCTGACATCTTTATAGACTGTATCCAAATATTTCATTACCACATCGGCAGAAGTTAAATTTACTGCATTTTCTTCTTCCTTTGCCAGAGGAATTGACCCCAAAACATCTAACACTGTCTCGCTATTCGATGGCACAATTACTACTAAAGAAGACTCTAACGGCTCATTATATTGCCAGAAAGAGTCAATTTTTACAGAATGTTGAGTGTTAGTTGTTGGTTGTTCGTTGTTCGTTGTTTCGGCAGATATTATTTCCGTCTGTTGATTATGAGCGCTGCGTAATTGCCGTAAATCGCTGATAATTTGCTCTTTAGTGCGTCCACGCAATTGAAATAGTACAAAAGGATCTTCACTAAAGCGATCGCCTAATTGATAGTAAATTGCGCCAACATGTTTGCACGGATTTGCTTTATCAGGACAAGAGCATTTACTATGAACATCTGATAAAGTGAAAGGAAAGAGGGAAAGACCATTTCTAGTAAATACATCTTCGATATTTTGTGGCATTTCTCCCGCTAAAAGTTTTGCCGCAAAAATCGATCTTTTAGACATTGTTTCAATCACATAACCCCACTCTTCATCGCTGAAAGTATCAAGAGAAAGAGAAACTTTATATGGTTCAACTTCGCTACCTTGCACCTTAGCTAATACCTTTTCACCTTTAAATTCTATGCTGAGGACATTTCCCTGACGAGCATAAGTTCTCGCACGTTCCAAGCGCTTTTTAAAACGATAGGAATCTAATAAATCAAGCCACCTTTGTGACCACCATTCTCGACTCGCTTCTAGTGTGTAATTTGTCATCTTTGTTAGTTGGTAAATAGTCAATAGTCAATAGTCAATGGTCAATAGTCATCCAATAACAACTAACTAATAGACATAGGAGTGAAAATGAACTACGCGTTGTCCCAAACCCTTGTAGAGACGTAGCACTGCTACGTCTTTTCTGGAGATGTCTAATAACCATTTTTTCATTCTGAATCCTCGTCTATTATTGCACTGCGGTCAAGTAATAGTAAGTTGCGGAGTTGGTCTGTATCCATTTCTGTTAACCACTCTTCACCTCCACCAACAACTTGTTCAGCAAGTTGTTTCTTACTTTCTATCATGTCATGAATTTTTTCTTCTAAAGTGCCTGTGCAGACAAATTTATGCACTTGTACATTGCGAGTTTGACCAATACGAAATACTCTATCTGTGGCTTGATTTTCTACTGCGGGATTCCACCATCTGTCATAGTGAAAAACATGATTTGCTCGTGTTAAATTAAGTCCGACACCACCAGCTTTGAGAGAAAGAATCATTATTGGTGGTCCTTGGGGATCGTGTTGAAAACGGTCTATCATTTCCTCGCGTTGTTTTTTGGAGGTGCTACCGTATAAAAAGAAAATTTCTCGCTTTAGCTGCTTTTCTAAATGGGGTTTGAGTAACTTGCCCCATTCAGCAAATTGTGTGAAAATTAAAGCGCGATCGCCTTCTGATATCGCTTCATCTAACATTTCCTCTAACCGCTGCAATTTACCAGAATTATGATGTTCTAAAGTATTTTGCTTTAAATATTGCGATGGGTGATTGCAGATTTGTTTTAATTTAATCAATAAAGCTAAAATCTTTCCCCGACGTTGCAATCCTTCTGCTGTTTCAATCTCAGCTAAAGACTCATCAACGACTTTTTGATAAAGTGTGCCTTGTTCGGGAGTTAAACCACAAAATACTGCCATTTCCTGCTTTTCTGGCAAGTCTTGAATAATTTCGCGATCGCTTTTCAGACGACGCAAAATAAACGGCTGTACTAATGAGCGCAATTGTCGCAAAGAAGCCGTATCACCATACTTTTCAATTGGGATGGCAAACCGTCGCTGAAAAAATTGCTTAGTTCCTAAATATCCCGGATTGAGAAAGTCTAAAATAGACCATAATTCTTGTAATCTATTTTCTACAGGTGTACCCGTCAAAGCAATACGAAAACTTGCTTCTAATTGTCGCACTGCTTGGGACTGCTTTGCTTCCGAATTTTTCACATTCTGCGCTTCGTCTAAAACAATTCCTTGCCAAGAAACGCTTTGTAATAACTTGATATCTCGGTAAACCAGTGAGTAACTAGTAATAACTAAATCTTGCTTTTTTACGGCTTCTGCAAACGCTTTCCCTTTCGGACGTTTGTCACCGTGATATTGTACAACTTTCAAACTTGGGGCAAATTTCCTAACTTCGCGTTCCCAGTTTCCTAACACTGAAGTTGGACATACAAGTAATGTTGGTTTTTCTAACGCTTCTTCTTGTTTCAGGTATAATAAAAAACAAATTAACTGGATCGTTTTACCAAGTCCCATATCGTCGGCAAGACACGCACCTAAACCCCAACGTTCTAGAAATGCCAGCCAAGCCACTCCCCGTTCTTGATAAGGTCGTAATTGTCCTTGAAAACTTTCTGGTATGGGCAAAGGTGCGATCGCCTGATTATTTGTTATAGCTCCAACTAACTCTTGCAATGCTCCAGATGCTTCAAAACTAACTACTGGTAATTTTTCAATTGTCTGAGTGTCCCCAGTACTCAAACGCAAAGCATCTTCCAAAGAAAGCGTCATTTGTTCTTTACGAGAAGCAAAAAATGCTTGAGCTGTTTTAATATCTTGAGGACGCAACTCTACCCACTCACCGTTAATTTCTACTAGTGGACTATTTAATGCCACTAATCTGTCAAATTGCGCCTTAGAAATTGTCTGTCCACCAATTGCCAATTGCCACTCAAAATTTAGCAGACTTTGCAAACCCAAACGCCCTTGTTTGTTTGGAGGTTGTGCCATAATTTTTAAACCTAATTTGTTGGCAATATCTCCACGATTCGCCAAACTTGCAGGCAATATTACCCCTAAACCACTGTCTTCAAAACGCCACGCTACCGACTTGATAAACTCATATCCTTGCATTGGATTGAGACGGCAAGATTGAGGATTTTCCGTTTCCAAACTCAATGCAATTGGCGGGTAAAATCGCGAAGCTAATCCCAAACCGCGCAAAAATGTTTCTTGAGGCTGTTCAATTGTCCGATTTTGAATAACTAATTGCTCAACTGGATTATGCCAAATTGTTGCTGCATCTACTATAAATCCTGGATCGTCAGCCGCTTGCAAGAAATAAGCTAACAACCAATCTGTTTCTCCTGACTCTGGAGGACGCAATTCAAAACAAGTGCGAAATAAAGTTTTTCCCGTTAGTTCGTATTGTACTGGCAAAGTCCAAGTTTTCAACGCCGCTGCTAATCTTTCCACTCCAACTGTATCGGCGTTAACTGTTTGAGATATACTATTTAAAGCTTGCAGCCACAACTTTATTGTCGGTGGTAGAGATGCCATTATCCTGGCTTCTAGCAAAGGTTGGGAACCTACCATTTTGCGAACTTGAGTATCTATGGTTTGGTGAAGAAATCCTAACAGCAATTCAGCAGATTCTACTGGAAAGTCTACACGAAGTAGCGATTGGGTAGATTTCTCAGTCTCCAGTTCCTTATACATGCGGCAAACCAAAGGCATCTTTGCGGCAAATTTTTCTAGACGAGTTTGATCGACAGCACTATCAATTAGTGCTTGCCATTTAGCCGCGATCGCTTCATCTGATTGTCTTTGAATTGTCGGTAAAAATTTCCCTCGCGAGATTAAATCTAAACTCCAACGGGCAATTTGCGACCAAAAGCGCAAATCTCCTCCTAAAAAGGCATCCTCAACCTTTGCAGCACTCAGGGGTAGAGAAGTGAGAAATTCTATTGCTTCGCTTGGGTTGAGACAAAAACCCTCAACAAGCCAAGGTTGCAGGTATTGTGGCGATTCTGCTTGCTCTCCTAATGTGGCAGAATGTTTTGGAGCGATCGCTATTTCTTCACCGCTTTCTGAAATATAAGTTGGTAAGGAAACAATTTGCGTGTATATTCGCAAATTATTTGTATTCTTTTCAACTTCTTTTCTGCTTTTACCAGTTTTAGTTAAAGCCACTTGTGGCTGTATGAACTTGGCAATTGTCATGTTATGGGAATTTAACCATTCCACTAATTCCAGCGCATCGATGGCAAATGGATGTTGTGGAATTTCGGTGGCATCTAAAGACAAATTCACATCGAAAGAACGCCAAGTCTCTCCCCAAACAAATAAACAACTGCCCTGATTTTGAAGTAACCAACTACCATGTAAAATTGTCATTCGTCAAACTAAATCTTTTAATTTGTTTATTTTGTCTTTTTACTTTTGCAATAATTTCATTTATTAAATAGAGGTACATGCATAAAATCCAAAACCCTGTAGAGACGTTCCGCCGGAACGTCTCTACGTATATTCAATAAAAACGCAATCTGCTGTAGGTAAGGATCTATCATGGTTAACCAAGAAATTGGGCGCTCCTGGGATGACGTTCAATTTGGGCTTTCAAACTAATATACCTTTAATGAGAGTGTAGCAATCGGCAACCTTTGAGACATTTATCTCCAGGCTAAGATTTCACAAAGGATGAAAAGCGCACTCTGCTGCCATCAGTTGTTGTCTTTGTATGTACTCCACCGTCAGTCATAGTGCATAAATGTTAGGATTGCCACAGAAAGAGAATAGCGTGCATAGAAGGAAAAAAAACTGAATGGCAGAAGTTGATAAGTCAATATCCTTCGACGGACGGGATATTCGACTGAAGGTTGGTTTACTAGCTCCCCAGGCTGGTGGGTCAGTCTTGATACAATCTGGGGATACAGCAGTGTTAGTGACAGCTACGCGATCGGCAGGCAGAGAAGGCATTGATTTTCTTCCCCTCACTGTAGATTACGAAGAAAGACTGTACGCAGCAGGTAGAATACCTGGAGGGATAATGAGGCGAGAAGGTCGTCCCCCAGAGAAAACAATTCTGACTAGCCGTCTAATTGACCGTCCCATGCGTCCCTTGTTCCCTTCATGGTTGCGAGATGACCTGCAAATTGTCGCAGTAACGCTATCAATGGATGAAGAAGTACCACCCGATGTGTTGGCAGTTACAGGTGCTTCAATTGCTACTTTGATTGCCCAGATACCATTTTATGGACCGATGGCAGCAGTCAGGGTTGGTTTGGTGGGAGATGATTTCATCATTAACCCAACCTATGCAGAAATTGATGCCAGCGACCTCGATTTGGTGGTTGCAGGTTCGCCGGATGGTGTGATCATGGTAGAAGCTGGGGCAAATCAATTGTCAGAACGAGACATTATCGAAGCAATTGATTTTGGCTACGAAGCAGTGCGCGACTTAATTAAAGCGCAAGAAGATTTGATGGCAGAATTGGGTTTGCAAATGGTGCAACAAGAACCACCAGAAGCAGACTTGACGCTAGAGAATTTTATTCGCTCACGCGCTAACGATGAAATTAAAAAAATCCTGTCACAATTTAGTTTCACCAAAACCGAACGAGATACAGCTTTGGATGAGGTGAAGGATAAAATTAAAATCGAGATCGACGAACTTCCAGAAGAAGACGCTATTCGAGTAGCTGCAACCGCAAATAGCAAAGCACTAGGTAACACTTTTAAAGACATTACCAAACAGTTTATGCGGCGGCAAATCGTCGAAGATAATGTTCGGGTTGATGGTCGCAGACTTGATGAAGTGCGTCCTGTTTCTTGTCAAGTTGGTTTATTACCTCGACGAGTCCACGGCAGCGGTTTATTTAACCGGGGACTAACCCAGGTATTAACTGCTTGCACCCTTGGCACACCAGGAGATGCCCAAAACTTAAATGATGACATGCAAGCAGATCAACAAAAGCGTTATTTGCATCATTACAACTTCCCCCCTTACTCGGTTGGGGAAACGAAACCTTTACGGGCACCAGGACGCCGCGAAATTGGTCACGGAGCTTTGGCAGAGCGATCGCTCTTACCCGTGCTACCATCAAAAGAAGATTTTCCCTACGTGATTCGGGTCGTGTCGGAAGTGCTTTCTTCCAACGGTTCCACCTCAATGGGTTCGGTGTGCGGTTCTACCTTAGCTTTGATGGATGCCGGCGTACCAATTACCAAACCCGTCAGCGGTGCGGCAATGGGTCTGATTAAAGAAGGCGACGAAGTGCGAATTCTTACCGATATTCAGGGCATTGAAGACTTTTTGGGCGACATGGACTTTAAAGTTGCTGGGACGGATACTGGAATCACCGCCTTGCAAATGGACATGAAAATCTCTGGTTTGTCTTTGGATGTTATCGCCCAAGCTGTCAATCAAGCTAAATCGGCTCGATTGCACATTCTGGAAAAAATGCTCGCTTGCATCGAGCAACCACGCACAGAAACTTCACCTTACGCCCCACGCTTGTTGACCATTAAGATTGATCCAGACATGATTGGTCTGGTCATCGGACCCGGAGGCAAGACGATTAAGGGCATTACAGAAGAAACTGGTGCCAAGATTGACATCGAAGATGATGGCACGGTGACTATTTCTGCGGTGGATGAAAATAAAGCGAAGAGAGCACGCAACATTGTCCAAGGCATGACGCGCAAGCTGCATGAAGGTGATGTCTACGTTGGGCAAGTTACGCGGATTATACCTATCGGGGCGTTTGTCGAATTTCTCCCCGGCAAAGAAGGAATGATCCATATTTCTCAACTAGCTGACTACCGCGTTGGCAAAGTTGAAGATGAAGTGGCAGTTGGTGATGAAGTGATTGTGAAAGTGCGCGAGATTGATAATAAGGGAAGGATTAATCTTACACGCTTGGGTATTCACCCAGATCAAGCAACTGCGGCACGAGAAGCAGCAGCAGTGAATAAATAATTCGCGCTTTAGGATTTTAGATTTTGGGTCTAAAATCTCTAAGGCGATGCCTTTGCTGTAGGCATCGCCGTCAGCAATTTTTAAGAACTAGCCGAATAAGACGAATCAGGGGACAAGCCGGATAAGTCGAAATGAAATGTAAAGACATTCCGGCGGAACGTCTCTACGAGGATTTGGGCTTAGTAAATTGTGATTTCGGCGATCGCAAAAGCTACAGCAGATTTCACTCCTTAGGAAGTACATATATAAAACCCCTCTCCTTGTAGAGACGTAGCACTGCTACGTCTTTACGTGCAAAAGTTAGTGTGGCGATCGCAAAAGTTAGTGTGGCGATCGCAAAAGTTAGTGTGGCGATCGCAAAAGTTAGTGTGGCGATCGCAAAAGTTAGGTTGGCGATCGCAAAAGTTAGGTTGGCGATCGCAAAAGTTAGGTTGGCGATCGCAAAAGTTAGGTTGGCGATCGCTGTTACTAAATTGCATTGCATTTATCCTGAAACAAGGGACAGATATAATAATTTACGTAAAAATACTACTAAAATTTTAATTTTAGTCTTAATTAAATCCCCGAAAATACTCTTATCACGTAGAAGGGCATCCCACTATCTTGAAAGAGAACTATTCAACAAATATCTCCCATGTCTCTAAAAACTCGCGGTTCTGCTGCTGTAGACAAAGCTCAACGCCGTCTCGCACTGCTTAAATCCATTCATGAGAATCTGGATTTAGGACACGGATTAACCATTGAAGCTTACACTAGCCTCATCACTAACACCCGTGCCACCCTAGAAGCCCATAATACGCTTCTGTCTAATCTTGAGGAATCTCGTAAAACTATAACTCAGATGGACAAAACACTCTCGCAACTGTCTGAGAGGATGCTTATTGGAGTCGCGAGTATGTACGGCAGAAACAGCATGGAGTATTCAAAAGCAGGTGGCTCTAATCGAAAGGGAAGTAAAAAATCTATTTCACAAGTTCCTTCAATTGTCACGATTACAGCCACTCAACCTACCCAAACTGCAACTAACGGCAAAGGCATCTTGAGCGATGTCTAACGACAAGCCTTATAAGCGTCTACGCAGCTAATCATGTAAAAATACTTACTGCGTTACTTTTGCAGATTATACCTATTCGCGCGTTTGTCGAATTTCTCCCCGGTAAAGAAGGAATGATCTATGTTGTTGCACGTCAACGTATACTGAATGTTGGTCTTTGTCAGTTTATTGCTAAATACATTTAGACTTGGAGAAGTGAGCAGATGAGTAATTCTGATGAGATTACTGCAAAACTTAAAGAGGCTTCTACTGACTTGCTCATGCCAAGTGAGTCAGATTTTGCTTTTGAACCTTTCTTATGGTCAGGCGTTAAACAACCCTTAACTCCTGAGAAAATTTTAGAATTAACCAATCATCCAGAGAACTCACCAGTAGAAACAGTTGACCTATCTTATCTTTTCAGAAATCTTGCACAAGAGCAAGAATGGCATGACGAACAACAAAAAGAAAACGTAGGCAAGTATCGTAACCTGGTAGAAGTGCTTGAAAGCAACCTGAGTGATATTCAAGTTTTTCGTGTGGGTGAAATAAATATTGACGTTTACGTGGTTGGTAAAATTCAGTCAGGGGATTTAGCAGGACTTGCAACTAAAGTCGTGGAAACCTAAACACACTAAAACTTCATACCATTAGACATCTGGTAGAAAAAACGTAGAGACTACCAAGTGCTACGTCTCTTGTATTCGATGAAAGCGCAATCTGCTGTATGTATGAAGTTGCACAGGGCGTAACCGATAAAATTGGCATTAGCCTGTCTAATATTAGACAGGCTAAATACTTTTAATTATTGGATTGAGTTTTACTGAGTATCAACTCTGGATTCAATTACACTTTGAACAGAACTAGAAACTTGGGATAGGAAGTTATAAGTAGTTGCAGCTTCAATTGAATCAACAGTAACTCTGTAATCGCGCCAGTTAGCGTTTCGGACTCCCTGACCATTAGGTATATCAACAGCAATAACGCGTGTAGAATTATTAACACTACTTGCTGTTCCGCCTTTAGGCACAACCACAATTATCTTCCAAGTTCTTGCTGGTACTACAATGTTATTGCTTGAAATGACGCTCTTAAATCCATTCGACCCAGTGCCACCTGTGCCGTATGCACCAGAAATGATATATAGATCATTGCTGCTCAGTAAAGTTCTGGCGTAGTCTTCTAGTCTTGCCCACACTCCTTGATTGTTATCAGGGGCTTGTGGAATTATGTTTGTCATCAAAAATGTTGCAGAATTGTTCGGAATAGTGTTTGTTCTGTCTGCCGAGGGTGTCATATGTCCCCGGTCAAATCCACTGTTAGTGTAGTCACCGGTAACAACTCGATAACAGCCTGAAGGTAGCGTGGTATCTGCACGGAAGTCATCTTGTCGTGGTGCACTGCCAAGCCAAGATGACTTTAACTGCCAGCTAACCCAGTTTGGGATTCTTTTACCACAGTTATGTGATGTTGCGTATTGCGATTTATTCAATAAATAGTTGTTGAGGTTAGAAGTGCCAGCACCACTAGGATTACCCATAGTTAAATGCACACTTGTTGAGACTTGAGCTGGTGCAATCTTAGGCAATAGAGCAAATGCAACAGTAAGTAAAGAAGCAGATGCAAAACCAATCAGTAAAGTCGAAAACTTAGCTTTTTTCATCAGTATTTAGTTTTGAAGTTGTATTTGTCTTTTCAACTTTTCACTCGCCTAAATACTAAAGTTTCCAAATTAACGTTGAGTTAACTAAATAATAAATATTAGTATTAATGTTTTCAAATTAACGTTGAGTTAACTAAATAATAAATATTAGTTAATTAAGATTAGGTATGCCGTTAAAATAGGTACAGCAAATTGCGCTGTAATTGAATACATATAGAGCAATATGCTTGGTGTTAAGGATAATTGTAGGTTGGGTTGAAGGTCGTGAAACCCAACAAACCTCCCGAAAATGTTGGGTTTCGTTCCTCAACCCAACCTACGCAGTTTAAAGCTTTTGACGCTAACTGAACTGTATTGACATATAGAGACTATTCTGTGCTATGTCTCTGCAAGGAGAGGGGTTTTATACATTTACCTGAAATCTGCTGTAATCCTTTAAGTTGATTCCATGAGCCTTTTCTAGGTAAACCTTTAATTGTTCTGCTATTACCTGTACATAGGGTTCTTCCATCACAGATAAGTGAGAACCGGGAATGTAATTGATATCTATTCCTCCAGTGATGATATCACCCCAACCGAATTGAGGATCGTATGTTTCGCCGATCGCTTCGTAGCGATTTTCATCTTCAGTCCGAAAAAGGGTCATTCGACCGGGGTAAACTTGAAAAATATATTTGTCTAGAGCTTGCACATTAGCGCCTATAACTTCTAAGTGTTCGTCATCATCTGCTAAATGCGGCGTAATATCTAATAAATGTTGTGTCGCATTTACGTAACGCTTGTATCTCTGTTGAATCTCATACTTGCCCTGGTTGCTCCAACCCACAGCCTTTTCCCAGATATAAGCCGGTCCTCGTCGGAAAATATTATTTAAGTGCAGAAAAACTCGGATTAAAAATGGCGATCGCTTAGAATAACCTGGACGAGTGCTGTCAATCATCCCGACAAGATCCACTTTCTCACCTTGAGAGTAAAGTTGTTGAGCCATTTCGTAGACAACAAAACCTCCAAAAGACCACCCTAATAGAAAATAAGGACCATTGGGCTGAATCTTCTGAATTTCTTGAATATAGTGCGATGCCATGTCTTCAATGCGAGTATGGTGAGGCTGTTTTCCATCTAACCCAATTGGTTGTAACCCATAAACTGGTTGCTCCGATCCTAGATGATTTGCCAAATCGCGGTAACATAAAGTTTCTCCACCAAGGGGATGGATACAAAATAAAGGTGGTTTGGAACCTGTGGGCTGAATTTCTACCAGGGATGACCAAGAAGTTTTTGATTTATTCTCAGCCAATGTTGACGAAACTTGATTATCAACAGCTAATTCTGTTTGAGAAATAGTTTCAGCAAGAGCTTCTACAGTCGCTGATGGAAACAGGGAAGATAGGGGAAGTTTTTTGCCGAATGTCTGCTCAATGTTTGAGAATAAGCGCACAGCTAGCAAGGAATGCCCCCCCAGATCAAAGAAGTTATCCATGATGCCAATGGGTTGGATACCTAAAACTTCTTCCCAGATTTGCGAAAGCTTTTGTTCTAAATCATCGCGGGGAGCAACAAAAGTTACTTCCGACTCTTGCAAGGCTTGCTCAGGTGCTGGAAGGGCGCTGCGGTTTACTTTGCCGCTAGGAGTTAGGGGTAGGGCTTCTAGGAATACAAAAACAGAAGGTATCATGTACTCAGGCAGCTTTTCCTTAAGGAAGCGACGCAACTCACTAATTGTGGCTGTAGTTTGTTGATTCGGGACGACGTAGGCTACTAAGCGTTTATCGCCGGGGATGTGTTCATAAGCAATGACTACAGTCTGAACTATAGATGGGTGTTGGCTCAGTACAGCCTCTATCTCTCCCAACTCAATGCGGAAACCCCGTATTTTTACTTGGTAGTCACCGCGACCGAGAAACTCAATGTTACCATTGGGCAAAAAGCGAGCTAAGTCCCCAGTTTTGTAGATACGTGCCCCCTCTTCTTGAATAAAGGGGTTGGGGATGAATTTTTCATCTGTCAACTCTGGGCGATTGAGGTAGCCTTGCGCCAGTCCAACACCGCCAATGTGCAGTTCTCCTGCCACACCGATGGGAACAGGTTGCATATGAGAGTCGAGCAGATAAATCTGCGTGTTAGGAATTGGGCGACCAAGAGGGACGATTTTTACCCGCTCATCCTGTTGGGCAGGAATCGGATAGGTTGCAACAATCCCACAGGTTTCTGTTTGACCAAACATATTTATTAATCGTGCGCTATGTTTGAAACCAAACGTCCACTGAGTGGGAATATCAGACAGCAGGGGTTCGCTGGCAGACACAATCAAGCGCAATTTGTTGTCTAATAGGGCTTGGCTCGTCCCAGGTTCTAAGCTAATTAGTGTGTGAACGCAGTTGCGCCAGTAGGAGGGGACGATATCAATAACCGTGACATCGTGTTGTTTAATTCCCGCAAACAGCGCTCTTGGGTCTTTTCTCTGTTCGGAAGTCGCAAGTGTGACAGTAGCGCCACTAGCCAGAGGCACCATTAACTGCCTGACGGAAGAGGAGAAAGCAATAGATGCTGTATGCAAATATACATCTTCTGCCGTAATCCCTAGCGCCAGTCCCATTGCCTGGGCGTAATGACACAAATTACCGTGTGTGACTTTTACCCCTTTAGGAGTTCCGGTTGAGCCAGAGGTATAAATCACATAGGCTAAGTTGGCAGTTGTTGCCGTTTGGTTTAAGTTTTCTTCTGATTGCTGGGCAATTAAATGCCAATCTGTATCGAGACAAACAACTGTAGTTTTTATTTCCGGTAGTTCCGTTTTCAGAAAATCCTGAGTCAAAAAGACCTTCGGTTGAGAGTTTTGCAGCATGAACCTCGATCGCTCTTTGGGATATGTTGGGTCTAAAGGCACATAAGCCCCACCCGCTTTCAGAATCCCCAACACTCCCACAACCATCTCTATGGAACGTTCCACACATATGCCAACCAGTACATCCGATCCTACACCCAAAGTCTTTAGGTAGTGCGCCAATTGGTTAGCACGACTATTTAATTCCTGATAGCTAACTTGCTGGTTTTCAAACACAACTGCTACAGTGTCTGGGTTGCGCTCTACTTGCTGTTCTAACAACTCATGGATACACTTATTTTGTGGATAGTCTGCCTGAGTATCGTTCCACTCAAACAGTAACTGGTGTCGTTCAGCTGGTGTGAGCAGTGGCAATTCGGAAATCTGCTGCTGTGGATTAGCAACTATTGAATCCAGTAATGTTTGGAAATGCCCTATCATCCTGGTAATAGTGGCAGCATCAAACAGATCAGTGTTATATTCCCACCATCCCTGCAATTCATGTTCTGTTTCTTTGATTGACAACGTTAAATCAAACCTAGAGGTGACGTTATCTAAGTCAAAGGTAGTTGAGGTCAGTCCTGGCAAATAGAGTGTTTGTCTTGCAGAATCCATCAAGACAAACATTACCTGAAATAAAGGGTGATACGAGAGCGATCGCTCTAATTGCAGTTCTTCTACCAGCTTTTCAAAGGGCAAGTCCTGTTGTGCATAGGCAGACATTGCTAGCGATCGCACCCTTTGCAACAATTCCCGAAAACTGGGGTTCCCCGACATATCGGTACGTAATACCAGGGTATTGACAAAAAGTCCAATTACTTGTTTGGTTTCCGGTAAATTTCGACCTGGGATGGGAGAACCTACCAGGATGTCTTCTTGTGCAGTATAACGATATAGTAGGGTTTGAAACGCTGCCAACAATGTCATGAACAGTGTCACACCCTCTTGTTGTGACACTCTATGCAGCGCTGCACATAAACTCTGGGGTAGTACGAAAGATTGCTTTGCACCCCGGTAGGTTTGGACTGGTGGACGCGGTTTATCAGTGGGTAATTCCAGTACTGGAGTAGCACCTGCCAGGTGCTGTTTCCAATAGTTGATTTGGTTTTCTATCACTTCACTAGAGAGCCGTTGGCGTTGCCATTGGGCAAAGTCGGCATACTGGATGGGCATTTTTGCCAGAGGATTGGGCTTTCCTTCTAGAAATGCTTGATAAAGGGTTGTCAACTGTTCAAATAAAATGCTTATTGACCACTCATCGGAGGCGATATGGTGCATTACCAACAGTAGGATATGTTCTTGTGGAGATAGCTGAAGCAAGCAGGCACGTAGCATCAAGTCTGATGCTAAATTGAAAGGGCGTTGCACCTCATCTTCTAGCAGCCTTTCTACTTGGGTGGTGCGTTCTGCTTCTGGACAATCCCTCAAGTCAATCACCACGAGTTCAACTAACTTCGGCTCGTTAATTAACTGTACGGGGATGCCATCCTGTGCTGTGAAGTTAGTTCGCAGTGCTTCGTTGTGGGCAACAATGGTATCCAGAGTCTGTTGCAAGACTTCCACGTTGAGGTTGCCTTGCAAGTGCAGTCCCTTAGAAATGTGATAGGTTGGGCTATTTGGATCGAGTTGTTCAAAAAACCACAGTCGCTGTTGGGCAAAAGACAAGGGATTTGATTCTTTACAATTATTTAATTGTTTCATAATACTTATCTCCTTGTATGCAAATAATTCATTAAATGAAAAGTAGAAAATTTTCAGAACCCTTTCCTAGACTCAGGAAAGGTTCAAAAATGGTTATAGTAAGCCAATTATTCCTAATATGGCTATATCTTACAAAATATTTTAAGTATCTCAATCAAATTTACTGAATCTTTATATTTTATAGGATTTACGTACTGTACAAATTGCACATAATATGCATGAATGTAAAATCGCCGTTTCAGGCTTTTGACAATAATCTTCAAATGGGTAGCGATCGCTAAAAAACAAAAGAAAAATCAGGTTTTAATTCCTGAAATCCATACCTCCTATTTGGTGTTTTTTGTCAATGCGTAAGTCCTATTTTAGTAAAGTTGATTGAGATAAAAATAAATATTGTATAAAGACAATCACTTGTGTCGCAAAAATAAGCGATTATATGGTAAGCAAATTTTTAACAGAATGCTTGCATTGAGCGTAGTGGAAATGCTGTCCTCCTCTGGGACGGGGGAGGGCAACGCATAATTAATTTTCACATCGGTGTAAAATTGGATAACCGTGGGATAAATCCTAGAGACGTTTCGCCGAAACATCTCTATCATGTGAAACGTCTTCCAGTATCTCTGCTAGTCTGCGACACCCACCATGCTTTGGTTCCGATAGCATAAACAAAGTGTAATGTTCCAGATTGCATTGTGCTGTCGAGGGGTTGAAGCTGTAAGTTAATTTCTACCCATAATTAGACAAAGCTTACTGTTTACCTATATCTTCAATCAAACTATCTACAAACTCTCTAAGACGATGTTGCCAGTTTGGTATAGTTCTAAGCTTTTCTCTCACCCCCGGTAAAACTTTAAATTGGACTGGGGCTTTGTCGTAGGCTACATTGTTATCTGGCTTAAATTTTGTTTTAGACATTGTAATGACTCAAGGCATCTGATATACTAGATAGTATAGCAACATGATGAGGTCGAAACAATGCAGCTAGTAGAAAAACACGTTATTAGTCGTCAGCATAAATTTTGGAAAGAGTGCGATAACTTGGCGTTACAGTCAAAACATTTGTATAACTCTGCAAATTATGTACAACGCCAATACTATTTTGAGACGCGCAAATATTACAACTCAATCGATATATATCATCAAACTAAAACATTAGAAGCTTATCGTTATTTGCCAACTAAAGTTAGTAAGCAAATTGTTCGTAGAGTAACGGACGCTTGGAAAGGTTGGACGGCTGCGTTTAAAGATTGGACTAAAAATCCAGATAAGTATCTTGGTGAACCGAAAATACCCGGATACAAACATAAAGAACGTGGTAGAAATGTTGTGATATATCCGAATGATGCAATATCTAAGCCAGCGCTAATCAAAGGTATTGTTAAACTTTCACAAACTAATATCGAATTTCCTACTAGCGCGAAAAATATCGCTCAAGTACGAATAGTACCGAAGGTTGACCATTACGCTATTGAAGTTGTTTACACTGTAGAAGATGCTGTAAAAAGCAGCAGTGAATACGTCGCAGGTGTAGACTTAGGTTTAAACAATTTAATGGCTATAACCTCCAACCAACCCGGTGTCAAACCGTTGCTGGTAAACGGTAGACCATTAAAAAGTATTAACCAATTCTTTAATAAACGAGTAGCTTCATCACAATCACTTGGAGCTTATCGCCAAACAAAATCACTCAACGGTAAACGTGATAGACGAATAGATAATTATCTTCATACTGTTAGCCGCCGAGTTATCGATTGGTGTCAGATAAATAATATAGGACATCTAATAATCGGTAACAATTCTTTTTGGAAACAAGATATAAATATTGATAAAAAGAACAACCAAGATTTTACAAAAATTCCACACGCCAAATTAATTAACTTATTGACTTACAAAGCAGAATTAGCAGGTATTGATGTAACCGTGACAGAAGAAAGTTACACGTCGAAAGCTAGTGCATTGGATAGTGATGAGTTACCTAGATATGGCGATAAAAAAGAAGACAAGCCAGTATTTAGTGGTAAGCGAATTAAACGCGGTTTATATAAAACTTCCACTGGTAGAACAATAAATGCTGATACCAATGGAAGTATTAATATAGTTCGCAAAGTAATCCCTAAAGCATTTGAGGGGATAGTGGGATTGCCGTTTATCCCAGTAGTCTTATCAATTTGGACTAAGATTACAAACGTTATTGTCTAGTATTGACTATCTTTAGGTAGCTTTGTACAGATTTTAACGAGCGGTTTGGTGATTTCTCTCAATTGCCCAATACTTATAAATAGACGGTTCAGTCAATTCTTGTTGTCCTATATAGATACAGCAGATTTCAGGTAAATGAGGTACAGGCGTAAAACCCAAAACCCGCTCACAGACGTAGCACAGAATAGTCTCTACGTGTATTTAATAACAACGCAATCTGCTGTATAAGACAATGTTGTCGAGAACGTCTTCGACTACTACGAGTGCCTTTGCTGGCTTTATGTTGCAATCTAGCGCGAATCCTAGAATATTTAGTCCGCACTTTCTCGATGTTTCAAACTAATTCAAATAGATTATAGTTTGGGATTAATTCCTGATATACGGCAAGTGTTTCTTGAGTAACCCGCGTAGCACTAAATCGCTCTAGATTTTGTTTTGCAAGGCACTTCCACCTTTGCAGTGCCGAAGGGTTACTAAGTAATTCTGTTAACGCAACTGCCACAGCTTCGCTATCTTTAGCTGGCACTAAAACTCCAGCTTGCCCATTATCCAAAGTTTCCGGAATGCCATCTACATCACTAGCAATAATAGCGCAACCGGCTTCCCGTGCCTCTGTGAGAACTAAACCAAAGGATTCGTGATGGGAAACAAGCACAAAGACGTCAGTTGCGAGCATATAACGTTGCGGTTCGTTCTGGAAGCCTTCAAAATGAATGCGCTCCGCAAAAGGTGTATTTTTCACTTTTTCCTCAAACATTGCACGATCTGGACCATCCCCCACTAGATATAAATGCGCTTCGTGAAAATTGGCGGCAATTTTCACAAAGCCATCGATTAATTCACCAATTCCTTTGCGTTGATACATTCCGGAGACAGTGACGATTGCCGGACGGTGTAAAGGTAGCGGTTGGTAGTCTAAAATACTCTGATGCCGGGGACTATTTAATGTGCCATTGGAGACTACACGCAATTTTTTATTGGGTATACCGCGCTGCACCATTGAATTACCTACGGCATTACTAACAGCAATTACGCGATCGGCTAAACCCATTAAAATGGCGCTACGTTGAAATTCATTATGTACTGTGGAAACTAAATTATATTTAAAGCCGTATCTTGCAAGTCCTGCGAGTACTACTCCTGTCATCATATGTGCATGGACAATATCTGGCTGAAACTGTTGGATAATTCCCCGATAAAGAGAAAGTGCTGTGATTAAATTCAACAGTTTTCTAGACTGGTTTAATTGAAAGTGCTTGACACCATAAAGTGATAGTAATGTTTCATATTGTCCGCCGGCAGATGCTACAGCAACATCATGTCCATATTTTGCTTGCAAACAAGCTAAGTCTATTGCCACATTAACGATACCATTACCGACTTCCTCTATATGATTTGTCAGATGTAATATACGCATTTAGATTTTTTCCACAGCGATCGCTGGTAATAAATTTATTATTTTTACCTTGCCAACACAGCCCTTGTTAAACTTTGTATCTAAAAAAAGTTGTGTTGCAAAAATATTTTCCGAACAAAATATGCACTCGGTTAAGTTTGACTTAAATGGGTGCTTGTTGCTAGGTCATATCAAGTTCGGGTGATTACTTATAATAAAATTTCTGAATGTAGGTTAGGTTGAAAATAAGTGAAACCCAACAAAAGCTTAGAATTCATGTTGGGTTTCGTTCCTCAACCCAACCTACAAATATTACAAGTGTTTAACTGCCTTAAATACGACTTTTTCAGCAAGCCCTATGTAAACAAGGACATATATTGCAATGTCCCTTTATAAAGCTGAATTATTTAATGGACAAGCTTTCTCTAAGCAAAGCTTCAATTTCTCTGCTAGCAGTTGTACATTGGGTTCTTCGAGTAGGGAAAGGTGAGAACCAGAAATGTAATGAATATCTATTCCTCCAGTGACTAACTCACCCCAACCAAATTGCGGATCGTAATGCATACCCACAGCATCGTCTCGATTCTTGTCATCAGTCCGCAAAAGAGTCATTTGACCGGGGTAAACTTGGAACATATATTGACTTTGAGCTAAAACATTAGCATCTATGATTGCTAAGTGCTTGTCATCTTCAGGTAACCTATTTGACTTCTCCAAAAAACGCTTATATTTCTCTCGGATTTGGTATGTACCCCACTCACGCCAGCCTACAAGCTTTTGTTGAAGGTATATAGGTCCTTGTTGCACAAAATTATTTATATGCTCTAAAAATCGTTTTAAGAAGGGCGATCGCCTTTCAGTACCCGGACGAGAAGTATCAAACATAACTAAAAGACCGACTTTCTCACCTTGCTTGCAAAGTTGCTGCGCCATCTCGAAAGCAACTATACCACCAAAGGAGTACCCTCCAAGAAAATAAGGACCATTGCCTTGAATAGACTTAATTTCTTGAATGTAATGGGCTGCCATATCTTCAATCGAGGTTAAAGGTGCTTGTTCTCCATCTAGTCCTTGTGGTTGTAGCCCATAAACTGGTTGCTCTGACCCCAAATGGTTTGCTAAATCACGGTAGCAGAGGATTTCTCCACCAAGCGGGTGTACAAAAAATAAAGGTGGCTGGGAACCGTTAGGTTTAATTTTTACCAGGGATGACCAAAGATGTGCTGACTTTTTCTGTCTTATGACCGCTGATAAATCATTTGCCAAAGCAAGGTCTGATTTCCAATTTTCATTACCAAGTGCTACTTGTTGTTCGCGAATCGTTTTTGCCAAAGCTTCCACTGTACCTGATTGGAAAAGGGTGGCTAAGGGAAGTTTTTTGCCAAATTTGTTTTCTATTTGCGCGAATAAGCTGACAGCTAACAACGAATTTCCCCCCAGGTCAAAGAAGTTGTCTTTCACTCCAATCGGTTGAATGCCTAAAACTTCTGACCAAATGTGCGAAAGCTTTTGTTCAAAATTATCGCGAGGGGCAACAAACGTTGCTTTCATATCTTGTTGACTAGTGTGAGGTGCTGGAAGTGCAAGGCGATTTAGCTTTCCGTTAGGTGTTAAGGGCAGAGCATCTAAAAATACAAAGGCACTAGGCAGCATGTAATCGGGTACTTTATCCTGCAAATAGCGCCGCAGTTCGCTGTTGCTCGGTGCTAGACTTGCCTTAGGAACAACAACATAAGCGACCAGACGTTTATCTCCGGGTATATCCTCACGGGCAATAACCACGGCTTCTTTAATAACGTCGGTGTCAAGAAGTGCCATCTCGATTTCGCTGACTTCGATTCTGAAGCCTCTAATTTTCACCTGAAAGTCTTTTCTTCCCAGATGAATCAGGCAACCATCAGGCTCCATGCGTCCTAGATCCCCTGTGCGATAGATGCGTTGGCTTCCACCCAGTAGCGCTGGTTGGAATGCGGCGAGTGTCAGTTCCGGCTTTTGCCAATAGCCTAAAGCAACATATTCACTCTTGACAGCAATTTCACCAATCTCACCGCAGCCAACTTCAATGCCTGCTTCATCAAACAGCAAAATCTCCATACCCTCGACTGGATAGCCAATCGGTACAGTGCTGCTCTGGATCTGGGTATCTTTGTTAACGATGAACTGCCGCACAGTTCCGGTTTCAGTTGCTCCTAGACCAACATACATCATACAGTTTGAGGAAAAATACTTTTTGTAGAGATCCACATCTCTCCGTAAGACAGGCTCACCGCCAAATACGAGTACGCGAAGTTGGGGAAACTGCTGTTCTTCTGTGAGAATAGCAACAAACTGTCGAAAAAGGGTCGCAACTGAATGGTAAATAGTAATTTCTTCTTGGATTAGCCAGTTGACTAAACTATTTAATCCTTCTTCTTTTACATTCAAAGGGTAGAGGGAAGCACCATTTAGTAAGGCATTCGTGATGCCTCTCATTGCCCCCATAAAACCACAAGAATATAAAAGAGTCGAGCGGTCATTTGGGCTGATATGCAAACCGTTAGTATTATTCATGCAGTTATGCAGCACGTTGCGATGATTCTGCACAACTCCCTTTGGCTTTCCTGTTGAGCCACTGGTATAAATTATAAAAGCAAGGGTATCGGGTGATATTGACAGATTCAGATTATCTGTAGAAAGGCTAAAATCAATGTCATCAAGATTTAACACTTGGCATTGGTTCTGAGCTAACTCACGGGCTAAAGCGAGATTTTTATTATTAGTGACAATTAAAACGGCTTCTGAATCTTCAACGATATAAGTAAGTCTGGTATGGGGAGTTGAGGGGTCTATCGGGACATAGATTTTTCCTGTTTTGAGTACCCCAAACATTGAAGTAATAAAACTTGCACCTTCGAGCAACAGGGCGATCGCTTCTTTTCCTTCTCCTCGCTGTGATAAAATAGCTCGTGCCAGACGGTTGGCAGTTTTGTTTAGTTGGTCATAGCTAAATGTTTCGGTCTTGCTTTTGACAGCAATTAAGTTGGGATACTTGTTAACTTGTTGTTCAAAACGACTTGCAATTGATTGCTCAATATCTTCTTTTTTAAATTTGATGAAGCCTTTCGGTCGGTTAATAGAATGGCGTTGGGCAACAGATAAAGCAACTGGTTTCAGGATTTGCTTATCTATGATAGATTCATGCGATTTTTCCATAACTATCACGCTCCTATACGTAAAAACAGGGGAAGTGTCTGAACTGGATTTTTGCTGCGTAAGTCCTGGTTTTGAACAAACAGGTTTAACCTAACCCAGATGTATATTTTCAAGAACAAGCCTGCCTTTTTGGTCAGGTAGCACTATCTAAATAGATGCAATAAAGGGACTTTCTCCTTAGACTCTTCAACAATTACCGCCACCTGCTCGACTTCTGGCATCGACTTTAGGCGTTTTTGCGGAGCGTCGCTGCACTAAGTCAAAACTGATCGCTTCGAGAACAATTAAATGCGAACCAACACCACACAGTCGTGAATCAATGGATGCTCTAGCAAAGCAGCTTCCACGATTATTTGATCCACAATACAAGTATTTAATTGTTTCATAATACTTGTCTCCTTGTATACAAATCAATCATTAAATTAAAGGGGACAAAATTTTCATCAACCTTAAGTAGCCAGACAGAATTAATTACACAATGTCATTGCGAATCCAGCGAAGCGGAATGAAGTAATCGCAAGGGCTGGGATTGCTTCTCTTCGCTCGCACTGACTGTAAATATTTTTGTCCGACTACTTAATTAAACTAAGAAAAAGTTAAGAGTACATTAAAAATAAGTTAAGTAATTTCTCGTAGATTTACTGGATCTCTAACCTAATAATATTCTAAGTATTATTTTAAGTATGTCAATCAACTTTACTTAATCTTTATGTTCTAGTACAGGTCGGTGTAAGTCCCGACCAAGATCGGTATAAAATTGCATAACCGTGGGATAAATCCTAGAGACGTTTCGCCGAAACGTCTTTACAACGTGTTGAATTTTTAACTATATTAGACATCTCCAGAAAACAATGTAGAGACGTAGCACAGAATAGTCTAATCAAGGGTTTGGGGCAACGCATAGTTCAATTCGGTCGATGTCTATTGCATTCATCATCCCAGAAATATGCAACGCCCTACTTTTGTGGATCTAAGCTATGTATGGTAGAAATAGCCTATATGGTCAACCTTTATCTCAAACTTGACATCAAGCATAGTGAGTACTAAACGTCTGCCAGAAAGTATTGCCCATGTCAGGGTTACTCGTCAATCCTGGCAACACGGCTTCCTAGAAGGGGAAGTCAGTGCGGGTGACTTTGAGTGGCAGTTCCAATGGCATTTTCGCCTGGGTGAACTGTCTGTTAAGCCTTCTCAAGGTCGTGCGTTAATTAAAGAACCCCTCGGTCGCTTCTTGGAGCAACGAGACTACGAACTAGAGCCTGGAGGAGATTATGCTTTTACTATTCGGGCTGAATTATAAGGCTTTAAGAAATAGACATCTCCAGAGTCATAGGTAGAGACGTAGCATCGCTACGTCTAATCAAGGGCTAATAGACATCTCCAGAGTCATAGGTAGAGACGTAGCATCGCTACGTCTAATCAAGGGTTTCGGACAACGCATCATTAATTTTTATTATATGTCTAATAGCTGACGCGGAAGGTGAGAAAATAAGCTAGCCGATACTTGATTCAGTTAAGCGATTTAAGTATCTTTCGATTAAGAGGATAGCAACAATGTCATCTACAGGTCTTGGTGGTTGTCGCATACCTTGTGGCAATAGTTTCGAGAGTCCTTTGGGTGGGTACATTTGCCAATAGCGATCGCGTGCTTCTAAGCTGGTGTAACGCTCATCCACTAAAATGATATTTAACGGCTCTTTAACTTGTTCAGTTATTTGCTGTTTCCAGCGTTTTGATGTAGTTTGATCACCCATCACCATCAAGGAAATCGGGTAATTTTGGCGTAGTTTATCAATAGATGCGATCGCCTCACTTGACAACACAACTTGATGATAATATAGTTGCCTATCTAACCCCATCACTGCTAAACCACACTTATCTTTACCCGGATCAAAGCCCAAAATCACTGGTTGCGTCGGCGAAAATTCACGAATATTCATAATAAATACGTTAATAGTCAAGAGTCAAGAGTCAAGAGTCAAGAGTCAAGAGTCAAGAGTCAAGAGTCAAGAGTCAAGAGTCAAGAGTCAAGAGTCAAGAGTCAAGAGTCAAGAGTCAAGAGTCAAGAGTCAAGAGTCAAGAGTCAAGA
>JAHHIJ010000067.1 GCA_019358985.1 Tolypothrix brevis GSE-NOS-MK-07-07A | reverse complement strand
GAAATTTTTAGGTGCTAAAAATAATTTGTCCGTTTTGTATAACAAGTAATCTCACTTTCAATGGTCCGACTGTATAAATATCTTCTGCCGCAACAGCTTTAATATCTACAGGTTGATTGTACTGCCTTAATTGAGCAATAAAGCGAAGGACGGGACCCTCTACTTGAATATCCTCCACAATTCCGGCATTGCGAGCGCGAAATTGAGAAGCAGAAATCAACAGTTGTAGCCGTTGCTGCAACTGATAGGATGTCATGGTTTTCGGATCGGCAGTAGTTGTAGCCACGACTTCCCCCGCAGTAAAAACAACTTGATTTCGCGCTGCATCGGCAAAAAATTCTATCTGCTTTTCACCTCTGACATAATTACCCGCAGAGAAAATTCGCACTGCGTATTCTCGTCCATCACTAATCTGCTTACTGAGTTGCTCAACCCTCTCTTGGGTAACACGTAATATTTGCACATTCTTGACAGGATTTGTATTTGGTTCCGCTAATTCTATGTTGGCATTACGGTTAGCTTCTTGTAAAAGTTGAATCACAGCTTGACGGGCAACGACAGGTTCCGGAGCGCGAATTACCCCAGCAGCAATAACTTGACCCCGAACTAGGGCAACTTTACCTAAACGCAGGTAGCGAAAAGACTGATAATATTTTTCTAGCCTTGCGACTTCCTGTTCTAGATAGTCTTGTTGTGTTTCTAGTTCTTTGAGCCTAGATTCTCTTTGGGTAATGACTTGCTCTCGCGAAGCAATTTCTAAATTCCGCTCTCTAATGAGTCGATCTAGTCGAGAAATTTTTCGATCGCGCTGTTCAATGGTTTCTTGACGATTAGCAAGCTCGCGATCGCGTTTTTTAATTGCTGTTTGAGCCTCTGCGATCGCTTTTTTGGCTTCATCAAATAATCGTTGGCGTTCTGCCCTCAAGCGTTGAATTCCAGCCACTAGTTCTTTCTGTTGCTGGGAAACGCTTTCGAGTTGATTTATCGCTTCTTGATACCGACTAACAACTTGACTTAGTTGGTTTTGAGTGCGTTGCAGGTTCGCTTGAGTTTGAGCCTGTTGAGCAGTAGTACGGTTTAATTGAGCTTGTGTAACCTGTTGTTTGGCATTTGCCTCTTTCAAAGATTGATTAGTCTGCTGCAATTGTTCTTGAGCTTGGGTTTGTTCTTTTTTTGCCTTGTCTAGTTCAACTACTACTTGACTTTTTTGCGCTTCTGCGGTTTTTAGCTGGTCACGCTTGTGCCTCAAGTCTCTTTGAATATTTTCTAGCTCAAAGACTCCTTTACGCAATCCTTCGTCAGCAGCGAATAAAATGCCTAAAGTTGATGCCGAAATTAAACCACCGGTGAAAATCGTGATCACAACTGCGGTGTTTTTGGGACGCAATTTGAATAGAGAGAGGCGTGCTTTCCCCACCCGTGTGCCAATGCGATCGCCCACGGTGGCTATCACGCCCCCTATAATTAAAATTGCCGCTATGAGGATGTACCCGGTGGTCATCTTCAGGTACCGATTCCTTCCAGATACAGCCTACTACTTTGAGTCATTCTCTGCGGTGAATTTGAAGTTGGCAATAACAATTCCTTTTTTAGATTTACCATCGCTAGTAGGTATTATTTCTAAAAAATGAACGAGCGCTATTGTGTAAGCGTCAATTGTATGCTAAGTAAATTGCCTACTTAAACTAACAGGTTTGTGAACAGTAATCTTTTTTTTGTGAATGGAAATCATCTTCTTTTCGCGCAAATCCCCCAGTAAACGGGTGACGGTGACGCGAGTCGAACCAATTGCCTCAGCGATCGCTTGATGAGATAGCTTCAGATCAATTGTAATTCCATCCGCACAAGGAATGCCAAAATCTCGACACAGAATCAACAGAAAACTCACCAACCTCGAACCCATGTCTCGGTGAGCAAGAGTTTCAATCATCATCTCTGTCTGTAAAATCCGCGAAGATAGACCCCGCAACATTAACATTGACAATTCGGGATTTTCTTTGAGCGATTGCTCAACCTGTTCAATTGGTGCTGAAAGCAAGTCCACGGGTGTAAAAGCAACGGCATGGTAAAACCGATCTGATTTATTTCCCGTTAGTAATGACAATACACCAAAAACGCTATTTTCCCTTAGCAGTGCTACTGTTATTTCTTCTCCTGCCTCATAAACCCTGGAAAGCTTTACAGCACCCTTCAAAAGAAAATAAACTCTTTCGGCAGGATCTCCAGGAAAAAAGATCGTTTTATTGCGTTCAAACGTTTCCACAACCGGTGGAAACGCTCCGGTTGCCATTTGACGAAAAACATTTGCTAGGGCTTTATCTTGTGCCACGATCATCTACCTTCCCCTACCCAATGCCGGAAAAATTAAAACTGATTTCCTAAGAATACACCCGAAAAATCAATAATACACCGTTAACCTTTTTGTACTTTACTATACTTATGGTCATATATTCATTGCTCTTTGTTTACAATGATACATAATTTTTGATAGTTCCAGCTACTAGTTCTTAATAGGTACGATCCAAACTTCCACTCAACAGGTTTTTTATCAAAAAATTCACGCTTTCTTGAAAATATCTTAAGGAAGAAGCAAGAATCTATTCGTTTTCCAAGGAACCTTAGACAAAATACTGCTGAAAACTCAAGGGCAAAGGAGGCTCAGATTCTAGTATGCTCAATCTGTGATCGTGTACGTGAAAAATTTTTATGTTAAATCTCACCGGGAAAAACGCTCTAGTCACAGGTATTGCCAATAACCGCTCCATCGCTTGGGGAATAGCCCAACAACTACACTCTTGCGGTGCAAATCTTGGCATTACTTACCTTCCAGATGACCGAGGTAAAATGGAAAAAAAAGTCGCGGAATTGGTGGAACCCCTCAGTCCTAGTTTGTTTCTTCCGTGTAACGTGGAAAATGATGAACAAATTCAATCTACTTTTAATACGATTACCGAAAAGTGGGGCAAATTAGATATTTTGATCCACTGTCTTGCTTTTGCAAACAAAGAAGATTTGACTGGAAATTTTAGTCAAACCTCTCGTCCAGGTTTCAATAAAGCTTTAGAAGTTAGCACCTACTCATTAATCCAACTAGCAGGCGCAGCTAAACCTTTAATGACAGAAGGTGGTAGCATTGTTACGCTCACATATTTAGGTGGCGTTAAGGTGGTTCCTAACTACAACGTTATGGGAATCGCCAAAGCCGGATTAGAAATGAGCGTGCGTTACCTTGCATCTGAACTAGGTCCACAAAATATTCGCGTCAATGCCATTTCCGCCGGTCCAATTCGGACTTTAGCATCTAGTGCGGTGGGCGGCATTTTAGATATGATTCATCATGTAGAGCAAGTTGCACCTTTACGACGCACCGTTACTCAACTAGAAGTAGGCAATGCAGCCGCTTTTTTATGTAGCGATTTAGCCAGCGGAATTACTGGACAAGTCCTGTATGTAGATGCAGGATATGAAATCATGGGGATGTAGTGACAACTCCGGAAAAGATGTAGAGACGTAGCAATGCTACGTCTAATCAAGGGTTTCGAGCAACACATAATTAGTTTCTGGAGATGTCTAATGGGGACTAGTAGAGCATCCTTGACGATTGCCGGATAAATTTTGCCATTAATCATTGAAAACGTCTTCGCAAAACTTGAAAACCTCTATCCGGTGATCGACGATTAAGGTCTACTAGGGATTGGGGACTGGGAAAGAAATAGCATTTATGTCTCTTCCTAATCCCTAATTTATAATTTATAATTTATAATCTTTATGCAAATAAGCGATCGCTTACTTCTTTCCTCAGACCACGACCAGTCAAATAAAGCTTCTCGAATTGCTTCGGTTAGTCGCACTACGGGTGAAACCGATGTCCAAGTCACCATTAATCTAGATGGTACAGGTATTTGTAACGCCGCAACTGGCATTCCTTTTTTGGATCACATGTTGCATCAAATAGCCTCCCACGGATTGATTGACTTGGATGTCCAAGCTAAGGGAGACTTAGAAATTGATGACCACCACACTAATGAAGATGTGGGTATTACTTTAGGGCAAGCATTCAGCCAAGCATTAGGCGATAGAAAAGGCATTGTCCGCTTTGGTAATTTCCTCGCACCTTTAGATGAAGCTTTAATTCAAGTTGCGCTGGATTTTTCCGGTCGTCCCCATATCAGCTATGGTTTAGAAATTCCTACTCAACGGGTGGGAACTTACGACACCCAACTAGTGCGAGAATTTTTTGTAGCGGTGGTAAATCATAGCCAAATGACGTTACACATTCGCCAAATTGATGGCATTAATTCCCATCACATTATTGAAGCGACATTTAAGGCGTTTGCGAGGGCAATGCGGATGGCGGTAGAAATGGATACCCGTCGGGCTGGAATGATTCCTAGTTCTAAAGGCGTTTTGTAAGCCAACCCCAGCCTTAAAGGATACAGCTATTGCGATTCAGGGGTATCACCCCTTATCTCACGATTTTTCGACATTCCACACAATTGTAAAGACGTTCCGTCCGGAACGTCTTTACGAGGTTTTTTAATAAAATGAGGCTACGCTAAACTTTATAAATATAATATCTTTGCTGTAGCTACGAACACAATATAAATGAAATGAAGTCTATTGCAGATGCGCCTGATTCTCAATTAAATACTACAGGCTATCCACCAGTAGTGTTAACTTCCGAGTTAAGAAAAGTCTATCGTACTGGCTTTTGGATGAATCAAAAAGTCGTATCGCTCAAAAGCTGTTCTTTAAAAGTTTACAAGGGAGAGACCTTTGGCTTGTTAGGACCAAATGGTGCTGGTAAAACTACGCTTTTAAAGTTGTTGCTGGGAGTTATCCGTGCCACGAGTGGACGGGGATTATTATTGGGTAGACCACTAGGCGATCGCACTATCAAAGAACGTATTGGCTATTTACCTGAAAATGCCTATTTGTATGATTATCTCACTGGCTGGGAATTTTTGCAGCTAGCAGCCGGACTATTCCAAATTCCTCAAAGCGTGCAACGCCAACGCATCCCAGAACTGTTAAAATTAGTGGGTTTATCTTTGGTAGATGCTCGGAAAAAACCTCTTCGTCGCTATTCTAAAGGAATGCTACAGCGTGTGAGTATGGCACAGGCATTAATTAACGATCCCGAATTGGTATTTTTAGATGAACCAATGTCTGGACTAGATCCGGTGGGACGCTATCAAATGCGAGAAATTATCCTGTCGTTAAAAGCTGCCGGCAAGACAATTTTTCTCAATAGTCATATTCTCAGTGAAGTAGAGATTATATGCGATCGCGTTGCTATTCTCTCTCAAGGTCAATTAATTTGCTCTGGTTCCCTCAATGAATTATTAGGAACTACAAACACATATCATATCAAAGGTCAAGGTGGTGACTCAGAAGTTCTCAAAAAATGGATACCCAGTTTAGAATTTGAACCCGATGGAACTTGGCAAGGTGAACTACAAGAAGATTACTATGATTTTCTGGCTAGTCTCCGCTTGATGGGTGGGCAAATTATTGCCATGAATTTGTCTCGTCCTTCTTTAGAAGAGTTTTTTATGCAACAAGTTACAAAATAAAATCATTCGGTTAAGTTATACCACTTCTTTCTCAAGACGTTTCTGGTTTGATAAACTCCTTGACTTTCTCATTCAAAAAGCTTGAAATACAAGGTTTTATTTTCGCTGTGCTGCACCAGTATTTTTATACCAAATTGATATTTAATCAAAATATTTTTTACATATAATCTTTTCCTGCTCACTTTTATGAAGCAGCCATCAAATTTTGAAGCTTTCGTTATCTAGGCTACGTCATCTTAGTATATAATCAATAAAATTAAATTTGATGATTGCTTAAATTGGATTTATTACTTCTCTAAGATTTGATGAGTAAAACTTTAAGTTAACTTTACCAAAAATTCAAATCCAATTAACAATTTGCCTCCGGAAACGTGCAGCTTTTTTATGAAAATAAGAATGTTGGGGAACTTGAATACTTACGTATGGTCAAGATAAGAATGTTAAGACAGCACTTTATTCATGGTAGTATCAACTAAGTATGCTTAATACAGGTATGTTTAAATTCCTCACCCAGTCAGTTACCAGTGTAGCGCTGTTAATGGCTGTCACTATGGCTTTGCCCCCTGCTAGCCAAGCCCAAAAACAACCCAGAGCAGCTACCACAAAACTTAATATAAATTACACCTTGGGAGGAGGCGATCGCATCCGGGTTAACGTGTTTGAAGTCCCAGAATATACAGGCGAGTACCAAATACCTCCTGGTGGTGCGATTAACCTACCTTTGATAGGCAGCGTCCCCGTTGAAGGGCTAACAACTGAAGAGGCAGCTGACGACATCGGCAAAAGATATTCTCGCTATCTCAAACGTCCCCTAATCTCAGTCAATCTTTTATCACCGCGTCCGATTAACGTTGTAGTTGCCGGAGAAGTGTCACGTCCGGGCGCCTACTCTCTCAGCTTGCAAGGAGGCGCAGGTAACGATCCTGGCGTGCAATATCCAACCGTATTAGCCGCAATTACAATAGCACAGGGGGTACTCAGTAATGCGGATATAACTCAAGTGCAATTACGGCGCAAGCCAGGACGCACCGGTGGAGAGCAAGTAGTTTCAATTAATTTGAAAGAACTCATCCGAACAGGCAGGATATCACAAGATATCACCTTGCGGGATGGAGATACAATTGTTGTGCCAACAGCAGCCAGACTCGACTTAGCAGATGCACGCAATTTATCTGCCGCTAACTTTGCCGCTGATCCCACCAGACCCCGCACGGTGGCAGTGGTTGGTGAAGTGAATCGTCCGGGATCATATCTTGTTACCCAAGGTGAGACAGCTGGGGGAAATACAGCCGCAGCAGCAGCTGGTACTGCTATTAGCGGTCAGCCAACTGTGACCCGCGCACTTCAGTTAGCTGGGGGAATTACACCACAAGCTGACATTCGCAACGTCAAAATCCGCCGACAGACAAGAGCCGGTGGGGAACAAATTATAGATATCAATCTTTGGCAACTATTGCAAAGTGGTGATGTCAATCAAGACACAATTCTCCAAGACGGAGATACGATTTTCTTCCCAACTGCAACAGAAATTAACGCAGCAGATGCAATTACCTTAGCTAATACTACTTTGTCTGCGGCTACTATTCAAGTTGGGGTAGTAGGCGAAGTTAAAAGACCAGGACCTGTAGATATTAAGCCTAATAGCTCCTTGAATCAAGCGCTACTTGCTGCGGGTGGATTCAATGATGCTAGAGCTAGCAGTTCTGCTGTAGATTTGGTTCGTCTCAATCCTGATGGTTCTGTTAGTAAACGTAAAGTCAAAGTCAATTTCGCTGCTGGAATTAATCCGGAAACTAATCCGATACTCCGCAATAATGATGTTGTGGTAGTCTACCGTTCTGGTGCAGCCAAGGCTGGTGATACTATTGGGACTGTGATCAATCCTTTCGCTGGTTTGATAGGTACTTTCAGGGCTTTGTTTGGGTTCTAAAAAAATACATGATGGGGGCGTTTGTCAAGCTTTTTCGCCCCCAGAAAAGCGATCGCGCATTTTTTATTCAGGTAGGCACTCAGAGAGCGATCGCCTAACCCATCACTTTAAACTCACATGCAAGGTGCGGACATGTTAAAATTGTCATATAAGCTTATGACAAAATCGAATAGTTATGCGAATTAATGCGCGATTAGATGAAGAGTATACTCACAAACTAACTTACATTCAACAGCAGACCGATCAAGAAGTAACGGATGTAATTAAAACTGCTATTGATTTGTACTACAAGCAGCTTCAGCAGCACAAACCACTTGATTTCCTGACACAAACTGGTTTTATTGGTTGTGGTCAGGCAGATGCTAATTTATCTACAAACTACAAATCAATTTTGACGGATAATTTGAAAGATAAGTATGGTCACAGTTGATACGGGCTTTTGGTTAGCCTTAGCAAATCGAAATGACTCCTATCACCAAAAAGCAGTAACAGTACTTGCAAATGTCAACGAACCTCTGATTACAACTTGTTCCGTCGTTACAGAAACTTGTTATTTATTATTAAAAACGATGGGCAACCACGCACAAGTAAGTTTCATTAATAACTTCTTTATAGGGGGATTTACAGTTTTTGATTTGCAACCACATCATGGCAGACGTATTTGTGAACTGATGGAAAAGTATGCGGATTTGCCAATGGATCTTGCCGATGCTTCACTAGTGGTTTTGGCAGAAAACTTAGGACATGGAAGAATTTTATCGATAGATTTCCGAGATTTTAATACCTACCGCTGGAAAAATCACCACCCGTTTCAAAATCTGATGCTGTGGGATAATTGAGGAGTGCGATTGAGGTGATCATCTGCTTGTTTCTTTAGAGCGATTAAATAAATCTGAATCAACAGTCGCATTATCAATTTGTCTAGTTGTTTGCGAATTCCAATGCCCAATCAATCTATTAATTAATTAATATAAACTTCTGAATATGAGCATTTTTTTGATTGCTGCCGCGTGAGAAGATAGCATTTAGTAAAAGCTGCCAAGCCACAGGAGAAAGTACACATAAATCAAGCATTTGCACAACGCTGTTAATCTTTCTTTGCTTGAGTGCAACTATTGCCCAATGTAGCTTCAAATAATTCTTAATATCCGCAAGCGCAGGGATATTAGAGCGATGTTTTTCATTCACAAAAGCGTAAATTTTCTCTTTCATCAAAATATTTGTATCGAGTCGCTTTTGCAGAGAAAACTTATGATTATAAGCACCTGCCCAGATGGTACGGTAAGCTAGGCACTGATTGAGGAAAATAGCATCACCAAACTGAGCAATGCGAATCCAGCAATCAATGTCATCGCAGTTAGCATCAAGTTTTGAGTCCCAAGCACCAACTTTCAAAAAAACGTCACGACGACAAGCTACTTGCACGGGGGTGCCAAAGGGCAAAAGCTCTAAAAGCATACCGTAATGAATATCAGCTTGGGGAACATAAAAAGCTGATCCAGAACCTAGATTAGGTGTGCGACTAAGATGCTCCCCATTGTTATGGACTTGGGCAGCTATACAAGAGCAGATGACAGCTTGAGAATTATTTTCTGAGTATACATCATTTAATTGGGCGTGTTTAGCGATCGCTTTCGTCATCTCTTCCAAACAATTCGCTGCTAAGTAGTCGTCATCATCCAAAAACTTAATCCAGTCACCACTAGCATTGGCAACTCCCGTATTTACCGATGCTGCATGACCTTTGTTAACTTCGTGACGATGATAAACAACTTGATTTCCCAAGCTTTTGACATAAGCTTCGGTGTCATCCCATGAACAATCATCAACAACAACGACTTCACACTCTGTCGTTTGATTAATAGCAGAATCTATCGCTCGTCGCAACAAGTCTAAACGATTATAGGTGGTGATGACGACACTAAATTTCATAAATCTCACACTTGTGGCGTAGCGGTTTAAAATATACCTTTGTTTGTATAAAGAGCCGAGTAGCAGAATAAGGCTTTTTAGCTGAACCCTGAATGCAATTGCTACTAATTCATTGGTTGTTGCTTATTCTTTCCCACCATCCACCATCCACCATCAAATTACTATTTTGCTAATTCTCCTTCTAGTGTGGCAATTAAATCTGGTGAATATGGCTTGACACTACTTTTAAATCGAGCTATTACCTCACCTTGCTTGTTGACTAAAAATTTTTCAAAGTTCCAAGAAATCGGTCCGGTTGGCTCCACAGCATTAGTGAGTCGTGCATAAAGTGGGTGCTGCTGGGCACCTTTAGCATGAACTTTATCAAATAACTCAAAAGTAACGCCATAGTTGCTTGTACAGAATTGGAGAATTTCTTCATTGCTTCCTGGTTCCTGCTCACCAAAATCATTACAGGGGAAAGCGAGGATACGTAACCCTGCATCTCGATACATCTGGTTCAACTTTTCCAGTCCCTCATATTGGGGGGTATAACCGCACACAGAAGCGACATTCACAATCAGGAGTACCTTACCAGCGTACTCGTTTAAATGCTTATCCTCGCCCTTGATGGTTTTGACTGTAATATTATAAATTGTGCTACTCATGTTAAATCTGATTTTTAGGGAATATTGCCAAGTTTCCCATATTGCTGGTCATGAAAGATAGATAATACTCGCCTGAAAACACACTTTAGCTAATTGACATTGATTATGCATGAATTGTGCCATCAGGCATAATTGCACCACTCAAATTAGCACCAATTAGCTTTACAAGCAAGCGATCGCCAGAGCGAATTCTTGCTCCTGTAAAATCGGCACCCCGCAAATCTGCTCCACTGAGATCAGCTCCAATCAAGTTCGCATTCCGCAAGTTAGCTTCTCGAAGATCGGCTAAAAGTAAATTTGCCCTAAACAAATTTGCTTCCGACAAATCGGCACCTCTAAGATTAACTTTGTGCATAAAAGTATCACTGAGATTAGCACCATTTAAGTTAGAGTAACTCAAATTTCTGCCAGATAAATCTTTGTTGCTCAAATTTGCCCGACTGTAGTCTTTGCCACTCAAATCTGAGCTTTTCTTTGGTGGTTGCTGGGTTTCGGAAGACTTTTTTGGTTGAGTCGGTGATGAAGTCTGTGAAACTTGATACTTTGCTTTGAAAGAGCGCAATTTATCACGAGCTTCATTAATTGCCTTCAGCTTATCTTGTGCTTTTTGTTGCAAGCGGAGATTATCTAAGGGAATGCGATCGGGATGCCACACAAAAACCAAATCTTTGTAAGCTTGGTTAACTTCCTCCAGTGTTGCTCCGGGTTCTAATTCCAAGACTCTATAGTACCGCTCCAGCTCGCTCATAAGACGTTTTGGTGGAAAATCAAGTTAATAGTGAAGTGATGCAACCTTTTATCTGCTTAATTTGAGCGCGAGTTTGTGTTTTCTTGGGTAGATAGAGGCTATATTCCGCCATTTTTTACCGCCATCCGTAAGATTTTTAGGAACTTGACGCTTCTTATTATCTCATCCTGTTCGGCAGTAGTTTTTTGGTCAACTACCTTATACTTGTATGCTACCTGACGCAGTGACATAATTTTCTTTGAGGCACAAAAAATAATACTCGTGATTGTACAGACAGAGGGTTATTTGCCATTTTCTATTCCCCATTTCCTTGGAAGTTGCTCCCGCTAACTGTCGCTCGGACTATTCTCCATCGGACGATACCTCTCCAATACGCACGAAAAGGAATCTGATAAATCTCAATCAACAGCCAAACAATAATTGATAAATGTACCAAAAAGGTTAAGCAAGTCCAAATAGAAGGCAACCAAGTTATGGGAGCATGTGGATCTAAAGGAAAATTGTAAGCGACTATGCCGATGATAATGGTCGGAAAAAGCACAAAAGCAGCCGCTCCGAGGGCATAACCCCAACCCAATTCCACACCTTCCAACTGAGTTTCTGTCCAATTAAAGCCATTCCAACGCCAAATTAGCGGTGGTTGACGAGAAGGCATCTTTAGTTGCTGTTGTTCTAGATTGACGGTAAAAATCTCATGACAAAAGTCACAAGACA
Organism: Tolypothrix brevis GSE-NOS-MK-07-07A; assembly: GCA_019358985.1. Classification (GTDB taxonomy): domain Bacteria; phylum Cyanobacteriota; class Cyanobacteriia; order Cyanobacteriales; family Nostocaceae; genus Hassallia; species Hassallia brevis. The sequence continues at coordinate 4,855 of JAHHIJ010000067.1, read as the reverse complement.
TAGCCTCCATTAAATGCATATCGCGAATCTTGCCAACACGACAGACTGGACAGGGGTAAATTCCTTCATAATTTAAAGGCACCGCTAATATTTTGGAACTAGGCATAATCAAACTTAAGGTGGGAGTGGGGTAGAGACGTTCCGGCGGAACGTCTGTACTGGTAGAGACGTTCCGCCGGAACGTCTGTACGGGAGTCGCAATCATAATTTATAATCTATAACTCCTAATTCATAACTCTTGCTTCCTAACTTCTAACTCTTTTTTGCTCTGATGGGAGCCTTGACAAGGTTAGAAATGTTGTGTTAGGCTCCTTGTTAATGTTGTACATCAAATTTCACTATTCATTGCACCGCGCAAATGTTAAACAGTAATTCCTACTTTTATTTTTGGTTTAAGGTGGTTCACCGGGGGTGAGTCAAGTTTCCCAATGGAAACAGCCCGGTGAACCGCAGAGCGAACTCTGCGGTTTTTGTTTTTTTAGGAGATTTTTAGCGTGATGACTCATTTCGGTAGCTGGTTTTATGGCTTTTACTTTTGGTGCTGGACAAGCTCCGGGTGAAGCGTCATGCTGATGTATCGAACGCGCCCGGAACTTAAAAGTTCTGGGCTTTTTTATTGTAAGGAGAATTTAACCGTGATTAATGCCAAACTTGCTTCACAATCTCATCCTCACCATCAAACAATCGTCAAAGTTTCCGAAAAAGTTGCTTTTGGCGGCAAAGAACTGGTGATTATTGGTGGACCTTGTACAGTGGAAAGCTTAGAGCAAATGGAAACAGTCGCCGAAAAGCTATCTACTGCGCCAGTACAAGCTTTGCGTGGCGGTGTTTACAAGCCGCGAACGTCACCCTACGCTTTCCAGGGAATGGGAGAAGAGGGACTGAAAATTTTAGCAAGAGTGCGATCGCATTATAATATCCCTGTTGTCACTGAAGTTATGTCTATTTCCCAAATTGAAGCGATCGCCCAAAATGCTGATATGCTGCAAGTTGGTAGCCGCAATATGCAAAACTTCGACTTGCTGAAAGCTTTAGGACAAGCGGGTAAACCAATATTACTCAAACGTGGTTTAGCTGCAACAATTGAAGAATTCGTCATGGCAGCCGAATATATTTTAAGTCACGGCAACCCAAATGTGGTAATGTGCGAAAGAGGTATTCGCAGCTTTGATGATTACACCCGCAATGTGTTGGATTTAGCGGCTGTAGCTGCTCTCAAGCAAATTACTCACTTACCCGTAATTGTCGATCCTTCCCACGCCGTCGGGAAACGGGAATTAGTAGCAGCTATGGCGAAGGCTGCGGTAGCTTGTGGCGCAGATGGGTTAATTATCGAATGTCACCCAGAACCGAAAAAATCCGTTTCTGATGCCCGTCAAGCGCTCTCTTTAGAAGACATGGTGGATTTGGTTGATAACTTAAGACTCATCGCCGCCGCAGTTGGGCGGATTATACCAGAAGTAGGGGTAGGCTTGAAGCCTGCCCCTATTTTTTGTGCGGCTTAAGTCTTCAGAAACTCGGTTTCTTCAACAAACCGAGTTTCTAGGAGTAGTTGTGGGACCATCGCCATCGCCCAAAACCCAAAAAAGCTCATCAATCGGCACTGCTCACCTTTGGGTATCGCTGCATCAGTTCTTTGACTTGTTCAGCATGATATGAGCTTCTTGTCAAGGGTGAGGAAACAACTTGTAAAAATCCGATTTCTTCGCCAAAAGCTTTCCAAGCGGCGAATTGTTCTGGATGAATGAAGTTATCGACTTTCAGATGTTTTTGACTGGGTTGGAGATATTGTCCAATTGTCAAGATATCGCAATCTACATCTCGCAAATCTTGCATACAGGCGCGGATTTCCTCGTCGGTTTCACCGAGTCCAACCATGATACCGGATTTGGTGTATATTTGGGGTGCAAGTTGACGCGATCGCCTGATTAATTCCAACGTTCTGTCATAATTACCTTGGGGACGCACTCGACGATATAAATGCGGAACGGTTTCTGTATTATGGTTGAGAACTTCTGGCGCACTTTGCAAAATCACCGCCAAAGCATCCCAATTAGCACACAAGTCAGGAATTAGCACCTCAATTGTAGTGTGAGGTGAAAGGTTGCGAATTCCTTCAATACAACGAACAAATTGCGTTGCACCACCATCAGCTAAATCATCCCGGTTTACAGAAGTGATGACCACATGATTTAATTTCATGCGTTTAACAGCTTCTGCTAGTCGTGTGGGTTCGGTGGGGTCTGGGGGTTGAGGCTTTTTCTCAAAATCGATATCACAGTAAGGACAAGCGCGTGTACAAGCAGGTCCCATAATCAGAAACGTGGCAGTACCAGCATTGAAGCACTCACCAATATTTGGACAGGATGCTTCTTCGCAAACCGTATTCAGGGCTAAATCCCGCAAAATCTCTTTAACGTTACCGACGCGCTCCCATTGAGGGGCTTTTACTCGCAACCAGTCTGGTTTAATCATAAGTACATAATATCAACACTTTTATCCATTATCTTCTAAATAATGCTCATTAGATGCTCAATTGTCCTTGTTTGACCATTTTAATCAAGTTATTAACCATTCACTTGATGTACGGGTTAATGCTCAACAGATGCTCATTTAGTCGTCTTGTTTATTTTACTTAAAGTAATCACTTTAAGTGATTAACATAATAGTACTTTTGTACCATAGTGGGTGTGCCCTAACTCAAAACACGATTTTTACTCGCATTTTTTATTTTTATCAACCTACTTTTTCAAATTAACCCCTATTAAAATCAAAATACCCCTACAAGCAAAATTGCCCATAGGAGTACTATTTTCGGATTACTTTAAGTAATCACTTTAAGTAGAATTTTCAACGCTATCAGACAAGCACTCCTCTAGCTCTTGTACCATCTGATTTACATACTTATATCTCTCAGATGGTAATCCACCGCCGCTTCTATCACAAGAATCGCGTACTCTGACTTCCCAAACTTTTATTGTGTTACCAAGAATTTCAATTTTCTGCTTAAATTCGTTATTGGCTTGTACGGTCGCGCTCGCTATGGCATTATCGGTTGTAGAAACTTCTGTATAACTTTTAGCTTTATTGCTAACGGTTATAGAATTTCTCTCTCTCTCTTTATTTTTCTCCCTCCGAATACTCCAATAGCTTAAGTCACTCAAATTAAGTAGCCGTGCTACGTCTTGTAGTTTATCAAGCGTTAAATTTGCAGTTGTTGCTAGATATTCTTGGCGTAAAATATTATTTGTTTTACGGTAAGCGTTCCAATAATTACCCTGTCTACGCGCTGTAAACTTACCATCCGCTGATTGATAACTAAAACTGGGAACTGATTCTAGCCAGGTAAACCATTCAGGAGAATCAACTTTGATATCCGATTCACGGACATCAGAATACCACACTACAGGGATGCTTGTCATAAGTCTACCACTTTTCCTGCTAATAAGTGTGTAGAATCTTCTAAAAAATGAATTTTTCCACTAGTTATACAAAGATGGCAGATTGAGACTTTCCCCTCGGTGTATTCTACTTTACTTATGATGCTTGGTGAGAAAGTTGGTTTCTCAATATCGCCATTAAAGTACCAACTAGCACCCACTGGATTTTGATAAGGCTTGATGTAAGGAGCGTGTGCTAGTCCGCATCCCGGACACTCAAAATAATAGGCTATTATTTGTCCGTCCACTTCAACTGGGGTAAGGTTACTCATTAGTAGTGTTTTGGTAAGTGAATTAATAACCCGCGCGGTAGGTTAAGGTGACCGCTTTTTTTATGCGTTCATCAAGGGTTCCTTTAGTTCTGCCAGCAAACATCATCTTTGCGTACTGAATACGGCGTAGTACTGGGGATGATGCTAAGTGGTCTAATCCCACTTCACCGTTATCGCCTATCAATTCTAATAACCTATGTTCTTTGGCTGTACATCCGGTAATCGCCTGAGTGAGCATATTGTGCGCTTGTGCGCCATTGAATCCGCAAGCCATACAAGCTTTCTGAAAACCATAGTGAGCATGGCGTAAGTTTTCACGGTGTATCCACCAATCGCGAACAATGGTTTTGGTAATTTGCTCATATTCATCTTCCGCGCGATCCAAAGCAAAGGCATCATCAGCACGGCGCTGTAGGGATTCTTGCATACAAGCGTCGGCTAGAGCCATAGCCTTAATATTGCCTTTGGCAGATTGTGCTAGCCAGAATTTAGATGCTATTCCAAGGGGGACTACATTAATACTTGGATTACCAACTTGTCCTGTTTGTAATTTAACCACTTCTAGGTGTCCGACTATTCCAGCCTTGTCTGGTAAGCTTTCTAGCCAATTTTCCTTCAAAAGTGTCCGCCGAATAATTTTTTCATCCCTATCAACTGCCTCGGCTACTTGTGACTGACTCATTACATACTCACCCGATGGTTTCATAAAAACCTCTAACTCAATACCAGCTAGCTTGATTGTTGCTCTATGTGCTTTTTCCATTGCTGACAATCCTTTTTTTTTAATTGATATAAATCTCTGTTTTCTAAGATGACTTTAAGTGATTACTTAAAGTGTTTGGTTAAAGTGATTTTTGATTCAAGCTGTAAAGGAATAGCTAGCGCTAGCATAAATAAATCGTCTGTAGTTAAATGATTTAAGTCGGATAATTCAAATATGTCCATCCTCAGTTAACATTGATGGATGTAAGGCATACCTATGAGGAGCGCCAAAAGCATCGCGCCAAGAAATCTCTGTAACCGTTCACAGGTTTTATTTCGCTACAGTGAAAAATAGGTACATGAGATGGTAAATTAAGAGGCATGGATAAAAACTGCCTCGTTTACGGGATTGAAATTCCCGACTCAGATTGGGAAAAGACT
>JAHHIJ010000006.1 GCA_019358985.1 Tolypothrix brevis GSE-NOS-MK-07-07A | reverse complement strand
TAGAGACGTTCCGCCGGAACGTCTTTACAAGATGTGTGATTTCCCGGACATGATATTGTATATAATTTTAATTCCCCCGTAGAGACGTTCCGGCGGAGCGCAACCGTAGAGACGTTCCGGCGGAACGTCTTTACAAGATGTGTGATTTACCAGACATATATTGTATATAATTTTAATTCCCTACTCCTTCTTTACGTTGTTTGAGTTTGAGCAAAATTTCTGCGTGTACTTCGCGGGTAAGTGGGTAAAAATAAGCTAAAATTAAGCCACAAACTAAGGCGATCGCTGGTATGGGACCAATGGAAAAGCGAATAACGTCTAATACTGAGTTTGGTTGGATTGGTATCGCAATTTCGGTTGTGGGTTTAATATATCCTGCTATTCCCAGTCTTTGTAAAATGACGTTAATGGCAATTCCTAAACAGATTTTTTGTACAAATACGATGAAACTATAGAAAATACCTTCCCGTCGTTGTCCTGTATTTAATTCATCGAGTTCAATTACATCAGGTAACATCGACCAAGGAACAAGATAAGCTGTAGATACTCCAAAACCTGCCATGACTGCTAAGATATACATCAAGGCAATTTGACCGGGTTGTACGAAAAATAGTCCAGTTTGAGCGATAAGCCACAAACTCATTCCCATAAAGTATACAGCTTGTTTGCCGTAGCGCCGACTCACAGCATTCCAAACAAATAGCATAGCCATCGCAGTTCCTTGCACCGCTAAAAGTACTAAGCTAATGTGCCATTGGGGAAGACGCATCCAACTGGTGACATAATAGGGTATAATGCCGGCGGTCAGTTGCACGGCTAACCAAGAGCATAAATAAATACCGACTACGAATAAGAAAGGACGATTTGTAAAAGCAATTTTAAGTTGCTGGAATATGGGTAGAGAAACACTTTGCTCAGTTTCTGGGTGTAGGTTTGCGACAGCTTGAGCGCGTTTTCTGGTTCCCCAAACACACCAGTATACAGGCAAAACTGAGATAATTGCACAGATTGCTCCGATTAAAAGATACTGTTGACGGCGATCGCTTGGAACTAGTAAAGAAATAACTAAACCGATAATTAAGGCAAGAATACTACCACCAATGGAAAATGAAAAGCGAAAACTATTCAAACTGGTGCGTTCGTCGTAGTCTTGGGTTAGTTCTGCTGTGAGGGCGGTATATGGTAAATTAACAATTGTAAAAAAGGCGTTAAATAAAATCGAAATCGCAGTGTAATACCAAAATAAACCCCATTGATTGGTATTTTCATTATTACTAAAGTGAGGTACAATCCACTGTAGAAAAAAGAAAATTCCAAAGGGAATTGCTCCCCAAATCATCCAAGGATAACGTCTTCCCTGTTTGCTTTGAGTGCGATCGCTCAACACTCCCACCATCGGATCGTTGACAGCATCCCAAACTTTACCCACTAGCTGAGTTTGTCCGGCTAAATAGGGATTTAAACCAGCTACATCCGTTAAAAAAGGCGATAAATAAGAAATGCCAATCATCGCTGCGATCGCTGTTCCCAAATCCCCAGCACCAAAAGCCAGTTTAGTACTTATGTCTAGTTTTTCGGTTTCCCCAGGTTGAGAGTAGGCATTATCGTCAGAATCATTCATAATATGTTGCGCTCATATTAAAATATAAAGTTTGCTATCCGTGTTTTAGCTATAAATTATATTGTTTATGCTAGACCTTTACGTTTCTTGGTCAGATTATCACCAGAAAATTGAACAACTGGCTGCTCAGATTTATCAATCGGGTTGGGAATTTAACCAGATTATCTGTCTTGCTAGAGGCGGACTGCGCGTAGGAGATATAATTTCTCGTATATACGACCAGCCGTTAGCAATATTAGCCACATCATCTTACAGTGGTTCTGGCAAGCAAGAAAGAGGCAATTTAACCTTCTCGCGTCACATGACGATGACTACTGAAGAGTTAGGTTCGCGGATTCTTTTAGTCGATGATTTGGTAGATTCTGGTGTGACGCTGCAAGAAACTATTCCTTGGTTAAAGGAAAATGATGAGTTTCCCATTGAGGAAATTCGCACCGCTGTACTTTGGTATAAAGCGTGTTCTGCGATCATTCCCGATTACTACGTTGATTATTTACCGGATAATCCTTGGATTCATCAACCCTTTGAGCATTACGAATACATGAAGCCGGCAGATTTAGCGGAAAAGGTCAGAGGTAGAGACGTTCCGCTGGAACGTCTTTAGGGGAGTTATGTAGAGACGCGATTAATCGCGTCTCTTCTACAAAAGGCACGGGGTAATCCCGTCCGTACAGGAGTTATAACTCCTCCTCTTGCAGGATAGAATCGTAATCCTGCCCTCTGTTAAAAACACCGTGGATCATCACCCCGTCATCTTTCACAGAAAAGGCGATCGCAACACGTTTGGCATACCCAATAACCCGCAAATGCGGTCGCAGGTCATCACGTTTGGTTCCGCGTTCTGGGAAGGTGGAAAGACCTTGGCAAAAGGCAATGATGCCGCTGATATAACGCTCTGCCCGCTCCTCTCCCCCACGGTCGGCGATATAAACGTAGAGACTGCCGAGTTGTTGCTCTGCCCGTGGTGAGAAGATGACGCTGTATTGTTTCATCTAGCTCTGCTCTGTGGTAGTCCGTTTGTGGTATTCAGAGCGGATACGCGCCATGATCTGCTCTGCGGGGACACCCAGCGTTGCATCAGCTTCACATTCGTCATAGCTTTTGACAACTTCTTCGCGCAGCCACTTTTCAACAGCAGCATCACGCGCCTGGAGGGTACGCAGACCATCTCGGATAACTTCACTTTCGGTAGCATACTCGCCAGAGGTGACTTTAGCCTTGACCATCTCCAGCATGTCATGAGGCAAGGTGATCGTGAGTGCCTGTGTCGTTCTCATAAGGGGTTCTCCTACTTAAAGCCAACTTATCACAGTGTATGATTTAATCATACACTTAAATCAGGCGCTGATTTGGTTGCTGCGGGAGTCCCAAAGGAAGATATAGTGCTGGGGTTTCAGTCACCATTTATGAGGCAGTTTAGAGAATACGCTGTAAGTTAGAGTGTTCCAATAAATAAATAATCCAAAGCCTGTCATTGCGAGCGTAACGTAGTGGAGCGAAGCAATCGCAGGGACTTTGAGATTGCTTCATTCCGCTTCGCTGCATTCGCAATGACTATTAGACACTTTTTTACTTGAAGTACTCTTAGGGTCTTTTCAAAAGAGAAATCTGGGGAATCTAAATATTTTTAAATTATTTACCGAGAGATTTTAGAAATTCGGTATTATCTTTGTCACACCCAGAACCCAGGCAGGAGGCACAAATACGTGTCTAGATTCTCCCGGCAAAAAGCCAAAACCCAAGGTTGCATCAAGTTGGTATCCTGGTCAATCACAGCAGCACTGGCATTAGGGCTGCTAGTAAGTATACCAAAAGAGGTGACAGGACAATCTCAGCCTTCACTGTCAGCACAACAGTCAGCAGAGTTAGAAGAAGCCAAGCGACTGAATCAACAAGCCGGACAGTTGTATGACGCAGGCAAATACAGTCAAGCCATCCCCCTATTAGAACGCGCACTAGCAATTAGTGAGAAAGTACTGGGCAAAGAACATCCCGATGTTGCCACTAGCCTGAACAATTTGGCATTACCGTACCAAGCACAGGGAAGCTATGAAAAAGCTGAACCTCTGTTTGTGCGATCGCTGGCGATAAGTGAGAAAGTACTGGGCAAAGAACATCCCGATGTTGCTACTAGTGCAGGTCGGCGTAAATAAATAGACCACTATTGTGAGATACTAAATAATAAGCTTTTTGATCTGTTTTGGTTAACAAAGATGGCATTTAATTATGGATTGTCTCAATACTCATCAGTGTGAATCCCTCGTTCGTTTAGTTGCACAAAAAGAAAGCTTGAATCTAGACCTGGGTATTAAGGGAGAAAGCGGTATACTCGTACGGTAGGGCATATCGGAACCTCTGCACTAGATGCAGGCAACGCTTGCGGAGATGAAACCTCTACTCAAGAGGAGTGCAAACCTGTATGAGCAAGTTATGTCTTAGATTCAAGAATCCCCGTCGATTTATCGCGGGGAGTGTCAACTGAATTACTTCTTTTGAAAATACTCTTCCATAACTTTTAACGCCATCGGTGCAGCAGTGCTACCACCGCCACCGCCGGAATGTTCGGCAAATGTTACAATTAAAACCTGGGGTTTATCAGCGGGTGCATAACCACCAAACCAAGCATGATTTGCTTTGACACCTTGACGCGTCCATGCTTCGGCTGTGCCAGTTTTACCAGCTATTGGGGGAAGTGTAGCCACATTTAAAGCCTTACCGGTACCTTGTGTAATTACCTCACGCAATCCAGAACGAAGAATTTTCACGGTTGATGGTTTCATATTTACAGGTTCGCGCCAACTTTTTGCTTCTTGATTGTCTTTAAGCAAATGCGGCTGAACTCTATAACCACCATTAGCAGGTACGGCAAACATGCCGGCGACTTGTAACGGTGTACTTAATAGGGCACCTTGACCAATTGACATATTAATGCTGTCGCCGACAGTCCAAGGCATTTTCCAAGTTTTCTGTTTCCATGACTCGTCTGGAACAAAGCCTTTCGATTCTTCAGAAGCGAACTCAAAGCCGGTTTTTTCGCCAAATCCAAACTTACGAGTCCATTCAATTAAAGTTGGACCACCGACTTTCTGACCAATTTGGTAGAAAAAGGTATCGCTACTGTTAGCCATCGCTCCCGTAAATCCCAACGGACCAAAGCCGGCATGGTTCCATTCACCAAATCTAGTCCCACCGAAAGTCAGCGAACCGTAAGTTTGCAATATTGTATTAGGAGAAAATTTACCCGATTCCAACCCAGCTGCCGTAGTCACAATTTTAAAAGTACTAGCAGGGGGATAAGCTCTCAGAGCACGATTGAGCAAAGGATAATCTTCACCTTGTACCGTCTCCCAATCTTTTTTAGTAACTTTTTGCTTAGAAAAGATATTTGGGTCAAAGGTAGGATGAGACACCATAGCTAAAACCGCACCGTTGTTTGGGTCAAGTGCGATAATTGTACCGTTGCGACCTCCTAAAGCTTTTTCTGCTGTTTTTTGCAGATTCACATCTATAGTCAAGTGCAAATCGTTACCAGCTTTTGCGTCTTTATCGCCCAAAACTCGCAGCGGACGACCTCTACCATCCACTTCCACCTGCTGACCGCCCCATTCGCCCCGTAGCGTTTTCTCATAAGCTTTTTCTACCCCCATCTGACCGATGGCATCTCCTAATCGGTAGCCCTCTTTTTTCTTTTTTTGCAACTGTTCAGCGGTCAGTTCCCGCGTATAACCGAGTACGTGAGCCAGGGCTTTACCGTGGGGGTAGTAGCGAACTGCTTCGGTATGTATTTCTACATTGTGGAGTTCATTTTCGTACTCCTTCAATGCAGTAACTTGCGCTTCATTTAAATCACGAGCAATCCGCACCAGCGAAGAAGACCTAAAACCAGCTTCTTGTAATTTATTTTCAATTTCCTCTTGGGGGATATCGAGAATCTGCGATAAACGCGGTGCAATTTTGTCCCATTCTTGTTTAGTGTGAGCCATAGGCCACAAATACACAGACCGAGTATAGCGAGTGCTAGCTAAAAGTTTGCCATTGCGGTCAAAAATGTTGCCTCGTTCGGGTTGTTTGGGAATCACCCGAATCCGGTTGGACTCAGCTTGCTTGCGGTGCTGCGTTCCTTCAACAATTTGCAAATATACCAAACGAGAACCCATTCCACCCGTCATTAATAAAGTAAATAGGATGAAGAATATTGACTTAAAACCCCGTCCGACTGTAAGTGTATCTTTTTTATTGGCAAGCCATAACTGTAATGGGGTCATAACACAAATAGTAATTTTTAGATAAATCTTCTTTGTATATCATTCAACAAAATAGTCACTAAGTCAGCTAAATTCCCATACAGGATGTATTGAAAAACAACAGGGTAACTATCAGAATTTTCTATCAGTAGTGAGCAGTGAACTGCTCTCTTGAAGCAGTTCACTGCTCACTACTAGTCGCCAGTTCTACCGCCTGATTTCGGAGTTTTATCTTTGCCCTCAACTTGAAGTTTTTGATACTTGCCTGGGTACTTTGATTCAAAATAGGCTTCTAGCACTTTTAAAACCATTGGACCACAATCAGTACCGCCATGTCCACCGGAGTTTTCACCAAACGCTACAACTGCAATTTCCGGCTTATCGCTGGGAGAATAGGCACCAAACCAAGTGTGATTTGGACGACCGACACCAGCTTCCGCAGTGCCACTTTTTCCAGATGATGGGGCAATTGTCGGTACGTTCAAACGCTGACCCGTCCCCTCCGTTACTACTTTGCGTAGACCATCGCGGAGAACCTTGATGGTTGTCGGTTTCATATTTAAGGATGTGCGCCAGTTTTTTGCTTGTTCGTTGTCTTTGAGCAAATGTGGCTGTACGCGGTATCCACCATTAGCAGGAACAGAAAACATAATCGCAGCTTGCAGTGGTGTGACTTGCAAAGCACCTTGACCAATTGACATATTTATGGTATCGCCGACAGTCCAGGGTATCTTCCAAGCTTTCTGTTTCCATGACTCGTCTGGAACCAAGCCTTTTGATTCTTCCGAAGCAAATTCAATGCCGGTTCTTTGACCAAAGCCATATTTGCGACTCCATTCTATCAAAGTTGGACCACCAGTTCTTCTACCAACTTGATAGAAAAAGGTATCACTACTCATAGCCATCGCTCTGGGAAATCCCAATGGACCAAATCCAGCGTGGTTCCATTCACCAAAAGTTACCCCACCGACAGTTAGCGAGCCGAAAGTTTGCAACACCGTGTCGGGAGTAAATTTACCTGATTCTAACCCCGCCGACGTAGTGATAATTTTAAATGTACTGGCAGGTGGAAAAGCGCTGAGGGTGCGATTCACCAACGGATGGTTTTTACCTTGTAAGATTTCCCAGTCTTTCTGAGAGAGTTTTTGTTTAGAAAAGATATTTGGGTCAAAGCTAGGATAAGACACCATTGCCAAAACAGCACCATTCCTCGGATCGATTGCCACAATCCCACCTTTGGTAGTGCCTAAAGCTTGTGCTGCTGCCTGTTGCACCTTTAAATCTATAGTCAAGTGTAAATCGTTACCAGCTTTTGCCTCTTTCTCTCCCAATACCCGCAACGGACGACCTCTGCCATCTACTTCTACCTGCTGACCACCCCATTCACCCCGCAGTGTTTTTTCATACGCCTTTTCTACCCCCATCTGACCAATGACATCTCCCAATCTGTAACCATCTTTGACTCTTTTTTTCAATTGGTCCGCAGTCAATTCTCGCGTATAACCCAGCACATGACCCAAGGCTTGACTGTAGGGATAATAACGCACTGCTTCTGTATGAATTTCTACGTTTTTGAGTTCGGTTTCATACTCTTTGAGTGCGGTAATTTGTGCTTCGTTCAAATTGCGAGCAATCCGTACAAGTGTGGAAGAGTTAGGACTTGCCTGTATCAGTTTCTCTTCAATTTCATCTTGAGAAAATTCCAGAATTTTAGATAGACGCGGGGCAACAATTGACCACTCTGGTTTCGTGTGAGCCATAGGCCACAAGTAGACAGAGCGAGGGTAGCGAGTAGTAGCTAAAAGTTTACCATTGCGGTCAAAAATATTACCTCTTTCTGGTTGTTTAGAAATAATCCGAATTCGGTTTGCTTCTGCTCGTTTCCGGAGTTGTGGTCCTTGAACAATTTCTAAATATCCCAAACGAGCAGCAACACCAGTCATCATAACCAGGGTAAATATGATGAAAAATATCGACTGATAACTTCGTCCGACTGTACGTGTATCTTTTTTTCCGCCAAGTTTAAAAGATTGTAAAATAGACATAAGACAAATAAGGATTTCAAGATTAGCATTAACTGTATACAATTGCGCTAAATACCGGGCAGGACTTTAGTGCTTTCTTTGGGGACTTTTTATTGGGGAATAGGAAAAGAATTATTACCAATGCCCCATGTCCAATGCCCTAATACCTTGTTTTTGCCGGACACAATAAACCAAAATGTTATATGTAGTCTGCGTAATAGACTACATAAGTCGATAAAATCTAGTATTATCACGGTATTTATTCTACTGAGAATTATGGCTCAAAGTTTAACGCAGAATCAGGGGGGGATGGCGGCTTTTGAGTCGCTTGATGTGGAACTGCATGATGTTTTTAAGTTTTTTAACTTTGAAGCAGCGGTACATGGAATCAATTTGGATGTGAAACAGGGAGAATTTTTTAGTATCCTCGGTCCATCCGGTTGCGGCAAAACAACTACACTCCGTTTAATTGCTGGATTTGAAAGGGTGGATGCTGGCAAGCTATTGATTCGGGGTCAGTATATGACTAATGTCCCTGCTTACCGCCGACCTGTAAATACTGTATTTCAAAGTTACGCTCTATTCAACCATTTGAATGTGTGGGATAACATTGCCTTCGGTCTGCGTTTGCGGAAATTGCGCTTTTCAGAAATTGAAAGTCGAGTTAAAGATGCTTTAAAGCTAGTGAAAATGGAAAGCTTGCGATCGCGTTTTCCCAGTCAATTATCAGGTGGTCAACAGCAAAGGGTAGCATTAGCGCGGGCATTAGTCAACCGTCCCGCAGTGCTGTTGCTGGATGAACCCTTGGGAGCCTTAGATTTAAAACTGCGTAAAGAAATGCAGGTTGAACTGTCGAATTTACACAAAGATTTGGGGTTGACCTTCATCATGGTGACACATGACCAGGAAGAAGCCCTATCTTTGAGCGATCGCATTGCAGTCATGAATCAAGGTAAAATTGAACAAATTGGCACTCCCAGTCAAATTTACGAACATCCTCGAACCCCATTTGTCGCTGATTTTATTGGGGATACCAATTTATTCAGCGGTGAAATAGCAGCAGTAGAACCCGATTGTGTACAAATTATCACAAAATCAGGACTTTCAATTGTTGTCAACCGTTTTGAAGGTACACCAACTGAATTATCCCAAGCAGTCATTGTAAGTGTGCGTCCAGAAAAAATTCAACTCTCACTTTATCCACCAAATTTGCCGACTAACTGCTTTGAAGGACGACTTGGTAACGTCATGTATTTGGGAACCCACGTTAATTACGTTGTGGAATTAGCCAATGGTATCACTATCACTGTTTTGCAACCTAATACCTTTGGCAGTTTACCAGACCGTGACAAACCTATTTATGTTTGGTGGGCAGAAACTGATTGTTTAGCTATTAGTCCATAGTCAAGAGTCAATAGTTAAGAGTCAAGAGTCAATAGTCAAGAGTCAATAGTTAAGAGTCAAGAGTCAATAGTCAATAGTTAAGAGTGCGTAAATGTCTAGTAAGTATTTTCAAAAATTAAGGGTTTATCGATTGGCAGAACAATTAGCAGATGAAATTTGGAAAATAGTTGAACAATGGAATTTTTTTGCGAAGGATACTATCGGTAAACAAATTGTACGGTCAGCAGATAGCATTGGGGCAAACATAGCAGAAGGTGTTGGAAGAGGTAGTTACCAAGACAATCGAAGATTTGTAAAAATAGCAAGAGGCTCTTTAAATGAAACTCAGCACTGGCTAAGACGAGCGTATACACGGAAGCTGTTAACAGATCAACAAATAGATAAACTTAAGTTAATAATTCACGATCTAGCACCTCAATTAAATGCATACCTCAAGTCAATTGGCAACGTCCCAGAAACTTAATAACTATTGACCCTTGACTCTTGACCATTGACCATTGACCATTGACCATTGACTCTTGACCATTGACTATTAACAAATGACTAAAAGAAGAGAAATTTTAAAAGGAGTTGCAGCACTTTCTAGTTTATCTTTGACTAGTTGTGGCTGGAGACTTGCCCAAGTGCGAGCTAATTCTACTAGTAAAGGTTCCCGTGACCAATTATATATCTACACTTGGACACAATATACTGATCCAGAATTGCTGCAAAGTTTTACTAACCAGCTTGGCGTGAAAGTGCTTGCAGATGTGTATGATTCCAATGATGTAATGTTAGCTAAATTGCAAGCTAGTGGTGGTGGTACTTACAGCGCGATTTACCCATCTGATTATATGGTGCAGAAGATGGTTGAATTAGGGTTGTTAGCAGAAATAAAACGCGATCGCTTGACTGGTTTCGATAATTTATTTCCCCGATTTCAAAATCCCAGTTACGATCCCAATAACCGCTATAGTATCCCCTTTAATTGGGGGACAACCGGTTTACTTTACAATTCCGAAATACTCAATCCACCACCGGAAGATTGGGACTATCTTTGGCAGAACCAAAAGCTATTATCAAAGCGGATGACGTTGTTAAATGATGTGCGAGAGGTAATGGGTGCAGTTTTGAAAATGCTTGGTTATTCCTATAACTCAAAAAACGAAAATGAAATTAAAGAAGCTTATGAAAAATTGAAAACTCTGAAACCAGCGATCGCTGCTTTTGATACTGATACATGGAGAAATCAAATCTTGGCAGGAGATTTAGTATTGGCAATGTGTTACTCAACAGATGGGGTAAAAATGACTAAAGAAAATCCTAAACTCAAATATGTAACTCCCCGCAGTGGTTCTTCGTTATGGACTGATACAATTGTAATTCCCAAAACAGCCCCGAATATCGATGGAGCTTATGCTTGGATTAACTTTGTTTTACAACCACAAGTAGCCGCACAAATCAGTGAACGTTTGGGCATTTCTACCCCCAATCGCGCTGGATTTGAGAAATTACCAAAAGAATTACAAAACAATCTAAATTTATTTCCTCCAGAGTCAGTTTTAGAGAAGTGCGATCGCTTAACTCCTTTGGGACAATTTGAAGAAGTTTACGAACGCTACTGGACACAATTAACCAGCGGCTAAAATAGTTAGGATTTTACGAAACAACTAATACAGCAGATTTTAGGTAAATGAAGTACATATATATATAAAACCCCTCTCCTTGTAGAGACGTAGCAGTGCTACGTCTCTTGTATTCCATGAAAGCGGAATCTGCTATAACTAAAAATTAACAACTAAAAAACTCAATTTTGTGTCTACCCAAACTCGTCGTTCTCAACTAAATTCGTCAAGCGATATCGCTCAATTGCCAAAAGTGCATCGCTTAAATTTTAACTGGCTGCAACCGCTGGCATTACTTGCACCATCTGGTGTTTGGTTGTTACTTTTGCTAGTTTTACCCACACTGATAATTTTTGAATTAAGTTTAGTACCGAATATTCGACCGGGGGATTTAGTAAATCCGAGTGGATTGAGTAATTATATTCGGATATTTGACCCACTTTATTTGCAAGTAATTAAGAGATCGCTTTTTTTGGCGATCGCTACCACAATAATTTGTTTAATTTTCGCTTTACCCGTAGCCTATTGGATTGCTCAAATAGCACCGAAGCGCTGGCGTAATTTACTTTTATTAGGCTTTGTCTTACCTTTGTGGACTTCTTCTTTACTTCGTTCTTACGCTTGGATTACAATCCTCCGTCCCACTGGTTTAATTAACAGTATCCTCAGCAATTTAGGTTTGCCTACTTTAGATTTATTAAACCAAGATTCAGCAGTATTAATTGGTATGAGCTATGGATTGCTGCCATACATGGCTTTAATTTTATATGCCTCTTTAGAAAAACTAGACAAACGCTTGTTAGAAGCTGCGGCAGATTTAGGTGCAAATCCTCTGCAAGCTTTTTGGCAAGTGACTATACCTCAAACTTTGCCAGGAATTGCTGCTGGTTCAATGTTAGTATTCATAACCGGATTGGGGGATTTTGTTGACCCAGAATTGCTCGGTGGTGCTTCTAGTATGACAGCCGCAAGATTGATTTATAATCAGTTTCTTGGATCTACCCAAAATTGGGGCTTTGGTTCAGCTTTGAGTATGGTAATAATTTTAGTTGTGAGTATAGCGATCGCACTTTTAATTAAGTTTGGCGATGCTTCACCCAAGCAATAAAAAATCAAATTTTAATCATACATTCATCCAAAAATCAACCTTTATTATACCACTTTCAGGTGTGTTTGCCCTATATTATCAACAGCGTCAGAGAACTATGATGCTTATATTGTCTGCATTCTAGCTCTCTTTGTCATATCCTCAGGTTTTCTATGGAAATTTCTCATTCACGCACAGTTACTTATAGTCCTGCTTATACAATTGTTCCGACATACGAGTGCTTTAATCGCTGTACTTACTGCAACTTTCGCACAGATTCGTTTATTAGTCCCTGGATGACTGTATCAGCCGCAGAAAGTCTTTTAAAACAACTTCAAAGCAAAAATGTCTGTGAAATCCTCATACTCAGTGGTGAAGTGCATCCCTCTTCGTCACGGCGTCAAGCTTGGTTTCAGCGGATTTATGATTTGTGTAAGTTGGCACTTTCAATGGGGTTTTTGCCACACACTAATGCGGGAGTTTTGAGCTATGAAGAAATGGAAAAATTAAAGACAGTTAATGTATCTATGGGGTTGATGTTAGAGCAATTAAACCCAATATTATTAAATACAGTACATAAATACGCACCAAGTAAAGTACCATTCGTGCGATCGCAACAATTAGAGTTAGCGGGTAAGTTACAAATTCCTTTTACAACAGGGTTACTACTGGGAATAGGCGAAACTGAGGATGATTGGTGGGAAACATTAGAAGCCATAACTTGCCTACATCAGCGTTATCATCACATTCAAGAAGTCATCTTGCAACCTCATAGCCCCGGATATCAGCAAACCTTTGATGCACCTGGTTTTGACCTGTATAAATTACCAGAAGTCGTTTTTCAAGCACGTCAAATTCTCCCCCCAGATATTACCATTCAAATTCCCCCGAATTTAGTCAAAGATCACCGATGGTTACTCGCTTGTATAGAAGCTGGGGCAAGGGATTTAGGGGGAATTGGACCAAAAGATGAAGTAAATCCCGATTATCAGCATCTTCAAGCAGAGACATTGGAAGAAATTCTACACCCCGCTGGCTGGGAAGTTGTGCCGAGGTTGCCAATTTATCCGCAGTTTGATGATTGGTTATCAGTGGAATTGCAAACACCGGTGAAGCAAAAGCGAACTAATCCCCATAAGCCACAAGAACACAGTCTTTGACCAAAAAAGGATCAAAAAATGTAGAGACGTAGCACTGCTACGTCTCTAGGCTTTCTGGATAACGCATATTTAAATTCGGTCAATGTCTAAAGTATATTCTTTCTTTTTTCATCCTTCATCCTTCTCCTTCGGAGACGCTTCCCTTCGGGACGCTCCGCGAACGCGAACAGATTTCATCCTTTTTTCAACTACATACTCCAAAAAATGCCTCATCTATGGCAATCTGGGAAACAGAGCTTTTTTTAATCTGATATTTTAGCTACAGCAAATTTACCTAATAGGTTATGCAAACCTTACCAACACTTACAACTTCAAGCACCGCATCCAGTTCAGCCTCTTTTGACACAACTATTAAACGACGCAAAACCCGTCCCGTGAGAGTTGGCAATGTCACCATTGGGGGCAGCTTCCCCGTGGTAGTCCAGTCGATGATTAATGAAGACACACTTGATATTGATGGTTCTGTAGCAGGAATTCGGCGTTTGCACGAAATTGGCTGCGAAATTGTCCGAGTCACAGTACCAAGTATGGCTCATGCCAAAGCATTAGCAGAAATTAAACAAAAATTAATTAAAACTTACCAAGACGTACCCATTGTTGCTGATGTGCATCACAACGGCATGAAAATTGCCTTGGAAGTTGCCAAACACATCGAAAAAGTGCGGATTAATCCTGGTTTATATGTGTTTGAAAAGCCAAATGCGAATAGAAACGAATTTACTAAAAAGGAATTTGATGAAATCGGCGAAAAAGTGCGTGAAACTTTAGAACCTCTAGTAGTTTCCTTGCGCGACCAAGGTAAATCAATGCGAATCGGCGTAAATCACGGTTCCCTAGCCGAAAGAATGCTATTTACCTACGGCGACACCCCAGAAGGAATGGTAGAATCTGCTTTGGAATTCATTCGCATCTGTGAATCTTTGGATTTTCATAATTTGGTTATTTCCATGAAAGCTTCACGAGTGCCGGTGATGGTAGCCGCATATCGCTTGATGGCAAAGCGCATGGACGACCTCGGTATGGATTATCCTTTACATTTGGGCGTGACAGAAGCTGGTGATGGTGAATACGGACGGATTAAATCCACTGCGGGTATTGCCACCTTGCTAGCTGATGGCATTGGCGATACAATTCGCGTCTCTCTGACTGAAGCACCAGAAAAAGAAATTCCCGTCTGTTACAGCATTTTACAAGCTTTAGGATTGCGAAAGACGATGGTGGAGTACGTCGCGTGTCCTTCCTGCGGACGTACTTTGTTTAATTTAGAAGAAGTGCTACACAAAGTCCGGGAAGCAACAAAACACTTAACTGGGCTAGATATTGCAGTTATGGGTTGTATTGTCAATGGTCCAGGAGAAATGGCTGATGCTGACTATGGTTATGTCGGCAAGACTCCTGGCTATATTTCTCTCTATCGAGGGAGAGAAGAAATCAAAAAAGTACCAGAAGAGAAAGGTGTAGAAGAGTTAATTAATTTGATTAAAGCAGACGATCGCTGGGTAGAACCATAATAGATTAGGGACTAGGGACTAGTTGAAATAGATTAAGTAAGTGGGCGAAATTAAATGTAAAATACTCTCCTGGTTCGTAGTGAGCGGTTTACCGCTCGTCGAGTCGGGATTAACGGCTGAAGCCGTTACTACGTTCAGGAGCGTTTATTTATGCCCATCTACTTACTAAGGTGCTAATCCCGATCCCGATCCCTAGTCCCCAGTCCCCAGAAAAACCGGATTGCAAATCATTTTTCTGAAAGAAGAATACATGCCCGGTCTTTACAGTGATACCCTGTGTTAGATTGGGCATACTGAATATGTTTTTTCCTTAGCCGCGCAGCTGTCATTATGGTGATTACAAGAAATGGACTTGTTTTGGGTGCTACGGCAGTAACATTAACTACAATTGCTGTTACTAGTCTTGGCATTAACTCCCAAGGACAGGCTTTATTTAAAGAAAGTCCCAAAGAATTGGTAGACCAGGTTTGGCAAATTGTTCAACGTCAATACGTAGACGGTACTTTTAATCAATTAGATTGGCAGGCTGTTCGTCGTGAGTACTTGAGCAAGTCCTACACCAACAAGCAAGAAGCTTACAAATCCATCCGGGAAATGCTGAAAAAGCTGGATGATCCATATACCCGGTTTATGGACCCCAGGGAGTTCAAGAATATGCAAGTGGACACCTCTGGCGAATTGATAGGCATAGGCATCACAATTAGTCAAGATGAAAAAACGAAGCAGTTGGTTGTAATTGCTCCCATTGAGGATACACCGGCTTTTAAGGCTGGAATTCTGGCAAAGGATAAGATCCTCAAAATTGACGGGAAATCGACTAAGGGAATGGATACCAATCAGGCTGTATCCTTAATTCGTGGTGAACCAAATACTTTGGTAAATTTAAGTGTTGAGCGTAACGGTCAACAAAAAGATTTTCAAATTAAACGCGCACGGATTGAAATCCATCCTGTGAAGTATTCCCAAAAGCAGACGCCAGCAGGAAACACCGGATACATTCGCTTGAACCAGTTCAGCGCTAATGCGGCTAAGGAAATGCAAAGCGCAATTAAAGATTTAGAAAGCAAAAAGGTTGCTGGTTATGTTCTGGATCTGCGCGGAAATCCAGGTGGTTTATTATTCGCTAGTGTGGACATTGCCCGAATGTTTATCAATAAGGGTACCATTGTCTCAACTATTCCTCGCCAAGGTGAGGCAGAAGCAGAAGTGGCAAACGGACGCGCTTTGACAAATAAACCGCTGGTGGTGTTGGTAGATAAAGGTTCCGCTAGTGCTAGTGAAATCCTCTCCGGCGCATTGCAGGATAATAAGCGTGCTGTTATAGTTGGTACTCAAACCTTTGGGAAAGGTTTAGTACAATCGGTACGTCCTCTTGATGATGGCTCAGGATTAGCAGTAACGATCGCTAAATATCATACCCCCAGTGGTAAAGATATTAATAAGCATGGAATAGACCCAGATGTCAAGGTAGATTTGACTAATGCCCAGAAAGACCAATTGTGGCTGCGCGAACGTGATAAACTTGCTACACAAGCCGACCCGCAATTCGCGAAAGCAGTAGAAGTTTTGGGTAAAGAAATTGCTGGCAAAGGTACTACAAGGGCAGAAAAATGAACACCTGTAGAGACGCGAAATACGAAGTCTCTACACGTGTTTACCAAAAATTTGGGTCTAAAGCCCCGTCCTTAAAGTACTGGTTTTTGGTACAATAGTAGGAGCAGGCGCTTGGCTTTGTCTGTTGGACTAGGTGATCTAAGACGGGCTATGCCTGCTGTTGCTGTTTGAATCCAGAATCCCTGAACTTTCAGGTCAGGGAGTATGTCAAACGGGTTGACATTTGCCTGAGCGAATCAGCCCTACGCGGCGGGCGATCGCCTCTCCTTCTGAGATAAATGGTCCCCATTGTTCTATAATTTCTAGATTATCGTCCTCGGTTATTTCTTGGCTGGGGACGATTTCGCAATTTCCGGCAGGGCGCTTGACAATGTGCCAAGATTGTGCATTATTCATAGGTAATATCATGTTCGCATGATTAATTATAATATCCGTTTAACCTCACCTCACCCCCTCCTTAAAAAGGAGAGGGGATGGGGAGCCGGCGCTCTGCGGGGGTTCCCCCCCGTTGTTCGCGCAAAAACGTAAAGACTATTCTGTGCTACGTCTCTACAAGGGTTTTAGGCAATGCATAGTTCATTTCCACTCCTATGTCTAATAGACATCTCCAGAAAACAATGTAGAGACGTAGCACTGCTACGTCTAATCAAGGGTTTGAGGCAACGCATAGTTCAATTCGGTCGATGTCTAATGTAGAGACGCGAAATACGAAGTCTCTACACCACGTATTGTACGCAACCGAGAAGCGCTATATTTATGAAGATTTAAGCAATTATTTTCTATTTAGTTACTCGTCTCCTTGTCTCCCCCATCTCTCCTTAACTCAACCTTTAGGAGGATATTACGTATGATATTTTGATTAAATATGTTATCTTGAAAAATTAGGTTAAGAATAGATTAAAGCATAAAGTTATTTTCTATAAGGGGTAAATTAATGGTGCAGCCAAATCACAACGAGAAAGATAAGTTTCTTTACCCTCGAAGTCGCTATTACGGTCAAGCTAGACCACAAGAGCTTGTATTTAATGCCAATCTCCAAGAGTTTGCTCAAAAAGTCGGCTTTATTACCGCTTTAGAAACATCTGGTAAATTATCTCCTGTTGACGCTTACGACCAAATTAAAGCGCTTTGGAAGCAGTTGAAACATAGCAAAAAGCAGCTAGGAATTGGTGAAGAACCACCAACATCGACCTAAAATTGCTCTTTTTAGCGTATAATCACCTGAAATTCGTTTGCATTCAGGGATACTATGATATTCTCAGAATCTATCGAAATCAGCCAACGTCCGCTAGGTTGACCGTCCCAAAGCACTTCTTTAGCGCGGACTACTCCAATTTTCCCAGCCACATATGCTGGATGTAGAATCAACACTCTTTCTCCAATTGGAAAAGTCTTCGGGGTATGCAATGGCTTTTCTGAAACTAAAGGTAGCGTAAGTGAAATCCGATGTATTTCATAACCAAAATTTAATCATAAAAGATGTACTTTCTCTGACTTTTTTAATTGCGACTTTGATGACTATACTTATGGACAAATGAATGAACTTTGGGAATGAGTCTGGGGACTAGTACAGTGGGCGCGTAAATAAACCACCCATTCTCAATCGCTAAAAAGCTTATTCCATATTACTTTTGAATGAGTGAATGAGTGAATGCGTGACTTCCGCGTTCGCGTAGCGTCTCCGTTCGCGCTTGCGTCTCCGACAGGAGAAGGAGAAGCGGTACTAGCCCAAACAATAAAATTCTCATTCTTAAGCTTAGTGCTGAATTGAGAGCAGAAATAGTTCGGCAGAGTAATGCGAAATGGTACAATTAGCATCTAATCTAGTACAGGGGAACTATTAAGAAGATGGAATGTCTGATTTAATTTTGTTTTGGCATCGTCGTGATTTACGCATTTCAGATAATACAGGACTTGCAGCAGCCCGATCGCAAAGTCAAAAAATCGTAGGTGTGTTTTGCCTCGATCCGAATATTTTAGAACGAGATGATATTGCCCCAGCTAGAGTAACTTATATGATTGGCTGTTTGCAAGCACTACAACAGCGATATGCTGAAGTTGGCAGCCAACTATTAATACTTCATGCCAATCCGGTACAAGCGATACCCGCAATAGCTGCGGCTTTAAAAGCTAAAGCTGTATTTTGGAATTGGGATGTAGAACCGTATTCTCAAAAACGCGATCGCAATATTATTGATGGGTTAAAAGAAAAAGGGATTCAGTTTCTCGATCAAAACTGGGATCAAATTCTCCACTTCCCCGACGAGATTCGCAGTGGTGTCAATCAACCTTACACGGTGTACACTCCGTTTTGGAAGAAATGGATTAGCAAACCGAAGGCTAACCCAGTTGCCACTCTAGAAAATGCCGAAGGATTGACGAAAGCTGAAGAGGAAATTGCCAAAGAAAATGGTGCGATCGCATTACCGACAGCAAAAGATTTAGGATTTATTTGGGATCAAGACTTAATAATTGCACCAGGAGAAGGTGCAGCACTTGAAAAGCTGGAAGAATTTACTAATTCTGCCATCAACGAATATAAAGAACAGCGGAATTTTCCCGCAATTAACGGCACATCTCAACTGAGTGCAGCTTTGAAATTTGGAGCGATCGGTATTCGCACCGTATGGATCGCTACTTTAGAAGCGCTACAAAACAGTCGCAGTGAAGAAACAGAAAGTAACATCCGCACATGGCAACAAGAAATTGCATGGCGGGAATTTTATCAACACGCAATGTACAACTTCCCAGAATTAGCAGAAGGTGCTTTCCGCGAAGCTTTGAAAAACTTTCCTTGGCAAACCAACGAAGAATACTTTCAAGCTTGGTGTGAAGGTAAAACAGGTTATCCCATAGTAGATGCAGCGATGCGTCAAATGAATGAACTCGGTTGGATGCACAATCGCTGTCGGATGATTGTTGCTAGTTTCCTCACCAAAGACTTGCTGATAAATCCCCAACTGGGAGAAAAATACTTTATGCAGAAGTTGATTGACGGTGATTTATCTGCTAATAACGGTGGTTGGCAATGGAGTGCTTCTAGCGGGATGGACTCCAAACCCTTGCGGATTTTCAACCCTGCCAGTCAAGCGCAAAAATTCGATCCCGAAGGAGAATATATTCGGGAATGGGTTAGCGAATTGCGCTCTATGGATACAGAATATTTAGTTACCGGTAAAATCCCACCATTAGAACGGGAGGCTGTTGGCTATCCTCACCCAATTGTCGATCACAACCTACAGCAACGCAAGTTTAAAGCACTTTATCAACAGCAAAAAGAGAAGATGCTAGACATCTCCATAATTTAAATATGCATTATCCAGAACCGCTAGAGACGTAGCACAGACGTAGCAGTGCTACGTCTCTACATTTTAATTAACAGTAATAAAAACATCGTAACCGTCGTAGAGACGTTCCGGCGGAACGTCTTTACACTATGTGTAATAAACCGGACATGATATTATCGACCGAATTTAAATATGCATTATCCAGAACCCCTAGAGACGTAGCACAGACGTAGCACAGACGTAGCAGTGCTACGTCTCTACATTTTAATTAACAGTAATAAAAACATCGTAACCGTCGTAGAGACGTTCCGGCGGAACGTCTTTACACTATGTGTAATAAACCGGACATGATATTATCGACCGAATTTAAATATGCATTATCCAGAACCCCTAGAGACGTAGCACAGACGTAGCAGAGACGTAGCACTGCTACGTCTCTACATTTTAATTAACAGTAATAAAAACATCGTAACCGTCGTAGAGACGTTCCGGCGGAACGTCTTTACACTATGTGTAATAAACCGGACATGATATTATCGACCGAATTTAAATATGCATTATCCAGAACCCCTAGAGACGTAGCACAGACGTAGCAGAGACGTAGTAGAGACGTAGTAGAGACGTAGTAGAGACGTAGTAGAGACGTAGCACTGCTACGTCTCTACATTCTTTTTCAACAGATGCCTAATAACAAATAATTTACAATTAATACAAGTCAGCATAAAGAAGTGGCATAGTTAAGGCTAAAAGATACTTGAATCAAACTGATGATTAAAGTATCAAGCTTTACTAGTGCGGCTTATGTCTTCACCCCTCGATCGCTCTTTGAAATTTGAAGTCAAGCTACCATCCTCTCATCCAGAGTTATTAGAAGGATTGGATACATTGCTGCGCTTGGGTTTGATATCCGATGCTCAAGTTAAGCAGATAGCTTTTGAATTTCTCGTTTGTCCGATGGTGTCGCAACCTCAGACTCAACCAGAATTGCAGGTAGCGTTTACAACGAATAAACCAGTGAAAGCCGTAGCAGCTTTACCACCAAAGCCTGTTAAACCGAACTTGATGGCAACAATGTTGCAGTCATTGGGGGCAGAATTAAGTGTCCGTTGGCTGCTATTTTTAGGTGTATTTTTGGTAGTAGTGTCCTCTGGAGTGTTAGCTGCAACTCAGTGGGAGAGATTCCCCGCTTCGGGACAATATGGAGTTTTGTTAGCTTATACTTTGAGTTTCTGGGGGTTCAGTTTTTGGGCAGGCAAACAGCCTAATCTCAGATTAACGGCACAAACATTGCTAATTGTCACTCTTTTATTGGTGCCGGTGAACTTTTGGGCGATGGATAGCTTCAAGTTGTGGCAAAATCCTGTGGATTGGTTAGTAATAGCGATCGCTTTTCCTATTCTCACAACTGTTACTATTTTACTCTGCAAAAACCCGCTATTTGTCACCAATTCTCCAATCGGGAAATTGCCCCTAATAAATATTTTAGCGCTGTCATACTTACACTGGGGTTGGAAATTACCAGGATTTCCCCTAATTGCCGTTTATTTGGCGATGATCAGCACAACTATCATTACCGTATATCACAATCGCGATCGATCCGCAAATTCTTTCCAAGAAGAACAAGATAAACGCGTCGGACTTGGTATCACCTTACCTGCCTTAATAGTAGTTTATGCTTTGGCGGTGTTATTAGTACGGGCGATTTTTGTTGTCCAAGTAGATATCACGCAGTTAGGTTTAGCTATTGGAATTTGCGGTTGGTTAGTCGCTTGGTTAGCGCAAAGGGGAGAGGGGGGGAGTGGGAGACAAGGGGACAAGGAGACAAGGAGACAAGGAGGAATTTCCCCCCCATCCCCCTCATCCTCCTCTTTTGTACAGACGCGATTAATCGCGTCTCTACTCCCCCCTTCCCCCACTCCTCAACTACCGTGGGAAACCCTTGGAGGAATCTTACTTTTCCTCGGTTGGGTAGTTTCGGTAGTATCATTACCTTGGCAAGCGATCGCAGTTAGCGGTTTGAGTTTGTGGTTTTTCAGCCGTCGTTTGCAGCAATATGCTTTTAAAGTTGATTTAGCGGCAATTTTCGTTATAGGCTTACAAACAGTTTGGCTAGCTTGGCGATTGATACCTGCTGAATTACAAGAATCAGCGATCGAAGAAGCAACAAAACTTACCAATTCGCAAAACGAACCTTGGGCGTTACTCAGTGTAGCTTTATTTCCCTACCTAATTTTCATGGTGGCGCTAACGGATAAACTAGAACGTAGCCAAAAGCGGGAATTAGCTAATTTTGGGGATGTTTTAACGCTTTTATTCGGTATTTGCTTAACTTCCATCGCTCTAGTCAATCCGATATTGCGATCGCTAAATCTTCTCTTTTCTACAATAACTCTCGCCGCAGTCACCCAGCGACGGAGTTATCAGGAGAGAGGAAGACAAGGGGGAAATATTTCTTCTTTCTTACCCTTTCCCCTTTCCCCTTTCACGGCAGATGCTACAACGGGGGGAACCCCCGCAACGCACTGCCTCCCCTTTTCCCCTCCCCCCTTGATATATCTGACACACATCACCGGGGTACTAACACTTTGCTCAACAATTGATTGGCTGTTCCCAAATCTGCATACTCAAGTCTGGGCAAGCATTTTGTTAGCGCTGATGGTTGCAGAGTGGCTACAAAGCCTTGGCGCTGGAATCTGGCGACGTACTGCATGGCACATCGGTTTAGGATTGGCGGTAACTAGCTATTTACTACTTTGGGTGAATGCTTCCGCTTTTTGGACAAGCGGTATAATAAACAATCAGAATTGGGGCTTAATTTGGTTAATTACCCCTATTACTCTCACGGTCATTGCTAGCCGCACCTCTGCACCACGAAGCATTACCAGTAGTTACTTGAGCGTTTTAACGTTGTTCGTGGCACAGTTACTTATTTTACCTTTGCCAGGAACCAGATTAATTGGTTTAGGTGTGGGTACGGCAGGGATGTTTGCAAACACGCGCTATTTACGAAACAAGGAATCTGCGGGAACTACGGTAGGTTTTGGGCTGAGTTTTGTTGCTGTGCTGCTGTGGGATGGCATTTTTAATTTACCGCATCTATCCCTAGATGGATGGTTTGTGGTGGGAGCGATCGCTATCTTCAGTTTATGGCTGATGAGCAAAGCACTCAGTGGAGGTGAAGAATTAGCCACTATATATGCAACTGTCACCGACAAATGGGCGATCGCTTTATGTAGTTTTGAATTATTGAGTCTGACACTGCACTCACTACTTGTTTACCAAAGCTTTGGAACTCCCGGTTTTTTATACTTAATTTCTACCGCATTAACTTTAACTGCAATCGTTTATCGCAGTTGGCGACAACCGACAAATTGGGCATTTTATGGCATCGGTTGGTGTCTGGAATTGTTGATAGCTCAAGTTTTAGGCTTTGGCAAAGGCGATATTATCAAGATTGCTATTTCTAACATCGCCTTAGGTTTAATCGCGCAGCTTTTTGGTGAATGGTGGCGAAGACAACATCAATTAGCCAAAATGCCCAGTAGTTTCCACATATTACCGTTAATATATGGTGCATTCAGCATATTGCTACGTTTAAACACCTTTACCGAGTGGACGGGTTTATATTCTTTAGGTGTAGCCTTGATTGTAATTGGTGTAGGGCGACGCCATCAAGATTTAAAACCGCTACTTTATTTAGGAATCGCAGGTATATCAATTTCCGCTTATGAACTTTTGTTTTATCAAATGTCCCAAGCTTCAGGAGGTGGTAGAGGTGATGGATTGATTGCCATGTCAGCTTTGGGCGCAAGCATCATGTATGCTTATCGTATATTGTCGCCTTGGCTAATTAACTATTTACGTGTTACACCCCAAGAATTAAAAGCGATCGCTCATCTTCACTGGGCTGGGAGTAGTTTCTTCTTAATGGCAGCCATTAGCGCCCCCATCGCCGTCAATCGCCTTGTAGGATTAGCAACAGGCGCATTTTTAGTTCGCTACGCCATTTTTCAAGGACGCCGTTCTCCCACCACCGTAGAGACGTTCCGGTGGAACGTCTTTACAATGTTCCGGTGGAACGTCTTTACAATGTTCCGGTGGAACGTCTCTACAATGTTCCAGTGGAACGTCTCTACACAGGAAATCTGGGTTTACTTAGGTTTATTAGAATTTGCTGGTATGCGAATTTACTGGCGCGAAACGGCAATAGGACACTTATTAACTGGTGTTTTAGTTCCTTGGAATGGTGCGATCGCTTGTCTAGTTGCCTATTTTCTCTACATCTTACCTTGGGAGAGTTGGGGTTGGTCGAAAAAACCTTGGCAAAACGCTGCATACATAATTCCACTGATTATTTTATGGGAAACGAGATTGCATGTATACCCAATTACCATAGCGATCGCAGCTGGGTATTACATCTTCCTCGCCAAGATTCGCGAAAATATTCGTTTTACCTACATCACTGTCGCCTTGATTGATTGGGCGCTATTCCGCTGGTTTGCGAACTTACATCTCACAGATACTTTGTGGTACATCACACCAGTCGGATTATCACTACTCTATATTGCTCAAGTAGATCCACACCTTGTCCTTCCAGATTATAAAACATCTCGTCACTACTTACGACTGCTAGGCAGCAGCATAATTTGTGGATGGGCAATTTTATTTCATAGTGAAAGTGCGATCGTGCCAGGAATTTTCAGCCTCATTGCCATATTTGCCGGATTAGCTTTGCGAGTGCGGGCTTTTCTTTACGTTGGTACAGCGACTTTTTTCAGTACTAGTATCTATCAACTAATAATTTTCAGCTTGCGATATCCCTTTTTCAAATGGGTAATTGGCTTATTAGTCGGTGTAGCGTTGATTTCCATAGCAGCCAACTTTGAAACCCGTCGCACTCAAATAAATTCTCTACTTCGCAATACTAGCGGTGAATTTCAAGAATGGGAGTAATGTAATGTCAGGTTTATTACTTACTTTTCCCGCATTGTTTATCGGCAACGATACAGGATTCAACTATCAACTAACTCCTTCAACATTTTCCGAAGTCTTTGTCGCCAATGGGGGGGATAAGTTCCGAGGACTGCGGATATTTTCTCACAAGCAAGGACGGAATAGGCAGGGCGACAAGCTGGTGTGGGATATTCGGGAGTGGTGATGGGGACAACTCGTTGGATTTTCAGAGGGAAGCCTAATTGCTGGGCTTCTTCAAAGATAGCAACGGCGAAGTCGTACCAGGTAGCAACACCGCTGTTTGTGTAGTGATAAATGCCAGTAATTT
This sequence comes from Tolypothrix brevis GSE-NOS-MK-07-07A, assembly GCA_019358985.1. Lineage (GTDB taxonomy): Bacteria > Cyanobacteriota > Cyanobacteriia > Cyanobacteriales > Nostocaceae > Hassallia > Hassallia brevis. The sequence goes on along the minus strand of JAHHIJ010000006.1, from coordinate 195,517 downwards.
TGGTGTTAATTCTATTTTCAATTAGAGAAGCGATCGCACCGGCTATATCTTTTGCCCAAGTGGGACTACCAATTTGATCGGCAACAACGCGGATTTCTTCTTTTTGGGCACCCAATCGCAGCATAGTTTTGACAAAGTTACTTTTGCCATATGTTCCATAAACCCAAGCAGTGCGAAGAATTAAATAATCGTTGCAAGTACGGCGAATTCCTTCTTCTCCTGCAAGTTTAGTTTTACCGTAGACACTCAAGGGATTAGTTGCGCTACTTTCTTGGTAAGGGCTGCAAGATGACCCATCAAAGACGTAATCGGTGGAAATATGAATTAAAAAAGCTCCTAGTTTTTGGCTTTCTTCGGCGATAATCAAAGGTGCTGTTGCATTGATAATTTTTGCTAGTTCTGGCTCGTTTTCGGCTTTGTCAACAGCGGTATAAGCAGCAGCATTGATGATGATTTTTGGTTGATTTACAGCAATGACGCTGCGGAGGATATCTGGTTGGGTAAGGTCTACGGTGGGGCGTGCCACTGTTATTATATTACCGTCAGGGGCGAGAATTGTTTCTAGTTCTTTGCCCAGTTGACCATTATTGCCGATCAGCAAAATTGATTGACTCATTTTATTAGCTATAAATCTGGCGGTTGGGTCAAAATCCCATTAAAAGCGGTAATTTTAACCATACCATTAGGCGCAAGTTTTTAGAGTTTAGTACTTGCATTATCTGAATTAAGAAAGTCAATTTCGAGAGCTTTGAAGACTTATCTTTTTATACTGCCAGAGAAATTAAAACCATAAATTATCCTTATTTAAAAGGGTAGGTTAAATCAGTATTTGCTACTAGTGGCTTTTTTTTTCGATCGCTTACTAAGTCTAATTTTTGGTAAATTTTAGACTTTTCGATGATTTTGGGCGATCGCGCAATCATTAATACCGGGCTTCCTAATTTCTATCGAATGACAAATACAAGTTTTGGGGTGGTCACTCTGATACAATGCCTACGTGTGTTCCCAGAAAAATCAAGTGTGATGATAATCCTAAAAAGTTTTCATTTTCAAGTTAGAAGTCCTATGGCATAGGGAATACTAAGTCCAAGCAAAAGTAGACACTCATAAGTCAAACTTACCTATGCCCCAAAACTTACAAAACTTGTTCGACGCGAATTTTTATCGCGCCGCAAATAGTGACTTGCGTGGGTTAAATGATGCCCAAGCATTATCACATTTTCAAGAATTTGGTCTGAATCAGAACCGTTCGTTTTCTCCATTGGTAGATCTAAACTTCTATCGTGCAAGCAATAGTGATTTGGCTAGCTTCAGCAATAAACAAGCATTTGAGCATCTAGAAAAATACGGTGTGGCTGAAGGACGCAGATTTTCACCGTTGTTCGATCTCAATTTTTATGTTGCTGATAACCCTGATATAGCTCAAGCTTATCGAGGAAACAGAGAGGGTGCATTAAATCACTTTGAAACTCATGGACTGAATGAAGGACGTGCATCTTCAGTTGCATTTAATGTCAATTACTATCGAAGTGCTAATTCTGACTTAGCTGCAAAAAATCTAAATAACCAGGAACTTTTCAACAATTTTGCACTTTCAGGTTCAATTGAGGGACGTGCATCATCAGAAACTTTCAATGCAAAGTTTTATGTGTCTAATAATTCGGATTTAGCAAATTTGAGCTACTATCAAGCATTGCAACACTTTGTTTCTAATGGCTTGAGCGAGGGTCGTAATGCTAGCGACTATATCAAGAGCGATCGCATCGGTAATACGATGAATGACGCTCACAAGATAGCTGTAGACTCTCAGCAAGTTACCTTTAGAGATTCTGTTGGCAATACTGACAAGAATGACTTTTATAGCGTCAACTTCAGTCAAACCAGCAACTTTAAAATAGCAGTGAATGGTCTGGTGAATAATGCAGATGTGGAACTACTCAATAGCAATGGAGAAGCGATAGCTCGTGGAAGTAATGTTGGTAATGCCAGTGAATTGTTGAATGTCAGCAATTTACAGGCTGGTAGTTACTACATCCGGGTTTACCAAGGTGCAGGTGATACTAATTACAATTTAAGCCTGTCTGCTACGCCTGTAATTACATCTACATCTGCCACTCCTCAGTCTCCCAACCCACCATCATCTGGTAATCCTTTTATAAATCGCGTTTTGGAGTTGACGAATGCTCAACGTTTGCAAGCTGGTTTGCAACCCTTAACATTGAATAGTAAGTTGAATAATTCTGCTCAAACCCATAGTGAAGACATGGCACTTCGTGACTTTTTTGACCATAAGGGTTCAAACGGTTCTTCAATGGGCGATCGCGCCAAAGCATCGGGCTATAACTTTTCTCGACTTGGGGAAAATATTGCGGCAGGCTATGCTACACCTGAAGATGTCGTTCAAGGATGGCTCAACAGTCCAGGACATCGCGCTAACATTCTTAATCCCAGTTATCGAGAAATTGGCATTGGTTACTATTACCTGGCAAACGACACGGGTAATGTCAATCAAAATTTCTACTGGACGCAAGATTTTGGTGTAATTTCTACTTGATATGTCAAAGACTCAGATCCCCGACTTCTTAAAGAAGTCGGGGATCTTGCTTTTCACGGGCGATCATGGCGATCGCGTTATTCGCTACTATCGGTATTTTCTGCTTCGGGAATAGCAATAATATTTTTCTGATTGGCTACCGTGATTTTACTGATTATTTTTCATATATCAGCAAAATAAGTTTGATTTATCCGTGAATTTTCTATTGAAATGGTAGCATATGCAAGGTTAGATTGATTTTGATTTTTCTAATTGCAAGTAACATAAAATCTTTAAATACCGTACAATCCAGATCAAGTGTTACTTTTAAAACAAGGGTGTGAGGAATCTACTAGTTTTTTGCACACATTAACAGCAGTAAAGTATTGTGAGTTTACAGCAAAGCAAAACTCAATTGAAAGTTTCAATACTTGTCAGTGACCTATCGAGCGCTGGAGCAGGAAGGTGGGGAGGTGGAGGTGTTCGTTCATTTTTACTAGCTCAAGCACTCCAAAAGCTTGAATATCAAGTAGAAATTTTAGGATTTGTTTTTGGTGACGAGCCAGCAGTAATTCCTCAGTCGGAAATTCCAGTTAGTAGCTTTGTGGGCTACAACTATCCAAAATTTCTAGTATCAGCTTCTGGGCTTCTAAAAAAACTTGATGGTGATATTATTTATGCAATGCGACCGAAACCAACAACCTTCGGTTTATCTTTGCTAAAAAAATTAAATAATCATCGACCTGTAATTTTAGATATAGACGATTGGGAATTAAGTTGGCATGGTGGAGATAAGTGGCAATATCGCCCTTCAATTAAGCAATTTGCTAGAGACATTTTTAAATCAGATGGTGCCCTTAGATATCCGGATCATCCGCTTTATTTAAAGTGGGTTGAAGGGATGGCACAAAATGCTAATGCTATTACAATTCACACTAAGTTTTTAAAAGAGCGATTTGGTGGTTTTTATTTACCCAATGGTAAAGACACGACTCTATTTAATCCCTCACACTACGATCCTGAAGAAAGCAGAACACGTTATGGACTTAGTGGCTATCGCATTTTAATGTTTCCTGGTGCGCCAAGACCATACAAAGGTGTTGAAGATGTATTGATGGCGTTAGATGAACTAAATCAGCCAGATTTGAGACTGGTGATTGTTGGTGGTAGCCCTTATGATAACTATGATGCTGAACTCACTGAAAAATGGGGACGTTGGATAATTAAATTACCAAAGTATCCATCTACAGAAATGCCTGCAATTGTCGCAGCAGCGCACGTTATTGTTGTTCCCCAGCGAAATACCCCGGCAGCTTTAGCTCAGTTTCCATTAAAATTAACCGATGGAATGGCTATGGCAAAGCCAGTTTTAGCAACACGGGTAGGAGATATTCCTGATATTTTAGGTGAAACTGGTTATCTAGTTGAGCCAAGTTCCCCTCTTGAAATAGCCGAGAAAATTCAATATATATTCCAGCATTTAGATGAAGCAAATGAGCGAGGAAAGCTAGCCAGAGAAAGATGTGTAGAATACTACAGTATTGATGCAATGACAGCTACCTTAGGAAACATCATGCAAAAGATATAGTAGTGCATGGATGTAAAAGTGTCATTCACGGTATTATTAATACGTAATATTCTGAGAGTAAATACATACAGTATGTTGGGCAATAAGCTACTAATCAAATTTGCTAAACCTTATCCAGGCTGGATTATTCTAACAATAATCTTGGGATTTTCTGGAGCTTTATTTAATGGCATAAGTACGGCACTAATTGTACCAGTGATTTTAAAAATCGTCGGACAAGAAGTGAATTTAACCAGCGCTCCTGGTATTCTCAAAGTAATTATGTATCCCTTTGATAAGGTATCGGAAAGTTACAGATTACCATTGATGGCAGGAGCAATTATATTGACAATTTTTTTAAAAAATGCTGCAACTTATGCTAGTAGTTTAGCATCTAGTACTTTAACGCGAATGCTAACATCAGATATGCGAGAAGCGGGAGTAAAGTTATTACTAGAAGTTGATATAGATTATTATAGCAAGATGAAAGTTGGTGATTTAATCAACCGTCTTGGTGGAGAAATTAATCGTGCTGCTAGCGCTATAGGGAATGCAGTTAAATTAGTTATTCTCGGAATGACAATTTTAGTCTTTGTTGGCTTCTTGTTATCAATCTCTTGGCAATTGACAATTGCTGCTACATTTTTGCTGTCTTTGGTAATGCTAATTAATCAGTATGCTATAGGTCGTTCCAAAAAGTTTGGTCAGCAATTATCAGAGATGTCGAAAGCTTATTCAGTCACTACACTAGAAACCCTGAGTGGAATTCGCTTAGTCAAGGCAACTGGTAATGAAGAGAAGGAATATCAAAGAATTAAAAAACTAATTCGCGATCGCGAAAAAGCAGAGTACCAATCTCAGGCTAATTCTGAGATAATTGCACCAGTTAGTGAGGTGATGGGAATTACGGCTTTACTACTAATTGTCTTTTTAAGTCGCACCTTTTTTGCATCACAAATTTCGTCACTTTCAGCAGTTATTTTTACATATTTATTAGTACTTTTGCGACTTTTGCCCTTAATTTCTCAGTTAAATACTGTTCGCAGTGCATTTGCTAATACCGCTGGTAGTGTAGATATGGTGACAGAGTTTTTACGACTCGACAATAAACCTTTAATGAATAAGGGTGAGTTAAACTACACAAAATTAGAGGAAGGAGTGCATTTCAATAACATTTCGTTTTCTTACCCCAATCAAGAGACATTGGTGTTGAAAGATGTCGATTTATATTTACCGCGTGGTACTACTTTAGCTTTAGTAGGTGGTTCGGGTGCGGGTAAATCAACACTTGCAGACCTTTTACCAAGATTTTATGACCCAATATCTGGCAGTATTACCATTGACAAAACCGATCTGCGTGACTTCAATCTTACGTCCCTACGAAAAGCGATGGGAATTGTTAGTCAAGATACCTTTCTATTCAATGATTCGGTGGGGAATAACATAGCTTACGGAAAACCTGAAGCTACCAAAGATGAAGTTATTGCAGCAGCGCAAAAGGCAAATGCTTATGAGTTTATCAGCAAATTGCCTGAGGGATTTGAAACGATGATTGGCGATCGCGGTGTAATGTTATCTGGTGGACAAAGACAAAGATTAGCGATCGCTCGTGCATTACTGCAAAATCCAGAAATTCTCATTCTAGATGAAGCTACCAGCGCTTTAGATACCGTTTCTGAACGCTTGGTACAAACTGCAATTGACGATCTCAGTCGCGATCGCACTACTTTAGTAATTGCACACCGGCTTTCTACAGTCCAAAAAGCTGATCAAATTGCTGTATTAGATCAAGGACGTGTCGTTGAGGTGGGAACTCATCAAGAACTGTTAAGCAAGAATGGCTACTATTCGCGTTTGTACTCGATGCAATTTAGCGATCGCTCGGAAGTTGCTACCAAACCTCATCAAAGCTTGATCAGGATTTCTCATGAAATGCGATCGCGTCTTAATTCGATGATTGGTTTCTTGCGCTTAATACTTGATGATCTGGTAGAAAATCCCCAAGAACGGCAGGAATTAATCGCAGAATCTTACAAATCAGCTTTTAGAATTCTCAACGCTGTTGATGTTTTTGACGATATGCTCAACTTACATAATAGCTGCCAATCAACATTAGTTAATGATAATAACTCACAAGATATTTTGAACAATATCTCTAATGAATTCCGTACCCATCTCAATCCGATGCTCTATTCTCTTCGTTCTCTAGCTGATGATTTAATAGAACAAGAAAACGAAGAATATAAAGTTATCAAATCTGCCTACGATGACGCAGTACATCTACTTGGCATTCTCCAAGATTTTGAAACCAGTTATCAAAAGTAAATACATATTTCCACATTACCTAAAATCAACACTCATGCAAAATACCAATCAACAAAATAAATACGTTTTTTATGCCAGAGAACTAAATATGCAGCCAAATACGGCGCATCAAATTCATGATGTTCTTTGTGCAAATGCCGCAGCTAATTTAGGTTATTCCACAGTTTTGATTTATGGAAATAAGCACAACGCTACTTTGAATCCTCTAGAATTAATTCGTCCTTCTCAACCCAAACAACCACATCAAGAATTCATCGATTTTTACAACGTTGATGAAGCTCTCAAAATTTTACCATTACCTCTACCCTGGCCCATTGACCGCATAGCTAAAAGATGGCTAAATACTCAAGAAATAGTCTCAAAGTATTATTTTCCTAAGCAAATCCAACCCCATGCCAAAATTGTTCATACACAAGATTGGCAATTTGTTAAACTCGCCATAAAGAATCATATTCCTGTTATTTACGAACGCCATTATTTCCCAGACAAAGAATTTGAGCCAGAAATTGTTAATAGTCCATATTTTCAACTAGCAATAACTCAGTCAGAAATCATCAGACAAAGCTTGATAAAATATGGAATGCCAGAAAAAAAAGTTATCTGGTTGCACAATGGTTTTAGTCAAGCATTTTTACAAAGACAACCGGAAGAAGCCCAAGCATGGCGTCAAGAATTACTTGTGGATGGACGCAATCATCTGGTTGTTTATTCTGGTGCTTTGTATCGCTTCAAAGGAATTGATGATTTAATTGATGCGGCAAAATATTTACCAGAAATCCAGTTTGCTATTACAGGTGGGAAAGATTCCCAAGTCAAAGAGTATCAACAAATTGCTCAAGATAAAAATATCAATAACGTTAAATTCTTAGGCTGGATTCTTCCAAGAGAACGATTGGTTAGCTTGATGCAAGCTGCGGACGTTTTAGCGCATCCTCACTGTTCTGGTGAAGCCGCAAATTTCACGAATCCAGTGAAGTTTTTCCAATATATGGCTACTGGAACTCCCATTGCAGTGACAGAAATTCCACCTTTAATGGAATTCAAAAATACACCCTTAGTAGCAGGTTGGTGTGAACCAGATAATCCGCAGAAATTTGCTGAATGTATCCAGCAGATATTAGAAAAATATCCGAGAAAAGTAGAAGGTTACACGGATAGTATAAATTTTGGTAAACAGTTTTCTTGGGAAGATAGAATTCAAAAAACTCTTAGCTATGTCGATGCTCCTATGCGTCCAGTAACAATCAATTGAGATTAAATGACTGAAAAAACTAGTAATTCAAAAGTATGGTAAAAAAGACTATTGGCATGATTACCAGCTACCAAGCTATTAACCAAAGTGATTGGCTTTGGCATCAAACCCCTGATGCATTTGGTGAGTGGAAAAATATTCAAATACAAGCAAATAACTCAAAACCAGATTTGCTCTTGTTATACAATTTCTGCGACTTTGTTAAGCCTGTTGTCAATAAAAGCTGGTTGAATAAGTTTATACCGCAGCAACAGCAAGAAGAAAACATAACAAGTTTACTACGAGAAGTACCGAAAGAAAGAATCTTTTATATAGTAAGAGAACCGCCATTTCTAGAGTTAAAAAAAAAGCGAATTAGTGATTACAAAAACGCTTCTAAATACTGCGGTTATGTCTCTGGTCCCGATGATTTTGCCCCAATACCTGAGTATATGCCTGCTATTTGGTATCATGCAAATTCCTTTAGAGAATTGAACGAAATGCCATCTCCAGAAAAGGTTCGTCCTTGCAGTTGGATTACATCGGGAATTGATCGCACGGCAAATCATCAGCAACGTCTTAACTTTTTAAAAATGTTGCGAGAAAACGGTTTAGTATTCGATTTATATGGACGAGATTTACCAGATTGGGCACAGGGAAATGGCAAAGTTAATAATAAATGGCATAGCATGGCTCCCTATTATTACAACTTGGCAATAGAAAATTATGCTGACAATAATTGGTATGTGAGTGAGAAGCTTTGGGATTCTCTTTTGGCTTGGTGTTTGCCAATTTATTATGGTGGTTCTGCCGCTGATAAATTATTGCCACCAGGAAGCTTTTTAAGACTACCGAGTATAGATGAAAAGGGTTTGGCATACATTCAGGAAGTAACGTCTACTCCTGATGCATGGTACGCAGCTAAAGAGGCGATCGCTGAAGCTAGGCAGATTATTTTGCACAAATTAAATCTGCTGAACTGGTTAGATAACGCAGTTAATCAAATTACCTAAAACATTCAGGAAATTTCCATGACTAATGGTATCTATACAATCGCGAACGATGTAGTTTATAACCAACTCGTAGCTTTTCTTAATAGTGTTGAAGTCAATGTAGGTACAGATATTCCAGTATGTGTAATTGCCTATGACGACAACATCGAAAAAGTTAGTGCGGAAGTCGCTACTAGAAAAAATGTGACTCTGCTAAATGATGCCCAATTGTTTAAAAGTTGGGAAGATTTTTCTCTGCAAGTATGGCAAACACATCCCACTGCTTTAAAAGTTTGGGAAGAACAAGGCATTAAAGGGGTGCGTCGGATTGGTATGAATCGTCGATACTGCGCTTTTGATAACAGCAGTCCCTTTGACAAATTTGCCTATTTTGATGCAGATATTTTGGTCTTAGATTCTCTGCAATTAGTTTTTGAAAAATTGCAGGCTCATCCCCTAATTGTTTATGACTTTCAGTACAAAGATCCATCGTTTATTTTCAATACGGAATCGGAAAAATTATCAACTATTTTCAGCAAAGAACGCATCAATTCAGATATTTTCTGCGCGGGTTTTTATGCCGGAACTAAGGGTTTATTTACCCCAGAAGAACGGGATTACATAGTATCAAAATTAGAAAGTGGGGAAGCAGAAATATTATTGATGAAAGCCCCAAATCAATCTGTTTTGAACTATATGGTAATGCGATGTAATATCCCAGTTTATAACTTATCATTGCAATTACCTCCTAATGAAATAACTGGTTGTGCTGTTACTTCTGATCACTTTGAATTAAGAGGTAATCTTTTGTACGACAAAGGTAGCCAACTAACTTATCTGCATTATATTGGTTTGTCATCTAGTTTATTTGATAGAGTGTGCAACGGTGAAAATATTGACTTTCCCTATAGAGATATTTTCTTGCACTATCGCTATTTACATGAACCAGAAAAGCGACCAAAGTTTACAACTAAGCCAAGATATTACAATGCACCTCCTAGTTTAACTACGAGAGTTTTCAAAAAGTTAGGATTAAAAACTTGAGGAATAAGAAATGAATCGCGGAATTTATATTGTTGCCAACGATCGCGTGATGGATAATGCGATCGCTTTAATTAACAGTATCCGATTTTATGACCAGGATACGCCAATTGTGATGATTCCATACAATGAAAATTATCAAGCGATCGCAGAGGTTATTAGCAATTTTCCCAAAGTAAATATTTATGAAGACTTGGAATTTATTCAGAAGTTTTCTGAGCAAGCTAATCAAATCTGTGGTCAAGATTTATTTGAACGACCGAATTTGCTTCGCAAGCTAATTTGCTGGTTTGGAATTTTCGACGAGTTTCTGTATATTGATACGGATATCATTGTTTTTGAGAAAATAATTGATAATCTCAAATATCTAGCAGAATATGATTTTGTCTGTTATGATTATCAACATTTAAGTGGTATTTATGAAGTATTTAAACAACCAATATTAGAAAATAAAATTTTCTCATCTCATGAGGTAAAAGATGTTTTTAATAGCGGTTTTTGGGCTTCAAAAAAGCATGTTTTTTCCGAAAAAGATGTTTGGAAAGCGCTTAATCAAGTCGCGGAACATCCAGAATATTTTGATTTATCAACTGTCGATCAACCTATCATTAACTATCTCGTATTAAAGCATGTTCCGCGCCGATTTAATATAGTCAAAAGACCTGGTAGAGCACCTGGAAACTGGGCAGGTAGCCCTCATTTTCAAGCTCAAGGGCATATACTTATAGATTCTAAGTTGAATCAACCTCTACACTTTCTTCACTGGGCAGGAATGCGGATTGAACCTGGTTGCCCTTATTGGGAAATTTGGGAGTATTACCGCAATCTCAATCCATCATTCCCACCGCCAATTTTCCCCGTTAAGGTCAAAAAAAGTTCTTGGCAGCAAACTTTAAGTCAAATTAAAACTTTATTTCGCTTTCGGAAAAAGTAAGTTTTTGTGAAAAGCTATATCCCCGACTTCTTAAAGAAGTCGGGGATCTGGATGCTGGGAATTTGAGCGCTTGCGTGAACACAAATCAGACAAAATTGCTATATTACCTACTTATCGATAATAAAAATCAAACTTACTCAAGGTAACAATTCTCAGACGTGCTAAATTATATAAATGAGTAACATTTTGACTAATTTTAGCTGTAACTTTTTCCAGAAGGGAACGCTTGGGGTATTCGTGCATTTTCTGTTGCTCAAAATATTTAGACATATCCTCCATCTTTGACTGTCCCTTTTGGATTCTGACTAATTCGGTTTTATCTTTAAAAAAGGAAATGCCATCCATCTCACTCCATCTAACATCAAAATCAGCCTTAGCAGCAGCTAAACCTATTGCGTTTCCTTCACCATCATAAATTCCATTTAATTCAAAATAATTGGCGAGTGTCTCCCATTGTTTTAAAAATTCAAGTTCTTTTCCTGAGTCTTTTGTAACTGCAAATAAATATTCGTAAACAAATTTAACCTTTTCATTTTCTAGGTCTATATTTAGCTTTTGTGCAGCTTTTTTGGTTACTTTAAATTTTTGACAAAGTTTAGCGCTAGCAGTTCCTGCAAGAACTTTGGCATACTTTTTGGGCATAATTTCACAAGTTCTTGCTGTTATTCCTACTTTTTGAATCCATTGCATATCTACTGGCACTGGTGCTAGGATTCGCATATCTGCATCAATGAATATGCAGGAATTAAAGAGAGATAATGCTTTGGCGATCGCAAACCTTTTGTCGTGATAAAACTTAACGCTCTGCGACCGATGCTTAAAGGCTAAAATGTTAGCTTGTTTGTTAAAATCGCTGGGATTGTCAGTTAAAACTATAAAAAAAGTTTTCGGCGAATATCTCTCTATATCTTGTGCTAATAACAAGGCAAGAACGCGATATTTTTTACCAAATGCTATACTACAAAAGCAAAATTCTGGCTCTGCTTGATTCATTGTTTGTTAATTTCCTACTTTTGATCGAAAAACTTTCGGAAAATTAAGTATAGCTACAAATACAGTTACTAAGTTCAGTAGTTTTACTTAATACTTAGTTTAAGAAAGAAATACAAAAACAAATTGGCTGCAATAAGCCATTAAGGAGATTTTCAGTAATACAATAAATTCAAATTGGACACAGTATTTATGTGCCCATATTTATATTCAAGCTTGATGTGAATATTGTTATCTCTAAGGCATAGAATCTAAGTCTAGAGATGTCATTCCTTGGCGTTCTATAAAAGCCAGCATACTTCCTAACTGTAACCAAAGTAGCACGCTAGTTAAAAGAGAAACTGGTACACCAATTATATAAGCAAGGAATGGTGGAAAACCGAATATCTGAAAACCTGATGTAAGAAATAAACAAACACCACCAGCGATTCCGAGAAAGGGGACAAATAACTTTTTGCTCCAAAAACGAGAACCGAAATTTTCTACAGTATTTAATTGCAATTTTTGCATAATTAACTTTAGCGTTCCTGATAAGGCTGCACCAGAGGTTAATGCAATAAATAAGCCAACAGCTAATAGAAAATATGGCGGATGTAGAGGGTAATAATACATGAAAACTCCTGATTAATATGGGAATTGAAAATAGGGAATATACTACTCTTTCCCTTGCCCTAAGCGTTCCCCACAGCCTGTGTTGTTACTGTTTTTTTCCAAAAGAAACAAGGGATGTAGCAGTTGGTAAAATAGCGGCAGCGCTTTCTCTAGAGAATTCTGTCAAAATGCCGATCGCTACATTCAATAAACGATTCGGCTTTAAGTCATCTTTCACCAGATTCCACAAGCGTTGAACTTCTTCGGTGTGAAGACGGTCATCCTCAGTCAAAGCAAGCAGCAACTGTCTTTGGATAAACTTGCCTTCATCAGACAGTAAATATTGTAAACCTAATTGCGCTGTTGGTAATAAATCAAAGTTGTTATCAGTGCGAGCGATCGCAATTAAATTTTCTAATCGCTGCCACTGGAATTTTCCATCTTTGAACAACACATTTAATAATCGTCGCTGCAATCCTGGAGAATCTCCTGTTAGCAACCTTCGTGCTACGTAAGGATAAGCTACCTCGACTATTTTAAAATTAGGATTGAGGCTTAAAGCAATACCTTCTTGTGTCACCAAAGAACGAATAATTAAGGCAAACTTCGCCGGAACGCGGAAAGGATATTCATACATCAATTCCGAAAATTCATCGGTAATTGTTTTGAAATTAAAATCCTTGACGTTTTTGCCAATTGCGTTTCCCAGCACCGCTTCTAATGCCGGCACAATCGGAGCAATATTCGTTTCTGGTGTGAGAAATCCTAAATTTACTAAGTCTTCAGCGAACTCGCTATAGTCTTTATTGACTACATGCACCAACGCATCCACAAGAGTTTCTTTGGTGGTTTCCTCTAGCTGATCCATCATGCCAAAGTCAACGTAAGCCATGCGACCATCATGCATGGCAAACAAGTTACCCGGATGGGGATCTGCATGAAAGAAACCATGTTCTAACAACTGTTGCAAACCTGAGGTGACACCAATTTGGATAATCGCTTCTGGGTCTAAACCGACACCGCGAATGTTTTTCGTGTCTGTCAGTTTGAAGCCGTTAATCCATTCCAGGGTTAAAACGCGAGTGTTGGTATAACTCCAATAAATAGCTGGTATTTTGACTTGGGGATGGTTGCGGAAGTTAATCGCAAATTTTTCCGCGTTACGACCTTCATTGATATAGTCGATTTCTTCAAATAACTTTGTGCCAAACTCGTCCACAATTAAACTTAAATCGTGACCGAGATTGAGGGGCAACCAAGGACTCAACCAACCTGCTGCCCAGCGCATTAGATAAAGGTCGAGTGTAATCACCGGACGCAAGTTTGGTCGTTGCACTTTTACCGCTACTTCTTCGCCGCTGTAGAGACGACCACGGTATACTTGACCTAAGCTAGCCGCAGCGACTGGAGTTGGCGACAATTCGCTATAAATTTCTGAAACGCTTGCGTTCAGTTGAGTTTCGATAATCTGATAAGCGATCGCATTATCAAAAGGTGGCAACTGGTCTTGTAGCTTTATCAGTTCCTCTAAGAAATCTTTACGTATTAAGTCCGGTCGCGTCGAGAGAGCTTGACCTACTTTAATAAAAGTTGGACCCAGACGTGTTAATATTTCTCGCAACTGAATGGCTCGTTTGAACTTGTTTTGTTCAACTTCCCCACGCCATTCATCCCACTTTAAACCGAGAATAAATCCCGCAAAAAACCAAACTACCTTTATTGCCCGCGCTACAGCTAGCCAGGGACGCAAGCTGTAGTAGCGAGCGATCGCGTTTGGATTATAGCTCCTTAACTGAGCAGGTTGATACTGACCCACGCCGACCTTTGCCTCTTAAACCGATAATTTTACTGTTTTCTTTGCTCGTCTTTATTAACCACAAGTTGGTTGCAAAGACAATATGTTTGTAGTTTTTATCTACAAATATCTACAACAATTAAACTTTTTACATTTCCGGGTAACTTTCTAGGTAATATTAGCCAAGGGAGGTTCCCCGTCTTTTTTATCTTTATTCTTAATTATACTTTATAAAAGTACAAATACTTCTTTCATAAAGCTTAAGACGAAGCGCAATGTAAAGTTTTGTAAAGATTAGGGAAGCTGGTAAAATATCTATATAATTACATACCAATAATGGTATACAATGTTGTGTTTTGTTTGTGATGTTCAGATTCCCGACTTCTTTAAGAAGTCGGGAATCTGACTTTTCACCCACATTCCCCAGATGCCATCGCAAGATGTTGCCCCTGGTGGGAGGTACGCGCTTATCTACCTCCCCCAACAGTATCAGAGGGTCACAAACTGCGATCGCATTTGTGATGTAGGGATTTATGCGATCGCATTGATGTAAATATTTTTTTACTTATACTAAATATTACCCAATACCGATAGTATGCTGTTGTTGATAAAATAAATATCATTAGCTTGTGAGCCTAGAAACAATACCAGATGAAGCTGTAGTTGTTCGAGGAGGACGCAATCGTCCAGAAGATATTGAACGAGCAATTGGAACACACCCCAGTGGTGTAACTGGAATCTCTGTAGAAAGCGCGGTAGGATTATCTGTAAAGGAACTATCTGCAAAAATCCCTCATGGGCAAATTGGCGTGACAACCGTAGGTGAAATTCGTAAACAAGGGGGTAGGAAACTCTAACTGCGGTAATCATCGTCACAAAATGCCTCTTAAAAACCGCGTTTACATCTGTCCTGATTGTGGCTACTTATCTGACAGAGACTTAAACGCGGCTCGTAACATAGACCGATGGTTTGAGGATATTCACGTCCCTAAACGGTCAGAAAGCGCAAAGTCGGCTCTTTCTTCGGTTTCCGTCCCGTCGAACTTTGTAAGAACGGTAAGCTCTACCGAGATTGCCTGCGGAGCGGATAAACCTCTTAGAAGCCATTCTAAGACCGCTGTGAAACAGGAAGTTAACGCCAAAACTACCCAAGTCTAGA
This sequence comes from Tolypothrix brevis GSE-NOS-MK-07-07A, assembly GCA_019358985.1. Lineage (GTDB taxonomy): Bacteria > Cyanobacteriota > Cyanobacteriia > Cyanobacteriales > Nostocaceae > Hassallia > Hassallia brevis. The sequence goes on along the minus strand of JAHHIJ010000006.1, from coordinate 180,359 downwards.
CTTGGGTAGTTTTGGGTAAGTTTAACCGAGCGGTGATGTTATTCGGACATCTGGCAGAAGCCTCCATCATGCTACATTAATAGGCTTGACACCTGAGCAGATTAGTAATTTGTTGACACCCACAATTGGCAACCCAGGCAAGTTAAATTAGGAGTTATCAATATATGGAAAAGTCAAAAGTCTTTGTAGATTTCCATAACGCTGATGTTCAAGGTCGCTTACGCCTTAATTGTACTGGTACGATTGAGGATTTAGCTCATCAGAAAATTTGGTTGCAAAATGGTCAAGAAATAACGCTTTATAGCGAAGATTTAGAAGTAGATGGAGTTGTTCAATATTCAACAGCAGAAAATCTGTGGGTAGCTGTTATTGATTGGGACAACATAAAAGAGAAACAAGATGTGTTAGTTAAAGAAGACGAAGTTGTTATTTAAAAAAGAGACTCACATTAAACACCATATTCCAGCGTATAAAGCGATCGCGTTTATTGTGATAACTGGGAAAGTGCGATAAGCTCCGCTTAAGCCTTGTCCTGTCGGACACGCTACGCGAACGGCTATCGCATTTATTGGGTTGAGGAGAGTGCGATCGCATTTATGATGTTAGAGAAGTGCGATCGCATTTATTCGGGTGCAGGTGCTTTTATTTGGATGCTACTGCCTCAACTTTTGGCTCAACTTTCACCTCATAGGGCTTTTCTTTGCCTTGTGCTAAATACTCAGCTAACTGAGATTCAATTTGATCGCGCACAATTTGACGATACTCGAAGAAATGTTCGATATGAGCGCAGGCTGAGAGGTAATGCTCTACAGCTCTTGGATTACGCTTGATGATGCTAAACAAGTGATGCCAGAATTTCCAGCGAGTTTCGCGTTTGATTCCTTGTCGCCAGATAATAATTAGAAATGCTCTCACAAGTATTAACTCTGGCATCTTCGCTGGTCGTGTCCAACTTGGACCACCCATCATCAAGAAGCAACGATAAGTGCGGTCTAAATATTTTACGGGGTCGTATAAAGCACAAAATGCCTCAATATATTCTCTGGCAATATCCTCTAAAGGACGGGTGGCAACGAAGTTCATCAAAGTACTTTGATTGATGTTGCCGTCTTGGTTTTCGCGCAGTCGTCCTTCTTTTTTCAGACGATGCCACAACGCTGTATTGGGTAGCGCTTGCAACATGGCGAAGGTGGTAGAGGGAATTGCTGATAATTCGGCAAAACGGACAATGCGATCGCCTGCACCTGCTTTTTCGTTATCAAAACCAATAATAAAGCCAGCCATCGGTCGCAATCCAGCTTTAATAATGCTTTCCACCGCTTCAGTTAGCGAACTGCGGGTATTTTGAAACTTCTTCGTTAGTTGCAGACTGTCTTCATCGGGTGTTTCAATTCCTAAGAATACGGCAGCGAAACCGCACTCAACCATCAATTCCATCATTTCTGCATCTTCGGCTAAATCAATTGAAGCTTCAGTGTCAAATGCAAAGGGATATTGATGTTCTGCCATCCAGACTTTTAACTCTTTCAGCAACAATTTAACGTTACGTTTGTTGCCGATAAAGTTGTCATCCACCATAAAGACACCACGACGCCAACCCAAATTATAAAGACAATCTAATTCTGCTAAAAGTTGTGCTGGTGATTTGGTGCGCGGTTTGCGACCATAAAGAACAATGATGTCACAAAATTCGCACTGAAAAGGACAACCCCGCGAAAATTGAACTGACATCATGTCATAAGCATTAAGTTCTAGTAAATCAAAGCGGGGTATGGGTGTAGATGTCACATCGGGTTTTTCGGTAGCGCGAAAAACACCTGATGTTTCTCCTCGCTTGATTGCATCAATAAACATTGGTAGAGTAATTTCTCCTTCATCGAGAATGAGAAAATCTGCACCTACATTCTCAACTTCGTGGGGTACGGAAGTCGGGTAAGGACCACCCACGGCAACTAACTTACCACGTCTTTTTGCTTCTTTAATTTGGTCGAGTAAATCTGCTTTTTGGACAATCATCGCAGATAAAATTACTACATCTGCCCATGCCCATTCTTCTTCAGTTGCGGTGCGAATGTTGCGATCTACAAGTTTGAATTCCCATTCTTGGGGCAAAATGGCTGCTACTGTTACTAAACCTAAAGGTGGTAATAAAACCTTGCGGTTAACTAATTCCAAGATTTTTTCGTATGACCAAAAGGTTTTGGGAAATATAGGATACACCAGTAAAATTCGCATTTAGTAGAAATCCTCAGGTTATGGTTATTTTTTTTAACTGTAATTAATGTAGCTAAAACTAAGAGTAATTGATTTATTGCTAGTTTTATTTTCTTTTAACAATGATTGATGAGACGCTATTAGCGATCGCCTGGTTCCTTATGAATAAATACTTGTGTAATTTGTTGCTAAAAGTATCTAGTTGCGCTCAATTATTCTTTTTTAACGCAAAGGAACGCTAAGGTAAGCGCAAAGGTACGCAGAGTTTTCATTCAGATTTTCTGAGCTTACCTGGGTGGGCTAATTGAGTTTATTGTTACAGAGAATTGGTATTGGCAGGTTTAACACCGCTTATTTTCAAAACATCGCTCATGGTGGCGCAGTAATTTGGTAAGCTGAAAGTGGCAGGATTGATGGCATTTTTGTAAGTAAAATGGCGATAGTTCATGCAAAATCGACTCCAAGCATCCATTTGAATGCGAAATACCGCGATTATGACATTAGCTAGCGATAAAGATAGCGGAAGACGAAAGATGATTTTTTTACCAAGATACGCGCAAACATCTTCAATTGCTTGGTTTGCTGTTAACTGCGCTTGACCTAAAACTAACTTTCGCGATCGCTTTTCTTTGGGAGGATTATCTATTAAATATCCCACGACTGTAGCAATATCTCGCCCGTGAATGAAGTGGAAGCTACCATCTAGTTGCAAAAAACGAATTAAATCAATATATTTTGTAACTTCGGAAATACCCGAAGAAATATGAGAATAAGGTTTATCAGCTTCACCACCTAAAACTAAAGTGGGAAAAACTGTGGTAACTTTGGGGGCAATATCTAATTTTGGTACTTTGTGTAAACATTCATACTTAGACCGGACATAATCTATCCCTAGTTCCCCAGCTTCCTTCAATGGTTGTTCGTTGCGACCTAAAACGCTAGCGGTAGAAAAATAAATTACCTGTTCGCATCTATCTGGATCTAACAAACTCATTAATTCTAGGGTTTTATCTACATTAATCTTAAATGTGTTGTCTCCACCCCAAGCCGTCGCCGTTAACACCGCAGTATCAATTGTTTTCAGCAAGTCCGCAAATAAGCCAATTTCTTGCATATCACCTTGCAAAACTGTGATACCAGGACGTGCTTGAGTATCGACTTTCAGTTTATCTGGGTTTCTTACCAGCAAATACAGTTCGTGATTCGTCTCTTTAATTAAAGTTTCGCTCAGGTAGTGTCCGACACAGCCACTTGCACCAGTCACAAAAATCCGTTTCTGGCTCATAAATATTTTTTAGATTGTAGTTGTTATACAGCTTAACTATTTTGAATGCATATCTAGCAATTAACAACTACAACTAATCAATTACTGGGTCGGGACATAAACTTGGAAATTCTATCATGTCCGGTGTATTACTTACAATGTAAAGTAAAGACGTTCCGGTGGAACGTCTCTACGACGGTTGCAATGGGACAGAAAATTTTGTCCGGTGATATTTAGTGGAAACTCCTAAGAAAATATGTTACCTAGAAGACAAAATTATTCACATTATTCAGGGCTGCAACTGAAACATTATCTACTCTGATAAACGGTCGAGCGGGAAGATTTCCAGAACCATCACTGTCAATCAGAATCTGAGTATCTCGTCCTCTTGCACCAAAAGATATGTAGCCATCAGCGATCGCATTAGTTCCGTTGTAGCCACCTGGGACAATACTATCAAGCAAGTCAGTAAAAACAAACTTGTCAGCACCTACTGTAAAGTCCAGGATATCGTCGCCTTCATTAATACTGTTGCCCTTACCATATAAGCTGGTGTAGACAATCAAATCATTACCAGCGCCGGTGGTGATATCGTCTTTACCATCAAAACCAGTAATTCTGTCACCAAAGGCAGTTCCGATTAAAGTGTCCCGACCAGATGTGCCATTAATCACATTTATCAAATCAAACCGAGCAAGAACGGGGTCATGGTCACTGTCCTGATCGGCAAACTCTGAGTTGATGTGAACTGCATCAAATCCATTCAGTCTAGTGAACAAATTGTTACTGACTAGAATATGATCGAGTGTTTGAGCATTGCCCTGAAAGTTGAAGGTGTAACGCTCGTTCTCAGGTAGCGTTTCAATCAGGGTATTCAATCCCCCAGCTTCTAAAATACTCAGGGGGTTAGAAAACTCAAAGTCATTCAAGTCACCCGCTACAACCACGTTGGCATTGGGGTTAATTGTTAGGATGTTTTGAACAAAGTTCCTGACAATGGTGGCTTGCTGGTTACGCTGCACCTCAGTAGAGACGACTGGGGGTTGAGTCGGTCCAAATAGGGGATCGTCACCACCTTTGGAGTTGAAGTGGTTGCCAATTACATAAACGGTCTGCCCGTTAAAGAGAAATTCGCCAACCAGGGGTTTACGGCTGCTGTTAAAGGCAGCATTGTTTGGATCAATTAGACCAGGACTGGCAGAAAGGTCTGGGATGCCATCACTTCCAACATCGGTGACTGTTATGCCGGACGTAGGGGTACCACCGGCACGATCAACAAAGCTAACTCGTTGGGGATTGAACAGGAACGCAACCCGGATGTTGCCACCGGGTTCTCCACCATTAGTATCGTCTACAGGGTTGATTTGTCGGTACTGGTAGGTAGGACCACCTGCGTTTGCGATCGCGTCGATCAAGGTCTGAAGCGTCACGTCGGCATCTACAACACTGTCATTGGTGGCGCCATTGTTATCTTGAATTTCTTCCAGGTTGATGATATCGGGCGATCTGAGGTTATTAACAATCCGGTTTGCGAGGTTGTTGAAACTGGTCGCACCATCACCAGGGTCAAGGTTTTCTACGTTAAAGGTGGCAAGGGTAAGTTGGTTGGCGAGGGGAGTCAGGTTGCTCACTTCTCTTTGCAGAGTAGATGCCTGTACAACTGTTGGTGCTGTGGAAACCAAAACTTCGTAGTTGTTGAAGTTGTAATTAACAACCCCGGTAATTGTGCTGAGTTGGGCACCCACATCGACAGTTGGTAATACCAGGGAATTGTTCAAATCATCGATCTGAATTCGCTCTGGGTTGAAATCGCTCTCTGTAATCAGGCTACCACCACGGGCAGTGCGGCTGGTGGCATTGGCTCCGTTGTCTGCGAGTACCCAAATTTCTTCAGAAGTACCAAAGACATTGGTTGGAGATGTAGTTACCGGATTGTTAACCTGAACCAGCATCCCTTCTAGGCTTTCGTAGAAGTCGATACCATCTTGAGCGGGATCAAATACTGTACCAGCATTTTCGACATTGTTACCCACTTGATCATTACTAATTACCGTAGTGGGAATTGTTCTTCCGCCGTTACCAAGAATGGTGGCAGCTGGGAGAGGATTGTTAGTTGATAATGTGGTAATCGTTGGGCTGATAATCTGAGTGGTGGTGAGGTTATCAGCGGAACCACCAGGACGGAATTCACTTACTGTACCGTTAACTAAAATCGAGCTGCCGACACTTACTGTTGGTGCAGAGGTGGTGAAAACAAAAATGCCCTCTGAGGTGGCATCATTATTATCGGGGTTGGGGTCTTGCAGGTAGAATCCGTTGGAGGCGATCGCTGTTACAATACCAGCAACGTTGTTTACTGCCTGACCATTCAAGGGGGAGATATGCGCGGCACCTTGAATCTCACGGATGCGAACAGCAGGAGCAACATCGTTATCTGCAATAGTCACGGTTGCGGTGCTAGAACCACCCAAATCGTAGTCAGCAGTATCAACCAGCGTGAGTGTTACTGTCTCCGAACCTTCTACTGTATTATCATCAACAGGTGTAATCGTGATATCTGTAAAGGATTGACCTGCTGCGATCGTGGCAGTGCCATTTAAGTTAGGTGTGTAATCAGTACCATTCGTTGCTTGACCTGCACCCGTAGCAACGGCGTAATTTACACTTAGGGAGGTGCTAGTGTCACCTGTGCGCGTAATTCTGAAAGTTCCTGGCTCAGTCCCCGCTTCTGCTGCTGCTGAGTCTGTTGCTTGAATTGTAACAGCGATCGCACTTGGTGGGGTAACTCCTCCTGCGGAAATACTAAAGTCGTCTATTCCCAAACCGTGGTCACTACCGGTGTTGTCTATGTCTTGCCAGCGAAGCCATATTTCTTGATTGGGGGCAAGGCTTAGACCACTTAAAGTAGAGGATAAAGTAGTGCGGTTAGCCGTTGCATTACCATCTAAGGCACCAGCAGTTGCTGTAGCAACTGGACTGATAAAGTCTAGGGAGTCGAAGTCAATCCAAGTACCTAAATTTATAGCGGTTGCACCAATTTGATATTGAAAGTCTAATTGTTGAGGGGTGGTATTGCCGCTATTTCTCCACTGTTCACCGATGTAGCCAATATTGAGTGAGTTAATTGTGTTAGTCGTGTTGTTGAGAAAGCGAACTCCATAAAAAATCGTGCTAGTGCTGCCAGATGCTACAGATCCCAAAGCTCGCTCAGTGGCATTCGTGGTACCAAAACTGTAGAGTGACCCTGTGGTGCTTGAGCCAGTACCTGCATTGTAAGTTACCCTAGTGGAGTACCACCCGGCAATAGTGGAGTCATCAGTCCATGTGTTATTGGTGCCTGAATTGAGTAACGAATCAAAGTTTTGAGAATAGGAACTGCTCAAATTAATTGCAGCCATAAAAGTACCTGGGTTGTTGTAAAGGTTAATAATGTTTCAGTGTTGAGGTGCGGTTGGTAGAATTCGCATGGCAATTGACATCAGCGACAGAAAATGCATATCGCACCACTATATTTCTCTCGCTTTCATGCACCAGGTATCGAGCCATTTCAATGGCATCTATCATGCAGAAACCCTGGCGTTAAAAGCAGAAGTTTATTAGACTACAAAGGTTTCATGTGTAATCTAATACTTTGCTTAACTATATTTAAGGCTACTATTTAAAGATTAAAAGCATATTAAGTAAATATTAATCGTCGAATTGCCTCTGCAAATTTACTGTATCTTTATAAAATATTATTGATAATCTAAATGCAAAAAGGCTTGTTGCATAGTATTTAGTACAAAATTAAAACGAAAACTCCGCGTGAAAATAACCCAGCGTCAAAATTAAGCCTGATTTTCCCGCTGCTCTAGGTGCTTGCGATGTAGCTCTGGGAAATTATCCAAATCCTCTAAACTTTTTGGTGCTGGATGCCGGATTGAATTAGGGGACTGGAATCTTTCTAGGTAAATTGAAAGTGCCTCGTCATCTTCCCTATGTTCAAAGATATATTGGCGAAACTGAGGGCGGCTCATTGATATAAAATCTGGCTTACTCATACAAATATCTATTCCCCGTCCGGGTAAATTACGCTATAAAATTATTTTTAGCGATCGCCATTTCTCGTCAATTGCCCAGACGCTTCAACACACTCAAAACCGTATATAATTCATTTCCCGGATTGAAGATGTAGAACAAACGAGACAATACATATTTTGGTGTTTCTTGTTTGATCAATTTAACAAAAATAAAACTACTGCCATTGGAAATTAGTCCATATACTGGTTTATCTGAGTTAGAGACTGCCAGCATATAAGCTAGCAGTTGTGGTTTGCCCACCTCCAGAGAAAAAGCTGCTTGTTTAGACTCTATAACTACTACTACTAGCTGTTCAAACAAAACTAAGATATCAATCTGCCCTTTGATCCTTACACCTTCATCAACAGCCGAAACTTCTACAGATTTTTCAGATTTGACATGAAACGGAGATAGATAAAAGTCTGCTAAATCCAACAAGGGAGACAACACCACCATCTTGACAGTGTTTTCTAGCAGAGGAGGGTACTTGAGCAAATTGGCATAACTTGCCTTAACTCGGTCGAGCTGTTGTTTTTGGGAGTTGGTAATTTCTGGTAAGTTATCTTGCCACTCTCTAAAAAATTGCTCATCCTCAACTAATTCGAGTCCAAAGCTGGTCTCTAAATCAAGTAGCGTAATTTCTTTAGCCTGTATTGTTTGAACCATAATCCCAAAATATTTTTCGTAAATGATAGTAAAAGGAAATGCGAAGAGTGGGTTTATGACTGCAAATATTTAGCTTTCAATAAAGATAATCGCTAATGACTAATCGCATTTTCACCAATAGTCATTAGCGACAAGCAACCTTAAGTAACCGCTGTTAAACTCAGTTGTTTTGCTGTTTCAAAGAAGAAAGCAACATTTTCTTCTGGGGTTGTGGGTAGCACACCATGACCGAGGTTGAGAATATGACCCCAATTACCAGCTTTGCGAACAGTATCATGAATGCGATCGCGAATAAATGCTTGGGAACCAAAAAGTACACCCGGATCGAGATTTCCTTGCACTTTCACTTCTTTGCCCAATCTTGCCCGTGCGTCTGTCATGTCTACTGACCAGTCTACACTGACAATATCCGCACCGGATTTGCCCATTCTTTCCAGTACACCGGCACTACCGCTAACTAGCAGAATTAACGGTGTATCTGGATGAGTTTGCTTGACTTGTTCAAACACTCTTTGTTGATAGGGCAAAGCAAAGGTGTCATAATCTTGGGGGCTGAGTTGACCTGCCCAAGAATCAAACATTTGTACTACTTGAGCGCCACAATCAATTTGGTAACGGGCATAAATAGCGATCGCATCGGCAAATTTTGACAACAATTGATGCAAAATTGTCGGATCAGAAAACGCCATATTTTTAATCACGGAATAGGTTTTAGAACCTTTTCCTTCCACAGCATAAGCTGCTAAAGTCCACGGTGCCCCAACAAAACCCAACACCGTAGATTGATTGTTGACTTCAGTACGCAAAGCCTGCAAAATTGTTTTAATAAATGGCAGGGATGCTTCTGGTTCTAAAGGACGCAGTTGATCGATTTGGGCTTGAGTGCGAATGGGTGATTGAATAATTGGACCTTTGCCTTCAGCAATATCCATTTCAATGCCCAAACCAGGTAGAGGCGTCACAATATCGGAAAATAGAATTACTCCATCAGGCTGGAAAGCTCGCCAAGGTTGTAAAGAGACTTCAATCGCTACTTCGGGAATTTCGGAGCGATCGCGAAACGATGGATACTTTTCGCGTAAATCTCGATACGCTTTCATATACCGTCCAGCTTGACGCATCATCCATACTGGAGGACGATCTAACACTTCACCACGAGCAGCTCGCAGGAGATGAGGAGCGCTTAAGGAAACACCCATTTAACACTTCATCCTAAGTCATTTTTTTATGTCACTGTTTAGCTTATCATTCTGGGATTACGCTTTTTCAGGAGCTTTGCGGAAAAGGGAGAGGGGGATGGGGGGAGTGAGGGAGTAGTACCGCTTCTCCTTCTCCTGTCGGAGACGCAAGCGCGAACGGAGACGCTACGCGAACGCGGAAGTCACTCATTCACTCATTCAAAAGTAATATGGAATAAGCTTTTTAGCGATTGAGAATGGGTGGTTTATTTACGCCGTGCTGTACTAGAATAAAATTTTTTACCTTGTAGTGGCACTCCTTCCCCATTAGACATAGGAGTGAAAAACAATGTAGAGACGTAGCAGTGCTACGTCTAATGAAGGGTTTTGGACAGCACATATTTAAATTAGGTCGATGTCTATTCCCCTTTCCCCTGAAGAAAATTGATATGCAAACCGATAATTCTGATTTTACCTTGATTTCAAACGATTCTCAGCGGCAAATGCTTTTAATACAACGATCGCAACGTCAAAGTTTCTTTATCCAATTTTCGATTTTGACGATTTTAGGATGGATGGTAGGTGGAATTGCCAGCATCGCTTTAGAAAAAACTATTACCGAAAGCATCCCACCAAGCATTTTCCAGCAATATCTGACGTGGTACTCTTTGGGCAAAAGCTTCAGCAGTAATTTAATTTTTGCCTTAATTTTTGGCGCAGATCAAGCGATCGTTGTGCGACAATATGTATCTGGTTGGTTGTGGCTGCTTGGGACCAGTTTTGGTTGGCTGATTGCCAATAGCGTTTCTACAAGCTGGATTGCCTACATTAGTGCGATCGCTACATCATCAAATTTAACTTTATCTCCTAATCAAACTGTTATTTTGGGCATTTTGTCAACTTTTTTATATATTTTTTCTGGGATTTGGCTGGGATTTTGCCAGTTTCTCGTATTGCGACGCTACACAACAAATGCTTGGTGGTGGACTTTTTTACCCTCAGTTTCATTTTTCTTCATCAGTATCTCGATTTGGTTACTTTCGCTGGTGCAAGGTTTTATTCCCGAAGCAAACCGGACTCAGATATTGTATTTGAGTGGACAAGGACTTACTGCGGTGATTCTGGGAGTTGTACCAGCCATTGGGTTGTGTAGGCTGAAAAAATCGCGCCATAATAATATTTCTAGTTCATCATAGCTAGAAGTATAATTGCTGAATATTTAGATCAAGGTGAAAAAATATGAATAAAGATAACCGGTTACAAGATATTGTGAACCCACCAATTGCTGAGAAAGAATCGCAAGTTTTAGAGTTACACGGTGATCGCCGAATTGACGATTACTTTTGGCTGCGGGATATTGAAAACGATAAAGCGATCGCTTATTTGGAAGCCGAAAACGCTTACACACAAAGGATGATGCAACATACTGAAGCTTTGCAAACAAAGCTTTATAATGAAATGTTGGCACGAATTCAAGAAACTGACTTATCAGTACCTTTCCGCAAAGATGATTATTACTATTATTCTCGCACTGAAGAAGGAAAAGCTTACTCAATTCACTGTCGCAAAAAAGGTAGTCTCGACGCAACAGAAGAAGTGCTGTTAGACCAAAATGAATTAGCGCAAGGACATGATTTTTTCAGCTTAGGTGTATTTCAAATCAGTCCTAATCATCAAATATTAGCTTATTCAACTGATACTAGCGGCTCTGAACAATACACGCTTTTCTTTCTGAATTTGAACACATTTGAGTTGTATTCCGAAACTATACCGGAAACTTATTTATCTTTAACTTGGGGTAACGATAATCAAACGGTATTTTACACGAAAATAAACGCGGCAAATCGTCCTTATCAACTATTTCGCCATACTTTACAAACACCGACAACTGAAGATGTTCTAATTTACCACGAGCCTGATGATATTTACAATTTAGATGTAGGCAAAACCCGTAGTAACGCATACATCTTCATGATGTTGTCAAGTAGCATCACTACCGAAATTCATTATTTAGATGCGAATAATCCTACTGGTGATTTTCAGATTATTCATCCACGCACTACAGGGATGGAATACGATGTTGAACATCACAGCGATTATTTTTACATCGTTACAAATGACGAAGCAACTAACTTTAAGTTAGTGAAAACCCCGGTAGCAACCCCGAATAAAGAAAATTGGCAAACTGTAATTCCCCATCGCGAAGATGTAATGCTATCAGGAGTGAGTTTGTTTACCAAACATTTGGTAATTTATGAAAGAAAAGCGGGATTACAAACAGCAAGAGTGCAAAACTTATCTACAGGTAAGGAAAATAATATAACTTTTCCAGAACCTACATATACCTTTTATGAAGGAAGCAACCCAGAATTTAACACGAATATTCTACGCTTCAATTACACATCTTTAATCACACCATTATCTGTGTTCGATTACGACATGGAAACAGATAAGCGAGAATTGAAAAAAGAGACAGAAGTTCTTGGAGGCTATGATAAAAGCCATTATAAAAGTGAGTGGCTAATGGTTACAGCGGAAGATGGAACGCAAGTCCCTATATCTATTGTTTACAAACAAGGAACCAAAAAAGATGGTACAAACCCCTTGTTTCTCACAGGATATGGTTCTTATGGTTATTCTTACCCGGTGATGTTTTCATCAACTCGATTAACGCTGTTAGATCGTTCTATAGTTTATGCGATCGCTCATATTCGTGGTGGTGAAGAAATGGGACGCAAGTGGTATGAAGATGGTAAATTTTTGCAGAAAAAAAATACCTTCACAGATTTTATCGCATGTGCAGAATATTTGATTGCCGAGAAATTGACACAAAGCGATCGCTTAGTTATTTCTGGGGGTAGCGCAGGTGGTTTATTGATGGGAGCAGTCATAAATATGCGTCCGGAATTATTCAAGGTAGTAGTTGCTGATGTCCCATTTGTAGATGTCGTAACTACTATTTTAGATACTTCCTTGCCCCTTTCGGCGATGGAATGGGAAGAATGGGGTGATCCTAACGACAAAGTTTATTACGACTACATGAAATCTTACTCGCCTTATGATAATGTTGAGGCGAAAGATTACCCAGATATGCTAATTACCGCCGGCTTAAATGATTCTCGTGTGAAATATTGGGAACCAGCCAAATGGACAGCAAAGCTACGAGAATTGAAGACAGATAACAACATTCTCCTACTTAAAACTAACATGAGTGCTGGACATGGTGGTGCATCTGGGCGTTATGAAAGCTTAAAAGAGTTAGCTTTTGATTACGCTTTTATTTTGGATAGATTGGGATTAGGAGATATTTGATTATTTCTGAAGCAGAGGAGATTATTCCTCTGCGTATTTAATTTGAAGGCACACTTACAGCAGATTGCGTTGTTATTAAATACACGTAGAGACGTTCCGTCGGAACGTCTTTACAGGGTTTTGGGTTTTACGCATGTACTTGATTTACCTGAAATCTGCTGTATATGTCGGTAGGGTGTAATTTTTTTTGAGGTGCTGTAATGGCTTCATTCTCCGAATTCGATAGTCCCCTATCTCCGGAAACCGCTAATCCGGAGGCTGTTTCACCATTTCCAGGAATGAACCCATATTTAGAAAATACACTATTTTGGTCAGAAGTTCATAATCTTCTCATAGCAGCAATTTTCCGGAAATTGAATCCTCAATTACGTCCAAAGTACAGAGTTGCTATTGAAAAACGAGTATATCAAACAATAGATGAAGATTCGCTTTTGGTAGGTGTTGCAGATGTAGCAGTCCAGAGTATAGAAAAAATGCCATTACCAGAACCAGCGAGTGTTGCTGTTGCATCTCCAGTAGTCGAAGCTGTGACAGTTGATGTTACGATGCCGGAAACAGTCAAAGAGACTTACTTGGAAGTGCGAGATGTCGCGACGCAAGAAGTCGTAACTGTAATTGAAATCCTTTCTCCTAAAAATAAACGTTCCGGAGAAGGACGAAATGCCTATGTAAAAAAACGGTTACAGGTGTTAGGAAGTTATACGAATTTAGTTGAAGTTGATTTGCTGCGAGATGGCAAGCCAATTCAGCAACTACAAAATAATATTCAAACTGACTATAGGATTTTGGTTAGCCGTGCATCCAAGCGTCCCAAAGCAGATTTATATGCTTTTAATTTGCAAAATTCAATACCTTCTTTTCCCTTACCTTTACGTGAAGGCGATACAGAACCATTACTTGAAATACAAACATTAATTAGTGAATTATACAGCGAAGGTAACTATGATTTGGTAATTGACTACGCTCAAGAACCTGTACCTGCCATGTCAGTAAACAATGTTGCTTGGGTTGATGAGCTTTTGAAACAGCAAGGATTAAGATAAGTCCCAATACAAGATATACAATTGATAAACAAGCGAATTTGAAGCCCGAACATGACAAAAGTAGCAATATTACCTATATTTGATGCTAGCGGTGAAAGGTCTTATCGTGCGATCGCTCTTGATAAGCAATCTGTTGGGAAAACTCCCGGTCAAGCTTTAGATGCTTTGACTGCTCAATTAGGTGAAACTGAATTTAGTGCTTTACTTTTGCTTCAAAGCTTTCATCCTGACCAGTTCTTTAATGTCGAGCAGCAAAAACGTTTATCTGAGCTAATGGATTTATGGCGGAAAGCACGCGATAATGGACAGTCACTCTCGCAAAAACTGCAAACTGAGTTAGATAATCTTGTCGAAGCTGAACTGAATGCTGCAACAGCGCGAACAGCATCTTTTCTGGAAGCAGCAAGTTAATGAACCCTTACTACAGGTTGATTGCAGACCGGGCTAACCATCGATGCGAGTATTGTCATGCTCCGGAACTTGTGTTCAACTTTCCATTTGAAGTCGAGCATATCATACCAATTAGTAGACAAGGCGCAGATTCTGAATTTAATTTAGCTCTTGCTTGTCGGTCGTGTAATCTCCGTAAAGGAAATCGTGTTAGTGGAATAGATCCTGACTCGAAGACCGAAGTTCGTTTTTTCCATCCAAGACAAGACCAATGGGATAATCATTTCCAAGTAGATACCGCATCTGCGATGATTGTAGGTACAACTGAACAAGGAAGAACAACTGTTGATTATTTGGAGATGAACAGTCAGCCACAGATGATGGCACGACAACTATGGATTCGTTTGAACTTGTTTCCGTAATCTTAATCTTCTACACTCAAAATACCATGCTCTGCATCCAAAGTCGCCATAACACCAACTGGTAAAGCTGCGTTAGGTGCTTCGTGACCAAATGGTAAATTGGAGACAATGGGAATACCCAAATCACTCAGGCGATCGCGCAAAACTTCCTCTATACTCAAACTGGGGACATCAGCCGGTGCTTCACATTTCGTAAAGCTACCCAATGCAATTCCACTAACTTTTGATAAAGCTCCACTCATCCGCCATTGTGTCAGCATTCGATCAATGCGGTAAGGTGCTTCTGTCACATCTTCAAACGCCAAAATCACATTATCTAAATTTGGTTGAAATGGTGTACTCAATAGATGAGTTGCTACCGTCAAGTTAGCTGGTAGTAAAATTCCACTTTTCACACCTCCACCCCATCCAGAACCTTTTAAAGGGGCAATAGGACGACCTTCTACCCAATCGAATAAACGCTGAACTGACCAATCTGGTTCTGATGATAAAGTTGTCAGTACAGGTGCATGAACGCTGGAAATTCCAACTTTTTCCAAGCTCCACAATAACGCAGTGATGTCAGAAAAGCCAATTAGCCACTTGGGGGAAGGGGGAGAGTGGGGGAAGGGAGGAGTGGGGGAAGATAACGAAGCAAATTCCTCGTTATTCTCTTGTCCTCCTGTCCCCCTATCTCCTTGTCCCCCTGTCCCCTTGTCCTCCTGTCCCCAATTCCAATTTTCTAAAATGCGGGTGCTACCGAAACCACCTCTAGCGCAGAGGATACCCCGACATTCTGGATCTTGCCATGCTGATGCTAGTTCCTTTCGCCGCTTATTATCTTTTCCCGCTAAATAGCCCCACCTGTCATCTATCTGGGGAGAGATTTCTACTTTGTAACCACGCGATCGCCATATTTCTACCCCGCGTTCAAAGTTCGTAAATTCTCGCAAAGCACCGCTAGGCGCAATTACTCGCAGTAAATCACCAGGTTTGAGGAAAGGTGGTATGATTATAGATTGGGAATTTTCGATTTGAGATTGCATTAATAATTATCTATTTGTCAACAATAAACAACTTTTTCCCAATTAGACATTTGCGAAAATCAATAGACATCTCCAGAAATTAATTATGCGTTGCCCCAAACCCTTGTAGAGACGTAGCAGTGCTACGTCTTTACCTCTTTTCCAACAGATGTCTAATGTAGAGACGTAGCACTGCTACGTCTTTAGCACTGCTACGTCTTTAGCACTGCTACGTCTTTAGCACTGCTACGTCTTTAGTAACGCATATTTAATTTTCGGAGATGTTTATTATCTAAAATCTCTTGAAACCATTTTTCAAAGCGTGAACCTAAAGCTTCTAAAGAAAATTCAGCTTCTGCGTCAGCGCGACAATTTTGACGGTCAATTTCATCAAGACGCTGGGTAGCATTTACTAATTCAGAAATGCTATCCGGTTCTACCAAAAAGCCAGTTTTGCCATCTTGGATAATTTCCCCAGGTCCACCACGACGGTAGGATATTACAGGCACTCCACAAGCTAAACTTTCAATTACGACATTACCGAAAGCTTCTACCCAATGAGGTGTCATTAATAATGCCCGACACTCACCTAATACCTGCTGCATTTCATTTGTTGGTAAAAATCCCAGATATTCAAACAGATCATTTGGGTACTTTTCGCAAATCTGCTGCCAGTATAATTCATCTTGAATTTTACCCATAATTTTTAAGGGGATTTGGGTAATTTGCGCGACTGCGATCGCATCTGCTAAACCTTTTTCCGGGGCAATGCGACCTAACCAGGCTAATTGTTGTTTTGGGCGATCGCAAAACTGATAAAGTGATAAATCAATTCCATTGCTCAAACAAGAATACGGCTTCTCAAGGGCAAATGTGGCAGCTTGTACTTGGGTATGAAAACCAATTGTCAGAGGAAAATGTTCGGCAACTTGTTTTATAATCTTGTCTAGGGCGTTATTGAGTGAACCCATACTGACTAAGTGGGCGATGGGACGAGTGAAAAAAGGTGTCAGGTAAAATGGCAACCAATCGTAAGCAAAATTTACAATCAAGTCATAATTAGCTTGAACCTGACGAGCATAATCCCACATATTTGCCAAAACAGAATTTTCTGGCATCATAGCCGGGTCTGTACGTTCTTGCTTTTGGGCAATAATCTGTAAATTACCAGGAATCTGCACTAAAGGTAGATTATCCCATGTGGAACCTGCGGGAGCGACGATTTGCACTTCATGACCCCGCTGGATCATTTGTTGAGCTATATTATACAGGGTTAATTCCACACCACCGCCCAGTCCAGAGCCAAGAGATCCAACGGAAGTGGAAACGAAAAGTAATTTCATAGGTTTGCTAAAATAAGTACTCTCTAATGTAGTAAGCGCTGAAGCGTTTCAGCGCTCACTACAAACCAAGAGACTTTAATATGAAAGGGATTACGCTTCATCACCCGATCAGGTGATTTTGAGTTTATTTTGAGTCGGCAAGAACTGCTATAGCAACCCTAAATAAGAGCGTGAAACTCTTTCTTGTCTCTTTGTCTGTGTACTCTACGTACTCAGTTGTAAACTTGTTCTTACTTGATAAATATTATTTTTTAAAAGTAAAATTGGCTAATTAAAAAATCGATATGAGTTTTATGAAAAGGACTGCGATCGCAGATGCAAAACAATACAGCCTGACACAAGATAAACCGAAGTTTGATGTCTTTACCAAACTAATTATAGTTACAAATAAATTGCTGGTAAGCTTTATATTAGCGCCAACACCGTGAAAAAGCACATGAAAAATATTTATGTCAAGCGACCAGCATTTCTGGAAAGTGAAGAGTAGCTGGTGTGTTAATAACTTGTAACTACTGAGCAATTAGTGACATTTTCTCTAGCGTCTGACTAAGTGAATCTAAAAATTTACTCAGTTTTTAGTATGACTAGCCTATGAATCAGCCTTTGAACCCAGAAGAGAATCCATCATCCTCATATCAGCCTAGTATTTCGCAGCAGGCTGATAACTCGGCAATGGATGGAATGCAAGCAGCGATCGGTGATGGTAATATCCAGATTCAGGGTGACAGCAACGTTGTCACATTTAATAAGACAGAGATTCTACAAATATCTGTTGCGGAGATTAAAACTCGTCAATTTCTACAGACCTCACCCTACAAAGGTTTAAAGAAATTCGAGCTAGAAGACAAAGACCTATTTTTTGGGCGTGACCAATTTCTCACAGGTTTGGTCAATGAATTAGAACAGACCAATCTGATTTTGCTATTAGGAGCTAGTGGTAGTGGTAAATCATCAGTTGTGCGTGCAGGGTTAATTCCTTGGCTGCTACAAAAAGAGGGGTCACAGTTAGTTAAGTTGATACTTAAACCAGACCGCGATCCATTTGAATCTTTTTATACTGCATTGTCTAGTAAATACAATCAAGCGGATGCCGAAATTGTCCGTGAAGCTAAAGCTGACACCCTTACTCAGGTAGTAACAAGGTTAAAGCAGCCTGATGATTATTGGTTCATCTTAATTGACCAGTTTGAGGAGTTATTCACCACCAGTCAGCCCCAAAAGCGCGACCAGTTTATCGCCAGCTTGGTGAAATTGAATAACACCAAGAATCGTTCTGTCAAAATTATGGCGACAATGCGGGCTGATTTTCTTGATAGATTAAGCCCCTATCCCCAGCTAGTAAAAGCTACGGATAAACATCGTCCGTTGATTGCAGAAATGCAACCATCCGATGAGTTGCGGTTAGCAATTGAACAACCTGCGGCGCATCATGGTGTAGTGTTTGAAACTGGACTGGTAGAGGAAATTATCAAGGATATTCAAGGACAGGCAGGCTATCTACCATTATTACAGTACACGTTGGATTTACTCTGGAAAACAGAAGTCAAAAATGGGAGTATTCAAGACCGCACGTTAAATATTAGTACCTACCGCCAGCTAGGTGGTGTCAGGGGTGCGCTGCAACAACGAGTGGATAGCATTTATGGGGCGTTACCAGAACCGGAAAAGTTAGCTACTCAGAAAATCTTTCTGAAACTGGTTGACATAGGCAAGAATTCTGAATCTGGTACTGAATGGAAGCCAGTTCGCAGAAGAGCATCAATGTCTGAGTTTACCAATGAACTTGAGCGCACAGTGTTGGTGAACTTGATTAATGAGAATTTATTGGTTAGCAACCGCCAGCTAACATCTCAAGAATCTACAGTGGAAATTACTCATGAAACATTGCTGACTTCTTGGACTAGCTTAAATATCTGGATTAGGGAAAATCGTAACAGCATCGCCCTACGTAACAGACTCAATGAGGATGTAGCACACTGGCAAGCAAGGAAAGCAGAGGATGAACTGTGGGCTGGTTCCAAGTTGGAGCAGGTTTTAGAGATGCGAAAGGACTCCACGTTTAATCAAGTGTTGGGTGGGTTTAGTCCTGCTGCGAATCAATTTATTGATGCTAGTGTTGGATTGCGCGATCGCGTGCAAAGACGGAGAATTGCAGTTGCGATCGCCTTCCCTGCAATTATCGCTATTTCTACCCTACTGTTTGCAATACAACAACAGCAAGCACAAAAAACTGTTGAGGCTGTTTTTTTAGATACAGATACAACAGAAATTCTCAATGCTTTGCCCAGGCTTTTACAGCAAGCTCGTGACTACAAAAATCAAGTAGACCATCTTGGAAACACAGCTGATATTGAGCAAGCGATCGTATACTACCAGAATCATCAAAGTGACATTGATAAGTCATTTGCTTATTACCGCCAGATTTTGAGAGCGGCAGGTAGGCTGCAACAGCAAATCAAAAAACATCCTCAACAGTTTTCAACCTCTCTAAAAAATGGTGAGAAACTTCCACAAGTCTCGCAAAAAATCGACGGTATTTTGCAAGAAGCTGAAGCTTCTCTTGCAAAACTAATTTTGAAATACCGAATACCTCAACTTCATAAATATCTTAAAAAACCCAATCCTAATATTGGAAAAGTTTTAGGTAATACTGAAAAAATAGATTTTGAAAATCAGTATACAGAAGGTGCATTACGAACAACATATAATATCTTGATGAGAGGTGATGGAGCCGGAGCAGACCTTAATAATGATGGTTTTATCCAGGATAAACAGGAAGCTAACCAACTTCCCTGTGAAATTTTGAAAGAGATTGAAAGATTGTGGCGTGAAGCTACGGAACAACGCTGCGGTTGGTATGGTTCTGAATCTGAATATGAAGACACTGATTGTAATGTACTTGACATTAATGCCAGTACACTCACAAAGTCAATTTTTGATTTTCCCGCAGAATTTGTTGTTGAGCGATTTAAGTATTGTAAAGTACCCTCTCCGGAAACTTCAAACCAAAAAATTGTATCTATGAGCAACTTACAATAGCAACTGCAAAACCTATGAAAACTAGATACCGTTTTCTATTAGCTTCAATAGGCATCTTAATTCCTCTATTTTTTCTCATATTTTCTATCCAAAGCAGCAAAAGCGAAAAGTCGGGAGAATCAACAAGTGCAAGAGTAGACTTTTTGAAGGGATTTATCAGCAGGCGGCTCATAACAACAGGTCAATCAACTAAAATTCATCCGCAGGAGAAATTAGAAACCCAAAATATTATTAGTGAAAAGTCGGGAAAACCAACAAGTGCAAGAGTAGACTTTCTGAAGGGATTTATCAGCAGGCGGTTCACAACAACAGGTCAATCAACTAAAATTCGTCCTGCGGATGAATTAGAAACCCAAAATATTATTGAGGTTCCACGTACCAGTGGTGGAGATGAACACTGGGTTCACCTTCAATTTAAAGTAGGAAGCTCGCTTCTTAATCCTCTAGTGCAAGTTGGTCCTGATACGAACGACAGCCAATACATTTTCCCCTGCCAACATAGTGGTGGCGGGTTGTGGGGGGTTCACAACCGTAAGAAGAGTGTAAAAGAATGTGACCGTATAGTTGTAATGAAGAGCAGACAGCGAGCTAGCATCAGCAACGCCAACATAGCTCAGAAATCAAAACAAGGTAAAGATTCTAAAGATACCTTGATTGCTCAAGCCGATGCGGATCAACTCACTGTTGTACCCCGAGGAAATTTGACCTTGATTTACATTCATCAGGATGCCGATAAGACCGTGGTTGATGTACTTACTGGTTCCGTCACCATCGGTACAACAACAGTCAGAGCAGGTATCAGATACGCCGATGCTGGTGATGGTAGGAGAGGGGATACAACCACCATACCAAAAGAGGTCTACGACTCAAGACCTGTGCAAATCTTTTTAGACTCTAATAACTGGTCTGAAAATATCCGTTCTGACATTCAAGATTTCCAAAAAGCTGTGGAAAGTCAGAAATCACGCCCACCTGAGTCTGGTACTCCTATTCCAAGCGTTCCTGAACCTACTACACGTCCTACTACACGTCCTACTACACGCCCTACTACACGTCCGACTACACAGCCAACTACACGCCCGACTACACGTCCAACTACACAGCCAACTACACGCCCGACTACACGTCCAACTACACGCCCGACTACACGCCCAACTACACAGCCAACTACACGCCCGACTACACGCCCAACTACACGCCCGACTACACGTCCAACTACACAACCAACTACACAGCCAACTATACCACCCATACCATAATACGATAGCTATTTCTTAGCTCACTTCTAAGTTCTTTAGTAGAGGCTTAGTAGTCAATGCTTTTTCTCCCAGTAGTCTGAAAACTGCCAACTTTTAGGGTGCATTATTACTACAACGTAAATTATTCAATCCAAGTCACATTTTCCTATGAAAAAGTTCAATCGATTCTGGAACAAACTACGTCATTTCATCTTACCAACTACTAGATTTTTGTTGCTCATAGCTTTTAGCTGCACTCTAGTTGTGACATTTTTTCTAGCATCTTCAACAGCACAATTGACTCAACAACCGCAATCTTCTGCTGATATAGGGTGGGAGTTTGAAGGAAGTCAAGAGTTAAACAAAGGCTCTATTCAAGAAATTGAGTACGAAGGTGAGTGTCCAGGAAAGGACTCACGCTCAATCAAAGCTTGGTTTACCTCCAGTAAAACTCCTCCAGCACCTAAAAGACGTGTAATTGTTAAAAATGTCACTAGAGGTTTGGAAAGCAATCCATACCCATACACAGACAGAGAATACCAAAAGGGAAAATCTTCTGAAAGCACCCAAATTATTTTTGGGACAAGCCATCGTGGTAGTAATTTCATTGTTATGGAGAGTGAAAATGAATTTCAGTACGAGATTAAAGAAAATAAGACAGTGATAGATTCCGGCTCATTCATAGCTGTAATTGATAAAGAACTTGATGTTAGACGCAGAGATGCTACCGTAACTAAAAATTCTGTTTGTTTCAACTCGGCTGTTGATCTCAATGTGTGCGCTGATATCCGAAACAAAACTGAATACACTTGTCCAAACAACAAAATTCTTCGCTCAATTGTTGAACCAAATAACCCTGAAATCACGACAATCATTTCTAATCAGATGTTTGGTGATGTGGTGTACGTACTGAATGGTAATATATATACATTACGCCCTGGAGAAGAAAAAAGATACACTGCTGGATCTTTAAGCATTCAGTTTAATTCAACTTGTCCAGTTGGTTGCAAGCCAAAAACTCCACCCCAATCATTGCAACCAGGTAAAAGATATCAATTTAAATCCTCTTCTGGCTTCATTCAATTAGTTGACTTTCCAAAATAAATTCTAGTTTATACAGCAATACAGTTCAGTTGTGTACTAAGTAGGGTGGGCAATGCCCGCCCTACAGAATGATTTAGGATTGCTCCAAAAAATTGCATTTAAGGACAAATAATATTATGAAAAAAATCTTAATTTTGTCAGCCAATCCCAAGAACACAGACAAGCTGCGTCTGGATGAGGAAGTGCGGGAAATTAAAGCTGCACTGAAACGAGCCAAAAGCCGAGATGAGTTTGAACTTTTCACCGAATGGGCTGTACGGGTGGACGACTTACGCCGCGCCCTTTTAGATTACCAGCCGACGATTGTACACTTTTCTGGGCATGGGGAAGGAAGTCACGGTTTAGCCCTAGAAAATAACTCTGGGCAAATGCAACTGGTGAGTACAGAATCTTTAGGAGGGTTATTTGAACTGTTCAAAACAAAGATTGAATGTGTGTTTTTAAACGCTTGCTATTCCGAAACACAAGCGGAGGCAATTTACCAACATATTAATTATGTGGTGGGCATGAACCAAGCGATAGGAGATAGGGCAGCGATAAATTTTGCGAAAGGGTTTTATGATGCATTGGGTGCTGGTAAATCCTATGGAGAAGCCTACAAATTGGGTTGTAATGCCATTGCACTGGATGGGATTCCAGAACATCTAACCCCAGTAATTAAAGTAAATCCGTTTCAAGCTTTTTCCTTACCTGTAGAAACACAAGCAAAAGAAGAGAAAAACTCACAGCCTAAAACCTTTGGTGGAATTTCCCAAAGTGTTAGCGGTGGTCAAGTGTTTGGTGGGATGCAGGCGGCGCAGGGCGACTATAACCAACAAACAATGCAAACTAAAGTCGTAGCGTCTGATGAAAAACAGCTAACCCAAGAAGAAGTGATTCAGATGCTAGCGCAGGTTGAGCAATTGCTTCAAGCAACAGAAGAACTGCCACAAGGAATGAAAGAAAAGTCACTCCGATATTTGGAAACAGTTAAAGAAGAAGTTCAGACAACACAACCTGATAAACAGTTTGCAGCTGGAAATCTCAAACGTATGGCGGAAACATTGAAAAACGCAGGCGACACTGTGACATCAACTAAGAGCATTTGGGAGAATGTCAAACCCATCCTGATGCAATTATCTAGTTGGCTGGGTGTCGCGAAGAGTTTCTTCGGATTCTAGAGTTAGCCTGGTTAATAAGTGCTATTAAATGCTTATTTAACTTGCCTAGGACTTACGCAAAAATAATTGAAAAGCCTATTATCCCTCTTCTATGACTCTGGAGAAAGAATAATTTAATGAAGCCCTGACGACTGGAAGTCGCGGCTAAACGAACAAAGTCCGCCTACGCGGACTAAGGGAAAATAGGGTTTCAAATTTACTCTGACAAGAGTAATAAAAGAGCGTTATACAGTCGCGGTAATTCATGAATTACCGCTACTTACGACATCGGATTGCGTAAGTCCTGTTGCCTTATGTTGCAGCTTATGGTAATGAATGCCCGATGTTTTGGATTGGTAATCGAGGGGAATTAACCGAAATTCCGCCATCGTCAGGTTTTCATTTGGCATTTGTGGCAAGCGATCGCTCAACTGTAGATGCTTTCTATGCACCAGCAATGGGAATTGGAGCTAAAGACGATGGCAAACCTGGATTACGTCCACAAGAAATACCAGCTTCAAACCCCAGTAGAATCAATCTTAATTATCACTCTAGCTGCGAATCTTCCTCTTGACTTTCTTGATTAGGCGACAAAGTGCGGATACGATTCATTTGTGAAAGAGCATAACGCGCTGTTGCTTGCACCTCTGCATTTGAGTCTTCGGTTGCCAAACACAACATCTGACTAATTTGAGCCATCATATCATAAACGCGAGTCAAGTCACGGATGGCATTTTGTCGCACTTCTGGACTTTCATCTTGCAGTGAAATCGCCAAAGCACGATTCATCGGTTTAAGTGTGCGCGTACCAATTTCCGCTAAAGCTGCTAGAATTAAGCTACGTTGTTGAGAATCAGCGTCAATCATCACCTCCATCAGTGGCTGAATTGCGCGGGAATCTCCCTGCTGTCCCAAATCCCAGATAGCTTTGCGTCGTTTCGTCGGATCATTACTACGTAAGTCTTTCATCAACTCCTCAACGATATTGACTTTCGCCAAACGGGAAGTTTTTTCTAGTGGTAATATTTCTGCTTGAGGTGGTGCAGTTGCTTCTTCTGCATTTTTATCTACTGCGCTGTCCAACGCTAACAAGCCAGGAACCGGCTTTGTCTGAGATGGTGTCAAAACTTTAAAATTGGACTTTTCCGATTGAACTTGTTTGACTTTTGTCGATTTTTTCAGCAAATAAAGCAATGCACCAAGACTGCCTAAAATTCCCATACCAACTAGCGACCACCATAATAAATCTTTTTGCGGAGACGGCTTGGTACTTGCTTTCTCATTTTTCGGGGTAGGAGCGGTAGCAGCAAGGGATAATGATTGCTTTTGCTTAACTGTTGTCAGTAGAATATTTCTAGTGGTTGCCCCAGCAATACCGTCTGCGATCAAGTTTTTTGCTTTCTGAAATTTAGAGACGGCAAGTTCAGTGCGATCGCCATAATCTCCATTTACCACACCATAGTAATATCCTAACTCTTTGAGTTGTTTTTGCAGTGCCTCCACTTCTGCACCTGTACTACCAAGTGCGAGAATAGAAGATTGTGCCGTCTGTGTGGAATTTCCGATTTGGAGTTGGGATTTTGGTACTAGGTTAGGTGTCGCTGTGCTTGCTGGACTGGGATCAAAACCCAAGCAAGTTAGACAGGTAATTACCAGGATGGAGGAATGACGTAGCCTCATATACAAAGTTGCAGCCAGAACGTAGATTCTAAGTTATCGATATCACAATAACTTCAAGCTGGTTTAATGTTAACTTTTATCTTGACAAAAATATCTTAAAGAAGCTTTAAAGGTGATGAAAATTCACTCTCAAGCCTTAACTAATTCCTTAGACATCGACCGAATTTAAATATGCGTTATCCAGAACCCTTGTAGAGACGTAGCAGTGCTACGTCTTTACATTCTTTTTCACTCCTATGTCTGTTGAATAGCAGCTTTGGCAGAAATGCGCGATCGCAGTAAAATATCCTAAATATCCAGTTTACCGGGAATATATGGACTTTTATCCATCCATGTTGACACCTCTTCACATCCTTATACCAACAAAGTTGGAGCTTTGACCCAGGGTTTTGGAAAAAATAGAAAAAGTATTTGCAGCATATGCTTTGCCCAAAACCCTTGATTAGATGTAGCGTTGCTCTACGTCCAAGGCTACCACACATCCAGATGTTATTGTTTTAGATAAAGTTAAAACAGGTCTACTAACAACAACCAATGGATACAAATACACTCGACTTCATAACGGCAGGATTAGCGATCGCCATCCTTTTAGGTGGCTTCTTGATGATGTTTACTACCATCTTCACTACCAAAGGCAAGTAATTTAAGTATTTTTGCTCAATTTATTTCATCTACCAAAAAAGGACACCGAACTTGCTAATAAACAGTCCTATTATTGCATTTACAATTCTTCTGACAGTAATCTTTACTGTACCCCCTATTTTTGAGAAACTCCGACTACCTGGATTAGTAGGTTTGTTGGTAGCAGGTGTAGTATTAGGTCAAAACGGGCTTAAGCTACTAGACACTGACTCAGACACGATCAAATTGCTTTCGGAGATTGGCAAGCTTTATTTGATGTTTGTGGCAGGTTTAGAAATTGATTTAGAGCAGTTTCGGAGAACCAAAAATCGCTCAATCGGCTTTGGAACTCTGACCTTTTTAGTTCCATTAATTGCTGGTATTGCTGTCGGTAGGTTATTTAATTTTAGCTGGAATTCTTCCTTTCTAATTGGTTCTTTACTTGCCTCACATACTCTTTTGGCATATCCAATTGTTAGTCGCTTGGGAGTGGTGGCAAATGAAGCTGTAACAGTCACGATTGGGGCGACGATTTTTACCGATACTGGTGCTTTATTAGTGCTAGCAATTTGTGTCGGGATTCATGGAGGAGAATTCTCGGCTTTAAGTTTAGTTACTTTGTTGGGTGGATTAGCAATTTATTCTGCTGTTGTCTTATTTGGCTTTGACTGGGCAGGAAAACAATTCTTTAAACGCTCTGGTGATGAAGAAAGCAACCAGTTTTTGTTTATCTTACTAGCATTATTTTTGGCATCTGTGGGAGCGCAAGTAATTGGAGTCGAAAAAATTGTCGGAGCGTTTTTAGCAGGTTTAGCCGTCAACGACGTTTTAGGACGTAGCCCAGTCAAAGAAAAAATAGAGTTTATTGGTAGTGTTTTGTTTATCCCTTGTTTCTTTGTAGACATGGGATTGTTAATTGATATTCCGGCATTTATCAAAACCCTCAGTTCAATTTGGCTAACTGTGGCAATTGTCGTGGCTTTGATTGGCAGCAAATTTTTAGCGGCATTTTTCGCTAAACTTTTGTATCGTTACAATACAGCAGAACTGCTAACAATGTGGTCATTGTCTCTGCCACAAGTAGCTGCTACTTTAGCAGCAACGTTAGTTGCCTATCAAAGTTTAAATCCTGCTGGTGAGCGGCTAATTAGTGAGGGTGTGTTAAACAGTGTAATTGTTCTCATGCTGGTTACTGCTATTTTGGGTCCAGTGATTACAGCACGAGTTGCTCCTTCGCTACAAGTTAGCCAAACAGATGTTGAAACAGATTATCTCTCAACTTGGTGGGATTCGGAGGAGGAAATATTAGAGCAAACTGATAATTTATTCACTGTAGTAGTCCCAATCTATAACCCTCAAACCCAGCGCGATTTAATAGAATTGGCGGCACTTTTGGCGCGTCACGAACATGGACAAATTGTGCCATTAGCTATTACAAAAGCTCATGTGAACATGGATGATCCGGAATTAATCACAGCACTTGATAGAAGTAAAAAAAGATTGCAATTAGCTAGAGAAATCAGTCAAGAATTTGAAGTTGAAGTATCACCTGTAATTCGGATTGATGACGATATTGCTTTGGGAATTAGCCGTACTAGTCGGGAACAAAATGCTAGTTTAGTAATTATGGGTTGGTCGCGTACTACAGGCTTACGTGCCCGGTTATTTGGTAGTGTAATTGATAGCGTCTTTTGGTCTTCTCACTGTCCGGTAGCAGTAACACGGCTTTTGACTAGCCCGACAAAAATCAAGCGAATTCTCGTACCAATTGGAGATTTAACGCGACAAACTATAGGTGCTGTGCGGTTTGCCCAAATTTTGGCTGATACAAATCAGGCGGAAATTGTGCTGTTACATGTGTCCAATCGCAAAACACCTCAAAGTTTAGTTGACAACTTTGTATCTCAGTTATCTGCTATTACTGCTCAAAGCAAGTTACAAGTCAATACAAATATCCAAACAATCAGGGGTGATTACATTGCCAGAGTAATTATTGAGCAAGCTCAGGCATTTGATTTAGTAGTTTTGCGTTCCGTCCGCTATCGTACCGCAGGAGGATTATCTGTAAGCGAAGTGACAACCCAGGTAATTAAAGAATTGAAAGGTTCGATTGTGTTACTGGGAGAACCTAACTCATAATGTTTGTGCGAGAAAACAAAGCGACTCTGAAAGACCATCGCTTTGTTTTCTACAAATTAATTTTACGATTAGTACAAGACCGCAAAAATTAACGCATTTTTGTATTCAGCGATAGAGCCGCTTAAAAGCGAAGATATGAGCGGTTTACCGCTCACTACGATTTTACGTTTAATTTCGTCCACTTCAAACGCGATCGCCACAAATAATACCTGAGGTGACGTGGGATAATTTTGGGAGCGATCGCATGTAGGACTTACGCAAAATATCTCTAAAACTCTTATTCCTTCGTGCCTTTGCGGTTCGTTATTCCGCGTAAGTCCTAATCTGGTAGAAAAGACGTAGAGACGTTCCGCCGGAACGTCTAAACAAAAGTAAGTAATTTACCAGACATGATGTAAAATATGAAGCGGGTATTAATTCTAGGTGGAACGGGTGATGCGGCTAAACTAGCAGCAAAAGTGGCAAATCTTTCAGGAATTGAGGTGATAGTATCCCTCGCTGGTCGCACTAGTCAACCAAAAGATGTGGCTCTTAATACACGGATTGGTGGCTTTGGTGGCGTAGCCGGATTAACTGCATATCTGCGTGAAGAAGCAATTGATTTGCTAATTGATGCTACCCATCCCTTTGCCGCGCAAATATCGCTGAATGCGGCTGCATCTGCGGCTGAGGTAAAGATTCCTCGGTTGATGTTGGTGCGCCCGATGTGGGAGCCAGTTATCGGGGACAATTGGATAGAAGCTGAAAACATTGAAACTGCTGCCCAGAAGTTAGGCTCATGCTCAAAGCGAGTTTTCCTCACGATTGGCAGACAAGAACTTGGGGCTTTTGCCCACATAGAAAATATCTGGTTTCTCATGCGGATGATTGACCCACCACAAGCGAATACTTTGGTACCAAAAGGTTTACTTTTATATGATAGGGGACCTTTCACACTAGCAGATGAACGGCAATTGTTGATTCAGCACGCCATCGACACTATTGTGAGTAAAAATAGCGGTGGTGATGCCACTTATGCCAAAATTATTGCCGCACGAGAGTTGAATATCCCTGTGGTGATGGTACAGCGTCCGGCAATTCCAGAGAGCGATCGCGTTACAAATGTAGAAGCAGCTTTGAATTGGTTAATAGACATCTCCAAAAAAGATGTAGAGACGTAGCAATGCTACGTCTGTTGCGGTTCTGGAAAGCTTTTATCTTTTGACTTGTAAACCTACGGCTTCGGAGATGGAATTTAATCCGTTTTGTTCTAACTTGGAAAGCAAGCCTTGAAGAATACGACGTACCATAAAAGGACCTTCGTAAACCCAGCCTGTGTAAACTTGGATGAGACTAGCGCCGGCAGTAATTTTTTCCCAAGCATCTTCTGGGGAAAAGATGCCACCAACGCCGATTATCGGCATTTTACCTTGGGTTTGCGCGGCAATAAAGCGAATTATTTCTGTGGAGCGATCGCTCAATGGGGCACCACTAATTCCGCCAGCTTCTTCTTGGACAGATTTGCCGGTTTGCTCAATAACCAGCGTTTTGAGTTGATCGCGGCGGATGGTGGTATTTGTGGCAATAATCCCCGCCAGATGGTATGTCTGAGCCAGGGAAATTATATCAGCGATCGCTTCCCATTCTAAATCTGGTGCTATCTTGACAAAAAGAGGTTTTTGTGTAGTGTTTTCTTTTTGTAAGAGATCCAAGATTTGACTAAGCATAGAGGCATCTTGAAGCGATCGCAACCCTGGCGTATTTGGCGAAGACACATTAACAACAAAATAATCTCCACAATCTTTAAGTAAGCGAAAACTGTTGAGATAATCACATGCAGCTTCTTCTAAGGGTGTCACCTTAGATTTACCCAAATTTATACCGATTGGGATTGAGATTAAATTCTGCTGGCTTTCTGCCAAAAGTTTTGCCATAACTGCCGCACCACTATTATTAAAACCCATGCGGTTAAGAGCGGCTTTATCCAACGGCAAACGAAACAAACGGGGACGGGGATTTCCTGACTGTGGATGGTAAGTGACAGTTCCTAATTCAGCAAAGCCAAAACCCAAACTCGACCAAATAGGAGCAGCAACCCCATCTTTGTCAAATCCAGCAGCTAACCCCAAAGGATTTGGGAAGTTTAGCCCAAATAGATTTTGTTCTAAACGTGCATCCTCAAGACAAAAAGACTGTTGCAAGCGGTGATTTATCCAGCTAGCGGGTGGATTATTGCTTCTTTGCGACAGCCATTTTAAACTGCGAATCGTTGTGGAGTGTAACTGCTCTGGATCTGTTTTTAACAGATTAAATAAAAGAGGTCGAATAGCAACTTGATAAATATCCATTTCAACCACCGTAGCCTTAACAAGGAGAGGGATTTCGGGTGAGGTTTTATCTTATATTTAATTTAGGACTTACGCATGGACTAGGTATTTCCGTCATTGCGACGCAAGGAAGCAATCTCAAAGTCTTGTTTTCTCGTGACTGAGTGCGTAAGTCCTATAATTGTGCCTTCCTAAGTGGGTAAGCAAAAATATTTATACATTGCGACAAACTCAAACTCTTGCGATTGCTTCGTTCCTCGCAATGACAATATATATAGGACTTACGCATGGACTAGGTATTTCCGTCATTGCGACGCAAGGAAGCAATCTCAAAGTCTTGTTTTCTCGTAACGAGTGCGTAAGTCCTAATATATTTAATTGTCCCTCCTTATTGCCATTCACCTTGGACAGTAAACGCAGCCCAGTAATAAGGTGCTTTCCCTTTTCCTGAGTCCCACATTTCTAACTGTGCTTCTCGCATTGCCGCAACCGGATTTTGTTTTCCTTTCAACATCTTTTCATAAAAGTTCTTCATCAGAGTGGCTGTACTCAAATCGTTCACACTCCATAAACTCACAACAACACGCTTCGCCCCTGCATACATAAAGCCTCTTGTCAAGCCTACCAAGCCTTCTCCTTGCACATTTTGACCCAAACCGGTTTTGCAAGCGCTGAGGGTAACGAGTTCAACAGGTAAATTGAGGTTGTAGATTTTGTTGAGATTCAGGTTGCCGTCAATAGTTTGACGTTTTTCATCGAACTGGGAAAGCACTAATTTTGTTAATTGCGGATTCTTTTGTGAGACACAACCGTGAGTAGCAAAATGAACTATCT
Source organism: Tolypothrix brevis GSE-NOS-MK-07-07A (assembly GCA_019358985.1). Taxonomy (GTDB): domain Bacteria; phylum Cyanobacteriota; class Cyanobacteriia; order Cyanobacteriales; family Nostocaceae; genus Hassallia; species Hassallia brevis. Next base: position 149,364 of record JAHHIJ010000006.1, on the reverse strand, counting down.
GATATTGGGATAAATCAGGTTTGACAGCAGTGGTAAGAGATGCGGCAAAACCCAAGGCAGAGAAACTTTTAGCTGGATTCGGCTCAAGGGAAAGAATATCCTTGGCTTCATCTTTGGTATAATTTAGACGGTTCAAATTGAGACATTCGTCTATTTGAATGTCAAGTCCAGAACGCTCTCTGGATTGATCACTGCGTGGCTGTGGGATCTTTGTCAGACGCTCATCGTCGGAACTAAACACAGGATCGGCAAAGAGAGCGATCGTTTTGGGAGCGAGTGGGCGTCCTTTAAATTTATTCCGCAATACTGCAATGCTAGAGGCAGAAGGTAGAGTTAAAATCTCGTTTTGTACGAGCAGGGGAGTAGGAGAATTTGCTTTACTGTTGACTGCTGAATTTTGACTGCCTTGAGGTATGGGCAATACAGTAAAGGGAATCGTTTGTAAAGCACCATCACCAACGAAGAGCAAGCGTTTTTGCCCAAGTTGACTCGCTACAGGTGCGAGTATCATTTGGCTCAATTTTATTCCCACTTCTGGGATACCCGCAGAATCTGTTTTTAACAGTTCTTTATTAAAAGCCTCTGCCGCAGCTTCAATATCAGCACCTTTGGGAAGTTCGTGACTGGTAATACTTGTCTTGCTGACTACCCAGAGAAAACTGCGATCTTTCCCAAGAGAATATTCTAAAAGCAGGGTATTGTCATCGAGTACTTGTTGTTGAATCTGTGGCACAGTGAGGACAAGCTTATCAAATTTGCTTAGAATTAAGATTGCGTATTCAGGACTTTTGACTAGAATTTGTGCTTGTACGTCCTTAACCTGAAAGTCAAGAGATTCTATTTGTTGTTTGATCTTATCTAATTTTTTATTATTAAAACCGTTCTTATCTTCAAGCATTTTAGTCTTCTGAAATTCTGCGGCGTCCAGTTGTTGTTGCAAGCTGCGTTCTTGTGCGACTAACTTAGGATCTACACCTTGACGAATGTCAACATTAGCTTCAGCAAGCAGTTCTAAGAGACTTCGCGCCCGTGCGCGTTCGCTAATGTGCAGTGCTTGGGCGTTATATCCTTTTGATGGGTCTTTTTTGTGCAGTTGCATCAACAAGTCGATGTAAAATTTGTAATAATCCTGCACAGTGGCAAAATAAGTGCTTTGTAACTCTTTGTTAGTGTATGTTTTACGTAGGTTTTCGATGATTTGGACGGCTGCTTGAATCTGTTTGAGGGACTCTTCCAAATTGCCTCTGCTGCGTTCTAAGTTAGCAACATTCAATAAGGTTTTAGCTTGCCCTGCCTTATCTTCTACTTCTATCGTTAAAGGCAGCGAAGAATTATAAAATTTGAGTGCTTGTTGCTTATCTCCTAAAGCATCGTAGACAAGACCAATATTGTTGAGGGTTGTAGCTTGCCCTGCCTTATCTCCTACTTCTATCAATAAAGGCAGCGAAGAATTATAAAATTTGAGTGCTTGTTGGTTATCTCCTAAATCATTGTAGACAAGACCAATATTGTTGAGGGTTCTAGCTTGCTGTTTCTTATCTCCCACTTCTATCGATAAAGGCAGCGAAGAATTATAAGATTTGAGTGCTTCTTGTTTATTTCCTAAAGCACTGTAGACAATACCAATATTGTTGAGGGTTCTACCTTGCTCTGCCTTATTTCCCACTTCTATCAATAAAGGCAGCGAAGAATTATAAAATTTGAGTGCTTGTTGCTTATCTCCTAAATCATTGTAGACAAAACCAATATTGTTGAGGGTTGTAGCTTGCTGTTTCTTATCTCCCACTTCTATCGATAAAGGCAGCGAAGAATTATAAAATTTGAGTGCTTGTTGGTTATCTCCTAAAGCATTGTAGACAAGACCAATATTGCTGAGGGTTCTAGCTTGCCCTACCTTATTTCCCACTTCTATCAATAAAAGCAGCGAAGAATTATAAAATTTGAGTGCTTGTTTGTTATCTCCTAAAGCATTGTAGACAGCACCAATATTGTTGAGGATTGTAGCTTGCCCTGCCTTATCTCCCACTTCTATCGTTAAAGGCAGCGAAGAATTATAAAATTTGAGTGCTTGTTGCTTATCTCCTAAAGCATCGTAGACAAAACCAATCTTGTTGAGGGTTATAGCTTGCTGTTTTTTATCCCCTACTCTCCGCCACAAAACCAGGGCTTCTTCCCATTTTACAATAGCCTGTCTAAGTGATTGGGCTGTTCCTTGCTTATAAAGTGTGTATGCTTCATTGTTAGCTTTTTGAGCTTGTGCGCGGATTGCATCTTTCTGTGTCGTTGATTGCTGCTGCGCGACTTCTAACCCTGTCAACGCAGTTTTTGCCCCAACTGAATCTGACAGAAATAACAAACTAACCAAAAAAATCAAACTGTAGCGGCACGATCGCGTTCTTAACAAAGATAAAAATGAGCGCGTCTTGCGTGTGAGTACGACCAACGATTTCTTTTGATTATTCATATTACATTTGTATTGTGCGGCGGTTTATCGAGTCTCTACTATTGCTATATTTCTGAGGCAGGAGAGGTTATGCAATTTCATGGTGTAGTTTTGTGTCAAAGCGATGCATTAACAATGCAGGGCAATGCATTAACAATGCAAGGCGATGCATTAACAATGCAAGGCGATGCATTAACAATGCAAGGCGATGCATTAACAATGCAGGGCGATGCATTAACAATGCAGGTCGATGCATTAACAATGCAAGGCGATGCAATCACAATGCAGGGTATTGCTTTTCAATTCCCGTGCTTGTCTGCCAGGTTGTAACCTGAAAGTGAAATGCAATTCACCTGACATGTTGTATCAATCCCAACAACCGCCTTAGAATTAATTCTAAGGCTAATAGCTAAAGTCGTCTAAAGACGACTAAATAAAGGTTTTAGTCCACTTAAGTGGACTTGAGCTATTAGCCCTGAGTTTTAACTCTGGGCGGGTCTCGACGCTAATTGAGAATAGTGCAAGATATTAGATTCGCCCAACCATTCGCAACAGCGCTCCTTCTTTGACAACTCCCTGCACTGTTCCTTTCCCCTCTAACCCTTGACGACTTTGGTATATGACCTTGCCTGAACCATTCACCACAGCAAACACCGTACCAGTCTCAACATCTCCCACATCCACCCCACCAAACCACAGTGTCGCTTGATTTCCTGTAACTGCGGTAATGACTGCATTAGCTGCTACAGATGGGTTATTAATGAAATATATTGGTTGTTTTTCATACCCACTGCCCGCTTTCGCTTCAAATATGGGCGTTTGGTTATATTCTTTAGGAATCTCTTGCTTCAGATAAGAAATAACAGTTTCTGGTGTGCTGGTTTGCTGCCAAAGATACTGCGTTAATGAGTATGTAAAAGCACCTGCATAGAAACCATTAAGTTGTGCATCTGCTGCCACTTGATTAGGATCTGTCGCAGCGAGAACAATTCCTTTGGCAACCCCTGCACGATACCGTTTGACAAAATCTTGGCGTTTGAGGTTGAGTTTAGTTAGCCACTTTTCTTGGTATGCTTTTTCTGCTGGCAAAACTTGGATATTCTTACCACCATCACGAGAACGAACGCGAAAATCTCTGGTTGCACCACCAGAAAAACAACTATCTAAAACAGCGGTGAAGTTTTCACTTTTCACAGATGCCATCAACAGAAACAAAGTATGTCCCATAATGTCCTTAACCTGTCCACCTTGTTGAGGATATCCAGGAGGTAGCAAACCATCAATGGGTACTAAAGTCCCGTTTAAACCTGTGTTATCAACGAAACTCACTAAAATAGGATCTGGATCGTTAATGCGGGAACCATGTCCTGAGAAGTGAAACACCACCACATCATCAGGCTTGGCTTGTTTAATTAAATACTCTTCAAAAGCTTGTAATATATTTTCACGAGTCGCTTGTTCGTTAGTCAGAGTGTGAATATCTTCTTTGTTAAAACCAAAGCGATATTTTAGGAGATTGCGCTGCAACTCCACATCACTGAGACATCCCCGCAAAGGCTGAGATTTATAATCATTAATACCCACCAGTAAGGCAACTTTGCGTGAAGTACTTTTTGCTAGAACCTTTCCGTAGCTTTCAGCCTGTCGGAGAAAGTTAGACTGGCTAAACCCCAAAGTTGCGAAAGTAGAGCCTGCGAATTGGAAAAATCTCCGGCGAGAAATAAAAGGCATAACTACTATACGTAATAATACACAAGTGCTTTCACTTTATAACGCCTAGTTCTCAAGTTAGTTGTTTGTATCAAAATTTGTAACATAAACCTTTCTCAAGGCAGAAGACAGAGCCGCTAAAATAAATAATACAGTCATGAGGCGCGAAGCTACAGCAGATTTCAGGTAAATGAAGTACATATATAAAACCCTCGAAACCATTGTGATTGCTTCACTTCACTTCGTTACGTTCGCAATGACGTAGTTAGGTTTTATCGTACTTATCTACTTACTTGGGAACAGGAGATTAATAATGCTCTGTTAAATAACAACATATTACTGATACTGAATTACTATATGAAGTCCATCTGAAGGAAATGGTGATGAAAAAAGTTAATTATTAAAATCATCTAAAGAGAAAGATATCGCCTGACATTAAAGGAGGCATTAAATCCAAGCGGGTGTGAGGTTTTAATACTTATTTTTTTTACTTGAGTATTGCGGCATTTATTGACCATGACCAAAACCAATAGACATCGACCGAATTGAACTATGCGTTGCCCCAAACCCTTGATTAGACTATTCTGTGCTACGTCTCTACATTGTTTTCTGGAGATGTCTAATACGCTTGATGTTAAGGCTATTACAGATGAAATTGCCAATCTGGACTGAAACAGTCTTTATAAGTATTAACCCCGTTTAACTGGTTTGACAAAATACATAAAAATATTTATTAAGTTTTGAGGGGTATAACCCATTACATTTCTCGGTTTAGCAGTGGCAAAAAACCTTTGAGAGACTTCTTTATATTCCTCTATTCACCTTAAACAAAGAGAATTTTTCTTTAAAGAGCCGCCAAGTAGATTAAATATCTCCGTAGTAGATCGTCAAAAAGCTTAGGAGGGGAATGACCCCACATTTGTTCGCAAAAAGTATTCAACCGTTGTAGCATTCTGGTTATAATTGTCTTCCATCTGTCTCTCACATTTAACCCAAATCTGCACCATTTGATATGGCACGTACTCGTTCTAAATCTGATTTACCTACAAAAATCTGTCCGGTATGTCAACGTCCCTTCACATGGCGGAAGAAATGGGAAGATTGCTGGGACGAAGTTAAATATTGCTCAGAACGCTGTCGTCGTCATCGTTCTGAGGCTAAAACAACGCAAATAGCGCAAAGGTATAAATGAAGTTACATATGCAACCTAAATTGATTATTCACGGAGGAGCTGGGAGTTCTCTCCATAAAGGGGGAGTAGAGATAGTGCGGCGATCGCTCTATAAAATAGTAGAGGAAGTTTATGCTCTTTTACTTTCCGGTGCAAGAGCTTCGGAAGCGGTAGTGCGGGGTTGTCAAATGTTGGAAGATGACCCCCGCTTTAATTCTGGTACTGGTTCGGTGCTGCAATCTGACGGTCAAATCCGCATGAGTGCTTCTTTGATGGATGGGACAACCCAAAGCTTTAGTGGTGTAATTAATGTTTCGCGGGTGCAAAATCCGATTGAATTGGCGCAATTTTTACAAAATTCACCCGATAGAGTGCTGTCAGATTACGGCTCTGCTGAACTAGCGCGGGAAATGCAAATTCCTAGTTACAACGGTTTAACTGAGTTGCGCTTGCAAGAGTGGATGCAAGAACGTCAAGATAATTTTAAAAGAACGATGGCTGGGGTAGTGGCAGAACCGGAACTAGTGGAAACTAGCAGCGCCCGACGTGGCACAATTGGTGTAGTAGTATTAGATACTCACGGCAGACTAGCTGTTGGCACTTCCACTGGTGGTAAAGGCTTTGAGCGCATTGGACGTGTTAGTGATTCTGCCATGCCTGCGGGTAATTATGCGACAATTAAAGCTGCCGTAAGTTGTACAGGTATTGGCGAAGATATCATTGATGAGTGTTTGGCACCAAAAATTGTCATCCGCGTTACTGATGGTATGTCCCTCAAAGATGCGATGCAGCGCTCATTTACTGAGGCAAAAAACCACAAGCGAGATTTTGGGGCGATCGCTCTTGATGGGGATGGGGCGATCGCTTGGGGGAAAACTAGCGAAGTCCTTCTCGCAGCTTACCACAATGGCGAAAAAATTAATGACACTTTGGAATGGGCTGGCAAAGAACTAGTAGGTTATTGCTGAATTAATTTCAGCGCTGAAGCTATAATTTCTTCTTGGTCAATCATTACTGCTAATTCTTCCGTTTCATAACGTCCTTCAAAAGCTTCAAGCGCCGCTTTTTTCAAAGCTAGTTGATATCCTTGTTGCAGAATATCGATTAATTCTGCCCTCTGCAAGTAAAAACCGCCTGATTTGCGGCGCTTGTTGATTTTATTTATTTCTCGCACCGCATTTTCTATAGATATCTCCCAAGAGCGAGTAGAACGTTTTTCAGCTTTCTGCTTAATTAAATGGATGAGAAGAATCACGCCATAACTATCAATTTTATTGATTTTGTCACTCAGGCTCATTTCTTCTAACTCATCCACCAACAGCAGCGCTTCGGAAACTTTACCTTGTTCTAGAAGTTGCCTAAGTTCTAGTAGTTCTTCCATATTGAATTATGCGTTATCCAAAATCCTTGTAGAGACGTAGCACTGCTACGTCTCTACATTTCTTGTGTCTATTGTAAAGACGTTCCGACGGAACGTCTCTACGACGGTTAGCCCAAATCCTCGTCAGGACTCTTCAAGCGCCAACCGGGTTTGGCTACTTGACGCGCACGAGCTATTACCAGACAATCATCAGAGACATCTTCTGTAACAGTGGAACCAGCAGCGATTGTGACATCATTTCCTAGTGTCAAAGGGGCAACTAAAACGCTACTGGCACCAGTTTTAGTGCGATCGCCTATAATGGTTGGATGTTTTTCTACACCATCATAATTGGCGGTAATTGTACCAGCACCGATATTTACTTGATTTCCGGTAGTGGTATCGCCCAAATATGACAAATGTGCGGCATTAGTGCGATCGCCTAATTTAGTATTTTTTAATTCCACAAAATTACCGATGCGGCAATTTGCCCCCACTTGTGCATGTCCGCGCAAATGGGCATAGGGACCAATTCGGGTGTTTTCCTGCACTGTGCTATCTGTCACCACAGAATACATCACCCTGACATTTTCACCCAATTGGCTATTCTCAATTAAACTGCCAGGTCCAATGCGACATCCTGTTTGAATGACCGTATTACCTCGCAGATGAGTTTGCGGTTCTATAATTACATCTGGCTGTAATTCTACCGTGTCATCAATTGTAATGCTGGTGGGGTCGATGAGAGTGACACCTGCCGCCATCCATTTTTCCTTGACTCGCCTTTGCAAAATATCAGATGCTGTTGCTAATTGCAGGCGATCGTTAATACCGAGAATTTCCTGATAATCTGCCACATCAACTGCCATAACTTTGCCAACTTGAGTTACCGCATCGGTGAGGTAGTATTCTTTTTGGGCATTATTTGCCTGTAAATGTGGTAAAATATTTGCTAACTCTTGCCAGTTAAAGCAGTAAATTCCCGCATTGACGCGGCGATTTTCTTTTTGGGCAGTAGTGCAATCTTTATCTTCAACCATTTGTTCGACAAGATTATCGCTGTTGCAAAAAACACGCCCGTAGCCTTTAGGATCGCTCAGATGTGCAGTGAGGATGGTAGCTGCGTTGTGATTTTCTTGATGAGTTTGCAACAGTTGTTTGATTGTTTCGGTGCGTAATAACGGCACATCCCCATTTAACACCAGTAAATCCCCAGTATAGCCTTGGAGGTGGGGGAGTAATTGCTGGATGGCATGACCTGTTCCCAATTGTACAGTTTGTTCGACAAACTCCAAATCTGGGTTTGATTGCATAGCTGCTTTTACTTCAAGAGCCTGATATCCGACAATCAGTATTTGCCGTGAGGGCTTGAAAGGTTGTACACTTTCGAGAACTCTCTCTACTAGCGATCGCCCACCCAAAGAATGTAAAACTTTGGGTAAGTGTGATTTCATCCTTGTGCCGCGTCCTGCCGCTAGAATTGCTACAACTACCATAATTAGCTATCAGCTATCAGTGAATTACTACGATGAATCTACCGACAATTGTGGGGTTAGAGCCTCCCCGTTCGTCGTGCTTCTTTAATTAATTTATACCTATGACGAGTATGCTATCATAGGAATAACCGGAGAAAAGAAAATGCTAGACCTCTATCTTTAGGTGCGGTAACGTTCTTAATTTAAGTCCGATCATTGAACTAAGAATCCTCACGCCTTCAGGCGTGAGGAGTGTCAAACAAATAGTTTGAGATTCCCGCTCAAATGATACCTGATTACGCTATGAACCAAAATGTTAATTATTATTAAAAATTTTATTGCTGCCTTGAAAGAATAAATTCTGTAAACTGTAACATTAGTTTGGGGTTACGCCAACCCTTGGCTGTTTCTTCTGCCATGACCCTGAGAGCTTCTTCTTGGCTCAAAGCTATTTTGTAAGGTCGTTCGCTAGTTAGGGCATCGTAAATATCAATTATTTGAAAAACTTGTGCCAGATAAGGAATTTCATCTTCCTTCAGTCCATCGGGATAACCTGAGCCATCCCAGCGTTCGTGGTGGTGGCGAATTATCGGAATTACACCGCGCATACTGCGTAATGGCTGGCAGATTTTTTCTCCCATCAAAACGTGTTTTTTCATAATATCCCACTCTTCGGGAGTTAGTTTATCATGCTTTAGTAGCACCACATCAGGAATACCCACTTTCCCGATATCGTGGAGATAACCCCCCCACGTCAAATTCCGAATTTGGTTGGGTGAGAGATTGAGGAATTGTGCAAAAGCTTCTCCCAATGTTACCAGTCGCTCGCAGTGGTCGCCGGTGTTGGGATCGCGACTTTCAATGGCTCTGGCAATGGAAAATAGCACTTTTTCGGCATGGTCTAAATCTTCGTTTAAACGCTTTTGCCTGATTAAAGATTTAACCCGTGCTGCCAATTCTAAACGGTCAAAAGGTTTGGTTAAAAAATCATCTGCCCCAGCTTCGATTCCTTGGATACGCGATCGCTTATCATATAAAGCTGTAATGAAAATCACTGGAATTAATCTGGTATGTTCATCCTGCTTAAGTAACTGACACACTTGAAATCCATCCATCCCCGGCATCATCACATCTAGCAAAAGTAGATCCGGTTGTTTTTGTGTTACCAGTTCTATGGCAGTATAACCACTGTCAGCCTCAATTACTTCGTAGCCTTCCATCGCTAAAAGTGCGGCAGCAGTCATCCGACTGCCGGGATGATCGTCTACTACTAAAATTTTGGGTACATCACAATCAAAGCCATTCATTGTTGACCTTTCGGCTTGTACCGTTGTCGAAACCAATGAATTTTCAGTTTTATTAATATCAGAATTTATCCAATAAGACAAGACTTCGGTTTCTTTAGCCATCACCTTTTGTTCAGATAAGCTTAAGGAATAACTCTCACCTTTGTTCAATCCTAAGGCATGATTTGAACCGATATGATTTATATTGTTTGAGGGGTTTAACCCACTAACAATTTGTTCGGTAGAGCCTATATACTTGGATTTCCATTGAGTCACAAAGGCACTCCAGTTAAAAAAAATACAATGTTAGATAAAAACAATTTTATGATTTGACTATATTCCAGTTTGAATTTTTACAACCTTTATGCATCATAACTGTAAAATGTTGGTTGTAATGCATAGTATGTATTTTTTATGTGTTATTAGAACAATATAAAATAAGTATAGCTACCAAATTTTCTACTAGTGTAATTCCAGTATGAGCAATTTTTCCAAATGTTAAATCAGGTTTTTTACGGAGATTTTTTAACATACCAACGCCAGAAAATTTTGTCCTCGCTAAATTTAGATCAAAGTAAGGTATTTTTAGTTCAACGTTTTTATTTTCCGCACCATCATAGTTAGATTTTTCGCTTTAGGAATGGAAAAAATCTAACTATGATTGGCAGAGTGTCCTAGTTATAACTTACTTGTCTCTTTAGTAATTTGTATCACATAAATACCTCTTATTAAACTATGATTTGGAAAGTGTCGCAGTGATAACTTACTTACATTCTTAGTGACTTGTATCACATAAGTAATCTTACTTAGAAATTTCAAATAAATTATAAATTTTGTTAAAAAAGGAAAAAACTTTTCCAAGTCGTCCCCCTGTCCCCCTCTTCGATAAGTCAAAATTTCCGTATATTTGTAACTCCAATTACCAAGTTTATGACTAACACTCAATTTGTTGTTTCTGCCGAATGGTTGTCTGCACACCTTGACAATCCGCAAGTTGTGATTGTAGATTGTCGATTTTCACTTGCCGATCCAATTTTAGGACAACAGCAATATCAAGCAAATCATATAACTGGAGCTTATTATTTAGACTTAAACCAGGATCTTTCTAGTTCTGTGGGAGAACATGGAGGAAGACATCCTTTACCCAACCCCGCAGATTTAGCGCAGAAGCTGTCAGCAATGGGTGTAAATTCAAACACTTTAGTTGTAGCTTACGATGATTCTCGGCTTGCTTTTGCAGCTCGTTTGTGGTGGCTTTTGCGTTATTTAGGACATGAGCAAGTAGCTGTACTTACAGGAGGTTTTGCTGGTTGGCAAAAAGCGGGGTATCCCGTCACAGATGTGATTCCTGAACCTCGGGTAACAACATTCGTCCCACAGGTACAAACACAAATGGTGGTACATAGAGAAGAAGTGAAAACTCGCTCATCTTTGCCAGGAGTAGTGTTAGTGGATTCACGAGAAAGCGATCGCTTTTCTGGGGAACGAGAACCAATTGATAAAATTGCCGGACATATCAGCGGTGCTGTAAACTATCCTTGGCTAGAAGTGACAGATTCTTCAGGCTACCTACTTTCACCACAACAGCAAAGCTCCCGCGCATCCAAGCTGGAAAAAGCAGAGGAAATTATAGTTTATTGCGGTTCTGGCGTTACCGCCTGCGTCAATTTATTATCTTTAGAACTAGCTGGCATTCAAAACGCTAAATTATATGCTGGCAGTTGGAGTGATTGGATTAGTTATTAAGAAGATGGTCAACAGTCAACAGTCGGTAACAGAGAGTTTTTACGTAAGTCCTGATATTGTTCCTAATAAGGGCAATACCTTCCAATACGCTTGGTGTTAAGGCAAGAGACGCAAGGGAATCGCCGTCTTTACAATAAAAAGTCCTTTGTAGAGACGGCGATTCCCTTGCGTCTTTGTGATCTATAATTTTCATCAAAAAATCTTATCCGAACCGTATTGCAATACCTTCTTCTTTAACAAGTTAATTAAATGTAGAGACGTAGCACTGCTACGTCTCTATACCGCGTATTGCACACAACCGAGAAGCGCTATATTATCTTTAGCGCTTAAGTTCAAACCATCTCTGATGGCGCCTGAACTACTGGTTGGGGTTGCGGTTGAAACATGAAAAGTGAATATACCACATCTCTGCGGATATTTACCATCATATCCAAGAAAAGTTCATATCCCTCGCTCTTGTACTCAATCAGCGGGTCTTTTTGACCGTAGCCACGCAGTCCCACAGATTCTCGCAAGGCATCCATTTGTTGTAAGTGTTCGCGCCAGAGGGTATCAATTCGCTGTAAGATAAAGAACCTTTCAGCTTGTCGCATCAGTCCGGGCTGCACTTGGTCAACTTGAGCTTCCTTCATATCGTAGGCAATTCGCACCTGTTCGTGGAGGAAAGCTTTAATTTCGGCAATAGTCATCTCTTCTAATTGATTTGGCTGCAAATCTTCCAGCAGATAGACGAATTCTTTGACTTTCTCAACTAGCTTTTCTAATTCCCACTCTTCTGAGGGCAAATCGGGGTTGATGTAATAATCAACGATCTCATCCATCGTTTTTTCGGCGTACTTGATAACTTGTTCTTTCAAGTCTTGCCCTTCTAGCACCCGTCGGCGTTCGGCATAGATAGCGCGACGTTGATTGTTCATCACTTCGTCGTACTCAAACACCTGTTTGCGGATGTCGTAGTAGTAGGTTTCGACTTTTTTCTGAGCGCCTTCTAAACTGTTGGTGAGCATCTTTGACTCAATAGGCATATCCTCTTCAACATTAAAGGCTTCCATTAAGCGGGCTACGCGATCGCCTCCAAAAATCCGCATCAAGTTATCTTCTAAACTTAAGAAGAATCTTGTCGAACCAGGGTCTCCTTGACGTCCAGCACGTCCGCGTAACTGATTATCTACCCGTCGCGATTCGTGGCGTTCTGTACCAATTACGTGCAAACCGCCTAACTGCACTACCTCTTCGTGTTCCCGACTAGTAAACTGTTCGTATTCGTGCTTGACGCGGTTATAAGCGGACCGCAGAGTTTGAATTACTACGTCGTCAATTGGCGCTTTTTCTGCCGCTACAGCTACTTTATCTTCTGCTTCTAATTCGGGTAAACTGCGCTCACCATATTCCCGCACTGCTACTTGCACAGCTTCTTTCAAAAGTTGCTCTGTTTCTTTTGACAGTTGAATCGGGAATACTTGTGGCGAAGCTTTCCAAGTTTTCACCTTTTTACCAGGGACAAAACCTTGTCCACCACCAGTCCCTGTGGGTAAACCACCGTCTCTGTGGACACCAAAAGTATCTTCGTCTTCAGGTTGGACGATGCGAGGCATAAAGTATTCCCGCAGCTTCAGACGCGCCATATATTCAGAGTTACCACCCAAAATGATGTCAGTACCTCTACCAGCCATGTTCGTGGCGATGGTGACAGCACCTTTACGTCCGGCTTGGGCGACAATTTCTGACTCTCGTTCGACGTTTTCGGGTCTTGCGTTGAGCAATTCGTGGGGAATATTTTGCTGCTTGAGAAGCCCGCTGAGATATTCTGATTTTTCTACGCTGGTGGTTCCTACCAGCACAGGTCTACCGAGTTGGTGCATTTGGGCACATTCCTGTGCGATCGCATTCCATTTCCCAGGCTCAGTTTTAAAGACCATATCAGACATGTCTTGACGGAGCCTTTTCCTGTTGGTGGGAGTTACCGTTACTTCCAGTTTGTAAATTTTTTCAAACTCAGGTTCTTCTGTCTTTGCTGTTCCAGTCATTCCTCCCAACTTGGGATACAACAAAAACAAATTTTGATAAGTAATCGTCGCTAAAGTTTGCGTTTCCGGTTGAATCTCTTCGTGTTCTTTTGCCTCAATTGCTTGGTGCAATCCATCACTCCAACGTCGTCCTGGTAATACCCGACCGGTAAATTCATCGACAATTACCACTTCACCATTGCGGACGATATAATTTACATCCTTGAGGAAAAGTTCTTTTGCTTTAATCGCATTGAAAACAAAGTGTGCCCACGGATCATCCGGGTCGAATAAATCAGTTACTTCCAAAAGATTTTCAGCTTCCGCAAAACCTTCATCGGTCAATAGCACGTTCCGCGCTTTTTCATCGACCTCATAATGCTCATCTTTTTTCAGAGTAGTTGCAATTTCCGCTGCTTTCAGATATTTTTCTGTCGGTCTTTCTACCTGCCCGGAAATAATTAGAGGTGTCCGCGCTTCATCAATTAGAATTGAATCTACTTCATCAATTACGCAGTAGTTAAAGGGACGTTGCACAACATCTGCCATTGATGTTGCCATGTTATCACGCAAATAGTCAAAACCTATCTCGCTGTTAGTCACATAAGTGATATCACAGTTGTAGTTTTTTTGACGTTCAGCGGGAGTCATATTTGCTTGAATTAGCCCCACACTCAACCCCAAAAAGCGATGCACCTGTCCCATCCATTCCGCGTCTCGACGAGCCAGGTAATCGTTTACGGTGATAACGTGTACACCTTTACCGCTTAAAGCATTTAAATAACTTGGCAAAGTCGCAACCAGGGTTTTGCCTTCCCCAGTTTTCATTTCGGCAATTTGCCCTATATGCAGCATAGCACCACCTAAGAGCTGCACATCAAAATGTCGCAACCCTAAAACACGCCTAGCTGCTTCCCGGACAACAGCATAAGCTTCTGGCAAAAGATCGTCTGTAGTTTCAGATGACGCAAGTCGTTGTTGAAACTCTGCTGTTTTACCCTTTAACTCTTCATCAGAAAGAGCTTTAACTTCTTCTTCTAAGAGGTTAATTTCAGTAATGTAAGGTTGGTATTTTTTAAGCTTACGAGCGTTGGGATCGCCCAACAAAGTTTTTAGCATGGCAGTTTATTCAACTAAATCAAGAGGGGATAAGGATTAAAGGTTTGGCATTTATTATAAGCATTTAACCCAACCGAGCCGTGGGAGCGCAAGGTCGATAAGTTGAAGCAGGAGAATTAACTCAAAAACATGGTTGTACAGACTTGTGTACTAAATCGTCAACTTAAGACGTACTCTCCGATTGGTTTAACTCATAATCTTATAATTGGAAACTTATTTCATAGTATCATTTTGCCTTCAGCTAAGAAGGCTATAGCCAACCATGCGACTGTAGCGATCGCCCTACTTGCGCTCAGGGGGGATGAGGGGGAGATGGGGAGATGGGGGGATGGGGAGAGGGGGGGATGGGGGGATGGGGAAAAAGAATTATTCTCCTTGTCCCCCTTATTCTCCTTGTCCTCCTTGTCCTCCTTGTCCTCCTTGTCCTCCTTGTCCCCTTGTCTCCCACTCCCCCACTCCCCCATTCCCTACCAAATAACGAGCACAGTGCCCCCGGCTGTCTTACGTGGGGGTGTAGTGCGGCTGCGAATTTATTCGCATTCTAAAAATCTTTATAACGAATGGTAGAAAAAGATGTATAATACAGCCAGGCTGCAACAACGAGTTAGTCGCAAGAAATTAGGATCTAGCAATTGGCGTAAAACTCGGTATAAAGTAGCGAGATTGCATGAACACGTTGCCAATACAAGAAAAGACTTTCATTGGAAAATGGCACACCAACTTTGCGATCAAGCCCAAACAATATTTGTTGAGGATTTGAACCTTGTCGGATTGTCTCGCTCTATGCTAGGCAAACACTGCTTAGATGCGGGGTGGGGACAGTTTTTTCAAATTCTTGAGCTATGCTGCTTTAAGCGCGGTGTCTATTTTCAGAAAGTTAATAGCAGAAAAACAAGTCAGATTTGTCCCAACTGCCAAACGGAAACGGGCAAAAAGACACTTTCTGAGCGTGTTCATGTTTGTTCAAATTGCGGCTATACCACCGATAGAGATGTCGCAGCCGCTCAGATAGTCTGTCAACGAGGACTTGCAGCCGTGGGATACACGGTCAAGATGCTTGGTGTTCGCGCTTCGCGTCTCCCCTTGGGAGAGGGTAAATTCATTGGAATCCCCGCGACCCAAGAATTCCCCGGCTAAAAGCCGTGGGGAGTATCAATTCCACTCTGGGGATAGGTTACGAAAGTTGAAGTCGGTGGCACTTGGATGACAGCTGACACAGCTACCTACTTGCACTGGGCGTGGTAATTTGATATTGGGATGCAAAGCTTTAAAATAGCGCGAATCCTTGAAGCGATAAGGTGTTTCTTCTTCTTTGAGGTGAGAACGGGAGAAAGTTAACAGATATCTCCACACCAGGATGCGCGGTGGATCGACTAGAGGTTTGAGTTGTACACCGTAGTGCTGGGAATCTTGGAGAAGATTTTTCCAAGTTTCGCTGGGAAAAACAGCCGGGGGAAGGGCGATGTGACAATTAGAGCAATTTTCTAAGTATAGCTGTTGTCCTAATTGCTGTTGTGCCGGCACTACGTCAACCGTACCGATTTGTGACGTGTTTGTAGCACCTTGAACGTTACTTGCCAAAGCCAGAAGCCAGCCCATAGCCAGACTCCACGCTAAAATTATCATCATTAAACCGATGAATTTTCGTTTTGTTGGGCGGGTTTTGCGCTTCACGAGATTTGACATTCCTGCTATACAAAA
The DNA here is from genome assembly GCA_019358985.1 of Tolypothrix brevis GSE-NOS-MK-07-07A. Lineage (GTDB taxonomy): Bacteria > Cyanobacteriota > Cyanobacteriia > Cyanobacteriales > Nostocaceae > Hassallia > Hassallia brevis. The sequence continues at coordinate 133,347 of JAHHIJ010000006.1, read as the reverse complement.
CTTGACCAAACTTCTTGTTGATAAATTTGTGACTTAGCCTTAATTTACTTTAACATGGGCGGACTTCAAACTATGAACAATTAATGTATATAGAGAAGGAGTTTGACATCGTTTTACCCAGTTTCTTGATATATCTGAGTTTGAGGCGTTTTTGGGCAGAAGAGTGTATTTCCCTTGCCCTGTATGGAAATGATGCTTGTTTATTCCAGGACTTACGCACGGACTACGAATTTCTGTCATTGCGACGTAAGGAAGCAATCTCAAAGTCTTGTTTTTTCGTAACGAGTGCGTAAGTCCTAAAGAAGTTGAAAAGGGGTTTTTGAGCAACATTTTTACCCATATTGAAAGGGTTATTACGCATTGACAGAAGTTACCAAATATGAAATGTGGGTTTCAGGCATTCAAGCCTGATTTTTTGATGATCTTGAGTGCGATCGCTTTCTCCTTGATAGTGAAGTTGGCAGAGTGAGTGCGATCGCTGAAAAACCTGATATTATTTTTACAATATCCCCGCAGGGAATGATTACTCGTGCTCTACATTATCTCATATTTCAATCCATGCTGACAGATAAACCTTATTTCTACATCCGCACATACATTGGTTTTATTATGCCGACTTACTTATATGTCTTATCAGAAAAATAATGCGAATAAATATCAATAAAATTTTTATGCAATTATTTAACCAACTAAGTATAAGAACAAAACTCATAGTCATGTTGCTGGTAGTCAGCGTTTGCGCTATGCTCGCAAGCACCTATATATGCTCTAGTGCTGGTAAATCTATTCTGACGGAGAAGGTCTTCAACCAATTAACCAGCCTTCGGGCTGCCAAAACTTATCAAATCAAAGATTATTTTGAAACCCTTAACAACCATAGCCAGACCCTAAGCGAAGACCTGACAGTGGTCGTTGCTATGCAAGAGTTTAAGAAGGCTTACGGCGAACTAGAAAAGTCAACAGTACCAGCAGATTTTGACAAAACAATTTATACCTACTACAAAACAGAATTTATAAGCAGACTGGGGCGAACTAACGAGGGTTCGCCAGTTCTGGCATCTTACACGCCAAAAACAGCCGCTGCCCGTTACCTACAGTACCACTACACCGCCGCTAACCCCAACCCCGTTGGCAAGAAACTTCTCCTTGACAATCCAGGCGATGCCAGCGCTTACAGCAAGGTTCACGCCCGCTACCACCCGATTTTTCGCAATATAGTTGAAAAATATGGTTACTACGATATGTTTTTGATCGATCCCGAAGGAACCGTTGTTTACACAGTTTTTAAAGAAACTGATTTTACCACAAACTTCACCAACGGTCCCTATAAAGAGAGTAACCTAGCTTCTGCGATCGCCGCCACACGACAAGCAAAGGGAATTGGGTATGTGAAAATAGTAGATTTTAAGCCCTACAGTCCTTCCTACAATGCGCCTGCGGCTTTTATCGCGTCCCCAATCTTTAACGGCTCCCAATTCATTGGTATTTTAGCTTTCCAACTTCCTGTTGACAAAATTAACAATGTGATGACTGACAACAAAAATTGGAAACAAAATGGTCTGGGCGATTCAGGAGAAACTTATCTGGTCGGCTCAGATTATCTAATGCGCTCTGCGTCTCGTTTCCACATTGAAGACCCAAAAGGTCATGTCAAAACCCTACGTTCTATCGGTACTAATGAAAAGACCGTCAAGAAAATCACAGAGTTCAAGACTACAATTCTCCTACAGGAAGTACAAACAAAAGCAGTGAAGGAAGCTTTGTTTGGTAAACAGGGAACGCAGGTGATCAACGATTATCGTGATATTCCAGTTTTGAGTTCTTATGCTCCACTAAATATTGATGGCTTGAAGTGGGTTATCTTGGCGGAAATCGATGTTTCTGAGGCTTATGCCCCAATTCAATTCTTTGAAAAAACAGCTTTGATTGGGGCTACTGTAATTATTGTGCTAATCACGGTTGTTGCCATGTGGCTGACCGCAATCTTTGTCAGACCGATCAACAATTTAATTAAAAGCGCTCGCAAGGTGGGAGCCGGGGAATTTGATGCAATTGTCAAATCAGGTTCGCAAGATGAATTTGGGGATTTAGCTAAGTCATTTAACCAAACGATAGATATCCTTCGCGCCAAAACTCAACTAATCGAACAGAAAAATCGTGAAAATGAAGCATTAGTCTTAAGTATATTTAGTCCCGCCATCGCCAAACGCCTCAAACAGGGCGATAGAGAAATTGCCGACCAGATTTCTAATGTCTCAGTCTTATTTTCCGACCTCCACCGATTCACCAAGCTAACTCAAACAATGTCCCCTCAAGAAGTTGTTAGCTTGCTGAACGAATTGGTAACAGCCTTCGATGAAATGACAGATAAATACGGTTTGGAGAAGATTAAAACTATTGGTGACGGTTACATGGCTGTATGCGGGCTGAGTGTGCCGCGTCTTGATAATGACAAACGCACGGTAGATTTTGCTTTGGAAATGCTGTCGTTTGTCCGCCGATTTAATTATGAAAAAGGCTTGCATCTAGACCTGGAAATCGGCATCAATTCAGGAGATGTGGTTGCAGGCGTCATTGGCAAAAATAAATTGCTCTACGATGTTTGGGGCGATACTGTTAATATTGCCAATCGGTTGAAGTCGGCTTGTCCGCCAGGAGCAATCTTAGTTTCTCAAGATGTCTGCTCCCGCTTGCACAATATCTACGATTTTGAACTCTTTGGTGAAATTCAAGAACCTGGAAAAGAAAAGCTAGTGGCTTGGCAACTCAAAAGTTCTCAGATGACCGTAAGTGTTCGAGAGGAAAAAGTCTATGAGTAATTTAAGGTTGTCAAGCGACTGGCATACCTGGGCGTTAATTGTCGGATTAGGGTTCCCACTCCTGGTAGTTTTCCTAGGAGAGGTTATTTATCATCAACAAAGGCGCGGTAGACCGATGGCGGCTACACTGCGGGTTGTGAAAAACCTCGTCTTGCCGGTCTTAATGCTGATGCTTTTAATCAGGAATGTTTTGAAGCTTGACGTTAACGGGAATTTTGCCAAGCTCGTCGAAACACTTTTCTGGATATCTGTTATCTACGCCTCTCTCTCGCTATTGAATGTAATTTTATTTGAAAAAGCAGAGGCAAATACATGGCGGGCAAGGATGCCCAAATTGCTGATCGACCTTTTTAGGTTGTTTTTGGTGCTTGTGGGCAGTGCGATCGTTTTGGCGGCGGTGTGGGGTGCAGATTTGGCGAGTCTTGCTACCGGATTAGGCGTTAGCTCGATTGTGATCGGTTTGGCGCTTCAGGATACATTGGGTAGCATCATGTCTGGGATTGCACTGCTTCTGGAACGCCCTTTCAGTGTGGGTGATTGGTTGCGCGTTGGCAATAGCGAAGGCGAAGATAAGGCGATCGAAGGGCAAGTAATTGATATTAACTGGCGATCGGTTCGCTTGCTAAATCTCCAGCGCCAAGTGATTATCGTTCCTCATCAGTTCATTGGCAAAGGAATAATCCATAATTATAGCCAACCAGAACGCATTTATAACCAACGCATCAATATTGGCTTCTCCTACGATAGCCCCCCTAATCTCGTTAAGCAGGTACTAACAAGTACAGCTCTGGCTACACAGGGAATATTAGCCAAACCTGAACCAGAGAGCAAAACCACATCCTATGATGAGACGGCAATTATTTATGAGGTGGAGTTTTTTATCGAAAACTTTGAGGATGTGGAGCAGATACTTGATAGATTTATGACGCGAATCTGGTATGCAGCGCAGCGAAACAATCTGACGCTATATCGCTACCGATACGAGTATGCTGTGGAAACTGCTGATAAGGCAGATAGCGCTTCGAGTAAATTAGCCCAAAGCCTGCACTCAATTCCCGGATTTATGTCTTATGCTCGTGAGCCAAAAAATTTGGATGACTTAGCTAAGGGAACTATTCTACAACAGTTCGGTGCTGGGGAGAAAGTCATCCGCCAGGGCGAGCCTGGTAATGCTTTGTATATTATCATTGGGGGTCAGGTTCTAGTCACCGTCACAAACGAGTTTGGCATGGAGTTGGAGGTAATGACTATCTTGCGTGGTGAGTTCTTTGGCGAGATGGCACTGTTTACTGGGGAACCGAGTCCGGTATCAATTGTCGCAGTTGACGATTTGCAAGTTCTTGTTATCTACTCAGATGCTGTAAATACGATGATTGAGCGTCAACCAAGTTTGGGACGTGAGATAGGTCAAATTATAGAAGCGCGAAGCAAAGCGGTAAGTATGGCTGAACAAGCAGATGTTTCGTCCAATGTTTAGGTTGAATTGCCTATTAGGAATTGGAAGGAAATTACAGCAAATTTCACTCCTTATATTACATCTATCGGGGTGCGTCCCCAGCACTGGTTGAGGGCACGGCAGATGTGGATGTGGATGCTACCATCGATTTTGATCTACAATTAGGTAATTAATCGTTTAATCATTTATTGTCTGTAAGACAGATAACATAGATACTTATGGATCTACACAAAATTATTAGACAAATATCTAGTTTTTTGACGAAATTAATACTGGTTAGAAACTTGTATCTAGTAATAATTAGTATATTAGCAGTACTAATAGCTACACTTTATCCCTTTAATTTTTACCTGATAGATAATCTTTCTCTACAAAAAATTGTCGCTAGTTTCGACAATGCTAGTTCTTTTGAAGACCTAGTAAACAATATTTTACTATTTATACCTTTAGGCTTTAGTTCCACTGCTTTCTTGCAGAAGATAAAAATGAAGCCAATCAGCAAATTTTTCACACTGATAATGATCAGTACTGGCTTATCACTCACAGTTGAAATTCTGCAAATATTTTTGCCTTCTAGATCGCCTACTCCTGCCGATCTTGTTAACAATACTACAGGTGGAATTGTAGGTATAATTTGCTTTTATATATGGCATTCAGCAAGTTTTATAAATATTTTGTCCCGTGTAGAAAATAGTATAATCAGGAACTCTCTCACAAAAATAACACTATTGTTTTTTGGATATGTACTTCTGTCATTTTTAATTTTAATACCCTGGCAAAGTACGACAAATCTAAGTAATTGGAGTCTAACTTATCCACTATTGCTTGGTAATGAACAAACAGGTGATAAACCTTGGCAGGGATATATTTCAGAACTTCATATTGCTGATAAAGCAGTTCCTGAAAATGAGATTTTAGGATTATTTGATACTAAAAATTACTTGAATACTCTTGGAGATTCTTTAATAGGTTCTTATCAATTAACTGAGAAAAGAAGTTATCAGGATAGTACTGGACAACTTCCTGAATTTTTGCCCCAAGGACAGTCACCAAACATTGTAGATAGTCAAGGTGTTGCCTTGAGTTCCAGCTATTGGCTAAAAACAAGAACTCCTACGACCTTATTGAGCAAAAGGATACGTAAAACCTCTCAATCTAGCATAATTACTACTGTTGCTACCTCTGATATAACTCAAACTGGTCCTGGACGTATAATCTCACTTTCATCTGGTAGTTTTCATCGCAATTTTACGTTAGGACAGCAGGGAACTAACCTGAACTTACGGATACGAACACCGATTACTGGAGAAAACGGTACAGATATAAAATTAAGTGTTCCTGGTGTTTTTACAAACACTAGTCCCCATTATATAGTTATTACTTATTCTCAAGGGAATCTCAAAGTTTATGTAGACAATTTAAAAAATTATTACTCTTTTAATTTACTAGAGCTAATTCCCAATGAGCAGAAAATACTTTACTATGCGCTAACTTTTATTCCTCTAGGTATTTACTTAACTTTCTTAACTATTCTGGCAAAGAGAAAGTTAAAAGTTTATAGTTTTTTGCTCATCAACGGGATATTATTACCTTCTGTAATATTAGAAAGTACTTTGGTAATTCATCCTGGCAAGAATATCAGTCTGACAAACATATTAATCGGCATATTGTTCACAGGTGGCACTATGCTGATATTGAGATTACGGGCTTCGACGTTAGTTAAAAAAGCAGTTATCTAAACAGAATATGCGATCGCTTAAAAACAAACCTGATATGATCTTTACAACATTGCCTCAGGCAATGACGATTCGTGGTCTACATTTATCATATGCTGAACTTCAAGCAAGCCATCAAAAAGTTTGACGCTGGAATTTGAGTTTGCTTCTCTTTTCGGTACATGGTTAACAAAGTGTTTTCCTAATTTTTAAAATGTATGAAAAACTATTAAATAGAAAAGTTTAACAATTATCGAGGATTTATTGATCGTGGCTGTATATCTGGAAAACAAGGAAATGTCCTCTGAAGAGGTAGCGAAGTTGTGGGAAGCTTTCCAAATGTTTGACGAGGACGGCAACAGTACCGTCTCAGCAGAAGAACTGGGGCAGGTAATGCGTTCTTTAGGACAGAACCCCAGCGACACAGAGCTGCGCGACATGATTAAGGAGGTAGACGTTGACTTGTCGGGCAGTATCGATTTTGAAGAGTTCAAAGCGCTGATGGTATCCCAACAAGGCGATCGCAAAAGCCGTTTAGCGCTAGCATTCAGCGTATTTGACGAGAACGGCAGCGGTCAAATTACCGCTGACGAGATGCGTGCGGTGATGAGCCAATTTGGGTTGACAGATCAAGAACTTGATGAAATTATCAAAGAAGTCGATCATGATGGCGATGCTTCAATTGACTTTGAAGAATTCTGCAAGCTAGTACCAGAAAAGTCAGAAACTGCGATCGGCTACACAGATTCACCAATTCCCCTCGTCACGCCAAAAACAACCGATAGTCCAGTCACTGCTAGCAACGATGAAGTTGCCATTACCGAAGACACTGCACAAACAGCAGCCACAGAGATAGAACCAGAGATAGAGCGGCTAAAAGAACAACTAGCGCAACACCCCCAAAGCGAGCAAAAGCGCGGTACATCCCGCTTGCAAATGCAGATTGGTTTGTTCCGTTTGATTCAGGGAGCAGCCTACCGTTGCTTCCGCGAAAGTTTCTCTGCCAATCACGAAACCCACTTGCGGGTGAGAAACCTACCTTATAGAATTACTGACTTTGTGCAGTTTGTGAAGAGGGCGATCGCTCTCTATAAAGGGTTAGGTGTGGTAGAATCCGCTTGTCACCCCCTACTCGATGCAGTAGTTGAATCCCTCACAGATGAATATGCCCGACTAGAAGAGCGCATCAAGAACTGGAAGACAATAGAAAAGACGACAGAGATGTTGGCAGAAGAAAAAGCGATGGTAGAAGCACGTCGCAAATCAGCCAATGTCAAAGACAAGTTTGCGGCAGGAGTCGAGTTTGCCATCACGCTGAAGAAAAAGCATTTCAGCTTGCGTGACATTGCTGAAGGTGTCCTTGCCATCAACGAACTCAACCGACTGCGGAAGATGGAGCTGAATCAAGAAATGGCTCCACCACCAGCTAAATCAGAGGAACATCCCAAAGAGTACCTGAAGAAGTGGAACCGTGTTATCCTCTCCCAAGCATCAGAGGAAGTGGATGGTGCGATGATGCCAGTTAGCTATTGGTATGAAGATTTCATGCCGAAGCTACTAGCTGCATTCAGCGTCAGCACTGCCGCAGACATACAGAGCAACACAGTACCTGACGAAGCAGCTTTGGACAAGTGGTACGAGACAACTAAGGCTTCTGGGGAATTTAGCGTTTATGGGGCAGATGTTGCAGAGAACTTTCCCAAATGCACCCCAAAACAAAAGCTGATGCTCAAGCAATCATGGCGTCTCACACTCCATTATTTGAATGGAGTGCAGAAACGGCGCGAACGTCAGGAATTTGGACGGGAATCGGGCGCACTTTCCCAGTATGTAGCATTTATTGACATATATGTAGATCGGAGTGATGTCAAAGATTCGCAAATGCGGGTGAGCTTCCCATACTATATTGGACCTGGAGTATGGCGCTTTTTCCACACCTCTGCGGAAATTATATCTACCAAGACCGACGTACAGCAGAAAGCTCTGGTGGCAGCTTTTAAGGATTTCTTCCAACTATTTGCAACTATGTACCCCTGCCCCTATTGCCGCCATCACCTAAATATGTATGTGGTGCAGAATAAAGAGGTAGAAATGTACCCGATGGAGTACCTTTTGCTCGGACGTGACGCAGAATTGACTAACTTTGAGGTGTCAATGGAGGCAAAACTCTCCACTGTAGTCGATGGCTCCTCCCTGCGCTTATTCTTTTGGAAGCTGCACAACACCGTCTCCTCTTCCATCGCTCGCTCAGAGGAGTGGTATCATAAAGATGAGAAAGCCTTCTACACTACCCGCTATTGGCCTAGCCTTGATACTGAGCTGGCACGAGCTAAAGCACTTAAACATATCAGTATTGCAAGCGATCGCATCTACCGCCTTTATGGTATGCTCAAACCAGCATCGCGGCTCGCCGGAGCGAGAACCACATTGCAAAAACTGTTGCAAAAGGGTGATTGGGAAGGCATCAAGGAAGCGTGCGTGGTTGCACAAGATTACATCAATGATTTGGAGTCGGCTGTCGAGAGCGGACAATTTTTACAAGAAACATACTGTTTTGATCCTAATCTTGTTGATAAAACTCCCTATTTCACTCCTGAAGAAGAAGAGTTTTCCCGCAGCGGTGTGTTTGTAGAACTGACTTAATCGCGTTGTTGATTAAGGGTTTTAGACATAGGCGTGGAAAAGACGTAGAGACGTTCCGGCGGAACGTCTAATCAAGGGTTTCGGACAACGCATAATAAGCATCGCGGTCGATGTCTAATAAAAACGTCGCAACCGTCGTAGAGACGTTCCGCCGGAACGTCTTTACATTAGACATCTCCGGAAAAGATGTAGAGACGTAGCACTGCTACGTCTAATCAAGGGTTCTGAATAACGCATAATTAATTTCTGGAGATGTCTATTGTAAGTAATAAACCTGATATAAAATAATCAGACATAAAGCGTGGTTATGTGCATTTATTTTAACATCATGCGATCGCTCTTCTTAATGCCATTCGGCTTATAGCCTGAGGGCTTAGAACCAGAGTTATGGAATCGGCACAGCCCGTAATAACCGCTCCATCACAGTTCTTGCTTTGCGTCCTCCCGCTGGAATCAGACGATGACAAAGAACATAAGGAGCAAGAAACTTCACATCATCGGGAATCGCGTAATCACGTCCTAACAGAAAAGCGATCGCCTGAGTAGCTCGTTGCAGAGCCATTGTACCACGAGGACTGACACCAAGAGAAATTTCCTCATCTTGGCGTGTCGCCCGCACCAATTCTAAAATATACTGTTGCAATGAGCTTTCCACTCTTACTTGAGCGCAAATTTGCCGCAATTCTTGCACTTCTGCCAAAGTAATACAAGGTTGTAAATCACCAACTTTGATATTCTTATCGACCCTTTGTAGCATCTGTAATTCTTCAGCTTCAGAAGGATAGCCCAAACTTAAGGAAAGCATAAACCGATCCATCTGCGCTTCTGGCAAGGGAAAAGTACCTTGGTATTCGATGGGATTTTGAGTCGCAATCACAAAAAAGGGTGTAGGAACAGCGCGAGAAACACCATCTACCGTGACTTGTTGTTCTTCCATAACTTCCAGCAAAGCTGACTGAGTGCGTGGTGTAGCACGGTTGATTTCATCAGCTAGCAGCACATTCGCAAATATTGGACCAGGGAGAAAGCTAAATTCGCCGCTTTTTGGGTTCCAAATATTAGTACCAGTAATGTCAGTAGGAAGTACATCTGGAGTACATTGTAGCCGTTGAAATTTGCCATCAATAGAACGAGCTAGAGACTTGGCAAGCAGGGTTTTACCGACTCCGGGGACATCTTCTAGTAAAGCATGACCACCACCGAGTAAAGCAACTAGCACTAAGCGTATTGCCTCACTTTTGCCAACGATGGTCAGAGCCAGATTTTGTGTTAGGGCGTCAATTTTTACTCTCATGTACTGTGGGGAATGGTTGGTTAATAGTCAATAGTCAATAGTCAACTTCTAACCACTAACCACTAACTCTCATTAGTATTCCCACTCAGGACTTCTTTTGCTGCAATGCAGTCAAGTTTAATTTGTGTTTTCAGTTCTTCTAGAGAAGAAAATTTTTGTTCTGAGCGTAAAAATTTGGCAAGTTGCACTGTCAGATTTTTGCCGTACAAATCGCCAACCCAGTCTAACAGATGCACTTCTACGGTGGGATGAGTGCCGTTTACAGTTGGGCGATCGCCTATATTCATTACGCCTTCGATTGTGTCAGTTTGGTTTTCTTCAATACAAACGCGAACTGCGTAAACACCTTGACGGGGCAAAAATTTTTCTTTAGGTAATTGTAAGTTGGCGGTGGGAAAGTTAATAGTTCTGCCAATTTGTTGACCTTGGACGACAAAACCAATTAGGGTGTAGGGACGTCCTAAAAGTTGGTTTGCTAGTTCGATGTTGCCGTTTGCCAAATGTTGACGAATCAGTGAAGTGCTAATACGAGCCTCCTCTAGTGTGGAAGTGACACTTTCCTCGCCTGTATGAGTTTGGATGGGAACGATGGTAACGGGAATGTTATACTTGGCGGCGAGAAATTGTAAATGCTTGGCGGTACCACTGCGCTTTTTCCCAAAACAAAAATCTTCTCCGACACTAATTTGCTGACATTGCAATTGTTGCACGAGAATTTGTTCTACGAATTCTTCGGGAGTCAAAGCTGCTAATTCTTTGCCAAAGGGTAATAGTACCAGTTGTTCGATGCCAAGCGATCGCAACTGTTGCGCTTTTTCATCCACTGGTGTCAACAAAGCATGAGGTATCCCTGTAAAAAATTCTTGTGGATGGGGATAAAAGGTGACAACTGTTGAGTAAATGTAATTAGCATTACTTTCTTTATCTCTGTTGGCTTGTTGCAAAATTGGTGCAATTACTCTTTGATGCCCGCGATGGACACCATCAAATTTGCCCAGCGCAACAGCAGTAGGCGTTAGCAGCCCTTTGGTGGAAGAGGCTACCCACACAGCACACCCATTTTGAGAGAGATTTACCACGTCGATTCAGGGATTTTAGGTTTGTGAAGCAGTCGAGAAAAAATTCATTTTTCTAGGCTAGTAGAGCATCCTTGACGATTGCCGGATAAATTTTGCCATTAATCATTGAAAACGTCTATCCGGTGATCGACGATTAAGGTCTACTAGTTTTCGGGAGAATAAATTCATCTTCAACTAACTTTTCCCTCCTGCCGTTCAGTTCATCTGCCATTTATCCGAGGAGCGAACGCTGGTGCGGAAAAATCAGCACTCCCGTAGTTCAACTTGGAGCAAAGAGTTTCTACACCAGTCTTTGACGGTTTTGCAGCTCATAGTTGGGGTATATGGCGACAAAGCTGTTTATCACCAATCTAAACTAAAATCTCCCATTGCTTCGATTACAACCTTTAAGCAGAAAACTCACTAATAGGAATAGATTCTGATAAGGGCATGGATATGGGAACTTGAAGTACCATTCCTTCTCGTGCCATGACCGCACCAGGAAATTGCACTGCGGCTTCTTGCCCTACACGATCCAAAAATTCATCGTCGTGTGCAGGATCATGGTGGAAAATTACCAAACTTTTGACGTTAGCTGCTTTGGCTATTTTCACCGCTTCTTGCCATGTGGAATGTCCCCAACCGATTCTCGGCGACTTTGGCGAATGATATTCCTCGTCAGTATAAGTGGAATCATAAATCAGGATGTCGGCGTTACGAGCTAGCCAGATCACATTTTCATCCAACTTGTCGGGAAAATGCTCAGTATCAGTAATATAAACAGCCGCACCATCCCGCCAATTAACTCGATATCCTACCGCTTCACCCGGATGGTTCAGAGGTGCCGTTTCCACGAGAATATCATTAATTTTGATTGGTTCTCCGGCTTTGACATTGTGAAAATCCAAATTTGCTTGCATGATTTGCAAAGGTACGGGAAAATTTGGATGGAGCATTTGGTCATTTAGCCGCTGTTCGACGGTGGAACCATCAGGAGCGATCGCACCATAAATATGAAAGTCATTTCCCCTGACAAAACCTGGGGTAAAAAAGGGAAATCCCTGCACATGATCCCAGTGGGAGTGCGTGAAAAATATATGAGCTTCTATCGGCATTTGGCGCAATAATGATTGCCCCAAAACATGTAGTCCCGTACCACCATCGAAAATTAAGCGTTTACCGCCCGCTTGCATCTCAATGCAAGGGGTATTACCGCCATAACGAACGGTATGTAGTCCTGGACTGGGGATGCTGCCGCGAACGCCCCAAAATTGTACTGTAAATTGATTCTCTATTCTAGACATGGGTGTTGCCTTGCTGCATACTTAGCGGGCGATAATAAAAGAGACTGTTACTTATTTTGTCTAGTTTATGCTGTATCTCCGCCCTTTGATAGACGGGGAATTTCTTGGTCAAACAGCATACCCTTTTCAAGGTTTTGCTTAATTTGGTTATCTTGCTCTTGCTTTTTATTAGAGATGCCAAGGAAAATTCCTTGACTTTTCCCGGCGTATATGTATAAGTTGTTTTCAAGAGTGTTCCTACTTTATAGCCTAATTTTTTTTGTAATGCATTTAACAAGGTTTACTAGCTCACTTGTGGATAAACTTATTCAACTCAACTTAAATTCCCACTGAGACAATTGATTAACGCCACCTGCATAAGTGAGATTATATTGCAATGGTGTTATACTGATATAGTTATTACGGATGACATGCACGTCAGTAGGTACATTTTGTGGTAAGTTTAAATCCGATGGCGGTTCCACATCTTCTAGAACTTCTCCGGTTAACCAGTAATATGTTTTTCCACGCGGATCGATGCGCTTGTCAAAAACATCTACATACCGTCGCACTCCCTGACGGGTAATAGTGACTCCAGCAATTTCTGACCACTTGACGGCAGGAACGTTGACGTTAAGCAACATCAACTCTGGTAAGGGGTTTACCGATATTTGGTCTACTAAAATTTTCGCAAAGTCAGCAGCAGGTTGAAAATCTTTGCAAGTGTGACTCGTCAGACTCAATGCCACACTGGGAATACCTTCGATTATACCCTCCATTGCGGCGGAAACAGTTCCGGAATAAAGAATTTCGGTTCCCAAATTAGCCCCTTGATTAATGCCAGAAACAACCAAATCGGGGGGAGACTCAAGCAAAGCCCACAGCGCTAATTTAACACAATCGGAAGGAGTACCATCGCAAGCCCAGGCATTGACAGCAGGATGAAACACCGAATCAATGATTTCGGCGCGAATCGGTTGGTGTAAAGTTAATCCATGTCCAGTTGCCGATCGCTCACGATCCGGACACACTACAGTCACGTCATGACCGGCTTGTGCCAAACAATTGGCTAAAGTCCGAATCCCTAAAGCCGCAACCCCGTCATCATTGCTAATTAGTAATTTCATAATTTTAAGAGTCAACAGTCAATAGTCAATAGTTAATAGTTAAGAGACAATTGTCAATGTCCGTCGTCACATGTATCAAGCAAAAAAACATACTTACACAGCCAATCGCCTTTAAACTAGTAAAAAGAGGTTTCCTTTAACCCTTACCTGCTTATCATTCATGGCATATTAGTAAGGTCATTAGTCTTTTGACTGCTGACTCTTGACAATTGACTAATTCACAACTGTAAGAAATGACGAATCAGCCCAGCAATTTAGAGGTTCAACTTTTAGCACTGCGAATTGAAGGAGAAAAAGCGATCGCATCTGCCGATAGCTTAGAACGCCTAGAAGAACTAAGAGTCGGCTACCTTGGTAAAAAAGGGGAATTGTCCACACTGTTGCGGAGTATGGGACAATTAAGTGCCGAAGAACGACCCTTAATTGGGGCGATCGGCAATACAGTCAAAGAAAGCCTTCAAACTAGTTTAGACAAACAACGCGCCTTATTAGAAGCTGCTCAAATTCAGGCACAGCTAGAAGCAGAAACTCTAGATGTGACAATGCCGGGAATTTACAGCCCTCAAGGACGTATTCATCCCCTCAATGGCATTATCGACCAAACGCTGGATATCTTTGTCGGTATGGGCTACACTGTGGCTCAAGGTCCAGAGATGGAAACAGATTATTACAATTTCGAGGCTCTGAATACCCCCCCCGACCACCCTGCCCGTGATATGCAGGATACTTTCTACCTACCGGACGGAAATCTTCTGCGAACTCAAACCTCGTGTGTACAAATTCGTTACATGGAAACCGAAGAACCACCAATTCGGATTATCGCCCCAGGACGAGTTTATCGACGAGATAATGTAGACGCTACCCACTCGGCAGTTTTTCATCAAATAGAACTTTTAGCAATTGACGAGGGACTAACTTTTACAGACCTCAAAGGGACTATTAAGCTGTTTTTAGAAGCAATGTTTGGCGAGGTACCAATTCGCTTCCGTGCCAGTTATTTCCCGTTTACAGAACCTTCTGCGGAAGTGGATTTGCAGTGGAATGGACGCTGGCTGGAAGTTATGGGCTGTGGTATGGTCGATCCGAATGTGCTGAAAGCTGTGGGCTACGACCCAGAAGTTTACACTGGATTTGCCGCCGGTTTTGGTGTCGAACGCTTTGCGATGGTTTTACACCAAATGGATGATATTCGCCGCTTATACAATAGCGATTTGCGCTTTTTGCAGCAGTTTTAGGCTGCTTGGTGGTTAGTGGATAGTCGATACCTAATCTGCTATATAAAAAATTATTGGGGCTCTTTCCCTTTCGGGAAGTACAGTTACAAAATACCAGCTTCTGTAAAAGCTTGGCTAATTAAATCAACCAGCCCCAAATTTTCCGCCCATTCAGTCAGATATCCATAGTCAAGAAAATCTGCTTGCAATTTGAGTATCCCCAGTACATCGCGCCATTGCTTCTCAGATTGGCTTCCCCTACCCCAAACAAGTTTTTGCAATAACAGGTCTTCGGGGGAGATCAACCAAAAATTAGGCATTCCCTCCACATCAAGCAACCTCCGTCGCGTCATTTGCGATGCCGCAAAGGCTGAAGTATCCGTAACATACAGGTCAGCATTGGCGATGGTTTCCGTGTGGGTAATATTAAGCATCCGATCGCGCCCCTGTTGCAAATCCTCAACCGCACCAGCAGGACAGTAGTAACCCGCCGCTTCCAGGGTTGTCACCAACAAATTGATTTGGTCGCGTTGGATTTCGATAACTAAATCCAAATCGCGGGTCGATCGCGGTTCTCCGTGAATTGAACTAGCCACACCCCCGCTAACGTAGTAGGGAATATTTACCGACTCCAAAATTTGGTGGAGTTCGCTAGCAAGGGTTATTGAGTCTTGAATCCACATTGTTTCATCACCTCCTTGGGGTTGGAAGCCAGGGGAAAATTTTTCGGACAGCACCGCACGGGCAAATTGCAGACGGATTTCCTTCAACGACGCACCGCGATGTCGAGATTTAATTCCCGCCAAACAGAGTTTTCGTACCCCCCGGTTGTGGGCGATCGCAATCTCGATTCGTTGCTTAAGTGCGAGTTGGCGCAACCTGGCGAACAGGTAAATATCCGCATCAATATTTGTGTCGGCGGCTTGCGGTTGGTAGCCGGGACGAACAGTGGTGTTTGCAAGTACGGGAGGAATTGATTCTAGAGCCATAATCTTTCCTTGCCACAGCTAATTTATTTCAGCAAGACTCCCCCACCTCTCCCTAACCCTCCCCTACAAGGCTACGGTGTATACACAAGTATTTTAAAGTTGCTGCCTAAGCTTTTGATCCCCCCAACCCCCCTTTTCAAGCAAAAACCTCACTCCTAGCGGCGGCAATTATCGCAATGTCCACAACGCAAGTTTGCCGCTTCTTTCTCAAAACCAAAGGCATTTAACAAAAATTGCCAGCGGCATTGTTTTGTTGTCAGATATTGATTCATTTGCTTTGCAGCATGTAATTGCGTCGTTAACTGCTTTGGTTTGCTTTCTCCAATACTGTAATTGAAAGGGTCAAGCCAGTTTAACTGACCGCTGCTGTGGAGAAGAGAAAGAGCGATCGCACCATCGGGAAATTGTTTGGCTATTGCATTTACTTCTCCCTTTTTCGGCAGTTTTTTGATTAATTGTTGTGCGGAAAGTTGTTGCGATCGCATCTGATCCTCAAAAAACCTTTGTCTTTGCTTATCCTCTGGATCTAACCATCCCGTAGGTTCACTAATCAACATTAACGCTTGGGCTGGTTTCCCATCTCTTCCAGCGCGTCCAATTTCTTGCACATACTCCGAAAGCAAATGCGGTGAGTGGAAGTGAATCACCCAACGCACATCTGGCTTATTTATCCCCATCCCAAACGCACAAGTACAGACAACAAACATGGTTTTTCCACTTAGCCAACTCGCTTCTACTGCACGACGTTCTTCTGCACCCAATCCAGCATGATAAGAAGTTGTAGAATAACCTTTTTCTCTCAACCACTCAGCTAAATTCTCGCTATCTCGCCGAGTCCGTACATAAACTAATCCCGGTTCTTGTTTCCGTTCTTGAATAAACTTTAATAAATGTTGCTTTCTGCCTCTTGGTGTCCAAGCAATGCGAACACTGGGGTTAAGATTAGAACGGTACGGATTAACACGAAAAAACGCTGGTTGCTCTAATCTTAAGACTTCTTTAATAGTTTTTTGAGCTAGAGGATCGGCGGTGGCGGTGAAAGCGGCTACGCTGATGTGTGTTCCCTGTGGTTTGAATTTTAGCAGCGCTGGTCGCACCGCCTCCAATCTTCGATAAGCTGGTCGAAATGTGTCGCCCCATTGTACCAGACAATGTGCCTCATCTAATATTAATCCGTTGATTTTTAATTGCGGCTGACACAATCTTTCCCAAACTGGCGGACTCAGTAAAGTTTCTGGTGATAAATACAGCAATCTTAGCTGTTGTCGTTCCAAAGCTTGCAAAACCGCACGTCGCTGGCTAGAAGGCAATTCACTATGCAAAAGCGCTGCACTCAAGTTGCGATCGCGTAGTTCCTGCACTTGATTTTCCATTAACGCCACCAATGGCGAAATTACTAGGGTTAATCCTGTTTGTAGCAGTGCCGGCAACTGAAAGCAAATAGACTTTCCGCCACCTGTGGGCATAATAATTAATGCGTCTTTTTCTGCCAACAAACAGCGGATGATTTCTCCTTGTGGCGGACGAAAATCATCATAACCCCAAATTTTTTGAAACGCAGCACGGACATCTTTCCAAGCCGGGGGTTGATGTTGATTCATAATTGATGGTAGGTAAATGCACCCTTCTCCTTGCACACTTCATTTACATGACGTGAGTTATTAATATAGCTTGGGTATCAAGTTCATGGTTCAGTATTTTCTCCACATTAATGTATAAAGTTTTTTAATTTCATTTTGACTACTCAAAATTTCTGCCTCTGCGGTTTAAAAGCAATTTATCTAACCACTCTAAACGCAGAGAACACAGAGGAAAGAAGTTAAAAAGGGGATTTTTGACCAATATTTTTATCACCTTGAAAGGGTTAGTTAGGTAATATTTACGGATTGACAAGATAATACAGATATGAGTTAAAGCGATAAAAATGAAGGCAAAATACTATCGTTTCGCTTGATCAGAACTTAGACATTGACATACTTAAAGGTTTTGACATATTCTTAAAAAGTTTGTGTAAAGTAGACAACTTTGGGAAAAGTTTCAGCCCTTACGTAAGTAAGCACGCTTTACTTCACTTCAGGTTTATATAAGCTCAAATCCAATGAGGGCGCGAAGTCTCTTGGAGTTAAAGAAAGAGTTTTTCAGGGTTTTGCCTCTACCAACTTGGAGCAATAAAACTCACTAAGTGTGAGCTTCAGGCAACCTTGATCAAAAAAGAAGAGGCAAATGATAACTTCTGATTTGAGTACCTTGAGTACTATTAGCCATGCTCTCAATGCTGCTTCCCTAATCAGCGCTAGCATTCAAAATCAATCAAGCTTGAGTCTGAGTAAAGAAACGAATTTACACCGAGCAAATAGCTCAAAAAGGCTTTCACACCCAACTCCTACTACTCCTACTTTCATAGCCGAAGCGAGCACTCCAACATTCAGTTCGGATACTAGCAAATGCAGTCAAAGTCAACCACGCGATAAGTACACACAGCCGTTTGCCTGCGACAGCATCTGGAATATGCCCATTGGATCAAACGCGCAATACGTTGATGCCTATATCGGCTCAAAGAGCGTTGGAGTTGACACCGACTGGTTCATCATAACCAAGGAAAGCGACCCAGCTGTACCAACCTATATGCCTGGTGCTTGGGGTCAAGGTCGCTGCACCGGCTCTACGCCGCAGCAGCAGGCGCAATGGCATCCCGAAGCGGGTGAGCCGTTGAAGCTTCCTTACGATCTCGTCATTGAGGATGCAAAGCCAGGTTCTACTCCAAACAACTCCTCAGCCTTCTTGATGCCGGATGGCAGAACCCTGGTATCTTATAACGTGACCACCCGTTGTGAGAAGGATGCCCCGCTTTACGGGGTTTGGTTTGGACAGCAGGACATCTACGGCGATGGCATTGACGGTGGACATGGTGGCTCAGGGATGTCGAGTATTGGCGGTAGCATTCGCAAAGGTGAGTTGTTGAACGACGACCCTATCCGTCACGCACTCAAGATTGTTGTGTGGGGCAAATGGCTGCACTATAATTCTGCATCGTCAAATCCTGGTCGCCGGTGGCCTGCCCGTCTCGCTGATTTTAATGCACCAAACCAATACCAAGGCTCCAATCCGTCGCTGGTTATGGGTTCGTTGCTAGCAATTCCGCCCAATGTCACAGCAGAGAGTTTGGGACTGACTAGCAAAGCAGGCAAGAAAATCTTTGAAGCGATGCAAGACTACGGTGCTTACGTCGTTGACGATTCGGGCTGGGATTACAATTACCTCTGCTTTGAGCAAAGTGCCGAGCAAGAGTACGAGCAAGTCACCGGAAATCAAGTTCATGGAGATGCAGCGCTCCAAGCTGACTTTGCGAAAATCATTGCTGCGGTGAAAGTTGTGGATAACAACGAACCGAACAGCATTGGTGGAGGTGGTACACCACGCCAACCTTTAGCAGCACCAATTGGAAATTAGAAGCGATTTCCTTAATCGGGCAGAAGCCCAACACCGTATTCCTACTCGAATCGGTGTTGGGAGGAATGACCGGGGGATGATGAATTGACAAGGCAGCTTTGCGGGGGAAGATTCCCCTGCAAAGCTGCCTCTAACCATATCAAACCGTAGGTTTGATATGGTTATACCAATTCGCCAAAAGACCGACACACAACCATACAAACTATACCCAAAGAAATTACCCTAAAGACTCTCCGGAACAACCATAAACCATATGGATATTTTTTTATCAGCTAAAAAGCATCAAGGAGATATCTAGATTATGGTGAAGGTAATTCCATGTCTTCTCAACAGACCGACCCTAGAATTAGGTGCAAGTCGTGAAGAGGTCAAACAAATGCAAAATGTTCTCAATCAGCGGCTAAGGGAATTTGATACCGCATCGTCGTTTACCCAAAATGTGGCAGAAACTGGCTACTTTAATCAAAACACTTTAATTGCGGTTAAATACCTGCAATGCCTGACTTTTTTGCCGATAGATGGTATTGTCGGACCAAAAACTTGGGCTTTCTTGTGTGAGGGACCTGCTAGCTTGCCACGCTTGCATGTTGGCACTGGTAGTTCAGTGGTTAAAGCTGTTCAAGAGGCACTAAGATACGCTGGTTACTACTTTGGTGCAGTCGATGGTGTCTTTCAACAAAAAACTGCTGCTGCTGTCAAACATTTTCAGATATCCTGCCAAATGACCGCTGATGGTGTGATTAATCCTCAAACCTGGAATGCGTTAATTAAGTTAGATGCTCATGGTAAATATTGTTACGTTAATATGATTGACACCTGTAATGAAAAGCACGAGCATTGGGACGGAAGTTTTTCTTACGTTAATTGGCATAATTGATGCATTAAGTAAGTCAGTGTGGAAAACCCCTATAGACCTAGCAATGCTACGTCTATAGGGGTTTTGGGTCACGCATAACTAATTTTCACACCTACGTATATTTTATTTTACATGCACGCGAATGTAGTGAAAGCTCGTAGAGCCTATAGCTTTTATTCGATATTTTGTACTACCTTTGCTGTACCAAATATGACTACAGAACCATTTGATTGCCTTCAGAGAAACCAAGATTCGAGTAAACTGGTTTACCTGCTGGTGAAGCGTTGAGAACTACTTGCGTGCAGGTGATCGCTTTTAAATACTTAACTGCTATGCTAGTTAATTGTTTGGCTATGCCTTGTCTGCGGTAAGATGGTTCGACGTAAACACCCCAAATGTATCCGGTTTTGCGGTATTCTGGTTGAAAAATATTTGGGTATAAACCCGCAAATATTTGACAATTCGCAGAGCCAATAATTACATCATCAACAGTTGTCAAATCTTCAAGTTGTGCCCTGCGAACAACGCAGTTTCTTGTGTTCATCAACTCTCCTCTGGCTTCTTTTCTGGACTTTACATCGGCTCTACAACGTGGGAAAGTAGGAGCGGGGTTTGCCGCTCCTATTGCATCAAATTTGCTATGCTGTTACCTGTTCTTGCTTTTGAGAATGTTGCAAATAAGCGTACAACCGATTCAGTGCATTTACGTAAGCTTGAGCGGAGGCGACGATGATGTCTGTATTCGCTGCATGTCCTGCAAATACTTGAGATTCATACCGTAAGCGGATGGTTACTTCCCCAAGTGCATCAATGCCTTCTGTTACCGACTGTACGGAAAATTCAATTAACTGATTTGGGACGTTAACTACGCGGTTAATTGCTTTATAAACTGCATCTACCGGTCCTGTACCGATCGCTGCGTCAGTTAATTCTTCACCTTCTGGGGTGCGGAGGGTGACAGTTGCGGTGGGACGAGCGCGATCGCCACTAGAAACTTGCACCAACTCTAATCTAAACAAATCAGGTGCTTGTTGAATTTCATCGTTAACGATCGCTTCCAAATCCCAATCCGAAATTTCTTTCTTTTTATCGGCTACTTCTTTGAACCTAACAAATGCTTTATTTAACTCGCTTTCTGAAAGTTCAAAGCCCAATTCTTTCAATCGAGTACGGAAAGCATTTCTGCCTGAATGTTTACCCAAAACGATTTGATTGTCTGACAATCCAATCAATTTGGCATCCATAATTTCATAGGTGAGCTTGTTTTTTAGCACACCATCTTGATGAATCCCAGACTCATGAGCAAAGGCATTTGCTCCGACTATTGCTTTATTTGGTTGCACTAACATTCCCGTCAAATTGGAAACTAAGCGCGATGTTTTGTAAATTTGACGAGTGTCGATATTTGTCAGTGATTCTTCGGATTCTGCTGGTCTTCCTAAGAACGGATTAAAATATTGTCGTCGGACGTGCAGAGCCATAACTAATTCTTCTAATGCGGCATTTCCTGCACGTTCACCAATTCCGTTGATGGTACATTCTAACTGCCTTGCGCCATTTTTCACCGCTTCTAGGAAGTTAGCAACTGCCAAGCCTAAATCATTATGTCCGTGAACGGAAATAATCGCGCTGTCGATGTTGGGGACATTTTCTTTAATTCCCTTAATTAGCGCTCCAAATTCGCTAGGGGTAGTATAACCCACTGTGTCGGGAATGTTAACTGTTGTTGCGCCAGATGCGATCGCTCGCTCTAATACTTGGTAAAGAAATTCTGGATCGGAACGGACAGCATCCATCGGCGAAAATTCTACATCTGCCATGAAACTTTTGGCATAAGCTACCATTTCTTCGGCTATAGCCAACACTTCTGAGCGTGACTTCCGCAGCTGATACTCCAAATGAATATCAGACGTGGAAATAAACGTGTGAATTCTGCCTTTTACGGCTGGTTTTAATGCGGATGCCGCAGCTTCAATATCTCCTTTAATGGCTCTTGCCAAACTACAAATTATCGGACCATTTTCTGTCCCGACAATTTCCGCGATTTTGCTCACGGCTTGAAAATCTCCAGGACTGGCAAAAGCGAAACCCGCTTCGATGACATCTACCCCAAGACGTGCTAGCTGCTTGGCGATCGCCAGCTTTTCGTCTATATTTAAAGTCGCACCCGGACACTGCTCACCATCTCGCAGGGTCGTATCAAAAATGATAATTTTCTCTTCGTTGTTGTTCATTTTCATCTGGTTATTGGCATTTCTACTTTTTCGGAGAAATATCTTTAATATTAATTTTCGTTACTCCTGATTTGTAAATAATTGCTAAGAATATCAACCTTCAGTTTTTTCTATTTTATCTCGGATATCGTTCAAATCTATATATCTGTCAGTAGCATTACGCAATTCTCTCGCTATCATTCCTTCTGTGGATACGACTGTTATATAAGTATTTTTTCCTCTTAATAATTCTATTGCTCTTTCAAAATCTCCATCTCCACTAAATAAAACTACTCGATCATATTGTTCTACTGTATTAAACATATCTACAACAATTTCTATATCTAAATTTGCTTTTTGTGAATAACGACCGGAGGAATCATCATAATATTCTTTAAGAATTTTAGTTCTGACTGTATATCCCAAACTGATTAGAGCATCCCTAAACCCTCGCTGATCTTGTGGGTCTTTTAAGCCAGTGTACCAAAAGGCATTGATTAGTGCTGTTTCTTGATGCTCGTTTCTAAAATATTCTAAGACACGTCGTGGATCAAAAAACCAGCCATTTTTTTGTTGAGCATAGAACATATTGTTTCCATCTACAAAAATAGATAGACGATTCATTGGAGAACCCATAGTAAAGTTACACCTAATATATATAGAAAAGCATTTAGATTGAACAATAGATTATAGCAATAATAAAATGACAAATTTGCTAATATCTATAAACTATATCGTCATTTATAGCTTTGAGCTTACCTCTTTCAAATGATAAAATCGGCTGAAACATTGGACTGGGCTTTCAATTGGGCGAGTCAGGCTTTTTTACTCCAGGTAGTATAATGCCAAGAAATAAATGCGTAATGTTCATACTAGCTCTTCAATACCCCGCCAACACTCTCTAACACACGGAAAAAACGCTTTATTTTTATGGAACACCTCTACAAGAAATACCTTCTAATCAAAATCTACCAATAAAATTGACTTGTGGGGCAGCTTTGCGTAACTACTTAACAGTTAAGTTTACTCCTAAAGAGCTATGCGTAGACTGGGGGGTAGAACATAATTATCCTTATCTATAGATTTTGTCTTTAAAGCAATTTACAACATTCCTTTAAAGCTACTTCCTAGCTAGATTAACGGATTTGCGATCGCAAATGCTCGTATCTATCTCTTTGAGTACGTGAGATATTGTCAGAACGCCCAGCACCGCCACTCATCAAAGAGCGTGAGAGATATTATAGAATTGAGTAACGAAGGCGTGAGTTGCAATCTGCACTAGCTTCACTCTGTGGAAAAATCATATATACTCACTTGCGTTATTAAAATATATGAAGCTATGTTTCGTTTCTGACTTTACATAAGATATTTACTTCCGATTTGGTAAAAAATAAAGAATAAGTTACAAATGTATAAGTTTTTCATTTAAGTATTATGTCAAAATAGTGGGACTATAACAGGGTGTAAATAAAATCATTGTACGTAAATCTATGAATAACAGGATATGGCAGAAGAAACTAAATCTAGCTTACCTAAAAACTATGTCCCTGCTGGCAATACACTGTCAAGGAAATCTACAAAAACCACAGCGATGGCTAAGAGAGGTTTCTCAAAGCAGATGACTCGTTTAGGTCATCTACTTGCTGGTACTTCCGCATTAGGAGCGGCATTGCTGAGTGCTTCTGGTTTAGGTTTAACCCAGTTGATGGAAAATCAAGCACTTTCTAGTTTTTATCAACTGCGCGGCTCTGTGATACCGCCAGAAGATATCGTGATATTAGCAATTGACGATCAGTCAACATCAACTCCGGGGCAATATTATCAAGCAGATCCGAAGCAGTATGCCTATTTGGAACCGCTGCAAAAATTTCCTTATAAACGTGAGGCATATGCTCAGGTAATTGATAAGTTGGTGAAAGCGGGGGCACGCTCGGTTGCATTAGATGTAATATTTGATCGACCTAACCTTGAGGATACTGCCGACGATCAAAAGTTGCAACAGTCATTGGGACTTTATGGTGATAAAGTTACTTTAGGGGCGGTTTACGAGAATTTTGAGACGCATCAAGGCAAAGTTTGGCAGTTGTCGCAGCCATCCGCACAGTTTCGCACAGGATCGGTGTCCATTGGCTCAGTTAATTTCCCCCTAGAGGTAGATGGCAAGATTCACCGTTTGGCAAGTGAATTTCCCAAGTTGTTAGCAGAAAACGAAGGTTTTGACCCAGCAGATAAAATACCATCTTTTGGGGAAGCGGTACTTAGAGCCGCAAACGTGAAATATCCGCGACCAAAAGGCGATCGCATTTATTTTTACGGTTCTGGGGGAACATTTGAGCATATTCCTTTCTGGTACGTACTTGATCCAGAAAATTGGAATTCTTATTTGCAGCAAGGAAAAATTTTCAAAGATAAAATAGTTTTGATTGGGGCAACCGACAAGTTAAGTAATGATTATCATTCAGTAGCTGCTGCCTCAAATTATGAACAAATGGCAGGGGTAGAAATTCATGCAAATGCGATCGCCACTTTAATGCAAGGAAAAGCGATCGCTCAAGGAATTAAAAATCCATTTCTGCAAGGATTGTTTGTGCTGGGGTTAGTTGGTGGATGTGTATTAATAGTTACTCGCAGCAAGCGAGGTATAATTAGATTTTTCGCGATGATTGCCCTAGCAAGCATTTGGGGCATAATTAGTTATTCTATTTTTATATATAATCAGTTAATTTTACCAACTACAGTGCCAATGATGGCGATGGGTGCGATCGGACTTTCTTATCTCGGAACCGAAGTAGTTAAAGATAAGTTAAGAAAAAACCAATTAGTCAATATTCTTCAAAAACATTCATCTAATCATCTTGCCCAAGAAATTATCAGCATGGAAGATGATCTGCAAGACCTCCTTCAGCAAAGAGAAAAGGCAATAGCGGGTAAAATACTTGACGGACGCTACAAAATTGTCAAAGTTCTTGGTTCAGGAGGATTCAGCGAAACTTACATTGCTGAAGATACCAGACGTCCGCAAAACCCGCTATGTGTTGTTAAGCAATTAAAACCAGGCAATACCAAATCAGAAAGCCTAGAAATTGCCAGACGTTTGTTTAAATCAGAAGCGCAAACTTTAGAAAAACTAGGAACACATAACCAAATTCCTCAGTTATTGGCTTATTTTGAAGAGGACGAAGAATTTTACTTAATTCAAGAATACATAATCGGTCATCCTCTCAATAAGGAACTTCCATCTGGTAGACTTATACCCGAAACCGCAGTTATCGAGATGTTGCGGGACTTATTACAAACATTAACATTTGTTCATGACAACGGCGTAATTCACCGAGATATTAAACCCAGCAACATCATGCGACGAGATGACAACAAACTGGTACTAATTGACTTTGGTGCCGTTAAAGAAGTCACCACACAACTGCTTGAGAATCCAGAGCAAACAGCCTTTACCATTGGCATTGGTACTAAAGGTTATGCACCAAGCGAACAATGTTTTGGACGTCCGCAATATAGTAGTGACATCTATGCAGTTGGCATGATTGGTATTAAAGCCTTGACTGGCAAACATCCCCATGAATTAGATAGAGATGCTGATGGAGAGTTGAAATGGATCGACAAAGCAAACGTCAGTCACGCCTTAGCAGAGATTCTTAATAAAATGGTGCTGGATGACTTTAAACAACGCTATCAATCTGCATCCCTAGTTCTGGAAGCGCTTGATGAGTTGAGAAGTTCTAAATACAGTAACTTGGCGAATAGTTTATCTTTAGAAGATACAGACACTTCCACCGTACCTTGGGTAAAATTTTCTGAAGACACTTCCACCATACCTTGGGTAGAATTTTCTGAAGACACTCCCACCATACCTTGGGTAGAATTTTCTGAAGACACTCCCACCATACCTTGGGTAGAAGTTTCTGAAGACACTCCCACCGTACCTTGGGTAGAAGTTTCTGAAGACACTCCCACCGTACCTTGGGTAGAAGTTTCTGAAGACACTCCACAACTACCATCTTCTACATCTATTGTTCCACGACCATTTGACAAAATATAGACTTTAATGGAGCCGTGGGGATTTTCACGACTGGCAATGTGGGATACCACCTTCACTAACTCAGTTGGTGATGTTGTACTGGACGTTCAAGATATCTCAAATGTCGGAGAATGTCTCGGTTAAAAGTATCAGTAAAAATTAGTCTCTACAAAAGACATAGGAGTAGAAAAAACGTAGAGACGTAGCAATGCTACGTCTAATCAAGGGTTTCGGGCAAAGCATAATTAAATACGCTTGGTGTTAAGGATTTTTGGTATTGATTTCGGCATGTAGAGACGCGAAATTTTGTGTCTCTACACTCGTCCCAATAAGGTTCGGATAAGGTTTTTTGATGAAAATTATAGATCCACAAAGACGCGATAAATCGCCATCTCTACAAAGGACTGATTATTGTAAAGACGGCGATTCCCCGACTGAATCAAACATTCAGTCGGATAATTTCATGTGCTTGGTTTGACTGGTGGTGTAACCGGCGGACTTATAACTGGTGGTGTAACTGGCGGACTTATAACCGGCGGTGTAACTGGTGGTGTAACCGGCGGACTTATAACCGGCGGTGTAACTGGTGGTGTAACCGGCGGACTTATAACTGGTGGTGTAACTGGTGGTGTAACCGGCGGACTTATAACTGGTGGTGTAACCGGCGGACTTATAACTGGTGGTGTAACTGGCGGTGTAACCGGCGGTGTAACTGGTGGTGTAACTGGCGGTGTAACCGGCGGTGTAACTGGTGGTGTAACTGGTGGTGTAACTGGTGGTGTAACTGGTGGTGTAACTGGTGGTGTAACTGGTCTATCTGGAGGTGACTCTGGCTTTGGTGAAGGTGTAACTGGTCTATCTGGAGGTGACTCTGGCTTTGGTGAAGGTGTAACTGGTCTATCTGGAGGTGACTCTGGCTTTGGTGAAGGTGTAACCGGTCTATCTGGAGGTGACTCTGGCTTTGGTGAAGGTGTAACCGGTCGATCTGGAGGTGACTCTGGCTTTGGTGAAGGTGTAACCGGTCGATCTGGAGGTGACTCTGGCTTTGGTGAAGGTGTAACCGGTCGATCTGGAGGTGACTCTGGCTCTGGTGAAGGTGTAACCGGTCGATCTGGAGGTGACTCTGGCTCTGGAGTTGGAACTGGTGGTTTTGGAACTGGTGGATCTGTAGGTGACTGTGACTCTGGTGGTGTAATTGTAACTGGTGGACTTATAACCGGTGGAGTTATAACGGGTGTAGATTCGGTAGAATTGTCTCTTTTCTTAGCGTTATTTGACAGGATTTCTCCTATTTCACCGAAGGTATCTACAGGGGAATTATTAATAATAATGCTGTTATCGGCAGCAGTTGGCGAAGTAGGCGAACTTCCTGTAAGCTTTAGAAAAGATGGGTTCGTCATAACTCCCGCGCCGATGATTGGCTTCTGTGCTGCTAGAGCTGCGGTGGTTTCTTCTTGAACTTGAGCGATCGCCGGATCTGCACTTGGCACACCGGTTTTTCTAGACAAATCAAGTCCCCTAACTAAATCGCTCCTCTCATAAAAATTTCTCAGATCGAACTCGTATAATCCCTTAATTCTGTCTTTAACTATAACCAGCATCTGTCCGGCTTCTAGTACCCGACTTTGGGAAGCATCTTTATTAGAAACTTCAATACCGCTATTTGTCAGTGAGCCAACTATTGTAGTATCTGTTTGTTCGTCATAGCGCACGAATAATGCGGAACCGCGAATTGCTGCTGCTGCATTTGGCGTTTGTATACGTGTTCGTCCTTGCTTAGGTGGTATCACTAGCAATACAGTCCCGCTGGACAATTTAAAATTTCGTGTCCTCGGCAAAAATTGAAATACTGCTTGTTCTCCAACTCGTGCTAAAGAGCGATCGTTGAAACGTAACTCTGCTAGAGAAGCTCTACCTGTGGACACTCCATCCCCAGGAAACATTGCATCTGATGAGCGTGCTGGACGCTGCTGTCTATTTTTTGGCTTCAGTTGCACTAAGTTGCGGATTTTTTCAATCTCCGCACGAATTAGAGGAGTTGTAGCACTTGCCTCTTGAGGCAAAAGTACTACCGTAACTCCCCATAGACCAACAACTAAAAGTGGTAATAATTTTCGCAACATAGTTTGGAACCTCAAAATCTTTAATTGATACCAAGCCAGTTCAACACAAATTCTGATGTTAAAGATTTAAGCTTGTTAATTGTTATAACCAGTTCATTTACGTATTTTACCTTTAACTTTATTTAAAATTTAAAGGTAAAATACGCAAATGTACTATACTACATACTTCGCTTGACTTATTCAGATAAATCATAATTTACTTGAATACGTAAGTGTAGTAATTATGACTTTTTCTTATGAATTAGGAGAAAGTCTTGTACCGTAATGAAACCAGCTCAAAAATTTAACATTCTTAGCTGGAACTACTAAGTAAGCTGATGGGTCTAAATTTGACAAACCCGATTAAAGATGCAACCCAAGTTACAGAAAAATCTCTTATTTTCGACTTTGTTAGCGTGGAGTGGTGCAAACTGGTGTTGCATCACCCAAGTAGATGCGGCGATCGCTGGAAATTCAGATACACAAGAGCTTAACAGGCAGCCAGTATCAATCATATCATCTATGGCTATTAAAGAAGAAACACATCAGCCATGTTCTAAAAATACTAACTTGAAAGCGATCGCTTCCAAGTACTTTCAACTCAGTACAACGTCTGAAACCGCTAACTTGAATTATGGGCTTGATCTGGGCAATGCCAGTCGCCATAACTCTTCTTTGTACGGCGTTGGCTCCTCAGTCTTTAATATTTTCAATTCCTGCAATTCGCCAATTTTATACTCACAGCAACCACCACCTGAGACAACACCACCACCTGAAGCACCAAATCCACCCCCACCAAATCCCGCGCCACCAAATCCACCCCCACCGCCACCAAATCCCGCGCCAAGGGAACAACCAAGAAACATTCCTAC
Organism: Tolypothrix brevis GSE-NOS-MK-07-07A; assembly: GCA_019358985.1. Taxonomy (GTDB): domain Bacteria; phylum Cyanobacteriota; class Cyanobacteriia; order Cyanobacteriales; family Nostocaceae; genus Hassallia; species Hassallia brevis. The sequence goes on along the minus strand of JAHHIJ010000006.1, from coordinate 104,220 downwards.
CACTCCTCAGCAGCGCAATGAACCACCACAATTAGAAGGACAGCCAAACGATTTTCCCCAAACTTCCCCAACACCAATAGAGGAATTGTTGGAGAAACCCCCTTTAACTAATTCCGAAAGGCTAGACGCCCTCATACGTCGGCTGCAAGAGCGCAAAGAGACACCACCTCAGTCAGATAGCGCTGAGGAAATTGACATAATAGCGAAGCCGATACCTGATGTGCCACCACCAGTAGAACAACTGCCACTACCACCCATAGCAAAACCCGTAACTAATTTTAAGCCCATAGGTTCCCTGCGGGGTTATGTGGGATTTTTTGGAACGAATAATATTTTTTCGTCAGAAATTGATCAGATACAAGATGGCTTGGTTTTTACTGGACTGACGCTAGCTTCTGCACCTTTAGCCTTGGGACCTAAGACTTATTTAAGTGCGGGAATTGATGGCAACTTGATTTTTTACATAGATCAATCACAATTTAATTACAACCAGATAAGATTCTACGTAAGTATTTATCAACAGCTATCACGGCGGATGTATGGTGAACTTGGTTGGAGCAATCAACAATTGTTTTATGCTAAAAACGGCGATTTCTTTTCGGCAGGCGATCGCTTTTTAAATGAAAATTCTGTGCATTTGTCTCTAGGACGACGAGATCCCCTAACTGAAAGGTTGGTGCTAGACAGCTTCTATGAATTGCGTCTGAATTTAGCCGATCCAGACAGTCGTAACCGGATAAACAATTCTTTGTTACTTTCTTTGAGCTACTACTGGTTAAAATCGCTGCAAGTTGGTTTTAACTACCAGTTTAATTTGTCAGACTTTACGCTGCGCCAACGAGAAGACCTATATCATCGGTTATACACTAGCTTCACTTATGGAATATCTGACTCCACTAATCTCAGCGTCCAAGGTGGTGTCAGCTTAGGTGGTTCTACCGACCAAAATATCAATTTTAATGGCTGGTTTTTTAGCCTCAATTACAATTTTGAATTGGGTAAATTTTGAAAATAGTCAATAGTCAAGGGTCATAGCATTTCTGTATGAAGATGGGCACTCATTAGGCGCATCTTCATGCAGAAATGCTATTATAACTTTTCCTAATCACATGAGGTACATCATAGCCCCCTCCTCCCTCGCTTGCGGGGACGGAGTTGGGGGTGGGGTTCTTGTACCTGACTCAACCGAGAACCGCTATAATAAAAAATATTAATTAGATTAGTATTTAGACTTTAAATAGATAATTAAACAAAATTATGTTGGGAAAAATTGTTGGTATATTTATTTCTCCTCGTGCAATGACACCTATGATTTCTGTTAAAGAAGCTAAATTGGAAATAGATCGAGGAATAGTTGGAGATCGATACCATTCTAGCTTAGGAACATTCTCGAAAAAATTAGCTGGTCTTCCTGATAAAGAAATTACTCTAGTAGAGGTAGAAGAGATAGAACGATTGAATGAATCTACTAGTTTAAATATTAACTTAGGCGATTTACGAAGAAACTTGGTTACTGAAGGAGTTCGTCTCAACGAACTTGTAGATAAATGCTTTTTCGTTGGAGATACTACACTTAAAGGTATAAGGCTTTGTGAGCCATGTAAGCATTTGGAAAAATTGATAGGAGAGGAAATAGTCCCTAGTCTTATGCATAGAGGGGGTTTACGAGCGAAAATCATATCTGGCGGAGTCATTCGTGTAGATGATAAAGTCAATGAATATAAGTAACTATCTAAAAAGCTATATTTTTTGCAGCTTTCAGTGTTTGAGATGGCTTGAATAACAAATTATCAAAAATAGCCAAAATCCTGAATTTTATCTCCAGAATCGAGCTAAAATCACGCCTAACTGAACGCTGATAATTCCTAGTACTGCACTGCCAGCCCAATACAAAGTTGCTGTTAACATTGTGCTATTACGCAATAAACCGACTGTATCCAAACCGTAGGTTGAGAAAGTTGTGTAAGCACCTAAAAATCCTGTAGCGACTAACAAACGCACTTCTGGAGAGATTCTTGTCATATTATTTAGGGCAGAAGTGGCGAAGAAACCCATCGCAAAACAGCCGCTGATATTGATAAAAAAAGTACCATAGGGAAAACTGACTCCAAAGCGATCGCTAAACCACAAAGTTAGATAATATCTACTTAAAGCACCAGCTATCGCTCCTAAACTAATGGCGATGCAATTGCGAATTTCTGTCTGTTGTATCATCTTTACTTTATCATCAAATCATCATATTTTAAATTCATTCTCTAGATAGATGCCGTCTTAAATTATTGATGTCTTAAATAAAGTATTAGTTTACTTTAGATGATGATTCGCTAACAATTTGGATGAGAACCGTACTTTTTTGATAGGTTTTCTCCACCATAAATCTGAGTTGAGGTGGATACAATTAAACTAGGACTTAAGTGATGCTGTTGTCTAGATAAAGCAGATTGCATTGTTATTAAATACACGTAGAGACGTAGCACTGCTACGTCTCTACGGGGTTTTGGGTTTTACGCATGTACCTCCTAAGGAGTGAAATCTGCTGTAAAGTTTAAAAATCAATACAGCACACTTCAAGGAAGTAGAAATATGAGAAATCAAAAGCGAATATTTGAAGTTTGAAAAGGAGTAAAAGTCATGAATTCTGATGCAAACAAGAATATGGAAGTAATCATTGAAGTCAGTCCGCAAACCAATGAAATGGTAGAAAGAGAAATGATTGGCGAAACAGATGATTTGAAGCACGAAACAAAAGAGTTAATTGAAGCGTTGAAAAGACGCGCTCAAGCCGAAGCAGAATCAGCAGGTACTCTAACCCGCGAGACATATTTAAATGCCATACGTCGCGCACGGGAAGCAGTGGAAGGTGAAAGAGTAATTGAACGCGATCGCATTGAGCGCTATGCGGCGATAATTCAAGAAGAAGCTGACAAAAACTGGCAGACCCTATTAAAAGAAGTATCACAATTAGGCGATCGCTTTCAAGATGCCACCAAAGCCGCTTGGGAAGCCTTCAACGCTCCTCGTCTTTAAAATTAAGTAGGAAAGTATTTAACCGCAGATGAACGCAGATCATTGTATTAGCTTCATCTGCGTCTATCCGCGTTCATCTGCGGTTTAAACTCTTAATCAACTTATGACATGAGAGAATCAGTTATATTCTGAGATGCTCCACTAAAGGAAAAAGGTTCTTCAGGTGCTGGATAACCTGCCTCACGAAAGACTTCACGTATAGCTTTGTTGGTGTCGAAATAAACTTGCCAGTAGTTGTCATTACTGCAATAAGGACGGACTGCTAAGACTGGTCCTGCCAAGGCAAAGGTGAGAATTTCTACATCTAGTGCTGGAGCTTTGAGAACGTTAGGAATGTCGCTAATTCTCGCTTTTAAAAGTGCGATCGCTTCATTATGGTCAACATCATGATGCAACTGAGCAACTAAGTCAACGCGACGGTAAGCATTCGCAGAGAAATTCTGGATATTATCAGAAGATATTTTGTTATTTCCCACAATTGTCATCACGTTATCAGGTGTATTGATAGTAGTTGCAAAAATTCCCAGTTCTACAACAGTACCTGTGACACCCCCAGCAGTGATGAAGTCACCAACTTTAAAGGGTCGAAAAACAATTAAAAAAGCACCCGCTGCAAAGTTTGCCAACAGTCCACCCCATGCGGCACCAATAGCAATACCAGCTGCTGCCAGAAGTGCGGCAAAGGAGGTTGTTTCAATTCCAAAAAAGCCGAGAAGTGCTACAACTAAAACAATTCGCAGAGTAATGGAAATGATGTTGAGAAGATAGTTAACGATTGTGGGATCAATCTGTTGAGTTCTAAAACCACGTTTTACCAGCTTTAAGCCAAACTCTATTAACTTTTGACCAACGACCCACAAAAGGATCGCACCTATAATCTTAAAGCCAAACTGAGTTAACAGTGCGATCGCAACCTGACCTATCTGATTAAAATCCATAAATTTTCCCCTATTTGTGAATTCATAACAAACATATAGGGAATTAAAGCATAAATGGATGCAGATACTTTTTTTATTTTAGGACTTAGGCAAAAACTCTCTTAAACTCTTATTCCTTCTCCTTACGGACACACTTCGCGTTGGCGAAGCCTCTCGAAGAGAAGGCTTCCTTGACTTCTTCTCCTTTCGGAGACGCTACGCGAAGGCGGTTCGTTTTTTGATCCTAAAAGCGTAAGTGCTATATTTTTAATATATTACAAAGTGTTTTTAGGTTGCTGTCATCTGTCCTCACTCTTGTTTTCAAGCCTTTTCTGCTGTTCTTGCCGCATCTGTTCAATCTCGGTAAAGATTTCCTCAACAGTGGGATCTCCCAAGATTTGATCCCTATCTCGTGTATAGTCCCCACTGCCCATCTCAAATTGCTGCATAAATCGCGCCATGCCAATAGGACCAAGCGCTTTAGTCAGTGCTTCTATTCCCAGTTGCCTTATCTGGGCTTGAGTCAGTTTGCTAACGTCTATCATTTATTACCTCCAGTACCCACCGCAACGGGTTCTCTACTCTTACTTGTAGCATCCCACTATGTCTTGCTGCTAAACGCAACATCCTGTCATCAGTTGTTAAAAAGACATCGGCATTCGCAACTTCTGCACAACCAATATGGGATGCATCAAAGGCTTTAAATCCTAGATTTGTGAGTTCGATAGTACGAGACTTGATTAGTTCGGTGACGTTAATTTTAGTTAAGGCTAAAGCAGCCCATGCCGACATTTGCCGTTTTCTCTCTCCATCTGGGGTGCGTCTGAGTTCAACATCAATGGCTTCGCTACCTATTAAATGCCATTGACTGTTTTGACAACGATTTAAAATCAGCATTACAGCCTCAGCTTCTAAACGAATGCGTTCTTGTGTCTGGTCATCGAAAGGACGATTCAAGCAACATACATCTAAATAAATTAAAAGCTCCATTGGGACATTTTACTCGGTATGATGTTTAATCTGCGATCGCTTTTCTGCACATCTACCCAGTAAAAACTAACTATGACTCAAAACTACCGCATTACCTTACTTCCCGGCGATGGCATTGGACCCGAAATCATCAACGTTGCGGTAGACGTGCTAAAAGTCGTCGGCAAGCAATTTGATTTACAATTTGAATTTCAACAAGCCCTCATGGGTGGTGCAGCAATTGACGCTACAGGGGAACCTCTCCCTGCTGATACCTTAGAAATATGTCGCAATAGTGATGCTATCTTACTCGCCGCTGTTGGTGGTTATAAGTGGGATTCTTTGCCTTCTCATTTGCGCCCAGAAGCGGGTTTACTGGGATTGCGTGCAGGTTTGGGGCTTTTTGCCAATTTGCGCCCTGCGAAGATTATACCGCAGTTAATTGACGCCTCTACGTTGAAAAAAGAAGTTGTGGAAGGCGTGGATATTATGGTGGTGCGCGAACTCACAGGCGGAATTTACTTTGGTAAACCCAAGGGAATTTTTGAAACCGAAACTGGTGAGAAGCGCGGTGTAAATACGATGGTTTACAGCGAATCGGAAATTGAACGCATCGGCAGAGTCGCTTTTGAAGCAGCGCGAAAACGTGGGGGTAAACTATGTTCGGTAGATAAATCCAATGTATTAGAAGTATCGCAGTTATGGCGCGATCGCATTACTTCACTTTCTCAAGAATATCCCGACGTCGAATTATCTCACATGTATGTAGATGCAGCAGCAATGCAATTAGTTCGCGCTCCCAAGCAATTTGATACTATAGTTACGGGCAACTTATTCGGCGATATTCTCTCGGATGCAGCGGCGATGTTAACTGGTAGTATCGGTATGTTACCATCTGCTAGTTTAGGCGCTTCCGGTCCTGGAGTATTTGAACCAGTCCACGGTTCAGCCCCAGATATCGCAGGACAAGATAAAGCAAATCCCCTAGCGCAGGTTTTGAGTGCAGCGATGATGTTACGCTACGGCTTAAATCAAGCTGCTGCGGCTGACAAAATCGAAAATGCAGTATCACAAGTTTTAGAGTCATGCGATCGCACTGGAGATATAATGTCTCCGGGAATGAACCTTTTGGGTTGTCATTCTATGGGCAAGGCACTCATTCAAGCTCTGGAATCAGGCACTAGGGATTAGGTAGAGGAGGGTAAAGAAAAATTATCCCCTTGTCCCCCTGTCCCCCTGTCCTTGAAAGTTGGACAATTTGGCAACTGTTTTTTCAAACTTTCATATAGACTATATACAAACTTAGAAAGCAAATAAAACAACTAGTGTACGCTTTACGACAAGGGCAACAAGCAAATTTTAGCAACTCACAAAACCAGCCACCCTTAATCGATCCCTCTGTGATCAGATCGGCTGGACAAATTTACTACACTTACTGTGAGGTACATCCGGAAATAGTTGGACAAGCTTCAGGAGTAGCAATTAATCGAGTTACTCTTCGCGGTAAAGTAATTTTTACTACTCATCCAGTCCTTTTACCGCAAGAATGTTTTGTGCCTTTAAATCAGATTGAATCCTATATGTATTAGTCATTAGTCATTGGTCATTGGTCATTGGTCAAGAGTAAATATTGACTTTCTCTCGACAAACGACAAAAAATAAAGCACATAATGACAAAGGACAAATGACAAATGACTATATGGACTTATTGATACTCGTACCAACGAGTGTAATTGTCTTCGCTTTGGGTACATCTATCGGTAGCTTTATCAATGTTGTAGTTTATCGGCTACCTGGTAAGTTGTCGATTCTTTTTCCTCCTTCTCGCTGTCCCCATTGCTTGAGACAGCTAAAAGCATACGATAACGTTCCTGTGCTAGGTTGGTTGTGGCTAAAAGGACGTTGCCGTTATTGTAAAAGTAAGATTTCCGTCCGTTATCCTGTGGTAGAAGCGATAACGGGCATAGTATTTTTACTAGTTTTATTTGTATTTAAAGTCTCAATTTTAACAATTGGCTATTGGGCTTTTTGTAGTTGGTTATTAGCGCTATCGCTGATCGACTTTGATACTATGATTTTACCCAATCAATTAACACAGTCTGGGTTAGTCTTGGGGATTGTGTTTCAAATGATTGTTGGTTTTCTACCAGAAGCTAGCTGGAGTGGACTAGTTTATCATTTGATGCGGGGGATAGTAGGAGCAGTATTAGGTTTATGGTTATTTGATGCGATCGCTATATTTGGTTCTATCGCTTTTGGGAAAACAGCGATGGGTGGAGGTGATGCTAAACTAGCAGCGATGATGGGAGCTTGGTTAGGTTGGAAGCTTTTGCTTTTAGCTGGTTTTCTCGCTTGTACCCTCGGAGCTTTAGCAGGTAGCGGTGCGATTATATTATCAAAAAAGAAGTGGGGACAAAAGATGCCTTTTGGTCCCTTTCTCGCTTTAGGAGCTGCCATCGCTCTTTTTGGTGGTGAAGCAATTTTATCTAGCTATATCAGGTTATTTTTCCCTGTTACTTGATGGGAAATTGGGCATTGGGCAATGGGCAATGGATTCTAAAATGCCTCCCCATCTCCCCGACTGTAACCACCATTACGCCATCTGTCTTTTAGCTTTTGGTAATATCAAGTAGTGATTAAGTAAGTGGGCGAAATTAAACGTAAAATACTCTTTGCTCGTCGTAGTGAGCGGTTTACCGCTCGTCGAGTCGTGATTTGAACGGCTAATCAGGTTACTACGTTAAGGAGCGTTTATTTATGCCCATCTACTTAGAATAACTCTGTTAATACCATTTCTGTATGAAGATGCGCCTAATGAGTGCCCGCGTAGGCGGGCTAAATTCCTATAGCCAGCGGCTAAAGCGCCTAAGGGCGTTATGTGCAGCCTCACATAGAATTGGTATAAGTAGCCCAACTAAATTATCGATTAGTGAGTCTACACTTGATCGGTAGATGCTGACTCTCAAAAAGAAAGTAACAAAAATTATTAATTTGGAGGCTGGGACTACAACTCCTTTTTCAAGAGCGATCGCGTCTATCAAAGAAATGCAAAACTGCTGAAAAATTCCCTTTAAAAGGAATAATAGACTTGAATTGGTTTATGTATTTTCGGGTTTGCTGGCACCAAAGGCACATGGGGAAAGTCGATTAGTGCTTAGAAGACAAATAGCAACAAGTGGTCATAAGTTATTTGTCAATCGTGATTCGTCGTATATTTATTCACAAAGGGCAATTATATAAAAGACCACGCAAAACTTGCTTGACCTGTTTTGAACTTAGTACACACTTGCATAAGATAAAAATGGCAAACAACGAAGAATCACGCGGTTTAAAGTCTTTGTTAGATTGGTTTGCAAATCGACGTAAATCAGGCTCTATCAGTGTTGAACGCCAAGAACGGGAAATTGCTGATGGATTGTGGAATAAATGTCCGAAATGTGGTGTATTGACATATACCAAAGACCTGAAGGCGAATCAAATGGTTTGCGTTGAATGTGGACATCATAATCGAGTAGATAGCGACGAGCGCATCCGCCAATTGATAGATGCGAATACGTGGAAACCGATGGATGAAAATTTGCGTCCAGCCGATCCTCTGCAATTTCGCGATCGCAAACCTTATAGCGATCGCCTACGAGAAACTCAAGAAAAACTTGGCTTAATCGATGCTGTAAGAACTGGTTTAGGTGAAATCAATAAATTACCCATCGCTCTTGGAGTCATGGATTTCCGATTTATGGGTGGTAGCATGGGTTCTGTCGTCGGCGAAAAACTCACCCGCTTAATAGAGACGGCGACTCAACGGCGATATCCTGTAGTTATTATCTGCACCTCTGGTGGTGCCAGAATGCAAGAAGGAATGCTTTCTTTGATGCAGATGGCGAAAATCTCCGCAGCCCTACAACGCCATCGGGATGCACGACTATTGTACATTCCCGTTTTAACCAATCCTACCACAGGCGGCGTCACTGCTAGTTTTGCCATGTTAGGTGATATGATTTTGGCAGAACCAAAGGCAATGATCGGTTTTGCAGGTCGGCGAGTGATTGAGCAAACCCTACGCGAAAAACTGCCCGATGATTTTCAAACTGCTGAAGACTTGTTGAAACACGGTTTTGTGGATGATATCATACCCCGTACCGAGTTAAAAAATACCTTAGCGCAGCTGATTGCTTTACACCAGCCAGCACCAATCACCCCTAATATGCTCTTGTGGGAAAGTAGACCGTTAAGTTCTACCGCTGTTGAGTAAGAAGATGGGGCATAGGACAATTGTTTAATGGGCAATGGGAATAAAAAGAAGCTAGACGTATTTCACTCATACCATGCCCCATGCCCCATGCCCTATGCCCCATCCCCTAATTAGTGTTTCGCTTCTCGCACAAAGATGAGCGGAATCAAAGCTACTAGCCGGAATATAAAAGAGATCGCGAATAATCCGAGTAAGCCGCCATAAATAGAAAATTGGGTGACGAAGCCGCCTATAGTTGTACCTAAAGCACCACTAACTCCAGCCACGGCAGCAGCGTAAGCAAAATAAATTGCTTGATGTCTAACTGGTGCTACTCCTAGTTGGATGTTGTTATTACACAAATCAATACCCGCCCAAGTTACGCCAAGAAGGATGTGTAACAATGGCAGCCATAGCCAGATATCAAGCTGACTGTTACCAACTAACAGCCACAGCAGCGATGTAACTGCTAGGACAATCCCAACGAAAAATAAGATTGGACGATTGCCGATTTTGTCGGACAACTTGCCCCAGAGAATAAGCATCACTAAAGTTGCCCCTGCCCGCAAGCTCCCGTAAGTTGTTACCCAAGTGACATCTATATCCAGTATGTCCAACAAGTAATAGTTAAAAAATGGAGCGCTGAGATTAACGGCAAATGTCCATAAGCCCAAATACAACATAAACATCAAAAAGTTAAAGTCCTTGAAGATGCTTTTGCCACTATTATTAGAATCACTCTTTATTGCTGTATTCTCTGTATTCGGCAAATCCCTATCAATCGCTTCAATTAAAAGAGCCTTGTTTTCACTAATTCCATCGGGTAAAGCATTTTGCTGCTGCGGATTAATATCAAGCTGAAAGTACTGACACCCCAAACTGAGCATTCCCGACAAAATGCCAATAAATACAACCACGCCATAACCTTGGATTGCGCCGCCATACCATTTTGATATAACTAGACCTGCTAAAGGTACACAAATTAAATTAGTCAGGCTAGCTACACTGTTGCGTAAGCCAAAAAAGCGTCCGCGCAATTTGTGGGGAACTAACTGAGCCATCCAACTTAGCCAAGATGCAGATCCCAAGCTACCAGACAGATGGCTAATTAAAACAATCCCCAATGTCAAGACAACCATCTGGTGAGAATTAACTAGTCCCCAGCTAAAAGCTACAATACCAAGCAATAGAATTATCCACGCTAGGCGACCGGGACTAGCAGTCCTCATAGAATAGCCGAAGCGACTTGTGACGCGCTCTGAAAGATATGCACCTACTGGCTGAATCAGATTTATCAACATTGGGATTGAGGCAAGCATCCCAATAGCCACAGGACTAGCATGTAAATCCACCAGAAAATTACTAAGTAAAATGCCGCTGGTGGTAATTGTGTAAAGGGCAGCGAAAGCACTATCTATAGTTGAAGCTCGCAAGGAAGTGCGAATAGCATTCTTAGTAACTGGTGTTCCGGGTTTAGCGATAGGAGAAATTGCCGTTTGTGGTGCTGTAATCTGAGTAATTTTTGGTACTAAAGAAGTACCTATATTAAACTCAACAGAATCCATTCACTATCTCGCTGGTTATTATAGCTTTTTAATAGACATGGACAGAATTTAAATATGTGTTATCTAAAAGTCCTAGAGACGTGGCACTGCTACGTCTCTACATTGTTTTTCACTTCTTATGTCTAATAGACATCTCCGAAAATGAACTATGCGTAGTCCACAATTCTTGTAGAGACCTAGCATTGCTACGTCTTTTCTGGAGATTTATAATCTATAACTGCATTAATTCTCAGAGGAAAGTTGAGTATTTTATTACCAAAATTTAACAGAGCTTAAGCGCTGACTACGAACTTATATATCTTAATTAAGCCTTGCAATCTAATCTCATTATTTTGTAGTTTTTCGTAGTCAACTGTAGCTATACGCATCCATAGAATGAAATTTTGTAAACTCTGAGATTTTTCCACCAGTACGCTTACCATTTATTCTGATTTCTAATCGAGTAACAGACTGAACTACAATCCTGCCCGTTACGCCCTTGCCTGTGGCGAAGTCCCTTGCTAATAGTTATTTACTATCTTAACTTATATTTTTCAACAAATATATCAATCCTTAGTTAGAGAAGTTATAAGAGAATGAAAAGAAATATCCTTCGGAAGTAATGATAAGCAACGTGTGGAAATTTTTGCGAGTAGTAGTAGCGATCGCTATTGCCTTGAACGTTATCGGTTGCCAAAAACTACCCAACGCGATCGCACCTACTGCACCAACACCAGTTATTGTTAAACTCAGCAGCTGGGCTGCTAATTCGGCTGAACAAAAATTGTTAAAACAGGTATTAAAGGACTTCCACATACAGCATCCAGGCATAAAAGTCAAGCATGAAGTCATCAATGACCAATACATGGATGTGATTAAAACTCGCTTGATCGGCGAAGCTGCACCAGATGTGTTTTATCTGGATGCGTTAGAGGCTCCTTTTTTGATGAGTCAGGATGTTTTAGAGCCTCTTGAGGGTTACATCAAACCAGAATTTGATTTAGCTGACTTTCAAGAAACGCTACTCGACAGCTTCAAATACCAAAATCATATTTATGGTTTGCCTAAAGATTATTCTACACTGGCACTGTTTTATAATAAACAAGCTTTCGCCGCAGCTAATTTGAGCAGTCCTCCGACAACTTGGGATGAACTCCGCAGCTACTCGAAGCTGTTGACACTGGATCGCAATCAAGACGGCAGAATCGATCAATACGGCTTTGGGGAAACTCCCGAATTAGCGCGTCAAGCTTATAAAATTAAAGCCTTTGGCGGACGACTTGTGACAGAAAAGGGTTATGCTGCTTTTGCGAGTAAAGCAGGTTTACAAGGATTGAAGTTAGCTGTAGATCAGTATCAAAAAGACCGTACCTCCGCACAAAAATCTGATGTGGGGACAAACTCTGGGAGTGAAATGTTCGGTCAAGGTAAGGCAGCGATGGTGATTGAGGGTAATTGGGCAATTCCTTATTTAAGAGAAACCTTTCCCAGGCTGGAATTTGCTACAGCAGAAGTACCAAGCATAAATAATAAAAAAGTGACAATGGTATTTACAGTTGCTTATGTGATGAATAAACAAGCATTGCACAAAGCAGAAGCTTGGGAGTTGATGTCTTATCTGACAGGCTTTGAAGGAATGCAGAAGTGGACAGCAAGCGGGTTTGCGCTACCGACGCGTAAATCAGTCGCAGAAAAATTAGATTATGAAAAAGACTTGATGCGATCGGCTTTTGTGACTGGTGTTAATTATGCCATACCCTGGCAAGTAGGTAAATATCCGGCAGTGATTATTAACAACTTTGACAACCAATTTGTCAGCGCAATCCTGGGACAACAACCATTAAAACAGGCAATAGTGCGATCGCAATCAGAAGCCAACAAGCAAATTAAAGCAATGGAATGAGGAATGGGCGTCTTTTTTAATCAAGACTTAGGGCAAACAAATTTTATTATCGTCACAAAATCAGAAGTTTTCGTGACTACAGCAGAAGTTGCCGTGACTACAGCAGAAGTTTTTGTTACCACAATAGAAGTTGTCGTGACCACCGTGTAAAATTAATAGACATCTCCAGAATTTAATTCATTGCCCGAAACCCTTGTAGAAAGCAAGATGTGGAACGTCTCGACTTCTTGTGTCTAATTAAAGGATACGTCGTATTTGCCTCCACGATCAAGCGCACGTTTGTAAGCAGGTCGTCCATGAATGCGATCGATAAATTCCTTGATTTTTGGTTGGCTCTCGACCTGTTGGGGAACCCCAGCGACGATTTCGAGGGGAAAGCTCATTTGGATATCGGCTGCGGTAAATTCCTCGCCCGCGAACCACGTACTTTTACCGAGTTCGCCTTCGATGTAGTTAAAGTGAAGCTTAATCTGGGGCATGATGAATGCGTCCATCACCTTGCTGTCCCCTATTCCGAAATTGTTGAAGATGAGCTTCATCACCAGGGGTGGCATTGCAGAGCCTTCGGCGTAGTGCAGCCAATACGTATAGCGCAGACGCTCCGGTGTACCCGATGCCGGGACTAGGCGATTATTGCCGTAGCGCTCCACTACATATTCGATAATAGCGCCCGACTCAGCAATCGTCAGGTCTCCATCTGTGATTACTGGTGACTTGCCGAGGGGATGGACATTCAGCAGCGACTCTGGTGCTAACATCGTTTGCGTGTCGCGTTCGTAGTACTTGATCTCGTACTCGATACCTAATTCTTCAAGCAGCCATAGTACACGTTGCGATCGCGAATTGTTGAGATGATGGACAACGATCATAAAACCTTCCTTGTAAGCGCTTCAGCGCTTATATTAACGCACTGAAGTGCGTACTACGTTCGCGCAGGAGTACGATAATTATGCATCATCCGCTACAGTTTCCTTAGCAGAAGTTGTCGTGACTACAGGAGAAGTTTTTGTCACCACCGTGTAAAATTACTGCGATCGCGAATTGTTGAGATGATAGACAACGATCATAAAACCTTCCTTGTAGTAAGCGTTTCAGCGCTTATATTAACGCACTGAAGTGCGTACTACCTTCCTGCAGGAGTACGATGAATAATCATGCATCATCAGCTACAGCTTGCTTTGATGCTGAATAAAGCAGAGGTTCAGCTATGTTGCAAATTAGAAGACGACGAAGAAACCCCAGGTTAAACATCAGAGAAAACCTGTCTGGATACCTGTTTATCACACCAACGATTTTGGTAATGGGGACTTTTGTTGTCTTACCCATCCTTTACGCTGTGTTTCTTTCTCTACACAAAGTCCAACTGTTAGGGGAGATAAAGTATCAGTTCATTGGAGGAAGCAACTTTTCGCAACTAGTTCATGATGAACGAGTTTGGATTGCTTTGTCTAATACATTGCAATACGTAGTTATTGTAGTACCATCTCAAACAATTCTCGCTTTAATTTTGGCAGTAACACTTAATTCTGGCATTCGTGGGAAAAACTGGTGGCGAATTATTTACTTTTTGCCCACTGTCACATCTTCAGCAGTTTTGACGCTGATTTTTATGTGGATTTATAATACCGATGGGCTACTCAATGACTTTCTCGCTTTTGTCGGACTGCCAACTTATAACTGGTTGGGCGATCCAGCAGTAGCACTCAAAGGTATTATGGTGATGAATATTTGGTCAACCGCGCCGTTTTACATGGTAATTTATCTGGCAGCGTTGCAAGATATACCGCAAACTCTTTACGAAGCCGCAGAGTTAGATGGAGCGAATGAATGGCAGAAGTTTATCCGGATTACTGTACCCTTGCTTAAGCCTGTGACCTTCTTTGTGATGGCTGTAGGGGTGATTGGCACATTTCAACTGTTTGACCAATCTTATATCTTCTCTAATGGCAATGGTGGACCAAATAACGCCACTCTGACGATAGTTTTGTTAATATACCAAGCTGTTTTTCGCAACTTGCAGATGGGATATGCAGCAGCGATCGCTTTTTTGTTAGCAGCTCTCATCATCACTACTACTTTAATACAGCGGCGCTTCTTTGGAGGTGAAAAACTTTGACTCGTATTTCTCGCATTCCTTGGTTAAAAGGACTGCTATACCTCGTGCTGACGCTGTATGCTGTCATCACCTTAATCCCTTTTATGTGGGCGCTTTCTGCTTCATTCAAGCCCCTATCAGAAATCGTCAGCGGTGAATCTAATTTTCTACCACACAATTTCACTCTTGACAACTATAAAGAAATCTTTCTTCAAGAACCGTTATTTTTGCGGTGGCTATTTAATAGTGTTTTTATTGCCCTGTGCGTCACGATTTTAAACTTACTATTTAACTCGATGGCAGGTTATGCTTTAGCGCGGTTAAGCTTTGGTGGGAAGCAGTTCTGGTTCTTTTTGATTTTGGCTGTGCTAGCAGTGCCGGCACAAGTCACGCTAATTCCCACATTTTTGATTTTAAAAGCGATCGGCTGGTTGAATTCCTACCAAGGCATGATTGTCCCCAGCATGGTTAATGCTACTTTCATCTTCATGATGCGGCAGTTTTTCATTAATTTTCCTAAAGAATTAGAAGAAGCTGCTCAATTAGATGGTTTAACACCCTTGGGAATTTTCCGTTATATAGTTCTGCCTTTAGCAAAACCCGCACTAGCAGCACAAGCAGTTTTTGTCTTCATGGGTAGTTGGAATAACTTCTTATTGCCTGTGGTGATTTTGTTTGACCCAGAAATGTTTACCCTACCCTTGGGACTGAACTCCTTTAAAGGGCAATATATCAGCTATTGGAACTACATTATGGCAGCCTCTATGGTTTTCACTCTGCCAGCCTTAAGTATTTATGCCTTTTTCAACAGGTATTTCATCCAAAGCGTAACTTTTACAGGTGGGAAGGGTTAGGAGTTGGGAGTTGGGAGTTGGGAATTATTACTCCTCCCCTCCTCCCCTCCTCCCCTCCCCCCCCTCCCCATTTCCCCCTCTCGATCCCCACTCAGTATTTTGGGGAACAAATTGGACTCTTAACGTGATATTGGTATAACAGCAACTCAATCGTGCAATTCGTTAGATAGCAACAGATTACAGCATTGCTTCAGAACAGGTGCTGTCTTTATAAAAGCAAACTGTTAGCGGCTAAGAGCAATTAGCATTTTTGAGATTGAGTATGGCTGTCAAGTGCTGTGTTGAGCGTCAAAACATTTAAGGGGAAACATGTTAAAAAGATTAATTGGCATTATTTTGGTTACTGTTTTACTTACGTTTCAGTTTGTTGTCGGTAGCGCAACAGCGGTGGAACTAAGCAAAGAAAAACTGACGGTACCATTAAATGACAGCGGTGAAACCATTGTCCTTAGCTTGAAACAAGTTAAAGAAGGCAAACGTTTATTTAACTTTGCTTGTGCCCAATGTCACGCTGGTGGTGTTACCAAGACTAACCAAAACGTAGGACTTGCACCGGAAGATTTAGCATTAGCGACACCAAAGCGTGATAACATTGCCGGCTTGGTAGACTACATGAAAAATCCCACCACTTACGACGGTGAAGTGGAGATTTCGGAAATACATCCCAGTATTAAGAGTTCAGATGTTTTCCCACAAATGAGAAATTTGACTGACGATAATTTAAAAGCGATCGCTGGTCATATTCTCCTGCAACCTAAAGTTGTTGGCAGCCAGTGGGGTGGTGGTAAAATCTATTACTAAACTCTTCTCTGGATGCTAAGTTATCGGTTTTAGGCGATCAATGTCAAAAGATAGCGATCGCTTTCACAAAAAATTGTTAAGTCAAGGGTTGAGAGACTGGGGCAATTTCAAAGATGAAGACGAAAATTGACCTTACTTCATATTTCTTATCAATTCCTCATCCCTCATCCCTAGACTTAGTAATAACTGTCTCAAAAACTCTGCGTACCTCTGCGCTACCTGGTGCGTGACTTTGCGTTAAAAACTTATAAATCAATACTTAGACAGAAACATGCTTTCTCAATAGTTTTTGCCAACTAAACCCAGATCTAAATTTGGAAGCATCATTCGGCTTTTACACCAGTAC
Organism: Tolypothrix brevis GSE-NOS-MK-07-07A; assembly: GCA_019358985.1. GTDB lineage: Bacteria > Cyanobacteriota > Cyanobacteriia > Cyanobacteriales > Nostocaceae > Hassallia > Hassallia brevis. Next base: position 87,533 of record JAHHIJ010000006.1, on the reverse strand, counting down.
TATTGCTCAAAATTTAAAAAAAATCTTATCTATGACAGATTGTCATATTTAGCGTTCATTTATATCTAAAATGAGAAAGGCAAGATAAAAGTGAATGTTTAGGAGAGAGTCATGAAATTGATTGCAGCTAGTTTGCGACGTTTGGGTTTAGCTGTTTTAACAATTTGTTTAGTTGTGAGCAGCTTTGCGGTTTTCGCTCCCAGCGCTGCGGCTGAAACCTACACAGTTAAACTAGGCAGTGATAAAGGAATGTTGGCATTTGAACCGAAAAAGTTGACTGTTAAACCAGGTGATACAATTGAATGGGTGAACAACAAGGTTCCTCCCCATAATGTTGTCTTTGATGCTGCCAAAAATCCGACTAAAAGCGCTGTTTTAGCTAAAGGACTATCTCACAAGAAACTGCTGATGAGTCCTGGTCAAAAGCAAACAACCATCATCCCCGCAGACGCTCCTGCTGGTGAATACACATTCTACTGCGAACCTCACCGTGGCGCAGGTATGATTGGTAAACTGACAGTTCAAGGCTAAGAATGCTGTGGATGCAAGATGATTTTTCTTGCTCCTGGACAAAGTTAACAAAACGTATCGTTTGGCTAGATTTTGTCAGATACGGTTCCGAGTCCTATCCTCATCAGATGCTAAACGCGACGTAGCGATTGAGAGGGTAAGCTTCGGAACCGTCAATTATATGTACTATGAAGAATATTGCTATACAAACTAAGTCCGCCTTGTCTACGACACGCTACACGAACACGGGCTATGATATTCTAGCCCGCGAAGGCGGGCTTTATTCGTATAACCACAGGCTTCTAGACTGGAGGGTATGCAAAAAACGGTTTTTTAAGTTGCATCGAGCCTGTTTGCAAGGAGAATTACTTGAGAATATTTTTATTAATTTTACTATTAGCGATCGCTCTCGAATTCACATTCATTCATCCAGCACTAGCTGTCGATAAATCCAACGGTGCCAAAATCTTCAATGCTAACTGCGCCTCTTGTCACATCGGTGGTGGTAACATTCTCATCGAGGAGAAAACTCTGAAAAAGGAAGCTTTGTCAAAGTACCTGGAAAATTATGATGTTGACTCTATTATCGCAATTACTCACCAGCTTCAAAATGGTAAAAATGCCATGCCTGCTTTTAAAGATAAGTTAACTCCTGAAGAGATTATGGAAGTAGCCGCTTACGTTTTCCAACAAGCCGAACAAGGCTGGTTAAGTCGAGATTAGAAGGGATTGGGGTGCTTCGGTTCTTCCTAATGCCCAATCCCCAATCTCAAAGGTAGCAAACTTTATTTTTATTAGACATAGGTGTAGAAACTAATTATGCGTTGCCCGAAACCCTTGATTAGACGTAGCACTTGGTAGTCTCTAGGTAATCAGGCTACCAGCTATTGATTAGAAGTTTCTCTTTTTTCCCTCAATTCACGCAACTGCTGTAAGAGTTTTTGACTCGGTTTAGCAGTGGAGGAAGTCTGATTGCTGCTAATTTCCGAAGCAAATGAGGGTTTTGCAGTTGCTTCTGGTATAGCCGTGGGCAAAGGTTGAGTATTCCTAATTCGCGCTCCTAATAATTGTTGTTTATTGACTTGCGCTATGGGTAAAGGCTGGTTACGGACTTGAACCTCTGAGAATTGTTGTTGATTAGGTTCCAATACAGGCAAAGTCTGATTTTTTCTGACTTGTGCTGAGGATTGTGGTTTATTAAATTGCGGTAGCAGCAAAGGCTGTTTGCTGTTGACTCTTAATCCCGAAACTGGTTTGACAGTTGCTTCGTCGGGTGTTTTTAATGATGTTTCATTTATTGGGGATGGGGGCAAAACTTGTGGAGTTGTTTGAGAACTATTAACGGTATCATTTTTGGGTGTCAAATTAGGCGACACACTAAATGTATAATATTTGGGCTTACCATTAGCCTGACCCGGATTTTTTTGGAAATAGTCTCGCAAATATTCTCTAATAGCTGTTTTGCTTTCAGATGAAACTGAGTTATCCAAAAATTCTACAGATTCAACGGTTTTGCCATCTGGATTAACTACCAAACCTACCTCAACTCGACGATCCAACCCTACTTTATCAATGGCTAAGGAAATCGGTTGTTTTGTTTCTATGTTGGGGTATTGCTGTCTAACTTTAACAAACTGTTCTGCCAAAGTAGTAGTTTTGTTAGTTAACTCTTGTGTAGCTGCTGATATATAGGTTTTCTGAGCAGAGTCTGGCAACTCAGGTATGTTGGAGCTTGAGTGTTGCCATTGCGGTAGGTTTGCCGCTGCTAAAGTGAAATTCTCTCCAGGTTTTGGAGTTTCTCCCACAGGAGTTATTAAATCTTGATTTGGAGCAGTAGTTGTTGCTACATCATTTCCCCCCGACATACTTTGTGGGGTGCTGCTTGCATCATCAGTCAGTTTAGAAGCCACATCAGAAGAACTTACCTCTGGAGGGGTATTAGGTTGTCCCTCAGGGATTTTATTATCGCCTTGTAATTCCGGCAACCTGTTTACTGACAGCGGTTCTGAAGAGCGGGCAATTTTGAGGTCATTATTATCAAAACGCGGAAATGATTGCGCGGTTGTTTTGCTGGCATTAAAGCCAGAGGTATCGATTTTAAAATTTCCCTTTGTCTGAGGAACTATCCGCAAGGATTGACCTTTAGGTACGGAGGCGATGGGATAATTATTAGATGCTTGCGGGATGGGGGGCAATATCCCCTGGTTTGGGGTAGATAAAATTGGTGGCAAAGCTGCTAATTGAGTTGGCTGGGTGGTAAAGTTCGGTAAGGGAACTTGCGGTTTCAGCGCAACCTGAGAGGTGCCAGGAATTTGTGGCAGACGGTTTTGATCGGCTTGACTTAATTGAACGAGTCCGACGGGTTTAGTTGATGATACTTGTTTGGTGGATTTAATCGAATCTACAGGCATCAAGGGCAAAATAAAAGCGATCGCACCATGAATGCCCACGGAGGCTATGGCTGCAATTCCAGCAGGCTGGCTTAAGATATCTGGGATGTTTTTCAGCAGGGAGACGTAAGACATAGCTATTCTCGTTCACTCGGCTCGGTTGCGTTGACTTGTAATTTTATCTTTACAGATGCTGCATATAGATGTAGATGCGTCCCACTAAAAATAATAACTTTCTATTGAGTTCCTAAAAACAAAAGCGTTTCCATTTTTTGCCAGTTAGTTATCCTTAGCATCGACGCGAAAATCTGTATATAGTTGCGTTTTTTGGCAATTTTGCGGAAAATTTGTTAATTTTTAGCACTGATTTTTGATGACCGCCGACAATTCAAGCTAAAAAACTGTCAGTTTTGGGCGATCGCTTTCACTTAAGATACAACCAGTACTAGTCAATTCGATTTTCCCATTGCCCAACTATTTTTCACTCACCCACGTAGCTACAATAACATTATGTGCATTATACACTAATTTGACTTGACATTAACATTTTCAAACAGTTTTTTTCAGATAGCTAGTATTTCACAATTTGTTCTGTCATTCCTGGTTTCCTTTGGATGAAAAAGTAGTAAAAGCCACTATTGACAAGGTTTACAGTCGGCGCAATTCTTTAATATTAATTAATGACCGGACTGAAGACTGCTATTGTCGCCATAAACAATACTAACAATTCCCACTCACTTACGTATAAGTTAGACATTTGGCTTTTCATCCAAAAATCCTTACTTTCACCTAAATTATCAAATGCCATTACCGACAGTTATTTTGCCAGGATATTTAGAAAGTGCGATCGCTTACCGTCAACTCGAACAATCTTTACAACAGTCAGGTTTTCCCACAATCACAGTACCACTGCGACGGCGCGACTGGATACCGACTCTCGGCGGCAGACCCATAACGCCTATTTTGCAGCAACTCCATCGCACCGTAAAGCAGATATTGCAACAATATAACGCTTCTCAAATCAACTTAATTGGTCATTCAGCCGGAGGTTGGATATCCCGCATTTACTTGGGAGAAAAGCCTTACTTCGGACGTGGGGAGGTGCAACCGTCTACTTATTGCGCTCACGATGTAGTTAATACTCTCGTTACCTTAGGCACACCTCATATTAGTCAAGAACGTTGGACACGCTGGAATCTGGATTTTGTCAAAAATAACTACCCAGGAGCATTTTACAAAAACGTTCGTTATGTTTGTGTAGCGGGAAAAACAATCTTTGGGGTAAGACGAATAGGTAGCTGGTTAGCTTATAGTAGCTACCAATTAACTTGCGGCAAAGGTAATACTTGGGGTGATGGTATCACACCCATTGAAGCAGCTCATCTTGATGGAGCCGAAAATATTGTCATTGAAGGGGTCAACCATTCCCCCAGAAGTCGGGGAATTTGGTATGGCTCTGAAGAACCATTAAAAGCTTGGATGCAATATTTAGCTTAAATAATATTTACATCTACGCCTTAAGATTTATCGTTTGTTAATAATTATTAGTTAAACTGTAATAAAAGTACATATAATAAAACTAAGGAAAAAGCGATCGCTATGGAAAGCAACCGGTTTAATATAATTGGGCGACGAATATCGACGATATTATCCGTAGTTATTCTGACTCTGACCTTGATTAGCGCAACTACGGGAATTTTACTCTCTTTTTATTATCAACCAGCAGCAGGGGGCGCTTACGAGTCATTAAAAATGATTGATGGGCAAGTGACTTATGGCTGGTTATTTCATAAAGCCCATAATATTGCAGGTAACGTAGTAATTATTGTTGCCTTGATTCAAATTGTGGTAATGTTTTTAAGCAGACAATTTCGCAAGAGTTGGTTGACTGCTTGGATTAGTGGAATTTTGTTTACCTTGAGTGCGATCGGTCTTGATTGGACAGCAATGAGCCTAAACTGGGATCAACTAGGATACTGGCGTTTTAGTATCGAGCTAGGAACAATTAAAGCAATTCCTTTCATCGGGAATGAATTACGAGATATTCTAACAGGCGGTGGAGCCATCAGCACCGTAACTATTGAACATCTTTACACTCTACACAGTTATATAGTTTCCGTTGCTGCCATACTTCTTGCCGTGGTGCATTTAGTTAGTGTATTGTGGCAAGAAAAGCAAGCACATCAAAAAATGCTGAACTCTGAATGGAGTGTCAACACAGCAACCAGTCAGTAGTCATTAGACATCTCCAGAGTCATACGTAGAGACGTAGCAATGCTACGTCTAATCAAAGGTTTCAGGCAACGCATAATTAATTTATGGAGATGTTTAATTAGCGATGCCCAATTCTCTAAAAACTATATCCCTCCCAGGTGGTGGTGGATTACTAAATAATAAAATTACCGGATAAAGCTGGACATCTCAGGCAGTTATGTTCATAAACATTGCCCATGCTAAAGTACTAAAATACCGATATCTCCCACGCCAGGTATGCAACTAGGTTTTAAAACCAAACTAAAAATAAATCCGATTCAGCAACAATTATTTGCCCAACATGCAGGTTACAGTCGTTGGGTTTATAATTGGGCACTTGCTACAATCGAAGATTTTTATAAGTCTGGTGTCAAACTTAGTTATCGTGATGCTCGTAAGTTCTATACAAACACAGTCAAGCCAGAATATCCTTGGATGAATCAAATGTCATCTAGGGTTTATGTCTATGCCTTCGAGCATTTGCATGAAGGATATAGACGCTTATGGAGCGGTATTTCCAAAAAGCCAACTTTTAAAAAGAAAGGAAAATCAACGGATTCTTTTACTGTTGATTGGAACGGCAAAGTCAAACGCATAGTTGGTAATCGGATCAAGTTACCAGCACCATTGGGAACAGTTTCGACTTTTGAAAAATTGCCATCAGTAGATATAAAAAAAGTTACTGTATCCCGTACCGCAGATAGTTGGTATATTTCTTTTAATTACGAAATTCCTGATATATCACCCAGTAATATTGGGGATGTGGATGATATTGTTGGTGTCGATTCCGGCATCAATAGTTTAGCTGTAGCCATTAGTTTAAATACAGCTAAAACATTTGATAATCCGAAAAAATACCGAAAATCGAAAAAACAGTTAGCGAGGTTACAAAGACAATTACAAGGTAAAACAAAGGGCAGTAAACGACATACCAAAGCTAAAAATAGATTAGCTAAATATCACAAGCAGATTGCAGATACACGCAGTAACACCATTCATCAGATGACTACATCAATATGCAAAAACCACGCAGTTGTAGTGATTGAGAATCTTAACGTTAATGGAATGCTGCAAAACCATAAACTAGCTGCTGCTGTTGCAGATTGTGGGTTTGGTGAAATAGAACGACAGTTCAAATACAAAACACAGAAATTTGCTAGTCAATTAATACAGGTTGATACTTTTTATCCTTCATCTCAATTATGTCCCCAGTGCGGTGCAAAGCAGAAAATGCCGTTAAATATTCGCACTTACACCTGTGGAAGTTGTGGTTACGAAAGAGATAGGGATGAAAACGCTGCATACAATTTGTGTTTGTATGGTTGGAATAAATTATTTCCTTCAGGAATAACCGGAGAGTTACCCGGTTCTGGTCGTGGAGGGTTAAAGATGCCGACATCACCCGTTGAAACGATAAAAAAGTAAGAGGATGACATGGTTTGTCCGGGTTTATCCTACGAAATTATAACTGAAAGCGTAATCTGAGAATGAGGAAAAATCACTTTTGTTGGTGCGGGTTTCTTCGTCAAGGACTTTGACGATTTTGTTGTAAATTTCTTCTGCTTGTTGGGGAGAATCTCCGATACAGGTTAATCCCAATTTGCCAAATTGAGAAAGACATCCCATCAAATGAAATACAGTGCCTATCTCGGTTCCGCTATCAAAGTGCAGTCTGTGATGGGCGATAATATCCATCAAATCGTTGGGTAACAATCCTCGATAGCGGTCTTTTTGCAGATTGTCGGTGGCAATATAATATTTTGGTCGTCCCTGTTGGCTGTAGAATAATCCTGTGGATAGGTCATAGCGTCCGTTGGTTAATAACTTTAAAGTCATGAAGGGATGGGTAGTGCCACCCTTACGCAAGTTGATTTCGATCGCTTGAATATCCCAATCATTATTTCCTTTATCAACGGCGATAAAATCTACCCCAAATCTCTCTAGTGCGCCTTTTTCCGCTAACTTTTTGCCAACTTTTATTCCTAATTGTTGCAGTTGCAGTCGATAAGCTTCGTCAGCGGGAAATCGACAACCAAGATAAATTTGACCGTCTAAACCTCCGAGAATTTGGTCGTGGGTTGAGACAATTTCTACTTCACCGTTAGGTGTGATGCGTCCTTGAACACTAGGCGATCGCTTGATTTCTCCTTCCACAAATGCTTCAACGATTGCTCCTAACTCGCTGATTCTGGGATTAAAGTTCTCCCAAGTTTCTTTTTTTGCTTGAAAGCGCAGAGAATTGAAGCGATCGCTTATTGCTGCTACTCTATCATCATGGGAACTTTCTGGTGGTGCTAATTTGGCGATTGGTCTTAAATCTAATAAGGCATTGCCTTCTCCGGAAATACCCTCATTCAGTTTCACCACCATTCTTTCTAAACTTGGCTGACGTTCCCACAAATCCGCTGCTGATAAAGCTAAATCGCTGCTATTCCAAACAAGAGCGCTACCATCGGGAAGAGGGACTTTACTTTCAGCGAAGATTTCTCGACTGCCGCTTTTAGTTCCCCAAATCTGCAAATTAGGTGCCGCTGCGTACAGGGGTACATTCAATTTGAGAGATAATTTACCTTCCCACCATGTAGAATTATAACATACCATGAATGACTTTTCTAGCCTCAAAGCTTGGCGAATTCGCTCTAGTAAGCGAGGACGTTCTAAAATCTTTTGACTGAGGGGTTTGAGGGAAGAATCGTAAGTGGAAAGTAGCAGCAAGCGATTGCGAGCATGTGAAAAGGGAATTCCCGGCAATAATTGTAAATAATAATCAATAATGCTGGGATGTAGCGGCATTGATGTGATATAAATCAGCCTGGTGCGGGGATTCCACAAGCGCATCAAAGAAAATAGCAATCTTTCTTCATAATGTTCGCAACCTTCAATTTTTTGAAGTTCTTGCTGGTCGAGACTGATAGAGGGAACAACTAAAATATCAGCATCACTATTGTCAAATAGCTCGATAGTTTTCCAACGATCGCGTAAAGTTAATTGTAAATCCCGAAAGCGATCGGCTTGATCTAACTCAGGAATATTCACCGTTACCATAATCCTTATCCTATATTAATCCCAATACTGGGTTATTTCTCTGGTATACAGCAGATTCCGCTTTTATCGAATACAAGAGACGTAGCAGTGCTACGTCTCTACAAGGAGAGGGGTTTTATATATGTACTTCATTTACCTGAAATCTGCTGTATCTTAAGGAAACAACCAGACACGGTTAAAACGCAACACTTCTTTGACATATATCTAAGGGGGGAAAGGGTTTGAAAAATATTCCCTTTTGGATTTAAACAACTCTTTATTTACCACTGACAATTTTCCCTATATCTTGCCCAGCAGCAAATAAATTTCCCTGGGAACATCTACATCCTTTCCAATACCTCAATTCCTAACAAAGAAAGTCCCAGTTTCAGGGTTTTAGCAGTTAAATCACATAGGACTAATCGAGATGTCCGCAAGGGTTCTTCTGCATCCAAGACTCTAACCCCGCGATCGCGATCGTAAAATAGGTTAAACTTCTGGCTAAGTTGAAACAAATATTCACACAGACGATTGGGTAGCAAATCTTGCTCGATGGCAGTAATAACTTCATCCAACTGTAATATATGCTTCGCTAAGGTTATTTCTGTTTCATGCTGCAATAGGACTTTCGCATTGTCTCCTAACTGTTCAAAATTAATATCACCCTTGCGGCTAATTCCCTGAATCCGCGCATAAGCATATAACATATAAGGTGCCGTATTACCTTGGAGAGCCAGCATTTTATCATAACTAAAAATGTAGCTGCTGGTGCGGTTTTGACTCAAGTCAGCATATTTAACTGCACTGATACCGACTACCTGAGCAACTTTGTTAATAAATTCTTCAGTTTCTTGGCGCTCTTCTTGTTGTAATCTTCTTTCTAGGTCAGTACGGACTTTAGCGATCGCACCATCCAACAAATCCTGCAATCGTACCGCATCCCCAGACCGAGTTTTCAACTTCTGACCATCTTCATCCAACACTAAGCCAAAGGGTGCATGAAGAAACTCTATATTATCTGTAATCCAACCACTTCGCCGTCCCACTTGAAAAATCTGGGCAAAATGATTAGTTTGTTCTGCACCAACTGGATAAATCACCCGTTGAGCTTTATCTACTTTAACCCGATAACGAATTGCGGCTAAATCTGTAGCTGCATAATTATAACCCCCATCCGACTTCTGCACAATTAAAGGTAGAGGTTCACCATCCCTATTTGTAAAACCTTCGAGAAAAACGCATTTGGCTCCTTGATTTTCTACCAACAGCCCCAGTTTGTCCAATTCCTCTACTATTTCAGGTAACAACGCATTATAGAAGGATTCACCGCGCTCAATAAAGGGAGCAATCCCCATTAAATTGTAAATTACTTCGTATGCTCTACTAGATAGTTGACAGACAATCTTCCATGATAGCAGAGTTTCTTCATCACCCGCCTGTAAATTTACCACAGCCTGTCGAGCAACTTCCTTAAACTCGTCATCGGTATCAAAGCGTTTTTTTGCCTGACGATAAAATGAAGACAAATCTCCTAAATCTAGTGTCTCATCCGTTGTCAGTGCTTCTGGGTATTCGGTTTGCAAGTAGGCTATAAGCATCCCAAAAGGTGTTCCCCAGTCTCCTATATGACTAACCCGCAGTACGTCATCACCGATAAATTCTAAAATTCGGGAAATGCAATCTCCAATCACTGCTGGACGCAAATGTCCTACATGCATTTCTTTGGCTATGTTCGGACTAGGATAATCCACAATTACCCGCTTTGGGTTTTTGGTGGGTGTTATCCCCAAACGAGAATCGGTCTGAATCGCGTTTAGTTGTGCTTCCAGGTATACTGTTTTCAGTTTGAGATTAATAAAGCCAGGACCGGCAATTTCAGGAGGTTCACAGATATCGCTGACATGTAATTTTTCAAGGATAGCAGAAGCGATCGCTCTTGGTTGCTGTCCTAACTTTTTCCCCAAGGATAAAGATACATTCGCTTGATAATCACCAAACTTAGGATTGCTTGTAGATACCAAAATTGGGTCAGTTTCGGCGTATTCTGCCCCAAAAGCTGCTCCCATCGCTTGTTTAAGTTTTACTTTAAGTTGTTCTTGTGTAGCGTTCATCTTTAATTTGCAGTTTTGCCAAATATCTGGCTTTTGTTTTGAGTTTCGGCTTTAGACCAATAATACAACGGCGCCCTAGCCCCATAAATGAATTTATGGGGGTTAGCAATGGGTAAAACCCAAAACCCTGTAAAGACGTTCCGTCGGAACGTCTCTACGTGTATTTAATCACAACCCAATCTGCTGTAGGAGTTAGTCCACAGAGACGGAAGCGGTTTCAAAGTCCAAAACCAAATGTAACAATAAGTTAAGTCTAAAGACAAAACTAAAATACAATTAATCCTTTGAATCACAAAGGTTTCAGCGTTTCCTTAATATTTTTTAACCAATTTTCCGGCGACACTTTTAAAATTGCACAAAATTTGCACAAACAGATTGCTTTAATCAAATTATAGGTTCAAAAAACAACTGAACTCTTTGCCCTTGATGGAGAAGATTCAGTTTCTGAAAAATTGATGAACAGCCATTTCATTATCTGGGCTTGTCAGTCTGAGGGAAATGGTTGCCCTAGGATATTGGCAGTATTGATTTATAGCTGTACCGTTGGTGCATTGAAACTAGCTAACAGTTCACGGATGAATTTGCCTTGTTTTTCAAGCAAGTTTAACTCGATGAGTGACTGTTTGCCTGTTTACTAATGATAGCGGAGCCATCTTTCAATATGCTTATCCAAATCAACTTTGAACCGAATTTGAATCAACAGCATAGTAAAAATTATTAGGAGACGCTGGAATGCTTGACGCTTTTACCAAAGTAGTTTCCCAGGCTGATACCCGAGGCACATACGTCAGCGATGCAGAAATCGATGCATTGAAGGCTATGGTGGCTGCCGGTACCAAGCGGATGGATGTTGTTAACCGTATTACCGGCAATGGATCTACCATCGTTGCCAATGCAGCACGGGCATTGTTTGCAGACCAACCCCAGTTGATTGCACCAGGTGGTAATGCTTACACCAACCGTCGCATGGCTGCTTGCTTGCGTGATATGGAAATTATCCTACGCTATGTTACCTACGCTGTGTTTGCAGGTGATGCTAGCGTTTTAGACGATCGCTGTTTGAACGGTTTGCGTGAAACATACCAAGCGCTGGGTGTTCCTGGACCTTCCGTAGCGACTGGGGTGAACAAAATGAAAGAAGCGGCGATCGCCATCGCTAACGACCCCAACGGTGTTACCCGTGGTGATTGTAGCTCCTTAATGGCTGAATTGGGTAGTTACTTTGATCGCGCTGCTGCCGCAGTAGGTTAGTAAATCGCCACTTCATTATTTCAACTTTCTGACGCACAACTTTACATATTTGTTGAAAGGATTATAACGTCAGTAACCCACCGACCGAAAGGGACTGGGCTTGTAAGAGCAATCAAACAAGCCATACTGACCAGACCACCTAGCAATAGGTAAGCGTTATTCGAGTCACGACACCCTGGAATGCGTTCGCGTAAGCGTGTCGCCAGACAAGCCAGTTCCCCGCTCTGTCATTTGCAGTTAAACAAATTTAAGGTCACTGAATTAGTGCTGCAAGTCTAACAAGCTCTTATAACAGGTCGAGGCTAACATCACCCCGCAAGGGAGGCACATCGTGTGCAAAACATTATGCGTACAGGGCGAAAAGTTTGAAACGGTAATTGTCCCGTTGAAAGTGCAGCACAATAGCAGACCAAATTAAGTAACCCCAAGGCGATAATGGTTTCAAATATTCAAAGCGATTAAAATCGCGATTTGCTGTTTCCCTCTCAGCACTGAAAGTGACTGAATTTACCACATACTACGAGGTTTTATGAAAACACCTTTAACAGAAGCCGTCGCTACCGCAGATTCTCAAGGACGGTTTCTCAGCTCCACAGAAATTCAAGTGGCATTTGGACGCTTCCGTCAAGCAAATGTTAGCCTTGATGCAGCCAAAGGGTTGAGCTCTAAAGCTCAAAGCCTAGCTGATGGCGCAGCCAACGCAGTGTATCAAAAATTTCCCTACACAACCCAAATGCAGGGTAACAACTTTGCTTCAACTCCCGCAGGGAAAGCAAAGTGTGCGCGGGACATTGGTTACTACATTCGTATTATCACTTACTGTCTAATAGCAGGTGGTACAGGTCCTTTGGATGACTACTTAATTGGTGGTTTGGCTGAAATCAACCGCACCTTTGATTTGTCTCCCAGCTGGTACGTTGAAGCTCTCAAGTACATCAAAGGAAATCACGGATTGAGTGGCGATCCGGCTGTAGAAGCAAATTCCTACATTGACTATGCCATTAACGCCTTAAGCTAGGAGTTTCCTTTTGCCCAGAACAACTAAAGGCTGTGAATGCTAATTTGATAGCATGGGCAGTTTTTGGGGGTTCTGGGTATGTTTTTTCGTGCTTGAAATTAAGGAGATCAGTTATGACTAGTACTATGGCAGCCAGTCAGCTAGGATTTGAGCCGTTTGTCAGCACATCTCCCACAGAATTGCGGGGAAATGAAGATTTAAAAGCGGTGATTCTTGCTGCCTATCGACAGGTGTTTGGCAATGACCACTTGATGCAAAGTGAACGTCTCACCAGTGCAGAATCGCTATTGCAGCAGGGTAACATTACCGTTCGGGATTTTGTGCGATCGTTAGCACAATCTGAGCTATATCGACAAAAGTTCTTTTACTCTACACCTCAAGTCCGCTTCATCGAATTGAACTACAAGCACCTGCTTGGTCGTGCTACCTACGATGAAGCAGAAATTGCTTACCACGTCAATATATATACAGAAAAAGGATACGAGGCAGAAATCAATTCCTATATTGATTCACTGGAATATCAAGAAAACTTTGGAGAATCAATCGTTCCCTATTATCGAGGATTTGCAACTCAACGGGGACAAAAAACAGTAGGCTTCAGCCGGATGTTTCAAATATACCGGGGGTATGCTAATAGCGATCGCGCCCAAGGTAAAAATAAATCTGCTTGGTTAACCCAGGATCTCGCTCTGAATATGGCTACTCCCGTTCAGACTCCTAGCTTCGGAAAGGGACTTACTGGCACTGTGGCAGGCGATCGCGGGCAGCTTTACCGAGTGCGATTTATGCAAGCAAATAGAGGACGAACTCCCCAAATTCGGCGCAGTATGAGTGAGTATTTAGTCACCTACGATCAACTCTCACCCACTCTGCAAAGACTAAATCAGCGGGGTAGCCGGGTAGTAAATATTTCTCCTGCCTAAACCGATCAATTTTGCAACATATAAGTGTATAAGGAGAATATTCGTGGCAATTACAACCGCAGCATCTCGTTTGGGAACTACGGCTTTTGACCAAACACGCCCGACTGAACTGCGTCCAAACTGGACACCAGAAGATGGTAAAATTGTCATCCAGGCAGTTTATCGTCAGGTATTAGGCAACGATTACCTGATGCAGTCAGAACGTCTCACCAGCTTGGAGTCGTTGCTGACCAATGGTAAACTCAGTGTTCGGGATTTCGTCAGAGCCGTTGCCAAATCTGACTTATACAAAACCAAGTTCTTTTACCCGCATTTTCAAACTCGGGTAATAGAATTGAACTTTAAACATTTGTTGGGACGCGCTCCCTACGATGAGTCGGAAGTGATTTCCCATCTCGATCTCTACCAAAATAAAGGATTCGAGGCAGACATCGATTCCTATATCGACTCTGCTGAATATGATGCCAACTTTGGGGATGCCATCGTCCCCTTCTACCGTGATCTTGTAACCACAGGAATCGGTCAGAGAACAGTTGGTTTCACTCGTATGTTCCGCCTTTATCGCGGCTATGCCAATAGCGATCGCTCCCAGCTAGCAGGTACGAGCTCTCGTCTGGCAGCTGACTTAGCTAAAAATAGTGCCACTGCAATCATCCCTCCTTCCGGTGGCAGTGAAGGTTGGGCATACCAACCCTCACTCCAAGGGACTGCTCCCAGCCGCACCTTTGGTAGATCCTCCCAAGGCTCTACCCCGCGTCTCTACCGAATTGAAGTTACGGGTATCAGTTTGCCAAGATATCCGAAAGTTCGTCGTAGCAATAAAGAGTTCATCGTCCCCTACGAACAGCTATCCAGTACTTTGCAGCAAATTAATAAGCTGGGCGGTAAGGTTGCCAGCATCACCTTCGCACAATAGGAGATAGAATCATTATGTTGGCACAGCCACGGATGAAAGCGTCAAGTTCAACTTCAGACAATCGCTTTTTTGTCTATGAAGTAGAAGGATTACGGCAAAACGACCAAACTGGAAAAAATAATTATCCGGTTCGTAATAGCAGCACAATTCTGATTCAAGTCCCCTATAGCCGCATGAATGATGAGATGCGACGCATTACCCGATTAGGTGGCAAAATTGTTGGCATCCGTCCGTTAAGTGAAAATTCAACGGAAGCTGCATCGGAAAACTGACCGCAATCATATCTGATATTTGTATTTATGGGCGTGGAAAAGTTCAATTTTCTACGCCCGTTTTATATATAAGTCTGTTAATGCCGAACAGGAATTGGCTCATATCATGTCCGCTAAATTACTTACAATTGTAAAGACGTTCCGCCGGAACGTCTAATTGTAAAGACGTTCCGCCGGAACGTCTAATTGTAAAGACGTTCCGCCGGAACGTCTAATTGTAAAGACGTTCCGCCGGAACGTCTCTACGACGGTAGGTAGGTTTTTATTACTGTTAATTAAACGGACATTCAATCAAATCCCGTGACTCTTGCCAATCACCCAATTACGTCGAAAAAACCGCGCTAGGTCTGATTCTTCCAAAGATAGATAAATCGGGCGTCCGTGGGGACAGGTGCGCGGATTGCGGGTACGTTGCCAATCATCTAATAGTGTCTGCATTTCTGGCAAAGTTAGGGGTGTACCGTTGCGAATTGCACTGCGACAAGCTACGGCTACTTGCGCTGTTTGTAAATCACCACCCCAACTAAGTTCTAAAATAGCTTCAGCACAATCATCTCTTTGCTGTAAAAGTGCAGGTATGTTACGAACTGCCCAAAGTTCTTCACCAAAAGGTTCTATCTCGATATTGATGCGTTGTAGTTGGGAAACTTGCGCCGACGACAATTGATATAAAATAATTGCAGGTTCCACGGTAACAAGTTGCCAATTATCGCATAATTGCTCATATAAAACTCGCTCATGAGCAATATGTTGTTCTACTAACCACATGCCATTTTGATGTTCTACAATTATATATGTGTTGCTAACTTGAGCAACAGCTTTGAGAGAATTAAGCGGCTTATTTTCCTCTTCAGAATTAGGACGTTTTACATGATAACCGCCTTTTTCTTCCGCAGCTTTGATTAATTTACTAACTCGTGTTGTGTGAACTGCTTCTTTGATATTGACAGAATCGATGCGAAGTGCTTGCTCAATGGCTTTGGATATTTGTTCTTGCCAATAGCTTAATTCATTGAGGTAAATTTCGGTTTTTACAGGGTTGCGGTTCCAGTTAATTTGATCGGGGGAAATATCAAGATGTAAAATACAGATTGGATAGCGATCGCGTGGTAATGTTCTATGAAACCCTGCAAAAATCGTTTGCTCTAATTCTGGCGATTTTACCATACGTCCGTTGATCGCTACACGCACCCAATCTGGACGATGACGATGACAGCGATCGGGCAATCCTATAACTAATGATAATGACGAATTAGTAGAGACGCGATTAATCGCATTTGTAGAGACGCGATTAATCGCGTCTTTACAAGAATTAGGAGGGTTAGGTAATTCTAATTTTAGTTCTTGTAAATCGCCTTGTTTAACTTGATGTAAAATTTGTGGTAAGAGTTTTCCCGTTGTGGCAGCTGGTGAAAGAGTGAACCATTCACGGTCATTTTGCCACACTTGCCAGGTAACATGAGGATGACATAAGGCAATTTGATGAATAGAGGCTTGCACTGCTTTCATTTGAATAGCTGATGTTGGCAAACCTTGACGACGAGTTGAGCAATTTCCGAATAAATTGGATATTGTGACAATTGTACCAGGTGCGATCGCTGTTGCTTCCACTGCGACAGGTTCCCCCCCATAGCCATACACAACCCTGAATCCACCACTTGCAGAATTTGCCGGACGACTTAAAATTTCTAAATCTGCCAAAGTCGTCAAACTGTGTAACGCTTCACCCCGAAATCCTAAACTATTAATTTGCCACAAATCTGCACAAGAGCGAATTTTACTGGTACTGTGGGCGAATGCTGCTTGTTGTAAGTCATCCAAATTCATTCCACAACCATTATCTGCTACGCGCACCCGCCACTGCTGCGCCCATACAGAAACTACAATCCGCGTTGCACCTGCATCTAGGGAATTTTCTATCAATTCCCGCACCACAGAAGCTAGAGAGTCAATTACCTCTCCGGCTGTAATGAGGTATACTACCTCAGTTGGTAAAGCTTGAATCGTAGAAGACATAAATTACAGTGTAGGCGAGTTGCCAACCACTGAATAGATTGACATCCTCTCCGCCGTAGAAAGGCGGAGATTCCCAAACAGAAGCGATTTAGGTTTCTGCTTCTTCCCATTTCTGGGGTTTCGCAACTGCCTCTACCCTGAAAGAGAGTTTTTCGGTCTTATGTTCACTCTACAGACTTTAGGCTTATGCCTTCCCGCAAGCCATGCGGTATTCAACAAAAATGTTTGTGTTTTGGACTTGGTTATCGTCCCAACTTCTTAAATATACAACATTACACCAACAATATAAAGCCGTCGTTCTACGACGGGGTTTTAAACCCATTTCTCTGATAAAAAAATTTCTTTACAATCAGTTAGGAAATTTTATGATTTGTGACATCTCCTACACTGACCTGATTACAGGTACAGTGTAGGCTTCCAAGACAATCCGGCTATCGCTTAGGAGGCTCTTGGCTTTAAGAACCGGATGACCCTCGGCTCTATTTTTTATATTTATCGCCGCGTTATGATCGCGATCTAAACTACATCCACACTGACAATTGTGCCACCGTTCATGTAGTTTTTTTGGTACTTTCACGCCGCAGGCTGAACAATTCTGACTGGTATTATTGGGATTTACTGCGATGACTAACAAACCAGCGTTTTCGGCTTTATTAGTTAGTATCGATAGAAAATTACCCCAACCAGCATCATGTACAGACTTTGCTAGCATTGAGCGTGAAAGCCCTTTGATATTTAAGTCTTCAACTACAACAACATCATATTTTTTTAATAGATTATTTGCAGTTTTAAAGTGAAAATCACGACGCGTATCAGCCACTTTTTTGTGTTGACGAGCGACTTGATTAACCGCTTTTTTCCGTCGGTTACTACCTTTTTTTCTTCTAGAAACACGTTTTTGAAGTAGCTTTAATCTTTTCTGAGACTCACGGAAATGCTGCTGAATTGGTATGGCTTGACCGTTTGAATCTGTCAAAAAGTCTTTAAGACCTAAATCTATCCCAATTATTTTGTCTGAATTAAAGTCGGGCTTGACCGTTGGAACTGTAGCATCATCCAGGCTTAAGGTTACATAGAATCCGTCAGCTTTCTTGGTGACTGAGACAGTTTTTATTTTAAAGCCGTCGGGTATTGGGCGATGAACGACTACTTTAAAATCACCCAACTTAGGCAACTTGATTTTATTGCCTACTAAGCAATCTGGTTTAGCCTGTGGATAAGTGAAAGTTTTATATTGACCTTCACCCTTAAAGCGAGGTCTACCACTACGTTTCCCATTACAATCACCTTTAAGGAAACGTTCAAACGTTTTATCTACTCGCTTGACGACGTTTTGGAGTACTTGAGAATATATCTCTTTGTACCAGGGATGTGTGATTTTAAGCTGAGGTAGTCTTTTCTCTTGATTGTAAACGTTCGGTTGTTCTCTTAAATCTGGTAAATGACAAATCAGTGGACACGCATTAATAGGACATCTATTGAATTCATACCAATTAAACTTATCACTCAACAAATAGTTATACTGAGCGCGGAGCATATCAAGCCACCTATTCAGTTGTACTGCTTGTAGTTTTGTTGGCTTTAGTTTGTATTGGTATGAAATTCGCATCTGTGTTTACCTCCTGATAAATATGATAACATAAATGTATAGCCAGTGGGTGGAATAAATGAAAGAACATCGACTAAGTTTAAGGATTTCTATAAGGAGAATGAATAAGTTCAGGCAGTATGCTGCCGATAGAGATAAAACGCTAACTCAGATAATCGAAGATTTTATAGATAGCCTGCCAAACAAGGAATCATCTGCTGAGTCAACTAAATAGTTGCTCGTTTCCTCCACATCTGGTTCCTCCGTACTTCGTACATCAGGAACCAGATTGTCGTCAACTCACGCGCATTCATCACGACACTGAACGGAGTACCGTTTCAGTGTGAGCCTTCTGCTGCTTGAGGTAAAGAATTTTTTTTCGTAGTAAGCGCTTCAGCGCTTATTATAAAGCGCTGAAGCGCTTACTACTTAATTAATTATCCCGCATCGATAAAGCTTTCACCGGTTCAGGTTTGAGCAACCCATTTAACAATGATGCCGGACGTTGAGCGTAGGGCCAAGCAAAAGCATGACGGAAAGCTGCATCTTGACAAGCTTGTAGCTGTTGGAAGTTGATAATGTCGTAAGTTAAGAGATTTTCATACTCAAAGGGTAGACGGACATTATGCAAACCCGCATTATCAGTACAAATAGCGATATCTACCCCCGCATCAAAACATCGGTCAAAAACTAACTTTAGTTGACGGATATCATCTAAAGTACCAGTTTTTAAGTATGTTGTCGGGCAAACCTCCAAACACTGCCCGCGTTTAGCTACATCTTTAAGTAATTCTGGATACAATAGCGGAATTTGGATGCCGTGACCAATCCGCATCAGATAAGGTAATAATTCTGGATAGCAGCCAGCCGTGGTTTCATAAAGGTGTCCGGTGGTTTTGACGTTAAGCGATCGCGCATAATTATACAAGCTAATCCACTCATCCAAGCGATGGGCATAATAACTATCACCACCAGCAACATCTATTCCACAGATATACTTGGTATTTTGCGCTGCTAAATCCACAATCGCCTTATTTACCTCATAAGGCAAGCGCGAGTGCATACAAAGTATTTGGCTAGTCACAATGGGATATTCTTGTAATTGACTGGCACGTCCGACAATTTCCACAATTTCCGCCATCTGGTCAATTCTCTTTGATTGACTTAAATGCTTTGGTGTGCGGAGATAAGGAGTATAGCGTAGTTCCAGATAAGCCAAATTCTCAAAAATATAAGCACCCCGCATCAGACGATAGATAAAGTAGGGCAAACTTTCGGCATTCTGCACGCTTTCAACTAAAGTGTGCAATTCTAGGTATTCATCTAAAGTACTACGCGATCGCGTAAAAAACTCTTCAAAAGCCGAATAGTCAGCAAACTGCGAAAGTAAATCTGACGAATTGCGTTCTAGGTATCGCCACAGAACACGGGGTACAACCGAACCGCCCAGATGTCTATGCAATTCAGCGTATAAAGCCATAATGGTCTTTTCCCGGAAAATTTCTGAAAAAGTTTAATATTATTAACAATAACAAATAAAAACGTAAATTATTTTTGATAAAGCTAAATATAAGACGGGTAGAGAAAGCTAGATATCCTGAAAAACAGTTTATTACTGATTACTTTGTATACTCAACATACTCCGTTTGTTGACTGTTGACCTTTGACTATTGACTGTTAACTTCTAACTCCTTAATGGCACTGCAAAAAGAAATCTCAAAAGATCAGCAGGAGGGAGTCAGAACTGATGTATAAAATCAAAGGTTGTCTTTCGGATAAGTTTTTACCTAATACTTGTGGGGAATGCATTACCCTAGTTGAATGGTTTAGAGTAGAAATAGCAACTCAGCTAGCATAACTGCCAATGGTGTTTAATTCTAATTTTCTGAATGACAACTCTGAGGAACACCCTAATCAGCTTGTTTCCGACAATTCTGACGAATACCCCAATCAGTTACTCAAATATCTACAGCACCAGTCTCCAGAAGTTTTAGCCCGTGTCGCGCAGTCCGTCAGCCCGGAAATTAAACAAATAATTTCCCAAAACGTTCAAGGGCTTGTGGGGATGCTCCCAGCGGAAAACTTCCATGTGCAAATTACAACAGACCGAGAGAATCTAGCTGGTCTTTTAGGATCAGCGATGATGACGGGGTATTTTTTGCGCCAGATGGAACAGCGGATGCAGTTAGAAAATTTAAGTAATAATCAATAGTGGGAATTTGATGGTGGTTAAGTCGATAGTGGATGATGGATGGTGGATAGTGGTTAGTAGAATAACGCTCCAACGCTCCAATCCTCCAACTATCCACCAACAACCAACAAGCAACATCCAACAGACTATTTTTCAGGATAAGCCCCACAGACTACTTTGAGGGTTAGAATTTTCCGGTTGCGATTGACTTCCATTTCTAGGATGTCTCCAACTGAACTGGATTCTACCACCTTCTGTACCTGAGCGGCTGTTTTGACTGGTTTGCGGTTAAGTTTTTGAATCAAGTCTCCAGGAAACAATCCTCCCTTTTGTGCTGGTGATTTTTCCAGAACCCCTTTAATCACAACACCGCTATCCTGCTTAATATTCAGATTACTTTCTTGATTAATCTGCTGTTTTTTGGTAGGAGAAAGGTCTACCATTTCAATTCCCAAAAAAGGATGTTCAGCACGCCCTTTGGTAAACAGTTCCGACGCGATGCGGGCAGCGGTTTCGATGGGAATCGCGAAACCGAGTCCTTGAGCATCGGCGCGGATGGCAGTGTTAACGCCAATCACCTCACCTTGGGCGTTTAACAAAGGTCCGCCGGAGTTACCGGGGTTAATTGCTGCATCAGTTTGGATAAAACTGACTCGCTTATCGGGGATACCGACTTGAACACTAGTGCGATCGGTTGCGCTAATGATGCCAATAGTGACAGTATTATCTAAACCGAGAGGATTGCCGATCGCGATCGCCCATTGTCCCGGTATTAAGTTTTGCGAATTACCCAGCTTGACAGTTGGCAACTTATCAGCATTAATTTTAACTACTGCCACATCTGTAACCGGATCGACTCCCGCCACCTTACCCTCAAAAGTCCGACCATCTTTGAGAGTCACTAATACTGTGTCTGTATCTGCGACTACATGAGCATTAGTTAGCAATTCACCATTTGGACTCAAAATAAACCCAGATCCCGTACCGCGTTCAATCCTTTCTTGGGGAACTGGTTGTTCATCCTCCCCAAAAAATCGCCGCAAAAGGGGATTTTTTAAAGCGTCAGAAATCGGATTGGCAACTTTGCGAGTTGCATTAATTCTTACCACCGCAGGACCAGTTTTTTGTACAGCAGTGGCAATAAAATTTACATTATCGCCGCCAATAGGAGCGATCGCTCCCCCAACAGGATTAGGTGCTACAGTTTGTGGAGGCAAAGCCACTGTCACAGCTTTTAAATCTTGAAATGGGCGACTTTGTGGCAAAATAAAGCGACCGCCTAACAATCCTACACCACCACCGATCGCCAATAAAGAGAGATAAAGGGCTAGTTTTTTTACGGTTAACTTCATAATTTTTACTTTCATAGACAGCAATGCAGGTGCTAACTTATAAGTTTAGTTAAGCTAGAGGCTAGTTAACAGATACTTGACAGCCTAATTTGACACTAAGGACAATGAAACCAATTCGCAATTCGCAATTCGCAATTCGCAATTAAACTAAGCCACCCACGTTCGCGGTAGCGTCCCGTAGGGAGGGGTGGGGTTTCTACCTCCCTTACGATACAAGGATTATTTCGCTTAACGTCGGGCGAGGTTTTTACCTTTTCCCTTCCCATAAAATTTCGGATTTTATGGGGAGTAGAGACGCGATTAATCGCGTCTCTACAATGTTAGTAGTTAGTGGTTGGGTTAGTGATATTTTCCCAGTCCCCAATCCCCAGTCCCCAGTCCCCAGTCTCTACATGACTTTTCCCTTTCGTCAACAGTTTCTGTGTTTCCTAGTCAGCGTCCTTGGGCTAGTGTCCATAATCCCATCAAAAAGCGCGATCGCTTCAGTTCCAGGTTGTCCCACTCCAGCTCTTGAACGTTTCCAACGCCATAAAGTTGCTTCTGGCGAAACTTTAGAAAGCATAGCCCAGCGCTACAATCTCACACCAACAACCATTACCCTTATGAATCCCGATTTGCGAAACCGCAGAGTAGCCGTAGGTAGTGAAATTTTAATTCCTCCCTACGATGGAATTGTCGTGGAAGTGCCTCGCGGACAAACTTGGCGAGAAGTCGCAGCAAAGTATAAAATCCGTGCTGACGCGCTATTTGAGATTAATGGTTGTGAAAAAGATCCCAGAGTCGTGTTTGTACCCCAGGGGAATTCAGCGCGGAATCGTCCAGTAAGTGATTCCACCACAGCTAGCACTCCAGTTAAATTCACTGGATACCCTTTGCAACAAATTGCGACAGTGGCATTAGCTTATGGTTGGCAGATTAATCCTTCGACAAATGAAGTTTTCTTTCACAGTGGTGTCGATTTGTTAGCAGCCGTGGGAACTTCAGTGCAAGCGATCGCACCAGGAACCGTAGTCTTTGCTGGCAATCAAGGCACTTACGGCAACTTGGTAATAATTAATCACGCCGGCAAAATCCAAAGCCGCTACGCTCATCTGAAAGATATCAAAGTCTCCGTCGGTCAGCAAGTAAAACAAAAAGACGAAATCGGAACCGTAGGTACAACCGGAAAACCTACCTCCACCCAACCCCACCTTCATTTTGAAATACGCTCCAGTTCAGACTTAGGTTGGGTAGCCAAAGATCCAAAACAGTACATCCAGCGTTAATGGTTATTTTAAAGGCAAAAATTTTCTCCGCGTTCCTCTGCGAATTCCTCCGCGTTCCTTTGCGTTAAAAAAAGTTAATCTCTTCCGTAGATTTAACTACATGCATCCCTGCCTCAGCAAACCTTTCAAACGCCGCATCAGCCTGCTCTGTATAATCCACCACACCTGGTACAACAACCGGCGAACTACAATCTTCCAGCAGATAGATTTTTCTCGCAAGCGTGGCATCTATCTGCTGAATTTCTGTTAACAAATCGTCAATAGTCCAAGCAACGCAGTGACTTTTAGCTTGTCCGGCAATGATAACAGCATCAAACCCTAAAAGTTGTTGAATTAAACGTGTATTCTTCTGAGCAATTGGATTTTTATCAACACCTTCCAAAACCTCTGGACGCAGCACAGAATAATTTTCTGTTAAAGGATTATCCCCTTTTATTTCAAATTGCGTTTGACTATTACGAGCAATGCAGTGAAAAAATATCGCTTCCTCAACAGATGAAACCAAAGCATGACCAATACCACCTAACATAGAATGATAAAACCAAACTGTTAGTGGATATTTGCCATTTTGAGTTAATTGTTTAACATAATGGTAAGCATGTTTTTCTAAAAATTTATAATCATATCCTAGACTAAAAGCAACTGCGGGGTTAACTTTCCAAATTCCTTTTTCAATGTCTGCTGGAGTAATGCTAGAAGCCGCAGGTGTAGGATGTTCACCTGCGGCATTCACCCAGAAAATAGGATGGAAAATTTGCATGGCTGTGTGAGTGTCCATCGTCGGTATAATTGTCGTAATTACGCCCAAGTTGCGATAAATAAATTCACACAATCGCCGATTATCATCCACTGCCCCAATACCAGATTTTCCGCCTACAAATAATTCAAAATCGGGAATACAAAAGGTATTTTGCACATCAATTAAAAGTAGACAAATGCGGGTTTTGTCTGTTGATGCGAGTTTGATATTGTGTTCTTTTGCCCATGTTTGTGCTTCTGCTGCACGTTGTTGATAAGGTACGCGCCAAACTTCGCTCCCTTTTTCGGGGTGATAGTGCGAGGGAATGGGGAGTTTTATTATTTGGGTATTCATAATTAATTATTGCACTTAATTTTGTCCAACTCCGCCATTAAATCTGCCACTGAACCACGTCGGACATTACCCTGAGAATATTCATTCTCTGCTTGGGCGATTTCTTTTAATAATTCATTCCGTCGCTGTTGTTGCGAAAGTTCTTCTGGTACTTCGAGAGTGATTTTTGCCACAATATCACCTAATAAGTGAGTTTTCTTTTCATCATTCTAGCCAGCTTTAATTGATGGTGGAGGCGATCGCTTCCAATCCCATTTGCCTCTGTATATCCTTAAGTAGTTGGACACAATTAATTACAAAAAATATGGGCTGAAATCCTTACCTGGCAAAGAATCTATATTGTAATTAATTCTGTCTGGTTACTTAATTCTTTATAATCTTCGCTAGCATGAGTAACAGTGCAATATTTGTTACCTATGGTTAATCATACAGATTTACTCACAAACCTTGTTCAGATTTCACGATGATCAACGATCAGGAGTTCCTTTATGGTGCTGCATTTTTGCGGCTAATTAACTATGGAAAAAGTATTACAGTTACTCATGCCTCTTGGGTACATACATCCGTATATCTGATTGAAGCTGATAGCATTAAATCGGCTATTCTCTTCAAGATTTCCAAAAAACCAAAATCTGCATGGTCTTTCACCTTAAGCAGCCAAGAAGAGTCAGCCTTAGATACTCTCAATAGCAAGTATCCTAGCGTTTCAGTATTCATAGCCCTCATCTGTCACAAAGACGGCATCTGCTGCATTGCTAAACAGCGCCTTTGGAGTGTCTTAGACACAGACACTAGTATTGCTGGTCAGCACATATCCGTGTCTCGGCAAACACATGGTAGCTATCATATAAGTGGTCCTGGTAGGCAACGGATGGATCAGACCGTACCTCAAAGTGATTTTCCTCGCGTAATTTTATCAAATAAAGACAACAGCTATGAGTCAAATTCCTATTAAAACTGATGGATATTGCATTAACAAGTTTATTGAGAGTATTAAAAGCAAAATTGACGATAAAGCAGCAGAGCAATTAAAACAAACTGCGATTGAAATCGTCCAAAATTGCGTTGATGTCTACTCCGAAACATTTGGATCGGGTGATGTTGGTGCTGAAGGTACAGGTATTGTAAGTAAGCTTTATAAGGGTAAAAATAAGGATGATAAAATACCTTATGGCACTACTGGACTAATTTACGGCAAAGTCCAAAGCGGCAAGACTAATAGTACCATTGCTACACTAGGACTTGCTCAGGCTAATCAATTTCGTTGCTTCATTGTGTTGACTTCTGATAATACTTGGCTTGGTAAGCAAACTGCCGATCGTTTCGCCAATCAGCTTAAAGCTGGACCTGCTGTTCGTAATTGGGAACAATGGAGAAACGATCCAGAAGACTTTGCTACTAATCAATTACTTGACTATATAAAAGACACTGGTGTTGTACTGGTATCCACTAAAAACAAGAATCATTTAGATAATTTGCTTAAAGTTCTCAAGTTTGCTAAAGCCAGTAGTGTACCGACTCTGATATTTGATGATGAGGCTGATAATGCTAGCCCGAACACCAATGAAGCAAAGCAAGCAAAGAAGGGTAAAGATACGGTTCCAGACAGTGCAATTTTTGAAAAAATAGGCAAGATTCGAGAAGAGGTAGCTAATCATATCTATTTGCAAATTACAGCAACTCCTCAAAGCCTACTGCTGCAAAATCTTGATCATCCCTGCAAACCTGCTTTCTGTGCTGCTCTCCCTAAACCCGGTGATAGTTACATGGGAGGAGATTTATTTTTTGCAGAGGATAGCAAATACTGCTGCACAAAAGTTGCGCCAGAAGAACTGGATCAATTAAAAAAGCAGGGAGGAAAGATAAACCCTGGTAATAATTGGGATATTCCTCCTGGACTTAGACTAGCTCTATGCTGTTTCTTCTTGGGTTCAATTTACAAGATTGAATCTACAAAAAGTTCAGATGCTAAGTATTCTTTTTTAGCTCATATTGATCACAAGCGTATCACTCATAGCACCTTAGAAAAGGTTATTCGCAGCTTTGTTGTAGAGCTTGACAAAGCTCTAAGAGAAAAATCATCTCCTACAAAGCGTGAGGAGGCACTGAAATGGCTTACTGAAGCTTACCAAGAGTTAAGCAAAACAGCAACAAATTTACCACCACTCAATGATTTAGTTACGGAGCTAGAGCATGAGCTACGAAATACCATACCAAAGGTCATCGATGCCAGCAATCCAGATAAAGAACTGAAGTACAATCCTGGAATGAACATTCTAATTGGGGGAAACCGCTTGGGACGTGGTGTAACGATTGAGGGATTGATGATTACCTATTATGGGCGTGATGCCAAGCAAAAGACGATGGATACAGTTCATCAGCACGCACGAATGTTTGGTTATCGTCAAGAACTCAAGGATGTTACTCGTCTCTTCCTACCCGAACGCATTTTAGAAGATTTCCGGGCAATTCATGAAGCTGATGAGGGAATGCGTCAGGCTATTGGTGACGATCTTAGCAATATTAAAATAACGCCTGTTTGGGTTGGTTCCAAACTAAAACCAACTCGTTCTAACGTTTTGAATCCAGCAGCAATTGATGCTTTCATACCTGGCTCATCAATTTTCCCTCGCGATCCGCTTTGGAAAGCTTCGGAAGTAAGGCAACACACAGAAGCTTTAGATAAGCTGCTCTCTGAATACAAAGGTGACGACAACGAATACTATGAGGTTGAGATCAGCTTTTTGTTGCAGATTCTGGAGCATATGCCGAGTGGTCGTTGCCCTGGATATTCATGGGAGGATAAACGAGTCAAAGAAGTCCTAAAGGCAATGGAGGCAAAAGACATTCACAACGGAATGCTAAATATTCGCCGGGGGCAAAAAGGAGACGGACTTGAATTATCAAACAAAACTGATAGACCTTGGCAGGGTTCAGGTTTCGCGCAAAGTGAATGGATAAGTAAGCCTAGAAACAAATACTCCAATATTCCAACTTTAGTTGTGATGTATGAGAAAGGCGAGAAGGAAAAGAAGTGGGATGGTTCTTTATATCTACCCACGTTAATTCTACCTAAAAGCAAGTTTGTCTTCATGTTCAATTACTCAGAAGCTGCTGAACAACTGGAAGATGATATGGATTTGCAGGATTAAAAGACAAGGCAGTGTGAAACAGAGGTACATTAGATGTCAGAAACAATAAATTTGGAAAAAGCAATATTAGATAATTTGCGAATCCTCCCAAATGAAAAACAACAGGAAGTGCTTGATTTTGTTGAATTTCTAGTCCAAAAAGCAGGACAGATAAAGCAGGTAAGCAGCGAAGCATCAAATTCTAGTATTTCATCAACAACCCAAGAGAAAAAACAGTTATCTTTGCAAGAAATTGCTAGACTGACTGTAAAAGAACGCCACAAACTACTAGCACCTTATATAGCTGCAACAACTGAAGATTTTTTAAACGACCCAGAATTAACAGAGTTTTCTATTTTAGATGGTGAAGATTGGGAAACTGAGATTGACAACATAATTCATGTAGAAGAAACCGAAAGCACTCGCAGCCATGACGCTTTTTTGAATGGCTACGTACCAGAAGACGAAAGACTTTATGACAATTGAAAATTACAACCGATTATCCTGATAAAAATTATGTCACAACTTAAAATTGACTATCCAGAAACTTTACCAGATGCCTTACAGCAAACGCGAGAACAGTTTGAACAAGAAGCAAAAATGGCAATGGCAGTTAAACTATTTGAAATGAAACGCATTTCTTCTGGTTTAGCTGCACAATTAGCAGGTATAGATAGGGTAACTTTTTTACTTAATTTACACCATTATGGTGTAGCTATGATTGATTTAACAGAAGAAGAACTGATATCTGATTTAGCGAATGCTTGAAACTAATATAATTGTTATCAACACAGCACCACTTATTTCCATAATAGCGGCAATAGGAGATTTAAGAATTCTTCAATCTTTGTATACTCAGGTTTTGGTTCCCTTTGAAGTTTGTCAAGAAATACTTGCTGGAGGTGCAAGCGGATTTGCGGTAAGTGAATTTGAGGATGCCGATTGGCTACAAAAATCGCAAATACCCTTAACTAATATTTATCCATTCTTACTTAATTCTTTAGATTTAGGAGAAGCTTCTGTTATCCAACTTGCGCTCAATGAAAATATCCAGACTGTTTGCATTGATGAAGCAGCTGGTAGACGAGTTGCCAGGTTAAGCGGTCTTTCTGTTACAGGTACTATCGGTATTTTGTTGCGTGCACACCGAGAAGGATACCCGATTGATATTAAACAAGCAATTGACAGAATGATTGCTCGTGGAATTAGGCTAAGTGAAACTATTATCAATTTTGCACTTCAACAAACTGGTGAAATAGATCCTTAAGTTTTGTCTTCAGGCGGCGCGTGTTGTTACCATTGCTCGATTTGTGGGTTACTACCACCAAAATAGCGTCAAATAAATACCCACTGTGAACTAATTCCTAACGCATCCCTCAAAGGAGATAGATAGGAGCCTAAACCCTGTTGTAAAATAGACATAGAAGGATTCGGGGGACCATATTACTGGTCATAAACGCCTATAGAGACTATCTTTGGTAATCTCCAAGGACTAAAATCCAGCCAGCTCAAACAACTAGCTAGGCTGTATCACCAGCGCATACCAGGCGATCGCTTAACCACGCCTGAATTTTCCCAGCGACTGGCTGCAATTAGTACAGAAATCAATCAACCCGTGTGTGCCTACCTCAATCGTCGCGGACAAGTCATCCGCGTGGGGGTAGGTTCAGCGCGTCAAACGCAAATCCCACTGCTGGAATTGCCCCGCTACGGTGCAGAACGACTCAGCGGTATTCGTTGTATCTCCACTCATCTGAAGTCAGAACCGCCCAACGAAGCCGCGTTGACATCGATGGCACTGCAACGCCTAGATGCCCTAGTTGTGCTAAATATAACCGGAACTGGATTTACAAAGCGGGGTGGTGGCGCTACTGGGTACGTCAAAGAAGCTTATTTAGCGCACCTGACGGCTCAAGAATCCCGTGTAGCGATCGCAAGTCCAACTTCACTCACACCATCAAGCAATATCCCATCTCCAAGTTGGAATATATCACCGCCCCTCAGCTTAGACGTGTTGACAGACCAAGATTTTCTTGACTTGGTGGAAGCACTAGAAGCAGACTTTGGGCGGGAATTTGTTGCTAAAGAAGTAGATGCCGATCGCGATAGCGTTTTGATTGTCGGTGTATTTACTGTTAATACCACACCCCAACAATTCCAAGATACATTAACGGAATTGGCACGGTTGGTCGATACCGCCGGGGGAGACGTATTGCAGACAATGCAACAAAAGCGATCGCGCATTCATCCGCAAACAGTAGTCGGCGAAGGTAAAGTTCAAGAAATTGCCCTCACCGCTCAAACCATCGGCGCAAATCTCGTCGTTTTTGACCGCGATCTCTCACCCGCCCAAGTCCGTAACTTAGAATTACAAATTGGTGTTCGGGTAGTTGACCGCACCGAAGTTATTTTAGATATCTTTGCCCAACGCGCTCAGTCTCGTGCAGGTAAATTGCAAGTAGAACTGGCACAGTTAGAATATATGCTGCCGCGACTTACAGGTAGAGGTCAGGCAATGTCTCGGTTGGGTGGTGGTATAGGTACTCGCGGTCCTGGTGAAACGAAACTAGAAACCGAACGCCGTGGTATTGGAAGGCGCATTTCTCGACTACAACAAGAAGTCAACCAACTGCAAGCGCATCGTTCCCGTCTGCGGCAAAAGCGACAACATCTTGAAGTTCCTTCAGTGGCTTTGGTTGGTTATACCAACGCTGGCAAGTCTACTTTGCTCAATGCCCTAACTAATGCGGAAATTTACACGGCTGACCAGCTATTTGCTACACTTGACCCGACTACACGTCGGTTAGTCATTCCCCATGCTGATACAGGTGAAACTCAGGAAATTCTGCTGACAGATACAGTCGGATTTATCCAGGAATTGCCTGCATCATTAATGGATGCCTTCCGTGCCACTTTAGAGGAAGTTACAGAAGCTGATGCTTTACTGCATTTAGTAGATTTGTCACATCCAGCTTGGTTGAGTCATATTCGCGCCGTCAGAGAAATTTTAGCAGCAATGCCAGTGACTCCCGGACCTGCGATCGTTGCTTTTAACAAAATAGACCAAGTGGATAGTGAAATTTTAGCTTTAGCTCAGGAAGAGTTTCCCTTAGCGGTGTTTATTTCCGCAAGCGATCGCCTGGGATTAGAAACTCTCCGCCAGCGTCTTGCTCTACTAATTGAATACGCCACTTCTGGTCGCTAAACATTTAAGTTTGGCAAACTAAACAAACTACAAGTCCTCTAAAATCAATAGTCAGAAGTTCTACGGACATGTCGTTTATGTTAAGGAATCTGACTCATACCCAATCCAGTTAAATACACTTTTTTAAGTCCGCCTGAGCGGACTTTATTTTTTTATAGGTATTCAATTGCTAAAGACATGTTTATAGGTCAATACCGTTCAGTTAAGCCCCGAATCCTCGTAGAGACGTAGCAATGCTACGTCTCTACACGTCTAATCAGTACCAAAAATTCTTAACTGAACGGTATTGGTTTATAGGTCTACACAGTTGATTTAACTAAGTTACAAGAATCATCACGCATTGATGTTTATCTGGGAATAATACGGATTTTAACTAATAACTTCAAAAAATATTTATTTGTTTTTCAGTAATATTAATTACGTATTTTTTCTGAAGCTTATTTAATTTTATCTACTGGAAAAATTGCTCAATATATAAAATACATTGTTTAAAACCTTATAGTGTTTGTATTTACAGATTTTAATCTAAAAATAAAATTGCTATTTATACGTAAATCTGTAGATAAATATCTTATGCTAATTTCAGTATTTTTACAAAAAAAATAAAAGAAATTATTTGAACAAAAAACTATATTCATATTTATATAAAGCTTTTATATTTTTAAACAACTAAATAAAGATATGAAGAAAACGCGCCATATGATTAGCCAAAAATTATTTTTTAAGAACATAATTGTGGAGTGAGTTACAAACAGTTCACACAAGATATTTTTTTCGTTGTTCAATAAAGAGAATTTCCAAGTCAAGATGCCCACAAAATTTTCCCAAGCAGTTTTTGGATTATCAATTACATCTGTAATTGGACTCTATTGTTTAGCATTAGCTCCCTCAGCTTTAGCAAAAAATGATGGCGGTAATAATAATAAAAATCAAACTTCCACCACAACTAACACTTCCAGCAACACTACTTCCAGCACAAGCACTGGTTCTAGTTTGGCTTGTAATGTTACCGATGTCTTAATTGGAAAAACTAATGCTACTGCTTGTAAAGGACCCTTTGATGGTAATGACACAGGGGCAGGAAATCCCTTACTTACTCAGTTGAACAACGGTTTATTCGATCTTGGTTCTAACGCCAATTGGTCGCTAGCTGGGAAGTCAGACTCGAACGAAAACAATCTCTTTGGATTTAAAGCACAAAACGGCTCTGATGCTGGCTCATGGGGTCTAGGTAAAGCACTTGGCAGTGGTCCGAGTACGTTCGTGATTAGCCTCAAGAGCAGTACTAAATACAGCGCCTATCTCTTTAAAGACATTGATTTTACGAAAACAGGTTTAGACGGATTCTTCAACACCATTGGCGTTGCTCTAGCTGGAAATGGTAAAGAAGGTAAAGGTAAGGAACTGTCTCATGCTTCATTATTTGTAGCTTCTTACGTAAAGCCCCCCCAACCCCCAAAAGTTAGAGTCCCAGAACCGAGTGCTTCCATAGGTCTTGGTCTAGTTGTGGGTGGAATGGTCATTGCCCGCCGTCGCGAGTCTAAAAATGTGCAGAAGTAAATCAGGACTTACGCACGGACTACGTATTTCCGTCATTGCGACGCAAGGAAGCAATCTCAAAGTCTTGTTTTCTGGTAACGAGTGCGTAAGTCCTATAAATAACCGATCATCAGGTGTAAAACTACAGCAATAAACCTAATTTTAGGAAAAACTAAGCTTTTCATTAAGCGATCGCTGAGTGTAAAAAACAAGGAGATACCTAAAAAGTCAACTACGAAGGAATTTTGAATTTACGTGTCAGATGTGTATCCGAAGAAGCGAAAAATTGACTTAATAGCTTGATAGCGGTGCTGATTTCGTCAGGCAATGTCTCACGAAAAGGCTCCGCTGCTTTATTATTAGGCTCAAAACTGCTCGCACTGCCTTTTTCAAGTCACACAGCAAAAGAAAGGAAAATGCAACTTTCATGCGTTATTGAGAAACTACAGATCATCAGATCATCACCGACTAAGGAAGCAGATAAAAGAGGATCGCCCCAAAACGGCATAGAGCGGCTACAAGAGCCAGTAACAAAGTTCTAAAATTAAGAAGAATTAAATAAAGTTGAGGGCGTTATGGCTGCTAAAGTAGAAATTTACACTTGGAGAACTTGCCCGTTTTGTATCCGTGCCAAAAGTTTACTGAGGACAAAAGGCGTTGAATTTGTTGAATACAGTGTTGATGGAGACGAGGCAGCACGGGACAAAATGACTGAAAGGGCAAATGGACGACACTCTGTGCCGCAAATTTTTATTAACGATCGCCACGTAGGTGGTTGTGATGATATACACGCTTTAGACGCCCAAGGCAAGCTAGATGAGTTACTAGCTGCGACTAATAATATCTAAGTTTCTCAGATGAGTGCGATGTCTTTTCACAAGATATTATGCACATCGGTCAAATCGTCAGGGGATAATCTAAATTGATAACAGCGGAATTTCCTGGCGATTGAGGCATTAAGTGTGAAACTAGCTTTTATAATAGATCCTATCTCTACTCTTGACCCGTGTCATGATACCAGCGTTGCTCTGATGGAAGCAGCACAAATCTTGGGACATGAAATTTGGGTAACTCAAGTAAATTTGCTGAGTGTGGTAGATAGCAAAGCTTGGGCATTGTTAGAACGGGTGGAACTTGTACCAGTGCAGTTGGTGGAAGGACGCTATTTGGCGGCGAATCCTTGGTACAAATTAAGTGAGCGTACCCTGACGAACCTGGAAACAATGGATGCCGTATTTATGCGGACAGATCCACCAGTTAATGTTCCCTATCTTTATGCCACTTACATTCTGGACTACATCGACCAAAGCAAAACCCTGGTGATTAATAGTCCCAGTGGTATTAGAGCGGCAAACGAAAAAATGTATGCCCTCCAGTTTACCAAAGCAATTCCAGAAACCATTGTCAGCGCCGATAAGCAATTTATTCGGGAATTTGTGGAAGCAAAAGGTGCAGCAGTTCTCAAACCACTAGGAAACAAAGCTGGAGAAGGGATTTTATTTTTGCAACCAGGCGATCGCAATTTTAACTCCATAGTCGAACTCAGTACCCTTTTAGGTCGAGTTCCAGTTATGGTGCAAACCTATCTACCCCAAGCAAAAGAGGGAGACAAACGAATTATCTTGCTTGATGGGGAACCAATTGGTGCCCTCAATCGCCTTTCTAGTGGAACTGACTTTCGTAATAACATGGCAACTGGTGGTACAGTTGCTCAAACCGAAATTACCCTTAGAGAGCATGAAATTTGCACCCAATTAGCCGAAACCCTACGTAAAGACGGCTTAATTTTTGTCGGTATTGATGTTATCGGTGGCTACCTGACCGAAGTTAACGTCACCAGTCCCACCGGAATTCGCGAAATCGATCGCTTCGACAATATCCACCTTGGTCAACAGGTAATTCAATGGGTTGAGCAAGCTTCACAAGGAAAAAGTTAAAAGTAAAGGGTTTTTGAATTTCTTTTTTCCTTCCTCTGTGTTCTCTGCGCGCTCCGTAGTGCAGTAGTAGAAGTGCAAGCCCTGATGGTGAAAACGCGGAGGCAATCACTTTAATTAAAACTCTTCCCTTTTGCTTTTTTATACCAAGCGGATTATTTGGATATCCGAACTGGCGGACTCCTACCTAAATTAATTAAGTTTGTGGTTAGCGTTGACGAGTTTTGTTAGCAATTAGCAACATCACCGAATGACAACTCAATTGCTTATCCCTGCTCCCGGTGAAAGCTGGGAACTGAAATTAAGGCTTTGTAAGCTACTAGTACAGCTTGGCAGCTTAAGGCTTTGGTCGCCGTCGTTGGAGAAACTCTGGAATATCCAATCCGGATTTTTCTTTGGGTTCTACAACTGGTGTTGGTGGGGTTACTGGTGGCTGGGGTGCCTGTCGTCTTGGTGGTGGGCTTACTACCCGTGCATTAGCTACGTTTTGCGGTGGTGTGCCTTGCATTTCACCTGTAAATCCTGTGGCAATTACGGTAAGTCTCACTTCACCTTGCAGTCTGTCATCAATCACCGCACCAAAAATAATATTGGCGTTGGGATCGACTACTTCGTAGATTGTTTCTGCGGCAGCATTTACTTCATGTAAGGTGAGGTCACTACCACCAGTAATATTAAAAACAACTCCTCTAGCTCCTTCAATAGAACATTCTAGTAAGGGCGAAGAAATAGCTGCGATCGCAGCTTCTCTAGCTCTTGACTTCCCAGAACTAACACCGATCCCCATCAACGCCGATCCAGCATCTGCCATCACCGCTCGCACATCGGCAAAGTCAACGTTGATCAAACCGGGGATCAAGATGATATCAGAGATACCTTGCACCCCTTGACGCAGCACATCATCTGCATAGCGAAAAGCTTCTTGCATCGGTGTTTGCTCTGGAATTACTTCCAGCAGCTTGTTATTCGGGATGATAATTAGCGTATCTACCCTACCTTTGAGAGCTTCAATACCTTGCTCGGCTTGGCTGGTGCGTCGGCGCCCTTCAAACAAAAATGGACGTGTTACCACACCAACCGTGAGAGCGCCCATTTCTTTGGCGATTTCGGCAACAATTGGCGCTGCACCCGTACCCGTACCACCACCCATACCGGCAGTGATGAAGACTAAATCGGCACCTTCTAAAGCTGTAGCAATTTCGTCCCGTGATTCCTCAGCAGCTTTTTGACCAATAGCCGGATTGCCACCGGCGCCTAAACCTCGCGTCAGCTTTTGTCCTATTTGTAAGCGCTTGGAAGCCTGTGCTTGTGTTAAGGCTTGGGCATCGGTGTTTGTTGTCCAAAATTCTATCCCACTCACATCAGAGGCAATCATGCGGTTTACAGCATTTCCACCACCCCCACCCACACCAATTACTTTGATATTGGCGACTCGACCGGGAACAATATCACCAATTCGGGGATCTTCAGTAGGGATTCTTTTACTATCGTTATTTTGTCCGAAATTCAGTCCGGAATGATTAAAGGGATTGGTGGAGTTAACTGCTAGTGACATTCCTGGTTGTCCGGGTGACTGGGAGTTTATATAACTAAGTTTTTGGTTATTATCAAGTGTCATTGGATTGAAAAGGGTAGATAAACGAATTTTTCAGGTGTTATTCACACCAGGAGTCAACTATATTTAACGATGCCATAATATATGGCTATGTTCTTTCTTGTTCTCACTTATTACAACCGTAACAGGATTAGAAACGCGAAATTTTACTCTTGAATCTACCATTAACGCACGCGATCGCCCGCATGTTCTAGGATAAGTTGCCCCAAGACAACTTATTCCCTATTTCTATAAAACAGGGCAACCTTGCCCAAAGCAAGCCTGTTGTACATAATCCGTAAAGCGATCGCCCGTATCTTACCAACAGGCAACCCCTCCCCTGTTCTAGAGAAACAGGGCAGCCGGAAGCCTGGGCAACAGGGCGCCCTACGCGATCGCACACCCAATTCTAGAGAAGTATACCTATATTTACCTAAAATTGACCTGTATAACTTCCACTCCTCCTTAATATCTTTACTCCTATTTTTCTCAGCATTTATTTTGTATCCCCAATTACCTCTCCTCTTTTTTACTAGTAAGTTATACTCGTGATTAAATTTACCATTGCCACTCTTAGTAATTGTACCTGCGACCACTTCAAAACTTATCCTTAAACTGGAGGTAACAAATGATTTCGTTAATTCGCACTCTTCTTCTCTTCAGGCTTATGTTAAGGTAACAATAAGCAGGGTTTTACTCCCAAAGGCAAGATTTTATAATTGTTTCTCCCATTGTAAGAGCGAAGTTAACGCCAATTTTGGTGTATGTTGTGGGAAAACCAAAAATAATAAATATTTATTTCTTGGCATAAAACTTATTTATTGACTCTGAGCAATTAGAGTATTCTCATCCGTTTAATCTTTTTAACGAGTTTGAGAGTTAGACTTGACGGTTTTTTGGTTCATTTGTACTAAAGGGGATTCCGGATTTTTCAGGTCGATATATTCTATCTGATTAGGATTAAGTTGTGTAGGTAAATGGCTCATTTGGGTGAGAACTTTGATTTGTTCACTTATTTGGGGACTCACAGCACCGAGATGCACATATCCCAGTTCTGTTTTCAGAATTATATTTGTTGGATCTTGACAATCAATTTCCATGATTTTAACGGAACTTTGGCTTACAGATTGATAAAGCTGATTCCAGTAAGGACGGTACTGTTCAAAAGAGCCAATAACTATGAGACTGGGCAACTTGACGTTAGGATTAAGTAATGTGTATTTTTCTTGATTCATCCAAATCCCATTTGCGTCTAGCAGCCCCGTTGATGAAGCAATGCTTGCGTCGTTTGTGGGATTTGCTTGGTGATGGCTTTGGGCTACAGCTACAGGTACTCGCTCCTGAATATCAATAATTAATCCAGGTGGAAATAGACGACGCGTAACGCTTGCTTTGGCAATAATTGGTTGTTTTGTCAAAGATTCAGCGATGGAAGACGGTTCAATTCTCCATAAAGACTGCGGATAAGACAACACCAGCACTTTTTGGATGGCTTCAGGAGAAAGTGAGCGTAAGCCTGATTTGATCTCAATTTGTTTGGGAGTTTCTAGCACCCACATCGGTTGACTTGCCACCCATAATAAACCACCTAACAGGCTACTAACAGCAAAGATTCGCCAAATAGCCTGAATAATTTTCATTTGCCGTTGCCGACGTAATTTATGACGCTTCACTCGCAAATCCGTGCGGGAAACTGATACCATGCCAGCCATTCAAACTCCTTTCACACATGGGAATATAAGAACGTTGATACCCTTGTATCGTCAATTAATTTCAGTAAACGCTCTTAAGCTTTGTCATTAGGTCTTATCTTCAAGACTTTTTATTTTCTTGCATGTAACTCTTTAGTGAAATTTTGCTGTCTTTAATTAGAACCCAATGTAGCCTTTTTCCTGTGCGATCGCAGCCTTAATCGAGGAATCCGTTTAGGCACCACTTTACACGAGCTTTACGTCACTCGGCACAAGTATGCGCTTCAGTGTCGATGTGTCGTTGCCAAAATACCTATAAGTAAAAAAGGAGAACAAGCATTATATTATGCATTTATTTCTTCTCGCCTTCTCTCAAAGAGTCAACCAAAAAAATATTGCCATACTTGTATGAAGAAGTAATAGCTGGTACATAAAGTTATTGCAAATTTTTTTTTGGAAAAGATTGCAAACCCTATTTAGGGGTATAATCTAATGTATACTGTAAGTATAATTGACAGCAATACAAAATAATGGTAAAGAACCATGATGTAATTTATTCGCATCTTGCTAAAATTAATACTTTGCGTACTTAATCGGTGTTTATACCAACGAAGATTACACCGATAAGTAGATTTCCATGACAGATTAACCCAGTTACAGAGGATTTGTTTAACTTCAAATTGTTAAAACGGCAACAGTATCTGTAAAAATAACAGGTAGACTTAATGTATCAGGGACAACAAATAAATCTTTCTATGAGTAGAATAGTTGCTGTTGAAGTGCGTCTGTCACATCCAGAACTGTTCTTCTTAAGACCTAACTTGTGAGTTAATCATCAACCACAATTTTAGTTAGAGATTATTTGTGTATAAACCTACAAGTTAATTGCATCTACATGAAAACCACACTAAATTTGTCAACTTTTTATAAAGCCTGTAACCCAAGCTACACGTTAAATATGAGTAATGCGCTGGATCGGCAGTATTACATAGATTTTTCGGATGTACGTGGTTGCAAGATTGTTGAAGAGTTGCAACGGACAATCGTCCGTATTTCTCCAGATGAGCCGACCTGCCAGTTATTTACGGGTCATATTGGCTGCGGTAAATCAACAGAATTGCAGCGTCTCAAAGCCGAGTTAGAGTTAGCGGGATTTCATGTCGTTTATTTTGAGTCCAGTCAAGATTTGGACATGGCAGATATAGATATTAGCGATATTTTGCTAAGTGTAGCCCGTCAAGTCAGTGTCAGTTTAGAAGCGATCGGCATCAAGTTGAAACCAGGTTACTTTGCGAACTTGTTTAAAGATATTGGGGATTTTTTGCAAACACCCATACAGTTATCCGCAGAGGCAGAGTTTTCCTTAGGTATTGCCAAAATCAGTGCCAAAGCAAAAGATAGCCCTCAGATGCGTACTCAGCTGAGGCAATATCTGGAACCGCGTACCAATAGTATTTTGCAAGCGATTAACGAAGAGGTTTTAGACAAAGGCATAGAACAGCTAAAACTGAGGGGTCAAAAAGGACTGGTTGTCATCGTCGATAACTTGGATCGAGTAGATATGCGTACATTAGCATCCGGGCGATCGCAACCAGAGTATCTCTTCATCGACCGAGGTGAACAACTGCGTCGGCTGAAATGCCATCTAGTTTACACAATTCCCCTACCATTACTTTTCTCTAACGAGTACGAAACATTAAAAAATCGCCTGGGGGGAGGTATTGCTCCCAAAGTCTTGCCAATGGTATTGGTGCGGCAAAGAGACGGTATTGACTACGAACCAGGTATGTCATTACTGAGCCAGCTAGTATTAGCCAGAGCCTTTCCTCAAATTCCTTGGAATACCAGACCCTCATTAATAGGCGAATTATTCGACCATCCAGAAACACTAGATCGCTTATGTCGGGTAAGTGGAGGTCACATCCGTAACTTACTAGGACTGCTTTATAGTTGCCTGCAACGGCAAGATCCACCTTTTACTAGAAACTGTTTAGAAGCGGTGATTAAAGATTACCGTGACGATTTGCTGTTAGCGATTAACGAAGAAGAATGGGAATTGTTATTTGAAGTAGTACACCAGCAAAGCGTTCAAGGGGAGTCTGATTACCAAAGATTACTGCGAAGCATGTTGGTATTTGAATATCGCGATCGCATCGGACGCTGGTTTGGCATCAGTCCTGCCTTGGCAGAAACAGAAAAAGTTGTGACTTGGCAGCAAAATAAGACAAAAGTATAAACGCTTCTAAGCGATGTATATTTGGTCTGAGCTGTATATACAACAACTGATAACTTAAAAATTCCGGCGTTGCTGAATAGAGGTATGAATCCTCATGTAGCACGTTTGATAAAACGTCTCTACTACAAGGATTTTGGTATTAGATAAAATCAGATTCATACATGGAATCAGCAACGCCAAAATTTAACTATGCTGGCAGCATATTTGGATTTTTGATGTGGCATTTTTTCTCTTTATTTAATAGCCCAGTTTTTAGTTATGACATGGCAACTAACAGATGCAAGCAAACAAAGCCAAAATCAGCATTCTCTACAAAGGCTAATTCGGGCGATCGCACTTTCAAAAAATCAATTTGCCCTGATTTTAGTTAGGTGCAATTATCTACAATTACGCACTTCAATGTTGGAGCATCTGCGCTTTCTCACCAAAGATATCAATATACGAGAAATCTTTCTTCAGCCTTCAACTACTGCCTTACACACCACAATACTATCAGAACTATTTCTAGATAATCCTGCCGTTGCCACAGATTCATTGCCCTCAGCTGTAATGATTTCTGGTCTAGAATCAATAATTCACCTCGAAGACTTACTCACTAACATCAACCAAGCACGAGATATCTACGCTACGAGTCTTCCTTTTCCATTAGTTTTATGGCTACAAGATGAAGTAGCAACATCGCTTTCTCGGTTAGCACCCGATTTTAAAAGTTGGGCAGCAACCACCATTAAATTTGAAATGGCTGCATACGATTTAATTACTTTAGTGCAGCAAGAAACACAATTTATCTTTGCCAAAGTTTTAGAAGCTGGTGCCGAAAAGTTTTTATCTAATGCTGCTCTTGATTTAGCTTGCAAATCTCAACATCGCCGGGAAATTGAGTCAGCCCGGAATGATTTGCAACGCCTATATGACATCACTTTAGAAGCAGAATTAGAAGCGAGTTTAGAATTCGTATTGGGACGCGACGAATACGCAGACGATAAAATAGATGATGCTTTAATTCATTATAAAAAAAGTTTAGCACTTTGGAAGGAAGCAGGGGGAGCAGAGGGAGCAAGGGCAGCAGGGGAGGCAGGGGAGGCAGGGGAGGCAGGGGAGGCAGGGGAAGACAAATTAATTGTCTCATCTCCTCCTCTAGCCATCTCCTGCCCTCAACTTGGGGAAGCGGTAGTACTATTTCATTTAGGGTTGTGTTATCGCCGGATGGCAGACTTACACCCAACTCTGGGCAAAACCTACTGGCAAGATGCTTTATTGTGGTTTAAGCAATGTCTTGAGGTATTGGAAACAGCGCAAAGAAAAGACTTAGTTGCTAAGTTTATTTTGCCTGCCCTTGATATGCTACAACGCCTACAAGCTTGGGAAGAATTGCAGAAATTAGCCGAAAAGTCTCTGCGACTGCATGAAACTTATGGTACTCCCGCACAAATGGCTCAAGATTATGGTTTTTTAGCAGATGTGGCAGCTTCTGAGTCTAATTGGTTACTATCTCATGAATTAGCAAATACAGCACTTTCTATTTCCGAAAATGCTGCCGACGTTTCTCGACAGCAGGAAAGTTGGTATCTTTTATTGCTGGCACGCACTCAGCGACATTTGGGTGAGTGGGAGGAAGCCATCAATAATCTGGAATGGGCGAGAGTAGTTTGTGAAGTACAATACGAGCCATCGCTATATTTGCAGATTTTAGAGCAATTGCGATCGCTCTACTTTTTTGAGTGCCACGATTACAGCGAAGCTTTTAACCTCAAGCAAGAAAAAATTCAAATAGAGCATCAGCACGGCTTTCGTGCCTTTATCGGTCCTAGTCAATTGCAGTCACAACGCTACAGAATTAATTCAGTTTTGGAGCCGCAAAAAAGACCATTTATTCCTGAGGGACTTGCCCAGGAAATTGCCGCTTCTGGAAGGCAGCAAGATATCAATCGCTTGATTGAAAGAATTACCCGTGCTGACTGCAAACTTACAGTAATTCATGGACCTTCAGGCGTTGGGAAAAGTTCACTTCTCAAAGCTGGTTTAGTACCAATTTTGAAGGAAAAAGTAATTGGCGAACGCATACCTTTGCCAATTGTTTTATCTGTTTATACTGATTGGATTACAGCTTTAAGACATACTATTAATCAGCTATTGATCCAAACTGAAAATTCCCTTATGGGGGATTTTTCTCCCAGTATACTGCTAGAAAAAATTCGCTTGTTAGCCGAACGGAATCATATAGTAGTTATTATATTCGATCAACTTGAAGAATTGTTTTTTCTGAATAAAAATCCCGCAGAAATAAGAGAATTTTACAATTTTTTTAGCGGATGTTTAAACATGTCTTTTGTGAAGATAATGATTTCTTTACGAGAAGATTATTTACATTATTTATTAGAATTTGAACGCCTGAGCCAACAAAAGACAAAAGGTAAGTTGTACGATTTAGGAATAATTAATAAAAATATTCTCGATAAGAATATTCGTTACTACTTAGGAAACTTCTCTAGCCAAGATGCAATCAGCATTATCCACAGTTTGACTCAACGTTCACATTATGAACTGACTGATGAATTAATTAACCAACTAGTCAAAGATTTAGCAGGAAAACTGAACGAAGTAAATCCAATAGAATTACAAATAGTCGGCGCTCAACTTCAAGCAGAAAATATTACCACACTTGAACAATACAAGCTTTGTGGCGGGTCGAAAAAACTAGTACAGCGATGGCTTGAGGAAGTAATTAAAGATTGTGGTGGAGAAAACGAACAACTTAGTTGGAAATTATTGTTTGAATTAACTGATGAAAAAGGCACAAGACCATTCAAAACAAAAGCTGATTTTGTGACTGCTTTGGTAATAGGAGATAATTCGTTATCTCAAAAATGCGGTGAAGAGGAATTTATTGTAGAAACAGAAGAATACGAGGAAGAAAAAGACAATAAAAAAGAAGAAAAAACGCCAATGAGTGTCTCGACAGTGGAATTGATTTTAGAGATTTTGGTGGGTTCAGGCTTAGTATTGCGAATATGGGAAGAATCAGGCGATCGCTACCAACTAGTTCACGATTATTTAGTTGAACCAATTCGCCAAAAAAACGATTATGGAATGGTCGCAGAACTAGAAAAAGTTCGCTTTGAAAAAACTAGAGCAGAAGTAGCCCAAAAACTCTCTCAAGAACAATTAAATTTAGTTTTGCATCGACGACTACGAGAAGCACGCATAGCAGGCTTATCTCTCTTCATGATGCTAGGCACAATTGCAACATTATGGTGGCAAGCAGACTCACAAAAAAGAGCCGCAGTTCTCCAAACTTTACGAGCCGAACGCAGCGAAAGCAACTTTAAAATTAGTGCCCTCACTGCTACTAGTGAAGCGCTATTTGCCTCAAATAAAGAGTTTGATGCCCTTTTAGAAAGTTTGCGGGCTTGGCGACGACTCAAACAATCAGATAAAATCCAACCAGATACTCGGATGCGGGTAGTGACAGCACTCCAGCAGGCAGTTTATGGAGTAACTGAGGTAAACCGCTTGGAAGGGCATACTGATATTGTCTGGGGTGTAACTTTCAGCCCCGATGGTCAGTTGCTGGCATCAGGTAGTACAGACAAAACAGTGAAAATTTGGCGTCCTGACGGCACCTTACTCCAAACCCTTAAAGGTCATAGCGATGCTGTTAGCAGCCTTAGTTTCAGCCCCGATGGTCAAACTGTGGCTTCCGCCAGTCTTGACAAAACAGTGCTTCTTTGGCACAGAAACCCCAGCAATGGCGAATTTGACCCCCAACCATACAAAACCTTAAAAGGACACGGTGATTGGGTTTATAGCGTTAATTTCAGTCCGGACGGTGAGTTGTTAGCTACTGGCAGTAAAGACGCAACCATCAAACTTTGGCGACGCGACGGTAGTTTAGTCAAAATACTGAAGGGACATAAAGGATGGGTTAATTGGGTAACTTTTAGTCCCGATGGTCAGTTCATCGCTTCGGCAAGTGACGACAAAACAGTGAAAATCTGGCGCCGAGACGGTAGTTTAGTCACAACTTTGTTAGGACATGAAAATGGCGTGACTGTAGTCAATTTCAGCCCCGACGGTCAACTGTTAGCATCAGCAGGTCGAGATAAAAAAGTTATACTTTGGCGACGTGACAAGAGTACTGAAGATGTCCTCCAGTTTCGTCCTTATAGAATTTTACGGCAGCATACAAGTACAGTTTGGAGCCTCAATTTCAGTTCCAATGGTCAACAGCTAGCCTCAGGAAGTAATGACAATACCATCAACCTTTGGAGTGTTAGCGGTACGTTACTCAAAACCTTGAAGGGACATAGCGATGCTGTCGCCGGTGTCGCTTTCAGCCCAGATAACAAAATTTTGGCATCAGCAAGTTACGACAAAAGCGTCAAACTATGGAGCTTAAATCCCCCCAGGCTGCCCATTCTGACTGGACATAAGGATCGCGTTTTGAGCGTTGCTTGGAGTGCGGATGGAAAAATGTTAGCTTCAGGCAGTCGCGATCGCACTGTGAAACTCTGGCAACGTGAAACTACTAATAAAGGCGTTGTCACTCGACTTTATAAAACTCTCTTAGGGCATACTGATAAAGTTAATAGTGTCACTTTTGACCCAAAAGGTCAAATACTAGCATCAGCAAGTTATGACAAAACTGTGAAACTTTGGCAGCGCGATGGCTCGTTACTTCATACTCTCCAAGGGCATAATAATAGTGTGATGAGCGTCAATTTCAGTCCCGATGGTCAGTTATTGGCATCGGCTTCTAAAGATAAGACAATTAAACTTTGGAATCATGACGGAAGTTTGCTAAAAACTTTGAAAGGACATCAGGGTTGGGTAAATAGCGTTAATTTCAGTCCCGATGGTCAAGTTATAGCCTCTGCCAGTGATGACCAAACAGTCAAACTTTGGC
Source organism: Tolypothrix brevis GSE-NOS-MK-07-07A (assembly GCA_019358985.1). Lineage (GTDB taxonomy): Bacteria > Cyanobacteriota > Cyanobacteriia > Cyanobacteriales > Nostocaceae > Hassallia > Hassallia brevis. The sequence goes on along the minus strand of JAHHIJ010000006.1, from coordinate 43,124 downwards.
GCCGGGATGGTACTTTGTTAAAAAGTTTTTTACCCCATGAAAGTTGGGTTTTAGGCGTGAGCTTTAGTCCTACCGATCGCCTGCTAGCCTCTGCTAGTTGGGACAACACTGTCAAGCTGTGGAGTTGGGATGGCACGTTGTTGAAAACTTTGTTAAAGGGGTACAGCGATAGTGTTAACGCTGTCACTTTTAGTCCCAACGGTGAACTTCTAGCCTCTGCTAGTTGGGACAGCACTGTCAAACTCTGGAGTCATGAAGGCAAATTGATCAAAACCCTCAACGGACATACTGGTCCAGTATTAAGTGTCAGCTTTAGCCCCGATGGTCAAACACTCGCATCGGCTAGTGGTGACAACACGATAATTTTGTGGAATTTAGATTTAGATGACCTGCTGCTTCGTGGTTGTAGCTGGATGAGTGATTACCTCAAACATAACCACAATGTTGAAGAGCGCGATCGCCATATGTGTGATGATATTACCCTAAAGCGTTAAACCCACAGATGCTAATCGATAATTGGCAACGTGGTAATTGGGCAATGGGCATTGAGCAATGCCCATTGCCCAATCAAGGTTCTGATCGCTTGTCTTTGGGTTCCTCGCTTTCTGAAGGAGCTTCTTGCTGCATATTTGCGATATAGGCTTGTAGCCTCATGCGCTCAATATAAGGCCATCCCCCCTCAGACTCAATGTCTTTTAGTAGTGCGTAGAGTGCCTGACGGTTATCAGGCAAATTTTCTTGAAATACCCCATCTCGGATCTCTCGGTGTAACTGTTCTAACTGCCGTAGCAACGCCAACAGCGCGATAATATCCTCTTGACAATTCATACATGCATCATGTACCGCAGTTGCGATCGCTTGCAATTTAAAAGACAACTTCTCTTGTTCAACATTAATGTCGTTGTTCATGCCACCGTATATCTGTTTAGGAGGTCTACTGGAAAGAAAAAAATCAAGCTTTTTTCGATAGTTTAAATGCCATCCCTGCCTTGAAAAGTTCTCTAGGGGGATATCCCCCTAGAGAACTTTTCGCTTTATGGATGGGGTAATTTCATCCTTCATCCTTCATCCTTTATCCTTTAGTTGACTACCTCAGTTAGAGAAAAGTATAAATTTATGTATACGAAACTCAAAGCGCGATCGCGGTTCTAGTATAAATGTCTGGGAACACAGGCGATCGCTATTTTCTGACCTGAAATCAAACAGATGCGATTTTTCCTTCAAAAAAATCGTATGATCTGGTTTAGTTTAATTCCATAAAACAATTGGCTGTATGTAGTGCCGACATCTACTTAACAACCAACCAATGATTGTCTACGCTATGGATGCGATCGCTATAACAAAAAAACTGTTACTGATGGCAACCTGAAGCCTGATAGTCAGGAACCTCAGCCGTCATGCTGAGGCTTGAAAGAGAAATCTAACAAGCCATTCTGACCCGACCACCTAGTAATAGGTAAACGTTATTTGAGTCACGACACCTCGGAATGCGTTCGCGTAAGCGTGTCGCAAGACAAGCTAGTTCCCCGCTCTGTCGCTTGTGATTAAACAAAACTAAGGTCACTGGTTTAGTGTTGCAAGCTCAAGCAAGCTCTTATAACAGGTCTAAGCTAACATCACCCCGCAAGGGAGGGACGCAAGTCCAAACATTATGCGATCGCGAGTTGTGAGATTTGAAATGGTAATTGTCCCATTGAAAGTGCAATACAACGGCACACCGAATTAAACAATCTCCTTGCGCGGTAATGGAGCAAATATAAAGCTGTCCTAGAAGGACGGGGTTTCTACCCATATTTCTGATGACAAAAGGGTAAAAACGCATGATTGTAGCTTTGTGCGGTACAAATCACACACCGCTACGGATGGGACAAGAAGAATAGCCATATTTTTCCTTGACCCTACCCAGTTTTACAACTGAGATATTAATTTTTGACATTGAGGTTGACCATGAGGTATCGCGCTTTAATTGTTGCATTCTTGGCTTTATGCCTGGGACTAATAACAGCTTGTAGTGATGCTCCCTCGGCTAATGGCAGGGATTTACTCACTTACGAACAAATTCGAGGCACTGGGTTGGCTAACAAATGCCCCCAATTAACAGAAACAAGCCGTGGTTCCATTCCCATTGATTCTAGCCAGTCTTACGTTCTCAAAGAACTGTGCTTGGAACCGACTAATTTCTTTATCAAAGAAGAACCTGCTAACAAACGGCAAGAAGCTGAATTTATTGCGGGCAAATTGTTGACCAGATACACTTCCACCATTGACCAGGTGCAAGGCGATATAATAGTCAATCCAGATAATAGCTTGACTTTTGTGGAAAAAGATGGTTTGGACTTCCAAGCCACCACTGTACAACTACCTGGGGGTGAACGAGTACCTTTCCTCTTCACCATCAAAAACTTGGTTGCGAAATCACAACCTGGTTTGACCAGTATCAATACTTCCACGGATTTTGAAGGTGAATTCAAAGTTCCTTCTTATCGCGGTGCTGCCTTTTTAGATCCTAAAGGTCGTGGTGTCGTCAGTGGCTATGATAATGCAGTGGCTCTCCCAGCACAAGCAGATAGCAAAGAACTTACCCGAACTAACGTTAAACGTGCGGAAGTTCTTAAAGGGAAAATTTCTCTGTCAATTGCCAAAGTAGATAGTACTACTGGCGAAATTGCTGGTACATTCGAGAGCGATCAGCCTTCGGATACTGATTTAGGTGCCGGTGAACCTAAAGAAGTTAAAATTCGCGGTCTGTTTTACGGTCGGGTTGAACCGAAGGCTTAAATAAATGCTTCTCAAATAGGAGGATGTCACGAAAAGAGAGTGCGTTCCTAAGGAAAGCGGTACTCCGCATCGCACTTTCTCCCCCTTTCATATTCCATCTGAGAAATGTTAGGGAACTGAGGCTTTTCCTATGCTGATGGTGCTAGTTTTGACTTATCTAGCATTATCACAATCAATTGAAATTCATTCATGGGCTATATAGCCCTTTTTTTATAAGTACTGAGGATTGGGAAGAAGTTTCGCCATAAAATTTCACCTTCAATAATTTGCCAACTTCAAGTGCATCCACTCAATATCTGCTTTGCTAAAAGCTGGTGGTGGTGGAGTTTGGGTATAATCAATTGACAAATCATACCCCGCTTCGTCGTAGATTGCATTCATAGCCGCTTGCAAGTCCAGAATTGCGTCGGGGTCGGGTTCTCGCAGCGGTACAGGAATTGTGGGAAGGGTATCTTGTAATGTCACAGACCACACGTCCATAACCCCAGATCCTGCACGGGTAAGTGTAACCAAGTATGGCACATCTGGTAGGCGTGGGTGATTAAATGGGCGGGTTCCTCTACGCAAAAAATCTATTTCAATGAGATGGACGCTGGCATTATAGAGACGCTGGCGTTTTTTACGGTAGTCGGTGATATTCGGTTCGCGCTTATTTGCGGGTGAGAGAATTTCAATACAAGATACAAGTACGTTGTTGGTGGTGTCTCGAATTTCGACGGTGGGGACGCGAATTTCAACTGGTTGAATGACTGGAAGTGTAAGTTGTGCAGGTGTTGTTGCAATATTTGATTGGCGAGTGGCAGGTTCTGGTGTTGAGGTACGTTGTCGTATTTGCAACACTTCAACATCAGGGTAGAGGATGCCGATTTCGCTTTCAGGAGATGTATCTTCCACCACGTATATTTCTAACCGGGCGGCATATTTAGGACGCAACTGGGGTGCGAGGAAGGCGCGAAGTTTAGCGGAGAGCGCGTTATGGACATCGGGCCACAGTCCAGCTTCGAGGTATGGGTCCATGCCAGGGAAAGGGGAGGGCATCGCAATTAAATGGCAACCTACGCTTTTATTCTAGAGGTTGTAGTGTTTGTTGCTTTATTCCTTATTAAGGATTTGGTGCGTTACGGATTGGTATAGCAATAAAATCGTTACTTTGGACTTTGGACAAATAACTTACGCGAACAACTCTATTTTGTCTAAAGTCCAATAGTTCAATTTTGATTGAGAAGTTTAAAGATGTCATGAATAACTTTTTTTAAGTTCAGTAATTTTGCTGAAAAAGTTGCTCATATCTATATAAATCATTTTTCACCTCGGTTTATCTCTAGACGAAAACTCGATCATTAATAAAGAAAAATTAAGTACAATTTCTGTTTGAGAATTAGTAACAAATTTTATATTTTTGATCTAGGTACTTTTTTAAAGCTATAGGTCATCCCAAAGCTAAATAAAAAACACTTATATTTCCCCTCTTTTTCATTGTCTGTTTGACTCATAAAAGCGGTGCTATGCCAACCACTGTCACTTACGAACTAAAGCATGAAATTTGGCAGTTGTTGCGAGAATATCAGCAATCCCCCTCGGCAACTGTTCGCAATCAACTAGTAAAACTTAATTTTGGACTGGTAAGAAAAGAAGCTCACTACTGGATAAATCAATGTCAGGAAAACCATGAAGACTTGCTCCAGGTGGGCTGTTTAGGTTTAATTCGAGCTATTGAAAAATTTGAAATTTCCAAAGGTCATGCTTTCAGTTCCTTTGCCATTCCCTACATTCGAGGTGAAATTCAACACTACCTCCGAGACAAAGGTGTGACTGTGCGGATTCCCCGACGCTGGTTAGCGCTCCAACAGCAGTCAATCGGAGTTTCCCGTTCTTTGCGCGAAAAATACAATCGTCAGCCAACTGACTCGGAATTAGCAGCAGCCCTCTTAATTTCTGCCAGCGAATGGCAAGAAATTAAATTAGCATGGGTCAATCGCGCTCCATTGAGTCTAGATGTGCCTGTACATGATGGAGAAGAAAATTCTACTAACTTGGGAGAATTGGTTCCAGATAACCGTTACCGCAGCTTTCAACTAGCGCAAGAAGACCAAATTCGTTTGCAACAAGCACTCTTTCAGCTAGAAAAACGCACCCGCGAAGTTTTAGAATGCGTATTTTTACAGGATTTAACACAAAAACAAGTTGCAGAACATTTAGGAATTAGTGTAGTAACAGTTTCTCGAAGAGTTAAAAAAGGACTGGACTTGTTGAAACATCTAATGTCTGTGGCGGAAGATTAAATGCGAATAATATCGGTAATTTTTTGTTCGTATTTTCACGCTTACTGGCAGTATTTAAAACCACCTTTCAAAACTCAAAAAGTAGGTTATAAAAGGAACAGATTTCGCCTTTGATGCAAATTTCATCAGGTAGATTTCAATTAACAAATTTTCCTATAGCTTTTGAGAACAGTTAATGGGCAGAAATTTAAAAATTGCAGTGGCAGCTATTTTGGCTTTAGCGATCGCCTCTTGTGCTTCAGAAGGCGATCAAGCTAGTAATCCGGCATCAACTCCCAACAGCGCACAAACTCAGCCACCATCGGCGATTCAATCTTTTAAAAATCCAGTTGTATCTGCTAAACAGGCTCCAATAGTAGCTTCTACAACTCCTAACTTAATTCAATCAACTAATGCCACAGAGCGGGTAATTGTAGTGTCAAAAGGTCGCGCTGACCCGTTTGGACAAATTTTCTCACCAACCTATGCCAGTACGTCGAACACGAACACGACACCTACATTTGGCAGATCGGTTCCGGTGTTACCTGCCCTACCAGCCGCTAGGGGTGCAATAATTACCTCAAGAAGAGGAACCACACGCAGCGCGTTAATATCAGTCAAAACTAGAATATCGAGGAACCCACAAAAGAATAAAATAAACAAAGGAGCGATCGCTTCCTTCAAAATACCAAAACCTAGCCCTGGTTTTACTCCAGTCCTACCCAAGGTTTTGCCTCTAGTTGTCCCCAACCCTACTCTAGTATCTGTATTACCACCGCCAGTACAACCTGAATTAGCAAGAGCAGTTCTTGTCACAGGTGTAGTTCTAATTGGTCAAGAACCCCAGGCAATTATCAAAGTACCAAATGAACCGACAAGCCGCTATGTGCAAGCAGGACAACGATTGGCAAACGGTGTACTTGTAAAACGTATTGAAATGAATGAAGGCTCTAATCCAGTTGTGATTTTTGAACAATACGGTATCGAAGTTGCTAGAAATGTAGGGGAATCGCCTATTAACGTAGCGTCACCAACTACAACACCTGAAAATCCTGTGTCAGTGACAACACCACCCCAAAATCCTGTTAGTACCGGAGCTTGATCAAAATGGAGACGAAGGAAAAAATTGAATTTCCTGGTTTGCCTTTAGCAGTCTATCAAGAAATAGCTGCTCATTTACATCAAGTCGAAGGTGTAGAAGTAAGCTTAATTTCTCAGTCGTCTCCACAGTTTGATTACAATCAAAGCCAAATCGCCCGCTTATCGATCTCGTGGATGTCAAACTCTAATTCAGAAAGTCGGCAACGTGTCAAGGAAATTTTGGCTTACTATCAAAATCGCTATGGTGCCTGACGAATTAAGGTGAAGTTAATCTACCCAACGCTTTGATGGTTTGTTGGGTAGTTTGTTTTTAACTTATTTATTATTTAAGCCCAATACGGTGGATTGTGACATTACTCCGACCGTCGATGTGCGGAGCTTCTAAGAATCACTTCTTAGCCTTCCTAGTTGTTCTCTAATATATATATTATGAGTTCTTTTATCAATGTTTGGGAGACGATGAAACCATTGAGTAACCTGGATGAAGTTTTAGATGCAGCTATGGATCTTCCTTTGGAGCAGCAAGAAATGCTGATACAAATTCTCAAAAACCGAATTGTTGAAAATCGGCGAGATGAAATTGCGTCAGATGCAGCAGTTTCCATAGCTGAATTCCAAGCAGGTAGGCTCAAAGTCCAAACGGCTGCCGAAGCAATTCAAGAATTACGGGAATATCTCGACAACCCAAGCATAACCGATGTATAGATTGGTTATTAGTAGCAAGTTTAAAAGAGCTTTCCGAAAATTTGCTCGTCGTAATGCTAACTTGCAAGACAGAATAGAGGAAACTATTGCTGCTATGGAGAATGATATATTTGCGGCTAACTTGGGTACTCACAAGCTAGAGGGGAAGCTATCAGGGTTACTATCATGTTCTTGTGGGTATGATTGCCGCATTGTTTTTTCATTGAAAACCGATGACGAAAGTGGGGAAGAAGTTGTTCTTTTGTTAGACGTTGGTACTCATGACGATGTTTATTAGGTCAGTACAAGTCATCGTCATAGGCGATACGTTGCACATCTGCGGGATAATTTAGCCTGGTAGAGGCACAACACAATTTTTCAGGTAGTACAATAATTTAATAGACAATCTCAGTATTTATTTTGTCATCTGTGACCAAAATCACTATGCATTGAAGTTCGCGTGGGTTATCTTAGTGAAGAGTAATGCACTGCAAGTAAGCACATAGGTAAAATTCTCTTGTTTAACTAACCCAGATGAAAGAGAGTGCCGCGAGTTGCATTTGCCGAGTATTTTATGCAATAAGTCTAATATACTGATTAGTAAATATATTATTTGTGATATTTACACAAGTTATCCCTGGACAACCACTTAGCTCTGGACAAAAAATCGGTTTAAATTTAATCTCAGTTTTGCATGGTGGACGGGATGTTGTCTTGGCTATTGATTTGACGGAAAGCGTCGGATTAAATGATGAGGGTCGTATTCGCTTACGTCAGATTGTTGAAGATAGCCTAAAACCGGGAGATTCGGTTTACGTTGTTCCTTTTGATAAAAATGTAGCTTTAGAAGAAGTTACACCGGGTGTAAATTCATTCGTAACACCCATAAAATTTAATATTAAAAGTCAAGAAAACATTGAAAAAGTATTAGCAAAAATACCTTTTATCTCTGATCCAAACCGCTACGGCACAGATATTCAGCGAGCTGAATTAAGTATTTATCAAGGTCTCGCTCAAATCAATCAAGATCGTCTTCAGAAAAGTCAACCGATCAAGCCACAGTCAGTTGTTTGGGTTACAGACGCACCTTTATTTACTCAACCAGGAATTAACTCACAAGTGTGGGTGGAAACACCAGCTATTAGTCCTTTTAGGATAGCAAATTCCCCAGAAAGTCAACAGCGACAAGCCTGGATTAAAGCTTTACCGATAAAAGAGCGATCGCGCTCAATTACAACCAATAATAACAAAGAATATAAACTCACTGTCGTTGATATTGCGCCTACTGTTCAGGAAATTTGTACACCAGCACCAGGGGGTGAAGAAACTTGTTTAGTCACTTCTTATTTAATTAAGCAATTGTGGTTACCAAGTTTAATTTCTCTATTAATATTTGCGGGTTTGATTTTTGGGTTAATTAAATTCTTGCGTCTACAAAAAAAGTGGGAATTGAAAGTTGATTTTGAAGCCACAGAAAACCCCGAAGACCAAAAATGCAGATTACCAAACAATAAACGCATTGCAATTGGTGAATATGATGCTTCTTGTATAGATTCTATTGATTGTCCAGGCTCGGAAGTTAGAGCATATTTAGAAAGGAAAGGTGAGAGGTTATATTTAGTCCCAACTAATTCAGCACCAATTTATTACAATAATAAAGAAATTACCTCGCGCACTTTCATCTCTAGTTCTACGTTCAGGATAAATTGTCCACATAACAGACGCGATTACAAAATAATAATTAAAGTTAAAAAATAGTAACTAAGGAATGAAAGCATGATTAACAGCACTGGAAATGAACTTCAATATCGCGGAATTAATCGCACAATTTGTATAGGATTAGGCGGTACTGGAAGGGATGTTTTGATGCGAATTCGGCGGCTAATTGTAGACCGCTATGACCATTTAAACAACTTACCAATTGTTAGTTTTGTCCACATCGATACAGATAAAGCTGCAACCCAAGTAACTGGTATTCGTACAGGAAGTACTTATCATGGTGTTGACCTCAGCTTTCGGGAAGCGGAAAAAGTCAGTGCTACCATGTCCTCTGCTGAGGTTACTATGTTTGTGGAAGGATTGGAGCGGCGTTCAGAATACACTCGCCACGGTCCCTATGACCATATTGGTATCTGGTTTCCCCCGCAATTACTGCGAAATATTAAAGCAGTGGAAGAAGGTGCAAAAGGGATTAGACCTGTTGGAAGACTGGCTTTTTTCCACAATTATCAAAAGATTAAAACAGCAATTGAAACAGCAGAAAAACGTACAAGAGGACATGATTCTCTATTGCTAAGAGAAGGTTTAAGAGTGGAACCAGGACTCAATATTTTTGTCGTGGGTTCTCTTTGCGGCGGTACAGGAAGCGGGATGTTTTTAGATGTTGCTTATAGTCTTAGGCATCTTTATGGCGGTCAAGGAGGTCAAATTGTCGGCTATTTAGTGATTAGTCCAGAATTGTATGGTAACACTCCTAATATGAGTGCCAATACTTATGCTGCTCTCAAAGAATTAAATTATTACAGCAGTCCCGGCACAAAGTTTGAAGCTTATTATGATATTCAAAATTTGGTGTATGTGCAGGAGCAACGACCACCTTTTGACTACACTTATTTAGTTTCCAGTCAAACAAGTGGCGAGTATCAAATCTTAGGACAGGGTAAGTTGTGCAACGTCATTGCTCATAAGATTGCTTTAGACTTTTCTGGTGAATTAGCACCAGTAGTTAAAGGCAACAGAGACAACTTTCTGCAACACATGATTCAGGGGGATAAACACCCGCGTCAGAATGTCCAACGCTTTTTAACATTTGGGCTAGCGGCTATTTATTTCCCTCGCGATACCATTGTTCAAGTCGCTTTAAATAGTGTCCGTTTAGAGCTAGTAAAATTCTGGTTAAATGGCGAAGGTCAAAGTCCAGATACCTCAAGTTTACTGGAACAATTTTTAATTCAGTATCGTTGGCACAGCGACGAAGGGAAAAAGGATGGTATAACTACCAGACTAACTGAATCTGTCCAAGAATCTAATAAAAATTTTAGTAATATAATCAACGCTTGGAGAAATAAATTAGAACGGTCAATCTCTGATTGCCAAAATAAAGATGACCGGAATGGTATTCGCCAACAGTTGTCAAGAGAGTTTCGCGAACAATTTCGGAAAATTCAACCAGGTGAAACTGAAAGTAGTAGGGGAATTTGGCTAACAAAAGTGCAACAAATTCGTCCGACAATCAGTAAAGAACTGAAAACAAATATTGACGACTTTATCAATCAATTACTTACTCCCGGAGAACCTAAATTTTCGATTAAAAGTACGCGCAACTGGCTAGATGCTTTACAACATGAATTGCATAACTATCAACATAATATTCAGGAAGAAATCACCAACATTGGCAGTATGAAACGCTTGGAAGATGTAGATGTAAAATGGCGTGATACTGAACAAATAATTGAAGACATTGAACAAAAAGGTGGGATTCGTTTACTCAATAATAAAAATAGCCAAGTACAAGCTGAAGCTAAAAGGGTGGTACGGGAAGTCTATGAACTGATTAAGCATAACTTTGAATTGGAAGTCTTCCAAGAAGCGCTACGAATTGTCAGTGAGTTGCAAAGACATGTTCAAGAAAGAGCAACTCAACTAGCTGCTTTTAATGCAAGCGTAGAAAATTTGCAAAGCGCTTATGAGAAACAGGAGCGGGAATTGAAACAACTGAATTTTGATGAAATGAGCGGTGAAGCAATATTTGATAGTGAAGATATTGATTGCTGTTACCAAAATATGTTACCAGAAGATGATGTTCGCCAGCTGTTAGTATTTGTGAGTTCAGCGATTACAGAACCAACAGGACGGGGACAATCTTTAGCAAGTTTTATAGATCGCGATCGCACGAATCCATACCAATTACAAAAAGAAGTTAATCTCAAAGTTGACAGCATATTCACTAATCGCGGTGACAATATAGTTAATGTAATTAAGCGCTTTATGGAAAAGTACTCACTTGCAGCGCGTTCAACTCGTTTCGCACAAATTATGCAAGAAGCTGAACCTCTCCTACGCTTGAATTTGACTGATCCTTACTTCCATGATGACCTTGCTAAAAGTAGTAAATTAATCGGGTTTAAGGACAGAGATGAGTTAGAAGTAAAACAGTTTAAAGATTTGCTAGAACAGGATTTGGGAATTGCTACAAGTGTCTTCAAAGCGACTCAAGCTGACGACGAAATTTTAATTGTGAATGAGTACGCTGGTTTTCCTCTGAGATTAATTGGCAATCTAGAAAGGATGAGAAACCCCTACATCAGAGAACAGAATTCTCCTACATCTTTTCTACATAATGACTCTCGCGCAACATTTCCTGATATCATCCCTCCTGATGCGAGAAGAATCGAGGAATTGGAGGATATTTTCTATCCTTGTCTAGCGTTTGGGTTATTAGAGGAAAACCAGGAAAACCATCAATTAGAATTTCAATATTATGATAAATCTCGCTATAGTTATAATACTGCATCTCTGAATCGTGAGTGGAGTCAAGCTTTAGAGGAACTTGCTAACCGCAAGGATATGAGTGAAACTTTGCAGAAGCTTTTAGATGATGAAATTGCTCAAATAGAAAGACAACCTGAACTCTGGGACAATGAATATTTTCCTAAACTGCGGCAGTTTATCAAGGAAGTTGATAAATTACCTGAAGATAGTCCTAATTACCCCTACAAAGCTACAGTATTAGGAACTTCTGCAAACAATGATCCCACAGTTAAAGAAGGAATTATTAATCGTTTCCGTCGAAAGCTAGAGCAGCTACTTAAAACTGCACAACAACAAAATCCGCCAACAAATACATCAAATCAAAAAGCTATTTCTGGAGAGATAGTTGTTGTTCATTACCCTGTAGATGGCGATAATATGACAAAACGACGTTTAGAAATCAAGCAGTTAAAAGAAGATTTTGATGATGGTATTCTAAGTCAAGAAGAGTACGATCGCAAGCGTCAAGAAATATTCAATAAATACCCAGTCTAATACAGCTATTTTGTAGTTTTGATGCGCGGATATCGCAATTAAAACTACAAACTAGTTTTTAATATCCTCCCCAAATATTAAGAGTATTTTTATGCCATTGATACCACCTTACTTAATTTTTTTCACTGTTGTACTCGTTATTTTGCCATCTATAGCTGCTATTTTTTCACGCTTGTCTCTCTATCAACATCTGGTTGAAGAAGCTGACAAAGTAAAAATGCTGATTGGTGGAAACACAAGTGTAAGAGAACCTCAGACTGTAATAAATCTCAAAAGCAGATTTAAACAAGCTAGTATTCAATTAGATAATGTTAATACGGCAGCTTTAATTGACCAAGTTTATAGTCAAGAAAAGATTAAAGTGCAATTTTTTCCTAAAAAAATTAGTTGTGACCAAATCGATTATTTCTGCCGCATTCTACCTAACTTATTATTAGCGTTTGGCTTATTCGGTACTTTTTTGGGTATTACAATTAGTTTGTCAGCACTCAATCAAGCAATCAATCAAACCGCTGCTAGTGATATAACTAGTTTAGTGGCTGAATTAAAGAAACCATTACAAGGCATGAGCATTGCCTTTTTTACTAGTTTAATAGGACTATTATTTAGTGTTATCTTGACGATATTTAACTGGTTAAAAAATACTAGCCAAGCCAAGTATCGACTTATTAGTTCTTTAGAAGATTACTTAGACAATATTTATCAACCAACAATAGATGGTCATACTCGTCTTGATAAAGCTGTTGACAGAATGGCTAATTTGCAAAATGAATTTTTAACTAACTTTGGTAAGAATGTTCGGGATGTCGTTGAGCAATCTTTAGGAAAAGTAGCCAAAGAAATTGCTGAAGAAAATAAAAAAGCCAATGAACTAGCAAGACAAGTTTATGAGGGTTTTACAGTCTCTTCTGGCACTATATCTGCTGCTGCTACCAATTTTAAGATTGCCGGTGAAGAATTGAAGGAAAAATCTAAGATATTTAAACAAGCTGCTGACACTTTTGAAAAAAGCCAGTTTCCCCAGAGATTATCAGATGCTACAGTAGATTTAGCTAACACACAAACAAGATTTTCTCAGTCTGCTGCAAGTTTAGCTGAGACTGTAATATCTATTGCAACAGTAGTGACTGAACTTCAGCGTTTGGGAGAAGAAATAAGAAGTGTGAATCAAACTTCGGTGAAAGTATTAGACTTGCATCAAACTAACCAAAACTCTCTGAGCGAGATTATTCCTCAACTTAAGCAAGGTGCTACTAATTTAGGAAGAGTGACTAAAAAAATTGATAATTTAGAGGAAAAAATTGCGAATAAAGCTGATAGTTTCAATGGGGTAGAAGTTACCCTGACTGAGTTGGTAGGTATGGTTAGAAGCTATACGGAAGGGGTAAATTTGGGAATTGAGTCTTTAGGCGATCGCTTTGTTTTAAAGTTATCTGAACAACTCGACACTAACAACCAACAATTTCACACTATTGTCTCGAATCTAGAAGGTTATGCAAACCAATTAAACGTCAAAGTTGACACATTAAACTTAGATTTGATGGAGTTACTCAAAGACAACAATGCAAAAGCAACTTCCGAATACAAAAATGTAGGCGATCGCTTGCTTGGAGGTATTCAACAAGCAACTGAATATAATACCAAAATTTATCAAAATTTAGGAACAAAAATTCAACAATGTATTGAACAACTTAGCAACATTAAGGAAGAACTTTCTCAAATTAAAAAAGCACAGATAGATAAAATAACCTAAGCTTTCAATTATGCCTCGTCGCTCGCGCAATACTCATTACAATGAAGACCTGAATATTTGGTCTGCTTTCACAGACTTAATGTCCAATGCCTTCATGATACTTCTTTTCTTACTGTTAATAGCTAGCGCCAAGTATACAATATCGCAAATATCTAATAATAAAAATACATGCACACCGCCAATTTTGTTCATAAAAGATGAAAATCACCGATTTGACCCTGGTAGCGCGGAAATACCAAAGGCAATGTCTGATTATATCAGAGGTACAATCGTACCAAAAATTGAAAAAAATACAAAAGATTTTGACATAGATACGGTTGAAATAATCGGTCATACTGATGAAGAATCTATTGGTAGTATCACAAGCAATTTAGACCAGAATTTAGAAAAAGTAGCTAGTGGCGAAATAAGAGTTGGCGATCTGAAAGCAGGCTCTAACGCCGACTTAGGATTGATGCGTTCCCTCGCAGTTGTCAGAGTGTTGCTTGACATCCAAAAACAAGAGAGTAGGATGCAAGGAATTAATTTTCGTGCCTATTCAGCTGCACAGTTAATACTACCAAATGGGGGGTTTGCCCCTATACCAAAGAACCAGCGTCAGGGGGATGCCACACGACGACGCATTGAAATTCGCTTTACCCGCTTAGGTGAAGTTACAGAAGTAAAGTAAAGCGATCGCATCGTTAGCGCTCGGTAAGCGATCGCTCTTTATTCATATCCTTCCTCAATTCCTGGTTGATAAATTTGCTTTAACTCTTCCACTGAAGCAACTGTTTTTATCCCTTCTTTGATTCCTCGTAATTGTTCTATTTCATCAATTTGAGATATTTCTTCCATAACTGATAATGCATCCCTACCAAATTTTAGTTCCAAACCAAGTTCAATTGCTTCTAATAAACCTTGGCGAACACCTTTTTCAATGCCAATGCGCTCAACACTCGTTACATACTGCATACGTCTAGATTCCTCGAAACTACTATATTCTTGCCAAAACTCCCGTGCTAAATTGGCGGGTAAAGTCATCATCCAATCAATAAACTTGAATAAGATAATTATCGAATCCCGCTCAAATCCCAGGTCGTACAACCTTTTTACCAAAGTTAGTTTTTGTTGCTTGCGCTCAATGCGATCGCTGGTTGTTACCTTAGCTTGGAGATGCGCCATAACTACCGTAGCAAAGGGATTACGACTAACTTCAAGTTCGGATAACCTTTGTTCGTAGTCTAGCAGTTTTATCACTGGAAATCGAAAATTTATCCTACAACCAAAGAGTTGAGAATTAAATTGTGATGGTCGCCAACTTGGGTTTTCATCACCGAGAACTGCCAAAGATACTACAAACTTTTGATATTTATCGTAAATACGATAATTGTAGGTGTACATCCTGGAAGCAAAATTAGATTCTTCTTGGCTTTGAACTTCTACATGAATAAGAATCCAATTTTCTTCTCCAGTCATCCGATAAATCTTGACTAATTTATCAGCAAATCGCGTTCCAATTTCTGCGTCACCTACCACAGAAAGAAGTTCTTTATCAAGAAATTCATGCTTTTTAGTCCAATCAATCCTTCGATGCGCTTGGGGGAAAAAGAATAGCATGAAATCCTCAAAATATCTTTCCAGGATATCTTTCCAAGGCGAGTCAAATTCAGTTTGTGGGTTGTCGGTCATATTCCAATACCGTTGGTGTTAAGCCCCAAATCCTCGTAGAGACTACCAAGTGCTACGTCTCTACATGCATACCATTTTTTACCACCAATTCCTTAACTGAACTGTATTGTTGTATAAACAGGTTATGCAATTACAACTTACTGATGTACACTGGCAAGCAAAGTAATGCAAAATATTACTGTGCTTCCCTTCGGTTTCGGCATCACTTACAATGGAACACTGGCAATTTCTGATACAGAAACAAGGCGATCGCTCTTGGCATACCTTGGAATCGCCAAATTTGGAAATATTGGAAGGTCGGTATCGAGTTTTGGCTCGTTCTAACCGTCCTCATATAGATATAGAAGTGCGCGTAATCCACTCCTCCACTCAGGAAGTTCCCATACAGCGACGAGTTCAAAAGCGATCGCGTCGCACTAATAATGAAGGCTTAATGGCAGTAATTCCCTTCACCCACTTGAAACCGGGAATTTGGGAGTTACGATGTTCTGGCGATTTGATGTCTGATATGCTCGGTAAATCCTGGCAATATAGTATCAAAATCCAAGTTTTGCCTCAATCAGCAGTTTTATCAGATGTCAACAGATTGGACAACTCTGAGCATCACTCAGATACTTTTTCTCATCCCAACAGCTTATCAACAGCCGCAGCCCAAACTTCTAACACTATCAGCGTTAAGGCAGAGCCAGCAAATACTACACAAAGTAAGTCTTTGTCAAGTCAAAATGAAGATGCAATTATTGATGCACCTATTACTCCAGTGTGGGTCAAAGGTGAAACAGCAGAGCAAATTTTACAAAACTTATTAGAGTTAGCTTTACCCGCTTCTGAATCTTTGCTTGATAATGAAGCGATTGATGTGACTCCAGCAGAGCAACCACCGCCACCATTACTGCTAACTTTAGAGCAGGAAACTTATGTTGCTCGTTGGGGAGAAACTCTTTGTCTCAATGGGCGTGTAGAATTAAAACAAGAGCTGCTGAGTGAAACATCAGATTTAGAAAGCGTCTGTGCGGCATTCGTGCAAATTGAAATGCGATCGCCCCAAAAATCGGAAATATTAACTCAACTAAAGCAACCAATACCTGAAAAGATTTTACCGTGTATTATCACTAGCCAAATCGAAATTCCCTTGAACTGCGAATCTAAGCTGATTTTAGCAGAGATGAGTTTATATGGCGCACTCGCCGGAATTGGTGAGGTAACGCTGTTAGCCAGTCAGTCCTTCACAATTACAGCAGATGTGACAGAATTACTGGCAATTACGACCGCTGTCAAAGATAGTACCCCAGAACTAGATTATCAGCGATCGCCTATTCCTAAAGAACCGTTACCATCATCCCTTGATTTAGAACTGTTTAATCTAGTAAAAAGCGTAAAAACAGGTCAAAATCTAGTTTTTCATGCATCGACGAAAAAAGCTTTACCACCGCGAATTGATCTGCAAAAGCTAAGGAAATCAGCAGCAGCGCGTAGAAGCTCTGCTTCTTGTCGCCAGACATCACCTGAATTGCCAACGTTTTCTAACGGGCAAACTAAAATGTTAGCCGCGTCAAAATCCCAGCATTTAGAGAAAACAGATACTATAATTGCCTCGCGTCAAGTGCCAATATTTGAGGAACAGACAAGACTTTCTCTGAGTGCTGGCTCCACTTTTAGATATTTGACACCGCTTAAACCCTTGTCTACTGACTTTGAAGAAGTTCAAAGCAACGGGCAAGATGCTTTGGATGATCAAACTCCTGAGGAATTCTCCCAGTTTGAGACTACCATAGCTGAGTCGGAAAATGCAACTGGCTTAGAAGGCGTTGAGGATGTGCGATCGCCGGATAACTATGACCCAGAAGTAGTTGTCCCCCAAGCTTCTGAGTTAATCACGGCAGATAACCCCTATTCATCCCCTTTAATTAGAAAGTGGATGCACACTCAAGGCTATTCTTTGCCGGAACCGATAAATGTGCAGTCTCAGAATTACTATAGTTATCCAGCTAACCAGACTATTTCTGAAGAATATCCGGTTTCTTTGGATGAGCAAACTTTGACTGCTGATGTTAATTCGCCGTTAGTATCTGATGTGGGGACACAACAAAGCGATATTGTGGAAGAAGACACTGAGACTGTAAATGAAGAAAATGTATCAGAAGTTTCCTTGTCACCGGAAGTACCACAACTACCACCTCAGTTACAGCCAACTTGGTTCACACAAGAATTTGTCGTAGATGATACAGCAAATCAATTTGAAGCCGATGCTACGCAGAGCGGTTTGTTTGAACAAAAGGACGAACCAGTAACAGATTTATCAGTTTCTCTAGGTATAGGAGCGACAAATTGGAGTCCGTTGCCAATTCCGCAACTGGATGTACCAGAAGGTGAACTTATTGCCGGTAAATCTATCAGGGTGCGGGTGTATCTGCCTGACGTGCGGGAGCAAATGGCTGTGAAGTTATGGATGGAGGATTGTCAAACTCGCTGGTTACTAGATGGTCCGCATTTGCTCAAGAATTTGCTACCTAACTCTTTGGGAGATTTGGAGGTGATGACTCACTTCAATATTCCCTTTGGCTGTTTGGAAATTCGCTTAGAAGCGATCGCTATAGATATGGCAACTCAACAGGAAAGTCATAAAGTGACAATCGGCAGGACTGTGATTCCTCCAGATTTGCCAACTTTGCAGCTAGATGAACTGTTGAGAATTTGACCACTATACCCAAATATACAGCAGATTGCAGGTCAATGAAGTACATATATAAAACCCCTCTCCTTGTAGAGACGTAGCAGTGCTACGTCTGTTACGTGTATTCGATATTAGCGATAGGCTGCTGTAAAATCTCAATTTGTTAAAAATATGATAGATTTTCAAAAATGAGGCAGAATTTGCAGTAAGCTCCAGAATGAATTCCAGTGAGATTTAACAGGAATCTTTACTATGTCAACTTCATTTTTGCCTTCTATCTTAGTTCCACTGACAGGTTTAGTTTTTTCAGCAGTGGCAATTGCGTTGTTGTTTATATACATTGAACGCGAAGATATAGCCTAAGTTTGATAAATCCCCAATCCCAAAAAAGCGGTGACCAATTTTTGGCGTTGCTGAATCTGGGGCGTGAAAAAGATTTTACATAATACTAAAATCTTTGTAGAGACGTTCCGTCGGAACGTCTCTACATCCGGATTCATGCATCAATTTAGCGATGACCTATTTTCATCGATTTTTTGCAGATTTATCAGAAAGAGTCAATATTAAAAAACCGCCTATCTTTTAAAGACAGGCGGTTTTTTTCTGCTGATTTCTCAACAATTGCGTTTAAAATTCAGATGACGGTATTCAGTTCCAGCCACAATTATATGGAAGAACCGATTCCGGCGTAAGCCCCGTAAAAGAAAATACCTAGAACAGTAATTACACCTAGCCCTGCGATTGTCGCGACAACCCATAGGGGAATTCTTCCACTTCCAGACACAGCTTTTCTCCTCCCTTAATAAAAAATCAACGCTTGTTAAATAAACAAGGATTAATACCAGTCGTTCTTTATTAGTTAAAGAAATAACTGGAAAATAGAATCCCCAGAACAAAAATCAGTAGTAGTCCTAGGAAAAGTGAAGTCCGGTTTAGTTCGACCGGCTGTTTATTCGGATTTGGCGATCTATCCATGAGTTGTTGCTCCTAGCGTTGAATAAACTGCATTGAAGCTATAGCACCCAAAAAGAACACTGTGGGTACAGCGAGGGTGTGAACTGCAATCCATCTAACCGTAAAAATCGGGTAAGTAATTGGTTGATTAACGTTATTGCCGCTGGTCATATCAAACTATTTTCCGGTAAATTGATCAATTTGTTGTTTAGCTTCAAAGCGATCTTTTACAATTGGCGGTGCTACTTGCTCCGCTCTTGGGTAATACTCGTTCGGGCGGGGTGTGCCAAATACATCATAAGCCAGTCCGGTGCTGACAAATAACCAACCTGCAATAAATAATGCGGGGATGGTGATGCTGTGAATTACCCAGTAACGAATGCTGGTAATAATGTCCGAAAACGGACGTTCTCCAGTGGTACCTGCCATGCGTGATTCCTACCTAAGTGAGATTGTTCTTGAGAATATTATCCTACAAAGTTAAGAAAGAGTTACAACTTGCAACCTACTTCTCAGAATTGGCGGAGAAATACCCAAGCTTAAGGTTAAGCCGCTCCTGATTTAGAAGCTGCTGCAACACTTGGTTGATATTTTAGTAAAATACCGCGATCGCCAATAATAAATCCCTGTTCTGGGGAAAAGAACACAATCTTATACAAATTTGCCGGAACTCCTTCCACATCACGGTCTTTTTCCCAGGTTTTGCCACCATCAGCACTCCGCAGCAAATTACCACTACCACCACCTAACCAAATTTCTTCAGGTGTGCGATATGCCATATCCAGTAAACCCCAGCTTGTAGACACTTCTGGATATTGGGCTTCCAACCATTCTTCAGGTTTTTCTGGGTTATTAAATTGCACTTGACCGCCTCGTGCTAGCATCCATAATTGCCCCTTGTCGGTAAACCCCATATTTTCAACTCGTCTAGAACTATTGCGGTTATGAGGAACCCAAGCAGTTTGTCCTGGTTCCCAAGTTGAGTAGAAGTTACCTTTGGCAGAAACGCCAACATATTTCCCATCAGGCGATCGCTTAATGTTACGCAGTACACCGACTGCTTGTTCTACCTGTGCTTTCCAGTTTTTACCGCCGTCTGTAGTCTTATATATTGCTCCTACATCCGTAGCCATTTCCGCTGAATTTTGTCCTAATGCCAAAATGCTAATTGGACCACCGGGTAGTTTTTCGCTTACGGGAATGCGCGACCACGAAGCACCTTCATCAGCGGTATGCAATATTAGACTTGGCTCTCCGACTATCCATCCTTCTTTAAGCGAAAAACTGACTGAGTTAAACCGATACTTCCCATCGTCAAGTTCTAGTGTTAAAGGTTTCCAACTTTCACCACCATCTTTTGTTTCTAACAAAGTGGCGCTGCTACCGACTAAATACCCATGCTGAAAGTTATCAGTAAAGGCAATATCTAGCAGTTTCGCCTCTGTTGGCACAGAAATGATTTCCCAAGGATTGTAGCTGATAGAGGGAACTTTGCTACAACCTATACACATGAGGACGACAACCAACAAGGCAACTATTCTTTGCCAACTTCTCACAATTGAATGCATCTGTATTTTTTAGTTTCTTCTAAATTTGTCTAGGGTTTCTTTCAAAGGTTTACTTTAAGTAATCGGTTTTCAGGGAAGTAAGATATGTAACAACTTACTGTAAACCGTAGAGACTTAAAAAAAACAAGAACGCAAGAGCCAATGCGCCGAAAATCAGGATATTTTTTTGGTTCGGTGTCAACTGGTTGACGCCCAATCCATAACGGAGATTTTCCTTAAAGCCGGATGCTGTACCTTGAGGACCTACGTTGACGAAAGCGCTCTTTTTCGCAGCACAAACTGGGCAGCGCCAGATTATGGGCAATTCTGCGAAAGGTGTTCCTGGGGGAATGTCGTTGCTGTCATCTCCCTTTTCGGGTTGATAGATGTAACCGCAAGCACGACACTCATAACGGTCTAACTCTTGAGTCTCAACAGCTTGTTCACTCATCAGAAAAATGGGTATAAACCCCGTGCTTAGAGGACGGCTTTATATTGAATTTGGATACCATTACCGCCTAGGGGTTACTTAATTTGGTGTACTATTGTGTTGCACTTTCAACGGGACAATTACCGTTTCAAACTTTTCACCCTGTACGCATAATGGTTTCGTTCCTTACGGAACCTCCCTTTCGGGGTAAAGTTAGCCTTGACCAGTTATAAGAGCTTGTAGTGAAGTGCAACACTGTTCCAGTGACCTTAGAACTGTTTAATCACAAGCGACAGAGCGAGGGACTGGCTGCGTATCCCAAGGTGTCGTGACTCAAATAACGGCTACCTATTACTAGGTGGTCGGGTCAGGATGGCTTGATGATTTCTCTTTCAAGCCTCAGCATGACGGCTGAGGTTCCTGACGGCAGCTGAGGGGCAAATATTAAATATACGTTAAAAATTATGACATAACTGTTAGACTTTTCCATCACAATCAAAAAGGAATCAAATACCTCAAGCTTGTTTGTTTCGCAGCATTCGGCATCCATCAAAAAGATATAATAATGTAAAAGAAGGTAACAGAGTTATTTAGACCAATAGCGGTAGGTAGATATTTATTGTGTTTGTCCTCAGCGGTTACGAGTATCTTCTAGGCTTCTTCTTAGTCTGTAGCCTAGTGCCTGCCCTGGCGCTTTCAGCGTCGAAACTCCTCAGTCCCAGTGGTCGCAACCCAGAACGGCGCACCACTTATGAATCCGGCATGGAACCCATCGGTGGAGCTTGGATTCAGTTCAATATTCGCTACTACATGTTTGCGCTGGTCTTCGTCGTCTTTGATGTGGAGACTGTGTTTCTCTATCCTTGGGCGGTTGCTTTCCACCGTTTGGGGCTATTGGCATTTATTGAAGCACTGATTTTTATTGCGATTCTTGTAGTTGCCCTAGTTTATGCATGGCGTAAAGGAGCTTTGGAATGGTCTTGAATATTAATTCAACTACCGAAGATAAAGAGCGAATTATCAACCCGATTGAGCGAACTACAGTTACTCAAGAGCTTTCAGAAAACGTAATTCTCACTACGGTTGATGATTTATACAACTGGGCGCGGCTTTCGAGTTTGTGGCCCTTGTTGTTTGGTACGGCTTGCTGCTTTATTGAGTTTGCAGCTTTGATTGGTTCCCGGTTTGACTTTGACCGTTTCGGACTAATTCCCCGTTCTAGCCCCCGGCAAGCTGATTTAATTATTACGGCAGGAACGATCACGATGAAGATGGCACCTCAGTTGGTGCGTCTTTACGAACAAATGCCGGAACCCAAGTATGTCATCGCTATGGGAGCTTGTACGATTACTGGTGGGATGTTTAGCGTGGATTCTCCCACAGCAGTGCGTGGAGTTGATAAGCTGATTCCGGTAGATGTATATTTACCCGGTTGTCCACCGCGTCCAGAAGCAATTATTGACGCAATCATCAAGCTGCGGAAGAAGATTGCTAATGATTCGATGCAAGAGCGGAGTTTGATTAAGCAAACTCACCGTTATTACAGCACGACTCACAATATGAAGCAAACCGAGCAAATTCTCACTGGCAAATATATGCAGTCAGAAACTCGCTTCACACCGCCCAAGGAATTGACGGAAGCTATAGGTATGCCAGTACCACCTGCGCTGCTAACACAGGGTCAAAAGGAGGAAGCTAGCCGTGGCTGATGAAGAATCCAAACCAGTACCAGTAGAAAAAGAGTCATTGGTACAAGCGGGTAAAGTTTCCCAATGGTTAACAGAGAATGGTTTTGCTCATGAGTTTTTGGCACCCGACCATAATGGGGTAGAAATTATTAAGGTTGAGTCAGATTTCTTGTTGCCAATTTCTACTGCACTGTATGCCTACGGGTTTAATTATCTTCAGTGTCAATGTGGTATTGATACTGGAGCTGGACAAGAGTTGGTCAGTATGTATCACTTGATTAAAGTCGCTGATAATAGCGATCGCCCTGAAGAAGTGCGAGTGAAAGTCTTCTTACCACGAGAAAATCCTAGAGTGCCTTCAGTGTACTGGATTTGGAAGACCGCAGATTGGCAAGAGCGCGAATCTTACGATTTATTCGGTATTATCTATGAAGGACACCCGAATCTCAAACGCTTGTTGATGCCAGAAGATTGGGTAGGTTTTCCTTTACGTAAAGATTACATCTCTCCTGATTTCTACGAGATGCAAGACGCCTACTAGAGTGAATAGCACCTCACACTCTTACCCCCCTCTTTAATTGTTAAAGAGGGGGGTGATTTTTTGCGATCGCACACATTTGGCTAGTTTTCCCAATACTTGATAACCTGTGCTACTTACTACAAACAAATTAAATTTATCAAAATATACGGTGAGAATATGATTTTAGTTCTAGATATTGTCTCTTTAGAAAGATACCTTAACAGTGCTAGTTACGCGCAAAACAGATTCTTGTTTAAATTTTCGCTTATAGCTTGTTATCACTTCTTGAATCATCTGATTTTTCATCGGGCTATTTTCGTAAATCAAAATGACTAACTTGGTCTTTTCTCTGGTCAGCTTACCAGAGCTGTTTAGATATTGCCCGTAGGTGTCTATTATGGTTAGTCCTTCACGAAAGCGCGGTGTAACTACCTGGTTCAAAAATAGCTGCCATTCAAGCTCAGATATTGTATCTCCTCCTGGTTTGGATAAGCCAAAGTATAATTCCTCTTTTGTGAAAATCTTTTCACTATAATTTTGAGTGGATGTCTGTGCTGACTGAGCGTGAACAAATGTATTTGTGTGAACAGGGACGAGAAAAAGTAAGCTTGTAAGAATTAGGCTGTTTACACTTTTTTGCATTGTCATCAAATCGCTTTAAGAGAAGGTTTATAAAGCAATAGAGATTTACCGCAATTTTCCGGTAAATATAGCGGTTTACACTTGTATGCAATACAGATTGTAGAGACGTTGCAGTGCAACGTCTTTAAATTAACTATTTGAATGAACTACCTCTAGCTGGCTTCGCCTGAGCTAGAGATTTCTACATCCTCTAGCTTGTTTTTAGCGAAATTACTTTGAGATTTCTGACGCTTCTTTTCTCCCAGTTGCCTCATGCTTCCTGCTTGGAGAGCGGGTGTGTGAGGTAGAGCTAGCAAGATCAGCGTCTGCGAGACTGGTTCCCAATCCCGGTAGAGTACCTTTTGCCCAATAAAGCATAACCTCGGCAGCAGCAATATCTCTGTCTTGCGAATATTTACAAACACTGCATTCATGCACTCGGACATCGAGTGTTTTTTTGCATTGATTTCCGCATTTTGGACAGGTTTGAGAAGGTTTTACTTGTCGCGTTGGAACCTCGATAAATACACCACCAATTTGTTCTACTTTGTATTTAATGGTGTTACGAAGCATACCAAAACCAACGTCAAGGATAGACTTATTCAGTCCAGCCTTCTGCTTTTTGCGCTTACCTCTTTTTGCTTTAGCTGTCATGTTTTTCACTTCTAGCTTTTCAGTTGCAACGAAGCTATTACTGCTGATTATTTCTGCTGCAACTTGGTGTACCCAGTCCTGGCGTTGATTTGCAACCTTGCGGTTGAGCTTACTAACCTTTAACTGAGCTTTCTTGAATCGTCTAGAAGCTTTAATCTTCTTTTTTCTATTTGGCGCACGTTTGCGTCGTTTATCCTTAGATGCTTTCTTGATTAGATGCTCTGCATTCTGAGAAAATTTCGGTGCATCTATTTGTTGATGATTCTCGCCGTCAGTAATGGATAAAGCGGATTTACATCCCAAGTCAATACCAACAGCACCAACAGGCAAAACAAGAGGTTTGAGAACTTGGTCTAATACATTTACAGTAATTGAGGCATACCATTTCCCATTGCGATAAAGAATGGTACAAGTGGTTGGTTTTCCCCAATACTTAGCCTTGCCGCGCATCTGAATACGCCCAATTTTAGACAAATTGAGATATCCGCTTTCGCCCTCAGATTCTACTTTGAAACCTGCACAGTCTGGATAAGTCCAGCCTGAATAATGTCTAATTGACTTGAATCTAGGGCGTTTACCTAAACTCTTGAACCAACGCTCAAAAGCATAGTCAACACGTTTGAGAGTTGCTTGCAAAGCGTGACTAGGAAGTTGTTTGTACTCTGTCCAAACCTCTTTAAATGCAGGTAAACAATTCTGTTGTTCAAAATAATCAACCTTGTGATTGAATTTTTGATATTGTGTGAATCTGTTGTTGACTGCGGCATTATACAAGTCCTTGTGGAGCTTTCGGTGATACCGCAAAATTGATTCAGTTTTATCGTTTGGGTATAGCCGGAAAGTCATTCGTCTTGTTGCCACAGTGTTTTTTGCGAACCTCCCAAAATCTGGTATATTAGTACAATACCTCAGACACGGTTCCTTGTCAAATGCTTCCTCGCAAAGGCTCACATGCTGTTTTTTCTATTCACTTGCATTTTGTTTTTATTACCAAATATCGTAAAAAAGTAATTACCGCACCAATCCTTGAGAGGATGCGCGAGATTTTTGCAAATATTTGCATTAAAACTAATTGCATTTTGGTAGAATTTTCGGGTGAACAAGACCATGTTCATTTGTTGGTAGACTATCATCCAGATAACAATATTTCTGATTTTACATCTAGCTTAAAATCAGCGAGTAGTAGGGTTATTCGCAAAGAATTTAAGGAGCATGTTGGCAAGTTTTATTGGAAACCTTTATTTTGGTCTAGCTCGTATTATGTCGCATCAAGCGGTGGCGCACCGATTGATAAACTTAAGAAATACATCAAAGAACAAGATGCTCCAACTGAATAAACATGGATTGGTTATTTCCACTTCGTTCCAAAACAAGCGCTCTGATCCCCACCTTATGAGTACATTGAAGGTGGGGACTGTCGCGATACGTTCAAACGAGAACTGCTATAGATCATAGGTAGAGTAGAGACGTTACATGTAATATCATGTCCGTTTAATTAACAGTAATAAAAACGTCGCAACCATCGTAGAGACGTTCCGCCGGAACGTCTTTACATCATAAGTAATTTTCCGGACATGATATAACGTCTCTACATAGATTTTAGTTTTTGATGTGTGGTTCAAATAGATGAAAATTGCTGTCATTTTGTAGTGAGCAATTAAGCGATTGAGCGCTGAAGCGCTCACTACGAAGAATTTTAAAATTCTTGGTCGAGTATTAAAGCGTAAAAATCTTCTAGGTTATTTGATTCTTTGACCTCTGTAATTACTTTACCTGCAATTGTGAATGCTGCCCAGTAGTAAGGTTGATTGTAAAGCTTTTCATTTGCTGCGACTTTTCTAGTTCTATACATTTCTGTTGCTAAATATGCTTTAAACCTAAATTCCTCGGCAGGCAAAGTACTCAGCAAATTTTCGTACCATTTGTTCAATTCTGCAACTGTTAGTTCTTTCAACCATTTTGTGGCTTCTGCTAAGGCTGTTGCTTCTAATTTGTTTGGCTGTCGTCGTCGATAAAACTCAATCATCAATAAGGCATTTGCAGTTGATTCTACAGTCCACAAAGTCCTAATTACATGAGCGGAACCACAACTTAAAAAAACATTCGCTAAACCTAGATACTCGGTGGTGATAGTTTGTTTGCTAGTAATAGCAGTTTCGCAAGCTGAGAGAGTAACTAAATTGTAGCTTGTAAGTGTCTTTTCGCAGATTTCTTCTAAGGTTAGTTTATCTTCACCTGATAATACCAGTTGTGATTTTTTCGGTTCAATAAAATTGTCAGTCGCATGACCTGTAAAATGAAATATATTGTATTCACAAAATAAGGCATATTCCACTATATTTTTAGTTGCTTGTGCTCCTTGGTACCGTTTGGGATTATTGAACATTTGGCTAATAGTTTCCGATTCAAGTTTGGCAAATTTGAGTGGCGGATAATCTGTACTGTTAGGATGTTCAATACTTAATAATTTCTCTTCATATCCCTGGAGTTCTAGTTGGGAATTTAGAGATAAGCCGATTTGAGCGCTTGGCAAATAGGTAATTGTGTAATTTGCATTGCTCGACGATTCTTCTTCAGAAGAAATACTAAAAAGGGCATGAAGAGGAAATCTATGTAAGTCGCGGTGGGGAATTAAAATTAATTGGTTGATACCTTCAAGTTCGTGTTCAACGGTAGAAATATTAAGGATATTTTTTAGATGCAAAAGCCTCTGTTCCATATCCACTAACCAGGAGTGATTATCTTTGCTTTGTTTGTTTTGATCTAAGCTACGATATTCCTGATATTGTTGATTCCAATCGTCTAACCAATCTTCTAATTCCACCAAAATTTGCACAGCTTCAGGTAGGGGAAATTCATCACTTACTGCGGCACTAATTATGGGTGTAAAGACGGGGATAGGTTCTGGGGCATCATCTTTGATTATGAAGGTGCGTAAAGCGTAAGGGCTGATGTGCCAGTAAATGATTGCGGTTGTCGGATTAAGTAGTTGTTGAATTTCTGGATAATTAGGTGAAGAGATGTCATCAATCCAACCAAAAATTAGCCAAGTTAAACAAGCATTTTTGTTGTATTCGGCGATTTCTAAAGCTTGTCGCCATTCGCCAGATTGTATGGCTAAATCAACTGCTAATTGTCCAAAACTAGCAAATTTCAAAGCTAATTGTTTTTTGCTTTCTTCAGAACTTGGTTCATTTAATAAACGTTGCCATACATCTGTAGCGTATTGTAACAATTCTTGTGCGTATGTGATTTCTCCCAAACCTATAAGTGCTTTAATGAAGTTTTGCAATACTTCTAGATGCAGTTGGGGAAAGTCTTCTTGTGTGAGGGTTAAAAGCGCCTGATTGTACTCAGATACGGCTTGACGCCAATAATAGCGGGGTGTGGGATGTCTTTTTCCTTTGTCGTAGTGTGCGTTTGCGATCGCTAAATGCAATCTGCCCCAACCTTCTTGTTGTGTATCTTGGCGAACATAATCCAATCCAGCTTCATAGCTGATCAATTTTGCATCATAATCGCCTTCTTTCAAAATCGGATTTACCGCCATTCCTGCGGATGTACCTCGACCAATCCAAGCTTCCCAATAATCTGGTTGAAGTTGCAAAGCACCATCATAAGCGGCGATCGCTTCGACAAATTCTCCGATATGAAACAGCGCTACTGCTTGGTTGTACCAAGCTAAGTGAAATTCGGGATTGATTTCTATGGCTTTGTGATAAGAGGCGATCGCTTCAGTTTTCCGTCCTAAATTATCTAAGGCGATACCTCTATTGAACCAAATTAAGTAAAAATGCGGTTGAATTTCTAAAGCTTTATCCCAAGACTCAATTGCTTCTGACCATTGTCCTAATTGTCCTAGCACCACCCCTCGGTCGATCCAGACTTCGGGATAATCTGGATCAATTAAAAGTGCATTGTCGTAAGAGGCGATCGCTTCGGAGTTTCGTTGATCTACAGCGAGTGCAATTCCTCGGTAATACCAGTTTTGAGGGTCTTCTGGTTGCAATTCGAGTGCTTTGTCGTAACTAGAAACAGCTTCTGATAGCCTGCCTAATTTCAGCAGCGCGAAACCTCGGCTAGACCAAGCTTCTTCGTTGTTTGGCTGAATTTCCAGTGCGACATCCAAGGAGGCGATCGCCTCGGACAACTGTCCTAATTCGCCTAAGATGCCGCCTCGATTGTACCAAGCTTTAGGAGAGTCTTGTTTGATTAAGAGCGCTCTGTCATAAGAGGCGATCGCCTCGGACAACTGTCCTAAGTGAAATAATGTCAAACCTCGATTAAACCAAACATCATACACGGACGGGTTAATTTGTAAAGCTTCATCGTAACAAGCGATCGCCCCTAACAAATCACCAGTCTTCGCTAGCTGAAGTCCTTGATAAAACCATTCTTGCGCTTGGGTATCAGTACTAGTTAATTGTCGTGCTTCAGATGAGTGAATTGCCAGTCCGGAAGCAAGTTGCTGGACTAAACTGGTACTTTGGTCTAATCTGACCAACAACTCATCCAGTGTTTGGGCTACATCTGGCTCTAAATTTGCCAACGAATCATCCCAAGTTGTTTGTGCGGATTCTTCTGGAGTGTTTTCCATCAACGTTTCGCCAACAGACATGAGGCGATCGCTTATTACCTCTTCCACAACAGGAGTTATATTTTCAGCTTCTGACGCTTGATACTCCCATACTAATTCCCGGAAGTTCTCTATCAATTCTTCTTCGCTTAGAGTTTCCTCTAGTGTAGGCGATATACTTTCAACACTTTCTTCTGCTTCTGACGCTTGATGCTCCCATACTAATTCGCGGAAGTTCTCTATCAATTCTTCTTTGCTTAGAGTTTCCTCTAGTGTAGGCGCTATACTTTCTTCTGCTTGATACTCCCATACTAATTCCCGGAAGTTCTCTACCAATTCTTCTTCGCTTAGAGTTTCCTCTAGTGTAGGCGATATACTTTCAACACTTTCTTCTACTTGATGCTCCCATACTAATTCGCAACTTTGTATTCCCCCCTTTGCGGAAGCCCTTGGCACATCCTGGGCAATAGTTTGGGTAACAGGTGCTTCATACTCCCATTCCAGTTCTTCAAAGTTTTCCACATCCCCAATTTCAATAGAGGTGAGAATTGCTGTAGACGTTGTATGTTCTGCATTTTCCTCGTTTTCCTCCCAAGAAATTTCCCCTAAGTTCCGCGTCAACAACCGGATACCAATATCATAAGAAAGATCGCCAATTACGCCGACACCAAGTTCACCCAGTTGTACCATTCGCGTTGCTAACTGATTATTCGGTGCAGGTGATGCTAACAATTTTTCGCCGAAATTCAGCAACCAATCAAGCCATCGGTCAACGCTAATCCGATTTTCCATCCTTTGCAGATATTTCTGCGCCCATTCTTGTCCTCGTGCCTGATATACGCCTTCTAGTAGTTGGTTATACAAAACTTCAAGATCGGCGTTTGTCAATTCCGGTGCTTGATGCACCACATTTTGTCTTTTGATCCGGTTTTGAGAACGAGTCCGTTTCCTACCAAAGACACGTTTCCAAAATATATTAAGCCACTCTACTAGCCGCTTGAGCATCTGCCGCACTCTGGATGTTGTTTCTCATAGATTTTAACGACAGCGGTGTCAAAAAAAGCAACCATTACGTAAAAACCTCATACATTGTAAAGGGAAATCTGGCATTGGGAGCAGAGGGAGCATTCTTGAGATAAAAAATTAATTCCTTTCCCCTTTCCCCCTCTTCAATTCCCCAAGCCTATTGATTAGCAGCTTGAAATTGATTAAACAATTCCTGGACAATCAATTGCGGATCGTCTGTCTCAATTCCTAACTGTTGGGAAATTTGCTTGCGTAAGCTTTCATCCTGCTGCAACATGACAAACAACTCCTCTAGGGTGACGGTTTGCAATTCTTGCTCCGGCAGAGTTTCTGACTCTGCTGCGCTTTCTGGATTGGTTGATAATTCTTCATAAAGCATAGTTTCTGACTCTGCTGCACTTTCTGTTGCCATATTCCTTTGTTCGGGTGAAGGAGTGGTCTTGATCCCATCTGGTCCGTCATACTCCCATACTGGTTCGCTGACATTGCGTGTCAACAGCCGCATTCCAATATCATAGGCAGCATCACCGACTTCGCCGACTTCCAACTCACCCAGATCCACCATCCGGGATGCTAATTCATTGTTAGGTGCAGGGGAAGCGAGTAATTTTTCGCTAAACTGCTCCAACCATTCCAGCCAACGTTGATCTGAAATGCGATGTTCAATATTATGCAGCCACTTCAGCGCCCAAGCTTGCCCTCGTGCTTGATGCACACCTTCTAAAAGTTCGCTAAAGAGAAATTCTAGATCCGTATCAGTTAGGGGTGGAGCAGGTTGTTTTTGAACATCAGCCACAGATGACGATGAAGTCTGTTTTTTACCAAACAAGCGTTGAAAAAACCTTTTAAGCCAGTGAAGGAGCCTATTGAGCATCTGCTGCACCCCTGAGTGTTGGTTATTTTAAGATTGTAGCGATGTCTACGATACACTTGATTGGGTAAGTGTTTTGCGAAAATTATAAATTATAAATTAATAATTTTTAACAATTTATATGAATTTTTATGTTGATGTAGACGAGAAAATCAACCTGAACAAGGAAGACAATCATAAACGGCAATTTAAGTATCCTAAACATTGGGCGGTAAGTTTAAAATGGTTTCATGGCAAACTCTTTTGAGTGCTACAGATAATTAACCAATCGAACGCGGAAATTCCCCAATCCCCAGTCCCCAGTACAACCAGTCCCCTAAATTGGCATTGACATTTCAACTAGATCAGAGGGAGTCCCCCGCTCTACCTACTTCCATGTCTTACGAACCGCTGCACCATAAGTATCGCCCAAAGAGTTTTGCTGAACTAGTGGGTCAAGAGGCGATCGCCTCTACTCTCACTAACGCCATTCGCACAGCTAAAATAGCCCCAGCATATTTATTTACTGGTCCACGAGGTACGGGGAAAACTTCGAGTGCCAGAATTCTCGCCAAATCCCTCAATTGTCTTAATAGTGACAAACCCACAGCAGAACCTTGCGGCATCTGTGATGTATGTAAGGGTATCACTAAAGGCTATTCTCTAGATGTAATCGAAATCGATGCGGCAAGCAATACTGGTGTCGATAATATCCGCGAACTTATTGAAAAGGCGCAGTTTGCCCCGGTTCAATGTCGCTACAAGGTTTATGTTATTGATGAGTGTTTAACAGGAGACTCTCTAGTTTTAACCAGTGAAGGGCTTGTTAGGATTGATGACTCTAACATTAAGGGTAAAAAGGTTCTCAGTTACAATGATGCAAATCGAAAGTGGGAATTCCAAAAAGTTGTCAGATGGTTAGACCAGGGAGAACGTCAGACTCTGGTTATCAAGACAACAAACCAAGAAATCAGATGTACGGGTAATCATTTAATCAGGACAGTTGAGGGATGGATACCAGCAAAACACTTGAAAAAAGGAGCGAAGATACTATCCCCTGCGAGTGTAGAATCTAAATTTAGGCTCGTAGTAGGCACTTTAGTGCCTAAAATAAGCGCTTTAGCGCTTACTACGAATATTCCATACCCGCAATGGACTACAAGTTTGGAAACGGTCGAATCTGTTCACCTCGCTGGAGTTGAGCAAGTTTATGATATTGAAGTTGAGCATAATCACAACTTTGTGGCTAACGGTCTGTTAGTCCATAATTGTCACATGCTGAGTAATGCGGCATTTAATTCGCTACTAAAGACATTAGAAGAACCACCGAGACACGTTGTCTTTGTCTTAGCGACAACCGACCCGCAAAGAGTTTTACCAACGATTATTTCTCGCTGCCAAAGGTTTGATTTTAGGCGAATTCAGGTAGAGCCGATGGTGAAGCATTTGAAAGCGATCGCCTTACAAGAAAATATTAATATTTCTGGAGACGCTGTAAAATTAGTTGCCCAAATTGCTCAAGGTGGATTGCGTGATGCTGAAAGTTTGCTCGACCAATTAGCACTATTAGCTGGTGAAGTGACACCAGAGCGAGTTTGGGATTTAGTCGGTTCGGTAAGCGAACAAGATTTGCTTGTATTAGTGAACGCGATCGCTCAAAATAATCCTGAAGCTGTTCTTGACAATACCCGCAAAATCCTTGACCGTGGTCGCGAACCTTTAACTATTCTTCAGAATCTTGCTGCATTCTACCGCGATTTACTCATCGCTAAAACGGCACCCAAACGCCAAGATTTAGTTACTTGTACTGACCAAACTTGGAAAGCGATCGTTGAATTCACCCAACAGTTACACATAACTACAATTTTGACAGGACAGCAACACCTGCGAACCGCTGAAGTCCAAATCAAAAACACCACTCAGCCGCGTTTGTGGTTAGAAGTAACATTGCTAGGCTTATTGCCCAGTGCCAACACTCAACCCGCACCTACAAGCCTAGCACCCATTGCTACCCCAACAGCATCACCCACCATCACCCCACCTCCCCCTACTCCAGACGCAATTAATCGCGTCTCTACTCCCGCACCGGAAACCCCAGACGCGATTAATCGCGTCTCTACCCCACCGGAAACCCCTCCGGAATCCAACGATGCTTCACTTACAGAAACTTGGCAAAAGGTAGTAACTTACCTACCAATTTCTACAGGTTCATTGCTGCGTCAAATGTGCCATCTGATAGAGTTTGATGGTAATGTTGCCCGAATTGGCATCAAATCTCCGGCTTGGTATAAAAGGCTTCAGACAGAGCAGCCGATAATAGCCACAGCCTTTGAAAAGGCTTTCCAGCGTCAGATAAAAGTAAATCTAGAATTAATCAGCGGTTCACCACCTTCTACCCCCCCAAAGTCTAACAGCGTCAAAGCCCAGCCTCCACCAAATTATCAAAGCGATAATATAACACCGCCGGCAGCAGAAGTAACGGTGCCAGCAAAACAACCTCCTGCAAAAACTGATGGAGACTCAGTTCCGCAATCAGTGCAAATGCCTCCACCGCCATCGCTTTCCCCACCAGCAGCCGTTGATAATATGGAAAATGCTGATCAAGTGGCGATCGCAGCTCGAAGTCTCGCGAAATTTTTTGATGGTCAAATTATCCGCTTCACAGAAGATGTGGTAGAAATGTCAGACTCTGTAACTACAACTGATTCGTTAGAAGAAGCGGAAGTGGATGAAGATTAGGGCATTGGGGAGGGGTAAAGGGGAAAGGGGAAAGGTATGGAAATAAAGTGCCTTCCTCAGCGGGGTCGGTTTCCGTCCCGATGAGGTTTGTAAGAAGAGTTATTTAAATACGTGTATTATATTTTTCTTCCCCTTTCCCCCTTCCCCTTTCCCCCTTTCCCCTCCCTAATCCCTATTCCCCAGTCCCTTGATGGACTGTTTTCACCCATTTGAGCCGCTTTGGTCTGACTGACATACGGGCAGTGGTGCTGCTCATGACTACAAACCAGTGGAACATGTATATAATTCCGCGTAATGTCTGAAGCAGGGGGACAAAGTAGCTGGAAATGCGAAATTTTTTCTCTTTATCTTGACGTATCCGCTTTAGACCTGCGAACATACCCGCCATTGACATGGTGACTGTCAAGCCGCTGACTGGACTGAGAATTGGTAGACGATGACGTGCTAGAGCCATCAACAAATCTGGAACTGCTGCTGTTGGTAAAATATACATAATCAGCAAAAACATCAGCAAATCCCAGGTTTTACTTCTCCCCATGCAGTTACGGAAAATCAAATCCCAATAATCTAAATAGCGCTGATATCCCCCTTCTGCCCAACGGTTGCGCTGATGCCAAAGAGCGATCGCATTTGTTACGCCCTCTTCTTCCACCGCTGAATTAAAAGCACAATCAATATCCCAGTCGTTTAGATGCAGGCGGAATGTCAAATCTAAGTCATCGGTGATGGTTTCTTCATTCCAGCCACCGCAACATTCCAAGGCTTGGCGCCGGACAAATTGACCATTTCCCCGCAGTTCGCCGATTCCACCAATGGCAATCCGTCGCTTTTGAAAAACGGCATCAACTGCCATTTCTGCCATTTGACCTTTTGTCCAAAAGTTTTCTTTGGCGTTGGCGATCGCTTTTCGTACCTGCACCGCGCCCAGCTTTTCTTTGGCAAACAAGGGTATTACCTGCAATAACAAGTCTGGCGACACAATCGCATCAGCGTCAAACACCGCTATAATTTCCCCTTGCGTCAGCGGCAAAACTTGATTTAATGCCCCTGACTTACCGCCACTTGCTTCTGCTGAACGTCTTAATACTTTTAGGTTATTGTATTTTTCTGTTAATTGTGCTAATAGCTGCGGCGTTGTGTCGTTGCTATTATCGTCAATTATCCAGACTTCGTAATCACCTTGCGGATATTTTAAATTACAAAGATTGTTGACTAAATTGGCAATAACTGCTTCTTCATTTTTAGCCGCCACTAACACAGATACTTTTGGTAAATTACCCAGCATTTCCTCTTCGTAGGGGAAGAAATTATTTTCCCCTACGAAGTGTTCTTTGCCCGGTTTAGCAAACACAATTCTCAGGGCATGAATTCCTAAGACAGTGGTCAATCCTAGAATGAAAATAGAACCCCAAGAAACTAAATGTAAAGCGATGGTGCCGCTCCAGACGACAGTCAAAACTAGAGCGGCTTTTTTTCTCCGAGCTTGAAACCGGGATGGGAGAAACACAGGATCGGTTTCTACCTCTTCTATTTCCAACTCATCATCTCCCGATAGGTCAGAAAATAATGAGTTGAGCGGATCAAGCTCGTTGTAAGAATCGTTTTCGGGCCAGGAATTCGCTGGCATAAGTTACTTGATTCAATAACCAGTATTTGTCTACACCCATAAAGAAGCTAGGTATCAGGTAACACCAAACCGTGCAACCTTCACACACTTTTAGCTTACCTTGAGATTGGCGATACTCTTCCACTTCTTCAGACTCACGATAGAGATCGTAAAGTCGCCCGTTAATCGGAACTCCGGTTTGGGCAAAATGGTAACAAGGTAGTAGCAGCTCGTCATTGGGAGAAATTGCAATTACGGCATCCACCGCCTTACAGCGGGGATTTTTGGTATCATTGCCCCCAGCTTCAATAAAAGCCAATGCAGCCTTATTGTAGCCGACATTTTTATATTTCCTCCCAGCAGCTTCGATTGCCGCTACCATTTCCGGGGTGGGGTTCTTATTAGAGTTGTATTGGTCATAAGCCGTAAAGGCAGGATTTAGCCAGACGCGAGCAGCTAGTTTTTCTCCTAATGCTGCGACTTCTTGAATGCGATCGTAATTTTGAGCAGTAACGGTATGATTTAGTACCGGATACTCTCCTAAAGATTTAGCGATCGCTACCGACTCTACCAAATTGTCAAAAATCTTCACCCCGCGTGAATGATCGTGAGTTTCCGCATCCGCACCATCTAAGGAGAAATTCAAAAAGTCTACTAAACCTTGAATTTCCTTAGCTTTTTTCGGATACAAAATCGTATTCGTCGTCATGCTGGTATAAAAGCCCTGACGTTTTGCCTCTGTATAAATCTCCCCGACATCATGTCGTAATAAAGGTTCGCCACCTGTAAAGTCTACATATCTAGTCCCCAAACGGCGTAAATCTTCTAAATTACGCTTAATCGTTTCAAAATCAGCTTCTTTGCCTGGTTCTAATGCCCAAATGTTGCAAAAGTGACAGCGGGCATTACAACGATACGTCAAGTAATAATTTGCAACCAGCGGAGCCATAGTGTAAACCCACTAAAAGTTTTCCTTAAGACATCTTTAAACGGAGTTAACCAACAGTCAACATTTTTTTGGTAGTGGTAGTGGTTGTGGTTAGTGGTTATTCTACCAACCATTACCCATTCCCGATTACCGATTACCCATTCCCTCATAGTTATGCATGACAATTTTTTGGGAACACTATTCAAAGTTACCTAAATCCCCGGTTGTCAACTAACTTGAGGAGTATTAAATTATGTCTTTTGAGCAACTCCAGCCAGCGACTCAACAACAAGCAAGCGTTTACTTACCTTACGTTCAGGGCAGCAAGCGCGATTTTTTGCGTCATGCCATCAGTCTTTATCAAAAAGGCGTTTTGGAGGGAAAACGCAAAATAGAAGGCAGCGAGCATGTTCCCTTTGTCGCTACTTGGAATATTGCCACCCTACCTTCAGACTTAACTCGTTGCCGATTCCAGTTTGATGGCGACGCGGAGTTAAGTTATGAACTGATGATGGCAAGTTTCGAGTTTATTAATTTTTTAATTGAACTGATGGAAAATTATAAGCGCTATCGCGTGACTGATTTTTCACAAGCATTTTACCGCAAACTGCTGCGTGTAGAGGAGTAAACAAGGCAAAGCGGGGAAATATAATTCAATAATTGTCAGTTTTCGCAACTTCGCCCAAAAAAGGTAGGATTTTGAATAATAAAATATCCTTTAGATTTGGGCGATCGCATGACTCAACGAATTTGGTAGCAACCGGGAAGGGCTAAGTTCGACCTAGAATTAAAATCTAGCTTGGTTCTACTTTCTTTTGAAATAAGGAGTGCATGTGTGCCAAAATTCTCTAAGTATTTGCTGATTGGCTCAACGGAAACTTACAGTGGCAAATCTGCGACAGTTTTAGGTTTGTCACATCAGCTACAGAAAAAAGGACTAGATATTGCCTACGGGAAACCGCTAGGTACAAGTATGAGGGAATTTGAAGGAAGCGTAGTTGAGGAAGATGTGCAGTTTATTGCCAACAGCCTCAATTTACCTTCAAATCGGATTGCACCGACAATGCTTGCTTTAAATGAAGTCGCTATACAAAAACGCTTGCGTGGAGAAGACGAAACTGATTATCGTGCCAAAGTGGCACAGCAATATTTACAAATATCTAGAGGAGATTTGGTATTGTTGGAAGGTCCTGGTGATTTGTCGGAAGGCAATTTATTTGACTTATCTTTGCTGCAAGTGGCTGATATTGTCGATGCAGCTGTGTTGTTGGTATGTCGTTATAAGTCGTTGGTTTCAGTTGAAGCGCTGTTATCTGCGAAACAACGTGTAGGCGATCGCTTAATTGGTGTTGTCATCAACGATATCCCCCCAGATCAAATAGAAGCTGTTGATACTGTGTTGCGTCCGTTTTTGGAACAACAAAATATCCCCGTGCTGGGAGTGTTGCCGAAAAACGACTTACTACGCAGTGTCAGCGTTGGTGAATTGGTAAAGCAGTTAAAAGCCGAAGTTCTTTGTCGTAGCGATCGCCTGGATTTAATGGTCGAAAGTTTAGCAATTGGAGCGATGAATGTCAACTCAGCGGTGAAGTATTTCCGCAAACGGCGAAATATGGCAGTAGTTACAGGAGGCGATCGCGTGGAAATTCAACAAGCAGCCTTGGAAACTTCCACCCAATGTCTCATCCTTACCGGACAACTCCCACCTCCCCCTTTCATCCTCAATCGCGCTGAAGAACTAGAAATCCCCATTTTGTCAGTGGATCTAGACACCCTCACCACTGTGGAAATTATTGATCGCACTTTTGGTCAAGTGCGCGTCCACGAACCAATTAAAGTTCAGTGCATTAGCCAATTGATGGCTGAACATTTCGACATTAACCGCTTGCTGTCTCAACTCGGCTTAAATCCAGCAGTGGCTTTACCCTAAAACTAAATTTGTTCCAATTCTGTGCGGGGTGCTTTTTCCTAGTACGCAGCGGTAATCCTCTAATGTATCGAGTAAATGTAGCAATGTTTAACAATAAGTAGTGTTGCATTTACCCTGATTTGGTAGAATAACTGGGTTGTTTAATCTGATTCTGTCCATCTTTGAGTCAGTCCATAGACCTTATTAACCTCGATACATTAGCCCAAGAACTGGCAACTATCCAGCAAACAGGTTCTAAACGAATCGCCTTGCTAGGTTCGCGCCACGTTCCGATTACGCATCAAAGCCTCATTGAGATGATGACCTATGCCCTGGTTTTATCAGGGAATCGAATTATCACCTCTGGTGCCACAGGTACCAATTCAGCTGCCATCCGGGGAGCAATGCGGGCTGATGCCAATTTATTAACCGTGATTCTACCCCAAAGCTTGGAACGCCAGCCCAATGAATCGCGCCAGCAATTAGAACAGGTAATGCATCTGGTTGAAAATCCCAGTAACGATCATCTGTCTCTTGGTGAAGCTAGTTACCTGTGTAACAAGGAAATTGTTTCTCGTTGCCAACAATTAATTTGTTTTGCTTTTCACGACAGTCGCACTTTGTTGCAAACTTGTGGTGAAGCAGAAGAACAAAGAAAAGTGGTGACACTGTTCTACTTTGATTAGTCGTTAGTTATTTGTACGAGTGTCGTTGGTATGTGTATTTTTGACTACTGACCAATGACTCTTGACTAATAACTAATGACTAATGACTAATCACCAATAACCAATGACTATTTTTTTGTACTCTATCGCAGCCGCTGCTGTGCTAATTTATCTGCCGTTTTTGGTAGTGGGTTATGCTCGTATGCGTGTGGGATACGATCAGTCTGCTCCCCGCGCTATGTTTGACAAGCTACCACCTTACGCGCAAAGAGCTACTTGGGCACATCAAAATTCTTTTGAAGGATTCATGATTTTTGCTACCGCAGCTTTGATGGCATACGTAACTGGTGTGAATTCTCCTATCGCAGTAATCGCAGCGATCGCTTTTGTTGCGGCTCGGTTACTATACTCAATCTTTTATATTTTGAATATACCCCTAATGCGATCGCTCATGTTTGCTGTTGGCTCCCTCAGTTGGGGTACTCTTATGTACCTGAGCATAATTCAAGTTAATAGCTAATTTGTTAATGGTTGGTGGATAGTCGCTGGTTGATAGTGGATAGTGGATAGCAGTACTTTTTGACAACCAACAACTATCAACCAACAACTATCAAGCAACAACCAACAACCAACAAACAACAACTATCCAAAATCTAAAATCCAAAAAGTTCTATGGCTTCTACCTATTCCTTTGATATTGTCAGCGATTTTGACAGGCAAGAATTGGTCAACGCCGTCGATCAAGTTGTCCGAGATGTTAAAAGCCGCTATGATCTTAAAGACTCTCAAACTACTGTCGAACTAGGCGAAGACAAGATTACCATCGGCACCGACAGCGAGTTTACTTTAGAGTCTGTACACACCATCCTGCGCGAAAAAGCCGCCAAACGCAGTCTTTCTCAAAAAATCTTTGATTTTGGCAAAGTTGAATCAGCCAGCGGAAACCGCGTCCGTCAAGAAATCAAACTCCAAAAAGGCATTAGCCAGGAAATTGCCAAGCAAATTTCTAAATTGATTCGTGACGAATTCAAAAAAATACAAGCGTCAATTCAAGGGGACGCTGTGCGGGTTAGCGCGAAAGATAAAGATGACTTGCAAACCGTGATTCAGCGATTGAAGCAAGAAGACTACCCGGTGGCTCTACAATTTACAAATTATCGGTAAATAGAGGAGCGTTGGTTGTTGGTGGATAGTGGATAGTGGGAATTTGAAGAGGGGGAAGGGGGAAAGGGGAAAGGGGAAAGGGGAAAGGGGAATAAAAAGAAGTTTCAAAATTTCACTTGCCTAATGCCCATTGCCCAATGCCCATTGCCCAACAACCTTATTGAATCTTTTAAAGAACTTTGTGGGTGTGAGAATGTTGTTTAACGTTATCTTCCTTGTTAACAACTCGTTTGGCATTTAGTACCCGCTTGCGCTCCGTGGAGTACTTAAATTCAGTATAAGTTGTACCCAGAGGAATCAGGGATTTTGCGACTTCGCGACGCTTGTAAGTGCGAGCAGCCGCAAACGCTCTGGCTACAAATTCCTCTCCAAATTGAGCGTTGGCAGGAAAGCCATCTGGTAGAGAAAGCGTATCTCCGTCCAACACAGATGCCAAGGTTGTCCCGCGAGCCAACTTATAGGAGGTGGGAATACCTTTAAAAATCGCCTCTAAAGCCGCAGAGGGAATAGGTTCTATAACTTCGACTTCATGAACTTCTCCATCTTCTTTGATGAAGCACGTAGCCAAGCCGATGGCGATGTAATCATCATCGGCTAAATCGGGAGCGTTGGCGTAGGAAATTGCGGTTGTCATAAAAAAATCTTCGCTCTTAATTTAAAAGTCAAATTCAGAAATTGGGTACTGGAAAGAAAAATTTTACTTTTTTTGCAAAAACTTCTTCATTGATGTGAATGATCGCAAATTTTCTGGGAATAATAAACCGTCGAGATTTTTAGGTTCCCCTAAAGCGGTTGAAAAAGAAGGGTTGTGTAAATTCATGTTTGAGTTTTCCATTACCAATTCCCCATACCCAGTACCCCCAAGTCCCGATAAAAGGCTTGTTGGCATTCTACCAAGTTGTCGCTCTCAGTTGTTGACTACTCCATTGGATTGAGAGATTGCTATTTCTGGAATTGGACTTGGGGATGAAGTATCTATTATCAGATTCAAGCATCAATTATTGGTATATGGCGAACACTCCCACTTATTTTTAATACTTATACGCAAGTACTCATAGACACCTTAATAAGTGACACAGGGATGAAACCACTCTTTACAAGAAAATTATAGATTGATCTTACAGAGCAAGAGGCTCAGGCAGGAAAATATGAATACAAACCCATTTTTAGCATCTGAGAGTGAGCAAAGTTACTTAAAAAAAGCTGTTTTAAAAAATACAGTGAATGCTCAACAGCATCAGGCTAACAGTAGCGGGGAATCTGCTAATAAAGACAGTTACTTACGCTCTTCTGCTTTGAGATTAGCCCAAATTGGAGATTACACCGAAGCGATCGCCCTGTTAAATCAACTAATCAACCGCCATCCCCAAAATGCGGTTGACTATAATAACCGGGGGCTGATTTATTTTCAAAGTGGTGAAAGACAAAAAGCCTTCTGGGATTACAACAAAGCACTACACCTCAACCCCAAGTTAGCTAGCGCTTATAACAATCGCGCAAATTACTACGCGGCTTGTGGAGAATTAATATCAGCGATCGCTGACTACGATCGGGCAATTGATTTGCACCCCAGCCATGTTCGGGCACAAATTAACCGAGGCATTACCTTACGTGACTTAGAGCAATACGAAGAGGCAATTGATGCTTTTGAGGTAGCATTGCTTTTCGGTCAACTCGAAGACCATATTTTAGCTGAACGCGGCAGAACTTATCATTTGTGGGGCGATTGGAATTGTGCGATCGCTGATTATCGCCGTGTTTTAAATCAACTACCGCCAAAAAGCACTCGTAAGGATGAACCTAGCTGGCGTTTGCGTATAAAAGTCGAAAATTGGTTGGGTGAGTTACTGTGTTCTTAAAAACGTAGTAGGCGTTTTAACGCCTATTTTAAGCACACACGAGTGTGTCACTACAAATTACTTCGCTGCAAACGGGGTGTATTTGCCTCCCAACCCCTTAACAATCGATTGTGTATTGGCAATCAACATTTTTTGGTAAGTCTCACCCTCACTACCTTGGTAAGCCTCATCCAATTCTTGCTTTAAAATTTTAAGTGATGAATCAAAGGTACGGACTCCACGCCAACGAGAAAGTAACAAATTGAGTTTTTCAGCAAGCCCTAGGGCTTGCTGATTAAAGCTGAAACCCTTGTACAAATATTAATTGAGGTCTATAGGTTGGGTAAAAGTGCAAGAAAATCAGGTAAAATGGCTCAAAACCCTAACATCAGTATAAAAAATGTATAGAAAAATTGAGACCCCACCCACCCCAATAGAAAAGTTTGAACTGCCATTTGAGGGGAAATTGGTTTACTGATAATAGATGGGTGATGATGGCTAATTTAATTCCTTGGTCAGAATTTGAAGATGAATATGCTCAACAGTTTACGATTGAAATGGGGGCACCGGCAAAGTCCTTTCGGACAGCTATCGGAGCTTTAATAATCAAGGAAAGATTGGGATTAAGTGATAGAGAGACAGTAGAACAAATAAGAGAAAATCCTTATTTACAGTACTTTCTAGGGTTGAATTAGCCTCTGGAGCCAAGCTTCCCTGTCTGAGTGCCCAAGCAGACAC
Organism: Tolypothrix brevis GSE-NOS-MK-07-07A; assembly: GCA_019358985.1. Classification (GTDB taxonomy): domain Bacteria; phylum Cyanobacteriota; class Cyanobacteriia; order Cyanobacteriales; family Nostocaceae; genus Hassallia; species Hassallia brevis. The sequence continues at coordinate 724 of JAHHIJ010000006.1, read as the reverse complement.
AATTAGACGAGAGAGAGCGTAATTGTATTGAAGGGAAATTTGGTGAGCCAGTGCGTTGGGCGGGTTCCCCGACTTGAGGCAACTGGCGAACCCGTAAGGGAGAAGCAAAAAGAAGATATAGTCTTGATCGAGTGATAACCAAACTTTCTAATACTTCAGAAACAGCCATTGCTATAACTTTTCTAGTCATGAATCTTTCCGCATTACTACGGCGGATTATTATGACTTTTTTTTGTATCTATTTTAGCAAATACTGTGTTTTTCCTATTTTGAGATTTGGATGATTAGAAAATATTATATTTACTAAAATTGGTTCATATAATGAATTATGTTTTCACTTACGAGCATTGTTAATTGATTCTTGGTCTGGCTTAAATACGACTTTTTCAGCAAGCCCTAATTATCTAATTTGAAATAGCTTTAATTTTGTTGACTGCAAAACTCTTGCTTTCCCCGTGGCGCATAGTTTTAAATTCTACTTGATTTGCCCTTGGGGGGTAGCAATACCCCCGACTTACCCGACTCAATACGAACAAAAACCCCCTTTCTCTGATGAGACCAAGAGGGGTTTCGTTGTGTGTTGTTTTATTGAAAATTAACCTGGCATAGAGCTATTTTGGCGTAGGGCTACCCCTAGACTATCGTCGCCGCAGCAGCGTTTCACCTCTGAGTTCGGGATGGGTTCAGTGTGGTTCCACCGCGCAATAAACACCAGGAAAAGTTT
>JAHHIJ010000031.1 GCA_019358985.1 Tolypothrix brevis GSE-NOS-MK-07-07A | reverse complement strand
ACTTCGTAATATAAGTTTATTTCTTAATGCCGACTTACTTAAAGATTTTTGGTATTTTTATTTACTCAGACCAGAGAGCTATTGCCTAACATTTTATGCTACATTCTGAAGTGCGGAATGTGGGTTAGAAATGCTAGACATATCTGGCTACATTATTACTATTGATGCAATGGGGACTCAAAAATCCATTGCCCAGAAAATTATCGCGGCTGATGCGGATTATATTCTGAGTCTGAAAGAGAATCATCCAACACTACATCAACAAGTCAAAGATTGGTTTGCGACAGCCCAGTCCAATGGATTTAAAGATATTGATGTGAGTATGAGTCAACGTATTGAAAAAGGACATCACCCCATCGAGAATCGTCAGGTTTACACCGTACCAGTGTCACAACTTCCTGCACTTCATGAACAAAATTTGTGGACAGGACTAACAACAGTCGTGATGGTAGTACGTTCGATTCAGCATTGGAATAAAACTACCCAGGAGGTGCAATTTTACATTACTAGTCTGAAGAGTGATGCCAACAAAATTGGTAGTGCAATTCGACAACATTGGGGTATTGAAAATTCTGTTCATTGGACATTAGATGTCACTTTCAATGAGGATGAATGTCGAATTCATTCTCTGCACAGTCCACAGAATTTTTCTTTGCTACGTCGTATTGCCCTTAATGCCTTAGAGCGAGAATCATCTTTCCGCCGCAGCATTCGCCAAAAGTCTCGACGAGCCGCGATGAATGATCAGTATATGCTTTCTGTGTTGGCGGCGGCTTTCCCTAACTCAACACTCTCATAGAATCCATTTGTCAATAGGCTTTGAGATGCGCTAACCCTGGCAAGCAAGCAACGGAAGCTGTTATTAAACAACTTCAAGCTCCGAGTATATTACATTTAGCGACTCATGGTTTCTTTTATCCCGACCAACAAGATAATCTAGAGACGCGAAATACCAATATGGAGACGCGATTAATCGCGTCACTACGTCTCGAAAATCCCTTGTTGCGTTCCGGTTTAGCTTTAGCTGGTTTTAACAATCGCACCAAAGCATTATCAAATACTAATGATGGTGTTTTCACAGCTTTGGAAGTTGCCGGTTTAAATTTACGGGGAACGCAGTTAGTAGTACTTTCTGCTTGTGAAACTGGGTTGGGTGATATCAAAGTCGGAGATGGACTTTATGGTTTGCGTCGTGCTTTGGTAATTGCCGGTTCTCAAAGTCAAGTCTTAAGTTTGTGGGTAGTCAGCGATGAGGGGACGAAGGATTTGATGGTGAAGTATTACCAAAATTTGAAAGCGGGTAAGGGGAGACATGAAGCTTTACGAGAAGCGCAAATGGAGTTATTGAAAACACCCAGATACGAACATCCTTATTATTGGGCAAGTTTTGTCCCTTCCGGTGATTGGAGTGCGTTTAAGAAATAGGTTAAAAAATCCTCACACCCTAGAAGGGTGAGGCTATACGAACAAAGGCTGCCGACCCAGCCTGCATTTGATTTTAGCCCACGCAGGTGGGCTTTGTTCCTGTAGCCCCAGGCTTCCAGCCTGAGGGGGGAATAAGGCGCAACCTCACATAGAATTGGTATAACATGAGTTTCTGAATATCAGTCCATCTACTCCCGATGACCAAACCCGCAGATGTCAGTACTAAACGCTTAATTGGTCTTGCACCCGACAACTGGGTAAAATGGGTAACGCAAATTCCAGACATAACAGTTGGGGAAATTCTCAACTCTGAATTTCAATGGATAAGTAGAGAAAGTGATGTTTTAATCCGCGTTGAGAGCCAGCAACATGGAGAATTTCTGCTTCTTAACGAACTACAATTACGCTACAATCCAAAAATGCCACGCCGTATGCGTGCATATGCAGGACTAGCCGAAGAGAAGTATGATTTACCGACATACCCCGTACTAATCAACATCCTCAAAGCAGGTAACGCGCAAATCCCCACAGCATATGTATCAAACATTGCAGGATTGTATGTGCGTCAAGACTACCGCGTAATTAATTTGTGGGAAGTTGATGTGAATATCGTATTTGACCAACCTTTACCCTCTTTGCTTCCCTTTGTACCAATTCTCAAAGGTGGCGAAAATGAGTCAATAATCCGAGAAGCATTGCAAATTTTGCGTACAGATGAACAATTAAACCAACTAGAAACAGTCTTGGCTTTTTTTGCTACTTTTGTATTAGAGAGTTCCCTAATTCAGGAAATCATGAGGTGGGATATGGCTGTGTTGCGCGAGTCACCTTGGTATCAAGAAATTTTACGCGAAGGCGAAGCACGCGGTGAAGCACGCGGTGAAGCACGCGGTGAAGCACGCGGTGAAGTCCGTGGAATTCAGACGGGTCTTGAGACATCATTAGAGATAAAATTTGGCAATTCTGGCTTGGAATTAATGCCAATTATCTATGAAGTTACAGATTTACAACGATTAAAAGCAATTCAGCAGGCGATCAAAACTGTAAATTCTATTGATGAATTTCGGCAACTTTTGTAGAGCGATAGTCAAAAAGTTTATAGGGCAAACTTCTTGACTTTTGACTTCCGCGAAATTGGGATGCTCTCAATCAAAACAGCCACAACCAAATCGGCAAAGTAACTAACAATACTATAGACCCTGCTGCCAATGCCGTAACTGCGAGATTGCGATCGAGATTGAAGGTTTCCGCAATTACCAGTGTAGCGAAAGCTGGTGGCATCCCCATTTGTAAGACCATCACTTGTGCTGTTGCCCCAGTTAAACCAAAAAGCGGTAACATACTACCCAAAATCAGGGGAACTAAGAGCATTTTGATTGCTATACTCATCCCCGCTTGTGGTAAACTCCGCCAAGATTTAAGATTGCTCAATCGCATCCCAATTAACATCAAAGATAAAGCAACTGTACTCCAAGCAAATTTATCTAAGAAAAATTCAACACCTGCGGGAATCGTCACCTGTCGAAAGAGCAAACCAAACCCGAAACTCCACAGCGCTGGATTGATGAAAATTGCTTTAGTAATTTGCCAATAATTTTGCACCCCACCACCAAAACGAACTGCGATCGCTACTCCAATTGCATAAGCCCCGAAAAGTGACCCCAGCATATCGTAGAATAGCGCCCAAGCAAAGTATTTTTGTCCTACCATTGCTAAAGTGATGGGATAACCAAGATAACCTGTGTTACCCACCATTGACGCCAGAATAAAACTACCCTGAGTTGGTTGAGCGAGGATAGTATTTGTAAAATAGGCTTGACCTTTGATGCCTAACCAAGCTAAAAATGCTCCAAGTAAAATAGCTAGGTAAGCGATCGCTGGTGCAATCCAAATCTGTCCCGATAAATCAGCTTTTCGTAAAAAAGCTACGATCCCTATCGGTACACCCACCCAGAAAAGAAACTGAGCCAAACGAGTGGGAACTGAGCTTGGTAGCTTGCGTCCCAAGATAAATCCTACCAGGACTAATCCCACCAGTTTGACGTATAGTTCTAGGATATTTGTCAAAATTACGCCTAGAAATCCAAATGTATAAATCTTCGCGATCGCGTTTATTCTTATCCAGTCTACAATCTGTTATGGCGATTCAACAATTATCAGGAGTTGACCCTTGAATAATCCTGGGTTTTCTGAAAAACCGCAAAACTCATCTGTTGAGCCTGGTGAGGAGATTCCGCCAGCTTTACGCGATACTCCCGAAGCAACACCTAACCAGGTGCGCCAATTGCAACCTATGGTTTTGGTAATTGGCGGCGTGGTAGGATTTATTGTGCTAGCCGTTATTAGTGGTTTTTTGTTTTTCCTCACTGCACCCAAAAAAACTGCTAATCAACCTTCCCCAACTAGTTCAATTCCTCCAAATGCACAAAATGGCACTTCTGTCAACCCCCAAGATAATGCTGATACTGTTTTAGGGCATCTGGCATACGCAGAAGCACCGGAAGCAGAACTAGCACCGATTTCTAGAGATGGACGCATCAAAATGCGAAAACCTGCTGCCGAAAAGTATCAAGCGATGGTGCAAGCAGCGCGGAGTGCGGGTGTAATATTAGTGCCAATTTCCGGCTTTCGCTCTGTGAAAGACCAAGAAAAGTTGTTTTTTGAAGTTGGTGCCCAGCGCAATCAAACCCCAGCACAACGAGCTGCTTTGAGCGCTCCTCCGGGTCATAGCGAACATCATACAGGTTACGCTGTGGATATTGGCGACGGGGCAACACCAGCAACTAATCTGCAAACAATTTTCGACAAGACGAAAGCTTATCAGTGGTTAGAAGCGAATGCAGCGCGTTACAGCTTTGAGATGTCTTTCAATCAGGAAAATCCGCAAGGTGTGAGTTATGAGCCGTGGCACTGGCGTTTTGTAGGCGATCGCGATAGTTTGGAAACTTTCTATAAAGCCAAGAATATCAAACCTGCAAAGTTACCCCAATAAAAGTTGATCTAGAGATTACTATCTTTTTATAAAGGAGTTGCTTGACGATACCGTTAGACCCCTTTATGTCGTAATGGAGAACGTGCCTGAAATCTTGAAGGCTTACAATGGGGTAATTAGCAAAGAAATAACAGAAAAACTTGAATTATTGGGCTATAAAGTTGTCTTTTCATCATTAAATGCTGCACATTATGGAATACCACAAACGAGATCCAGAGCTTTTTTTCTAGTGCAGGTCGGCGTAAATAAATAGACCACTATTGTGAGATACTAAATAATAAGCTTTTTGATCTGTTTTGGTTAACAAAGTAGGAAATCAGGGTGTGGCAAAATTAACTTCAAAACCATTTATTTTAAGCGATTGTGAGCGTTTGTCACTCGAACAGTTGATAAACCGCCATAATACGCCGCAACAGTTAGCACTGCGAGCAAAAATAATTTTATTAGCATCTGATGGTAACAATCATCGCTCAATCGCCCGAACATTAAATTACTGGTTTATATATCACTGCGATTGAACGTCATCAAGTCGGAGAGCGTACAATATCGATTGATGAAATGACCGGGATTCAAGCCACTGAGCGTCTAGAAAAAGACTTACCAATACGACCGGGTAAAGTTGAAAAAAGAGAGTTTGAGTATATCCGTCATGGTACGCAAAGCTTAATTGCTAGTTTTGATATTGCGACTGGTAAAATTATTGAACCGGCGTTGCGGAGATTCAAGAACCGAAGAGGATTTTGTCCAACATATTCGTCGAGTTATTGAAAGTGACCCCGATGCGAAAAAATGGCATTTAATTATGGATTGTCTCAATACTCATCAGTCTGAATCCCTCGTTCGTTTAGTTGCACAAAAAGAAAGCTTGAATCTAGACCTGGGTATTAAGGGAGAAAGCGGTATACTCAAATCCATGAAATCCCGTGCTGCTTTTTTGAAAGACCCAACACATAAAATCGTTTTTCATTACACCCCAAAACATTCCTCTTGGCTCAATCAAATTGAAATTTGGTTCAGTATTTTAGTTCGTAAACTACTAAGAAGAGCAAGTTTCACAAGTCAGGATGATTTGAAAAATCGAATCATCGATTTTATTAAAGTAGTTAATAAAACAATGGCTAAACCTTTTAAGTGGACATATAAGGGTAAAGTCTTGGCTATTTAATAGTCTACTTATTTCCGCCGCGCTGTACTAGTACTTTTACTGTAAATAGCCTGAGCAAGAATTGCTTGTAAAAAATCTTACTCACACAATTTTTTCATACAACAGGAGTGATTCACTTTCCGGATAAATACGGAAGTATATCAAGAGTATATCAACTATCACATAAAACTTGCAGCAGTTAACATAATATTCTTCTACAGTTACTCCGTAGTCTTTAATCTCCGACATAGATATAATTTCCCGATTTTCTGTCTAACCTCATTCAAGTATCTTGTCGATTTCTAGGGTAGGGTGCGTGCGATCGCTAACAGAAATGGAATAGCGATCGCAATTCATCGCGACTTTACTCCATCCGAAGACTTGAAAACCAAATCAAGCAGGAGCTACAAGTCGAAACCGAGGCACAAAAAGGAAAAGAAGTCGCCACTCCCCCAACTGCAACAAAGCCACGACCATGCCCAGAATTATTCAAAAAATATCGCATCGGACGTGATTCGTTGTATGGTAGGATGCCTTATTTGGCAATTACAACTTGGAAGGTAAGCACTCGTGTGTGCTTACTACGTAAACAAAAAAGAGGTCATCATTGACCTCTTTGTAACTCCCTACAATAATTTTTGTTATATAGGTAGGAATTACAGTAACCCAGTATTGGTGCCTTGCTTGCCAGTTGCTAGCTCCACCTTGACAATTTTGCCGCCCATTTTCATGATGCGCTGTTGTTCACAAAACCAGTTGTCATAAGCAACCAACTTGGTAAAGTAGGTATTTTGCAGTTCGCGTTGAGTGCGAATGCGAGTTTGACTGGGAACGCAAGCGGTAACTTTAAACATCCGCATCGGGTTAAATCTCCTTTATTTATCGTGAAAAACTTTTTTATGTCTAAAAAATGGGAGTGTATCTTTTACGTAAATCTTTTTAGTTTTACTGCTATACAGAACTTGGCTAAACTTATTTAAAGCTAGCCATTCAACTAAAGAAAACTTTAGAGGGTCTGCTTCTTGCTTCAACCAAGGGAGTCGGCTCCTTCTTGTCCACAAGCGTAAATTTGGGAGTAGCCCACCCTATCTAAATAGTCCATATATTTTTGAAGCTTTTAGTTATTGTTCAGCCATTATTTTCAACCAATTTAACGAATCGTGTCCCGTTCGACCTAATTATAGGCTGGTTAGTTTTGAATCAACTGTGGTTTACAAAACAGATATTTAAGCCGTATGTTTCGGCATCAGCTATATATTACCACTAAACTCGCTTGATTTTGGCTTATGGTAGATAGTTTTAGTTTGACTCCAAGGCTGGAAATCAATCATCAATACTAGACAGCTAACACTCATCACTCCAAATATCTAAATTCAAAAAGACAAGCGAAATAACTTTCTAGCACTCACGATTGATTTCCAGACCTTAATCAAGGCGCACCTAACTTATTAAGTGCTGACTAACTCTTAGCTTAAGCCGCTTGAGATATAGTCGAAGTAAACGCCCATTTCCTTACCGGCGTCGGGACCTACCAAGCTAGCAGTTACTTCTTTCATTGCTTGGATAGCTTGCACAGTTGCACCAACGGGTACACCCAAGGAATTGTAGGTTTCTTTCAAGCCATTCAACACACGCTCATCAAGGATGGAAGGATCTCCAGCCAACATAGCGTAGGTAGAATAACGTAAGTAGTAGTCCAAATCGCGGATGCAAGCAGCATAGCGACGGGTGGTGTACATGTTGCCACCTGGACGGGTGATATCAGAGTACAACAAGGCTTTTGCTACAGCTTCTTTAACGATCGCCGAAGCATTTGCGCTGATGCTGCTAGCAGCACGAACGCGGAGTTCACCAGTTGAGAAGTAGCCTTTTAATTTCTCTAAAGCAGAGGTATCGAGGTACTTACCTTGAACGTCTGAAGAGTTAATGACAGCGGTAATTGCGTCTTGCATGTTGTTAGTTCCTTATTTCCAACCGTATTGCAATTGTTCTGTTTCGAGAGAGAAACAAGTTCAACCTATTGCATTGCACCGACTAGGTAGTCGAAGTAACCGCCGGCTTCACCAGCATCTTCACTTGACAACAGGGATGCAGATGCATTCTTCATTGCGGTTACGCCTGAAGCAACAGCGTCAATGGGAGTTCCCAAGGACTTGTACATTTCGCGAACACCCACAACACCGATTTCTTCGATGGGGGTTACATCACCAGAAACAACTCCGTAGGTGATGAGGCGGAGGTAGTAATCCAGGTCACGCAGGCAAGTAGCAGTCATTTCCTGACCGTAAGCGTTACCACCAGGAGATACAACATCAGGACGCTTTTGGAACAGTTGGTCACCAGCTTGCTTAACAATTCGCTCGCGGTTCTCAGTCAAAATTTGAGCGATACGAAGACGACGCTCACCACCTGTAACAAAGCTCTTGATACGATCTAGTTCGCCGGGGCTGAGGTAGCGAGCTTCTGCATCAGCATTCACGATAGCTTTCGTGACGATACTCATGATTTGGATTCCTCCAGTACTAATGAAACCAGAATTTGATTAAACTGGTGCGACTTTTTGGATTGACAGAGTTTTTCTCGTTTTCTTAGACAAAACACTTGCAAAATTGCTTGTGTTGTGCTAAGAATTTCGAGTTGACTTGGGTAAATAGAACTACACAAGGCGTAAAACTCATATACCTTCCGCAAAATATTTTCGGGCATTATGTTGAGCAATTATGACTGCTCTTAACACTTTGTAATATTTATTTTCAGATTTGCAGTCGCACAAACAATCTGAAAGCCTTGTTGCTGCGGGTTGTGAGGCTGTCCAAAGTCAATAGTCAATAGTCAAAAACCTTGGACTATTGACTGTTGACGAAGCGCGATCGCTACCTAGCACGTCCGTCGGTGAACACAGACGGTGACAAGCTAGATCCGGGTTGTTCCACCAAGTCCGCTGCCGCTTGGACGCTACCGAGGTAGTTACCCGCAGGCAAAGACGGGAAGCGGTTGTAAGGCACCACGTCTTCACCAAAGTAACGACCGTACTCTGGGCTTTGGACTATCGTCTCTACAGCGCCTTTTAAACCACTATCAGCCAGCAGTTTGTTATAGGCGCATATTTCCGCCTGAGTTGCTGGTGCGCGCCCCAATAGGTGATGGAATAGCAATTCAATCACTTTCGTACTAGGATAAGGCGTATAGAAGCGTTTGCCATAGATTTCTGAACTAGCCAGGTCGCGGACAAACTCGCGCACGGAGATTTCCCCATTCCGCAGTTTGCTTTCTAAGTCAGAACAACGGAAGTAATCAGGAACCTCTCCGCTAAATACGTCCATTACCTGACAGTAAATAGCGTCCATCACCTGCTGCATTTCTGCTTGATTTGCGCCTACGGTCATGCGGTAAATACGCGCTGGTTTGCGACGGGTTGTACCGACACCAGTTTCCACCGACTGTGGGCGATCTTCGTTGAAAGAACGACCGAGTTCGATAAACTGCGAGTTGGTTTTGTCGATTTCGTGAGTTTTCGCCGCCAAATCTGCGATCGCCTTGCCCAAAATCGGCATTTTCGCCACATCCATACGCGGCTTCACTGTATCAAAACTGGGCACAACCACATCATCGTTTTGCTTGGTGAGCTGGTTGTACAATTTCTGAGAGTTCGGATAATTCGCGGCAGGCAATGTTAAGAAGCGGTTATAAGGCACCACGTCTTCACCAAAGGCTTGGAGATACTCAGCACAGTTCACCATCGCTCCAATGAACGCACGCACCCCTTGACTAGCCAGTATCTGGTTATACTTGCGTATTTCTGCCTGGTCTAATGGCGCACGACCTAAGAAGTGCTTGGTTCCCAGTTCAATTACCTTGGTGTTGGGATAAGGCGCGTAGAATTCTTTTTGGTATAGACTCGAACAACCTAAACCTTCAATGAATTCCTTAACGTTAATTTCCCCGTTACCCAGTTTGCTTTCCAATACCGTAAACTCGTTTTTCAAGATGTATGGAGCAATATCGCGCTCGAAAATCTGACGATAGGCAGCGTTGATCAAAGTTTTAACGGCAACTTTGTCGTTAGTACCAGCAACCTGCTTGAAGATTTTCGTTTGTTCGCGCTTCTTGCTAACACCTTGGTTAATGCGAGACTGAATATCCGGTTCTGACCGTTCTTGAGTGACAGCACCAAGTTCCACAAAGCGTGGCATTTCTACTTTGTCAACTCTGTTACCGACATCTTCGCGAATGCTACCAACGCGGAGTTGTCGCTGCGACACACCTTGAGGAGTCAAATAACGTTCGTAAGGAACCGTATCTTCACCAAACGCCTCACTGTACTCCAGACTGTCAAGAATAGCATCTACAAGCGCGTAGAAGCCCTTCTTAGAACAGATATCGAAGTACTTATTGTTTTCTTGACGACCGTAGGTAGGACGACCCAACAAGCGACGGTGGATGTACTCGATCGCCTTACACACATAAAGCGAAGTCCAATACATTTTCCGGAATAGATCCGACTTCGCCAAAGCCCGGATAAATTCCCTTACAGAAATTTCACCGTTTTCTAGCTTAATTTCTGCTACTTTCAGACGTTGAGCTTCGTAAACATCGCGACCGAAAACTTGCAGATAAGCACCTTTAATTAGTGCTTGGGTGGAGCTTTCCGAGTATTTTACACTGACACCTTTTGGTGCTTTTTTGCCTCTTGTGCCTGGTAGCTGATCTAACCTAAACACTTTCGGACCCAAGGAACCTGGGAACTCACCACGCGCTTTGGGGTTGCTATTTTGGCTAGAAATACCGGGACCATTGTGAATCAAAATCCGCTTGGTATCTTTGCCAAAAGGCGCCGGACGACTGCTGGGGTTGCGAGTTTCTTTCGGAAAAATCGCTCCAAATTGAATTTCCAGCGGATCGTTACCAGAACCGTAAACGTGTTGATCTGGTAGTGGCTGTTCGTAGTCAGCGAATGTCGTGATAAATTGGGGTATTTTGCGGAAAGGCGCACTGTAATTTAACAGGTCTTGCTGGGGTCCCCAGTTGCGACATTCTTGAGCTTCTTGACCCAGCCCTCGCAGGTATGGTACTGTTTCCTCACCAAAATAGTCAGAATATTCCTGAGAATCTACCAAGGCATCGACTAAAGCAGATAAACCGCCATTGGAAACAATCGAGAAGTAATTTTGTACTTCTTCTCGGCTACTTGGTCCGCGTCCGAGGAAGTGACGGAATGCCAATTCTAAAGCGCGGCTGTTGATAAAAGGTTGATAAAACTGTTTTTGGTAAAGGGGAGATTTGCCAAGACGACGGACAAACTCTTTCATGGAGATTGTACCGTTCTTCACCTGAGATTCCAGGTTAGATATCGACTGACTGTAAGCACGGGTAATGTCGCGCTCAAAGATTTGTCGATATGCTGCTTTGATGACTTCAAGTTTTTCACCTGCGCTCAATCCAGTCTTCATGACAAACTTGGGTCGTCGCTCTGCCGCTATAAAATAAATTTGGGGCAGTTCTAACCCTTGTTGGTCGCTAGAGGAACGTTGGCGGACTTTATTTGATGGAGTGGATGCTTGGAATTCTCCCAGCAAAATATCCATGTACTGAGTCACAATATCTGTTGCCTCAGCATCCTTGCGGAAAAAGGAGAGTGATGCTAGTTTGATTTCTTGCAACGCAACAAATGTCGCTTCAGCAGAACAAGCCTTTTCAATTATTTCCCGTAACCCCCGTGCATTCACGGATATGATGTTGGGATCGCCTGCAACGATCGCATAAGTTGCGTAGCGCAAAAACCACGACAAATCCCGCAAGCTCTTAGCCATGTTGCTAGGACCATAACGGGCAATGTTGATTGGTCTAAAACCCGCAGGTGTTGCACCACCACTAGGAGAGGAGTTAAAAATGGAACGCAAGTTTTCTAAGAAACCACCACGAGTTTCCACGTAGGTAACGGTTCCTAACTTCATTCCTTCTCTTACATCCATTCCCCCAGAAGCGACTGTTGCCAATTCTGGTTCTTTGAGCTTTTCTAAGAAAGCCATTGGCGAACCACCAACAAAAATTCGGTTGGCGGCTCGTGAGACAATAATCTCAGAATTGTCCGTGAGCGTCTGGGCAATTTCTAAACGCTTTGCACCAGATGCAAAATAGCTTTCGAGTTCGTTTAATTCGCCGATTCCCAAAAAGCGGTCTTGTTGTTCCGCTTGGGTAATTGTTGACAAAGCTAAAGTTTGATATAGTTGCGGACGCGCAACCGAGCTTCCACCACTTGCCTTAACACTCATCGGATTTCTAAAACTCCTATATCAGAAAATTGCGTAGAAGCCCCGTCCTTACAGGACGGCTTTATATTTACACCATTACCGCGCAAGGGAATTGCTTAATTAGGTGTGCCATTGTAATGCACTTTCAAGCGGGACAATTACCGATTCAAATCTCACAATCCTGTACGCATAATGTTTGCTCTTTCGAGCCTCCCTTGCGGGGTGATGTTAGCTTGGACCTGTTATAAGAGCTTGTTGGGCTTGCAACACTAAACCAGTGACCTTAGTTTTGTTTAATCACAAGCGACAGAGCGGAAAACTAGCTTGTCTTGCGACACGCTTACGCGAACGCATTCTCCGGTGTCGTGACTCAAATAACGTTTACCTATTGCTAGGTGGTCGGGTCAGAATGGCTTGTTAGATTTCTCTTTCAAGCCCTATGCCTTTAGGCTAGGGTTCCTGACAATTATTTATGTGTTAAGCCTGGGTTCGTTTGTAGCTTGACACATCGGTGTGGTCATGGAGTTCCGTGCCACTTTCAAAACTGCCAAAAAAATTTAACCCAGTTCAGCTTTTAGATTAGAACGTTTTGTGGCGTCTGAGCGGCTTTATTAAGAAGTATGTCAATCTGTAATCTACAAGCGTCTGGTTGGGCAAGTGGATGGGAGGCGCCTGTGAGAGAAAGTCTAAGTTTTGTGTCGTTAGCCTGACAACTGGAAGTCGCGGCGTTGCGCGTACAAAGTCCGCGTAGGCGGACTATGAAGAGTGGTGATTTTTAGTTGGTGGTGACAAGTGTGCCTGTGGCACGACTGATACCTATAACTTCCTCCGGCACTTCCCCTTATAGTATTTGTAGCCTTCCTCACAGAGTATTGGGGCATTGATAACATTAGCCGGGGTGGGAGCTAGGGTAGAAGTAGAAGCCTCTTTAGGAGCCTCTTTAGGAGCCTCTTTAGGAGTAGAAGTTGGGGCGGCAGAAGCTTGAGACACAGTGCCGAGCCACAATAAAGCAGCTAAAACAAAACAAGTAAGTCTTTTCATCTTTTTTAAAGCGATCGTACAAACTGATCTAATCGCCCAAATTATACAGGACTTACGCATTGACAGAATAACAAAATTATGAATTCTAGAACTTACGCACTCGTGACGAAAAATAAATTTCCGATTAATTACGAAATAGAAGTGAGTGAAGCTGTATTTATCAACGTTAACTTATAAAAAACTTATATTTATGCGTAATAAATTTTACTTACTATTACACGCTGCTTTATTCACTTTAGCTCTCATGTGGGCGAACACCGCTGATGGCTTACCAAAACCAAACACGAATCTTGCCTTCAAGTTGACACAGAATATATCTGTTGTACAACCTTGAAATATTCAAGATACTGTGCGATCGCCTAAACTATAATACTTATCTACCACCCCAGTAAACCGATGTTTGCTAGTCGTAAATTTAACTTCTTATCTACTGCTACTTTATCCGTTTGTGCGATCGCTTTAACTATTGCCCCTGCAAATGCCCTACCAGGACAAAATATTAACACCGACTTGCACTGTTAGACAGCGATTTTAATCGTTGTCGGGTTCGATGTAAAATCGATGGAATAATAAAAACGCAACTTACGTTATTAGTCCGCGTTCGGCTTTGCCGTTGCCGCAGGCAAGGCGGACTTTGTTCGTATAGCCAAGCCAGTGCGTTGCGGGGGTTCCCCCCCGTTGTAGCACCTGGCGTGCGACTTCAGTCGTCCGCTATACTCAAAAATGCTGCCATAATTCTCCAAAAATGTCCGATCAAACCGTTAGCGCTGCTGTTGCCAAACTCTACAATACCTATCCCTTCCCACCAGATCCGCTGCTAGATGAGCCACCTCCAGGCTACAATTGGCGCTGGAATTGGTTAGCTGCATACAACTTCTGCACTGGACAAAAACCGCAAAAGCAAGATATTCGCATTTTAGATGCTGGCTGCGGTACCGGGGTAAGTACTGAATATTTGGTGCATCTCAACCCAGAAGCGCAAGTTGTGGGAATTGACTTAAGTACCGGCGCTTTGGAAGTTGCAAAAGAGCGCTGTAAACGTTCTGGAGCAAACAGAGTAGAATTTCATCACCTCAGTTTGTATGATGTGGAACAGCTTCCGGGTGAGTTTGATTTGATTAACTGCGTTGGGGTACTGCACCATTTAAGCGACCCAATTCGCGGTATTCAAGCTTTGGCGAAGAAATTAGCCCCAGGTGGCTTGATGCACATCTTCGTCTATGGTGAGTTGGGACGCTGGGAAATTCAACTTATGCAAAAAGCGATCGCACTTCTTCAAGGTGACAAGCGCGGCGATTATCCCGATGGTGTTCAAGTCGGACGACAATTATTTTCATCTTTACCAGAAAACAATAGACTTGTCAAGTATGAGAAACAACGTTGGGCAATGGAAAACCAACGAGACGAATGCTTTGCCGATATGTATGTCCATCCCCAAGAGATTGACTACAACATTGAGACGCTGTTTGAATTAATTGATGCTTCGGGTTTGGAGTTTATTAATTTTTCCAATCCGGGATTTTGGCAGTTAGAAAGACTTTTGAGCAAAGCACCAGAATTGATTGAACGGACACTCAGTTTAAGCGATCGCGATGTTTATCGTCTGATAGAATTACTAGATCCAGAAGTGACTCATTACGAGTTTTTCCTCGGTCGTCCTCCGAGAGTCAAAGCGGATTGGTCAGCCGATGATGCTTTGTTGGCAGCGATTCCCGAACTTAATCCTTGTAATAATGGGTTTCCGAGTCAGTGTATTTTTAACTACGATTATCAAATTGTCAAATTTTCGGTAAGCGAGTTTGAATTTTTACAAAAGTGTGATAGAAAAGCGACGGTAAGAGAAATTTTACAGGGTGTGGAGTTGAGTATAGAGGAAGTGCGATCGCTTCTTCAAAAGCAGTTAATAATCCTGACGCCAGGTTAATCGGCAAGAATTTTCCGATTATTCCGAGTTGGAGCAATTATGATAATAAAGCGGGATAAGGTTCTGGAAATTGTACAAGCACACCAAAAGCAATTGAAAAAAATGGGGGTAAAGTCTTTAGATTTGTTTGGTTCAGTAGCACGGGATGAGGCTGAACTAGATAGTGATGTAGATTTTTTTGTAGAGTTTAGCCGTCGAGTCGGACTGTTTGACTTTAGCCTTGTGCAACTGTATTTAGAGGATATTTTGGGGTGTTCTGTGCATATGGGGACTCGAGATGCTTTGAAGGAACATTTAAAACAAACAGATTTAAAGGATGTGATTCGTGTCTTTTAGCTGAAACAGCCATGTTGCCTCACGTCTTACCGCAAAGCGGAAGCGTGAGATGAATAGAGAAGTGAGTTGACGACAGTCCTCCGACCAATGCTGAAAGCGAGGGAGGAGGATAGGTCGGAAACGAACAAAATATTTGTGAGATACGTATTTTTTGGTAGAATTGTTTTGGTTAACTTAACCCATATTGGTGTCTGATAAGCCTCTGTCCAGTGGCAATGCGATCATTGGTAAGCGACTCCGTTGCACAGCTCCCGAAATAAGTAAGCACATCTTGATTAATACGGATCACCTTCGGGTTTGCCTTCAGGGCGCGAACAAGCCAGCATTTCATCTAGGGTAGTAAAATTCGTAGGGTACAAGGTAAGAAATTGCATAGTCTGCGGAGGGGCGTCTCGTGGACTTAAAGCAAAGCTCAGTTAATGTCCGACGGGATACCGGGAGTCACTGAGAAGCCCACACTCTATTGCTTGCAATCGGTGTGGGAGTACGTCACAGATTACACATAGGCGTATAAATTAATTATGCGTTGCCCGAAACGCTTGTAGAGACGTAGCAATGCTACGTCTCTAGGTCTTTTCTGCTTCATAGTGTCTATTAGCAGCAACGGATTCAAGATATTCTGATATCTCCCCCCTACCCAAATAAGAAGTTAATTGTTTTTTCCTAAAGTATTGTTACCCAAGCGTGATATGATTCAGCTGACTGAATGTGCAGTCAACATTCCTTAGCTGTACTGGTTTCTGCTTCCCGTGAGCTTGTCAGACGAATCGATTAACCCCACGCCGACAACACGACAAGATGCTCAACCTGGTTTTGAAGACACAAAACCAGAAACCTCTTCTATGGAAGAGTTTCATCAACTCTTTCAGAAGTTGTTGAGAATCACACTCGTATTGACGGGAATTATTTTTATCTCAGTGTGGATTTTTTATTCCCTAAACATTTCCCTAAATTATTTGATAGGGGCGTGTGCGGGTGTGGTTTACTTAAAATTGTTGGCTAGAGACGTTGAGCGGCTAAGTAGCGAAAAAAACAGTTTGAGCAAAAATCGTTTTGCTCTATTTATTGGCTTGATGGTAGTGGCAACTCAATGGCACGATTTACATGTCCTGCCAATATTCTTGGGATTTCTCACTTACAAAGCCACGCTCATCGTCTATACGGTGCAAACTGCGTTTATTCCTGATTCTTAAACGTCACGCTCACAAAGACAATATCTCCAATCCTCGCTTTTTGGGGAAAAATCTTGAAGAATGCACATGCTTAGTGTCTTAAACGCCTTTAATTCTTTTCCCCTCGCCAAATTGGAAGTAGGTCATCACCTATACTGGCAATTGGGCAACCTGAAAATACACGGGCAAGTTTTTCTCACCTCATGGTTTGTGATTGGGCTTCTTGCCATAGCTTCCATCGCTGCTACTACCAACGCCAAGAGAATTCCTAAAGGCATCCAAAATTTGATGGAATATGCCCTAGAATTTATTCGGGACTTGGCGAAAAACCAACTTGGTGAGAAAGACTACCGTCCTTGGGTGCCATTTATTGGCACGCTATTTTTGTTTATCTTCGTGTCGAATTGGTCGGGTGCTTTAATTCCCTGGAAGTTAATCAAACTGCCTTCGGGTGAATTGGCAGCACCAACAAATGATATCAATACGACAGTCGCGTTGGCATTGTTAACTTCTTTAGCGTATTTTTACGCCGGATTTAGCAAACGGGGTTTAGGCTACTTTAAGAAGTATATAGAGCCGACACCGATTTTATTGCCCATCGCCATTCTCGAAGACTTCACCAAGCCTCTCTCCCTAAGCTTCCGTCTATTTGGCAATATTTTGGCGGATGAATTGGTAGTAGGTGTACTAGTTCTATTGGTTCCTCTGTTTGTACCTTTGCCCGTTATGGCTTTAGGTTTATTTACCAGTGCCATTCAAGCCCTGGTTTTTGCCACCTTAGCAGGAGCATACATTCACGAAGCAATAGCTGGTCACGGTGATGAAGGGCATGAGGAGCATTAAACCTTCTCAGTTGATGTAATTTTAGATTTTGTTGAAAATCTAAAACCGAAAATTGTTCATTCTGTTCTCAAAGTAAGGAAAATCAAAATGGATCCATTAGTTGCTGCTGCTTCCGTTATCGCTGCTGCTCTAGCAATTGGTTTAGCTGCAATTGGACCTGGTATCGGTCAAGGAAATGCCGCAGGTCAAGCAGTAGAAGGTATTGCGCGTCAACCAGAAGCAGAAGGAAAAATTCGCGGTACATTGCTGTTAACCTTAGCATTCATGGAATCCCTGACCATCTACGGTCTGGTTATTGCCCTAGTGCTACTGTTTGCTAACCCATTTGCCTAAAACATAAAAATTGTTAGTGTAGAGACGTGATGGATGTAAACACAGCGCAAGTTGTTACGCATCCAACCGTCTCTACAACTGACCTAATCCGCTTTTCCAAGTCGTTTCCATGTAAGTTGACCCTCATTGGCTATGGGGTCTGTAGAATATCAAAGGTTGGATGAATTAGCTAGCCAGAAAAGAGTGCTATTCCAACCCGCATAGGAGAGAAATGTTTGATTTCGATGCTACCTTGCCCTTAATGGCATTGCAATTTCTGCTGTTAGCAGCTTTGTTGAATGTCATTTTTTACAAGCCACTGACCAAGGTACTAGACGATCGCGATAATTACATCCGGACGAATAACCTTGAAGCAAGTGAACGTTTGGCGAAAGCCGAGCGCCTAACTAAAGAATATGAACAGCAGCTAGCTGATGCCCGCAGGCAATCGCAAGCTACTGTGGAAGCGGCTCTTGCTGAAGCGAAGAAAATTACCGCAGATAAAATTGCTGAAGCGCAAAAAGAAGCTCAAGCTCAACGCGAACAAGCATCTGTGGAAATCGAGCAGCAAAAACAAGAAGCAATGCGTTCCTTAGAACAACAAGTTGATGCCCTCAGCAGGCAGATTCTAGAGAAACTATTAGGACCAACAAGTCTGGTTAGATAAAGCAATATCTTCCAGATTATAACATTGGTTCCGTTGAAAGTATAGGCGCATCTCGACAAAAGTCTGAGGGCGCTTAAGTCGCCCTCCGGCTACAACTAAGTCCGCTTCGGTTCGCGATTCTCAAAGCAACACCTTTGTCGGGTGTCGGAGCAAGATGTAAGAAAGGTACTTTTTCCCTTTGGGGGAAAAATCAAATTAATCAGCAAGCGAGCAGCGAACGTGTAAATGGCTAACATGGGGACTTTCATATTACTTGCCGCAGAAGCCGCTGTTCACTCAGAGGCAGAAGGCGAAGGTGGTTTCGGTCTAAACTTAGACATTTTTGAAACCAATGTGATTAACTTAGCGCTTCTAATTGGCATACTATTTTACTTTGGACGTAAAGTTTTAACCAATATCCTGAATGAGCGGCGGACAAACATTGAAACCGAAATTCAAGGAGCTGAAGCGCGTTTAAAAGAGGCACAAATTGCCCTTTCAAAAGTGCAAGAGCAGTTGACTCAAGCGCAAGCAGAAGCACAACGCATCCGCACAGCAGCCGAAGAAAACGCTTTAGTAGCGCGAGAAGCAACCTTAGCAAAGGCAGCCCAAGACGTAGAACGTTTGAAACAAACAGCCGCAGCTGATTTAAACACAGAAAGAGATCGAGCGATCGCCCAACTGCGTCAACGGGTAGCTACCCTAGCATTGCAAAAAGTTGAATCCGATCTGCGAAGCGGTATTGCCGACGACGTTCAACAAACATTAATTGACCGCAGCATCGCGCAGGTGGGAGGCTAGAAATGAAAAGCGACATAGCAATAGCCGAAATCGCCCAGCCTTATGCACAGGCATTAATGTCAGTAGCCGAGTCAAAAAACCAGACAGAAGAATTCGGCGAAGATGTACGTTCTTTGCTGAATTTATTGCAAAATTCATCAGAATTGCAAGGTTTTATCGGCAACCCCTTTATTGAAGCTGACAAAAAAAAGGCAGTCATCAACGAAGTCGTTGGCGAAAGCACTAATTCCAACTTACGCAATTTCTTGATGCTGTTGGTAGATAGACGCCGCATTTTGTTGCTAGAACCAATTTGCGAACAGTACATAACTCTTCTCAGACAGAAAAATAAAACTGTCTTAGCAGAAATAACCTCAGCCGTTCCTCTTTCCCAAGAGCAAGAACAAGCAATCCGAGAAAAAGTCATCGCCATGACTAACGCTCACCAAGTCGAACTACAAACAAAAATAGACCCCGACTTGATTGGTGGTGTAATCATCAAAGTTGGTTCCCAAGTAATTGACGCGAGTTTGCGGAGTCAGTTACGCCGTCTTTCCTTACGCTTAAGTGGTTCTTAAAAAGTTAGGAGTTAGGAGTTAAAAGTTAGGAGTTAGGAGTTAAAAGTTAGGAGTTGAAAAATTTCTTCAATTCACAACTCATAAGTTAGAATTCATAATTCATAACTTCTTCTCCAATGTGTAACTTACTATCCATAAAACTCATAACTCCTAACTCCTAACTCTCAACTTTTAACTCTCATCTGTTTCAGTCTCCCAAATAAAGATAGATACATGGCTATTAACATCAGACCTGACGAAATCAGCAGCATTATTCAGAAACAAATCGAGCAATACGACCAAGATGTCAAAGTTGCTAACGTTGGTACCGTCCTGCAAGTAGGTGACGGTATTGCCCGGATTTATGGTCTAGAAAAGGCTATGGCTGGGGAACTATTAGAATTTGAAGATGGTACAATCGGCATCGCCCAAAACTTAGAAGAAGACAACGTGGGCGCGGTGTTGATGGGTGAAGGTCGTCAGATTCAAGAAGGTAGCTCTGTAACCGCCACTGGTAGAATTGCTCAGGTGCCGGTGGGTGAAGCTATGGTTGGACGAGTTGTTGACGCTCTCGGTCGTCCCATTGATGGTAAGGGAGAAATCAAGACTACAGAAACTCGTTTGATTGAATCTCCCGCACCTGGTATTATTGAGCGTCGTTCGGTACACGAACCGATGCAAACCGGTATCACCGCCATTGATTCGATGATTCCCATCGGTCGGGGTCAGCGTGAGTTGATTATTGGCGATCGCCAAACCGGAAAAACTGCGATCGCAATTGACACAATCATCAACCAAAAAGAAGAAGATGTAATTTGTGTTTATGTAGCGATCGGTCAAAAAGCTTCCACAGTCGCTAACGTGGTGCAAACATTGCAAGAAAAAGGCGCAATGGACTACACCATCGTTGTTGCTGCTAGTGCCAGTGAACCAGCAACCCTACAATACTTGGCTCCCTACACTGGGGCAACACTAGCTGAGTACTTCATGTACAAAGGCAAAGCTACCTTAGTTATTTACGATGACTTGTCCAAACAAGCGCAAGCTTATCGTCAAATGTCCTTGCTGTTGCGTCGTCCACCCGGACGTGAAGCGTATCCTGGAGATGTATTCTACATCCACTCCCGCTTGTTGGAAAGAGCCGCTAAACTCAGCGATGAACTAGGTAAAGGCAGTATGACCGCTTTACCAATCATCGAAACCCAAGCTGGTGACGTATCTGCTTACATCCCCACCAACGTAATTTCCATTACCGACGGTCAGATATTCCTTTCCTCTGACTTGTTTAACTCAGGTATCCGTCCGGCTGTAAACCCCGGTATTTCTGTATCCCGCGTAGGTTCTGCCGCTCAAACCAAGGCAATGAAAAAAGTTGCCGGTAAAATTAAGTTGGAATTGGCGCAGTTTGACGACTTACAAGCCTTCGCACAATTTGCTTCTGACTTAGATAAAACCACCCAAGACCAACTAGCGCGGGGTCAGCGTTTGCGCGAACTTCTCAAACAGTCGCAAAATGAACCTTTATCTGTATACGAGCAAGTAGCAATTCTGTATGCAGGTATTAACGGCTATCTAGATGAAATTCCCGTAAATCAAGTTACAAACTTCACCAAAGGTCTGCGGGAATACTTAAAGACCAGCAAACCTCAATATACCCAAGCAGTACAGACTCAGAAAGTATTAGGTGACGCTGAGGAAACTGCTTTGAAAGAAGCACTTACCGAGTACAAGAAGACTTTCTTGGCGACAGTGTAATTATAGCGCTTCTCGGTTGTGTGCAATACGCGGTGTAGAGACGTAGCACTGCTACGTCTCTACATTTATTTTTTGAACATGTATGTGATTCAAATGAGAACCGCTATAGTCAAGAATCAAAAAACTCTGGACTCTGGATTACTGACTGTGGACTAAGGACTAAGGACTAAATTATGGCTAATCTCAAAGCAATACGCGATCGCATTCAATCGGTCAAAAACACCAAAAAAATCACAGAAGCGATGCGACTGGTAGCAGCAGCCAGAGTCCGTCGCGCTCAAGAACAAGTAATTGCTACCCGTCCCTTTGCCGATCGCTTGGCACAAGTTTTGTACGGCTTGCAAACTCGCTTGCGGTTTGAAGAAGCAAATTTACCACTTCTGAAAAAACGCGATGTCAAGTCTGTCGCGTTATTGGTGATTTCAGGCGATCGGGGTTTGTGTGGTGGTTACAACACCAACGTCATTCGTCGTGCCGAAAATCGCGCCAAGGAACTCACCGCAGAAGGCGTAAACTACAAGTTTGTACTGGTAGGACGCAAAGCAATTCAGTACTTCCAACGCCGAGAACAGCCAATTGATGCAACTTACACCGGTTTAGAGCAAATTCCTGTGGCATCTGAGGCAAATGAAATTGCCGATCAACTGCTTTCTTTGTTCCTTTCAGAAAGCGTAGACCGCGTAGAGCTAGTCTACACCAGGTTCATCTCCTTGGTTAGTTCTCGCCCTGTGGTGCAAACTTTGCTTCCTTTTGACGTTCAAGGTCTGGAAGCCGGTGACGACGAAATTTTCCGCCTCACAACTCGTGGCGGTCAATTTGAAGTGCAACGCGAGAAAGTCACTACCCAAGTTCGCGCTTTTCCCCGCGATATGATTTTTGAGCAAGATCCAGTGCAGATTCTCGATTCTCTATTGCCATTGTATCTTAGTAACCAGCTATTGCGAGCGTTACAAGAATCAGCCGCCAGCGAATTAGCCGCACGGATGACAGCAATGAACAATGCCAGCGACAACGCCGGCGAATTGATTAAATCTCTCTCTTTGTCATATAACAAAGCCCGACAAGCCGCAATTACCCAAGAAATTCTAGAGGTTGTTGGCGGCGCCCAGGCGTTGACTTAGGGATTGGGGCATTGGGCATGGGGCATGGGGCATGGGACATTTATCCCCACTCTCCCCATCTCCCCACTTTGTTGCGAATTTCCAAATACTACATTATAATCAGAATAAGACATGGGGCCGTAAAGGTTTCGACGTGGTGGCGAAAGCTACTCTGTGATTCAGGTCGAGAGTGAGTCTCCTCTCGCAAATCAAAGGCTCGAAAAAAAAGTAAATGCGAACAACATCGTAAAATTTGCTCGTAAGGATGCTCTAGTAGCAGCCTAAAACACCTCTTTCAGGTTCGAGCGTCTCTAGTTTGACTCCGTTAAGGGCTAGAGACCAACCCCCAACGGATGCTCTAGTAAGCGTTCTCTGGTTGGCTTGCTAGCTAAGATTAAATCAGAGCATCCTACGTTCGGGATAATGAACGATTCCCGCCTTGAGGGTCAGAAAGGCTAAACCTGTGAACGAGTGGGGGGTTAATACCCATTGCGGACGGCAGTTCAATTCTGCCCGGTTCCACTAAGATAGCTAAAGAGTCCACCTGACACTAATGTGTAGGTGGATTTTGCTTTGTGGATAGGATTTACCCACTAGTCAAAGAATGCTATCCGCCAAACACTGGACAAAACTGGAAAACCAGTATCTGTGGAGAGGTAGCCAGTCTCAGTCCACTCGCGGACTACGTTAAGAAGGTCATGACACCTACAGGTGCTTTCCAGCTTGTAGCTCTGTCGTCAAAGATTAAACAGATGTATTTGGTTAAGTCAGTGTCTTTGACCCAACAAGCCTTCTTAATATTGACGTTCGCGAAGCGTCTCCCCTTGGGAGAGGAAAACATTACCGGACTATTCCGAGTTGGTTTTCTAGGTTTCCAATCAAAAAAACCTAGATTTAATCTATGCTTTGTTCGCTTTGTCCACCTTTGCCCAATGAATTAGTGATTAGAGGCATAGCGATCGCTCATGATCCAGGTGTAAATCAGTACAGCAGATTTTCTCAACCAACGACGTACTTGTATGAATTTCTAATTCTGCTTCTGGTAAAGCTTCAAACAAAAGCATTTCTTTGGGAAAAGCCACTCGCTCAAAATACCAATTGGTAATGTTGGAAATCCGAATAATTTGAATTTGGGAAGTGTTATTTGTATATCCACATAAAATTTGACGTTCCGAGTCAATATTTAGATCATCAAGAATTTGAGTCATAGTTTTACTTCTTGCGTGATAACTGATGAATGCAGAAAAATAAGCGATGAACGCTATGAGCGTCTTTGCCATTGAGAAGGATAAAAAAAGTTAATTTTTTCTATCAGAAATGAAATTCTCATGAATCTATTGTACGGCACTCCTATCTATTAACTGTAATTTGAGGAGAAAACCTGGAAACTCCGGGTAAACAACTACTATAGGTAGTTTAGCGATCGCTTGCTTAAAGGTTTGTAAATTACAGAAACTTTTGAGAAATTTCATCTGTCTGATTGTGTACATTCTGGCAAAAGCTAATGTCTGTTTCTGCACAAGGCATTCCCGGAGTGCCTGATTTGACACATCCTGTTGAACTAGTTCAGTTGGGAAGCCAGATACTCAAAGCTTCAGTTTTGTTAGTATTTCTGGTCATAGCTTTGGGAATAGCGATCGCGCTACTAAGCTTTTCTCTCCGTCGTTTGCCCAAAGAACAATCTCTATTTATCGGTGAGTGGACACTGCGTTATTCTGAACTTTTGCGAGGCTTCCAGCATCTAGCCTTGGTATTAATTTTACTGGTGGTGGGATTTTTTCTCTGTTCAACTCTTAGCAATCGCTATCATTACTGGGAACAGGCAAAAGTCGCGAACGTTGCTCTTTTGGTAGCAGGAGACAAACTAGAACAATCAGCGCCACAAGTACGCTACATCGTTAAAGAGCCATATACCACCACGACTCAAGTTAATGGCAAAATAGTCAAAATAAATGAAACGCGAGATGTCAACCGCTTTTTAACGGTAGCTGGTTCGCAAATTCAAGTAAAGCTTGACCAGATTCCAGATATTCAAGGTCGGAGTGCAACTTATCGCCTAGATTACAGCGCTGACTACAAAGTTGTCAATCAACTTGAGAATATTAATAATTTTATCTTTGAAATACCGCCACCTAACGGCTACTCCCTACTGGAAAGCTATAAAGTAGAGCGTGCTGGGACTACATTACAACAAACGAATCCCGGTGATTATAACTTTGCCTTTCCCTTGCAACCAAGGGAAGAAACCAGCTTTCGAGTTACTTACAAAGCGCAAGGGGGACCGCGTTGGGTTTATAATGCCGAAGGGCAATTACTTTCTAACTTTCGTTTGATAGCGATCGCTAACTTCAGTGGTGCTAACTTTGCCAGCGGTATTACACCAAAGTACATTAAAGTTGACAGAAAAAGCACCCAATTTACTTGGATATATGATACTGTTTCTGTCAAAAATCCTTTTGGAGTATATACCAGCACCGACCCGATTCGTAACACTGGCATCATACCGCGTCTCTTATTGTTAGCGCCGGCGTTATTTCTCTGGTGGATATTGTTGTTATATTTATCCATCCCAGTGAGTTTAAAAAACCTAGCGATCGCCGGCGGAATTTTCTTTGCTTGTCTATTGACTTTGACTTATTTAGCCCGTGTAATTAACGCCGAATTTGCTTGGACGCTGATTTCCGTGATTTTACTAGCTTTGTCATGGGGGTTAGGAGCAAATTTTCGTGCATCCCTTGCTGCTTTCATTTGCGCGATCGTTGGTGCAGTGTTACCCGTTTTTGGCTTATTAGTCTCATTTAGCGGTCTTACCCTTAGCCTTGCGGGTTTACTTTCCGCAGTCTGGTTAGCAGTTATTCACTTGTATGGGTGGTATAAATTGCACCCACAAAACCGATAAAAATCAGCACATAAGCCATATATGGAATCAGGGATATTCTACAATCCGGCGCGGCTTGGGCGAAGTTGGAACAGTTAGTTGAGTTTCTGAGGAATTAGGCTGTAAATCGGCATGGGGGCGAAATTCGACCACATCGCGTTTGATGGTGAGGTCGTAATTGCCAAAAAAGTCATGTCCGAGAAGTCCAGTTTCTAAATCTGAGCCAGCGATCGCTACTGCTACTTTATTAACTGATACTCCACCTGCTTCAATGGTATCAACATAACCAATGGAAAATTCCACAGCTTTGGAGCTAGCGGTGTTTGCTTTCGCTTTCCCCACAGACACGACTCCCAAAGAAGAAGCCATTTGCTGAGTGATAACTGTACCACTCGCTCCTGTATCGACAATCATCTCAAATTGTTGATTGCCATTGAAGGTAACTTCTATAATTGGTGTGCCACCGATTCGCCGTTTGATGGGTACTGAAAATACTTCTTGCCGTTCTTTTTCTTTGGCTTGGTTGAGTGTTTGTGGCACCGATGATACCGCAGATGGTAGTTTTTTTACTTGTACCCGTAAAGGTTGGAGGATGAACTTTGGTGATGGTGATGCTTCGGGAACAGCAACTACTATTTTCTGAGGTTCTGGTGATGTCGTTAAAAGCGGGTTAACAGTCGCTTTTTCCTGAGCATATTTGGCTTGGATCTGATATTCAGTAATTTTTCTTCTCGCGATGGCAAAGTCGGGACTTTCTTGCTGAACTTGTTTCATCAGAGCGATCGCATCCTCATATTGACTCGCTACCAACCTCCAATCTGCCCTTGATTGGGCAGATTGACTAATAGTTAAACCACCAATCGCTTTATCCAACCCCAACTCAAAAGAAGTCGGTTCAATTTTGACTGGTGTCTGAGATTCTGTTTCCGGACTAGTTGCTGGTGCAGTTTCTCTGATGTCAGGCTCTGCTGCCAGATTATTCATTTGAGCAGGTTGCTCACTGCTACCGATGGCGGTATTTTGTTTGTCTTCACGACAGCCAAAACTTAACACCGCCAAAGTGCCTGATAGAAAAATTAGCAATCCACGGGATAAATAATGAAGCATAATTACTTGACATTTTACTTGCCCAAAGCTCTTGAAATCTACTTCTGCACCTTAATTCTCCTTCTAAGATTTTATCTGTTTAATTATTAAATTTTAATTAATTTTACTTCCAACTCAAAATTGAACAACTCATGGGATAATTAACATTCGATTGGGGCAATGGGCATTTCCCCTTTTCCCTTTCCCCTTTCCCCTTTAACCCTCTTTAAAATGCCCCAGTCTGACGCAATACCAGCTTTACTTGTCCTGGCAGATGGAACTACTTATCGCGGTTGGTCTTTTGGTGCTACTGGCACTGCCATCGGGGAAGTGGTATTCAATACTGGGATGACCGGATATCAAGAAGTGCTGACCGACCCTAGTTACTGCGGTCAGATAGTTATTTTTACTTATCCAGAATTAGGAAACACTGGGGTGAATCCTCTTGATGAGGAATCAGAAGGACCACAAGTACAAGGTGCGATCGCTCGCAATATTTGTCATAAACCGAGTAATTGGCGATCGACACAATCGTTACCAGACTACCTCAAACAGCACCAAGTTCCGGGTATCTACGGGATTGATACCCGCGCCCTCACCCGCAAAATTCGCATGTTTGGAGCCATGAATGGCGGCATATCCACCTCAATTCTCGATGAGGCGGAATTGTTAGAAAAAGTACAAGCGGCTCCAAGCATGAAGGGATTAAATCTGGTTCGCCAAGTCACCACCCCAACAGTTTATGAATGGTCAGAACCCACCACTGCAACTTGGGAATTTAACCCAGTTGGTGTAGCAAATTCTCAAAGTACCTTCACCGTTGTGGCTCTTGATTTTGGCATCAAACGCAATATTTTACGCCGTTTAGCTGCTTACGGTTGCCGAGTTATCGTTGTTCCCGCAGACACGTCAAGCGAGGAAATTCTGAAATACAATCCAGATGGGATTTTTCTTTCCAATGGTCCTGGCGATCCCTCCGCAGTCACCGAAGGAATTGAAACCGCGAAAGCTTTGCTTGGTGCGGAAAAACCCATATTTGGCATTTGCATGGGACACCAAATTTTAGGTCATGCATTGGGGGCAGAAACCTTTAAACTAAAATTTGGGCATCGGGGTTTAAATCAACCCGCAGGATTGCAAGAAAGGATAGAAATTACTAGCCAAAATCACAGTTTTGCCATTGACCCAGATTCTTTAACCGACACTCAAGTAGAAATTAGCCACCTGAACTTAAACGATCGCACCATTGCTGGATTGCGTCATAAGTCTTTACCTGTATTTTCAGTCCAATATCATCCAGAGGCAAGTCCCGGACCTCACGATGCTGATTATTTATTTGAACAGTTTGTCCAATCGATGCAAGCAGCACGTAGCACCGCTTCTGGCATAAGCTAAAAAAATGGCAATGGTTAGTTGCTGGTTGTTGGTTGTTGGTTGTTAGTGGTTATTTGTTGGTTGGAGCATTGTTGGTTGTCGAAAAGTACTCTTAACCACCAACCACTATCCACCAACCCCTAACCCATAAAGTCAGTTGTAGACAACTTGCTGAAAAATTATATATACTTGAACGTTTACCTTAACGATGAGGAGGGAGTTATAGCTGAATCACTTAATCTAACCGTGAGCCTGAGAGGTACTCGCGAAGTCCGGGAGAACTGTCAGCTATTCCGTCTCACGGGTCTGTTGGATGCCTTTTCAGAACCGACTTTTCGCAAGGTGCTAGGGAGCAAGATTGATGAAGGTCCAAAGCACATAATTCTGGATCTTTCACAGATTGACTTTATTGATAGCTCTGGCTTGGGTGCTTTAGTGCAGCTAGCCAAGCAGGCTAACGCCGAAGGCACTTTGCAAATCGTCACAAACGCTCGCGTTACTCAAACAGTCAAGCTTGTTCGCTTAGAGAAGTTTCTGTCCCTGCAAACATCTGTTGATGCGGCTCTAGAAAACATTAAGTAGTCGAGAATTGCTTGACAAATATAATTAAGCTATCCAGATTTTTATCTCGGATAGCTTAATTTTTATTACTTTCCGACATAACAGATATTTCTCCTGGTAAAAATAAAAGTGCGATCGCCCACTTCCAGCTAAATCCACACATCTGAAATCAACGTATAAATGCCTAGCCCATCGCCGAATAAAATAAAGAATAATTAACAGAAACTTGGGGATCGCAATTCCAGATACAAAAGCTTGATAAAACCTATTGGTAAAGTGATAGACCAATCTGAAAATTGTCCAAATAAATGTAAATTTCAAACTAAAAAGATAAAATTAGGAATAAGTTTGCTAGTGTTGATTATGCTAGGTATAACAGCACTAGAATCTGTGGAAAAAATCAATGTAGCCAAAAGGAATAGTTGAGTTGTGGAATCAAAGGAGGAAGAGCTATTAGATGAATCAAATGCAACAAACATGCAAAATTCATCTTCCTGCCAATTAATTAAGGCAACCACAGAGCAATTACCTCAACAAATTTCCCTTCAAGAGGTGCGAAAAGTTTCTCCGGCAGCCCTGGCATATTTGGGGGATGCAGTTTATGAACTTCATATGAGGATGTTTTATCTGCTGCCACCACAGCGAGTGGAAAGTTACCATCGTTTAGTCGTGGCACAAGTCCGAGCAGAAACACAAGCGAAAATATTGCGATCGCTCACTCCTTATCTGAGGGACACTGAATTAGAAATTGTTCGGCGCGGTCGTAATGCCGCCACAAAAAGTCCCAAGCGCCTTGAAAGAGAAATTTATCAACAAGCAACTAGCCTAGAAACTCTAATTGGTTATTTGTATCTTACCGATTCTCAACGCTTAACCGAACTACTGCAAAAACTCCAGCTAGAAAAATCGTGAGAAATATACCTCACTAAAAAAAACAATAACTGAGAGTGCGTAAGTCCAACGTGATTAAATCAGGATGTTCACCCATCCGCTCTACCCAAGTAATATGTCAAATCCAAAAAAATTCAACTCGAATCGCGAACATAATCGCGCACCATCTTTAAAAATTAAAGGCAAACGTGTCATTTCTAGTTCGATTCGTCCCCGACCTCAAGATGGTGAAGACTCAAAAGATGAACCACGCCCACGTCGCAAGTTATCTGGTGCATCCCCATCTAAACGAATAAGTGAAGGCGCAAGAGACGATCAACGCCCACGTCGAAAGTTCTCTGATGCATCTTCATCTAACAGGAGTGAAGACCCAAGAGACGATCAACGCCCACGTCGCAAGTTCTTTGATACATCTTCATCTAACAGGAGCGAAGACCCAAGAGAAGACTCACGCCCACGTCGCAAGTTCTCTGATGCATTTTCATCTAACAGGAGCGAAGGCTCAAGAGAAGACTCACGCCCAGGTCGCAAGTTCTCTGATGCATCTTCATCTAACAGGAGCGAAGGCTCAAGAGAAGACTCACGCCCAGGTCGTAAGTTCTCTGATGCATCTTCATCTAAACCAATAGAAGATAGCGATCTAATCTACGGTCGTCATCCAGTGTTGACTGCATTAGAAAATCAGCGCGGTCTAAATAGAATCTGGATTACTTCTAAACTGCGCTACGATCACCGCTTTCATAATTTGATTTTGCAAGCGAAAGACAACGGAGCGGTGATTGATGAAGTTGAACCAAAGCGTCTAGACCAAATTACCTACAACGCAAATCATCAGGGAATAGCAGCGCAAATTGCTCCCCACGACTACATTGAATTAAACGAGTTAATTACCAAAGCTTTTTCTACTACCGATGCACCAGTAATTGTCGTAGCTGACGGTATTACCGATCCCCACAACCTGGGAGCAATTATTCGCACAGCGGAAGCGATTGGCGCTCAAGGATTAGTAATCCCGCAACGCCGAGCCTCTGGAATCACTTCCACGGTGATGAAGGTCGCAGCTGGTGCGCTAGAAACCTTTCAGGTTGCAAGAGTAATTAACCTCAGCCGCGCTTTGGAAGAATTGAAAGCCGCTAATTTTTGGATTTACGGCACCGCTGCCACTGGAAGCCTACCGCTCCATACCGTTGAATTCGTAAATCCTAAAGATGACCATAAAAAACCAATTCCGATTGTCTTGGTAGTTGGCTCAGAAGGCGAAGGCTTAAGTATGCTCACACAACGCTCTTGCGATGTTTTGGTGTCGATCCCCTTACAAGGCAATACTCCTAGCTTGAATGCTTCCGTGGCGGCAGGTATGGCGCTTTATGAAATTTATCGCCAACGCTGGTTAAATACGTTGCATTTAGACAAATTACAAAAAACCGCTTGGAAAATGAATAATAACAGAGTATAAAGAAATGTAAAGGAACAAAAATCAGCAAGAAACATTTAATAACCAAAAAGCACACTTATTAACTGGCGAAAACTATGAAAACCATTTGGGATAACCTCAAGGAAGTCTTAATCAATGCGTCCGACAGCTTTGGTTTGGCTTGGTGGGTTGAGATCGGGACACAAAAGCCCAATTGCACTTACTATTTTGGACCATTTCTCAATTCTTCTGAAGCCAATGCAGCAATTACAGGCTATGTAGAAGATTTGGAAATTGAAGGAGCGCAAGGAATTGTAGTAAATGTCAAACGCTGCAAACCAGATACTTTAACAATTACTGAAGATTTGGGGGAATGGATTGACCGTAAAGTAAAGCCTGCCTTTAGCGGTCAAATGTAATCTCACGTTCAAAAGGCACTCAACAAAGTTATTTTCAAGAACGTTGCTAGTCAATAGTCAATAGTCAATAGACATCTCCACAAAAAACGTAGAGACGTAGCAATGCTACGTCTTTACGTTTTTTGTGGTGTAATCCCACAAAAGTTAGTCAACAAGCGGTATCACAACGATTTTTGACATTTCCATCGGCAGTTTTTGAAAACTGGAGTTTAGACTAGTTTCCGGTGGGAACAGGGCAAACCTTTACGGCGATTGATATACATTAAATATAAGCGTAGCCATCCGAAACTTGAGATTGTCATTTTTTGAACTAAGTTGCTGACCAGGGGAATCAAAGATGCGATCGCGCTCCAACGTGTTCTCTGCGATACCGTTCCGCCTACCGTAAGCGATCGCGCTGAGAAAATAAATTGACAAGGGCGATATTTTAGCAATCGCCTGAATATCTTCTTGAAGAGCTTGCTTTTGTTCTGGGTTCATTTAAGCCATCAACAAATAGAAAATAGGCGTTGCATAAATGCGGGATAAAATCATTGAACTTCAACTTGAAAAACTCTTCCTCTCTCAATACTGCGTAGGTCTTGGAAATCAAGTAGGCTGAAACCCTTGAAATATCGTTGTCTATGATGCCCAAAAAGGGCAAAACCTACGCAGATTGCTTCCTCTCTGCGCTTCTGCGTGAGACAAAAATCATCCCATTAATCAGCAATGCCAGAAAATAAAGACTTCAAAATGAAAAATATGGTTTTACAATTTGGTGATTATCCATACAATAATAAAATTTTAGATTTACCTGACTATGAATCATCCCCTAAAGAAGTTTTGTATTGCCATTGTCATAGTAATTTATCTCGAAAATTTCTCTAAAGCTAATTCTCTTAAAATTGAAAATCAAAATAATCTCAATTCATTTATTTTAGCTAGTTATCATCGAGGGTTTAATCAAGCTATGAGTTTTTGGCAACCATTGATTGAGGGAAATCCCTATCTAGGGTCAAAAAATATGTTCGCTAAATCTACTAGTTTGGATGGACTATTGGCCAATACGGTTCAGTTAAGGTTTTTAACTTATATATTCTGTTGAGAACCAAGACTTGGGGGATTCTCCCCCAAACCCCCAATTGGGGGACGGTTGCGTCCCCCAAACCCCCTCCAAAAAGTCGATCTGTTTTGTTTGTGGTAATTGATTTATGTTCTTAACTGAACTGTATTGGACTATTGGCTACAAAAAATATGGTATTAACTGTTCAAGATCAGCTAAAAGAGTTACATCAAGTAGAGAATATTCCTCAGCCTTATATTGCTGTGTTTAAAAACTGGTCAGCTAAACCTTTTGGTGGAGGTTTCCATTTTTGGAAACCCCATATTAAACCTTGGGAAGTTGCTAAAAGAGTTCGACGACCAAAACAAAATGAGAACGTTTATATTTGTGGCGAAGCCTATGCTGCTAGCGAACAAACTTGGGTAGAAGGGGCTTTGAAAACTACAGAGTTAATGCTTCAAAAAAACTTTAAGTTAGAAAAACCAGAGTGGTTATCCCTATCTTATAATCTAGATTAGGTGTCGAATAACACAATAAATGTCCTCTTTTTTCTCTCCAGAGTAATACAACAGTGCTATTGACTCTTGACTGTTGACTATTGACTATTGAATAATAACTTGCGGATGCTCTTGCAGCCAGTAGTCAATATCCCTCTGTACTTGGTCAGGAATTTCCCACGGGAAGAGATGAGCGGTGTTAGGGTAGCTTTGCCACTGAGAATTTATCAGGTGTTGAGCAGTTTCTAAGCTAGAATTAACTGTGATGTGTCGGTCTTCGGTACCAGCGAGTACTAGACTAGGACACAAAATTTGCTCTAAATCTGTAACTCGATTGTAACCAGATTGAATCGCAGTATAAAGAGCGCGAGTGGCAGCAGGGGAAGTTTGCAAATAAGCCGGCACCGCTGATGAGGCTATGTAACGGTAAGCCGTAGGTGTATGTTGTTGAATCAGATAACGAAAAAGCGATCGCTTGCCAAATGTCTCAATATTCCAGCGCCAACCTGGTTTTATATAGTTTAATAAAGCAGCAATCCCAGTATACAAATTATCTGCCAAACTAATCGGCGGATGATTTCCTCTCGGTTTGGCAGCCGTAGCAATCAAAATTAATCCAGTGACGCGCTGTGGTAGCATTAGTGCCAATTCCATCGCCAAAATGCCACCAAGCGACCATCCCAAAACTAAGCATTTTTCGACCCCCAAGCGGTCTATAAGCGCTTCTAAGTCGGTCAAATGATCGCGCATATGAAAATCGCCTTTAAAGCGACTTTTGCCGTATCCGCGCAAATCTGGGGCGATAGTTTGAAAACGTTTTGATAAGCGATCGCTAAATACAGAAAGGCTAGAACCAGAACCAGGATGACCGTGCAAGCATAAAATAGGAAATCCTTCGCCTTGGACTTCTACTTTAAGATTAACGGCTTTACGAGAAGGGTGGTACATTAAACGGATTTTTCTTGATATCCTCCAGCATAGTCAATCACGCACATTCTTCTATATTTTGCGTGAGTTCCGTAAGCGATTCCGACAACTTTGAAATCGGCGTTAAACATGTTTTTTCTATGACCCCGCGACGGTACACCGTCATCTATAATTAACTGCATGACAATATCCTGGGGGTTGTTTAAACCGTAGGTAATACTTTCACCTGCGGTAATTAGCCAGGTTCCGTAACGTTTCATTCGAGTAGAAGCGTCACTACCATCGCTGCCATCGTGACCTATAGCACCTATTTTTCCAGTGTCTTTGACGTGATCTCTTGCGCTCAAAGACATAGGCTTGGATATAGTTAAATTACCTACACGTCTGGCTGATTTCAAAAATGCGATCGCTTCATCAACTGCTTTGACTCCTTCAGTGGTCTGTAAAAATACACCTTCAGAGATTTTCACTCTGTTGCCTTCAAAGCGCTTTTTATAGTTTTCTAAGACAGCAACATAAACAGCTGGATTTGTCCTTACCTGATTCATTTGCTCAATTACTTGTTGTTCCAGTGGGGAGAGACTATTTTCTTTTTGTGGGAATAATTCCGCATCTTTTTCAGGAGTTTCTAGCACAGAGGATCTCCATAAAATAGCTAATGATTTTAGTTGGTCAAGTCTCGGAGATTGTATCCCACTCTTGAATAATTTCATAATCAGTAAGTAAACAGTCAACTTTCTTTAGATCCAGCAACCTTACCAAAGATTCCTGATAATTACTTAATTCGCATTAATAAATAGTATTTATTAAAACAACTACACCAGAAAAAATCTGGCTCTTCAGGACTTGCTATTAAAAGGATTTTTCTTTGTACCCTCCAGCATAATCAATCACGCATATCGTTCTATATGTAGCGTGAGTTCCATAAGCGACTCCTGCGACTTTAAAAGCAGGGTTAAAGATATTTTTTCTATGACCGCGATCGCGTACCCCATCATCTATAATTAATTGCATGACAATATCTTGAGCCGTATTTGGACCATAGCTGATGTTTTCTCCAGCGGTTTTTAGCCAAGTTCCATAACGACTGATGCGCGTAGAAGGGCTGCTACCATCAGCACCATAATGACCTGTTACACCTTTTGCTCCTTGGTCTTTCACGTGATCCTTAGCGGCTAAAGACATACCCTTAGATGGAGTTAAAGTACCTACAGGACGAACAGACTTAAGAAATGCGATGGCTTCCTCAACAGCTTTTGCCCCTTCTTGCGTCTGTAAATAGCTATTACCAGAAATTTTGACTCGTTTGCCTTGAAAGCGCTTTTTATAGCTTTCCATAATTGGGATATATGCCTTGGGATTTGTCCGCACTTTGTTCATTTGGGTAATCACCTGTTCTTCTAAAGGTGAGAGGTAACTTGCTTTTGCTAACAAAGTCGGATTAACTTTTTGGACTACAGCCGACTGTGAAGTAGATGTATTTGTTCTTGCTGGCTGATGAGAAAAGTTAGCTATCAAAGCAATCGAGAAAATGACACACAATCCTAAGCGATGCATTTATTACCTCACGATTTATTTTCTCAGGGTTAACACCGAATCGATTAAGTCAATCGAACATTAATGTATCAGTTGTAACCTTGAGAACAAAAATCGCCAATAGTAAGCTTACTCAGGATAACTTAGGGCGGGGGATACCCCGCCGAAAGAAGATAATTACTTAGTAGCACGAGCTAACACTTGTTCCATCTCTGATAGCTGCACGGCACCAGAGAGACTTTCACCATTCATGACAAAGAAAGGTGTACCAGTCAGCCCCAATTTTTGCCCTAGCTGCATGTCTTTAATAATTTCATTATCGGCGAGAGTGCGATCGCTTTTAAACTTGTCTAAATCCAACTTGAGATTTGTGGCAATATCCAAATACTTTGCCTCACTGAGTTGTTTTTGATCAGAAAATAGCGCATCACTATATTCCCAGAATTTGCCCTGCTGATTTGCTGCCCAAGCAGCTTTTGCGGCTGGCACTGCTTCAGCATGAATTTGTGTCAGGGGAAAATGCTTGTATACTAATGTTACTTGATCTTGATGCTTTTCCATAAACTGTTTCACAGTTTTGTTAGCCTCAGCACAATAGGGACACTCATAGTCGGAAAATTCTACTAAAACAATCTTTGATTTTAAAGAACCAGTAACAGGAGAATTACCAATCACCGCTTGGGGATTAGTTTGCAAATCTTGCAAAAATGACTGCTGTGATTGTTGTATTTGCTGCCGTTGTTGCTGCTGGTATGCGACGAGAGATTCTAGAACTACCTTTGGATGTTCGCGGATGATTTGCAGAACTTGCTCTTCGAGTTTGGGACTGATGCGACTGGCTGCTTGTGCGGGCAATGACCAGCCTAAAATCAGACATAGCAAGCTTAGTATTGCCAAGCTACGTAGAGAAATCAGTAATTTTTTAGACCAACTAAACAATGTACGCATGTTCAACACTCCTATAGAGCAAAAAATTAATATTAACTCAGTATTCCTGGAGACAGAAGGAAAAAACCAATATCAGGACTACTGGTTCTGCAATCAAGGCAAATCGGTGCATCTGATGTTACAGGGCTACCCTCAAAATTTACCAGCTATTGGGAAAAAGGGAAAGGGGGAAAAGGAAATGAAAATAAAGACCCTTCATTTTTCCTAGACTCAAGAAATTAATTATGCTTTGCCTGAAACCCTTGATTAGACGTAGCAGTGCTAGGTCTCTACATTCATTTTTACCGAAAAATTGGGCGTGATTTTTGTCGTTCCAACTTGAATTGTTTTGCTATACAATCTGTTGATGTTGGGGTCATGCTTTATAACTGCTGTAAATACTGTTTTACAGAAGATTTCACTCCTGACGAGGTACATGCATAAAACCCAAACCTTGTAAAGACGTTCGGTCCGGAACGTCTCTACGTGTATTTAATTACAAAGCAATCCATTTTATATATATTTCAGTTTTGGAACCATCTTTTTTCTCAAATTGTGAGAAATCCGGGTGCATCTGTAAGGATTCAGCCTTTTCGTGTGGCATCGTATCCCTAAATCAGCAAAAAACCTATGTATCAATTCCAGGTTAGTGCATACACGCAAACGGGTGAATCCATTGCTCTGGTAGGTTCTACTCCCGAATTGGGATTGTGGGACATCAGCAAGTGTATTCACCTGCGTACAAGTAGCGATCGCTATCCTTTATGGTGGACAGACACATATATCGACATTCAGCCATCTTTGGAGTCAGGTGTTCGCCAGAGAGTTGAATATAAGTATGTACGTCTCGATGCCAGAGGCAATGGGCGTTGGGAAGCTCTAGGATCAAACCGTTGGGTGCCGATCAACCCTAACGATCAGTCCGGTATTATTATTGTGGATGATGGCGTATTTGGCTATTTGCAGCCTTATCCATTCGGATACATTCAGGAGTCTGCTCTCAAGATGTCCTTGAACGAAAGGTTTGAAGGGCTAAAAATCGTCGTCATTGGCAGTTCTGTTGCCTTAGGTCATAAAGCCTGGTTGTTGAAAGGTTGGGTGTGGCTATTGGAACAGGCTTTGCAACAAAAATATGGGCATCAACTCGTAAATGTATCAGAAGTGGGGGCAAATGTCAGCAGAACCATCGCCCGGTTTGCTTCAGTAGTCACACCAGAACAACCAGATGTTGTCATTATTGCCTTGTCTCTAGGTAATGAAGGGTTAGCCTACTGTCCCCCTCACGAACGAAGGGCAATACAGCGACGGTTTGAAAGC
Source organism: Tolypothrix brevis GSE-NOS-MK-07-07A (assembly GCA_019358985.1). Lineage (GTDB taxonomy): Bacteria > Cyanobacteriota > Cyanobacteriia > Cyanobacteriales > Nostocaceae > Hassallia > Hassallia brevis. Next base: position 52,722 of record JAHHIJ010000031.1, on the reverse strand, counting down.
GGCTTGCAGCAGCTTGTGAAAATGACGCGGGCATTGGGAGCGCGTCCGATTTTGGGCGGGGTTTATCCCAATGACGACTATTCTGCTGAACACTACTGGCTGCTAAAGGACACACACAACCGCATGTTAAATGGGGGTGTTCCCATACTAGATTGGTTTGCAGCAGTGGATAATGGACACGGACACTGGAAAGAGGGGACATCCTTCGACCACGCTCATCCCAACACTATCGGTCACAGCCTCATGTATCAGGCGATCGATCTGCACCTCTTCCAAATTGACAAAGAGGAATTGGCAATAGAATTGCAACGTTTCTGGCAGCCCAATGAAGTCCCCATCTACCTTGACAGTGCAGGCTTTTATGTCTGTGCATGTATCGAAGAAAAGCGTTTGCTCCTCAGCAATCCATCAAAATACAACTACACCATTGCTCCCTATTGGCAAGAACTGCAAACTGCACTGCAAAGTAAAGCAGGATTGATCCCAGGCATCTACATTGCAAAAAATGCCCAGAAAGGAACACTTCCCTTTTTTGCTGTGCAAGAGGATGGCGCCATCGCAACCACAGTACAAATACCCCCTAATGCTAACCTGGAATACAGCGCTGCCTTCAATCTCTTTGCGCCCAATAATTCACAAGTTTTGTTCTATGACGGGCATTTGGGGATTTTGCAAGCAGACGAGATGCCATCCGGGATGCAAGGCTCACGCTACCTCTGGGTAATCAACGAATCAGACAACGAGTACAACATTCAGCCCATGTGGCAGGAGGTACGCAAAGCACTGAAAGCCATGCCATCAGGTGTATATGAAGATCCCCTTCATCCCGATGCGCCTTTTCGTACCATGATGATTGGTAACGACGGGTTGGAAAGCCGAGTGAAGGCACCACCCAAGTCAGCAGTGTTTTTCCAATACAAGTGCAAATTATCGGACATTAGCCGTGTCGCTATTCTCCCGCTGGGCGATCGCTGTGCCGTCCGGATGATGTTGTATAAAATGGAGTACGATGGTCCCGCTTTTCCCTTTGATCTGACGCGCACCACCAATATTGGAGATGTTGCCGATGCGATCGCCAACGGCTTTTATGATATGTGGAACCCTGCCTTCCTGCACTACAGTCCCGATGCAGGCAGAATTTACCACAGTAAGTGGTCGGGTTTGTCTTTTGCCCATGAAGTTGAGGAGACAGACGACCCAATTAATGATATGTCTCCCGTTCATGAACGGATGCGGGTTCGTTACACGGCACGCTCTGAACGATTTTGGTACGCACTGCGGCACTGCGACAAAGTGCTTTTTGTCCGCACAGGAATTAGCGATCGCAGTGGGGTGATTGACCTGGTTAACAAGCTGGAAAAACAATGCCAGGGCAAGCCTTTTCAACTCCTGCTCCTTTCTCCCCAAAGCTCTGATGAGTTTTTAGACCTGCCCAATGTGCTGCATTACAATGTCGAGTTTAATCCCGATCGCATGTATGACGATTTGGGACACTGGATGTACTGCACAGAGGTGATGCAAGGAATTCTGGAATCTCTTGGGGTATCCAGCAAAAACCTCTTCTGGTGCCCACCGAAAACACCGAAAGGGTGAGAAACTAGGTAGGGGAAAAACTACATCATATGATGGCATCTTCTATCATACGATTTGAGGTTGATCGGGAGGGGAAATGCTTTTCTAAAAGTTTTCGTGGAAAGATGGATTATGAAAATAGCAGTTTTCTGAGGTGTCAAATGCCTATTGTTAGTAAAGCTAATGGATTGTTCGCTGAATTTGCAGTTTTTTCTGCTGAGTCTGACAGCCAAGCTAATACTGCAATGGACTCAAACCGTCCCTTCTCACCCATTTTTGGGGAAATGCTTGATTTGGCAGATAACGAGTACCAAAAGACATTACACGAATTGGTTTTTACGACTTGAGGTTAATGTTAGGTGCTGGAGAGCGATCGCCTAACCAATTGTAGAGTAAAAGCGATCGCTGGTTCCAAACCTTACGGAATGAAAACCCTCCTTGCCCCTATATAATTCTCAATTTGACATACTCCCCGCACTAAAAGTGCGGGGATTCTGGGTTCAAACAACAGTTGCAGTCCCTAGCCCGTCTTACACTATCTCGCCTAACAGATAATTTTTAGCTAGTTGGGTATTGTGACTTGCTATGCAGACGACTGGGTTGTTTGAGTGGCTGTGAAATGATCTGCCGACTACTTACAGCTTGCTTTTGTCGCAAATCATCACAAATTGCTTGTAAGTCGTAGTTGAAAGCCTTTGCATGTTCTTCTCGAATTCTATAAATCTCTTCAAGAATTTCATCTTTCCACATATCTACTCTCCCATTAATTCGTAGGGTGTACAAAGGGTTGGCAACTCGTATCCGGCATCAAGACTGATTTGGGCTAGCTTCTTCTGGATTTGAGCATTGGCAATATGCTTACAATTCCACGTTAACAGATAGTCCAATCCGTAAATTGTAGCCGCAGCAATATGAAGCGCATCATCAGCGGCTTTCGGTGGAAGGCTACTTTTTGCGAGAAATTGTGCTGCTAAATTTTGAACAGCTTCACTGACTTCAAGCAAAGGAAAATCACGCACTATTTCAAGTCGCTTCGTTGCTATCTCTGTATTGCCTCGTGCTACTTCATCCAAAACCACTTGAGAAATGTAGAGCATAAACTGATCGCGACGTGTGTCCCACCATTCCCGCGTAGCTTCTAAATTAGCCATCAGGATCAAGTTGTTGCTGGGTCTAGCAGTCAAGTAGCCAACAATACTGGTTTCGATGTAAACAGTTTCGCTCATATGGAATTAAGCTGTTGACTTTCTCATGTTATCCGAAGAGATCACTGGGAATTCACTTAATTTTAAGGACTTACAAGGTTTAAAATTTCTAGGTCTAGTTCAGCATTAACGATCGCTTTTCCTTACCGATAAGAAACCAGTTTTATCAAGTACTTGAACGATCGCTATACTCGAAATAGCTCAACCACTGTCGGCTTAGTCACTTTCCCCATAGCGTTGCGCGGTAATTCTTCAAGTGTCAAAATTCGGGTTGGAATCTTATAAACTGCCAATTGCTCTTTTGCCCAAATCCTAAAAGATTCTAATGTCAACTCGCGTTGCGGTTGCAATACTAATGCAGCACAAACCCGTTCACCCCACTCTAAATCAGCAACCCCAACCACTGCACATTCTTGAATATCTGGATGCGATCGCAACACTTCTTCAATTTCCAAAGCTGAAACTTTATACCCTCCCGTTTTGATGATATCCACGCTCATTCGTCCTAAAATACGGTAGTTGCCATTCTCAACTACGGCGGTATCTCCAGTACAGAACCAGCCATCTCTAAAAGCTTTTGCGGTTGCTTGGGGGTTTTGCCAATATTCTAAAAACACTCCGGGGCTTTTGACTTGGATTTCTCCTGGTATCCCTGGTGGAACCAACTCCCCACTCTCATCCACTAACCTGACTTCAACTTGAGGCAAAGGCTGACCTACATATCCTGAGTATCGTTGACCGTGTAAAGGATTTGATAGTGCCATGCCAATTTCCGTCATCCCATAGCGCTCAAGCAGAAAATGACCACTAATACTCTGCCATTTTTCTAATACTTGAACTGGTAAAGCTGCTGAACCGGAAACCATTAGACGCATTTTCCCACAGCCTGCGGTCATGCTTTTTTGTTGTTCCCTAGAAGCAGCTTCCCAAGCAGCAATCAGCTTTACATAAATCGTCGGTACTGCCATAAATAGGGTTAAGTCACCGTCACAAATTCGATTCCAAACGGTTTCGGCATCAAATTTGCTCAACATATGGCACTCTGCACCAGCCCATAAAGCGCAAGTCAAGACGTTGACAATTCCATGAATATGATGTAAGGGTAATATATGTAAAATGCGTTCGCGCAGCGTCTCCCCAGGAGAATCGCTAGATGTCCATTCCCAAGCGGTGATTAAACTAGTCACTTGCGCTTGAATATTTTGATGAGTCGTAACTACACCCTTCGGTTTACCTGTTGTACCGCTGGTGTAGAGAATTAATGCGCGTCTAGTGATATCTATCTCTGGGAGGGGACGAACATGATCTGGGAGCGTTTCTGAGGTGAGGATAAATCGCAAATTGTGTGTTTGGGCGAGCGATCGCAGTATACCCTCAAAATTAGGATGAGCAACAATAATCGATGCGCCTGAATTTATAATCACATACTCCAATTCTGGTCGTGGATGAGACATACACAAAGGTACCGCTATTCCACCAGCACGCCAAATCCCCCACTGAGTAGCTACATACTCAAACCCAGGTGGGATGAGAAAAGCAACTCGCTGCTCCTGTAAATCTTCTGCATTCTGAAGAAGACATGTTGCTATTTGACTGGAAGTGTGCAGCAAATCCCCATAGGTAAATGCTCCATCCGTTGTAGCAATTGCTATTTTATCGTTATATTCTTGAGCGCGAGTAATTAAAGGGAGATTCACTTTTCTTTACCAATTTCTAGTTGATTAAGTTTAGTTACTCAAAGCATATAGCAATTTGAAATCATTTGAAGCGGAAACAAAAAAGGAGTAACTCGCGGTACAAATAATATTTCATCTTATTAAGTAGACATCTCCAACAATTAAATATGCGTTGCCCGAAACCCTTGTAGAGACGTAGCACTGCTACGTCTTTACCTCTTTTTCGGAGATGTCTAGTGCATAACTTGACTTCACTTACAGCTATAGGACTTATGTCTTCTAGGACTCCGATTTGATTGCATGAAAAAATACTGAGACTGAAAAGCCCGTTTGATCAGGCTTTCATCTGAAATCCTGTTTATAAATCCAATACCTTCGCCAATTCTATAAAACGCCCACAGGCTAAAGCCTGGGGCTACACAAGCGAAGCCCACCTGCGCGGGCTGAAATCCTTACAGGCTGCGGAGGCAGCCTTTGTCTGTATAGCCGCACCCAGGAAGGGTGTTGGATTTTGGCGAAGGTATTATAAATCAGATAGTATTCCTATAGATGTAAATCAAACGAAGTAAAAAATGAGGTAATGAAACATGACCATTCAAGTGCTGAAAACACAAGACTTGATGCATATGTCCCAAGCTGAACTGGACGAATTGTACAAGAACAGTCCAACAGGAACAATACCTGAAGGTAACAGCAAGGGGACAGTAGTCACCGTTGGTGGATTCGTTTTAATGGAAGTTATTTCATTGCTGATTAGCTTAATTGCTTGGGAAGGAAAAGTCTTTGATAGCGATCGCAAGCATTTGCTAAATAAGATTACCCCTTTTAAAATCAGGTTAATCGAAGCTGAAGTCTACAAAGGTGAAAGCTGGTTTTGCGATGGAGAATCTATCATCTTGGACTACTCCAAAACCTCGTTTCTTGCCCAAAAAATTAGAGACGAAATCCGAGAAGTCGCACCTGGCATTTATTTGGGTAATGCCTACTGGGAAAAAACACGAGTATTAAACTTCATCCTTGAATTCTAAAAATACTCAAAGCTCATCACTGTAGAGAGTTTTATGAAAAAGACGAGTCTAATCTTGAAATGCTGTCTGATGCTCCTCTCCGTGATTATTTTCATAATTAGCGGCTTTAATGGAACACCTACAGCTCTGGCAAGTGAGTATACTGATACATCCGTATACGATTATGTAGATAACTGTGACGGTATCGGATATCTCCCTCCTTACACACAGGAGAATTTGACCGATGCCCAAAAGCGGGGTCGTTGCACTTGGTACTTATGGACTGGCGGTAACGCAAAATACTATCGGTATCTAGCCAAACGCACACAAGGCAGTGTTGACTTACTAAAATTGGTTGACTCCCGTATACATGATGAGCGGTTCAAACGCTATGGTGCAATTAACGATCCTGGATGTGAAAAAGCGACAGCAGCAGATAAATACGGGTTGTGGCTAGATAAGTGCAAAGATCCCCTCTCAACTGGGGTTATTGGGTTGCGTAAATTCAACAATCCCAATTTCGACCAGGCAAAATGGGACGCTCAGAAGTATACGACAAACGTTAATATTGAGCCTCCCTATGTGATTGGACAATCCTGTGCGATCTGTCACGTAGCCTTAGATCCGCTTAACCCAGCCAAAGACAAAGAACACCCGCAATGGGAAAATCTAGTACCAGCCTTGGGTAATCAGTACATCAAGGAAAACAACTTATTTGCTGGGAACATTCTTGAAACTAATTTTATCAGACAAGTACTGAACTCCCAGAAACCGGGTACTTCCGACACCTCTCGGATTGCCACCGATCACATCAACAACCCGAATGCGATCAATGCCATTTTTAATTTAGGCGATCGCCCCAAATACCCAGAGGTGATGAACGATGGTTCAACCAAGGAAGTAAATCATATCCTTAAAGATGGCGCAGATTCTACAGGTGTAGCCAATGCTTCACTACGAGTCTACGTCAATATTGGCATGTGCGGTGATTACTGGACAACTCTCCATGAACCTTTGCAAGGTAGAACTCCCCAAAAACCTTTTGATATCGAAAAGGCAAGGAAGGAGTGCGAAGATTGGAGACAAACAGAAGCACGCATGGCTGATGCGGAAGCCTTCCTAAAAACCATCAAACCCATGCACCTAGCAGATGCACCAGGTGGTGAAGCCTTTTTAACTAAGGATGAAGAAGTTCTCAAACGTGGCAAGATAGCCTTTGCCCAGAGTTGTGCTACCTGTCATTCCAGCAAACAGCCATCGGCTGAGATTGCTGCTGATCCTGAACAGGCTAAGAAATGGTACGAAGAGTCTGTACTCAATAGTGATTTTCTCGATCACAACTTCTTGTCAGATGACAAGCGTTACCCAGTTACACTCATTGGTACCAATATCGCTCGTTCTTTAGGCACAAATGCCACTAAAGGACATATATGGGATCAGTTCTCGTCTAAAACCTATAAAGAACTACCTTCTCCAGGTACATTAGAACTACCTAGTCCCGTTAAAGGTGAAACATTCAACTTCAAAATTCCCAACGGGGGTTTGGGATATTACCGCACACCTTCCCTTGTGAGTATCTGGGCAACAGCACCATTTCTGCACAACAACACTTTAGGACTTTACAACGAAAATCCCTCCGTAGAAGGACGTGTAGAAGCCTATACAGATGCTATCGAAAAGCTATTGTCACCCGAAAAGCGTGAGAATATTATCAGCAAGACAGATCGAAAGACCAAATTAGAATTGCCACAAGGAGATCCAAATCCTAAAGCGAAGATTCCGATTCCTGAAGGTACACCTGTTAACTTGATTGCCAACATCAACCCCAAAGATGCGATCGCAAATTTCAACATCGGAAACCTTTTCAAAGACTTGAAACCTGGTGGTGGACTCAAAGCTATCTTGACGCGTGTGCTTTTAAGATTCAACAAATCTCCTGACTTTGTTGAAAACAAGGGTCATACTTTTGGCTCTGAACTCTTAGATGAAGATAAAAAAGCGCTAATTGAGTTTGTCAAGACTTTTTAAATTAGCTTTTGGACGCTTGGTGCGGATGGGAAAATTCTATCCGACACCAATTATTTACAGGACTTACGCACGAACTACGTATTTCCGTCCCTATCGACGTAAGGAAGCAATCTCAAAGTCTTGTTTTCTCGTAACAAGTGCGTAAGTCCTAACTTTAGTATTAATTCACCATAAAAGTAGCGCAAGAGCCATTTATATCATGTTCGTTTAATTAACAGTGATAAAATCATCGCAACCCTCGTAGAGACGTTCCGGTGGAACGTCTTGACATTGTAAGTAATTTATCGGACATGATATTATTCTGGCAAACCTTGAACTTGCATCAAATCCAATCCGCGTTCAAATATTTCATCAATTGGCAACATTTGACCATCAACAGTCATAAATTTATGGTCTTTTGTTGCTTGAATAATCGAACCATCTTCTAAGCAATACTCAAAAACTTCTTGTTGACCGCGATTATGCCATTGGGCAATTACTTGAGTGTAAATATTGCCATAACTATCAACACTATATACACTGCACTCAATGCCTTTCTCGACAATTTCCCCAATCGGTAAAAAGCCATATTCAACAGTTAAAACTTCCGTTTCATAACTTAAGCAATATTCGGCAAAATTTAACATATCGTTGAATAGTTTTTCAGCGACTTGTTTGCTAACTCCATTTCTTGCCGAACCATCAATAAATTTTTCTCGTTGCTTTTCCATTTCCGCAACTTTCTTTTTACCCATTGCACGACGCATTAAATCGGCTTGTCCTAAAGTATATCCACCCATATCTTGAGCAATTTTCATGATTTGCTCTTGATAAACCATAATTCCATAGGTTTCATTCAATATGGGTTCTAAAATAGAATGACCGTATTTAATTTGCTCTCGTCCGTGCTTGCGGTTAATAAAATCAGGAATCAATCCCGCATCTAATGGTCCTGGTCGATAAAGTGCCAAAATAGAAGAAATATCTTCTATATTGGAAGGCTTTAAATCTCGCACTATCTGACGCATTCCCGAAGATTCTAATTGAAAGATACCTTCTAACTCACCAGCTTCTAAAAGTTCGTAAGTTTTTTTCACCTCTTTGTTTATGAGGATGCCATGTTGACCTTTAGCTAAGATTTCCTGCGATTTTCTTTCTTGACGAGTGATTTCATCAGGATCAATACGCAATCCTCTAGTTTGTTCAATTAAATCCAAAGTATTTTGAATTAATGTCAAATTTCGCAAACCGAGAAAATCCATCTTTAACAAACCCATAGATTCCAAGTCTTCCATGAAATACTGGGTAATTACAGAACCGTCATTATTCTTTTGTAGCGGCACAATTTCATCGAGAGGATCGGCAGAAATTACTACACCAGCAGCATGAACACCAAAGGTTTTGTTAGTTCCTTCAATTCGCATTGCCATATCAACCCAATGACGAACGTGCGGTTCATCATCATATTTTGTTTTAAACTCTGGTGCTGGGGTTGTATCAGAAATCATCACCTTGAGTTTTGTCGGTTTACCCCGCACCACCGGAATTAACTTCGCCATTTTATCTGATTCCCCATAAGGAATATCCAACACTCTGGCAACATCTTTCAACACAGCTTTAGAAGTTAAGCGGTTAAAGGTAATGATTTGAGCTACTCTTTCTGTCCCGTATTTTTTAGTTACATATTGAATAACTTCTTCCCGTCTTTCTATGCAGAAATCTGTATCAATATCGGGCATTGATTTGCGTTCTGGGTTCAAGAAACGCTCGAATAACAAACCGTGATGTACAGGGTCGATATTAGTAATTCGCATTGCATAAGCAACTAGAGAACCTGCGGCTGAACCTCGACCAGGACCGACGGGAATCTTATTATCTCTAGCAAACTTAATGTAGTCCCATACGACTAAAAAGTAGGTGGAAAAACCCATCTTTTGGAGCATTTTTAATTCATACTCCAACCTTTCTTTGTATTCTGGAGCAACTTCGTGACGCGATTTGCGGTTTAATCGTTCTAAAAGTCCTTGCCAAGCAACTTCTTCAACATATGTGTCAGCAGTGTGACCGGATGGTATGGGATAATTGGGAATGCGAGGCTCACCCATAATTTGGTAAGGCTCGACTTTATCTGCAACTTCTTCGGTAGTGTTTATAGCTTCGGCAATGACATCATCTGGTAAATGATCGCGAAATAGCTGACTCATTTCTTCGGCAGATTTCAAATATTCTGTGCCGCTATAACGCATCCGTTTATCTTCACTAATTAGCTTGCCAGTTTGAATACATAGCAAAGCGTCGTGTGCTTCTACGTCAAAACATGAAATATAATGGGAATCATTAGTAGCAACTAATTTAATTCCTAATTCACGGGCAATTTTGACAACTTCAACGTTAACAATTCTGTCTTCTTGGGAACCGTGGTCTTGAATTTCTAAATAAAAATCATCACCAAATACTTCTTTATACCATTGAGCTACTTTACGTGCGGCATCGGGTCGATTGCTAAGAATTGCTTGGGGTATTTCTCCACCCAAACAAGCACTAGTAACTATCAAGCCTTCATGATATTCTTTAAGTAAATCTTTGTTAATGCAAGGACGAGAAAAAATACCTTTCCCTTGCACACCTTTGAGGTGAGAAATTGTAGTTATTTTAACTAAATTTTTGTAACCTTTTGTATTTTTTGCTAAAACAATTTGATGATAACGGGGACAGCGTTCTTGTTTCTCGATATCGCCGTTAATGAGATACATTTCGTTCCCAATAATTGGCTTAATATTTCGACTGCGGCAGGTTTTGATCAGTTCGATCGCACCATACATGACACCATGATCCGTGAGAGCGATCGCTTTCATACCGAGTGCAAGTGCTTGATCAATCAATTCCGGTAACTGACTGGCACCATCAAGCAAACTGTAATCACTGTGAATGTGCAAAGGGACAAAAGGCATATACTTTTCCTACCACAAACCAATATTTTTATCAACATTCAAAATGAATGCCCTTTTTAAACAAAATTTTGTCAAGCAACAAGCTCTAAGATTATCTTAGTTTTACCCGATGTGAATCCGGAATTTATAATATCCAAAGTGATGTTTAAATAAATACATCACTAACTCAGCAAATAGCAATGAACGAAACAGAGAGCATTACTTCGCATTCCTCCAAATCTCGCCGTTGGTGGCAGCGTATCCCTCTCACGTTGCAAATTATCATCGCTTTGGTGCTGGCAATTTGCTTAGGGATTGCTTTAGGTGCAGGCAACCCCAACGCAGCCAATAAAGACTTAATCAACAACTTGGCAATTCCCGCTGAATTGGTGCTGAAAGCACTCCGCACCTTAGCGACACCGCTGATTCTCGTAGCAGTGTTGCATACCTTCATGACTACTGAGATTCCCGGTACAGCCGGACGGAAATTAGCTGTATTACTTTTAACTAACACAACCGTAGCCATAATAATTGGGCTTTTAGTGGCAAACGTCTTGCGTCCCGGCACTTGGGGAACTTTGGCGCCTCCAGAAGGTACACAAGCAGCCAGCCAAAGTCTTGATCCTTGGGGATTACTCAAAGATATCGTACCGGAAGCCATCCTCAAGCCGTTGGTTGATAATAACGTTATACAACTGATTGTCATTGCTTTGAGCTTTGGTATCGTTTTGCGGGCAATCAAATCAGAACAAATCGCTCAAGGGAAAAGGGGATACCAACCGATTGAGGATTTAGTTGGAACTTTGTTTGACGCAGTAATTCGCATCCTCAACTGGGTGATTGCCCTGGTACCTCTGGCAGTTTTGGGAATTGTGGCTAAAACTGTTGCCTTGCAGGGCTTTTCGCCATTTAAAGCTCTGTTTGCCTTCATCGTGGCAGTGTTACTGGCACTGGCATTACAAGCTTGCTACTATCTCACTAGAGTCAAACTTGGTTCTTGGGTGAACCCGTTGAAGTTTTTAGCTGGGGGTGCTGATGCCTTTTTGACAGCTTTTTCTACTTCTTCCTCAACGGTGACAATGCCTATCACCTTTGAAATTCTCCAGACAAAAATTGGTTTGCGAGAATCTTCTGCTTCTTTAGGGGCGCTGGTTGGGGCAAACTTTAATAATGATGGGACTGCCCTTTATGAGGCAATGTCTGCATTGTTTATTTCCCAAGTGATTGGGCAACATTTGAATTTAGGACAGCAGTTGATTGTAGTTATAACATCGATTTTTGCATCGGTGGGGGCAGCGGGTATTCCGAATGCGGGATTGGTAACGATGACTTTGGTGTTTACTTCTGTTGGTTTGCCGACTCAGTATATTGCTTTGTTGGTTACGGTAGACTGGTTTTTGGATCGCTGCCGCACTGCGATTAATGTTATGGGAGACATGACTGTTAGTGCTTTGCTTGACGGCAAAAAGCCTCGTTCTGTTGACGAAGTTTAACGATTTTGGATTTTACGTGACTGTCGGCAGAGACGTTCCGTCGGAACGTCTCTACAATAAATTACGGATTCCATACTAATATTCAGCGAGCAATGACTGTAAATATTTTTGTCCGATTACTTACAGCGATCGCATTAATCCGATCGCGTTTTTAAACCCCACATAAGAGCGAAAAGTCAGGGAATGTAGAGACGTTACATGTAACGTCTCTTGGCTTTGTGCTAACGCATCATAAGTATAGCGATCGATGTCTAGTAGCTATTTAATGCTGTTGTGGTCCTTTAGCATCACATTCTTTAGTCCAACACCTTTTAAGAAGTTCTATTCTCCAGACGTTGGCAAAACGATGAGGATTTAATACCAACTTATTATTATCGCTAAATAGGGGCTGGTTGAGATATTGCCAGAGAGGAAATTTAATCTTGCGGCGTTTAGAAGTCATAAGAAAGGTAAAATATTATAAAAGTGTTGTGGATAGTAGTTGGCATTTACTATAAAAGATGCTGACTACTGAGATTCTAGTCAAACATTACATATTATCTATTCAATTGCCTTTGTGACAATTGCGGAATTTTTTCAGACGAATTTAATTATTTGACATTTTCTGGCTGAGAAAATAGACATCTGGGAGAAAAGACGTAGCAATGCTACGTCTCTACAAGGATTTCGGGCAACGCATAATAAAATAGCGATCGCTCTCTAATATATAAAATTAATGGCAGTATATTGAATAAATAACTTATAATATTGCCTCTGACTACTTGTCTCCAAGCAAAAGCAGCGCTGATTGTATTGATTTTGCGGGGGCTAAGCATTATTGTGGCTTTCAATTGGGTGGAATACATCAAGAATTAAGAAATTACAGACAAACATATACACATACTGATCATCTGACGCTTCATCCGGATAAGATTCTGATACAAGAAACCGCTTTGGCTATTGTTTAGCCAAAGCGGTTGTATATAGGCGATAATTTCGTAGTGAGGACTGAAGTCCTCGTTTGATCGGATCAGGACTGAAGTCCTGACTACGAAGATATTTTTTAAACGGACATGGTGTAATTAGTAATGATTACCTGATTTGCGATGGTGAACAGCAGTCACAGCATCAGGTTTGAGTAATTTACCGTTGTCAACGGTGGCATAGACAACCCAGTGATCGCCACATTCCATGCGTTGGTTGACAGAACATTCAAGATATGCTGAGGCTTCGGTGAGGACTAAACAGCCATTTTCGGCAATTTCTGTAGAGAAGCCGGAAAATCGCTCTTCACCTGGGGCAAAAGATTTGCGGAAGTGCTTGACAAAATCTTGTTGATTGCCTTCAGCTAAGATGTTCAGGGTAAACTTACCCCCAGAATACATCAAAGATTCGATCGCTCGATCTTTGGCTATACCAACGGTGATTCCAGGTGGGTTAAAAGTTGCTTGGGAAACCCAAGCACCTAACATTGCTGTGGAAACTTCTCCTTGCTTTGCAGTCAGAACGCATAGCGAACCAACAATTCGACCAACGGCTTGTTCCACAGGAGTTACAGCTTGTTGTGGCAAACGCAATTTTTTCGCCTTTTTCAAAGTTTGGGCAAAGTCTGTACCGGTTTCTTCACACTGCTTGAGAATAACATCTGAGGGTTTGAACTTGACACGCATGGTTTCAAACCCAAACCGATATCCAGCATCGCGAAGTTTACCTTCAATTAAATCAAATGCTTCACCACTCCAGCCATAGGAACCAAAGACACCGGCGAGTTTGGTGTTATCACCAACACCAAGCACAAGACCTAAAGCTGTTTGCACTGGGGTGGGTGCATGTCCGCCAAGGGTAGGAGAACCGATAATAAAACCATCTGCTTTTTCGATGGCAGCGCGAATTTCATCAGGTTCGGCAAATTCGCAGTTAATTGATTGTACCGCAACTCCACCTTTAGTTAATCCCAGAGCGATCGCTTGGGCTAAAGTTGCTGTATTACCATAAGCTGAAGCATACAATAAAGCAACTGTGATTTCCCGACTCGTTTGCGAATGACTCCATTCTTCATAAGAATTGATCAGTTCCACAACACCGTAACGCACCAAAGGTCCATGACCGGTGGCAATCATTCTCACTTGCAGTTCTGATAGTTTCTCCAAAACTGCTTGTACGTGAGTTGCATGAGGCGCCATCAAACAGTCGTAGTAATACCGCTGATCTTCTTTTAAAGCTTCGCGGTTTTCATCAAAAACTTGCTCCCCACAGATATGAGTTGCAAATAACTTATCTGTGTAGAGAATTTGCGTTTGTTGGTCGTAGGTACAAAGACCGGCGGGCCAGCGTGGACTCGGTGTAGGGATAAACTTGAGAATATGACCTTCACCTAAATCTAAAGTTTCTTTACCCCGCATGACGATGATTTTTAAATCTCGGTCAGGGAAAGTGGTACGCAAATCTCCTGCTGCTGGTAACGAACAGACAAAGGTAATCTGCGGTGCAAGTTCTAACAGCGCTTTGAAGGTAGCGATGCGGTTAGGACTAAAGTGACCTAAAATGACATAATCCAACTTTTTAAAGTCGAAAGAATGCCGCAAGCCTTCCAGAAAAATGTCAGTGAAGGTTTCTGCTGGTGGGTCGATAAGTGCAGTTTTATCACCTTCAATTAAATAGCAATTGGAAGTTGTACCTCTTTCCAATGCATACTCAATTTCAAACCGCAGACGCGACCAGCTACGCGCTCTCATTACTGTAGTATTTGTGGCGATAGGTAAAACCTGAACGTCACGGGGTTTGGAATCGCTCATAGGTGTGGAGTGAAGGGTGAGATAGCTTGAGAATGTCAAGGGTCAATGGTCAATGGTCAGTGGTCAATGGTCAATGGTTAATGGTCAGTGGTCAATGGTTAATGGTTAATGGTCAATGGTCAAATTTTGACTCTTGACCCTTGACTCTGGACTATTGACTTTTGACTCTTGACTTTTGACCCTTGACCCTTGACTCGTTACTTAGTAGTAATTACCTACTTTGCGGTGACGAACTGCGGTGAGTCCATCTTTGGAAACACGACCTTCTTGGACGGTGCAGTAAAGAATCCAGTGGTCGCTGCATTCCATGCTGTCGGTGACTTCACATTCCATGTATGCTAAGGCATCGGTAAGAATGGGAGAGCCGTTTTTCGCATTTTGGGTTTTAATGCCGGTGAATCGGTCAGCACCGGGAGGTAGACGCTTGAGAAAGTGCTTTTTCAGTTCTTGATAATTTCCTTCTTCTAAGGCATTGAGGACAAAGCGATCGCCTACGTGCAATAATGATTCCATTGCTCTATCTTTGGCAACGGCAATTGTAAATCCTAATGGTTGCAAACTCGCTTGCGCTACCCAAGATGCCAGCATTGCACTGCTGATATCACCTTTTTTGCTGGTGATAATATACAATCCGCTGCTGATGCGTCCGAGGGCTTTTTCCATGTTGACATCAAGAGATTTAATCTGCTTGATGTTGCGTTCGCGCATCAACAATTGTCCCAAGTCTGTACCCGCTTCTTCACACAATTGGTAAGTAGCTGCGGTAGGTTCGCCTTTAATCCGAATTGCGGGGAAGGCTTCTTTGACACTCAAATCGATGAATTTTCTCCGGAGGGTGTCAATCGGTTCGTCATCGCCACCGTAAGATTCAAATAAGCCGACTTTTTGCTTGTTGTTGGCGACAACTAAAAGTGAATTAATCGCTGCTTGAGCGGCAACGGCTGCGGTTGGCGGCATTCCGATAATTATACCAGCTGCTCTACCTGCCAGTTCTTGAATTTCTTGGATTTCTGCACTAGTTAAGTCCATCATTTCGACGGCTACCCCAGTTTTTTGAATTCCTTCATTCATCGACATGGCGAGGCGATCGCTATAACCGTAGTCTGAGACGTAAAATAAAGCTACGGTTGTTTGCGCTTCTGCTTGGACTTGGCTCCAACTTTGGTAGCGTTCTGTGAGAAAATCAAGGTTGTGGTAGAGTAAGGGTCCGTGACCGTTGGCGATGATGTTGATTTTCCCTAGTTCTCCCATTCTCTTCATTGCATTTAGCAAAGAGCGGGCGTTGGGACCCATCAAGCAATCGTAGTAAAATCGAAAGTCAGCTTCTATTGCTTCTAAGTCTTCGTCAAAGGTACGCTCGTCGCAAAAGTGCATCCCAAAAGCATCACAGGTGAAGAGAGTTTTGGTTTTGCGATCAAAGCTAAATATTGTATCGGGCCAGTGCAAGTTAGGCGCACTCACGAATTCTATAACGTGTCCTTTGCCTAAGTCAATGCGATCGCCACTTTTAACAATTCGCTTGGAAAATGGCTCGTGTACTAAGCTTTCAAGAAATTGTAGGGCAATTTTTGAACCCAAGACGGTTGCTCTAGGCGCTAATTGCAAAACTTCTTCCACTAAGCCGCTGTGGTCTGGCTCTGTGTGGCTGATGATGATATAATCAATTGCCTTGGGGTTGATTATACCTTTGAGGGTGTCTAAATACAGTTGCTCAAACTTCCGGTGGGAAGTATCAACTAATGCGGTTTGCTCACCGCGAATGAGATATGAGTTGTAGGTTGTACCGTTTTGCAAACCGAATTCGATGTCGAAGCGATCGCGATCCCAATCAAGAGAACGAATCGCTGTCGTATCCGGGGCAATTTCTACAGTTTGTATTGTTAGCCTTTTTTGGGCATTTTCGGCGATCGCTACCATTATTCGTCTCCGAACGCAAATATCAGTATTTTTCTCTGCTTTTATTTTGCATGTAAATATTTTTTAAAGTTGTAATAAAAGGCATAAATTATGTAATTGTAAAAGTAGCAAATATTGCTCTTTTTCAGCATACTTTTTTGACGATAATAGTTTCATCACAAAAGGCATAAACTCCTAATCGCCAATTTGTATCTAATGTGTACGCTTATCTTGCATTTTTATCAATTTAAACATTGTGATGGAAGGCATATATAAGAAAAATTATTTTGTAATTTCGGCTTCAAAAGTTAAATGTAAATATTTCCTAATAAATTGGGTAAGTAGAAAGGCGTAAATAATTAAAGCTTTGTAGTGTTCGCGTAGCGTCTCGTAGAGAGGACTTTAGTCATCATTTGAGGGCTGAAGCCCTCACTACGAATTAATCTCAACATTTTTTACATTACTTAATTTACTTTGATTTATTCTTGCCTACTTACTTAGGACTTATATAGGAATCCGGTTTGATTTATGAAAAAATTTAAGTATTGTAGGGTGCGTTAGACGGAACGTCGTAACGCACCAAACCCTTAAAAAAGGTGCGTTACGCTGTCGCTAACACACCCTACGTGTTTGTTCAAAAATCAAATAGGAATCCTATATCATGTCCGTTTAATTAATAGTAATAAAAACATACCTACCCTCGTAGAGACGTTCCGCCGGAACGTCTTTACGTATGAATCTGGAGATGTATAATGATGGCTATTATATTTTGCGATCGCCTTTTCCCATCATCTCAAGGCGCAATCGCTTAAGTCTGCAATATTCAAGAGCGATGCCTACGGCGGTAAACTACGCAACTACGATTCAGTTTATTCTTCATAATGCCCACCAATCGCAATGATGTATATATTTTCTTTATCAAAACTATAGATTAATCGATCTTTATCAGATAGTCTTCTTGAATAATATCCAGCTAATTCATACTTCAAAGCTTCAGGTTTTCCTGTTCCTTGTGTGGGATCTCCTTTTTGCATTTCTTTGATAATATTAAACAATTTTTTGTGAATAATTTTATTAGTTTCTCTGAAATATTCATAGGTTTGCAGAGTGTCCTCATGAAATACGATTGATCGCATGATGCTGCTGTTTGTGGGTTTCGATTAGTAATTGAATTTGTGTAATTAATTCTGGATTGTTTAAAATGTAGTCGAAATCAATCGAATGGATTGGTTGGTTAGGGTGTGATTTTTGAGAATTATCCTTGAACTGACTGATCTGTTGCATTAGATGTGAGTTGCCCAAGACATATTCGGTTTCTTGATGGATATCCATAAGGTTTAGTAGATTTTATCGGCTACATTTATGTTTCTAGCATATCTGATAATTCTTTGAAGAGCGATCGCCTTTTCCCATCATCTCAAGGCGCGTTGGCGTAGCTCAACCCAGGCATCGCCTAAATCCAGAATATCCCAAATAGCGATTCAATACCCTTGGTGTTAAGGCAAGAGACGCAAGGGAATCGCCGTCTCTACAAAGGACTGATTATTGTAAAGACAGCGATTCCCTTGCGTCTTTGTGATCTAGGGCGTATCACTAAAAAGTGATAATTTAGCATTTTCCCTAATCAGTTAAGATAATCTTGATCAATATTCTTGCCTTTTTACCCTTCTCCTTGGAATTATGACGCAGGATGATTTGTTAGAACTGATAGAACGTGCGGCAGTTGAGGGTTGGCGAGAATTAGACTTGTCGGGGCAGGAGTTGACTGAGTTACCTGTGGAAATTGGTAAGTTGCAGCAGCTTGAGTCTTTGATTTTGGGAAAGCAGGTTGAAGGTTATGAAGAAGTAGGAAACCCCAATCTCCAAAAGGTTTCAGGCAACAATTTAAAAACGCTTCCTCTGGAACTATTGGGTTTGCCTAATTTGCGTAAGTTGGATATTAGTGGTAATCCTTTAGAGAGCATTCCCGATGTGGTAACGCAAATACTACATTTAGAGGAGCTTATTTTAATTCGAGTAGAGCTAACTGAAATACCTGATGCGATCGCTAATTTAACCAATCTAACGCAGCTTTACCTCAGTGAAAACCAAATAAGCGAGATTCCAGAGGCAATTGCGAAATTAACCAATCTGAGAGGGCTTTACCTCCGTTCCAACCAAATAAGCGAGATTCCAGAGGCAATTGCGAAATTAACCAATCTGAGGGGGCTTTACCTCCGTTCCAACCGAATAAGCGAGATTTTAGAAGTAATTGCGAAATTAACCAATCTGAGGGGGCTTTACCTCGGTTACAACCAAATTACACAGATTCCAGAAGTAATTGCGAAATTAACCAATCTGAGGGGGCTTTACCTCCATAACAACAAAATTACTGAGATTCCAGAGGCGATCGCGAAATTAACCAATCTGACTACCCTTCACCTCAGTGGCAACAAAATAACTCAGATTCCAGAGGCGATTGCGAAATTAACCAATCTGACTACCCTTCACCTCAGTGGCAACAAAATAACTCAGATTCCAGAGGCGATCGCTAAATTAACCAATCTGACGCAGCTTCACCTCCGTAACAACCAAATAACCGAGATTCCAGAGGCGATCGCTAAATTAACCAATCTGACGCAGCTTTACCTCTATAACAACCAAATAACCGAGATTCCAGAGGCGATCGCTAATTTAACCAATCTGACGCAGCTTGACCTCAGTGGCAACCAAATAACCGAGATTCCAGAGGCGATCGAAAGTTTGCCGAAATTGGAAACTCTAGATTTACGGGGAAATCCGCTTCCTATTTCACCAGAGATTTTAGGATCTTTTGATCGTGTTGGTTCAGTTAAAAAGATTTTTAATTATTTGCAATTACTCCGTAGCGGTGAAGTGCGTCCACTCAACGAAGCTAAACTCTTGCTCATCGGGCAAGGAAGCGTCGGCAAAACATCCCTAATCGAGCGACTAATCCGCAATAAATATGACAAAAATCAACCCCAAACCGACGGACTCAATGTGGAAACTTGGAACGTGCAGGTTAATAGCAAAGACATCCGTCTCAATGTTTGGGACTTTGGCGGACAGGAAATTTATCATGCTACCCATCAATTTTTTCTGACTAAGCGCAGCCTTTATCTCCTCGTTTGTAATTGTCGCACCAGCGAAGAAGAAAACCGCATCGAATATTGGCTGAAACTAATCGAAAGCTTCGGCGGACACTCCCCCGTGATTATCGTTGGCAACAAAAAAGACGAACAACCCCTCGATATCAACCGCAAGGCATTACGCGAAAAATATCCCAACATCCAAGACATTATCGAAACCTCCTGCCAAGACAATATCGGCATTGATGAACTTCGCACCGCTATTTTGCAGCAAATCGCCAACCTCAAAGAAGTCTACGACCTTTTACCCCTGACATGGTTTGAGGTTAAACAACAACTCGAATCCATGACTGAAGACTTTATCAGCTACAACCGCTACATTGGCATCTGCCACGAAAACAAAATTACCGAAGAACAAAATCAAGATCAACTCATCGATCTCCTCCATCGACTTGGCTTAGTTCTCAACTTCCGCGATCATCCCATCCTCAAAGATACCAACGTCCTCAAACCCAACTGGGTTACAGAAGGCATTTACACACTCCTGAGCAATGAAAACCTCAAAACTCAAACCAAAGGCATTTTCACCGCCGCCGATCTCATCCGCATCCTCAATCCAGAGCGATACCCCACCAAGCGTCACGAGTATCTGATCGGGCTGATGAAAGAATTTGAGCTTTGCTTTGCACTAGAATGTTACCCACCACAATTTCTGATTCCGGGACTTCTGCCTAAAGACCAACCAGACGAAACAGAACTGCACGGCGAAACCCTGGAATTTCAATACCATTATAAAGTTCTCCCCGAAAGCATCATCTCCCGCTTTATCGTCAAAACCCACGAAAAAATCTATAAGCAAATCTATTGGCGTAGTGGCGTAATGCTGCAATATCAAGAAAACAACGAAATCTACAATATCGCTCGCATCAAAGCCGATATCGAAGACAAAAAAATCTTCATCACCATTAGCGATCGCCAAGAAACCCGCCGCGTATTTATCGGCATCCTCCGCGATGTCTTCCAAAAAATCCACAAAAGTCTTCCCAATCTCGAAATCACCGAATGGGTTCCCGTCCCCAAGCATCCCAATCATCCACCCCTCGACTACCAAGAACTTCTAGGACTTGAATCAATGGGTGAAAGCACAGTAACCATCGGCAAACTAAAGTTAAAACTCGATTTGCGTCAACTTTTAGATGGCTATGAATCAGTAGAATCGCGTCGAAAATCACAAAAAGGAGATAATGATTTAGATGATAGGACTGCATACGAAGATATGCGAGATATTGCTAAACTAGCTGTCAGCAGAGAAATTAAAATTAATAATAATAATAAAGCCGAGGCAAATGCTGTGTCAGAAAATCCTCAATTCACAAACAACCTTCAAGGCGCAAACATCGCCAGCTTCGCCAACGAAGTTAAAGATAACGCCAGTCAGCAAGCCTCTAACTTCAACCAAACAAGCGGCGCAAGCGTAGCAGAACTAATGCAAATCATCAGCAACCTGCGCCAAACTGCCGCCCAATTCCCACCAGAAACCCGCGACGACATCATCATGGATCTTGATGATATAGAAGTAGAAATTCAAAAGCCAGAAAAAGAACGCAATTTACCCAAACTCAAAAAGCGTCTACTAGCTGCAATAGCTGCTGGTACTCTAATCGCTGCCCCGATCGCAAGTATGACAGACTTTACAAACAATGTGCTGGAAATAGGGAACAAATTAGGCATAGAACTAAAGCTTCCCCCTGTTAAATAGACTTTTCTAACTCTAGGGGCGATCGCATAGGTTGAAATGATACCCGCTTTGACTTGATGAAAATTGAACTTGCGATCGCTATTCATCAATCAATATTGAAACCTAACCTACAGCAAACTCAGTATCAGAGCGCACCCTAGCAGGTTGAAAACCCAAAACTATATCTTCATGGGGTACACCTAATTTTAATAAATCATAGGCGATTCCATCTTCAGTACCATCATATTGAATCCAAATCTTGCCATTTTTAATATCCAAATGTAGCAAACATCCATAATCCCTAATATCGTTCTGCTTCCAACCCACATACACCAATTGATAGTGATCGCGCTCCGTATCAAAAATAGGTTGAGCCTCAACATCCTTTGCAGATTTCATCGAGCGATCGGCTTTTGCTTGGATTAGTTGTTGAATATATTGCCTGTAGAGAGCTACTTTATCCATTGCTCAATTGTCTCCTTTTCTAAGTCATAAACTAAAAGCTTAATTTGACTGCGTTCTACCACACTATTAATAAAGGCTAAGTTAAAAAAGGTTTGATAAACAAAACGAGGTACTGCTAAATATAAAATTCGCTCTGGATCTTTATCTTCTAAAGCATAGCGATAATCTAAAAACTGTCCATGCGCCAAATGAAAATCAGAAATCCTTGAGGGACTAATAAAACTTTTCACCTCAACCGCAATTTTATCATTTCCCCTTTCGGCACCAATAATCTGTTCCGCCCCAATGTCTATATACATTTCAACTCCACCTATACGCAATTCGTAAGGATCGTGAGTTATTTGCCATGCGTCTTTTTCAAGAGCGCGTTTAACTTGCTCGTGATACAAATCTTTTGCCATATATATGGTTTGCGTTGAGGAACTTGAGCGATCGCTAATAAATCACGGCACTGGAACATTTTAGCGCGATCGTCGGTGTATAGTATTCGCTATCGTCCCAATTACAAGATTGCGATCGCGGCATAAAAGCAGCGCAAGTACTTCAAAACGATGTTTGGGTACTTCAAAACGATGTTTGGGTACTTCAAAACGATATTTGGGTACTTCAAAACGATATTTAGGTACTTCAAAACGATATTTGGGTACTTCAAAACGATATTTAGGTACTTCAAAACGATATTTGGGTACTTCAAAACGATATTTGGGTACTTCAAAACGATATTTGGGTACTTCAAAACGATATTTGGGTACTTCAAAACGATGTTTGGGTACTTCAAAACGATATTCAAGGGCTTAAGAACAAGAAATGATTTGTTTATACTTTTAATTCTAGAGATTTTAAGTAAAATTAGGGAAAAACTATCAGATTTTACCGTAAACTTCACTTCAATTTTGGTGGTTTTTACTCAGGGAAAGAGGAATGGCAAATGGCTAAAGTAGAAACACAAGTCTGTATTAATTTTCACACGAGTTTTTGTAGGAGAGGCATTCATGGCACGACTGAAACGCAGTTCTATCCCATTGGATAAGGCAACGCTACGGATATCGGGGATGCGATCGATTAGCGAAACGCTTGAGTTTAGCGATAGCTTGAGTTTAGCGGAGTATGAAAGGCGGATTCAAACCTTGCAAACAAAGCTATCGAGTTACAACACAATGCTTTCTAAAGTTGATGAAGCAGTAGGGCAGATTAAATTGCTAGAGCAGGATTTGACAAGCTACTCGGAAAAAATGTTGATGAGTGTGGCAACGCGCTATGGCAAGAACAGTTTGCAGTATATTCAGGCTGGGGGCAGACCACGCAAGAGTAGTAAGCGACCTGTGGGGAATACTCCACCGGCGACGATTGCAGCAGTGATGATACCGAATACAGAGAACGGGACGACAAATGGCGACGTTACGAAGGCGTTGGTAAATTAAATCTCGTTAGTTGATCGGTGTAATCAATTGATCGGGTAGAAAAGAGCCGAGATGCAGCCGTGCTAACTAAGTAGCTATTTGAGGTTTTTCTCTACCAAATTGCCAGAGCAAAATGACACCCAAACCGAACAGATTGACTAAGAAAACTACTAACCGCTTCTAAAAATGGAATTAGTGTCAGAACTGTCACGATCGCCTCACATTCAAACAACACCATTCTTTACGACGCCACAAGGTAGCAACTACCCAACCGTTTTTTTCTAAGGCATCAGCGACAGATTTCGATTGTTCCAACAGAATACCACTAAAGATACCCCAAGTAGTAGATTTAGCGATCGCACTCATTTGCGGTACTAATTCGATAATCACATCAGCCAAAATATTGCAGACGATACCATCAACGGGGTTTTCTAGCAGTTTCGCCAAAACGTCTACACTTCCCTGTGCTGTCACCACCTTTTGTGCATCAATATCGTTGAGGATGCAATTGCTGTTAGTTGATTGTACTGCCAAAGGGTCGGTATCTACGGCATAAGCTTTCTTGGCTCCCAGAAGCAATGCCCCTATGGAAAGGATACCAGAACCGCAGCCGATATCTGCAATTACCACATCGTTTTTTTGGGCGTTTATATCTGCAAAAGATGGTGGTACTTCAGCAAAACGCATTTCTAATGATTCTAAACACAACTGAGTTGTGGCATGACCGCCTGTGCCAAAAGCAACACCTGGATCTAATTTAATTACCAAGCGATCGCCTGAAATTGGTAAAGGTAGCCAAGCGGGGTTGATGAGAAAGCGATCGCCTATTTCTTGAGGTTGCCAATGTTGTTTCCAACTAGTTGACCAATCCTCTTCATCAATTATCTGCCAATGTAAAGTCGGTGCAGACAATCCCACACACAAAGCATCTTGACGCAGCCATAATGACAATGCCGCTAAATCTAGTAACTGCGCTTGAAATTGTGGCAAATATCCCCGCACTAAACAAGAATTTTCTTTTGTTTCACTTGCAGTACCACGACAGCCAAAACTTTCCAAACGCCAAAAGATAGATTCTTCTAAGTCTGGTTCGCACAGAATTTGTAGTTCCCACCAGGTATTTGCCATATCTAAAGTATAAAGTATGAAAAAGAGGGGGAAAGGGGAAAAGACATCTCCAGAAAACAATGTAGAGACGTAGCAGTGCTACGTCTAATCAAGGGTTTGGGGCAATGCATAGTTCATTTTCGGAGATATCTAAAAGAAAAAAGGCGAAAGGGACGGAAATAAAATACGGATTTATTCACTCTTGCTCTATATTGCTTACCCTTTTCCCCTTGCCAATCTTATCAAGAGTCCAATTTCTTCCCCTTTAACCTTCATCCTTCATCCTTTTTATAGTGTTACTGTGTATGCATCCCTAATTCCCTGCACTTTGATGATTTCCGTCAAAATGCCATCGGGTAAGGGATCATCAATGCTGAGTGCCATCACAGCATCACCACGAACGATTTTTCTACCTACTTGCATACTGGCAATATTGACATTAAAACTGCCGAGTAGGGAACCGAGTTTACCGATAATTCCCGGCATGTCACGGTGTAAGGTGAATACCATATATTGACTGGGGGGGACGCTAATGGGGAAGCCATCAATATTAGTCAGGTAAATTTCTCCGTCACCTAACAAAGCACCGGTTACAGAATGAGTACCCAAAGTACCTGTAGCTTCGAGATGCAGGGAACCGGCATAGTCTTTAACTGAAGCATCCCGCGTTTCAATGACACGAATTCCGCGTTCTTTTGCTTCGATGGTGGCGTTAACGTAGTTTACACGTTCGCGTAGAGCTTGGTAAAGTAGTCCTTTAAGAGCGGCGACAACTAAAGGCTGACTTTTGTTGGTTGCGAGTTCGCCTTGTAACCGCACATTAAGTAATTCTACACGTCCGCCGGCTAGCTGTCCCACAAGTCTACCTAAGGTTTCTGCTAGCTGCATGTAAGGTTTAAGTTCTTCCAAGACATCGGGATTAAGTCCGGGAATATTTACCGCTGAACGCGCTGGTAGTCCTAAAAGGACATCGCGAATTTGTTCAGCAACATCGATCGCCACATTTACTTGTGCTTCGCTGGTAGATGCACCTAAGTGTGGGGTGAGGATAATTTCTTTACCGAGCGATCGCAACTGAGATTCTCCCAGAGGTTCAGACTCATAAACATCCAAAGCCGCTCCTGCTATTTTACCTTCTTTCAGCGCTGCGGCTAAAGCGTCTTCATCAATGATCCCACCACGAGCGCAGTTGATAATTCGGGCATTGGGTTTCATCTTTGCCAATTTTTCGGCGTTGATTAAATGGGTCGTTTCGGGAGTTTTTGGGATGTGTAACGTGATATAATCTGCTTGCTGCAATAGAAGATCCAAATCTACTAATTGACAGCCTATTTGCTCGGCTCGTTCTGTGGAAATGAAAGGGTCAAAAGCTAACAATCTCATTCCCATTGCTCTGGCAACACCAGCTACATGAGAACCGATTTTGCCTAAACCGACAATACCGAGAGTTTTTTTGTATACTTCTGCCCCAACAAAAGTTTTACGATCCCACTCATTGCGTTTGACTGAGGCATTGGCATCGGGGATGTAGCGAGATAAAGATAGCATCATTGCTAGGGCGTGTTCAGCGGCGGCGATCGTGTTACCCTCAGGAGAGTTAACAACAACTATACCTTGGCGGGTAGCTGCGGGAACATCGACATTATCGACACCAACACCAGCACGACCGATAATTTTTAATTGAGTGCCGGCTTCGATGATTTCTTTGGTAACTTGAGTGCCAGAACGAATCATCAGCGCATCATATTCACCAATGATTTCTATTAGTTCCCCTGGCTTGAGATTTGTTTTAACATCGACAGTGGCAACTTGGGAGAGTATGTCAATCCCAGCTTGGTCAATTGGATCGGAGACAAGAACCTTAGACATAATTGCTGATTTTATAGCTAGAGATATCGCTGCACAAGACTTATAAGTTTAATATTTATGCGTTGCCATTGAGCAAAAATTATTTGTTTGACTTCAAGCAAGCCCTGATGTAGTGATGATGGGATGAGATTAGGTGAAGGATGGTGTGACGCTGCCTCCTGTAGATGATTGCCGATTTGCACTTATCTGTGGGTGATTATAAACCATCAATAGCGCCAAATCCTATATCTGATGTCTATATATTTATAAATATTTCTTATTTTTGTGCGATTGGGGCAATGTGGTACATGGGTAAAACCAGAAACCCGCTTTATGCGTTAACCGAAATTCTTGATTAGACTATTCTGTGCTACGTCTCTACATTCTCTGATTAGATGCGATCGCGCTTGATTAATAGTCTATTATTTATGTCAGAATTGAGGAAAGGACTATTTACCCTACGGCTCGACAAGCACTTATGTGTCTGATAATTTGCCAGTACTTGTCCAACTTCTACCGAGAAATCGAGTTATTCCGTTTTAGTGACATAACTGGGAATGTATTTATTTTAGCAGGTGATGATCTGCAAATCCTTGTATTTCGGGATGGAACTTGGAGATTTGTAAATGAAGCCTAATTTTGCAGAAATGTCTACAAAAGAATTGAGAGCGTATGCGCTTGCTCATCGAGAAGATGTAGAAGCGTTGGAAGTTCTATTTAGTCGTCGCACTCCGGATTCTGAAGCAATTATATATCCGTCGATGTTTGCTGAAGATGGTACACCGATAGAAGAGAATAAACGGATAATCGAGAATGCGATCGCACAACGCATCCAATCAGAGAATGTAGAGACGTAGCACAGAATAGTCTAATCAAGAATTTCGGTTAACGCATATAATCGAGAATGCGATCGCACAACGCATCCAATCAGAGAATGTAGAGACGTAGCACAGAATAGTCTAATCAAGAATTTCGGTTAACGCATAATTAAATTCTACTCTTATGTCTATTCGGAAACATTAGTCAGCAACTTCAAAAATGACCCCGACACCAAAACTATTTTGATGAATCTCTCCTAAAAGCACTTCTTGACTGGCGCCTGTAGCTGCTGGTAGGTTGCCGGGGATGCCTAAGTTTCGCCAATAAGCTAAAATTGCGAAAGCGATCGCTTCTTTAAAATCGGCACTCAACCCCGCTTCATTTGTGGTTAATACGGGGATTGATTGTAACAAAATCTGCAAACGATGTTTCAAATAAAGATTGCGACTACCCCCACCACATAAAAATACTTGCTGTGGCATTTGCGGAAGAAATGTGCGGTAATTGTGAACAATTGAGACTGCGGTTAGTTCAGTAAGAGTTGCTAGCAGGTCAGCAGAACTGAGTTGGTATATTTCTGCGTCTTTTAAACACTGATGCAAGTAATCAACGCCAAATAGCTCTCTACCAGTGGATTTAGGCGGCGGTAAATGAAAGTAATCTTGATTTAGCCATTGTTCTACCAATGGATGGCAGGGTGTGCCACTGGCTGCCCAATCACCGTTTTCATCGTATGTTTTCGCACCAGCAGTTAAATGCTCTACTGCCAAATCTAACAGGCTGTTTCCTGGTCCTGTATCCCAACCGAGAATTTTTTCTAGCCAGTTGTCACGACGAGGTGGTATGTAAGCAACATTACCAATACCACCGATGTTTTGAATACAACGCCCTTCTTGAGGATGACTGAGCAAATAGGCATCTACTCTCGGTACAAGGGGCGCACCTTGACCACCTGCGGCAACATCAGCGGCGCGAAAATTACTGATAGTGGTGATACCTGTCAGATGAGCAATTACAGCACCGCGTCCGAGTTGTAGGCTGTAACCAAGGGGTTGTGTAGAGACGCGATGAATCGCGTCTGTAGTTGAGGAAGAAATTCCCCCCTCTCCCCCAGGTGGTCGGTGGTAAACTGTTTGACCGTGGGAGCCAATCAAAGAGGCTGGTTTGTGACCATTTTGGATATTTTGGGCAGCTTGGGCAAAAACGAGGGCGATCGCATCATCTAATTCTGCCAATTCTGCCATTGAGATGCTCTCTCCTGCACAAACTGCTAAAATTCGTTCTCTAAGTTCGACTGGGTAGGGATATGTAACACCAGCTAACAACTCAATTTTCAGATCCAAATCTGTGCCGGAAATATCTACTAAGGCAGCGTCTATACCATCTACCGAGGTGCCACTAATTAAACCGATTACATAAGTCATTTTATTTTGGATGAAAGGATTTTTAACCGCAGATAAACGCAGATGGACGCTGATAATTATCTAAACCTCATCCTTTGTTTATCTGCGGTGACAATTTTGCGTTGTTTTTTTCTGTGCCAATTATATGTAAATCAACGTTTTTGAGCAAGCGGACTAAGGTTTGTGTTAAAGATCCTTTCCAGAGTATTTGCCAGCGCGATCGCTGACTTTCGCCGATTACAATCTGGGTGATGTGATATTGTTTCGCCAATAAAGCGATCGCACCAGCCACATCATTACTACTGAAATGAATAAAATTTCCTTCAAATTCTTTACACAGTTTCTCACAAGTTTCAATATATAAACTTTCTTCTTTGGTGAGGAAGCGGTCTTTTTCTTTGACAAATACAGCGAAAATGGGGGCATTCATATAATTAGCAAGTCTAGCCCCTCGACGTAATAGTTGTACTGAACTGGGATAGGTGGATACGCATACCAAAACCCGTTCGTGAATATTACAGACTTGTCCTGGGGGAGTGGAAGCGATCGCATCTTCTTCGATATTGTCTGCAACTTCCCGCAAAGCCAATTCTCGCAAAGCTATCAGATTGCGACGTTGAAAGAAATTATCAAGGGATTGTTGAATTTTTGGTTGTGCATAAATTTTGCCTTCTCGCAAGCGTTCTTGCAGTGTTTCTGGTGTTATATCTATAACAATAATTTGATTTGCGTCGTCTAAAATGCGATCGGGAACCCGTTCTCGAACTATCACACCAGTAATTCGCGCTACCAGATCATTAAGACTTTCCAAATGTTGAATATTCATTGTGGAGTATACATCAATGCCTGCTGCCAAAATGATTTCTACATCTTGATAACGTTTTTCCCGCTGTTGATCTGGGACATTGGTATGTGCGAGTTCATCGACTAAAACCAACTGAGGCGATCGCGCTAAAATTGCATCCGTATCCATTTCCGTCAAAGTCAATCCGCTGCGAAGAATTTCCTTCCGGGGTATTATTTCTAACCCTTGCGCTTTTTCTGTCGTTTCCTTACGTCCGTGAGTTTCCAAAAGTCCAACGACAACATCAATACCCTCGTGTTTGAGTGCGTGTCCTTCTTCTAACATACGGTAAGTTTTGCCCACCCCAGGAGCCATACCAATAAATATTTTATGTTTACCCCGCC
This sequence comes from Tolypothrix brevis GSE-NOS-MK-07-07A, assembly GCA_019358985.1. Lineage (GTDB taxonomy): Bacteria > Cyanobacteriota > Cyanobacteriia > Cyanobacteriales > Nostocaceae > Hassallia > Hassallia brevis. Next base: position 23,105 of record JAHHIJ010000031.1, on the reverse strand, counting down.
GCGCCGAACCTATAGAATAATAACTTCCAGAATTTGAAAGTTTAGTGTTCATAAAGTTATTGGTTAATAGTTGTTAGTTGTTGGTTAAACTAATACCATTTGTATATGAAGATGCGCCTAATGAGTGCCCACGTAGGTGTTCCTTGTTTGTATAGCCCCAGTCTTCCAGCCTGAGGGTATAATGTGCATAGTATAACTATCATTTATTGATTTTGCCGACGATTAATTTCTTGAAGATCGAGAGCGTAATTCAATCGTAAAACATTAACTCCAGGCTCTCCAAAAATCTCTAAAAATCTTTTATCGATATACTTATCAAGTAAAAAACGTATTTCATTTTCGCGGACACCACGAGCACGAGCAACTCGATCTAACTGTTCCCGCGCTGCTTTTAGTGATATATGTGGATCTAAGCCAGAACCAGATGTATAAATGAAATCAGCGAGTGGTTGAATATTCTCGTCTTTGAGTTGATTTGCTCGCTCTACAATTCGTTTGAGCAATTCTGGGTTACTGGGAGCGAGATTGCTTGCACCAGATATGCCGGTTGGTTTGGCTTGTTTTCCTTGGCTATATCTCACCGTACTAGGACGACCATGAAAATAACGCTCATCTCTGAACTGTTGTCCAATCAAAGCCGAGCCAATTGGTTCATCTTTGAAATTATAGATGATACTGCCATTAGCCTTTTCTTGAAGGAAAGGAACTTGAGCTATCAAAAGAATAAATAAAGGATAAATAATTGCTGTCAGCAACCAGAGAACCAAAGTAATGCGAATGGCTCTGATAGCTTCTCTCACAATAGACATAATTTTTTTGAAAACCTCTAATATTTTCTTTAATTTTTTAGATTGCCTAACTAATAGCGTTCTGGGCGAAAAATGACATCAAATAAGTAAATTATAAGTCCCAGAATTACAAATCCTAAAACGCCGATCGCCCAAGCCGAACGACGTTCCAAATTGCCATCACCAGCAGCGTAAACAACTGGAGCAATTATCAAATTCAAACATAGTACGAAAAAAACAACGAGGGGCAATTTTTGTTTATACCATCCCCACCAAACATACAAAATCCCCTGTACTGCATCCATTGCCAAAAATTTATATTGTAAATTAACTCTTTTCATAACTTTGCATCCCTTTGCGGTTCGTTTTCTTAATAATTGTAAAGAATTATAGCGCTTCTCGTTTGAATCAAGTACAGATTTATCTGCGTCCATCTGCGTTCATCTGCGGTTCCTTAATTCTTCTCCGAAACCCTTGATTAGACGTAGCAATGCTACGTCTCTACGTCTTTTCTACCAGATGTCGATTAATTACAACATCTCTACAATCAAAAAATCAAGCCTCACGCTAAACCTACCACCGTAATCAACATGTCAATCAATTTAATTGCAATAAATGGTGCAATCACCCCACCCAACCCATAAATTAAGATATTACGTTGTAGCAATTCATTAGCAGTTAACGGTCTAAACTTCACACCTCGTAACGCTAAAGGAATCAAAGCTGGAATAATTAGAGCATTGTAAATCAGCGCTGACAGTATTGCAGAATTAATACTGGTCAATTTCATGATATTTAAACTTTGCAGATTAGCAGTAGCAAATAGCACTGGAATAATCGCAAAATATTTAGCAATATCATTAGCGAGGGAAAATGTTGTCAATGCTCCACGAGTAATCAACAATTGTTTACCAATAGAAACAATATCAATTAGCTTAGTGGGATCAGAGTCCAAATCTACCATATTTGCCGCTTCTTTAGCTGCTTGAGTCCCTGTATTCATTGCTACACCGACATTTGCTTGAGCGAGAGCCGGAGCATCGTTAGTACCGTCCCCCGTCATCGCTACAAGTTTGCCTTTTGCTTGTTCTTCTTGAATTACGGAAATTTTATCTTCTGGTGTTGCTTCGGCAATAAAGTCATCAACTCCAGCTTCCTGGGCAATTACAGAAGCGGTAATGCGATTGTCGCCGGTTAGCATGACAGTACGCACACCCATGCGTCGCAACTGCTCAAAACGTTCGCGAAGACCCGGTTTTACAATATCTTTAAGATAGATGATACCGTAAATTTCCTGATCTAAGCAAACGGCTAAGGGTGTACCTCCCTGGTGGGAAACTTGTTCGTAAGCAGCGTTGAGTTCTAGGGAATCTTGTCCGTTACGCGATTGTCCTTCTCCTAGCGGAGACGCTTCACGAACAGAGACACTTCGCGATTCTCCTTCTCCTAGCGGAGACGCTTCACGAACGGAGACACTTCGTGAACGCACAAATCCCTGAATTGCTCCTACTGCTCCTTTCCGCGCTTGATATCCACCTGGCAAGTTAGTACCACTCATGCGCGTTTTGGCGGAAAAGTCAACTGGTTCTGACTGATTGTGGTCAAATTCAATTTTTGCCCCTAACTTTTCTGCCAGTCTGACAATGGATTTACCTTCTGGTGTATCATCAAAGACGCTAGCTGCCAAAGCTACGCTGGCAATTTCCTCGATTGAGTGACCGTTAATCGGGATAAATTCCTCTGCCAAGCGGTTGCCAAGGGTAATTGTACCTGTTTTATCGAGAAGTAAAGTGTTAATGTCACCGCAAGCTTCTACTGCTCGTCCCGAAGTAGCAATAACGTTAAATTGGGCAACTCGATCCATACCGGCAATACCGATCGCACTCAGCAAACCACCGATGGTTGTGGGGATTAATGCCACCAACAGAGCAATTAAAATTGGTACGCTGATTTCACTTTTAACATAAAAGGCGATCGCTGGCAATGTCACCACCACAAATAAAAATACCAAGCTCAGAACTGCCAATAACACCGTCAAAGCAATTTCATTCGGTGTTTTGCTGCGTTCTGCACCTTCCACCAAGGCAATCATCCGGTCAATAAAGCCTTTACCTGGGTCAGATGTAATGCGTATAATTAATTCATCGGAAATAATCCGCGTACCACCAGTAACTGAACTTGCAACATCCGAGCCTGACTCCTTCAATACTGGTGCAGATTCCCCAGTAATTGCCGATTCATCCACCGAAGCGATACCCATAATCACTTCCCCATCGGCGGGAATGATATCACCAGCTACTACATATACAGTATCACTTTGTCTGAGGCTGGTGGAAGGTACTTCGGTAATTGAGCCATCAGGGGAGAGTTTTCTCGCGGGAGTTTCTGACTGAGTTGAGCGCAAAGCATCAGCTTGAGCTTTACCGCGTCCTTCCGCCACAGCTTCGGCAAAATTGGCAAACCACACCGTAAAGAATAAAATTCCCGTAATTAAGCCGTTAAAACGTTGTAAATTATTGCCTGGGACTTGTCCAAATAAATAAGGATCGATCGTGACCAAAAGAGTAATAATTGTGCCTACCCAAACCAAAAACATGACTGGGTTTTTGATTGCAGATTTGGGATTTAGCTTGACAAAAGCATCTTTAATTGCTCTGAGATAAAGTCCTGTATTATTTACTTTAGACTTTTTCGGCGATTGACGGCGATCGCTTTTGAGAGAACGTGGAGGTTTCTTTTTAGAAGTAGTTGCAACGCGATTCATATATTTGGGGCATTGGGTATTGGGTATTGGGAGAGTGGGGGAGGGGGGGAGTGAGGGGGGGAGGGGGGGAGTGAGGGAGTGGAAGAAGATGACGAAGTAAATTCTCCCCTGCCCCCTCCTGCCCCCCACTCCCTCACTCCCCCTCTCCCCCTCTCCCCCCCTCCTCTTCTAACGGACAGCGAGTTTAAAACCTTCAGCGATGGGACCTAATGCTAAAACGGGGAAGAATGTCAGTACTCCTAAAATCAGAATTACTCCAGCGGTAACAATAGTAAATAGCAGAGAATCGGTTCTTAATGTACCTGGGGTTTCTGGCACTGTTGGTTTGTGTCTCATACTCTCAGCTAAAAGTAGGATGGCAATAATTGGTACGTAGCGTCCTACTAAGATGCTCACACAAGTACTTAAGTTCCACCATAAAGCTGTACGTGCAGGTTGGCTATCAGCTAATCCTTCCAAACCAGAACCGTTGTTAGCAGCAGCTGAAGCATATTCGTAAACTACTTGGGAGATACCGTGAAAACTTGGGTTGGTAATTCCAGATAAAGTGTTGGGAGAAGTTAAGGCGATCGCAGTGGGAATTAAAACTACAATTGGGTGTACCAGTAAAACTACGCTCGCAAGGACAATTTCTCGCTTTTCTATTTTGCGTCCGAAAAATTCTGGAGTGCGTCCCACCATTAACCCAGTTAAAAATACCGTGAGAATTAGGTAAATAAATAAGTAAGCGGTGCCTGTCCCTTGACCGCCCCAAATAATCTGCAAAAATAAGTTGAAAAGGGTTGAAAAGCCACCACTCGGCATGAGAGAATCGTGCATACCGTTGACGGCGCCGCACATGGTTGCAGTGGTCATAACTGCCCATAATGCAGTTTGTGCCCAGCCAAATCTGACTTCTTTGCCTTCTAAATTCGGTAGGTCTGTTCCTAAAGTGGTATTAATTAGAGTATTTCCTTGCAGTTCACCAGAAGCGGTAATCAGAACTAAAATTACAAAAATTATAAATACCATCCAGAAAAGTAGCCAAGCTTGTTTGATATTATTCGCAAATAAACCGTAGGTATAAATCAATGCCGCTGGAATCGAAATCATGGCGATTTCTTCGATTAAGTTAGAAATGCCATTGGGATTTTCAAAGGGATGTGCCGAGTTAACCCCAAAAAAACCCCCACCATTTTCGCCTAGTTGTTTGATTATCTCAAAAGATGCTACTGGTCCTCTGGCGATGTACTGCGTACTTCCTTCGAGGGTTCTGACAACTTGCGGTGCAGCTAACGTTTGCGGTACACCTGTTAAAAGTAAAGCGATCGCTCCAATCACCGAAATTGGTAGTAAAATTCGTGTGATGCCACGAGTCAAATCGGCGTAAAAATTTCCTAAAGGTCTACCTGTTAAGCCGCGAATAAAGGCAATTCCTACCGCTAAACCCGTCGCTGCTGAGGTAAACATTAAAAAGCCTAAAGCTGCTGTCTGGCTGAAATAACTTAAGGTTGTTTCACCAGCATAATGTTGTTGATCGGTATTTGTCAGAAATGAAATCGCAGTGTGTAATATTGTATCCCAAGTAGGCGTCCCTAACCGCATGGGATTGAAGGGCAAAAATTTCTGAAGCGCTATTAACAGATATACGAAAACGCCCATAACAAAATTAGTGTACAGTATTGCCCGCGCATACTGCCAACCAGTCATATTATCTTGTTTGCGGACACCTGCTAATGTATAAATCAATCTTTCTACAGGCTGCATTACTAAGTCAAGTAGCGTTTTTTCTCCTAAGAAGACACGGGCTATGTATTTACCCAGGAACGGAGTTATTCCTATGACAATGCAGAGCGTTAGCCCAATTTGCAACAAACCTTGTCCCATCTATTTCCTTTAGTTTTTTCAAGTACCTACAAGCCGATGCTGAAAGATTACATTTAACAACCTGTGAATTTTATTTGACAATTAAATCGCGATATTTCTTATCACTTCAATTTTTTATACTAGATTTACTCTTCTGTGTTATTACTAATTTTCAGAGATTTTTTGAACTGTCCGACAAGAATACTTAAATTTTACTCTTATTCATAAGTTGTCGTGGGATGTGTGGAAACTCAGGGGCTTCAGCCCTTCCTAGGAAACACGACTCAAGCGACTTTAGTCGCAGTGGATATTCTCCACGAGCCGTAAGACTTGAATTTACAATCATTAGGAATTGCATTTTGGGTTAATCGTTTACCAGTATCTAGACTGTGTAAACTAATTGTTTTTCTAGCTGGGTCTTTCTTTGTTGGGGATTCCTGCCAACCACCCACATAACAAAAACCAAATTTAGGATGTTTAATTACTGAGCCGCGCTTAAATCCCACGCTAATCGTCCCTCCATATCTGGGGCGGAGATGCCCAACAGAATGTTGTAGTCGATGTAGTTGACGACGATGAAATTCTAGCGGCACAATTTCAGTCAATTGGGTATTCTCAGGTTTGAGATGCCCCCCGACGAACCAATTAGCAAGTACCCAAGAATCAACGCAGTGAGCGTCAAACTTGCTAGATAACTTGTTTTTTGATTTTTTCAACCCTAAACTTTGACGCATTTCGCAAGTGTCGTTGCCAGTTCTAGTTTCAAGATTGGCAAGTCTTTTTAGCTCAGAATAAAACCATCCCTTCCCAACTTCTAACGGGCTAAACATAACGTTCCACTTTCTTGCACCCTTCCACGTCTTAGCTTTGATATCTTCAACAACAAAAGTCGAAACAGGGAACATTAATGTTAACCACTTGCAAATACGTAATTTCCATTGCCATCTAGCTTTAGTTGATGGTGGTAACTTTTGTTTATTTACAAGCCTGTTTTTGCGATTCTGTCGGCATGGGGTGTTACGAACTCGTCTAGCACGTCGCATATTTCGGCGAACTTCAACATGGTCTTTAACCCAGTCAACAGCATGAGATTGGATGTTTAGATAAGTATGCGACTGTGACTTAACCGTGTAGCCTTCGCGCTTACTGCCAGGGTCAACTCCAACCGCTATTGGTTGCGTGTTTCTATTAGATGGTTCTTGATTTAATCGAACACAAAATACTCCTTTTTTGAAAAATGGTGTAGCCTTACCTAACTTAATCCAACGCTTTGCCCTGCTAGGGGTCGTTGGCATCAAGGGACGGTTGTTTTGGTCAACTACTGGAACAAACATTTACAATAAGCCCTATTACTAGGTGTATATATCCCTTCGCTACTGACTGCCACAGAGGTTAAAAACTAGGGAGGCATTCTTAACGTGTTTTGGACTACCACATCCAGGCAATTCAGTTGAAATAGCTAGACACAAGTTTTAACTTGATTTGGGTAGTGGTGAATTCCCCTCTTACAAGCCCAGCGGCTTTAGCCCTGGGTTAGTGACTTGTCTTCCATATCATATTGTTTACTAAGGGAGGGGGAAAGGGGAAAGGAAAAAAGCGGTTTCAATCCCCCTCCAATTTCTTACCCCCTCTTGCTAAGGTTGAATGCTTCTCATCCATTCTATATTTCATCCTAATTTCATTTCAGTGTGAAAGAATGTTAACTAAGAAGCTCAAGCTGGCTTTTGAAATATATTCCAAAAGCTATGTAGCTATTTCTTGGTGAATGTGCTCCCATACACATAGGCGTGACTGTCCCCTCTATTCAAGGAAACTCTAGGCGATGCGATTTAACCGTTCTCAAAATCAAACTGCATCACTCCTCCATGTTTCTTCTGCAATACTGAGCTTGCTATTGCTAACTACTCAAGGTATTGTCCTTGCTGGTGCTGGACACGATCACAGTGGTGCAAGTTCGTTTCAAGCTGGAGGGGATGCAAATAGTTCAGTAAATGTTGATGCAGAAACAGCCCAACGCTTAGGGATTAAAGTCGAACCCGTAAAACGTCAGCCTCTCGCTCTTGGGATAAAAACCACCGGACAAATTGAAACGCTACCCAGCCAAAAAGTTGAAGTCACGACTCCAATTACAGGGGCGAAAGTAGTAGAGTTATTGGTAGAGCCTGGTGCAACAGTCACAAAAGGTCAACCTGTCGCCGTTGTCACAAGTCCCGATTTAGTTGAGCTGCGCGTTACATCTCAAGAAAAACGCGCTTCGGCGATCGCACAAGCGCAACAAGCACAAGCCGATTTAACATTAGCTCAACAAAATAGAGAGCGATATTTACAAATAGCCCAAGCGGAGACAGCGCAAGCACAAAGTCAAGTCGCGTTTGCTCAAGAAAAATATACTAAAGATACACAATTAGCCTTGGCTGGTGCTTTACCGCGTCGTAATGCTTTGGAATCTCAAACCCAATTAGCAGAAGCAAAAGCTAAACTCGTTTCAGCCAGTAGCAGACGCGATGTAATCGAAGCCGAAGCACAAGTTAAACGCGCTCAATCTGCCCTTCAGGTAGCACAAGTACAACTACGCATCAGTGGAGATATTTATAATACTCGGCTGCAACAATTAGGAAACCTCCCCAATTCTAAGGGATTGGTGACAGTGACGGCTCCGATTTCTGGTAAAATAGCTGACCGCGAAGTAACCATCGGTCAAACTTTTAACGATGCAGGTGGTAGATTGATGACTATTGTTAACGATAGTCGGGTGTTTGCGACAGCGAATATTTACGAAAAAGATTTAGGTAAGGTAAAAATTGGTGAAAGGGTGAATTTGAAAGTTGCGAGTTTACGCGATCGCACTTTCACAGGAAAAATTACCCGAATTGGCACATCTGTACAAGGAGAAACACGAGTAGTACCCGTACAAGCCGTAGTGGATAACCCAGGTGGACAACTCAAACCCGGAATGTTTGCCGAACTGGAAGTATTGACAGGTCAACAATCTGCACCCACTTTGGCGATTCCCACCTCTGCAATGGTTGATGGTAATGGTAAAAAAATTGTCTACGTCCAAAATGGTAGTGCTTACCAAGCTGCTGAAGTCATATTGGGTCAAACCTCTGGGGATATAGTGGAGGTGAAAACAGGTTTATTTGATGGCGATATGATTGTTACTCAACGAGCTACGCAATTATACGCGCAGTCATTACGAAGTGGTAGTAAAAAAGTAGAGGAAGATAATCACGAAGAAGAGACTACGGTTAAAAGTAATAATTTTGCTTTACCTTTGTGGTTATTAGTAGCAGGTGGGGGAACTATAGTTGCGGCTGGTGCTTTTGCGGCTGGAAGTTTTTGGTCGAGTCGCAAGCATTCCCGTTTAATTCCAGCAGGTAATTTAGATTACAACGAGTTCAGGTATGAAACTGAGGTTTATCTAGATAAACATTCATCACCTTTGGCGGATGCGTCTGTGGTAGAGAAGGGCAAGAAAGATGAGTAGCAGTAAAGGTTATGAAAGACGCTTAACATTGAGGTAGAGATCGTCAGTAGCCCTATGACATTATCACCCACCCCAACAAAGCAATATATCGAGCAACGCCAGGGAGGATACTGGATCGAAGGAACCCGCGTTTCCCTCGATTCAGTCATTTATTCCTTCTTAAATGGAGAATCCCCAGAAAGCATTGCTCAAAATTTCCCCTTACTTTCGTTAGAACAGGTATATGGTGCGATCGCCTTCTACCTTGCCAACCGGGAGATGCTTGATGCCTACTTAAAGCAAGGTGAAGCAGAGTTTCACCAACTGCAACAATCCTTTAGAGAAAAAAATCCACTGCTGTACCAAAAATTAAAAGCAGCTCAAGAGCGCAAACAAGGCGCGGTATGACGAAAGTTCGATTCCAAGCCGATGCCGATCTCAGACAAGCAATTGTAGTTGGGGCTACACGCAGACAATCCAACCTTGATTTTCAGTCAGCCAACGAAGCAAGGCTTGAAGGCATCAAAGATCCAGAGGTTCTGGCAATTGCAGCACGAGATGGCAGAGTGCTTGTCACACACGATCGTAAAACCATGCCAACTGAGTTTGGTCAGTTTGTCGTGTCACAAACCAGTTCTGGCGTTCTGATTATTTCCCAAAGTCTCCCAATCAGTGAAGCGATCGATGCACTCATCCTGGTTTGGGAAGCGTCTACGGCTGAGGAATGGATTAATCAGATTATGTCGCTTCCATTTTGAACAAGCTACAGAATTTGATAATTTATAATTCATAATTCAGCCTTTACATATTTCATCCCAATTTCATCCGAGCATGAAAAACTAGAAAGTAACTACACGCCAAGTACAGAACGCAAATCACTAAAATCAAAAATGCTTGGAAACATTGTAAGGTGGGTAATTAACCGACGCTGGCTCGTCGTATTAGCTACAATTATTGTCTCGTTTTGGACATTCTACGTCATTCCTCAGATGCCGTTGGATGTACTGCCAGCCTTTGCACCGCCGCAAGTAGAAATCCAAGCCGAAGCCCCTGGACTCGCGCCGGAGGAAGTCGAATCGCTAGTAACTTTACCAATAGAGAGTGCAATTAACGGCACACCGGGAGTAACCGCAGTTCGTTCGTCGAGTGCGGCTGGTATTTCTGCGGTGAGGGTGATATTTAATTCGTCAACTGACATTTATCAAGCACGGCAGCTAATTACCGAACGATTACAACAAGCGGTTAACAAGCTGCCTCCAGGAGTTGAAACACCACAAATATCCCCCACCACTTCCCCCGTTGGTTTAGTCGTCCAGTACGCTTTTACCGTCGAAGATGGGGAAAACTCCTCCAATTCTACCCCGGACGGACAAGCTACATCCGCAACTCCTAACCCCCTCATGGAAGCCCGTCGAATCGTCGATTGGCAAGTAACAAATCGCCTTTTAGCTGTTCCTGGAGTCAGCCAAATTTTAAGTTTTGGTGGTGACGAACGTCAATTTCAAGTACTAGTTGACCCAGTAAAATTAGCAGCTTTTAATATTACTCTAGACCAAGTTACGCAAGCAACTCAAAAAGCAAACGTCAATGCTCCTGGTGGATTTTTGATTACGCCAGATACAGAACAGTTGATTCGGGGTATCGGTAGAATCGAATCAATTGAAGACTTGAAAAAATCAACTATTATTTCACGTAATGGCGTTCCCGTAAGATTGCAAGATGTAGCCGATGTCCAAATTGGGGCAGCACTAAAACGGGGTGATGGCAGTTTTAATGGCAAACCCGCAATTATTGTCATGGTGAATAAGCAGCCAATAGTTGATACTCCGACTGTCACCCGTGCGGTAGAAAAAACAATGGCAGAAATCAAAGCCGGATTGCCAAAAAATATTAAAGTTACTACTACATTTCGCCAAGACAGTTATATTGAATCTTCTGTTGACAACGTTCGTTCCTCTTTGATTCAAGGTAGTATTATTGCCGCAATTATTCTGATTCCTTTTTTAATGAATTGGCGTATCCTCGCAGTATGTTTGTTAGACTTTTTATTAACATTACTGTTTGGGATGCTAGCACTTTCATGGTTGGGAATTGGACTAAATACAATGACTTTGGGTGGTTTAGCAGTTGCGATTGGGACTGCAATTGATGATGCAATTGTATACGGTGAAAATACTTATCGCCGATTACGGGAAAATAAAACTTCTGACGATCCATTATCACCGTTAGAAATTATTTTTGAAGGTTCTCAAGAAGTACGCGATTCGCTGGTTGGTGCAACGATTATTGGTATTATTGTTTTCTCGCCAATTTTTACCTTACCGGGTATTGAAGGTCGAATTTTTACCCCAATGGGTATTTCTTATTTAGTGGTAGTTGTCATTTCTAGTTTAGAATCTTTGTTGGTTTCTCCAGCTTTATGTGCAATTTTATTACCGAATACAAAGGTAACAAAGCGAGAACCTTGGCTAGCTAGATTTTGTAAGGCAATTTATAGCTCTTGTTTAAATTTTTCCATGCGAAATTCCTTCTTGATTATGGGTATCGCAACAGTTTTAACAGTCGCATCAATTGCGATTATTCCTTCTTTCGGTAGAGCATTTTTACCAGAGTTTCAAGAGCAAACGATGGTCAATACTTTGATATCTTACCCAACTGTTTCTCTAGAAAGTAGTACCAAAGCTGGTTATGTAATTGAAGAAGCATTAAAAAATGACCAGAGATTTAAATTTATTCAAACTCGTTCTGGACGTGCTACAGGTGATTCCGAAGCCGCAGGTGTAAACGTTGCTCACCTTGACATTGAATTAACCGATGAGGGAATGCGAAACCGGGAAAAAACTTTAGGAGTGATGCGAGCAGCATTTGAGAAAATACCGGGTGCAGCAGCTAATGTTGGCGGATTTCTTTCGCACCGAATGGACGAAGTTTTATCTGGGGTTCGTAGTTCCATAGCTGTGAAAATTTTCGGTTCCGATTTAGCGCAGTTAAGGAAAATTGGGCAGCAAGTAGAGCAACAAATGGCAACAGTTGATGGTGTCATTGACTTACAACTCGAACCACAACTTCCAGTACCACAAATTCAAATTAAATTTGACCGTGATGCAGCTAGTCGTTACGGTCATACGGTGGGGGATTTGGCAGATACAATTGAAACTGCACTCAATGGTAAAGTTGTTTCTAAGGTCTTAGAAAACCAACAGTCTTTTGATTTGATTGTATGGTTAAAACCTGAAGCACGGCAAAATTTAGAAACCATCCGTAATTTGTTGATTGATACTCCCGATGGACAGAAAGTACCTTTAGGTAACGTTGCTACTATTGTTAATGGAACGGGACCCAATACAATCAACCGTGAAAACGTTTCCCGCTTGATAGTCGTTTCTGCAAATGCTAAAGGTCGAGATTTACGCTCGATTGTCACTGATATTGAAAGCAAAGTTAAAAGTAATATCCAAGTACCTGCGGGTTATTTTATTCAGTATGCAGGTCAGTTTGAAGCTGAAGAACGTGCAACCCAAAATATTCTCGTTTTTAGCGCGATCGCATTCATTGCGATTACAGTATTAATGTACCTTTCAGTTAAATCTATCCCTTCTACCGCGATGATTATGATTAACTTACCAATTGCCTTGGTAGGAGGTGTAATCGCTGTTGCTTTAACTGGTGGGGTAATTTCGGTTGCGTCTTTAGTTGGGTTTGTTTCCTTGTTTGGGGTAGCAACTCGCAACGGTTTGTTATTGGTGGACAATTATAATAGTAAGTATGCTGAAGGAATGCCATTAAAGGAAGTTATTACCAAAGGGTCAATGGAACGACTAAATGCGATTTTGATGACAGCTTTAACTTCCTCATTAGGTTTAGCCCCGATGGTGATTCAAGGTGGACCAGGACAGGAACTTTTGCAACCGTTATCTGTAGTTGTATTTGGTGGTTTGTTTACTTCTACTGCAATAACTTTAGTAGTTTTACCTGCGTTGTATGCGAAGTTTGGTAAGTTTTTATTTCCGAAGAAAGTGGAGTCAGCTAAAGAGGGGCAATTTTTGATGCATATGTAGTTAAAATAATCATTACTCCTCTTCGTTCCCAGCACTTAAATATACGTAGGGTGTGTTAGCGGAGCGTAACGCACCAAATCCTTGAGAAGCGGTGCGTTACGAACTTCGTTAAGTACGCACCCTAAAATACCTGCCAGAAATTTCATCCCAATTTCATCTTGATCTGAGAAAGTAGATAAAGTACCCAATATTTAAATTTACTAGCTGTACTAAGAGTACGAATATACCTAATACGGGAAGTTTTAATTGAAGGTTCGATGGAAAGATTGGTTGCAATTTTGATGACAGCTTTATCTTCTGCGCTGGGTATGATGCCTTTGGTAATTGGCAGCGGTGCAGGAAAAGAAATACTACAACCACTTGCGATTGTAGTTTTGGGTGGATTGTTTACATCTACCGCTTTAACGTTGCTGGTACTTCCTGCTTTGTATATTCAGTTTGGTAAGTTTTTGGTTCCGAAAAAAACTCAACCAACTATTAATACTGAAATTGCCGGAGAAGTCAGCTTTTAGTTGTTTATTTATCAAATATTGAGGAGTGTAAATCAATGAAAGTTATCAAAACCAGCTTAATTGCTTTAGGCAGTGCCAGCTTACTTTTCTTAGGTGCTTGTAGCGGTGGTAATCAAGCCGCTAATCCAGAAAGTACCACGGCAAGTTCAACTACAGAAACAGCAGCTAAAACTGAAACAACTGCAAAAGATGGGGAAAAACATATTGAAGGAGATGGTCACGACCATTCCAAAGATAGTAAAGATGGTCATAGTGGTCAAGTTGTGCAGTCAGGAAAATACCATTTAGAGTTCAAACCTGAGATAGTGAAAGATTCTACGCATTTAGATATAACCGTACACGGTGAGCAGGACAAAGAAATTACTGATGCCAAGCTCACGGCTCAAGTTCAGCTACCAGATGGCAGTAACCAAACTTTACAAGTTCCTTATAATACTGAGGAGAAGCAATACACAGCAAAGCTACCTGCAACTGCAACGGGAGATTATAAAGTTGTCCTTCAAACTGATATTAAAGGTGAAAAATTCAACGGTCGTTTTAACTTTAAACGATAACCATCAAAATTTACAATTTTTGTCAGGTGCGCTACATTAACGCACCTGATCCAATTTAACCAGTATCTACTTTATGGCACACAGTCAATAAGCTGATGCTTTAACTTCTTAATAGCTTTTAATAATGTTAAGTAACAATAAGTTATTATCTAAATAATTGAGAATTCTTTAAAACAAAATAAATTAAAAAATTTTACTTCTGATAATTTTTCGGGGATACTATCAAATTTCATCCTAATTTCATCTCGCTCTGCCAAACTATTAAATAAATGTATTATTCAGCCAAGAAGATATTGATGGTTGATTCATTTAAGTAGTTAGAGGAGTGTAGTAATGAAAAAAGCTTTAATTTGTGCAGCAGCTTTCACCTTGACTGTAGCAGTTTCGATGCCAGGCACTTATGCCAATTCTACAAGAGAATCTGGTAATTTTCCTCACATTATTAGCTTATCAGAATTTCCCCAAGGTATAAAACACTGGCGAATTCTTAGACATACATTAAAGTTAGAAATTCCCCAACAAAGCAAGGCTGTTTCTCAACTAAACATCGAAGCTCCAGAGAATATAGTTGTCAGGAATAATATTGATGTGTCTGACCAATCGGGTAAAAAGATTGAGCCAAAAATTACTATTAATGACAAAAAAGTTACATTATTATTTGCCGAACCAGTGGCTCCTGGAACTATGCTTACCATTGAGATGAATAATGTCAAAAAAACTAGAGTTACTTCTGGAGAAAAACTATACAAGATTTCGGCATTTTTAGTTGGAATAAATGCAGAATTATCAATTGGTGTGGTTCGACTGCGTGTGAATTGATAAATAAATTATAGAACTGTATCCGCTTCCTATGAAAATTTTACTAGTTGAAGACGAATTAGATTTGGGTGCATCAATTAAGCGAAAACTACATCAAGAAAAATATATTGTTGACTGGGTTCAAGATGGAGATGAAGCATGGAGTTATCTAGAAAGTAATTGGACGCAATACACGTTAGGAATCTTTGATTGGTTGCTACCAGGATTATCGGGTTTAGATTTGTGTAAGCGTCTGCGGGTTCGCAACAATTCATTACCAGTGCTGATGCTGACAGCAAGAGATAGCATGGAAGATAAAGTTGCTGGGTTGGATGCTGGGGCTGATGATTATTTAGTAAAGCCCTTTGGAATGGTGGAATTGCTAGCAAGATTGCGTGCTTTACAGCGACGTTATCCTAATTTTAAAGCACCGCAACTAAAAGTAGGAAATCTGATTTTAGATTACGCTACTTGTACAGTTTCGCGTCAGCAAACTAATGGTGATAAGCAGATAATTCATTTAACAAAGAAAGAATTTCACCTACTAGAATATTTGATGAATCGTCCCAATACAATTGTTACCCGCGACCAAATATTAAATCATCTTTACAGTTTTAGCGCGGAGCGAGTTAGTAATGTAGTAGCGGCTCAGGTACGACTGTTGCGACGCAAATTATCAGAATATAATTGTGATGGGTTAATTGAAACTGTCCCCAGTATGGGTTATCGTTTTAATCCTGATGATGCAGATTAAATTATTTAATAAAACTCGTTGGCGACTAGCAGCTTGGTATGCAGCAGTTATGGGCTTAATTCTCATTCTCTGCGGTTTAGTTGTTTACCAGGTAATGATTGAAGCTTACTTAGTTTCTATCGACCGAGAACTGGAGTCTGTCACTGGCACATTGCACAATGTAATTGAACCAAGTTTAAAACAACCTAGTCGTTTGGAACCTGTTTTTAAGTTGGTTATACCCAACCTTTGTTTGCCTGACTCTGACTGTCCTAACCAAATTAAACCCAACCACAATCAAAATTTCCATCACGAACACGGCACTTTTAGTAATGTCTACAAAGAGAAGCTGTATTACATCCGTTTTATTAATGCTTGGGGAAAGCTAATTGCTGTTGCTGGTTTTGACCCCAAAGAATTACCGTCAATTGTGCGAACAAATGTATGGCAAACAGTTAAAGATAAACAAGGCGATCGCTACAGTCAAAAGTCTTTAGCACTACATACTCAAGATAATCAAATTTGGGGTTATATACAAGTAGGTCGCAGTCTCAAAGAATTGGATAATCGTCTTGCTAGTTTAAAATTAATTGTCGGATTGGGATTGCCAATTTCAATACTTTTAGTTGGTGGTTCGAGTTGGTGGTTAGCAGGGTTAGCGATACGACCAATTGATCGGTCGTATAAACAAATGCAACAGTTTACTTCCGATGCTTCCCATGAATTACGCACACCACTGGCAGCAATTAATGCTACAGTAGAAACTATCCTTGAGATGGAGTATTTATCGGAACAGGAAGCGCGAGATACTCTAACATCTATTAAACGACAAAATAATCGGCTGGCGGAACTAGTTCAGGATTTATTGCTGCTGTCTCGGTTGGAGCAAAAAACGCTCGCGACACAAAAAGAACTTTGCTGTCTGAATGTTTTAGTTAATGACCTAATTGAAGAATTTTCTGCTTTAGCCAGTAGTGCAAACTTACAACTGACATCTTCAATGGAGTATCATCAACCCTTGTACGTGATGGGGGATGAAGACCAACTTTTGCGCGTACTTACTAATTTAATTGCGAATGCGATTCAATACACCCCCGCAGGTGGCTATATAAAGGTCATCCTCAAACGCATCAATGGTAATGCGGTGATTTCAGTTCAAGATACAGGTATCGGGATAGCAGCACCAGATGTAAAGCGGATTTTTGACCGATTTTATCGCGTACATAGCGATCGCTCTCGCAGTACTGGTGGTTCGGGGTTAGGTTTAGCGATCGCACAAGCAATTATCCAAACGCACCAGGGTAGTATAGAGGTGCAAAGTCAACTAAATAAAGGTACTACCTTTATTGTTCGTTTACCTACGATAAGAACGCCAATTTCAGAGATTTCATCCTAATTTCATCTCCTCAAACTAAAGTCGTATTAAGAGGTTTATAGGAATCCGGTTTGATTGATGAAAAAATTTAAGTTTTGTCGATATTTACATCATGTGTAATGGGTCTACATCTATTGTCAAGCTAACAGATGCTGGACAAAGCGATCGCACTTCTTCCCAATCTGGCAATTGTGGCAAAGCATCGGCAGCAAACTTAATTAATATCTGCCATCGATAACGATTTGCTACTCTTAAAATACTCGCTGGTGCTGGTCCCAATATTTCAAATCCCTCTCTAGAATTCAAAGTTGTTGCGATGATTTGGGCAGCATTTTGCACGCTGATTGCATCTAAACTACTTAATCGCAATAAAATCAATCTCCCATAAGGAGGATAATTTAAAGCTTGTCTTTGTTCTAATTCCGTATGAATAAAAGTCTCATAATCATGCCTTTGTACTGCTTCAATTACGGGATGTTCTGGTGTGTAAGTTTGGATAATTGCCTTACCAGGATCATCACCTCTACCAGCACGTCCGGCTACTTGGGTTAAAGTTTGAAATGCGCGTTCGCTGGCACGATAATCTGATAAATTCAACAAGCCATCAGCCGCAACTACACCGACTAATGTAACTTGGGGCAAATCTAATCCTTTGGTGAGCATTTGCGTACCTATTAACAATTGGGCTTCACCGTTGGCAAATTGAGTCAACAGCTTGCGATGTGAGCCTTTATTGCGAGTGGTATCGCTATCAAACCGAATGAAACGCAATTCGGGAAACTGTCGCGCTAATTCTTGAGCGACTCGCTGCGTACCGCTACCAAAGAATTTTAAATAAGGAGAACTGCATTCGGGACAATTTTGAGGATGCGATCGCGTAAAGTTACAATAATGACAGCGCAATAATTCGGGCGCCCCCTCTTCTGTGTGGTGATACGCTAGCGAAACATCACAATTAGGACATTCCACCACATATCCGCAACTCCGGCAAGATACAAAAGTACTATGTCCCCGACGATGAATAAATAAAATTCCCTGTTGTCGCTTTTCTTGCAACTCTACCAAAGCCGATTGCAACGACCTACTAAATATAGAACGATTTCCCTGCTGCAACTCTTGCCGCATATCCACCACGGACACCGGCGGCAAAGGACGAGAGTAAACGCGTTCCGGGAGCGGGAGGTAGTGGGAGGGAGATGGGGGAGATGAGGGAGACAAGGGAGAGGGGGGAGACAAGGGAGAAAAGATGTTTTCTTGTCCCCCTTGTCCCCCTTGTCCCCCTTCCCTAACGCTCAACCAACTTTCTAACGAAGGGGTAGCGGAACCTAAAATTAAGGGACAATTTTCTAATTCGGCTCGCCATTTGGCTACGGTTCGAGCGTGGTAGGTGGGGATGGGTGAGTCTTGTTTGAAGCTGCTGTCGTGTTCTTCGTCTAAGATGATTAAACCCAAGTTTGGCAAAGGTGCAAAAACGGCGCTTCGGGTGCCGATGACTACTTGGGGTTCTCCTGTGAGCATTTGGCGCCAAGTGTCGTAACGTTCACCGTCGGAAAGGGCGCTGTGATAAACGCTGACTCTGTTGCCAAATCTAGCACGAAAGCGATCGGTTAATTGCGGTGTCAGTCCAATTTCTGGAACTAAAACGAGGGCGGATTTATTTTGATTGAGTAGAGGTGCGATCGCTTGCAAATATACTTCGGTTTTTCCCGAACCTGTCACCCCATGTAATAAAACTTGAGCATATCCATTTAGTTGATTTATTGTCGCTAACGCTTGAGATTGAGCTTGTGTTAATGATTTTTCTTGGTCGGCTAATATTCCACTCCCAGGAGTTTCGCTTCGCAAGATTTCCCGTTCTTGAATTACAATATAACCCTTTTGTTCTAGGATTTTGAGGGTAGAAGGACTCGCGTTACAAAGTTGTAATAATTCAGTTTGCCATAATTCGCCGCCTTGTCGCCGCAATACTTCTAAAATTTCTCTTTGACGAGTTGTTAAATCACGATCAAAGCTACTTCCTACCATTGTGACTGCTTTTTGCAGCTTTGGTCGAGTTAATCGCGGCGGTTCTAAATAACTTTCTATCATACCGCATCGCGATAATTCCCGTACTCCTCGATATGCTCCCTTGACTTTTTGTTGAAGGTAGGTAAAGCTGTAATCTCCTGCTGCTGAGGAACGCAGAAGCTCTACAATTTGTCGCGCTCCATTCGACAAGAAAGCTTCAGTAGCTAAAGTATCAAGGGATGTATCTTTTAAAACCAAACGGATACGCCGTTGCGATCGCCCTAATAATCCGGGCGGTAATGCGATTCGTATCACTTGGATCAGTTGTGTGTAATAATACTGCGACACCCTTTCGATCAATGTCCAGTAATTATCTTGAAAAAAACCGCTATGAATTACATCTTCGACATCTCTAATTTTTTCTCGTGGTATGTCGGCGCTAGGTTGTGTTAATAATCGAATGGCGATCGCTCCTAACTGTTGCGCTCCAAATGGTACAGTTAAAATATCTCCTGGTTGACAAAGTAACTGAGGTGGCAATCGGTAAGTAAATAACCCTGAGCTTCCTGGACAGTCAACCAGCACTTCGATCCACCGATCAACAGCTTTGCCCGATTCGTATGAATTACCCGGTTCAGCTACTACCAATGGAAATAAACTTATACTATTACTATACATAGCTTTTGAATTAATAGACTGTTATTTGCCTTCCGTATTTGGTCAGAATTCACCTGACTCAGTTAACTTTAACTTTTCAATTTTATTAAGACGAATTGTATTTCGCAATACTTTTCTACCTTATGATAGTTGATAAGTTTCCTCTTATGTAATTTATCGATCAAACTAATCTCAACTCTAGACGAAAATAAATACTTAATGTCCGAGTCTCAAAAAATCAAATCATCTTCCCTTATTCCTAAAAGCTGTCTTGATATACTAAGCAAGGTATAGGGCTTTTCCATCTATTGATAGATATTCAGCCCTTTCAGTATATGGGATGCTGTAACTTAGAGAAATATAGCTCAAGTTTAGACAGCCGACGACATAATTGCTATTTTCATTCGGAAATTAGCAGCGGTTGCATTAACCGAGAAGGAAGACTCTGAAATGTATAATCAGTAATCAGGCATAAAAAATAAAAAGTAGAGAAAAATATAGGAAGATTTAAGGTTTAAGGATGATTACCGAAAATATTTATATTTGTTAAGGTTAATAAAGTTTCAAAATTTGACAGATTTGCGAATAAAGAAAAGAATGAGGAATATATGTGTTGAGAATCTAAGCAGATAGTTGAAAGTGCAAATACCAGTATTGATTTCTGAATTATATGTAACAGGAAGTATGAAATGAAAGATACAGACTGAATGTCGCTTTCAATGAGACATTAGCAGAAACCTATATTTTGCTATAAGACAGGTGCATTTGTTCTGATGTGAAAACTACCAAACCTCAAGAAAAAGCAGCTGTCATTTAATTATGTACCAAACAAAGCAACAATCCCTTAAGGAAACTATGAATATTGCTGAATTGGGAACAATGGAGATAATAGTAGAAAATGCTATTGAGAGTGAAATACCACTCGAACTAGAAGCAGTCGCAGATGAATATAGCGCGATGGCTGAAATGGAAACAGATGAACGCGATGGCGATAAAATGGCGGCAGCGCGACCATCGGGATATAATAAAACCGAGCATGATGATGCTGTCGGCGCATTTTTTAAAGAAATGGCGCGTTATCCTTTACTTAAAGCTGAAGAAGAAGTAGAATTAGCGCGGCGAGTGCGATTTAATGAAGAAGTCAGGGAATTACAAGTTTCTTTGACGGAACAATTGGGTGAACATGCTAGTAAGGAAAAAGTCGCATCCTCACTAGAAATGACAGAAAAGCAACTAGAAAGTCGCTTGTATCAAGGTAGAGTAGCGAAGCGAAAAATGATTCGCTCCAATCTCCGGTTGGTAGTGTCAATTGCGAAACGATATCTCAATCGCGGAGTACCTTTTCTGGATTTAATTCAGGAAGGGGCAATGGGGTTAAATCGCGCTACAGAAAAATTCGACCCAGATAAGGGATATAAATTTTCGACATACGCTTATTGGTGGATTCGACAAGCAATTACGCGTGCAATCGCTAATGATGCGCGGACAATTCGCCTACCAATCCATATTGTTGAAAAACTTAACAAACTCAAAAAAGCGCAACGCGAACTCAAACAAAAACTTTGTCGCAACCCCACAGAAGCGGAAATGGCAGAAGTTTTAGAGATACCTTTGCCACAACTACGCCAACTACAACAACTACGCCGTCAAGCACTTTCTCTCAATCACCGCGTCGGTAAAGAAGAAGACACGGAATTGATGGATTTGCTAGAGGACGAAGATAATCAATCTCCCGAAGCAAAAATGAATGAAAACATGATGCGTCAGGAGATTTGGGAAGTTTTGGGTGATGTGTTGACACCACGAGAAAAAGATGTAATTTCTCTACGGTACGGTTTGACTACCAGCGAACCGTGTACTTTAGAAGAAGTAGGCAATATGTTTAATTTGTCTCGCGAACGAGTGCGGCAAATTCAAAGCAAAGCCATGCGGAAATTGCGGCGCCCTCACATAGCTAAACGTTTGAAAGGTTGGTTGGTTTAATTGGTCAAGAGTCAATGGTCAATGGTCAAGAATCATGAAGCCTGACGACTAAAGTCGCACGCCAGGTGCTTCTCCCAAGGGGAGACGCTGCGCGAACAACGCGCTTAACCCGCGCAACGCACTGGCTTGGCTACACAAACGAAGTCCGCCTGCGCGGACTAATCTGAGAATAGGGTTTCAGATTTATTCTGTCAAGAGTAATAAAAGAGCGCTATTGACTTTGGACTTTGGACTATTGGACTATTGACTTTGGACTATTGGACTATTGACTAATGACTTTTGATAACGATTTGAATTTGCGGTTTGCTGAACCAGCAGATTGTACTGTGCTGTTTGAGTTAATTCAAGCGTTGGCAGAGTATGAAAAATTATCTCATGCGGTTACTGGTAATGCTGAATCTCTGAAAGAGCATTTGTTTGGCTCTAATAAATATATTGAGGCGATTTTAGCAGAACACGCAGGGCAAGCTGCCGGCTTTGCTCTGTTTTTTCATAATTATTCAACATTCCTCACCAAACCAGGAATTTATTTAGAAGATTTGTTTGTTTTACCGAAATATCGACGAAAAGGTATTGGGAAAGCTTTGTTGAGAAAATTAGCTCAAATAGCTGTGGAAAGAAATTGTGGACGGTTAGAGTGGAGTGTTTTGGATTGGAATGAGCCTGCGATCGCATTCTACCGCAGTATGGGAGCTTCTATTTTAGATGATTGGCGAATTTGTCGGGTTACACAACAAGGGTTAAATAAATTGGGGGGTGGGTAGAGACGCGATTAATCGCGTCTGTACAATGTTAGTGGGGAAGCGTGGTGTGGTTAGGATAATTCTTGACAAGTAACAACCAACCACTAACAACCAACAAAACTGCGAAGTATGACAGCCTGTCATTTGACTACAATAACCATGAAGCTCACAATTATGAAGGATATTGAACTGAACAGTCCTTTTTTTGCAGAGAGAACACGGGATGAAAAAGATTCTTTCGGTATTGTTGTTATGCGTAACAATCTTTACCTTTACCTTCAACAGTCCAGCTTTAGCAGATGCAGTGAGTGGAAATAAAATTTTTGCCGCTAATTGCGCTTCTTGTCATGCTGGTGGTAAAAATTTAGTTAATGCTCCAAAAAATCTGAAGAAAGAAGCTTTAGATAAGTATGGCATGAACTCGGCAGAAGCGGTTATTGCCCAAGTGACAAAGGGTAAAGGTGCTATGCCTGCTTTTACTGGTCGTTTAAAACCAGCTCAGATTGAAGACGTAGCTGCTTACGTGTTGGATCAAGCTAACAATAAAAACTGGAAGAAGTAGAGACGCTACGACGGAACGTCTGTACAGTAGAGACGTTCCGATGGAACGTCTTTAAAAAAGCCATCAGAACGTCTCTACAAATGCCATCAGAACGTCTCTACAAATGCCAGAATGCAACCTTTGGAGTTTTTGTTGCCATAGGTAGTTGACACTGACACCGGTTTATGATGTCAGTGTGGGGGTGCAAAACATCCGATATTGGATTCTGAATCTTTTCTTGGTAAATATTAGACATCTCCCAAAAAGACGTAAAGACGTTC
>JAHHIJ010000027.1 GCA_019358985.1 Tolypothrix brevis GSE-NOS-MK-07-07A | reverse complement strand
CAGTAAAGACGTTCCAGTAAAGACGTTCCAGTAAAGACGTTCCAGTAAAGACGTTCCAGTAAAGACGTTCCAGTAAAGACGTTCCAGTAAAGACGTTCCAGTAAAGACGTTCCAGTAAAGACGTTCCAGTAAAGACGTTCCGGTAAAGACGTTCCGGTAAAGACGTTCCAGTAAAGACGTTCCAGTAAAGACGTTCCAGTAAAGACGTTCCAGTAAAGACGTTCCAGTAAAGACGTTCCACCGGAACGTCTCTACAAGTGTTTCGGGCAAGGCATAATTAATTTCTACTCCTACGTCTATTCCTTACCTACTGCTGCACGTTTTGCACAAAAAATTAAATTGGGAGATTTGTTTATGAATCGCTGCTATCGATTCATTCTCTGTTTTATGATGGCGATCGCTCTCAATTTTATCACTTTCAGTGCTGAGGCAACACCGATTGCTAGTGATTTGTTGAAGTTGGGTGTAGACAAGATGCAACGGGGCAATTATCAAGAAGCAATTCCAGATTTAACTGCGGCGATTCAGCTTGAAAGTAATTTTGCCGCAGCTTATAGCGATCGCTGTCTGGCGTATCTTCAATTACAAGATTACCATAGTGCGATCGCAGATTGTACAAAAGCGATAAATTTTGCTCCCAAGAATGCGGAAGCTTATTTGAATCGGGGATTAGCATACTACAGACAAGGTAATTATACGTCGGCGATCGCTGATAATAAACAAGCGATCGCTCTCAAACCCCATGATTTTCGAGCTTACTATAATCGGGGTATCGCCACTGCTATGTTAGGGAATCAACAACAAGCGATCGCTGATTATAATAAAGCATTGTCGATAATTCCGCAAAACTTGCAAACTCTACAAGCGGATATATATAATGACAGAGGATTAGCGCGGTTAGAGTTGGCAGATTTGCCAGCAGCGATGCTCGACTTTGATAAAGCAATTCGTCTCAATGGCAATGATGATAGAGCATACTTTAATCGAGCTTGCGCTTGCACGAGAACCGGAGATATTTCTGGTGCAGTGCGCGATTTTTCGGAAGTAATTCGACTTAATCCGAGTAATGCTCAGGCTTATGTTAATCGCGGAGTTGCCCGACATTCGTTAGGATACCACGAAGCTGCGATCGCTGACTTAGAAATAGCGGCTCAACGTTTTGGCAAGAGAGAGAAAGTAGCTTATCAAAAAACTCTCGATATCCTTAAAGTTGTGCAACAACAAATACCATCGGGAGCGGAGATTGCTCTGCTTTAAGACTTTATTTTAAACGCAGAGGAACGCAAAGGTACGCGGAGTTCCTTTGCGTCCCTCTGCGCTTCCCTCTGAGTTCCTTTGCGTTTTAATCTTCTATCGCCACTCACCCTGTAAAGTGAAGGCAGACCAATAATAAGGGTTTTGCAAACTCGAATTTTCCCAGACAAGGTGGGCTAATTTTTCGCGATCGCTTGGGAACTCGCCGAAAATCGCCTGCGGGCGTATTTGAAAAAAATCATCGGTTACAGTTGCACCAGATTGTGGCATAATAAGCCGATCGCATACACTACCACTTTCCCTACCGTGCAATCAACGGATAACATCGATGATTTGGCTGCTGCCTTACAACAGCCAGCGGATTTGACTTTTGAACTGCCCGATCCGGAAGATGAAGAGATTCTAGAGTCAGATTTTTTAGAACAGCTAGATGTAGCTTGGCAGGTATGCGATCGCTTTGATTTGCAAACCGAAATTTGGCGTGGTAGAATTTTACGCGCTGTTCGTGACAGAGAAAAAAGAGGTGGTGAAGGACGCGGTACCGGCTTCCTCAGCTGGCTGAAAGAACGAGAAATCAGCAAAAGTCAAGCTTACGGTTGGATTCAACTAGCAAACAGTGCTGATACACTTCTAGAAGATGGCAAACTTCAGCCCAGCGCGATTAAGAACTTCAGCAAACGCGCTTTTGTGGAAACTTCCAAAGCGGCACCAGAAGTACAACAAATGGTGAGTGAAGCTGCCGAAAAAGGCGATCGCATCACTCGTCGCGAAGTTCGGCAAATTAACGATGAATGGACGGCGATGTCTTCTGATTTGCTACCGGAAGAAGTGAGGCAAAAAGCCGCAGATAATACCCTTCCGCCGCGCTACCTCGCCCCTCTGGTGAAGGAAATGGAAAAACTGCCGGAATCGCACCAAAAATCACTACAGAGAGAAATAACCGCAAATCCTGATGTCGATACTGTTAAACAAGTCACCACAGAAGCGCGTAACTTAGCAAAATATCTCAAATCTGCGGCTCAAGTTCAAGCACTAGAGAATGAACAAGTTGACATCGAAACCGCTTTAGAAGAAGCGCAAAGAGTCGGCTGTTTAAATATAGCTGCCGATTTAGTTAATCAATCATCGCAAATCGAACAAACCATCGCCAAACTATACATAACTTGGAAACGCATCAACAACTTAGCCGATCGCTTGTATGTAGATACCGGTGCTTCAACACCAAACTTGCGATCGCTCCTCGATTGTTTAGAACCCTTCGGTGGTGAAGTGATGGAAATTAAACTTGGTGGAGCAATGGAAAAAACTATCCGCTTACAAATCCAAGAAACAAATTAGCTCAATCCAACCGTCGTATAGACGTTCCACCGGAACGTCTATACAAGATTCATATATATCGCTATTAACGTACAATCAAGCTAACAATTCGCTTCATCACCTGCATAACATCGTACAACTCGTTTTCTCTTGGGTTGGAGAGAGTAAACTTGTTTGATAAAGCATAAGAATGCGTTTGCTGATTTAACTTGATAAAAATATAGTCTTCACCAGTCGTTATCATCCCAAAAATAAGGCGCATTTCTAAGTTAGGGTTTGCCATCATGTAAGCTAAAGTTTGTGGGAGAGCCTGCATAACGCTCAAACCATAACGCTTCGATTCAATTAACACTACCCAGAGTCGATTTTGCACAACTAAAGTATCAATGAATCCTTCTAATATAAGTTCTTCTTCACCAGAGTTTTCAATTTCAATCTTCACCAGTTGCTCACTCTGAATCTTAAAAGGTGGATCGCACAAACCCATTAACTCCAGTAGGGTCGATAGCATAATAATATTGACAGTACCTTCTGTGATTGAACCGTCTGCGGCATAATAGAGGTAGCGACTTTTCAGGCGATTCAAAGATGCTTTTTCGCTATCAGTGAGTTCGGGTAAATCCTCAAACCATTCTGTGAAAAATTCGCTCTTCAGAGTCTGGCTTAATTTGAACTTGGCATGTGCCTCATTCAGGTTAGTAATCGCTTTGGTAATCCCAACTGTTTTAACCATAAGTTATCATCTCTCAATCTTTAATAGTAGATCGTATTAAAGGAGATTGCGCTTTGATCGAATACACCTAGAGACGTAGCAGTGCTACGTCTCTACAAGAAGAGGAGTTTTATATGTGTGCTTCATTTACCTGAAATCTGCTGTATCTGAGGAAATACACAGTTTCTCAACCACAAGGTTGACCCTATTGACCAATGATATTATGTCCGGCAAATCACACATATTGCAATACCGTTCAGTTAAGCCCCAAATCCTCATAGAGACTACCAAGTGCTACGTCTCTACATGCATACCATTTTTTACCACCAATTCCTTAACACCAACTGTATTGACACATATTGTAGAGACGTAGCACTGCTACGTCTCTATGACGGTTGCAACGTTTTTATTACTGTTAATTAAACGGACACGATATGATATTATGTCCATAAAAAAGCCTCTCGATGTCGATAGGCTAAACTTGTTTACCGGAGACAACTTTTTCAGTTAGGCAAGCATAACAGCGATCGCTCCTCCAAGTGCGGCGAAAATGGCGGATACAGTCGCGGTTGCAAACAACCACCAAGCTGCTGATGCTGCGGCTTTCCGGGTTTCTTCTGCTTGTCGTTGCGCTTGGACTTTCACTTCTTCCAAGCGTCGCTGTGCTTCTTGCTGAATGCGTTCAGCGCGTTGTAGGACTTTGTTACGCGCTCCTTCGATTTGGTCGATAATTCGGTTAGCGTCTTCTTCGGAGATATCCTCACGAGAACTCATGACTGCTACCAAGGTTTCGCGGTTGAAAGAAGACAAGCGATCGCGCATGGCTTCAAATCCCGCTTGCGGATCGTCGAACATCTGGCGAACATCCCGCTTGATACCATCATAATTCAATTCGGGACGCTCCAACGCATTGAGGTAGTTACGAATGTTGCCAAAAACACCATCCAGGACACCTTGAATTTGGCGTTGGATACCCCGCACTTGTTCGACAAACTGCTGCTGCACAGATATCATATTATCAGCAATTTGTGCGGCTTCTTCGTCGGTAATATCTTCACGAATTTTCAGCAAAGCGATGATTGTTGAGCGGTCAAATTGGGAAAGACGTTCAGTTATGCTTTCCATTCCCACTCGCGGATCGTGCAACATTAATTGCAAGTCGCGTTTGATACCTTCAGGATTAAGTTCTTCTTTGCCAGTTCCTCGCAGATATTCTTGCAAATAAGCTTGGAAAGTTTCTACTCTTTGCTGGGTTCTAGTAGCTAAACGTCGCGGCGCACGGACAATATCGCGAATTGAAGTTTGTACCGAATCGATAACTTCATTGACTTGTTCTTCGCTCAAATCTTGGCGTTGACTCAGTAATTTAACGAGTGTATCTCTGTCAACTTGCGATAATCGTCGTCGTAATGCGATCGCTCCCTGTTGGGGATTTTCAAACAACCGATTTAAATCGCGTTGAATACCTTCGGGGTTAAGTTCTTGTTTGCCAGTATTGCGGAGATAATCGGCGATCGCACTCGTGGTTGAGTCATATTGCTCCTTAGCTTTATCGGCTAAAGCTTGTGGTGCGTGACGAACACTACTCCAAGATTGCTCAACAGCATCAATTGCTTGATTCACTTGGTCTTCGCTCAAATCTTGCCGCTGACTCAACAATTGTACCAGGGTATCGCGATCAAAGCGAGACAACCGCGTCCGAATTGAGGAAATTCCCGCTTGCGGATCGTCCAAAAGCGTTTTCAAATCAGCCCGAATCCCATCCGGATTAAGTTCTCCTTTCCCGGTGTTACGCAGATATGATTCTAAATTCAACCACAGCGTTTCTGCTTGATATCTTGCTTGATCTGCCAATCCTTTAGACGAAATCAAAGCTTGATCGCGCTGATTTTCTAACTCGTCGATAATTCTCTCGGCTTCGTATGGCTGAATATCGTTGCGTTGCAGCAATATATCTCGCATCTCTTGACGGTCAAATTGAGACAAACGTCGAGATAAAGTTTCATAATCTGCGTCAGAGTCTTCCAACAGCGGTTTGAAATTATGCTGAATTGCTTCTGGAGTCAAATCTGATTTCGGTGTAACTAGTAAATAACTTTCAACTCGACGCTGCAAGTCTAATACTATTTCCCTTTCTTCCGCTGCGGTGACTTCTATTAGCACATCTTGGCGGATAATTTCGAGTTGATCGACAATTCGCTGAATTTCTGTTTGTGTCAACAATCCCCGTTCTTGAAGAATATTAGCAAAATCTTGCTTAGAAAGTCGCTCAACCTCTCGCTTTACTGTTCCCGGATCGGCAGTGCGATCGTAGAGTATATGATGAAAGTCTTCCGCTATTTTTTCTCGACTTAGTTGCCAAGCATAAGTATTATGCAGGTAGTTTTCGACATCAGCACGAATTGGGCTGAAGGGCTGTTTTGACGTGGGAAGTCCTAATTTATCGGCTTTATCAGTTATTTTATCTTTGGCAGTCGAAAGAGTACCTAAGATTTTTTCTACATCCAAATCTGATAAATCTGTGCGTCCTAAAACTATACCACTCAGCGCGGTGATTCCCTGTTGCAGAGTTTGCTGAATTAGATTTGGGGCAGCTTTTTGCTCAGAACCCTTAGAAGCACGCATATCAGACATTAACTGATCCACTTTGCTGTTCAGTTCATCTGTCTTAGTTTGTCCTGGTTGCACAGATTTGAGATATTCCATCAACTCACCCATGCGGTCTGGAGCGGATTTATTACTAACAACTTGTTGCCAAACATTATATAATGTATCTGCAACACGGTTAATATCGCGCTTGGAAAGGTCAGTGCGATCGCTCACTAAACTAACAAACTTGTCCCGGTCGATGTTGCGTAAATCGGGAGTACCAGCTAGTGCTTTTAATTGCGGATTGTTGAGCAATTTTTCAAACTCACCCTGAATCTTTGATAAATCGAGTTCCGGGGGACGCACCATTTCTAAGTAATCTTCAATATTGTCCCGGATCGTACCTGGGTCAATCGCAGTGCCGATTTCTCGGCGCACAGCGGCTGCTGCTGCCTCTGCGGTGGCGACAACTTGACTATTGATCGCTTTCGCCCCCAATGCGGCGGTAGCCGTCCCCATAATCGCCTGAAAGCCCGATGTTGCACTATTTACAACCGAACCAACTAAGGAACCGACCGTAGTTGAGCTGACCCACACCAACAGCAAAAAGTACGCACCCCAAATTACTAACCCTAAAATTGCTCCCAATCCCGGACTCAAAGTTAGCAGGCTCAATTTTACCGCTAAGAAACTGGCAATCAACAGAGCGATGGTTACGGTGACTAACGTCCAAATCCCCACCGCAGTACCAATTTTGCGAATTGTGCCGCCGAAACTGTCATGATTTGAGTTGGAACCAGAGTCTGGTTGGTGTCCCAGATAAGTAATACCTGCGGCTACTGAGAGATTTGTTAAGACTAATTGGATGGCAAAGGCTAGAATCACCCCAGAAATTAAAGCGACAAAAAAACGTGGTCCGGCAAAAGCAACAGATGCCTGTGCTGGTGTAATTGTTGAGGAGTCTACTGGAATCTGTGCCAGCCAAAAGAGCGGCTTGTAAAGTCCCAGGATTATTTCTGTATTCTGAAACATGATATTTCCTTCTTAATCGTTTAATTCACTAGAAATTTAAAGATTTATGTGAGAATAAATTACCCAACTAGTGTAGATTTTAGAATCGCCGAATATAGGCGTTAATAGCATCTCTCTTAGGTTGGAATCTTCTCTACAGCGCTGGATAGAATTTATGAATGCAGATGGCAATAATCTGCATTTATTAGTTTCATCGTCTTAATAACAAATATAATTCAACTATTTAATTTTGATGACATCTTAACTGGGAATTAGGGACTACTCCCTTCCCGCTATAAAATTACCTATCTTCTTTTTCTTCTTCCTTTGTGTACGAGCGCGTCTTCTCATAAAGGAGACGCGAAGCGCGTTGGCGGAAGCCTCTCGCAGAGAAGGCGGTTCGTTAAATAGGTATTCTTTGAGCGGGAAGGGACTAAGAAAGAGATTATTCACGTAGATATAGGATTCATAGTCCCCAATTAAATCTGGTTTTGTTATCCCGTTTTAACATTTATTTACAATTTTCGATTTTGTCACCCTCTCAAGGTGGATTTGTCGGTGCAAAACAATATTCAGACATTGTGTCCACAGACAGAAAGCATATTAGTTATATCTAGCTATATTAAAGTTAACCTCTGAAAAGTTTAGGTACATAAAAATGCAATCTCGCCCTTCTACTGGTTTACCACCAATTGCTACTGAATATAACGGCAAAGATCGCAATGCCTTTTTATTTGGTTTTAATCCTCAAGCCGAATTGTGGAACGGTCGTTTTGCAATGATTGGTTTTCTTGCTTATTTACTTTGGGATGCAGCTGGATACAGCGTCCTTCGTGACGTATTGCACATCATCAGTTACTAAAAATTAAATATCTGAAAATACAGAAAAAACTACTTTATTTAGGAGAAAAACAATGCAAAATCGTCCTACTACCGATTTACCACCAGTTGCTAACGCTTACAATGGTGCAGACAGAAACGCATTTCTTTTTGGCTTTAATCCTCAAGCCGAGTTGTGGAATGGTCGCTTGGCAATGATTGGCTTTCTTGCCTATTTAGCTTGGGACTTAGCAGGATACAGCGTCCTTCGTAATGTATTGCACGTCATCGGATATTAATTATAACTGAATCCCGTTCAGTTAAGCCTAAAATACGAATGTAGAGACTTCGTATTTCGCGTCTCTACATTCTTTTTCACATTATTGTAGAGACGTTCCGGTGGAACGTCTTTTTTGTGGAATTTTTTGTGGAATTTTTTGTTGGAACGTCTGTGCGACTAATTAGACATCTCCAGAAAAGACGTAGCATTGCTAAGAAAAGACGTAGCATTGCTACGTCTCTACAAGGGTTTCTGGCAACGCATAATTAAATTATGGAGATGTCTATTATCTTTAATAAAGCGTCACTCCTCGATTGTAAGCGTCTACAAAACTTGCGTAGTCATACTCAACTTGAGTCGCGTAGTTTATTGCGAAGTTGACAATTTCATCTTTGAATGCAGACTTATTGGTAACAACGTCGGTTACTTGTTTGTCAACGCTATAGGAAACAATCGAAGCATCATAATCTTGATCGGAGATTGCATGGTTCTTCGCAACAATCTTACCTGCATACCCCATCGCATCCAAAAATTTTGTCTTGGTGGTTAGCAACGTATAGTCAAAGTCCTCCTGATAAGGAGATTTTTCACGCACCAAAAAGGGGATACTGTTAACTGTAGTGTAACCAACTAAAACGTCAGTGTTGGAGAGCATCGCTTTAGTTGCTATTGTCACCCTTGCCCCTTCGTGATTCCCATAGACCGAACTTGCTAAAAGACCAGGAACTGCGATACTCCCAAGGGGAGTCGCTTGCGCGATCGCAACTGCACTACTGGTTTCCTGTTTCATCTCTAAAATCACATCGTCATCCTTTGCTGAACTTGAACCTTGAATCAGCAAGTAATAGCGATATCTACCAAGACTACCAGTACCTGAACCTAATTTTAGGCGAATGTCCTTGAGGGTGTAGTAACTATTGCTATAGCGCTTACTGCTAGGAATTGACGTGATATAACTACTCATGGCAGTAGTAATGGCTGAATATGTGCTGCTAGATACAGGCTGAAGTTCAGAAGTTGTCTGAAAAACCCGATTGCCACTAGAATTAACTTGAGTGTATTTATTTAGCAAACTAGAGCGGCTGTCACCTGCTGTAGCTTGAATTAAATCCTTGACTACACCGTTTGTATTGCTAGATTCGAGTCGGTAGGATAATTCGTCGCTAGTCCCCTTAAAGTCGCTCATTTTGTTGAGGTAAGTATCCAGGAAATTCCTGACCACATCTTGAGCATCGCTGGAGCTTAAACCGTTTTGTTTCGCTGCCAAAAGAATCGAGACTGCCATCCGTCGCAAGTCCCAAACATAAGGACCAAGATAACCTTCGTCAAAGTCGGTGGTGTCAAAGACGTTGTTACCATTGCTATCCCTTAACCCCCCAAGATTTTGCATGTGCATATCTCCCTCTAACCAGATAGCAGAGGTAGAGGAATTAACAAATCCAGAACTTGGCAAAGTCTGCATATCGCTGTAGAAGATATGAGCTGTCCCTCGATAAAAGGCAAAAGGGTTAACCGCCATTTTTTGCATCTTTGTTGCCAGTTCCTGAGGCAACTGACTGGCAAACGGATGGTTGTATTGGTAAATTTGATTTTCCACCCAAGTCGAACGGGGGGTTGCAGCTTGAGCTGTGAATGTCAAAAACAAAGTTAAAGTCAAGATGGCGAGAATTGCTGATATTTTTTTAAGCATGGTAGATCATAGGCTAGAAATAAGTTGACCCCATGCTTGTTTTACCACCTAAAGCAAGGGTTTAGAAAGTGATTTTAAACACAATGCAACAACTATTCATTAGACATCTTCAAAAAGATGTAGAGACGTAGCACTGCTACGTCTCTTGGGTTAGGGCAACGCATAATTAATTTCTACGCCTATGAGTATTTAGACTTGCCCTACTAAGACAGGACTTACGCACTCGTTAACAGAAAACAAGACTTTGAGATTGCTTCCTTGCGTCGCAATGACGAAAATATGTAGTCCATGCGTAAGTCCTGTTAGAAAGAACAGCAAGTGTGTCTCAAACAAAATTGCACCCTATACTATTAATCCAAGTTTGCAATTAAATGTTTATACAACTGGGAATACCCAGAACAACGCAAGGTAAATTAGAGTCTAGTGTCTGGATAATCGGATGATTTATAGACTGACAACCCAGAAACAAAATATCGGCAGCTTCTAATTTAACGACTTTTTGAAGTTCTTCAGCAACGCAGCCAAATCGCAAATGAGCTTTGAAAGAACCTTGCCATTCTTCAGCCAAACTGCGTGCTTGCCAAAGAATTCGGTCTGCGTGTGTGAGGATGTCTACCAATTTTGTATCTAAAGATAGTACGTTTGATGTAAGTTTGGGTTCAGATAAGACGGATGTAATAGACTTGGATGCATAATTTACTGCACATGCCAATGAAGGCTCATGTATTTCGGAATAAAAGTCATCTAAATACTGACTTTTTTGATTCTCCTCTACTACATAAACAGCTTGAACCATAACTTGTACGTTAGTGGCTAAACGTGTTTGATGGGCAATCCAAAAAGCAATATCTAGCGCGGTGTGGCTGTTGGGGGAACTGTTATAACCAACAATTAAGTTAACTGATTTTGCTGGTTGAGCTTTTTCAGTACAAGATGTTTTTGGTGATAGCAATACCATTTGCTCAATTAAGTCATCACGACCTATTGCGCTTTGCAAACGAACTAACATTGGTTTAATTTTCACAGCTTTAACTTCTCTCT
Source organism: Tolypothrix brevis GSE-NOS-MK-07-07A (assembly GCA_019358985.1). Classification (GTDB taxonomy): domain Bacteria; phylum Cyanobacteriota; class Cyanobacteriia; order Cyanobacteriales; family Nostocaceae; genus Hassallia; species Hassallia brevis. Next base: position 83,561 of record JAHHIJ010000027.1, on the reverse strand, counting down.
ACTAAAATGAACGATGAATGAGAAGCAGGGGAACTAAAGGCTGAAGTTGAAAGGATGAAGTATAAATTAAAAAGTATATTTTTAATTCTTCATCCTTTGTTATTCATCTTTATTTTTAAGGAAACCCCAATAACAACTGCTATAACAGCCAAGTTTTGGGGGTTCCTTCCATTGCCGACGGAGTTAGCTGACGGGCTAAGACTGGAAGGTGTCTTTCTCCAAAAGTTATGAGTTTTCAGTACTGAGTTAAATAGTAGTAACTACTAACTCTAAACTCCTACTTAACTTACTAAAAGATACGCCCCATAAGATGGTTCCTCCGTTTCAAATTTAGGTTTGATGAATTTGAATTAGGCTACCCACTAGGATAAATGATAGTGTATTTTATTCGTCTTGAGTAAAATAGCGATCTAAGAAATTTAAAGCGTGGTTGCGAAGTTCAAAATATTCTTTTGAGTTTCGCATGGCAGAGCGATCGCGTGGATGTTCAAAAGGAACTTTTAATATTTCCCCAATATTAGCAGCTGGACCGTTAGTCATCAAGACAATGCGATCGCTCATGTAAATCGCTTCATCCACATCATGAGTAATCATCATTACCGCTTGTCGGTGATTTTCCCAGATATCTAGTACCTGACGCTGCAATTTCCCGCGAGTTAAAGCATCCAACGCTCCAAAAGGTTCATCCATAAGCAACATTTTCGGACGAATGGCGATCGCTCTGGCAATACCAACACGCTGTTTCATACCTCCAGAAATTTCATCGGGATATTTGTCAGCCGCCGCATTTAAATTTACCATTGCTAAATGCTCGTTAACAATGCTAATTTTCTCAGCACGAGATGCATTTTTTAACACTTCATCCACAGCCAAACGGATATTTTCCCGCACCGTTAACCAAGGTAGCAACGAATAGTTTTGAAACACCATCATTCTCTCGGCTCCCGGCTTGTTAATTTCTTTGCCATCCAGTCGGACTGAGCCAGAAGTTGCTTTTTCTAAACCGGCTACTATTTTTAATAAAGTAGATTTACCACAACCGGAGTGACCAATTACAGAAATATATTCGTCCTCACCAATACTGAGATTCACATTATCTAAAACGACAGATTTTTTACCTTCTGGCGAAGAATAAGCTTTCACTAAATTTTCAACTTCTAAAAATCCAGTGCGGGGAGTGGCGATATTGTAGTTATTCTCAGAAAAAGAGGTAGATTTCATCTTGAGAAACTCCTGAAATAATACTGATGACCAATAGACAACCGATATGGAAATTATCCGTTATTCAGAACCCTTGATTAGACGTAGCAATGCTACGTCTATTTTCCACGAGACGTTCCACGGTCACGTCTCTACAATACGTTGAATTGACTTTTTAACCCAAATAAAAGCGGTTGGGTGCGTTTGCCCTAATCTCAAAACTGTTGAGATAGCCTACAGGATCGCTGGGATCAAAGCCTTTTTTGTCGATGAATACGGATGGGGGTTCTACTTTATAATCATCCTTGGGACAATCGATACCCATCTCAGCGGCAATTTCTCGATATAAATCGGTTCTCCAGCCTTGCTCGGCTAGTTTATTCGCATTTTTGGGAAATTCTTTAATTTGTCCCCAACGTGCTGCTTGTGTCATCAACCAAAGACTTCTGGATCTCCATAAAAATGTAGCGTGTTCTCCTGGCTGTTTGGGAATGTTGTCAGGAATATCGTAGAAAATCGTAGTATCGGCAGCTTTGATGGTGCGGTCTTTGCCATCAAATCCACCATAGTTATAGTTGCCGAGAATTCCGGGACTTGTAAAAAGTGCGATCGCTGCACCCTTCTTTTTGGGTTTTGCACCTGTAAAGGAGCGATCTGTAATCAATTCAGCAACTTCTTGGCGGTTTTCTGCTTTGCTGCAATATTGACAAGCTTCAATCATCGCTTTCACCAAAGAACGGTAGGTTTTCGGGTATTGGACTATGAAAGATTCCATCACCCCCAATAGCCTATCTGGGTGTCCCTGCCAAATTTCTTTGCCCTGTGCAAAGGTAAAGCCAACACCTTCGTTGCCACTAATTGCCCGTGTATTCCAAGGTTCCGCAACCATGTAAGCTTGCATTGCACCAATTCGCACGTTTGTCACCATCTGCGGGGGTGGAACGATGATGACGCGAAACTCTTTCAGGGGATCGACACCTGCGGCAGCGGATACGTAGCGGACAAAGTATTCGTAAATGGCGGAACTCAGCACCACAGCCCAAACTTTGCGTTCTGGGGGTTGGCTGTCAAAGTATGCCCGGAATTGTTTACCAAATGCTTCTAAATCGCCGTTGTACTCATACCACGGACGCAACCCGAAATCCCACATGGCTTTGTTCATGGTCATAGCGTTGCCGTGATGGTGAATGGTCATTGCCGCACACAAGGGAGCGTGACGTGCGCCTTCAGCGCCGATTCTGGCGTTGGTGACGGCACCAGATACCACCGGTGAGGCATCAAGACGACCAAAAATTAGACCGTCGCGGGAGGTTGCCCAACTAGCTTCGCGGTTGAGTTTGACGTTCAAACCATATTTGTGGAAGAAGCCTTTTTTCCAGGCGATCGCAAATGGCGCACAATCATTGACCGGCACATAACCAACGGTGATATCCGGTTTTTCTAAGTCTTGGGATCTGACTACTGGTTTTATCGCTAAAGCTTCTTCAGTCAGTCCAATAGCCGAGCGATCGCCTGAAATTGCACATGAAGACAGCGCCATTCCCGCTGTCGTTGCTCCCATTCCTAACAGAAACTCTCGTCGATTCCAGTTGTTATTGTCGGTGTTATTCATACGTCATTTTCACCGATGATTGATGGTTGATAGTTGATGGTTGATAGTTGATAGTTGACAGTCAACAGTTATCAACTAATACCGTTTTTACCTGAAGATGCATATAATTTAGCCCACGCAGGTGGGCTTTGTACGCGCAACGCCCCAGGCTTCTCTTTCTGTGGGCATAACGTGCAGCCTCACTATCCAATTACTAATTTGAAGTTGTTGGACGGTGAGTTATTAATTCTTGGACTTTGCCCACGGCGACGTCAAGTAGTAGTCCAGTTATGCCAATTATAAACACGGCTAAAAACACTGAACTCAGGTTTAAACGACTCCATTCATCCCAGACAAAAAAGCCGATTCCAATACCACCTGTGAGCATTTCCACAGCAACAATTACTAGCCAAGCAATGCCTAAACTAATTCGCAAACCTGTAAAAATATACGGTAAACTGGCGGGCAAAATTATTTTTGTAATTCGTCTCCAACGAGGCATTTCTAAAACCCGCGCCACATCTAAGTAATCTTTAGAAACGCTAGAAACTCCCAGAGCAGTGTTAATAATTGTGGGCCACAGTGAAGTAATGAAAATAACAAAAATAGCTGAGGGATCTGCTAAATTAAATATGGCTAAAGCGATCGGCAACCAAGCCAGAGGCGATACGGGTTTAAAAATCTGAATGATCGGATTAAAAGCTAACATTGCCGATCTGGACATGCCAATCAGAAAACCCAGAGGAATTGCCACTACCGCACCTAACAAAAAGCCAACTATTACCCGACGCAGACTAGCTAGCAACAACCAACCAATTCCCAAGTTGCCGGGTCCGCGTTGGTAAAAAGGGTGTAATATGTAGTCCATATTCGCCGCTAATGCCTCAGGGGGGGTGGGCATCAATTCATGGTTGGCAAGGGCAATAACCCACCACAATAAGATTATCCCCAAGAACCCAAGGATAGGTAATATAACTACATCTTTGAAAATCGCAGGTTTTGCCTGTTTCCATACAGCCTGTCCCGCAACTGCTACAATTGCAGCCAAATTTAATTGAAATATCATTCTTACCTCAACAGATTTAAGCACAGGTACAAAAAATCTGAGCAGCACCAGCCTTGGACACTGATGAGGTCATAACATTAATAATGCTGCCTCTTCAGTCTCTTCTCAATGCCTACGAAGTTAGCTGACGGGCTAGGGTTGAGAAATACCCTTTTTAAGAAAGTTATGTAGAGACGTTCCGGCGGAACGTCTGTACGGGATTTCTATAAAATACGCCCCAAAATCTGGTTCCTCCGCTCTAGCATCATCTTCCACCTAAACAAGTTTAGGTAATGAAATTTGCTAGATTAAGCTGACTTACTCAAGTTGAATACAAATTATAACACGGTTCTTTGGTAAATATATTTATATTAAAATACTTTCATAAAATATTCTTATCATTGCGATAGAAAAGAAGTAAGATAATAAATGATAAATTTCTCCCTTTGGACAGATGAAATACCACCAAGTGGCTATAAACTCAAAGGTGCGATCGCTAAAATTATATATAGGTATCTAGAAACTTATTCATTTATTCTTTGCTGAAGCTACCATAATGGATTTGAGTGAATTTTTGGCTAAAAAAACAGACACGATTATAGCAAACTGGGTGGAAGCTGTTCGGCAAGACAAGAAGATTGAAAGCGCTAACGATTTATCTCGAAAAGCGATAGAAAATCATATCAGTCATGTGGTTTTAGCGCTAGCAACTGTACTTTCTGAATATCAAACTAATGAAATTCAGCCAATAATTGATGCGAGTTTGCATCATGGTAGTCTGAGAGCAGAACAAGGCTTTACTGCTGAGGAAATTGCACGAGAATATCGAATACTACGTCAGGTAATATTTTCGATTTTAGAGCCACAATTATTGCAAGTATCAGCAGCAGAAGTCATGCGGATAGTGCGGTTAATTAATATAGTATTGGATGAAGCGATCGGTCGATGTTTTCAAAGCTATACTGAGCAGCGATTAGCAGAACTCAACCAGTTACAAAATCAGTTAATTATTCACAATCAAGAACTCAATCGCTTGCTTCGAGCAAATCAAGATAATTTGTCACATCTAGCCCATGAATTAAAAACTCCTCTCACTTCAATTATTGGCTACTCGGATTTGTTTTTGCGCTCGCAACGACAAAAGACAGAGGTAAAAGATAACGTTAACAATTTAGAACACATTGAGCGCGTGCTACGTAATGGGAGAAAATTACTACACTTAATTAACGATACATTAGAATTGTCTCGCTATGAAGCTGGACAAATGAAATTGCACCCAGCATCTATCAATCTGCATAAATTAATTAACGATGTATGCGAAATGTTAGAGCCTTTGGCGCGTAATAAAAATTTACAAATGCAGGTAGATTGCGATCGCGCTCCGAGTGAAGTTGTCACAGATTCGTTACGATTACAGCAAATTGTCACAAATTTGGTAAGTAACGCGATTCGCTACACAGAGACAGGCAGCATTAACATAATCTGTCAAATGTGGGAGAATGATAAATGGGCGATCGCAATCACAGATACCGGAATTGGTATTCATAAAGAAGACCAAACCCAGATTTTTGAATCTTATTTTCGCGTAGCTATGAGCAATAATTCTTACCTTCCGGAAAGCACTGGTTTGGGGTTAGCGATCGCTTCCCGATTGGTGAAATTATTGCAAGGCGAAATTAAGCTAGATTCAGAAGTAGGAGTTGGTTCTACTTTCACCGTGATTTTGCCTTTGGAAGTAAAATCATAATTAAATTTTACAACAAACCTTGTTTTTTCAAAAGGGCGATCGCATCTTCAGCGGCAGCTTTTTCAGCATCTTTTTTATTGCGTCCTTTACCTTGTCCATACTCTTTTTCACCGACAAAAACTTTGGCGAGAAACTCTGGTGCGTGAGACAAACCACCGATTTGAACTGCCTCATATTTAGGAGGATTTGGAGTCACATTGCTTTGTACCCATTCCTGAAGACGATTTTTTGAGTCTACATTTGAGCGAGATACAACAATATTCTCAGGTACAGAATCAAATAACGGTTCAATAATAGCGCGAATGGCTTCAATATCTGAATTATTATCTAAATAATAAGCAGCAATAACTGCTTCAAAAGTACTACTAAGTAAGTTGGGATTTTGATAACCTCCGTCTCGAATTGCACCTTTTCCCAACCGCATCCTAAAGTCTAAACCTACTTCGATACCGAACTTTGCTAATTGCTTTTCATCTACTAATGCTGAACGTCTGCGAGTCAATTCATCTTCTCCCCTTTCTGGATGATGACGGAAAAGATATTCACCACTTAAGAAATTGAGCAAAGCATCACCAAGAAATTCTAAGCGTTCGTTATGTTCCCCTTCTCCTGGATTTTCATTAACATAAGAACGGTGGGTTAAAGCTTTGCGTAAAAGTTTTTCATCACGAAATGTCAGAAGTTTGTGCATGTTTATCTCGTTTTTGTTTGCGGAACTTAATTGCATGGAAATTTTCAAAGTATTATTACGCTCAAAATAGAAGGCTGTAAAGTTGCAAATAGCGGTGAACTTGAAAAAACCCAGTTGTTTAAATAAACTGGGTTTGTAAAAGCTATAGTGGATTTCCGGGAAACAACTTCAGGCTGCCAATTTATATTACTCTATTAAAAGCAACTCCTGATTTTGCATTCGGACTTTCCCTTCTTTTACAGCAGCATCAACAAACTTACCAAAACGTGAAAATTTCTTTCCATCAAGTGTACGAATACAGGAAACTCCTTGATAGTTGGAAAAATGCTCACGCATCAGGCTGTTAATGTAACCCAATACTGTAGACTTACCTTGGCTTAAGGCAATCTTGATAGCTTTGACAAGGTACTCTATAGCCTCATTATAATTAATTGGGGAATTAATGGAACTTATTTGAAGCAGATTTTTTTCTACAATTAACTGAGGTAATTCGTCCACAAAGTGAAAATTATCATTACCAACAAGTTTAATCAGGGTTTGACTTGCACTACCTCGTTGAGCAAAGATTATCACCTTTTTACCCAAAGAAAGCAAAACACAAATTAAGCCGGCAAAGTCTCTGTCTCCTAATACAAAGATAATTATATCAGGCGAGGGCTTAAGGGCAACTTGTTTAATACAGTCCGCTATCAATTGATTATCTGCACTGTTCTTTAAAGAGCAAGGAACATCAACACAATTAAAACCAAGAGACTTGAGATTATTTTTGGCATCAACTTGGTTTTTATGCTGCGAATTATGATATAGATTTTTACAATCTATACGTCCTTTGGATTGGGCAAAAGATAACAAAAAATCAGCTTGTTTTTTAATTGACAAAACGTTTTGAAGGTCGCAATAAATGGAAACTAAAGATTGTTGTTGCTGGGTTGTTTTTCCACTTGAACCAAGATGAATGTCTATCATTGAAGTATGTCCAGATTTAGATTTGATTTACTGGACAGCATCAGTCAATCATGCATCTAGCTGTACTAAAGTTTTATGCCAGAAATGTATACTCAATGAGTACATCTCTATCACCTAACTCTCTATTTACACATTTTTTATTCTAGTCTCAGCCGTAGGAATCCTGGCTTTCTGCCAAACTCCGAGTCAACCCATTTCCTGAACATTCATCCAAATACCTTGCCTTCCCACTGAATATGAGTGTCAATGACCTGATCTGACATCAGGCTGAATATTCAGGAAACGGGATGACCCGAAATTTGGCAGAAAACTAGGAATCCTGCCGCTGAGACAATACAAAAAAATCTGCGCTTTAGAATGCGGATATTATGCTGTCTGAATATAGATTTGCACACTTTCAACTATATGTCAATACCCTTGTTTGTGAAGAATTGTAAAAGCGATACTCCTACGGAGTCACTTCTCTACGAGAGGCTCCGCCAACGCGATCGCCCACATTCACAAACCTGATAAACTCACCTTTGGCGGAAAAACTTTGCCTAAGTCAACAGATAAATCAGGAAAACAAGGCAGTGCTATTACTTGATTGGGTAAGATAATCCGCTTATTCAAATAGCCATATTTCCCTTGATGATTCTGATACGGTTCATTATAAGATTCTAGATAATTATCAAATAAATTAAATATCCAATAATCAGAAATACCTGCTTGAGCATAAAGAGGTATTTTTACATCTTGGTCATAATCCAAAGAAGAATCTGAAACTTCCATCACCAGCAGGACATCAGCCGGTTGAGGATGACTAGAAAAATAATTATCACCTCGGTTTTGAAGAATAGCAAAATCTGGTTCTGGTTCACTTTTAGGTGGTATAACAATCGGTGCTTGACATTGCAAAGTTGCTCTGTCTCCCACCAGCTTTGGGAGTTCTCGCAACAAATTACGCAAACAAGTTTCGTGCGCCGTACCTTTCGCTACCATTTGAATAATTTCTCCATTGATTAACTCAATTCGCTCTTCTTCATGGAAAAAGCCTAATTCTGCGAGTTTGTGGTATTCATCTAGTGTGAAGCGTTTAGCCTGAGCGATACTCATACATTTTGCTCCTAAAAGAAACTTGCGATAAGACTTATTTTAATTGTGCCAGAAATTGATATGCTAAAAGACAAGTTAAAATGTGCAAATCATGCCTGCGCCTACAATTACTGCCTTTCCGCTGACTGCTGTGGTCGGTCAAGAAGCAATTAAACTAGCGTTGCTGCTAGCTGCGGTCGATCCGGAGTTAGGAGGAGTAGCGATCGCAGGTCGTCGCGGTACGGCAAAATCTGTGATGGCTCGTGCTATTCATGCTATAATTCCACCCATCGAAGTGGTTAAAGGTGGATTGAGCAATTGCGATCCCAATCGCCCAGAAGAATGGGATGATAAGCTGATCGCCGAAGTTGGGGAGACAATAGAAACCGAAGTCATCCCGGCACCCTTTGTGCAAATTCCTCTAGGAGTGACTGAAGACCGACTTTTGGGTTCTGTGGATGTGGAACAGTCGGTAAAACAGGGTGAAACGGTGTTTCAGCCTGGTTTGCTTGCAGCAGCACATCGAGGTGTGCTGTATGTTGATGAAATTAATTTATTAGATGACCAAATTAGCAACCAGCTTTTAACAGTATTATCTGACGGGCGCAACCGAATTGAGCGGGAAGGTATTAGTTTTCAGCATCCGAGCAAACCGCTGTTTATTGCCACCTACAATCCAGAAGAAGGAACGCTGCGAGAACATTTGCTTGATAGAATAGCGATCGCACTTTCGGCTGATGGCGTACTCGGATTAGATCAAAGAGTCGAAGCCGTAGAACAAGCGATCGCCTATTCTAAATCTCCCCAAGACTTTCTTCAGCAATATAACGAAGACATCGATAACCTAAAAACTCAAATCCTCCTTGCGCGGGAATGGTTGAAAGAAGTTACCATCAGCCACGAACAAATCGCTTACCTAGTAGATGAAGCAATTCGTGGGGCAGTGCAAGGACATCGCGCCGAATTATTCGCCATGCGCGTGGCTAAAGCATCTGCGGCTTTGGATGGACGCACCACAGTAAATGCCGAAGATTTACGCCGTGCAGTAGAGATGGTAATTGTACCACGAGCAACGGTGTTGCAGACACCACCCGAACAACAACCCCCTCCACCACCTCCACCACCAGCACCACCAGAAAATCAAGACGAATCGGAACAAGAAGAGAAGGAAGAAGACGAACAAGAAGAAAATCAAGAAGAACAAGAACCACCCAGCATACCCGAAGAATTCATCTTTGATCCTGAAGGTGTAATTCTTGATCCCAGCGTGCTTTATTTTGCTCAAACGGCGCAGCGTATGGGTAAATCTGGCAGTCGCAGCTTAATTCTGTCTGAAGACCGGGGACGCTACATCAAGCCGATGATACCCAAAGGAAAAGTGCGACGCATCGCCGTAGATGCCACTTTAAGAGCCGCTGCACCGTATCAAAAGGCACGACGTTTGAGGAGTGAGGGAGTGGGAGGCAGGGAGCAGGGGGCAGGGAGCAGGGGGCAGGGAGGACAAGGGGAACAATTCTTTCCCCGCATCCCCTCCTCCACTCCCCCATCCCCACAAAAGCGGGTATTTGTCGAACAGACAGATATTCGCTCTAAGCGGTTGGTACGTAAAGCCGGAGCTTTGATCATATTTGTAGTGGATGCTTCTGGGTCAATGGCACTGAACCGGATGCAGTCAGCCAAAGGTGCGGTAATGCAACTTTTAACAGAAGCTTATCAAAACCGCGACCAAGTGGCGTTGATTCCTTTCCGGGGGGAACAAGCTGAGGTATTATTGCCTCCAACCCGCTCTATTGCTTTAGCGCGGAACCGTTTGGAAAGATTACCTTGTGGTGGTGGTTCACCGCTAGCGCATGGTTTAAGCCAAGCTGTGCGGGTTGGGTTGAATGCGGTTAGGAGTGGAGATATTGGGCAAGTCGTAATTGTAGCGATAACCGATGGACGCGGTAATATTCCGTTGTCTCGTTCTTTAGGGGAACCCCAAGAACCTGGAGAAAAGCCGGATATCAAAGCGGAATTGCTAGAAATTGCTGCCAGAATCCGTGTTTTAGGGATGCAGTTATTAATGATTGATACTGAAAGTAAATTTGTTTCTACTGGCTTTGCCAAGGAATTAGCTCATACTTCAGGAGGCAAATATTATCATTTGCCGAAAGCGACAGATAAAGCCATTGCTGCTATGACGAGAGGAGCGATCGCAGATTTAAAATCTAGATAATTAGTCAATGGACATCTGTTGGAAAAGAGGTAAAGACGTAGCAGTGCTACGTCTCTACAAGGGTTTGGGGCAACGCATAATTAATTTCTGGAGATATCTAATGGTCAAGGGTCAAGAGTCAATGGTCAATAAACTTTGAGCTTTGGATTTTGGACTTTGGATTTTGGATTTTGGACTCTTGACTTTGGACTCTTGACTAAAATCAAGTTGCCACTGCGGGTTGCAAGGAACACATTAAATCCTGAATTCCCTTTTGTAAATATCGCGTTACTGTCATTGGACTAGTACCAATTTTCTTTGCGGCATCTTTGCGAGAAAATTCTTTTAAAAAGACTAATTCAACAGCCAAGCGGGGCTTTTCTTCTAACATATTTATTGCCCCTTGGAGTTGTTGCCGTTCTTCTTCTTGTTGTTGAAAAGCCGTAGAACGGGGACAGGGAAGTGCTTCACCTAAAGTTATTTGGCAATCAACATAGTGAACTGCGGTAGCATCTAAACTCAAAGGCATCCGATTTTGAGCGGCTAACTTAGTTTCTTGCCATTCTTGGACAGATACTTTGAGTATGTTGGCAATTTCGGAATCTTTCGGAGGACGACCCAAAGACATTGATAATTCCCTGCGAATTTTTTGCCCTTCATTGTAGAGTTCTTGCCAACGACGGGGTATCTTTAATAGAGTACTGCGATCGCGCAAAAAGTGCAGCATTTCTCCGCGAATGTAAGGCACAGCAAACGAACTAAAAGCATATCCTTGACTCGGATCAAATCGCTCAATTGCCCTGATTAAACCGAAATAACCGATTTGTTCTAAATCTTCATAAGGTTCATTACATTGATGGCTGAATTTATGAGCCATCTTACGCACTAAGCCAGTATGTAACTGTACAAGTTGATTACGAAGTTTAATAGAAGGATTCTGGTGGTATAAGTGCAATAACTCAATACCATCAGACCGTAGAGAGGACTGACTTGTTACCATATAAATTCCTTTCTAGTAACTCCTTTTTCAGAAAAATTGGAGTTGCGTAAATTTTCATCAAAGCTGTAATTTATTTTCCTTAGATGGGGCTGAATAAACCATCGTCGTTCCACTGAACTTGGGAATAGTCTAACTTTAGGAATACGTATTTATACGCATGATTTTTGTGCCATCATCTGTTTTAGGCTATTTTGACTTGATATAAATCAAGTGAGGAATTCCGCCATTTCTTAAATCACATAGCTCTGAGGATATAAGTCAAAATAGAAGTGAGCAGAACCTACAGCGATGATCAATATCTACCTGCGGCTTTGTCGATGTATCTTACCTACATCAATTTATTCGTCTTTATTTTGCGGTTGCTAATTGCCCTCAATGGTCGCGATTAATTGAGTCATCTCCGAATAAGAGGAGACGTAGCAATGCTACGTCTCTACAAGGGTTCTGGATCACGCATAATTAATTTCTACGTCGGTTGTCTATTCATTGAAAGGTAGTAAACCGCAAACATTGTAGAGACGTTCCGCCGGAACGTCTCTACGATTGTTGGTGATAATTTATTTGCCTGCTGAAATTACGCCGGCACTACAAATTTTTGGCTTCCTGCAAGTCCAAAAGCTGCGTGAATAACTTGCAAAGCTTTAACACCTTGTTCTTGATCGACGACACAGCTAATTTTAATTTCTGAGGTGGCGATCATTTGAATGTTAATTTTGTGTTGAGCGATCGCCTCAAACATTTTCGCTGCAACTCCTGGTTGCCCCACCATACCTGCACCAACAATACTCACTTTAGCGATCGCATTATCTAAAACAACTTCACCCCAGCCAAATTCTGACGCTGCTTGTTGCAGCATTTTCTTTGCCGCTTCTCCATCCATCCTCGCAACAGTGAAAGCTATATCTCGTCTGGGAACACCATCAATTACTCGGCAGCGCTGAGATTGGATAATCATATCCACACTGATATTATGCTGCGCTAATAGTCCAAACAACTTCGCTGCCATCCCCGGACGATCTGGTAGTTGACGAATTGCCAAACGCGATTGGTTCATGTCTAAAGCGACACCACGGACGGGGGGATGGGAGGGGGGAGATAAGGGAGAGGGGGGAGATAAGGGAGAGGGGGGGGACAAGGGAGAGGGGGGAGATAAGAAAGAAATTCCTCCTTGTCCCCCTGCCCCCTGCCCCCTGCTCCCTGCTCCCTGCCCCTTATCTTCGATCTCAAACGCTTCCCGGAGTGCGGCAACAGCGCGATCGCATTGTGCGGCGTCAACTACGCAACTTACTTTCACTTCGCTAGTAGATATCATCTGGATGTTCACACCTGCTTCGGCTAGCGTGATGAACATTTGAGCCGCGACGCCGGGACGCCCAATCATTCCTGCGCCGGAAATGCTGATTTTGGCGATTTGCTGTTGTACCATGACTTCGGCTTCTGTGGATGCACCATTTTGACTTCGCAGTGCTGGGGCGATCGCTGCTGCTACGGCTTCGGCACGCTTCAATATCGGTGTCATTACGGTAAAGGCAATGTCATTTGTATTGCCTTCATGTATTGACTGAATAATCAAATCTACATCGACATTTTGACGGGCAATTTCTCCAAATAACCGCGCTGCAACGCCTGGTTTATCTGGTACGCGCAACAAAGCTACTCTGGCTTGGTCGGTATCGAATTCTACATCATTAACCGCAGGAGCTATTTCTAAATTAAGAAGCGATCGCTCTTGTGGTTTAGGCGAAGTTACCCAAGTACCCGGTTGATCTGTCCAGCTTGAGCGTACCACGAGGGGAACGCCGTAATTGCGGGCAATTTCCACAGCACGGGGATGCAGCACTTTTGCCCCTAAGCTGGCAAGTTCCAACATTTCATCTGAGGTAATTTCCTCGATCAACTGTGCTTCCGGAACTAAACGCGGATCTGTAGTTAAAATACCTGGTACATCTGTATAAATTTCACAAAAATCTGCACGCAATGCGGCTGCCAAAGCTACTGCTGAAGTGTCGGAACCGCCACGTCCCAAAGTTGTAATTTCCCCTTCTTCCAGGCTGGATATACCTTGAAATCCGGCTACAACAACAACTTTGCCTTCTTTGAGATGGCGTTTTAGGCGATCGGTTTTGATATCCAAAATTCGGGCGCGGGTGTGTTCGGCTTCGGTAACAATTCCTACTTGAGCGCCTGTGAGAGAAATTGCCGGTTGTCCGAGTTCATCCAATGCCATACTAACCACAGCGATGGATACTTGCTCACCAGTGGAAAGTAGCATATCCATTTCCCGACGGTTGGGATTTTTGGAGATTTCGTGCGCTAGTTTGACAAGTCCATCGGTGGTTTTGCCCATTGCCGAAACCACGACAACAACAGAATTTCCGGCTTTCACAGTTTTGTAGACGCGCTGTGCCACAGCTTGAATACGTTCAACTGAACCGACAGAACTGCCACCGTATTTCTGAACTATAAGCGCCATAATTAAATAATTAATAAAGAAGCATTGTAAATTAAACTGTGTAACTAAGTTATCAGATTCAGCTGACACAGAAAAGCTAAACTTCATATTTTGTTGATGATTTTTTTTCTGCCATACTTTAATTCATATTGGTGTATCCCAGTTTAACAGCTCTACCTGATGTAGTTGTGGCATTGGTTCGCGCTGATTCAGGCGATCGCCTCCTCGATTATTTCAGACCCGGCGCCTAAATACATTAATTTTCAGCTAGTTATCACCTTGATTTCTTATTCTTCTAAAAAAGACGTAGGGTAATTTGAATACAGCCAAGTATGCGATCGCAGCGAGTGCAAATTTCCCCGCTTTACCAAAAATTTGGGTCTAAAGCCCCGTCCTTTAGTACTGGTTTTTGGTACAATAGTATGAGCAGGCGCTTGGCTTTGTCTGTTGGACTAGGTGATCTAAGACCGGCTATGCCTGCTGTTGCTGTTTGAATCCAGAATCCCTGAACTTTCAGGTCAGGGAGTATGTCAATTATGTCGGGGAGTGGGGGAGTGAGAGACAAGGAGGATAAGGAGGACAAGGAGGACAAGGGAGACAAGAGACAAAAAGAATAATTCTTCTTCCCCCCCTCTCCCCCCTCTCCCCCCTACTGCCCCAATTCTTTAAGATTGTTCATCACTTCTTGGTATAATCCCTTGTTGTTTTCTCGTTCAAAAATAGTTGCAGCGCGTTGCAAGTCGGCTTTCGCTCCTTGTTTGTCTTTATTTGCAGCACGAGCGTTGCCTCGATTGTTGTAAGCTGCGGCAAAGTTAGGATTGAGGCGAATGGCTTCGTTATAATCAGCGATCGCTCCTTGAGGATCTCCGTTGGCTTGGCGGGCATTACCCCGGTTATTATAAGCTATGGCATATCTAGAATCGAGGAGAATCGCTTGATCGAAATCATCAATCGCTCCATTTATGTCTTTCATCGCTGAACGAGCATTTCCCCGGTTATTGTAAGCTTCAGCATAGTTAGAATTAATCCGAATTGCTTCGGTGTAATCAGCGATCGCATTGTTGCTATCTCCATTTGAAGCACGAACATTTCCTCGGTTATTATACGGTTGGGCAAAGTTAGGATTAATGCGAATGGCTTGGTTATAATCGGCGATCGCTTCCTGTTTGTTACCCAAATCAAAGTAAGCAAGTCCTCGGCTATTATAAGCCTCGGCATAGTTAGGATTAAGGTTAATCGCATTTGTATAAGATGCGATCGCAGCTTGTGAGTCTCCTTTTACATGTTGACTTTGCCCCTGAATATAAAAGTTCCCAGCTTTCGATGCTTTCCCAATTCCACGACTAGCAGGACTCACTTTTATTTCTGTTACCAATACACTTTTGTTGTTACCGCAGGAAATAATTGCAGTTGTGATAAATCCACTAAGCATAGCGATGGCAAATGCTTTTCTAACCTCTGTCCACTTTTGCTCAAATAACCCCACTTTCATAATTTACTACAAACCGCTATTACGCCTGGATGAAATTACTACCAAAATCTAATTTATTCTTTAATTAAAAAAATAGTAGTCACTTTTGCATGATATTCAAAGTCAATTGACAGGCTTTCCTCATATTTGATAGCTTTAGAAAAGACCTAGAGACGTAGCACTTGTATCAAGTCCGGTAGATTATATATGATGTAGAGACGTAGCATTGCTACGTCTAATCAAGAATTTAGGATTTTTTATTAATAGACATCTCCGTAAATTAATTATGCGTTGCCCAAACCCTTGTAGAGACGCGAAATTTCGCGTCTCTACCTTTTTTTGGAGATGTCTAATAGACATCTGGTAGAAATTAATGATCCGTTACCCAAAACTCTTGATTAGACGTAGCAGTGCTACGTCTCTACATTCATTTTCACTCCTATGTCTAATGTTAATTAAACAGACATGGTATAATATAATGCACGGTAAATTACTTACAATGTAAAGACATTCCGGCGGAACGTCTCTACGACGGTTGCGTTGTTTTTATTACTGTTAATTAAACAGACATGGTGTAATAGAAGGCTTTAGCATAAGCTTAATTATCAAAACGGTGTATTTGCTTGTAAATGCAAAGTTTCTCCAGTCTGCGGATGCTGAAAGCGAAGTTCTCTAGCGTGCAGATATAATCGATTTACAACAGCATCGCATCCATAAAGGCGATCGCCTAATATTGTCATCCCAAGTCCTCTAACATCGGCTGCGTGAACTCTCAATTGATGGGTGCGTCCGGTTTTTGGTATAAATTCGACACGTGTGTACGCTTTCTCCCTCGCAATTACCCGGTAGTGAGTTAAGCTGAATTTGCCGCATTCATGGACTTTTTGATATGGACGATTTTGCGGATCTCCCCATAATGGCAATTCAATTATACCTTGATCAATTGTCAGCAAACCGGAAAGTACCGCTTCGTAAACTTTGTGAATTTGGCGTTGCTGAAACTGTTGGCTGAGTTGACGATGAGAAGAGCGATCGCGTACTAGCAAAAGTATCCCAGATGTTTCTTGATCCAAACGATGCACAGATGCGATCGCCATGCCATCCGGTAATAAATTATGCAAGCGAGTTAAGACACTATCTTGGCGATCGCGATAACGACCAGGCACAGAAAGCAGTCCTGGAGGTTTATTTACTGCAATTAGCCATTCGTCTTCATAAAGTATCGGTAATACCTCTGGGGGGTTACGTCTTAATCCTGACAATAAAAACCCCATCAATGGCTGACAGCGTTCCACACAAGCACCATAAAATTCTCCCTGTATTTTGTCTTGTGCAGAGGATGCACCCCACCAAAACTCAGCCATTGCTAAGGGTTTCAGGTTGTGTGTTGCCGCATAGTGCAGCAGTTTTGGAGCGCAACAATCTCCCGTTCCAGTGGGTAAGCCATCAGGTATTAATTGCTGCAAAGATTTTGATTGACCTAGAAAATTCACTAAGGTGTAAGTTGCGTGCATCTGTGCCTGAAGTTGGCGAGATAGTTGTTTGCGCTGTTGTTTCAGTTCGCGAATTTGTATATCTGCGGCTTCAATTATCGACTTCAGCGGATGCAAAGTTTCATCTCGTAAGCGTTTCAGATGTCGTCGCTCAATTCCATGTTGACGACTTTCTTCATCAAGTTGTTCAAGGGCAATTATTAAAGCTTCTCCAGTCAAAGTTTCCCAGAATATCTGACGTTTTTCGTATCGTTGCAGTTGATAATTTTGATGGCGATCGCTCAGGGAGTGCAACTTAATATTAAACTCGCTTTTAAGGGTTTCATATTCTTGCCTTTGGGGAAGTTGCTTTAAAGTTATAATTTCCTGCTTTATTGCTTCCAATTCAGCCAATGTGCGAGCTTCTTCTAAAGCTACTTCATCTCGTCCGGCAATTGGCGGAACCCAGCCTTCAACTATGCTATTACCATTGAGAAGACCGGAGAAAGCTTTTATTACCCGTTGTTCGCCTAATGGTAGTTCTACTAATAATACTCCATACATTTTACCTTCGCGACAGTATAAGTCATTTTGGGCAAGATGTTGCATGAATTTATGTGCGATCGCTTCCACTAATGAAGTGCGTGGTAGTTTGAGAAGTTCGCCACTTTCAGGACAGCACCCTTGATAATAATAGCTTGCAGACGAGTTACTGACTGTATAATTGTCGATGAAATCTGAAAGCGGATGAAGGATTAACATATATACGTAAATTTATATAATAGACGTCTCCAGAAATTAATTATGCGTTGCCCGAAACCCTTGTAGAGACGTTCCGGCGGAAGGTCTTTACGTATGAATCTGGAGATGTCTAATTTAATCACTTTTTCTCACAGAAAAAGCGATCGCGCTTGATAACATGCGCTTTTTCCCATTATTCAGGAAAAAAGGAACTGATAGAACAACAAAATCCCGGTAAAAGTGGCGAGGTTATTTCATCATCACCTAACAAAGTAGCAACTAAAATTAATCGCGCTTTCTCTCGTCGATAAACTTCAATTTGTTTAGTTAACCTATCAACAATCCAATATTCTCGCACACCTTGAACTGAATAAAGTTTTAGTTTTGCTTCCTTACCTCGAAATTCGTTTTGTTTCCCAGGAGATAAAACCTCTACAACTAACTCTGGTGCGCTTCTCAAATGTCCTGCTTCATCTTCAATTTGAGCTAGTCTTTCTCGACTTACCCAAACTACATCCGGGATGACGCTATCTGCTTCCGAAAAAATTACACCGGGAGCAACAATTGTTTCCCCTAAACCACTCGACTCTGACCAAGTATCGAGTTTTCCAGCAATCTTAACACAAACTTGTTGATGTTTGCGATGAGGAGAGCGAGTCATGAAAAGTTCTCCATCAATAATTTCATAGCGCGTCCATTCATTCTGCGGTAGACCCTCTAAATCGTAAATTGTCCAGCGTACTTTCTCAATAGCTTGACTCATAGTTGTCTCCGTCTGGCTTATTGCCTTTATTTGATTTTATCTGACGACAAGCCAATAATAGCGTCTACCCACGCTTGTCAACCTCGCCATCTCAGAACTAAAAATCAGGGTTGTGCGATCGCTACTTCAAAAAGGGTATGATGTTGCATGAATTTATGTGCGATCGCCCTTGGGTTATTCAAACTTGACCAGGCAAATCCAACGCAATTAATAAAGCTTCATTCAATAAAATCATTGTTTCATCATTAAGCATTCCCCGTAAACGCGAAAAGCGAGTTTTGGATAATACCCGCACCTGATCTGCCATAGCGATAGAGTCGTTGGTTAATCCACCGTCTGGGGTTTGAATTAATACCTGAGTGGGATAAACTCGTTTACCAGCTTTATAAGTAGTGCAAGGAACAGCTAAAACTACAGGACTATTAGCAGCGATCGCATCTCTGCTGACTATAATCACAGGACGAGTTCCACCTTGCTCAGAACCTTCAACAGGTTCAAGTCGAGCATCATAAACTTCTCCCCTCCTCATGTTGGGGATTCTCCCGCTTGCAACGCTTCCCAACTCCCTACAGCAAACTCAGCCTCCATTTTTAGCACTTGAGCTTGATACTCTGGATCTTGTGCCATTTCCACCAGTGCTGCATCAATTTCTGCCCGTTTGAGTGCTTCCAGTTCGTGTATAAGTGCTTGTGCGACAAACTCATTGCGATTTTTAGCTTTTCCTTGACTAACTGCTTCGTCAGCAGCGGCTAAAAGTTCCCCAGGTAAAGTTATTGTCGTGCGGATCTGATTTTTCATAATTTTTTTGATGTTTATATTGATGTCAATAACAGCATCATTTTAAGCATAACTTAAAAATCCTCTAATTTACCGAAGAAAGGCAGAAGGTAGAAAATATATTTCATCTTGACGGATAAATTTTCTGTAGAGACGGCGATTCCCTTGCGTCTCTCTAAAGATTTCGCGACCGGTCGCGTCTCTACAGGTCTAAAATCAGTACCAAAAATCCTTAATATCATGTCCGCTTGAACACTTACGATAAAAATGACGCTGAGATTTTGGAATCTAACAACTCTGCAAATTTTATATCGTAACTAATTACCCGGACATGATATAATACCAAGCGTATTACTTTCTGGTTGCGAAGATATCAAAAAAAGGACGTTCTTAAGAACGTCCCTGTAGTGAATTGAAATTCACAAATAATCCATATTAGAGATATTGGAGAGCGTCTACAACTGCCTCAAGAAATCAATCATGGATTGTTGATCGGAAGGTGTCAGAGTACGGAAACGAGCAATAACTTCCCGTGCTTCACCCCGATGAGTTGTCGAAAGCTCACTGTCATAAGGTGGGCAAATGACATTCTCAGGTGATGTGCCGTATAAGCTGTAGTCAATAACGTTGCCGATTATATTGGTGACTTTGCCACCTCTGGGAACAGGGCATCCGCCACCCCGCAGCTTAGAAGTCTTAGAGTCATCCGGTGCTGGCAGGTCATGTAACTCAATCGCTGCACGAATCGCATCGTCTACTGAGCGAACAACCAACGGTGCATTGGTGACTCTGCTATTGGTTGTTACAGTACCCGCAGGCGTGGTGTCAAGGTTTAAGGTACTTAAGAAAACACGAGCATCATGCAGGAATGGGGGACCGACTCTGCCAATTCCTGTCAGAGGTGTTGTCCGGAACTGATCACCGTCAGCACTACCTTTCTGGTTTGAGAAGGCATCACTACTCAGGTTGCGGGGGAGATCATAGGTCGTGAAGGTCTTGCGGAATTTACCTTTGCGCTCATCACGATCATCGTCATCGGAATCTTTGCCGGATTTGTTACCAGGAACAATTCTTTCAGTGCGGCTGATCAGGATGGGGTCGCGGAGAGTTGGCGCAAACCTTTCAGCATCTATGGTTGGTCCTCTATGGATATTAAGATCTGAGAAGACAGGGGTCCAACGGTAGCTGAGAGCATTTACAAGTCCTTGTTCATCAGGTCCCAAGGATGGGTCGCCAAGAGCCGGAGACAAACCAGTTCTTTGAATTGGAGTATGACAGTTGACGCAACCAACCATGCGATCGCTCTGGTTAATCGCATTGCGATCTAGACCATCGCCGCGTTTAGGCATCTTACCGGCAATCGTCCGGTTAGCAAAGGCAACCAGGTCAATACCAAAAAGCTGCGCCCCTCGTTGTACTCTACCAGCAGGGCTGTTGCCTCTGATAGGTCTGGAGGGATTTCGGGAATTTAGCACCGCCAAGAGATTGTTGCCAAATTCTGGGGGAGCCGTCCCGCGGATGAAATTGCGCGCACTAAATGGTATGCTGACAGAAATCTCTGGATCATCGATTAAACTGCGGCAGTTGCGATTATAGGGGGCAATGTTGCCGTCAGCAATCACTTGCTCAAAAGGAGAGATCCGGTTGGTCATGCTCAGACTACCAAACGTCCCTCCCACAATAAACTGCATCATCTCTGTACCATTGGCACGTAAACCAAAACGCCCCAGTCCTTCGGCGAGTTGATCCTCTCGACCACGAGGCACATTCGGAGGAATTGTATTGGTCGCACCTGTGATGCAATCACCAGTACACTGAAACAAAGAAGTGTTGAGGGAGGAATTGTCACCTCTGATATCGTTGGGGTCAGGCGCACTGGAAATATCGACGTTTGGAATAGCCTCTATCAACCCACGACCAATATATGGGGGACCAGCAAGTTCAGTAATAGCACGTCTAAATCCATCTGGACTCAGTCCCGTAACGGGATCGACGGTTACGAGGTTTCTATCTTCTGCAATGCTGGGGATAGCCTCTGGTCTGCAATCTATACTTGGGTCTAAAGCTCTCAGTTCTTCAGAAGGAGGGCGCACGTGTTGCAAGAAACCACCATAATTCTGAGTTCTACCGAGGAAATTTGGCACATTAGTCAACGAATCAAAAGATGTCAGAAAATTGACCTCTTCTTGACTGGGTGAAAAGTCTCCAAAGACTGTAAAGGCTGCGGTTCGCCCTGTACTATTAACCGCATCTAATTCTTGACTGGTGTTTACACTCCGACGACTTAAGTCAACAGAACCATCGGGATTGACCGGATCTAAGCGTCTACCGGGAGCTTGACCGCCATCTGTGGTATTGCCTGATACAATACTGAAGTTTGTGGTAGTTGTCCTGCCAGCTCGACTGACGAGAGAAGTACCTGTGAGTAGTCCTTCATTGGGAACTGACTCAAGGTTATTCAGGTGACAACCCGCACATCGAGTTTGCATGGCTACCGACCCGAAACCGTTCTCAACTTTGTTTGGGGTAGTAAAGAACTCAGACCCTTCTATCACTCTTTCACGAACTGAGGTTGGTATAGAAGGATAAAGTAATGTATCCAACTGCGCCAAAGTTCTTACGGGGGTAAGTCCGACATCGCCATAGGTGTCCCGACGCACACGCTCCGCTGGACGCAGGGGGCGATCATCAGGAGGAGGTTGAACCACAAAGTTGGTTGCAACCTCGGCTTGGCGGCGAACCATTAAAGTATCTTCGTCAGGAAGAGCAATCTGACCGAACACTTTGTATGGGAAAACGTAAGAAACGAAAACTGAAAGGCTAAACGATATAGCCACCACCAACAAGATACTCAGAAGCTTTAATTTTCGCATTACATTTTTCAGCCTTGTTCAAGATTGAGTCAGACAATCTAAAGATCACGAATCCCATATTGAATTTGTGCCTTTTAGAGGTTAGCATGTATGAAAACTAACAAGCTATTTAGTAACTGTGCCTAGATATTGATTTCGCAAACCCTAAGGGTAATTACATGTATAGCTTACCTTTATGACAACAGTAAAGTAAAGCCATATAGAAAAAAATATTTCTACATAAAAAGCCCAACATTGTCGGGAAGATTGGGTAGAGTTGATGGTAAGTATGACAAGAGGTTGGGTAAATATAAGCGAATAGTTAACACGAGTTCGTAAGATGCCCTACGAAAGATTGTAAGTTTTGTATACCAGTTAACATTAGGGCGATTTTTCCTTAAAGCTCATGGGATCTAAACCCGTTAATTCGTAATGAGGAAGCTCCTAAAAGTTACTATGCGATCGCCAGGTTTTTCAGTCTAAGCGACGAAACAGTACACTGTCAAAATTCTGTTACTACTGCCTTATCGAGCATCAAATTTAGATACGTTTGCCCTGGATTATTTCTTCTCTTTAGAAAATATAAATTCATCTCTTTTTGTAAAGAGTAATAAGAAAATATTCTTTAATAAAAATAATTATTTATACAAAGCTCTTCCGTATAAATAATACATAGTATTTTAGCACTTACACACGCTCTCAAATGAGACATCATATATAGCGGTTCTAATTTGAATCACATACATGTTCAAATTAGACATAGGAGTGAAAATAATGATTGTAGAGACGTAGCACTGCTACGTCTCCACAAGCACTGCTACGTCTCCACAAGCACTGCTACGTCTCCACAAGCACTGCTACGTCTCCACAAGCACTGCTACGTCTCCACAAGCACTGCTACGTCTCCACAAGCACTGCTACGTCTCCACAAGCACTGCTACGTCTCCACAAGGGTTTCAGATAACGCATCATTAAATTCGGTCCATGTCTACTTGATTTTTGAACAAAATATAGCGGAGGTTTAAATTGCGACTTATCAACCTCCGCCATATATGCGGATGAGAGGTTTGCCGCATTGAATGCAAAAGTATAGCCGTGAGTCAATTTACCAGGGAATAGTTCAAAGTTAAAACAATTGACTCTTAATTGATAACCTCATCAACATCTGACAGTTATTTATCAGGAAATGCATTGTAAAGCTTTTGTCAATGAAGACTAGAAAGATGTCTACCACGATTAAAATCTAATCCATTATTTTGGACTAGTGTTTTAATGGTCTTTTTGGTGTTAATTTTTAAATCATCTTATATTTGTCTCTTTCAATGAAGGAGGTCAAATTGCAGTGAAGGTGCTATCTTTATCCCAAATATTCAAGCATTAGGTCGTGCTGTATACTATTTGGTGCATAAATGGCACTTGAATAGTATTTTTTCAACTCCTAAACAACCTAAAAAACAGGTTTTAGGTGATAGAAAACGCAAATATAAAAGAGCGAACACACCACAGTCCTACTGCAAGGAGAATGCTTACAAACAATCTGCTGCAAACAGTCTTGTTTTCTATAGTATTGCTATATGACAATGGAATCTTTACCAAACTTTGAAGAAATAGATATTCAGAAATATTTACAGGTTTTGCAACGACGTTGGCTACCTGTAGTAGGAATTTTTGGAATAGCTGTTAGCCTTGGGTCTTTATATGCGTTTTCCCTAAAACCCTCATATAAGGCAGAAGGAAGTTTAATGATTAAAACGAATCGCACTTCCTCACTCACAGGGTTAACACAAGAGATAGGACGCCTGGAAGCATTGAATCAGAACGAAAATCCTTTGGAAACTCAGGTGAAAATTGTTGCATCAAATCCAGTGCTTCAAGAGACAATTCATTTACTCAATCTCAAAAATGCTAAAGGAAATCCTCTGCCGATTCGCGACTTTGCCGCCAAACTCAAGGTAGAAGGTATCAAAGGCAGCGATGTTGTACAGATTACTTATGGAGATAACAATCCTGAACTGGCTAGTAAAGCTGTCAATACAGTTATCGACACTTATATCAAGCAGAATGTGCAAGCGAATCAGGATGAAGCACTGACAGTCAAAAAATTTATTGAAATGCAATTGCCCAAAGCTGAGGGAACTGTCAGAAGAGCGGAATCAGAACTGCGGGAATTTAAAGAAAAGAATAAAGTCATTGTATTAGACCAAGAAGCAAATGCCGCAGTTGATACGATTTCTAAGTTAAACAGCCAAGTTTCTCAAGCTCAAGCTCAACTGGATGATGTCAATGGTCGTTTAGAACAGTTACGCAAAGAAGCTCAGGTAAATTCACAGCAAGGTGTAATTGCATCTGAATTGAGTCAAGCACCTGGAGTTCAAAAAGTGCTTGCCCAACTTCAGGAAGCAGAAAGCCAACTGACACTAGAACGTACTCGTTTCCAAGCCGGACACCCTAGCGTTACTAACTTAGAAGAAAAAGTTGCTGCTCTTAGGAGCTTGCTACAAGAGCGGACAGGACAAGTAGCTGGTGAAGCGCAGGTAACACAGGGAAGTTTGCAGATTGGACAACTGCGACAAGGCTTGATTGCAGATATTACCCGTGCAGAGGCACAACGTGTCGGTTTAGAAAGACAAATTATCACACTCTCCCAACAGTCGGAAGCTTACAGACAAAGAGCAAGTTATTTGCCACGGCTAGAACAGTTTCAACGGGAGCTAGAACGCAAGCTGAAAGCCGCTCAAACGACTTATGAAACACTCTTGACAAAACTCCAAGAAATTTCTGTTGCCGAGAACCAAAAGATTCCCAATGCTCGTGTCATCTCCTATGCCTTATTACCTGATAAACCAGAAGGTCCCCGCAAACTTTTGTTTGTTGTTGGTGGAGGAGGTATTGGTCTTTTTCTGGGTATCATTGCTGCCTTTGGTTTAGACTTGATTGACCGCTCGGTGAAGACAGTCAAAGAAGCTAAAGAAGTTATGAGATACACCCTTTTAGGAATCATTCCGGGGTTGAATATTAACGGGAAAAATCATTATTCTGTCACAGGATTAAGCAAATCTCTTCCCAGAATCATAGGCAGAGATATTCCTCAGTTCCCTTTTGGTGACGCATACCAAATACTGCAAGCGAATTTGAAATTCCTCTGTTCTGATAAACCGCTTAAAAGCATTGTGGTATCAAGTTCCGTTGCCAAAGAAGGAAAGTCTGAAGTAGCTGCAAATTTAGCTGTAGCTATGGCTCAGATAGGGCGTCGGGTGTTGTTAGTAGATGCAGATATGCGTCATCCCATACAGCATCATATCTGGGAACTAACTAATGCTGTTGGACTCAGCAATATCATTGTTGATCAAGTCTCTTTAAATGCTGCGGTGCAAGAAGTTCTTCCCAACTTATATGTTCTTTCATCTGGAGTTTTGCCTCCCAACCCAATGGCACTTCTAGATTCCCAGCGTATGGCAATATTAATTAATAGCTTTGCCAGAGATTACGATTTTGTAATTTTCGATACTCCTGCACTGTCAGGAACGGCAGATGCTGCTGTTTTAAGCAATCTCACTGACGGTATGTTGCTAGTAGTTCGTCCTGGAGTAGTTAACTTAGACAGCGCTAATGCTGCGAAAGAGTTTTTAATTCAGTCAGGTCAGAAGGTTTTAGGGATAGTCATCAATGGTGTGAATGTTAAAAGGGAACCTGATAGTTATTTTTATTACACCAAGGATGCGATTGAGACAGCTATTACCTCTAACAATAATTCTTCATTGATGAAAGAAGTTGATTCAAGGTGATTGAAAAAAGCGCCACAACTGGCTGATTAGCCTGCACTTATTTTTCTGGAGTTTATTTTGTGATGAGGCATTATCAAGCTATGGATACAAACAAAATCCAAACATCTTGTTTGATTAATAATTACAATTATGCTCAGTTTCTCATAGAGGCAGTTAATAGCGCTTTAAATCAAACAGTTAAATTTGATGAAATTATTATTGTTGATGATGCCTCTACAGATAATTCTGCGGAAATAATTGCTAAATTTGCTCAGTCAGCCAATATTAAATGTATCTTGAAAGAAAAAAATCAAGGACAACTATCATCTTTTAACGAAGGTTTCTCAGGGGCAACTGGGGATATTATCTTTTTTTTAGATGCAGATGATATGTACGAGCCTGAATATTTAGAAAATGCTTTAAATTTTTATAGGAGACATCGGGAATGTGATTTTATGTTTTGTGCCTACAACAAATTTGGTGCAGTTGAAGGAACATTTCAAACCGATGGAGTTGATTTAGATTTAGGTTATTCGGTAATTAGAACTTTATGCATTGGGGAATGGATTGGCTCTATAACTTCAACATTATCAATGCGTAGAGAAGTATTAAGAAAATTTTTACCCATTCCATATATAGAAGATTGGCGTGTCAGAGCTGATGACTGTTTGGTATGGGGAGCTTCTTTGGTAGGAGCTAAAAAATTTTATATGTCTAAACCTTTAGTGAGGTACAGAATACATAATAATAATCACTACCATAATAAATCTTTAAGCACAGATAGAAATTATGAATACAAGAGATTTTTAAAATGTAATTATTTATTTAATTACATCATTCAAAGAAATAATTTTAGTTTGCCGTTATCTTTAGCTTTGACCTCTTTGGATGAATTCAAAACAATACCTTGTCCAAAATTTAAAGATTTTGTTGTTTATTTGAAAATAATATTTTTATTTGAACATAATCTTTATTCAAAAGTTAAAGGAATCAGTTCTTTGTTTAGCCTTTTACTAAAGCCATTGATGGCGATGAAATTACAAATAATGTCAGCCATAATCATGTAAAAACCATGAATCAATATCTACTTAGTTGACGAAAATAGAGATTAAACATGTTACATATTCAAATGAAAACGTAATGCTAAGTAAATTGAAAATTCCCAACTTATCACAATTTAAATCTCGCTCTGGACTGCGTGCAATTATTACCAATACAGGTTGGTTGTTTAGCGATCGCATTCTACGTATGGGTGCAAGCTTGATCGTAGGAGTATGGGTAGCACGCTACTTAGGAGTAAAGCAGTATGGTCTGTTTAATTATGCTTTAGCTTTTGTCAGCTTATTTAGTCCAATTTTCACCCTTGGACTGGACGATGTATTAGTTCGTCATCTCGTATCTAAATCATCAAACAAAGAGGAACTTTTAGGAACCGCTTTTTGGCTAAAACTGCTGGGTGGGATTGCCTCTGTGTTAGTAGCCGTAGGCTGTATGTTTTTCTTAGGTGAGAAGGATACATTGAAGATATGGCTAGTTACGATTTTAGCCGTGACAGGAATTTTTCGGGCTGTTGATACTATTGAACTGTGGTTTCAATCACAGGTGAAGTCAAAATACACTGTAATCGCTAAAAATGCAGCTTATTTACTAAACACTCTCATCAAAGTAGGACTAATTTTAATCAAAGCACCATTGATAGCTTTTGCTTGGGTAACATTAGCAGAATTTGTGATGAATGCAATTAGCTTAGTAATGATTTACCAAGCCAAAGGATTTTCAGTGTGGTTGTGGACATGGAGTTTTTCTGCTGCCAAAACTCTTTTGAAAGAGAGTTTACCTCTGATTTTTTCGGGATTCGCTATCCTGATTTTTATGAAAATTGACCAGATAATGTTAGGTCAAATGATAGGAGATAGCGAAGTTGGTATTTATTCTGCTGCTGTCCGAATTTCTGAGATTTGGTATTTTATTCCGACAACTGTTGTTTCCTCCGTTGGTCCTTCAATCTACGCAGCTAAAGAAAAATCAGAAACTCTTTACTATAAGCGGATAAGACAATTACTTCGTCTAATGGCATTTATATCTATTGCAATTTCTCTACCAATGACATTCCTGTCCGGAAACATAATTATGGCGATGTTTGGAAGTGGATATGCAGAAGCAGGACCAATATTAGCAGTTCATATCTGGACTTCGTTGTTTGTATTTATGGGTGTTGCAACATCACCTTGGTTTGTTGCTGAAGGTTTGAACAATGTTTCTTTAGGTAAGACGTTATTAGGGGCAATTTTAAACATCATTCTTAACTTATTGTTGATTCCTAAATATGCAGGACTGGGTGCAGCGATCGCAACTATAATATCTCAAGCTGTTGCCGCTTTTATCAGCAATGGATTTGACAAAAGAACACACAAACTATTTAAACTTCAGCTTCAGTCCCTTCTTCCTTTTTCTAATTCTTAAAAGTATCAATAATTTATGTACATAAACGATATCTCATCTCTTTCCAATAGTGTCTGATATTTTTTAACTTGCCTTTTTATTTCAAGATAATAGTCTAATCAAACATGAATACGCCAGTTACCTTTATTATTTTCAAACGACCGCAAACCACAGAGAAAGTTTTTGAAGTTATTCGCCAAGTAAAACCTTCAAAGCTATTTGTGATAGCAGATGGACCTCGTACTGACCGTGAGGGTGAAGCACAAAAGTGTGAAGCAACTCGATCAATTATTGAAAGAGTTGATTGGGATTGTGAAGTTATCAAGAATTATTCTGAGATTAACTTAGGCTGTGCAAAACGAGTTTATACTGGTTTAGATTGGGTTTTCAACCATACAGAAGAAACTATAATTTTAGAAGATGATTGCATACCTCATCCAACCTTTTTCCCCTTCTGTGAAAAATTACTCCAAAAATACAGGCACGATACTAGAATTTCAACAATTTCTGCACAGAATGTTCAATTTGGGCACAGACGCACAAATTATAGTTACTATTTTTCTCGCTACACTCATTGCTGGGGTTGGGCAAGTTGGAGACGTGCTTGGCAACATTATGATTTGAACATCAAACTCTGGAAAGAGGTACAAGCAGAAAATCTCTTAAATGACATTTTGATAGATCCAAAGCTTGTAAATTATTGGCAGCGAATATTTCAGTCAGTTTATGAAAATCCTACAGGTATCACCTGGGATTACCAATGGACATTTGCTTCCTGGATGCAGGGTAGCCTAAGCATTATTCCCAATGTAAATTTAGTTTCTAATGTTGGTATTGGTGCAGACGCAACTCATTTTAGCTCTAATCAAGAATGTTCGTTCATTAATATACCAACGGAAGCAATGGAATTTCCCTTGAAGCATCCACCGTTTATTGTGCGTAATGTAGAAGCAGATATTTTTACACAGAAAACAGTCTATAAAGCAACTGCTTTGGATATTTTTAAGGAGAGGTTGAAGAAAGCAATAAACTACTCAACGATCAACAAATAGTCATAGCCATAATCAATTCAAAAAGGAATCTGGGGTTGAAACTTGAAGATTAAATTATCGGAAAAACTATTAACTATCTTACTAATATTCATTTCTGTTGGAACGTTGTCAATACGCCCTGCACAAGAAATTTCTCTGTCTCCATTGGGAGGCAGTATAGTAGATAATTTGCTTAATCTAATTTCATATGCCATTTTATTTTATTTCATACTTTTATATTGGAAAGGTTTTTTGTATGTAGTTACGAGAGGTAAACTTCAGTTTTTATTACTAGCAATAATCTTCTTTTCTCTTTTATGGACGGAAGACATAGGTACTAGTCTCACTTATATAAGAGGTCTAATCAGAATATATTTACTCGCAATTTATTTGGCGATGCGTTATAGCCTTACAGAACAAATGAGGCTAATAGCTTGGGGATTGGGTACAGCAGCATCGTTATCTATATTCTTTTCGGCATTAATGCCAGGTTATATTCACAAAGCACCGGAATTAGCAGGTATGTGGAGCGGAATTTTCGGTCATAAGAATGAACTAGGATACATAATGGCTTGGAGTGCAGGAGTTTTTTTACACCTTGGTCTGAGTGTCAATCGATATCGCTGGTTAATGTGGGTGCTATGTGGAATATCTATATGCTTAATTATCCTCTCGCGTTCAACAACAGCTTTGACGATTTTGTTGACAATGATATTACTTTTACCTTTCTACAAATTAGTTAGACAAAATAACTACAAATTGCAAGTTATGATGATTAGCTTAGTTGTAATGCTAGTTATAAGTTCTTCAATATTTATTACGAATAATGCAGAAGGTGTAGTGGGTGCTTCCGGTAAAGACCTGACATTTAGTGGACGTTCTGACCTCTGGGAAATGATAATTGCCAAAATTTTGGAAAGACCTTGGTTAGGTTATGGATTTTATGGATTTTGGACTACTAGCGCTGCATCTAATCTCAGAGCAACTCTTGATTGGGCTAGTAATGCTCACAATGGTTTTTTAGAACTGTTATTAGAATTAGGAATCTTAGGCTTTTTGACTTTTGCCGCAGGTTTTATCCGCTTTTTTATTATGGCAATGACTCGTGTTATCTCAATTGCGAAAAAACCACAAGATTATTGGCCTGTGCAGATGCTACTCATCATCATCATAGTGAATTTTTCAGAAGCGAGATTATTAACTCCCAGTTGGAATTGGTTAATGTATGTCACAACTTCTTTATCTCTGACTCTTGAGTATGAAAGAACTCGAAAAAGTATTATCTTGAATAAGTTTTCATCGTCAAGTAATTTTAGCAATCAAAAGGTTAATAGAAGTGAAGATTTTGCATCTTAGTACTCATGATATTAGTGGCGGTGCGGCTCGCGCTGCATATCGCTTGCACAAAGGTTTACAATATATTGGGCTAGATTCTCAAATGCTGGTGCAAGAGAAACTGAGTGATGACAAAACAGTAATTGCACCTAAAATTAGACTAAATCAAGGCATAGCAAAGACAAAATTGACATTTGAGACTTTACCATTAAAGTTTTATCGTCAAAGAAGTAATACTTCATTTTTTACTCAATGGTTGCCAGATAGAGTTATTCCCCAAGTTGCTCAGATTAATCCAGATATTATCAATTTGCACTGGATTAGTGCGGCTTTTATGCAGATAGAAACCCTTGCTAAGTTAAAGCAACCTTTAGTTTGGACTCTTCATGATAGCTGGGGATTTACTGGTGGATGTCATGTAATTGGAGAATGCGATCGCTATACCGTATCTTGTGGAGCCTGTCCTCAACTCAACAGTGGTAATGATTGGGATTTGTCCCGTTGGGTATGGAAGCGTAAAGCAAAAGCTTGGAAAGATTTGAATTTAACTCTTATTTCTCCAAGTTCTTGGTTAGCTAATTGTGCTAGTTCTAGTTCATTGTTCCAAAATTTGCGAATTGAGGTCATTCCACATGGACTTGATACTCAAATGTTTCGACCGATCAATCAAGTTTTAGCACGCGAAATTCTCAATTTACCTCAAGATAGAAAACTCATTCTTTTCGGAGCCTTACAGGCAACAAGTGATAGAAATAAAGGGTTTCATTTATTGCAACCATCACTGCAACAATTGAGCAAAGCCGGCTGGAATGATAGCTGGAATGTCGTTATTTTCGGTGCATCTCAACCGGAAAACCCCCCTGATTTAGGTTTTAAAACACACTATTTAGGACACTTGCATGATAATACGTCTTTAGCAAGTGTTTACTCAGCAGCTGATGTGATGTTAGTGCCATCTCTTCAGGAATCTTTCGGACAAACAGCCTCTGAGTCCCTCGCTTGTGGTACTCCAGTTGTGGCATTTCATTCTACTGGTTTAAAAGATATTGTTGACCATGAACAGAATGGTTATTTGGCGAAACCTTATGAAGTTGAAGATTTTGCCAAAGGAATTACCTGGGTATTAGAAAATCCAGAGAGACATCAGAAACTATCTTTCTATGCACGCGCAAAAGCAGAACGAGAATTTACGCTGCAACTTCAAGCACGTCGCTATTCAGCTTTATTTCAGGAAATCCTCAGAGAAACTAAACCAACATAAATTTGAATCAATCTCTTTAACTCTTAAAAAAGACTGGAGCTATTAGTCGTACTCTTATAGAAAAGCTTTTAGCGATTCCCACATTCATGAGGTACAGAATATTGAATTAACCGCAGATGAAGATAGATAAACGCCGATGGACGCAGATAAATTTGTACCTCAGCAGACTAGGAAATGCTATATATTCACCTAATTTTAAATCCAACTCTTAACTTTTATAACTAGTAATTACTACATCCTTAATTAAACAAGCAGTTATTGATTCAGTTCACATTTCATTAAGTAAGGAAAAACACAAGATGTCAGTACCTATAGCTTTTATCATTTGTACAGAACCTGGTCGTTTAGAAGGTCAATCTCTAATGCTTGCAGAAAGTATTCGCAAATTCTGCGGCAATTTAAAAGATACACCCATATATAGTTTTCATCCCAGAGTAGGTGAACCTATCTCTATGGAAACTCGAAAAGCCTTTACAGCTTTGCAAGTTATTCATCAACAAGTTCCCATAAATGAAGAGTTTCATAACTATTATTTAGCAAATAAGCCTTTAGTTTGTGCCTATGCAGAACAAAACATAGATGCGGATATTTTAGTTTTTCTAGACAGTGATAAATGCTTTTTTTCTGAGCCTAAAGAGTTTTTATTACCATCAGATTCCAACGTCCGGATACGTCCAGAATATGGTCAAGGAATTGGTTCTACTGGAAATAAAGATCCTCAAGACTGGTACTGGATGAAACTGTATGAAGTGCTTGGAGTCAAACGCGAGATATTTGTCAACACACCAATTGGCAAAAAAAATATTAGAGGTTACTGGAATTCTGGTTTAGTTGCGGTGAGAAGAAATGCTGGTATATTCACAGCTTGGAAAGAAAATTTTGAAAAGGTAATGCGTTTAGACATTACCCCTCCCCAAGGGATTTATTTTGTAGAACAGTCAGTTCTGTCTGTGACTTTATGCTCCTTAGAAGAAAATATATCTCATTTTTCTTCTACTTGTAGTTATCCATTACCCTTGCATAATCGCTTATCGAAAGAATCGCGAATTAAAGCTTGGGATGAAATAGTGTCAATTCATTATTTCAATTTGTTTTTCTATAACGATTGGAATGCACAAATTAAAAGTCTGAAGAACTTTAATCTAGGATCATATAAATATCAATGGTTATGTGAAGCAGTTGTCAGACATAATATGCCACGCACATCAGTTATGCATCGGCATATGTTGACTGTAAGGAAAATAGAACAAAAACTGCGTGTAATTAATTTAAATATTAACGTGAGTAATTGGATAGAAAAAGTTGCAAATCTATAAATAAATTCAGTTCAATAGGACGATTAAATACAATTGTGATTCGCGCTGTAATGAAATTATGTTCCTTGAGTTGATATCCTGTGTTTTGTGAAGCGTACAATAACTATCAAGTTATTCTTTATGGAATAAACATAAACTATGTCTTAAATAATGACTATAAATAAAGAATATCTACTTTTGCTTCTACCTCCATACTCTGCAATTGTAAATTAAGAATTCTTGTCTTTTAATAACATAGTTAAGTAAGGTAAATTATCTGTATGTTGTTTCACGGTTTTTATATTTTCAGTACTCAGCCTCTGATTGTTTCCTTTCTTGGAAGCTATCCTTTCCTTGGTGGAGTGGTTTATGAGCAAAAAAAAATTACACATAAACCTCTCCCTAAATGGTTTCGTCCAAAACATGTTTTAGAACATGTTCCTGGATGGTGTGGAACACCTAAGCAAATGTTGCTAAGAAAGATAAAGGCAACCCTGCATAGTTTGGAGGGAAGAACGCATCACTTAATGGTAAATGCATCAGATGAAGAAGAACTAAGAAAATGTTTCTTAGTTCGTGGAGCGCACTTCAACCAAAATTTTTATATAAATGAGTATTTGTATGAAATACTTGATCAACCAAAGCTCTATGATGCAATCTACACGGCACAACTCAATGAATCAAAGCGTCTTTGGCTGGCAAAAAATGTAGAAAGATTGATGGTTGCATCCTATGGTGGTGACTTGCATACTTTCTGTCCAGAACTGAAACATGCCGATTTCAACAAAAGTTTTCTTCCACGTACAGAATTAGCAAAGAAGTATAACCAGTCCTATGTCGGTTTGATTCTTTCAGCAGTTGAAGGAGCAAATCTAGCTTCAAGTGAATACTTACTTTGTGGAATTCCAGTTATTAGTACCCCAAGTAAAGGTGGACGAGACGAATTTTTTACTCCTGAGAATTCAATCATTGTGTCTCCAGAACCTCAGGCAGTTGCTGAAGCTGTGCAAATTTTCAAACATCTAGCTCCTGAGCCACAAAAAATTCGACAACAAACCCTCAAAAAAATGAACGATTTGAGATTAGCTTATTGCAGTTATATCGCTAAACTTATTGAAAAAGAAGGTGGTGGGAAGAAACAACCAGAAGCAATGATGGAAAAATTCTTCGCTGCACCTAATGGGATTCAATCTCGTTATATCAAATTAGAGGATTTGCATAAATTTAGTTTAGAGGAATTAAATGCGGCATTCTCTATATAAAAGCTTTATCGAAACGTTAACTAATATTTAAATCTGTAATCAAAGATAAATTATCTTTAATTAAGGGGAGAAATAAATAATCGATGAAACAACCACAGATAGCAGTCATAATGACTTGTTTTAACAGATGCGAGACAACTCTTACTTGTCTGCGTGCGTTATACCAGCAAACAAAATCTTTTGATGTTTATTTAACCGATGATGGAAGTTCTGATGGTACTTCAGGGATAGTTAAAGCTTTCTATCCACAAGTTCGGATTCTTAAGGGTAATGGGAATCTATTCTGGGTTGGAGGAATGAGGCTGGCATTTGCTGAAGCAATGCAAAGAGATTATGACTACTATCTTTGGTTGAATGATGACACCATACTGGAATCAAAAACTTTTGAACGCTTATTAAGTATTCATCAAGAATTGTCAAAAGAGGGTTGTAAAAACTCAATATTAGTTGGAACAACTAAAGATTTGCTGACTGGAAAAGCCTCCTACGGTGGTGCAGTTAAATCTTGCAAATGGTACTCCAACAAATATGAATTTTTGGGTTCAACTCAACTTCTCCAAGAATGTGACACCATGTTTGGTAACTGCGTGCTAATTCCTCATGCTGTTGCCAAAAAATTAGAGAATATTGATGCAGCATTCATCCACAGTTTAGGAGACTTAGATTACGGGTTAAGGGCAAGAAAATTAGGTTACTCTATATGGGTTGCACCTGAGTATGTCGGAACCTGTAGTAAAAACTCAATTCGCAACAGCTGGGTAGATACAAAATTACCTGTTTTAGAACGCTTAAAAAAGGTAGTTCAAGTCAAAGCTTTTCCGTTTAAACCGTGGGCTACATTCTGTCGTCGTCATTCTGGGATATTTTGGCTAATTTATTGGTTTTTACCTTATTTACGCGCCATTATTGGTTACAAGAACTTGGCAGCATCTCCCACATTTGCTGAAGATATTCCACAAGGTTAAGGGATAAAAAAATGCAACAGCGGCTTGGTTTTTTAGCAGCAGCACCTCGAATTTCAACACATCCTGACGCAGAGATGTCTGGTCCCCGTTCCCGAATTTTGGGAATCCTCAAGGGCTTTAAAACACTAGATTGGAAAATTGAAACATTTATTGTAGGGGATAAAGTTCCAAAAAAATGGTCAGAAAAGGGTTCTGGGGAAGTAATTAGCAGGGGATTTTTCCACACCTTAGTAGTAGATTTTATGCGTATCGGGTTGGGTGTTATCAACTCTTGGAAAAGCTGGCAAGAACTTAAAAATCAAGTAGATTGGGTTTATGAATACGCTGCAACTCTGCAATGTCTGGGCTGGATATTTCAATGGCAAGGAATACCTTGGATTTTGCAAGCTGAAGCTTTACTTTTTTATGAAGCTAAAGCAGAACGAAAAGCATTAATACTGGATAGTTTAGCTCGTTGGATGGAAATCAGAGCATATAAAAAATGCGATGTTTTAGCCTGTGTTAGTGAAACTTTAAAAGAAATATTGATACATGATTATGATATTCCAAGTGAAAAAATTGTCTTAGTGCCAAATGGAGTTGATATTGATTTTATTAATCCAGGAATACATATCCCAGAGCGGATATTCCCAGGTTTTACCATAGGTTTTGTTGGTAGTTTATATGCTTGGACTGGCTTAGATTTACTAATAAAAGCGATCTCAGAATTACGAGATGAAGGTTTGGATATATCGCTGGTAGTAGTAGGTGATGGTGCAATGAAATCTGCTTTGGAAAAGCAGGTTGAAGAACTTGAACTTTCCCCTTATGTAGCCTTTGTAGGTCGAGTTCCTTGGCAGGAAGTGCCACAGTATATCGCTGGCTTTGATGTTGGTTATTCAGGGCAAGTTGAACTTCAGATGGGGAAGATGTATCTGTCACCGATGAAACTTTATGAGTACATGGCAATGGCTAAACCAGTCATAGCATCAGCTTTTGAAGATGCTACACGTTTGGTATGCGATCGCAAAACAGGTTTCTTGTTTCAACCAGGTGACAAAGATGATTTAAAACGTGCCTTGGTAGAAGCTTATCACAACAGAGAAACACTACCGGAAATGGGACGATTTGCTCGCATCGAGATCGTAAATCATCACAGTTGGACAGCTAGGGTGCAGGCTTTAGTCGAAGGTGCTGAAAAAATATTAGAAAAAAAGCGATCGCATACTCAGCAGTATCAAGTCTCTACATACACAATCTAATACTGTAAAAACTCATGATGCAGACTTCAGCTTACAAATATCTTGGCGTTCAAGTGAATGCACTCTCAATTCCTGAGTTGAATTCTTTGATTGCAGAATCTATTGAACAGAATCAGAAATGGATTATTGCCAATCACAACTTGCATAGTCTTTATCTCTATCATAAAGACCCGAAAATGCAAGCTTTCTACGCCAAGGCAGACTATATCCATATTGATAGTATGCCTCTAATACTCATTGGCAAGCTGTTAGGTTTTCCACTCAAGCGAGAACAAAGAGTAACGTATGCTGACTGGGTATGTCCTCTAATGGCGGAAGCAGCTAGTAAAAGCTGGCGCGTATTCTATCTAGGTTCAAAGCCAGGAGTAGCTGAACAAGGAGCAAGTATTTTGCGCCAGAAGTTTCCTGGTTTACAGGTTGCTTGCGCCCACGGTTATATTGACATATGTCAAGACAGTGAAGACAATCTTGCTACTCTGGCTGCAATCAATGCTTACAAACCTCATGTATTAATGGTGGGAATGAGTATGCCACGCCAGGAGCATTGGATTCTAGACAATCTAGAGCAGATTCATACCAACGCTATTTTGACTAGTGGAGCCTGCATAGACTATGTAGCTGGAGTGGTTCCTACTCCACCTCGTTGGATGGGAAGGTTTGGCTTGGAATGGTCTTATCGTCTGTTGAGCGAACCGAAAAGACTTTGGAAGCGTTACTTACTTGAGCCTTGGTTTCTAGCCACATTGTTATTACGAGAAATTTGGAGTTTTACAAGTCAAGCGAAATAGAATTTGGAATTATCTCTTACTTACAGATTTGAATTGCAGTCAACATAAGGACAATTCATGATTATGATTTCCACCAATCTATCCATAGATAGTTTAAAACCGGACTTGCGATCGCCTAAAATCACAAGAATACAAAGAGGACTATTTATCAGACTGCTGCGTGTAGTCATACTTATTCTTCTAGATGCTACATCTATGTACTTCGCATGGAATTTAGCAGTTTTTTATGGCGTTCCTTTCGAGTCTCCTTGGACACAAAATATATCATTTCTGCTGCTAAATATCAGCCTACCAATTGTCATTTTTGACACGACTGGTCTTTACAAAGCTGGTATTTATCGTCGTGATTATTTGGGTATCATCAAAGCAATTTCTCTGTCATCTTTGCTCTTGTTATTTATTGCCTCTCTCTATGAACCAAATGGCTATATCTCACATTCGACTCTTCTACTGTATTGGCTACTATCTGTAGTATTCATCTGTACTTTTCGTTGTCTATTTAATATTTCCACTAACTTTCTGCGTCAAAAAGGGGCAATTCGCCATCCGATTTTTATCATTGCTGATGCTCAAGAAAAAGAGCATAACATGAAGTTAATAGAACAAGATGATTGCTATGCAATTCAAGGATTTGAAGATTCTAAATGCCTAGACTTAGCTAACAGAGAGACAACTTTTGAATATCTTCGCAGTCAAAATATAGAAGAAGTTTTTGTTTCTTGGAGTGCCATTCAAAATCGTTTGTTCCTTTGCTGGCATTTCTATAATGCTGGCATTACTCTGCGTTTGCTGCCAACACAGGGTGAATTTTCTCTTCCTAAATCTACATTTGGCATGGTTGGAGATGTTCCTTATCCAACAATTACTGCACCAATTGTTGTCGGCATCGATTTCTGGATCAAGCGGATTTTTGACCTTTGTTTTTCTCTGATTTTAATCTTGCTACTTTTGCCTGTATATCTGTTGATTGCTCTGATGATTAAGTTAGATTCTCCTGGTTCGATATTTTTCAGGCAAAAACGTGTTGGCTTACACGGTCAAGAATTTAAGATTTGGAAATTCCGGACAATGGTTGCAAATGCAGAGAAAATTCAAGCTTCTTTAGAAGAAAAGAATGAAATCAAAGATGGTATCATTTTTAAAATGAAAGACGACCCTCGCATTACAAAACTTGGTAAATTTCTCCGCCTTTACAGTTTGGATGAATTGCCACAACTGTTTAATGTTTTAGTTGGGCAAATGAGTCTTGTTGGTCCTCGTCCTTTACCTATCCGTGATGTACAAAAGTTTAAAACAAAGCACTTTATCCGCCAAGAGGTTTTGCCTGGTATCACTGGTTTGTGGCAGGTTTCTGGACGCTCAAATATTGAGAATTTTGAAGATGCAGTCAAATTAGATATGGATTACATTGAAAATTGGTCAATATGGCTAGACTTAAGAATTCTGTTGCAAACTGTTAGAGTTGTTCTGCAAAAGACTGGCGCGTATTAAGTACAGCATGGGTTGCCGTAATCTAATTGTTCACAGCAAAAAGCAGCGCTCGGAAGAAGTTGACCACCAATAAAGCTATGAGCGCATTCATGAGTGCAAGAAGTGGGGAAAGAAGTTCATCTTAAGGGGAAAGGGATAAAAACCTTTCCCCTTTACTTTTTTCCCTAACTTCTGCAAGAAGTCTATTGACCAATACAGCAGATTTCACTCCTTAGGAAGTACATAAACCTCGTCTACTTTGAAAACCATAGTTTTCTGCCAAGACTTTGAGATTGCTTCCTTGCGTCGCAATGACACATCTTAATAAGAGCAAAACTCCAGGTTTCATCATGGACGAGGTTTATATAAAATCCAAAATCTTGTAGAGACGTAGCAGTGCTACGTCTCTAAATGTATTCGATTAGAGGGATAGGGTGCTGTAACTAATTTTTGCATTAAAGTTTTTGCGAGTTGACCTATCGCTTCCCAATCTCCACTATTTACCAACTTTTTAGGAAATAATTCACTACTCAAACCAACTCCTACCGCTCCAGCTGTTAAAAATTCCTGAGCATTTTCTATCAATACACCACCTGTAGGAATCAACGGTATTTTTCCTAGAGGTGCTTGTAAACTTTTAATATAATTAACTCCTCCCACCGCTTGTACAGGAAACACTTTGACACAACTTGCACCTTGATTGTAGGCGCTAACGATTTCTGTGGGAGTCAAAGCACCTGGTATAATAGGTATATGTTTTGCAATTGCGGCTTGAATCATAGCTGAGTCAACGTGGGGTGTAAACAGAAATTGCGCTCCAGATGCGATCGCCATTTCCATATCATTAAGATTTAACAGCGTACC
Organism: Tolypothrix brevis GSE-NOS-MK-07-07A; assembly: GCA_019358985.1. GTDB lineage: Bacteria > Cyanobacteriota > Cyanobacteriia > Cyanobacteriales > Nostocaceae > Hassallia > Hassallia brevis. The sequence continues at coordinate 43,807 of JAHHIJ010000027.1, read as the reverse complement.
AGTACCAATGATGCATTCTGGTAATTCTAAGCGTAGTTGAGCGATTAATTCCGCAGCGCGATCGCTATTCCAGGTAATTTCGATTAACCGCATTCCTCCTGAAGCGATTGAAGAAGCCATTTTACGTCCCAATTCAAATTCGGGAGCGCGAATCACGGCGATCGCTCGATGTTTTTGCAGTTGTGATAACCAAATTTGATTAAACATGTGAAATTTAACAACGCTAACAGTTGTTTTGGCAAACGTTACAAGCTATTATATTTTCTTTTCTTGCAGTGCATATAGTAATCCTAAATAATGAAAACTTAGATTCCCGACTTCTTTAAGAAGTCGGGACTCTGGACACCGAGAATTTTCTTTTCCTCAAATAAGATTGCTCTATAATTACGACATAGGAGTGAAAATGAATGTAGAAACGTAGCACTGCTACGTCTAATCAAGGGTTTCAGATAACGCATGATTAAATTCGGTCGATGTCTATTTACAATTTCACAAACACGTTTATTTTGTACACAAATGAACCTTCATCAATTATCATCAAAAGCGGTTATAACCTCGCTAATCGCAGCAACCTTTGCTACTGGTGTAAGCAACTTATCTTCATCCGCACAATCGCGACCAACACAAAATATAAACACTACACCAGTCGAGAAATCTGGGCAGAACTTTCAACTTCTTTACCAATTGCGCGGACATATATGGAATGTTGCCTCTCTTGCTTTAAGCAAGGATGGGCAAATCCTTGTTAGTGGTAGTTTTGACCAAACAATTAAGGTGTGGAATTTGAATACAAAAAAACTGCTGGCTACCCTAGATGGACATCAAGATGGAGTTAATGCGGTTGCGATTAGTCCCGATGGGCAAATTTTAGTTAGTGCTGGGGGAACGGCACAAGCTAATACTGATAAGAATATCAAATTATGGAACCTGAATACAAGAAAATTGCTTGGTACTTTAATTGGGCATTCACAAGGCATTACTTCCCTTGCTTGTGCTCCAGATGGGCAAATTCTCGCTTCGGCTAGTTACGACAAGACTATCAAATTATGGAACCTGAATACAAAAAAATTGCTTACTACTTTACAGGGACATTCCAGTCGAGTTAGTTCTATTACCATCAGTGCGGATGGACAGACTTTGGCTAGCGGTAGTGGTGGGGTGGATAATACAAATAATATCATCAACTTATGGAATCTGAAAACAGGAAAATTACTGCGTACCCTGACTGCACATTCCAGCGCAATTAGTTTTCTTGCCTTTAGTTCCGATGGGGAAACCCTTGTCAGCGGTACAGATTCTTCTGTGAAGATATGGAACGCAAACACCGGACAATTGCAGCGTACTTTGAATTTATCTTCAATTGGGGGCATCAGTGCGATCGCTATCAGTCCGGATGGACAAACGCTGGTTGCTGGTGGTTTAGATACTTCGGTTAAGTTGTGGAATTTATCTACCGGGACACTACTAAAAACCTTGGTGCAACCTCCCAGCAACAATCAAGATTTTGATCGTCTTGCCCCTAGTAGTATCGCTTTTAGTCCCAATGGCAAAATTCTTATTATTGGTCATGGTGGTGAAGCTGCTTTGTCTAATTTTCCCATTGACATTTGGCGGATATCTTTCTAATACTCAATATACATCTATAGGGGGAGAAAATCACAAGCGATCGTCTAACTTAAGAAATACTTTTTTCCATCTATAACTATTTATTTTTCTACCTAAAGTGGTATTGAAATCTGTGATCACAGGTTAATCATAGCTTTTGGGATTTTAGGTAAAATAATCAGCCATTAGTTTTAATCAACATCAATTAAATTCTATCGCTAGCAGGAGGTAAACAAACGAAGTAATGTTTAAGCTATTCCTAGATAGATATTTTAAACATCTTAGGAACAGCAGTATGCCTCTTTACAAACTCGAAGACTTTGACCCCAACTATAGAGATACCTTTGATGGTGATGACGTTAAAGCTTTGGATCTCTATACCGAAGGTAAAGAAAAAATTGGCTCAGTAGCTGATGCATTAGTCGATCCAGAAGGTCGTTTTCGTTATTTAGTCATTAATACAGGTGTTGCTTCTTTAGGTAAAAAAATATTGCTTCCCATTGGTCTTTCCCACATTGACTATCCTGAAAAGCGCGTCTACGTTGATGGTCTCAGCAAATCACAAGTGGAGCATTTACCCGAATACAAAGACAGCATAACCGTTGATTACGATTATGAAGAAAAGGTACGTAATGTTTATCGTCCAGAAGGTAGAGAAGTTAATTACAATCGCGACACCTACAATTATGAGCAAGAACCTTCTTTTTATAATTTGAACGACCAATCTCATCAAACTTTGAAGCTGTATGAAGAACGATTAGTTGCAAATAAAACTCGTGTCAAAACTGGAGAAGTCTCAGTCGGTAAGCATATTCAAACTGAAACTGCACGAGTTTCAGTACCAGTTGAAAAAGATCGAGTTGTGATTGAACGAATTACTCCCACAACAAGCGAAGCTGTGACAGATTCTCGTGAACTGAAGTTTGAAGAAGGTGAAGTTGCACGCATAGAACTCTACGAAGAAACTCCGGATATCCATAAAGAAACGTTTGTGCGTGAAGAAGTTAGAGTCCGCAAGGTTGTAGATAAAGAGACGGTTGAAGCACAAGAAACAATTCGTCGCGAAGAGTTAGACATTGACACTCAAGGCGATTTGCATGTGAATAAAAGCGGTTCTAATGTTAAGAACAACTGATGAAAAAATTGTTGAGTGTATTTTAACCTCACCCCCATAAAGCTGTGCTTTATCTCCCCTCTCCTTGCTAAGGAGAGGGGTTGGGGAGCCAGTGCGTTGCGCGGGTTAAGCGCGTTGAAGCACCTGGCGTGGTGAGTTTTTGATATGTACTTCATCCATCTAGGAACCGTTATAAATTTAAATATCTACCATTTGAATAGAGAGATAAGTAATTGAATTCAGTCGTTAGAAAGAGGAAGATAAACGAATAAAAAATTAACATATGAATGTCGGATAAACAAAGTTGGAGTAAAAATAATATGCCTCTTCACAGACTAGAAGATTTTGACTCAGAGTATAACAGCATTTTTGACGGTGATGACATCAAAGGTAAGAATGTATATACAGAAGCAAGCGACGAAAAAATTGGTACTGTTAGCGATGTTTTAGTGGATGAAGATGGACATTTTCGCTATTTTATTGTTGACTTAGGTTTTTGGATTTTTGGTAAGAAAGTCTTGTTACCAGTTGGTCGTACTCGGGTCGATCATGATGCCGATCGCGTATATGCTTTAGGAATGACCAGACAGCAAGCAGAAGATTTACCTGAATTTAGCGATCGCCTCGCAGTTGATTACGACTACGAAGAAAAAGTACGCGGGGTATATCGTCCCTCTACTGGAGTTACACCTGAACGCTCCCTAGACGCATCTGCACCTTCTTACGATCGCGACACCTACGATTACAAACAAGATTCTCCTTTGTACGACATGAACGAGCAGAATCACCAAACCCTGAGATTGTACGAAGAACGATTAATAGCTAACAAACAACGTCGTAAGACCGGCGAAGTAGCGATCGGTAAGCGCATTGAAACCGACATAGCACGGGTTTCAGTTCCAGTAGATAAAGAGCGCGTAATCGTCGAACGAGTAACACCGGCTGATGCTGGCAAAACTGTTGCTCCTAATGCAACCGCTTTCCGTGAAGGTGAAGTAGCACGCATGGAAATCTACGAAGAAACTGCCAATATTAACAAAGAAGCATTTGTCCGTGAAGAAGTCAGAGTCAAGAAAGTAGTTGACCACGAAACAGTAGAAGCCAAAGAAACTATCCGTCGTGAAGAATTGGATGTAAACGCTCCTAATCTTCCTATCGAAGAACACTAATATCTGCAATGCAGGTGAAGTCGTAGAGACGTTCCGACGGAACGTCTTTACAATAGATATAGGAGTGGAAAACGATGTAGAGACGCGAAATTTCCCGTCTCTACAAGCTAAATTTTGCGTCTCTACAAGGGTTGTGGACAACGCGATGTAAACGCTCCTAATCTTCCTATCGAAGAACACTAATATCTGCAATGCAAGTGAAGTCGTAGAGACGTTCCGACGGAACGTCTTTACAACAGATATAGGAATGGAAAACGATGTAGAGACGCGAAATTTCCCGTCTATACAAGGGTTGTGGACAACGCATAGTTTATTTTCACACAAGATGTCTAATATATATGTCTTTGCAATTCCAGAGTCATAGGTAGAGACATAGCATTGCTAGGTTTCATCAAAAATTTGGGGCAACGCATAATTAAATTCGGTCGATGTCTAATATATATGATATTAGGATCAATAATCGTTTTTTCTTACTACGAAGTAACCTCATCAAAAAACTGACACATCAACAAGGTCTGTACATATGGAAATAGATAAATTAGGAATATCTAATCAGGAATATTTAGGAAAAGAAATATCAGAAAACGAAAAAAGATTAGATAATTCCAATACTGTTACAGAAGCCAATAGTACAGTAGAAGCGAAATATAATTTAGATAATGTGGTAGAAGAAGAGATTATTACTTTGCTAGGTGAGAGATTAATTGTTGACAGCACCAAGCGAAAAATTGGTGAGGTTATTGTTCGCAAAGAGGTTGAAACTAGGATGGTACAAGTACCAGTCCGCAGAGAAAAACTGATTGTTGAACAAATCAGCCCGGAACACAAACAACTTGCAGAAATTGACTTAGGGTTAACAGAAATCTCTCGTATTGATTTAGCTGAAAACCAAACACCTGAATTTGCAAGTCTTGACGGTAATTTAACCGTGAGTCGCGATTTTAGTTCACCAAAAATAGCTAGTTTACTTTTAAATGCGATCGCTCTTGAGGGCAATCATAAATGTAAGCAAGTGCGAGTAACAATCGTTGTTGAAGATGAGTCAACTCAAAATAAATATCAAGAATGGTTTGATCGCTGTTCCCAAGGTCAAGAACCAAACGCAGAAAAATAGTATACATGGTAGAGACGTTCCGCCGGTAAAAAGACGTTCCGGCGGAACGTCTCTACTTATTTGTGCAGGGAAAGCGCTAATTAAAACTCACAAACTGAGTCTACCTCGATAGAACAGGTATTTTTAGCAAAATCGTTTCTTTCAACTTTGAATATCTGCATTTTCTTCAGAGGTGCTAGGAATTTGAGGTTCTCTGGGAAAATCAACGGTTTTTGTTGATTAGGTTGAAGCATGTCTGCCAGTGCCATCGCCGAGCAAGTCATATTCACAAAGCTTGCTAAACCCATCGCTTTAAACCAGAACTCAGATTTTTTTAAATTTGATTGCATAAATCGTCTATAATATTGAAAACTTATAGACGATTTTATACTTTAAATATCAAAAATATATTGTGAAATATACGTATATTAAAATCTAGATTTTCCCGTCCCGGCGGATAATATAAAGTCTATCTATCATGCAATTGTAGCGGTTTCAGCGATAAAATTAGCAATAACTGTTCCGATTAAAGTAATAATCAGTAAAGGCTTGCGTCCAAACAGTTTTTTTGGCTACAAAAAAATGAAATTTCGACCGCAGAAACTCTCAAGAAATCAACGGCAGCGTCGGCTTCCACGAGTTAACATCAAGATCCGAGATGGAAGGTTCCAGATTGTGGGCACGAATAGCTGGTATTCATACTGGCGCGACCCGTATCATCTATTACTAACTCTTCCCTGGTCTGGATTTTTACTGCTGATTGCTGTCATGTATATGGCAACCAATGCTATGTTTGCAATCTTCTACTTACTAGGAGGAGATTGCGTCGAGAACGCACGACCAGGTTCTTTTTTGGATATGTTTTTCTTCAGCGTTCAAACTTTAGCATCCATCGGCTACGGTGCGATGTATCCGAAAACGACCTACTGCAATATTATTGTCACAATTGAAGCAATGGCAGGTCCGGTAGGAATTGCCGTGATGACCGGATTAGCCTTTGCTCGTTTTTCTCGACCGACTGCCCGTGTGATGTTTAGCCGTGTCGCTGTAATTACACCTCATGAGGGAATGCCAACCTTAATCTTTAGGACGGCAAACCAGCGTGGCAACCAGATTTTAGAAGCGCAGATGCAGGTATACTTAATCCGTGATGAAGTTACCAAAGAACAAGAATTTATCCGCAGAATCTACGATTTGCAACTGATTAGGAATCACTCTCCGAGCTTTAGTTTAACTTGGCTGGGAATGCACGCCATCGATGAATCGAGTCCACTTTATGGGATGTCAGCCGAGTCTTTAATTGAGACAAATACCACGATTACAGTCTTATTAACTGGCATTGATGAAACCATTGCCCAATCAGTCCATGTCCGTCATGATTATACTGCGGGGGAAATTCTCTGGAACAATCGGTTTGTAGATGTTATTTACCGCACTGTCGAAGGACATCGCTACATCGATTACAACTTCTTCCATGATGTATTGCCTCTAGAGTGAATGCCTTGAGTTTATTCGTTGAGCGGTGGTTGTAATGGTTTGACAACAACTCGACCATTTTCAACCACAGTACAATTTTTCGGCTTTTGGCATTGGTTGGCTGCAACACCTGGGCACTCTTTTTGATGTTGGATATTTTGCTCTTGTTGCTGCTTAAGGACAACGACACAAGGAGCGCATGAGGCGGATGACATATGAACTATTTTGAACTTTTACATTAATTATCCCTCTGCTGGGATCATTTTTCCGAAAAATTTATTATACATCGATCGCTATGCTTATTATGCTTTGCCCGAAACCCTTGTAGAGACGTAGCACTGCTACGTCTTTTCTGGAGATATCTATTTAATGTTTAAGGAACATGGATTTAATACAAAACCTCACCCCGATAAAGCTGTGCTTTATCTCCCCTCTCCTTATTAAGGAGAGGGGTAAGGGGTGAGGTAGAACGCAGGAAATAGCATATTATTTAATTTTCGTCCCTAAGTTACTTATACTTTGAAATTACTCTAGGGTACACATAATGAAAAAATTTCTTAAATATCTGAGTTTCGCTTTTATATCCACAGTTTTAACTGCAACTCCTTCAATAGCGGCTGACCAAATCGCTTTTTATTATCCTCCCTTTGGAGAATTTACTTTATCCACCCAATCTCTAGAAACTTTTGCTAAAGAAGGTAAAATTAATAAAGACCTTGCCTTTTATGCTGGACGCGCTACTCCTCAACAACTTGCTCAACTGCGGGAATTACTCCAGCAAAAGTTTAAAGTTACTCCTACTTTAGTATCTCAATTTAGCTACTCACCTTTAGGGGAAAAGGTAGTGCAACGTTTGGGAGAATTAATCCAAACTGATAAACAAATGAACGGTTTCTATGCAATACGTGGTGCTTTGATTTTAGCTGCTGCTGACCCCCAAGGCTTAACTGTTGTGAATGTGCTGCGACGATTTCCCAGCAATAGCGTAAGAATAAACTTTACAGAAGGGTTGCAGGTAGTATCAAACTTGACAGACTTGCTGAAAAGAAGAGATGCGATCGTTGCTTTTATTCAAAGAGAAGCAAACGCAGAAGCGGAAACTGCAAACATTGACTTTTCCAAACAGCCAGATTTGCGATCGCCTGGAAATTTTCGTTTTTCAAAAATAAGTCTGCAATTGAAAGACCAAACACGCGATCGGCGTCTACCTGTGGATCTCTATTTACCACAAAGGGGACGACAAGGAGACAAGGAGACAAGGGGACAAGGGGGAAATTTATCTCCCTCATCTCCCTCATCTCCCTTATCTTCACCCACTCCCCCACTCTCCCCCTCCTCGTCTCCTCTAATTGTCATTTCTCACGGTGTCGCTTCAGACCGTTTTGCTTTTGTCTATCTAGCGCAACATTTAGCATCCTACGGTTTTGCTGTTGCCGCTTTGGAACACCCTGGTAGTAATGCACAACGCTTTCAGCGGTACTTTTCCGGTTTGGCAGGTCCACCAGAACCGGCGGAATTGATTAATCGACCTTTAGATGTCAAGTTTGTGCTGAATGAACTTCAGCGTTTAGAAAAGTCCGATCCGCGAATGCAGGGTAAACTGAATTTTCAGCAAGTTGGGGCATTTGGTCATTCTTATGGAGGTTATACTGTTTTTACCCTGGCTGGTGCAAAAATTAACTTTGACCAAATTCGCAAAGATTGCAATCCGAATAAATCTTTGAATTTGTCAGTGCTTTTGCAGTGTCGAGCAAATGAGTTAAAACCAGCAAATTATTCTTTAAAAGACGATCGCATTAAAGCTGTTTTTGCAATTAATCCTTTCGTCAGTAGCATCTTTGCTGAAAGCGAGGTGCGTCAAATTAAACTTCCTTTTATGGTTGTAGGTGGTAGTCAAGATATTGTAACTCCTACTGTACCAGAACAAATTCGCCCTTTTACTTGGCTTGGGAGCAAAAATAAATACTTAGCAATTATTGAAAATGCTACGCACTTTACTGCTTTAGCCGAACCAACGCCGGAAAATGATGTATTACCTGTACCGCCAGCTTTCCTCGGTCCAGATCGTAAAGATGCCCATTCTTATCTAAATGCTTTGAGTGTCGCTTTTTTTGAAACTTATCTTTTAAATCGTCCTGAATATCAAGTTTATTTGCAGCCAGCTTACGCCAAATATATCAGTAAAACTCCCCTTAATCTTAGTTTTTTACAGTCTTTAAGGGCAGAGCAATTAACTCCTTTTATAAATGGGGCAAAGAAATAGCGGGGAATTGTCATATATTACAAAAGAGACGTAGCAGTGCTACGTCTCTACATGGGTTTCAGGTAATATCAAATCCGAAAACCTACCTACCGTCGTAGAGACGTTCCGCCGGAACGTCTTTACATTGTCAGTAATTTACCAGATTTGACATAACACATAATTAATTTCCACTTTTTTATATCTATTACGAAAACAATTTAAATCGCGCCAATTGAGTTTCAATCGCCTCTTTTAATATTTTATCTAAGTCGGTGCTATCTGTAAATTCTAAAATTTGCGATCGCGGTAAATCAAAGGGAAATTGTCCCGGTAAATCTGGGCGTTGCATTTTTGCTAGTAAAATTTGTTCAGAGCGCTTACTTTGAATCGCATAGCCAATTTCAATGCAAACGTTGGGACTGGGTATTAGTTGAGCTATTTCTTTGCCGTCGATGCTAGCAATTGGTGTAGTGTCAGCGATAAACAACAAACTTTTGCGGATTTTTCGCATCATTGTCCGGTTTAGTCGTACAGAACCATCGCTAGGGCGGTAAGATTCAACTAAGGTTAAAGGTAAGCGCGATCGCATATTCAATATTTCTAAACTATTTTGCAATCCTTGTCGCAAAGCGTCACTCGAAAAGGCATACTCAGTTTGATAGCATAAAAAAATTGTCGGCTCTAACTGCGCTAAAACCCCTTGTTTGGTGAAATAAATTTCATGACTAATTAAGTCAATGTTGGCTACGCAATAACCACCACTACCTTCAATATAAAACTCAATATTTTCTCCTTCCAGATAGCGCTCAAACCAAGTTGATTGCTTAACTTGGTCACTTTCCTCTAAAAAATCCGCTCTTAATCCTGATTTCAACAGGCTTTTTTTACTTAAGCGAATATCTGGGGGACGTTTTTCCACTTCCCGCATCGGTTCGTAATCTTCAAGATACCATGCTCTGAGCGCAATAATTGACATAAGGCGCTATTTAAAATCTCTCTTACTATTCAACCTCGTACAAGCTTACACCCAGGCGCGGCACAAATAACAACAACACCCAAGCGTTCTACTAGCTGCGTTATTTCCTCTCCTTGTTTCTTCTAGTCAGGGATGCACTTACTTTCATCACTGCACACAAGTAATGAAAATCAGTGACAGTGCCCCCTGATGTTTATATTTGAGGAAATCTCGGCGTTCGCGTTGGGTGTTGTTGTGTTGTAACGAGACAGATGTAAATCAATCAGCGTTTTTACCTCTTCTTTTCACTTTTAGCTGTTGTGTTGTATCTGCCAGGAAGCTTATTAGCTTCTACTATTAGATTAGCACCTTTCAAAAAGAAGCAAATTATTTGCAACTAAACTTTACTTTTGGGGAGACATCTGAGTAATGATATCGTCTTTAGCGCCGGCGATAAAATTAGCAAAACGCTCTGCTAGCGGTGGTACAATAAGTAAGGGATTGTTAAAAGCAGAGAATATATGAATATTTGTAAATCCCGGAATAACACCAATCAAAGGTAAATTATTGTTGCTAAAATCGGCTAAACAATGATGCCAAGTACCTGCTACATTTTCCAAGGCTGGTAAAACGTTGCCGATGCTTTTTCTTAACCAATCTTCACTTTCTTCTTCATTGACTTGGGCATTGACATCGGTAAGAGCGCGGCTAATTTGCCCGATGTGTAAACTACCATCGACAAATTGAACTACACCCGCATCTAAAATTGGTGGTACTATTTCATTACCCGGTTCATCCCATAATTCATCAACTTGAGTTGACTGAGTTTTGAATTTAAACCATTGCAAATTAGCTGGCATGATTAAGGTTTGTAACTGCACATCAACGGGTGGAGTTTTAATCATTTCTGCATGGGTAAAATACAGTTTAATAGAAATACCGGCTGATTTTAATAGCTGTCGGCTGAGTCCACCAGCGCAGACGACGACGTTACCACTATGATAAGTTTTGGTTGTAGTTTTTACGCCGTGTGATAATATTTGTAATACTTGCTCAATTTGAATTTCACCGCCAGCACGTAGAAAAGCTTGGATGTATGCTTGTACTGTTTTATCTGGGTTGACATGTCCGTGTTTGACTGTTAAAGCGCCGGCGATCGCATGAGGATTCAGCAGTGGTTCTAATTCACAAGCTTCTTTTATACTGAGTAACTTCAGTGGCGTTGTCACATGGGTGTATAATTCAGCAACTGCTTGGGGATCGACATCGGCAGGAATAGTTAATAATAAATTCAATTCGCGAAATTCCATATCAGCGTCTAACTCTTGTGAGAGGATATGGTGACGAGCGATCGCTTCATTTGATATTTGACGGGTTAATGGTGTAGTAGCAGACCAATAAGCTAGCCCACCATAACTATAGCGAGTGGCGTTGTTAGCGATCGCATTTTGCTCTAACAATAGTACTGAGAAGCCTTTTTTTCTCAACTCGTAGGAAAGTGCAGCACCAGTGATTCCACTGCCAATTACAATCCAGTCGTAGCTTTTCATATCAACAATATCACGCAGAGGCGCAAAGAAGAAGTTATGGATATACGTTCTGAAAGTTTATCAGATTATGCTGCAATAGCTGAGGTTAATATATTAGCTTTTGGGCAAGAAAATGAGGCAAAGCTGATTTCGGAAATTCGTGATTCTCAAGGCTATATTCCTGAACTTTCTCTGGTTGCAGAGGTTGATAATATTATAGTTGGTCATATTCTTTTTAGTTATATTGATTTAATTGGTGAAGAAATTTTACAGGTACTCAGTTTAGCACCTCTGGCAGTTATTCCACAGTTTCAAAGACAAGGAATTGGTAGCGCACTCGTACAAGCTGGATTGGAAAAAGCAGACGCTATTAAAGAAGTTTTAGTTATTGTATTAGGTCATCCGCACTTTTATAAGCGCTTTGGTTTTCAGCCTTCGATTAATTATAAAATTACCTCTCCTTTTCCAGTTACAGAGGATGTCTTCATGGTTAAAATATTGCAAAATTATCAAGAAAAATATCAGGGTAAAGTTGTTTATCCTCCAGCTTTTTTGGCTGTTTGAGTATAACAATTAAAACCTCTGCGAACCTTTGCGCTAACCTCCGCGCTACTTTGCGTTTAAAATTAAACTATTTTAGCACTAACAATACCCTTTGCTTCCAGCACAGATGCAACTTGTAAAATTAACGCTTCGTTGTAAGGTGCGGCTATTAATTGCACTCCCAATGGTAAGCCATTTTCCTGTTGAATTGGTACTGATAAAACGGGTAAGCCGATGAAAGATAATGGTTGCGTATATAATCCTAAATGGGGACGGACAAGAATTTCTTCACCATCCAAAATCATTGTTTCTTCACCAATTAATGGTGCTGAACAGGGAGTAGTTGGGGCAATAATTACATCTACCTTTTGGAAGATTTCGCGGACGCGATCGCGATACCATCTTCTAAAGCGTTGCGCTTGGATGTACCAACTACTGGGAATTAAAGCACCAGCAAGAAAGCGATCGCGTGTTGCTGGATCGAAATCTTGGGGACGCGATCGCAATTTTTCCAAATGCAGATTTGCACCCTCGCAAGCGGTAATTACAAACGCTGCTGCACGAGCGCGATGTGCTTCTGGTATTGTGATATAATCTCTGATATCCAAAGCACGAGCAACTTTTTCAACTGCTGCCAAAGCTTCTGGATTTGCCCCTTTCACAAAATAATCATCAGCGATGGCAATTCGCAAATTGTCAATATTTTGCAGAGACGTTACATGTAACGTTTCTACAGGGGGACGCTTTGTACAAATTGGATCGCGATCGTCTTCACCTTGAAGCACATCAAACACCGTTGCAATATCCCGCACCGAAGTAGCAAAATGTCCAATATGGTCAAAACTGTTAGAAAATAAAGCTACACCACCACGAGACAACCTACCATAAGTCGGTTTAAAACCAAAAATACCACAAAAAGCCGCAGGAACCCGAATTGAACCATTAGTATCAGAACCCAACGTTAGCGGAACCAACCCCGCAGCAACCGCAGCAGCAGAACCACCAGAAGAACCACCAGCTACCCGACTTAAATCATGGGGATTGTGAGTAGCACCATAATGAGAATTTTCCGTCACAAATCCGTAAGCATACTCATCCATATTTAAAGTACCGACAAGAACGGCACCCGCTTGTTTCAACCTTGCTACCGCAGTTGCATCTTGAATTGCTGGGGGATTTTCCGCATTAATTTTCGATCCTGCCAAAGTTGTTAAACCAGCGACATCAAAAAGATTTTTCACCGCAAAGGGAACCCCCGCAAGCATTCCCGGATAATTACCTTGCGCTATTTCCTCATCTATGCGTGCAGCATCTTGCATTGCAGATTCAGCAGTCACAGCGGTAAAACAATTTAAATCATGATCCCGTGCGGCAATTCGTTGTAAAGTAGCTTCAGCAACATCCACCGCACTGATAAAGCGATCGCGTACAGCATTTCCTATCGATAAAGCATCATTCATGGTTCAAAAATTGGTGCAGCTTCAACATCATCCGGCAACTCAAACGAATTGACAATTTTCGCTGTCGCCTTAATTCTCTCAAAATTTGCCACCACCCCATCCCGATACTCATCGGGCAATCGCAAATCCATCAACAAAGCCATCAAATCCACATCAAACCCCTTCTCCATCTCTCCTCCTTCGTGGTTCGTTATACTAAATCTACAACCTCTTGCGGCAACTCAAAAAAACCATCCTTACCACACACAAACTCAATAACCTTCAACACAGCATCAACATTCAAAACCCCATAAACGTGAGGAAAGAAATCCTCAACCCCCTCATAACGAATTTCCGCTTCAACATTTTCAGAGTCAATGCAAAGAATTACCAAATCCCTTTCATTTCTAAAACGAAAATTTGCCACTTTGATAACTTGTGTCAATGTCGAACAGTGAATAAAACCCTCCGAATCTAGAGTATCACCGCGATAAAATCCTGCAAGTTTCGCTTTTTCCCATTCTTCGCGCTTCGTGATGTGCAAAATAAGTGTCATAATATTGTTAAAAATGTTGTTTGGCACCAATTTTGAATCGCATGAATCCGCGTCCCTTTAGGGCTGGGGTGAGTTCAAAACTACAGCAGATTCCGCTTTCATCGAATACAAGAGACGTAGCAATACGGTTCGGATAAGATTTTTTGATGAAAATTATAGATCACAAAGACGCGATAAATCGCCGTCTTTACAATAATAAGTCCTTTGTAGAGACGGCGATTTATCGCGTCTCTTGCCTTAACCGAACCGTATTGAGAGACGTAGCAGTACTACGTCTCTACAAGGAGAGGGTTTTATATATGTACTTCATTTACCTCAAATCTGCTGTAACTACTTATGTCATGTCCGTTTAATTAACATTAACAAAAACATTCCAATCGTCGTAAAGACGTTCCGTCGGAACGTCTCTACAGTATGTGTGATTTGTCGAATATAATATTACACTTCTTTTTCTCGCTCTCGACGAAATTTTTCTAACAATTGAGGAAAATGTTTTAGATCCTCAATTGATTGTGGTGCTGGATAAAACTCGGAAGCAGGTTCAGCATTTACTTTGTCCATGTACGCGTAAAATGCTTCATTATCCTCTCGATGTTCAAGCATATAAGCGAGTAAATCTTTCCGAGTCATTGCCTCAAAATTTGGTTTTGTCATAATAGCCTCCAAAGTCCATTACGATTTATCAAGATTGCTGTCTCTTCTCCAGCCAAGAAAAATACTTCACCAGTTCGTTCATCTATACGAATGATATAAACAGGCAAATACATTTTTGTTGCCCAGTAACTTAAGATAAAGCAAGTCAATAGTTGTGCTGAAGTAGGAATAGTGATTCTCCCCTGATAATCCTCATACTGGCATAACTATACTAGCTTCTGGTATGCGCGGAATGCTAACTACTACAAATCAGTTAATTATTGAAAGTCTTTCATAAGTTTCTGGAGTTGGGGATTTTTGTGTCAATTTTTCGCCTAAAATAAAAGCGATCGCCTGTATACTGTATCCTTTATTCTTCCCTCAATCTTGACTTACTATCACCAACTTCCCCACGCTTTTTCTCAACAATATCTGAGTGAGTTGCAAGGACAGATTTTCGGATGTCCCTATTTTACAGTCAACAACCTCAATCGTGACTTTGTGGGCACAAAAGGATTTTCGCTAGTTTTTAGGCGATCGCATCTGACAACAGTTGAGCAACGTTTTCCCTACTTCAAGTCTTATTTAGACTTAGCACTGCAACCAGAGTGTAATGCTTTTTACCTCAATCCCCTCTTGTTAAAATCAGGTTCTCGTGTAGATCCGCATATTGATCGCTCACTGCGTTCTTATTGTAAAACTATCGAACCGCCGGCAGTTGTTAGTGTTCTTTATGTTGTCGTACCTGCGGATATAGTGGGGGGGGAACTTGTATTGCGATCGCGCAAACGTAAAATTGGGCAGATTGCTCCTCAATCAAACACTTTGCTATTTTTTCAAGGCGATTTGACTCATTCTATCAATGCTGTCATGAGTTCGAGCGATCGCTTGAGTCTGGTTTGCGAACAATACAACCTCGAAGACGATCAACTTTACGATATTCCAGAATTTAAACTAGAATCAAGAGCTAGTCTTGCGGAGAATCCACAAAGTAAAAAGCGAACAGCAAAAGTGAAGCATTAACCATATATTACAGCAGATTGCGTTTTTATTGAATACACGTAGAGACGTTCCGGCGGAACGTCTTTACAGGGTTTTGGGTTTTATGTATGTACCTCCTAAGGAGTGAAATATGCTGTAGCAATCTGCTGACTCCCACAATTTACAACCCAGCGAAGTCAAATTAGAGGCTTTATAACTATGGATAAACTAAGAGTTTTTGCTGATTTTCATAACGCTGATATTCAAGGTCGATTGCGTCTTAATTAGACATCTCCAGAAATTAAATATGCGTCATCCAGAACCCTTGTAGAGACGTAGCAATGCTACGTCTCTATGTCTTTTCTGGAGATGTCTAATGCTATCTCATAGAGACGTTACATGTAACGTCTCTACTCTCTTGAAATGTTATCTATGCTTGCAGCAAAGTAACAAACCAAACCACTGATTTGCATCGTTCCACACATGAAGCGGTATCAAACCTTTTCCTGCAAGTTGCTCTTTAATGGTGTTGATGTCGAATTTACGAGAAGTTTCTGTGAAAATTGTTTCATTCTTTTCAAACTTCACAGTTAGATTTAAAGCGCGTAATTCCACAGTTTGCTCACACAGACTTTTCAAATGCATCTCAATCTGATTTTCAGTTTCGTTATAAAATGCCAAGTGTTCAAATTGTGTCGTATCAAAATTGCCCTCAAATCGCCGATTTAAATGATCCAACATATTCAGATTAAACGCTGCCGTCACACCTTGGCTATCATCATAAGCTGCTTCTAAGATGTGTTTTGGCTTTTGCAAGTCTACCCCCAATAAAAAATACTCTCCCACTTGCAGAGCATCTTTAATTTCCGATAAAAACACATCACACTCTTGAGGATTGAGATTACCCAACGTACTACCGATAAAACAAATCATCCGACTGGGTAATTGCTTTGGTAAAAGTTGCGCTAAAGCCATTTCATAAGTTCCGGCGATCGCATGAACTTCCAATGTAGGATAATCTGCCAATAGCTGCTTGGCACTAGTTTCTAACATCCCTGCACTCACGTCAACCGGCAGATAACGCAAAGGATAGCCTAAATGCTTGTACGCATCTAAGATAATACGGGTTTTGGTTGAGCTACCACTGCCAAGTTCTAGCAATTCACAATCACCTGTAATTTTGGCAATTTCCTCAGCACAATGAAGTAAAATTGCCGTTTCTGTTCGCGTAACGTAATATTCTGGTAATTCGCAGATTTGCTCAAATAAATCAGATCCGCGATCGTCGTAGAAGTAACGAGGGGGTAGGGATTTTTGTGTTTGAGTTAATCCCTTAACTACATCACTTCCAGCACTAGAGGAAACAACCAAAGTTGGTTCTAGCAAACGCTGTATTTCTAAGCGTTTTTCAATCGTATTTTGGGAAGTAACCTTAGTGCCGAGAGCTTTAGATTTTGACATTGAACCTCCGATGACTTGTTATGATAGGTTGCATTCTGATGTGCAAACCCCAAATAAAAATTGTAAAACATAAAGGTACATCAAATAACATGATGCCTGAGCTAGCTCACACAAGCATCATGTTATTTGATGTGGCTTTTACCTGAAATTAGCCGAAATTGGGACCCAAACGCATCGAAAACCCGCAAAAATCTGACGCACACTGGGATGATACCAGTTGCGAAAGCTAGAACGCAGTGCGAAAGGAGTAGTTGCCGAACTACCACCTTTTAAAACTCGGTGTTCCTCGTCAAAATAAACTTGTGAGTAACCCACATAAGGATACATCTGGAAACCATCGTAGCCATCAAACCAGGATGCAGTCCATTCCCAGACGTTACCCAAAGCATCATACAAACCATAGGCACTTTGCCCTTCTGGATAAGCATCTACTGGGGTTGTGTTGATGAAGCGATTTTTTTGTGGAGATGTTAAATCAACGCAATTACAATGTTGCGGTGTTGGTTCTTTATCACCCCAAGGATAGATGCGGCGACAATTCATGTCTGCATCCCAACTAACTGCTTTTTCCCACTCGGCTTCTGTGGGTAGTCGCTTACCAACAAATTGGCAATAAGCTTCTGCCTCGTACCAACTAACACCACAAACTGGGTGATTATCCGCAGATATTACATCGTGCCAATAAAGCGGTTCCAATACATGCTCTATTTGCAACCATTCCCAGCCAGCTTTAGACCACCAGCGCGGATTTTCGTAGCCTCCCGCTTCCATAAATGCGCGATACTGCTCGCAAGTCACAGGATAACGATCAATATGATAAGTGTCCAAATATACTTGATGTATGGGTCGCTCGTTATCAAGAGCATCAATGGAATTGCTACCCATTTCAAACTCACCTGCCGGGATTTCGATGAAAGAGTCAGAAGAGTGAGGATGACCATTGACTATTGACTCTTGACCATTGACTATTGACTCTTGACTCTTGACTATTGACTCTTGACCATTGACTATTGACTCTTGACTCTTGACTATTGACTCTTGACTCTTGACTATTGACTCTTGACCATTGACTATTGACTCTTGACCATTGACTCTTGACTCTTGACCATTGACTATTGACTCTTGACTCTTTGCTAATTCCAACAAAAAAGCGATCGTTTCACAGTGTTGGCTTTCGTGCTGAAGCAAAAAGCGCCAAAGAGGTTCTTGCTGATTCAAATCAGCTACTTCTAGGTAATCTAAGACTTGTTTTCTAACTGTGTCCAAGTAATAGTAAATTTCCTCCAGCTTTGGTAATTGGACTCGCTGTGATTTGGGCAAACCATCAGCTGCAAAAAATTTGCGGTATTGCGGAAATAAACAAGAATTACCTGCACTACGTTCTAGTAGCCATAAAGACTCAGTGTAGGCAATATGTCCCAAGTGCCACCCCACAGGGCTAAAATCGGGATGAATTTGACAGCGAAATGTGGCTTCGTCCATATCCTCGAACAAAGCCAGAGTGTTTCTTCGACATTGATCGAAAGCAAGCAAAATTGCTTGTTGTAAATCAGATTTTCTTAATTTGGATATCACAGTCTTCTTCCACAGTCATAATGCTATTTTCTGGTAAAGCAGTCCAATTACCAGCGAATAGCGGTTCAGATGCAATAATTACCGAGTTGGGGAAAATCGGATCGTCCCGCAACCAGTAAAGAGACGGAGGTGGTGAGCTTGCAGCAAAGCGCGAAGCAATCAGCCGATGTCCATCGCTAATTATCACATTTACTGAAACATCTGCTTCATAATATTGAGCTAAATCTAAAAGCGTTAATAATGTTTTGCATAAAGCAGATTCTAAACTTAGGTGTTGATTGTCTTGCCACAAAGAAAGCAGTAGGGCAAAAATATGCTCAGAATCAGTACTTCCATTGATTAGTTCGTAATATTCAGGTGTTAAAATGCTGCGAATTTTTCTATATAATGTTTTTCGGAAATTCTCAATTCTGCCATTATGAATAAATAGCAAATTGTTATAGTTGAACGGTTGACAATTAGCAAAATCTAATGCTTGACCTTGTGTTGCACTCCGAACATAAGCCAGTACGGATTTTGACTCAACGTAACGGCACAGATTTGGTAAATTAATATCGTTCCAGATCGGTAACGTATTTTTGTAAGTAAAAGGTTCGGTATCTTTTTCAAGATGATACCAGCCAACACCGAAGCCATCAGCGTTGACTACCCCTGAAATCATTTCACGCGGTTGGTAACTCTGGACTATCAGCGAGTGTTCTGGTTTGTATAATAGATGTTCGAGAAAAACAGGTGAACCAAGGTAGCCAAGTAATCGGCACATAATTAAGGTATTTGCTTTAATTGAGCTATGTGAATGAATATTGGATTAGTTTAGTCCTGAAATTACTTACTAACCCTTTACATAACTTAACATTTTTTTTGTTTAGATACTTTCTTGAAGTGCCCAACGAAGATATATTGTAAAGCGGAATGTGGGTTATTAAATAAATTTTATGAGTTTCGTAGCCACTGCTTCAGCGCTGAAGCGCTGACTACGAAGAACTAATTTTAAATCTGATTTGAATGACTTACTGATAGGATTGAGAGTTAGCAGTTCTTAATCCTAACTCCCAACTAAAGCAGATTTCAGGTAAATGAAGTACATATATAAATCCCAAAACTTTGTAGAGACGTAGCAGTGCTACGTCTCTACGTGTATTCAATTAAGGCGATAGGGTGCTGTATTTAATACTTTAAACTCCAAGCGGCAAAAGCCAAAGCACCCCAACCGGCAATCAAAGCTGCACCTCCGAGTGGTGCGATCGCTCCTAATATTTTTACATTTGTTAACGAAAGAGCATATAAGCTACCTGAGAATAAAGCAATGCCAATAATGAACAGCCACCCACTTGCTAACAAAGTTGGTGGCGGAGATTGTTGGTAGATGCTCAATAATAGTGCTACTAACAATAATGCCAGAGCGTGGTACATTTGGTAACGAGCGGCGGTTTCAAAAATTTCGAGCGATCGCTCGCTTATTTTCTCCCGCAATGCATGAGAAGCAAACGCACCACCCGCAACCGACAAACCGCCGAAAATAGCACCTATACTCAAAAAAATTTGCGTCATGGAGTTATCCCATTTTCGCTCTGTTTAAGGTTTAAACATCAAAATGATAGGAGACTGCCCCATCGTCGCTTACTTTAAAGTTAGCATGAAATTCCTGGGCTTTTTCATCTAAATATTCTCTGGCAACCGCAGCTGGCAGCTGTGACTGCATTGCAAAGCTTAAAACGGTGACACGTCCATTCTGTTCAGTCAGCATTCGATAAAAAAGAGATTGCAAGCGATCGCTCACCTGTTGATTAATCATTTTTTTCTCTTGTTGACTTTCACGGTACAATCCAAATGCTAGCCATCCACCCACTACTAAACTAGGAACGCCAAAAATTAAACCGCCTACAATAGTATTATTATCAGGATAGGTAACATTTGGAGCGTCAAATTCTCGATCAAACTCTACAGGTAATCGCCGAGATGCGTTCTCTATAGCTATTTTGTCAAATAGCGCTGAAACTGATAGCGTCATAAACATAAATCCGAGTGTAAGCAGCCATCCAGAAGCTAATTTTCCTGCTGTCTTCATAGTTGTTCCACTTCAAAAAATGAACTTTGTTTGTGATTCTAGCCTCACTTGCCTAGATGTTCCACTAAGTCTTTGTACTACCGTATCACGTTAAAGATTTTCATACACCTCGTCATCGTTACGCTTGCCTACTCGAAAGACTTCGATTGTATCTTCTGAAATTGTGTAAAGAATGCGATACTCGCCACTATCGACTCGATAAACACCTGAATATCCTTTGAGTTGCTTATAATCTTGAGGTCTAGGATTTTCTGGTAGCAGCAAAATTTTAGTCATCACCTGCTTAAAAAATTTTGGCTGCAAATCTATTAAATCTTTACGAGCAGATTTGGTAACACGTAGAGCAAGCGGCTGGGATTCAGTCATTCAAAATATTTTCTACTGTAAAATCAGTCTTATGAAGTTTGTTGTAGTCAGCAATCACTTCTTCTACTGAATAAGACTCAGCGTTACTTTCAGTTACTGCTCGTCGAAAATCTGCCACATCTGTTGCATTTTCCAATGCTTCCAAACGCTTTAAATCCGCATAGCTGATAACTGCTGCAATAACCTGTCCTTCTGATTCAATGACAATACGTTCCTGTCCTTCTTCCACAAGAGCGAGAAGTTCTGAAAACTTTTCTTGTGCCTGAGTTGCTTCGACTTTTGTCATGTTAATACTTGGTTATGCCATCAGCAGATGATTCTGTTTTCAAACATAGCACAGTAGCTTTGAGGAGTTTGGGAGAAGTTTCCTATGGCTTTAAAAAGCCATAGGAAATCGGATTTTAAATATGAAACAGGTAACTAATGTTGCCTTGATCACTAGCTTCAAAAGTAGCGTTGAATTCTTTAGCTTTTTGATCGAGATATTGTTTAGCTTGTTCCCCAGATAGTTGTGCTTCCATCGCTAACTGTAAGACGGTAATTCTCCCATTATCGGCTTTAAGCATTTGATAAAAAGTAAAATCTAGGCGATCGCGTAACAATTTTTCATTTTTTCTACGCAACCCCCAAAGTATGTATCCTCCCCCTGCTACTAATGGTACACCTAAGGCTATCCCTCCAAAAAAAGTATCTGTCGCGTCTTCCTGTTCTAAGGTATTCTGGTCTTTATCTGGTAACTCCGATAAGGCAGAAGCACTGACCATCAAACATATAAATCCGCTCATAAGCAAGAACCCGGCAGTTAATTTGGTGAGGAATTTCATAATTGCGGCAAAATATAAGAGTTATCTTGCCGCAATTTTAACCTCACTTACGCGTAGCTTCCAGTATTCGCGAAAAGTAAAAGCGAGTTCGAGTCATTGACTGTCTTTCCACACTAAAACCGTTTTTTTCTAGTATTTTCACCACATCAGCTTCACGATGCAAGTAAGCACGAGTTGCTTTACTCGGTCCTGGGAAAAAACTGCCGATTTTTTTCAGTATACTCAAAGCACAGGTTTTTGGCGCAAAGCTGAGAATTATCCGCGACTGTGCTAAAGAAGATAGATGAGAAATCATCTCGTCTGCTTTTTCTTGGGGATAGTGGATGAGAACATCCAGGCAAATGACGGTATGATAACCACCACTCAAGGCTTCTAAGTCTTGGACGACGAAAGTCGGATTTTCTTTTTGTCCTAAAGTTTCTAAAGCTCTATCCTTAGCTTCACCCACCATTTTATCAGAAATATCGCTGGCATAAACTTTCGCATTATCTGCCGCTAGGGGGATGCTAAGACTACCCACACCACATCCAGCATCACAGATTGATATTTCCGCTAAATTGTTATCAGCTTTTAACCAGCTAAGGACTGTCTCCACGGTTTGCTGATGTCCGTTGCGGATATCTAGCTGAACTTTGTTGACTTCGCCATCACCATAAATACGTCTCCAGCGATCGAAGCCTGTGGAATTGAAATAATCTTTAACAATCGTTTTATCGTCGGTTGCGTTCATGTTGACTTTTGATGGGTTCTCAATGCTTAAAAATATCACTAATAGCAACCCTATGGCTCAAATGACTGGTAAGCCTCATAATTCCGAAAATGTCGAGCATATAAGGATTTTTGGTATTGATTTCCCCATGTAAAGACGCGACCGGTCGCGTCTCTAAACTCGGACTATCGGGCTTAACTGAACAGTATTGGTTGATAATCAGGTTTATCTGAGGATGATTTATAGAGAATTATAGCAATATAGAAGGATTCTACTTTATCTGTACTTTCAGTTTTCATCTCATGTTCTCCACAAGTCTTACAAAGGTAAGTATTGAACACGATTACTTAATTCTTCAAGATAAGCTATTTTAGCAATAATTTCTAAATCACGAACACAATCGCCAACAGTAACTCTGAGTTTATGAGCATAAATAACACCAGCAAAATTTATTTGTTTGTCTTGACGACGGTTAGCTTCAGCAAGAAAATCTTCATCTTGAGAAAACAAAACACGCTCAAGTTCTGTCGCACGGTCAAGTACAAGAGGATCGGGAAAGCTAGTCCGTCCATCTTCTTGTACTGTTAATACATCTACACCCCGAATCCGTAATCCATCTGCAATTCCTCGATGCACATTCTCATCAATATAAAGAGCAACACTCATTTAATTAATCCTTCTGCACGGAGTCTTTTTGCTAATGGAGATTCTCCGGCTTCTAAACGTAATCTTTCCGCATACTCAAAACGTTGCTGCATATCAGCATCAACTTCTTCTTTATGTTCCCAATAATAAGCTAAAGCAGAATAAATCTGGCTCATGCTCAAATGTGGATATTGAAAATGTAATTCTTCTGGACTCCAACCATAAGCATGAATAGAAGTAATTAATTCCACAACTTTCATCGATGTTCCTTTAATGAAAGGAACATTGTATTCATCAACTAAAATATGTTTATATTCAGTAGTTGTTGTTTGGGTCATACTTTTTATGTAAGCAGAATTGAATCGGAAATTTTACGACTGGACACCTTTACACAGTCTGATTATTTGGATTTTGTAAAATATTTCTAGCTAAACGATTGATGGGAGACTACAGGCATTTGTGGTTGAGAAAGACGCTCAATTGCATAGCCATTTTTAGCTTAAGTTGACACTATGCAGTACCTTTCACAACCTCACCCCTCTTTTTATTAAGGAGGGAGATAAAGCACAGCTTTATCGGGGTGAGGTAATCGCTTTAACTCAGTTGCTTAGTAAACGCTATAGTCGCTGCCAAGTGAGTTCTTTTGTCGCTTCATCCCAATGCCAGCGTAATAAATTGGCGGGTTGATTTAGGGAAATTCCTGGTAATCCAATTGCTTTTCTTGGTGCTTCGGTTGCGAGAATTATTGCAGTTTCTACATCACAACCCCATTTTACCAAATTCTGTACTCCCACCAATAAAGGTAAAGTCGTCCCCGATAAAGTTCCATCTGGCAATCTTGCTGTGCCGTTTTTAACTTCAATTTGCCGAGTATCCCAAGGATATACCCCATCAGGAAGTCCCAGAGGCGATAAAGCATCACTTACTAAAAAAAGTCCTTTTTGAGAACTGGCGCGTAGTAGAATTTTTAGCATAATTGGCGAAACATGTTCACCATCCGCAATAAAACCACACATAACATCAGGATCAATAACTGCTGCGCCTAATAATCCCGGTTCGCGATGATGTAATGGTGGCATAGCGTTAAAAGCATGAGTCACCATCGTTGCACCCAATTTAAAGGCGTGTTGCGCTTGGGCGACGGTGGCTTGAGAATGTCCTAAACTAACGGTAATACCCTTTGAACGCAAGTAAGGAATGACTTCACCAGTAGGATCTAACTCTGGTGCGAGGGTGATAACTTTGATAATCTGGGCATAATCACCCAAAACTCGCTTTACTTCTTCAATTGTCAAAGGTAACAGATATTCGGCTGGATGTGCGCCCCGCTTTTGATAATTTAAAAATGGTCCCTCTAGATGGACACCGAGAATTTGCGAACCGACTTTTTGATGAGAAATAAAATCAGCAATGACAGCAAGCGATCGCTTAATATTATCCACCGAAGTTGTCACCAGCGTCGGTAAAAATCCATCTACACCCACATTATAGAGATATTCACAGATTTTCTGGAGAAAGTCGGAATTTTCAGCTTTTAATTCCGGAAATGCCAACCCCATAGCACCGTTAATCTGTAAATCGACACCTCCCAAGGAAATCCAATCACCACAAAGATCCAACAATTCCAAGTCAGGAGGTGCGATCGCTTTGAAAACTGTACCCATTGGTATAATTCGATCAATTATACCCTCACGAACAAAGAGCATCTGTAAATCTTTGTATCCTGGCACTCTAGCGTTGATAATATTTATGGGTGTTGCTTTGTTCATCAATCCAAAATCCAAAATCCTATGACTTCCCTTATCAGTATTATTATGGGTAGCGATTCCGATTTACCCATTATGGAGGGTGCGATCGCTATTTGTGAAGAATTTGGCATTCAAACCGAAGTTGCCATTATTAGCGCCCATCGTACCCCAGAACGTATGGTTGAATACGCACAATTTGCACACCAACGCGGTATTAAAGTGATTATCGCCGGTGCTGGCGGTGCTGCTCATCTTCCCGGAATGGTTGCATCTTTAACTCCACTTCCGGTTATCGGTGTTCCCGTCCCCAGCCGTTACTTACAAGGGCTTGATTCACTGTACTCTATTGTACAGATGCCTGCGGGTATCCCCGTTGCCACCGTGGCAATAGGTAATGCGACAAATGCCGGTCTTTTGGCAGTTCAAATTCTCGCCACCCAGCAACCTGAATTACTCGAAAAAGTCCAAAAATATCGCCAAAATCTCTGTGAATCGGTAATGGCAAAGCAAGCCAAGTTAGAGCAAATAGGCTTTGAGCAATATTTGCAGCAAATGTAATAACCACAAGTTATTAAGTCAATAATTATACTTTTGTGAAAATTGCATTTTTATGCAGTGTATGAAAAACAACAAGGTTCCTAATTAATAAAAATACCATCCGATCTTTTCGTAAAAAAAATTAACTTATGTTATTTAAATTTCATAAATTGTTGACTTTTCTCTACCAATGTCCGGAAATGCTGACACCATAACGGATAATTACCTGATTTGGCAGTTTCGGTAATTGCTGGCAGCGGCAAATACCAAAAAATTGTAGTTAACACTACAGAATTACTATTTGGCTTAATAGAAAATCAATGAACTTTGTTACTGGATTCACCAAACTTTTGAACAAAAAACAACACTGAACTTTTGCAACTCTCTGTTGGGGGGTTAATTGGAGAAATAAAAAGCTAAAACGATAAGTTGTTAGTATTTTATCCTTTAACTTGAAACTTTTTAGCAAAGGTTTCTGTAATAGAATATTGGGAATTATTGCGATTAATTAGTAACTAATCTCCAATCCCTAAGTTGACAAGTTAAAAAAAATCGCCTGTGAGCGAATAATCATTAAAGAGTCAGTCACTGACCCCGGACTAAAGTCACGGGGCTTGTAAGAGTCGAGCCAGTCGATTCAAGCAAGACTAAAACAGTTTCTAGCCTACGCAAACAAGCAAACTGAATTATCTAGCTCGTGGCAGAGCAAACGACACTAAAACGCGCCTCCCTAACGTTTAGTCCCTCGGATAATCAGTGGCGAAGGGATGTAAATTAGTAGCTTATCGCTAAAAAATGCAATACGTCCCTGTATTCGATTTAAACAATCAACCATTAATGCCAACTAAAAAATCTAGAGCAATTAGTTGGGTTAAATCTCGTAAAGCTACCCCATTCTATAAAAAAGGTGTGTGGTGTGTTCGTTTAAATATTGATCCTTCTGCTAGAAATTTTCAACCGGTTTGCGTAGGTATTGATCCGGGTTCTAAACGTGAAGGTTTTACAGTTAAATCGAGTTCGCATACTTATATAAACGTTCAAACACATGCTGTAGATTGGGTAAAAGATGCGGAAGATAAGAGTACTAATGCCAGACGTGCCAGACGTTATAGAAAAACCCCGTGTCGTGCTAATCGTAAAAACCGATTCTTAGGTGGTATACCTCCATCTACTAAAGCACGTTGGCAATGGAAATTACGAATTGTAAATTGGTTAACTAAACTTTATCCAGTTACACATTTTGCAGTAAAACATTTATGTTTCAACAGTTGGAGATTGACGGCAGTTAAAACTGCAAAGCTCGCCGGATAGAAACTTCTATCCGGCAGACTTTGCGCCTGAATCGTCTTTCCTCCCAGAGCTAAAGCTACTGGGTTTTCACACTTACCAATTTGTCTTATGAAGGATGCTTGACTGTTTGACAAAATACATAATATTTTATTGATAATCTCCGTAAAATATACAGAGATAGCAGCAGTTTCTTGATTACTACTGTAGTTACTTGGCTTTTTGATTTTCACACAATCAATTGCCAGTGATGAAAATAAACAAGTTTCAACAACCAGCTTGCCCGAATGACAAATATCAAAAACCACTTGTTTCGCTTTTGGTGTTAGCGCTTTGTTGCTTAAGGTATTTTTTCAGTTAGGGATATTAAAAGGCATGATGTTAAAAGTTACACAAAAAAAGAAATCGAAAGCTAGCAGTAGACATCAAGGATACACAACACAATCGAACGCAATTGTCAAGAGATTTAATTTAGCGATAAAACGACTATCTCCGAGTTGGCAAGCTTGCCTACCGATCGCTTGTTTGATTGTGTTGGGGTGGGGTTGTGCAGCGGTTGCCCAAACTCCATCAGCAGGACCAACCACAGCGGACTTGAAAGTTGCCCTTGATACATTATGGGTAGCGATCGCTGCTTTTTTGGTGTTCTTCATGAACGCTGGTTTTTGTATGTTAGAAACCGGGTTCTGTCGCCAAAAAAACGCAGTCAACGTTCTTTCCAAAAACTTGATCGTGTTTGCCCTATCGACAGTAGCATTTTGGGCGATCGGTTTTGCCTTGATGTTTGGCGATGGCAACGACTTCATCGGAGTGAATGGGTTTTTCTTAGGAGGAGCCGATAACAGCCCCGCCACAGGAGAAGCTTATAAAGGCATCTTCAGCGCCCTAAATTGGACTGGTGTACCTCTAGCTGCGAAGTTCTTATTTCAGCTAGTATTCGCCGGCACAGCCGCCACAATTGTTTCTGGGGCAGTTGCCGAAAGGATTAAGTTTATTGACTTCTTAATCTTTAGCCTCTTACTCGTAGGCATTGCCTACCCCATTACCGGACACTGGATTTGGGGTGCTGGTTGGTTAGCAGACATGGGCTTCTGGGATTTTGCCGGTTCTACAGTCATTCACTCAGTTGGTGGGTGGGCAGCTTTGATGGGAGCAGCATTTCTCGGACCACGCATTGGTAGATATGAAAATGGGCAAGTTAATGCCATTCCCGGTCACAATATGAGCATTGCCACCTTGGGCTGCTTGATTTTGTGGTTGGGCTGGTTTGGTTTCAACCCAGGTTCAGTGATGGCTGCCGATCCTGGTGCAATTACCCACATTGCCTTAACCACCAACATGGCGGGTGCTGTCGGTGGGATTGCTGCCACAGCTACAGCTTGGCTGTATTTGGGTAAGCCAGACCTTTCAATGATTATTAATGGTATTTTAGCTGGCTTGGTGGGAATTACAGCATCTTGTGCTTACGTCAGTGTTGGTAGTTCTTTCATCATTGGCTTGATTGCCGGAGTCTTGGTAGTTTTCTCTGTCACCTTCTTTGACAAACTCCGCATTGACGACCCTGTGGGAGCAACCTCAGTTCACCTAGTTTGTGGCATTTGGGGAACTCTGGCAGTAGGTTTATTCGCTGTTGGTCCTGGTGGATATCCTTGGATGGTTGACTTGGCAGGTAAGCCAGTGGGACCCCACGGGTTATTCTTTGGTGGTGCTTTGGGCACATTGATTCCGCAATTAGTCGGTATTGTCTCGGTGGGCGGTATGACTGTTCTTGTGAGCAGCATCTTCTGGCTGGCGCTAAAAGCTACTTTAGGTATCAGAGTAACTCCCGAAGAAGAGTTTGAAGGTTTAGATATTGCCGAACATGGTATGGAAGCTTACAACGGATTCGCTAAAGAGGCTGATCAGGGGGGATTTTCCGAAGTAGGTAATCTAGGAGAAATACCACACCGGGGTAAACCTACTATCACCTAATAGTTGCTTTGCTCCAAGGTAAAAGGTAGAACTAAAAGGTAAAAAATTTTTCTTCTTACATTTACCTTTTTACTTTTAACTTTTACCTTTGCCAACGTGTCAACTCCAGCAAAAATTTTTCCTACCTGGGCATTTTTCTCCTTGGTAATTAACGGCATACTAATGTTAGCGATCGCTTTGCTAATTTTACGACAGCAGGGTTTGACCGCTTTTTTTTGGTATGCACATACTGCGACACCAGTCAAGCACAACAGTCAACCCCAAACTACACCTGCTAGAATTACACCTGAATTAGGAGTTCGACATAAATTCAGTTATCCGCAGTGGGTAGATATCCTCAAAAAAGAAGCTAAATCAGCTGCCGATAAACCTCACCAGAATTTAAGTATCCTTGCGGGGGATTCTCTCTCATTGTGGTTTCCTACAGAATTCTTACCTGAAGACAGAAATTGGCTAAATCAGGGAATTTCTGGAGAAACTAGCGATGGACTATTGAAAAGATTAGATTTATTTGACCGCACTCAGCCAAAGACGATTTTTGTGATGATTGGCATTAATGACCTCATCCGGGGTGCAAGGGATGAGACAATTTTAAACAATCAGCAACAAATTATCACTTACTTGAGAAAGGTGCATCCAAAAGCGCAAATTGTGGTTCAGTCGATTTTGCCACATGGAGGAGAAGAAGCAACTTGGGAAAGACGAGACAAACTCTTGGCTATTCCTAACAGTCGCATTCGCTCATTGAATCAGCAACTGCAAGATAGAGCTACAAAAGCAAATGTGAAATATCTCAATTTGCATCCCTTATTTACCAACAAGCAAGGTAATCTTCGTCCCGAATTTTCTACCGATGGCTTACACTTAAGTCCCCAAGGCTATCTTGTCTGGCGTTCCGCTTTGCTAATGTACACTCAGATTGAACTGGATAAGGGAGACAAGGGGACATTATTAAGAATCAGCGCAAAATGACCAAAAAACTAACCGCACCAGTTCGCAATAGTATCTAGGAAAGTTGATGCTATTGCATTAGAAGATTTAAATATTGCTGGGATGTTGAAGCGCTGCAAGATTAAAGTTGATGAGAATACGGGTAGGTTTCTGAAAAATGGACAATCGAGAAAGAAAGGTTTAAACCGCGCTATCTCTGATGCAAGCTGGGGTGAGTTAATTTTGAAGATTGAGTATCTCGCTGTAAAGCAAGGAAAGGTTGTAATTAAAATTAACCCTAAACACTCAAGTCAAGAATGCAGGAATTGTGGGCATATTGATAATTCCAATCGTGATGGTGAGAAGTTCATTTGTACAGAATGCGGATATCACGAACACGCTGACATTGGTGCTGCAAAGACTATTAGAGATAGAGGTTTGTTTCTGAGTACGGGGGGACTCCCCGGAACTTGCTGTTAAACAGCTAAACGCCCAGAAGGTATCAGCACGCATTTGATTGTGCAAACGTGCTGAGTCTGGGAACCTGAGTAATCAGGATATTAAGATTGTGAGGTCTTAAGAATCTCAGTGGCTTCAGCCCTGAGAGTGTCAATCCCACTCAGTTCCCCGGAAGGGGTAGTTCTTGTGGATGATATAATCTAATCCCCGCAAGAGTAAATCCAAATCGGGACGTGCAAAGGGATGAGTCCCAATATTGGCGTAATAGAGGCGACCATCGGGCTTGATAATGAAGGTTGCTGGCTCACTGAAGATCGCTGGTTCACTCTCAAAGTGCCCCTTGCTGATATAGAGTCCCCAACGATGCATATCATCCAGGGTTAAACCATAGCCGATCATCAGATGTTCGATATTTGTGGTGGCTTTGAATTGCTGTGCTTGTTCCAACTGATCTCCGCTGATGGCAATGACTTCAACGCCTAGTTCTTTGAAGGCATCCAGTTTGTGTTCCACTTGTAGAATATACTCTTGGCAAATGGGGCAATGAAGACCCCGGTAAAATACAATCATGGTGTATTTGTTGGTAGGCTGTTCTGCCAAGTTCCAAACACCACCATCCAGCGTTTTCACCTCAAGACTGGGTGCCGGGTTGCCCATGATCAGTTTAGGTGAGGTCGTTCTTTCCGATTGAATAGCCATTTTTGTTATCTGCAATTGAATAACTGTGTTGAGTGAGGGATTCATTGGTGTTTCTTATGCCCTCGCCCATGCCTTTATGTTGGGGGAGGTTAAGCTATTAAGCAAGACTATTTTGGCGATAGAAGCTATAAAAGGTATCAATAGTATGGATTTATCTCAGGTACGATACTTCCTGACGATCGCTGAGACAGGCAACTTTTCACGAGCAGCCGAGCGATTGTATCTATCCCAACCTTCCCTTTCCACAAGCATTAAGAAGTTGGAGCAAGAATTAGGAGTTGCCCTGTTTGAGCGAGGTGGACGACGCACGGTTTTAACGACCGCTGGGCGATCGTTCCACCGAAAAGCGACGATCATCATGGGTCAGTACCAGGCAGCGATGCATGAACTCAAGGAGTTTCACGACCAGCCAATCTTAAGACTCGGTGCGCTCACCACTATGCGAGTGGCAGAATTAGCAGATTTAGTCAGTACGTTTCAGCAAGATCACCCCAATGTGACGATTGAACTGCGGGACGGTACACAAGAGAAACTGCGGGACTGGTTGGAGCTAGGGGAAATTGATGTCACGTTAACAGTTTTGGGCGATCGCGAGGAACCGCAAGCCTCAACAGTTCTGTTTTGCCAACCTCTGTTGTTAGCAGTACCACACACCCATCCCTTTGCCCAACGTACCTCCGTTCGCTTGGCAGAACTGGATGGTCAACCATTTATCGATCGCATCAATTGCGAATTTGCCCAGCGAGAATGTGAGATTCTGGATGCTGCCAATATTCACCCCAAAGTGGTGTATCGTGCCAGCCATGAGGAATGGGTAATCTCGTGGATCAAAGCAGCTTTAGGAATCAGTATAATGCCCCGCTGGCGTGGGCTAACGGGCATCGTCTATCTTCCTGTTGTAGATTTAGACTTTCAGCGGACAATCGGCATCAAATGGCGACGCCAGCAAAATTCAAAGATTGTAGAGCAATTTTGCCACTATGCTACCAGTCACAGTTGGGAAGTGGATTAGAAAGGAAGGTTGAAGATCGGGAATTGACTGTGCGCTCCTACAATAAGACAGAGGAGTCTCTAAAGAAAAAACAATGGATACAAAAGCTTTTAAGCGATCGCTCCAACATTCAGAAAACTATCATCGCAAGGGGTTTGGTCATAAAGCCGAAGTCGCTACCCAGTTAGAATCTGAATATCAAAGCAATTTAATTCAACAAATTCGCGATAATAATTACACCCTAAAACGCGGTAACACAACCATTCAACTAGCCCAAGCTTTTGGCTTTTGTTGGGGTGTGGAACGTGCTGTGGCAATGGCATATGAAACCCGCAAGCATTTCCCCACAGAAAGAATTTGGATTACTAATGAAATTATTCACAATCCTTCTGTAAATCAGCGAATGCTGGAAATGGAAGTAGGATTTATCCCCCTTGAAGCTGAACAAAAAGACTTTTCTGTGGTGGATACAGGTGATGTAGTTATACTACCAGCTTTTGGCGCAAGTGTTCAAGAAATGCAGATACTTAACGATAAAGGCTGCAAAATTGTTGATACTACTTGTCCTTGGGTATCGAAAGTTTGGAACACAGTTGAAAAGCATAAAAAAGGCGATTACACCTCAATTATTCACGGCAAATATAAGCACGAAGAAACCATTGCTACTAGTTCCTTTGCTGGGAAATATTTGATTGTATTGAATATGCAGGAAGCTGAATACGTTGCTGACTACATTCTTAATGGTGGAAACCGTGAAGAATTTCTCGCCAAATTTAGCAAAGCAATTAGCGCCGGATTTGACCCAGACCAAGATTTAGAAAGAGTTGGTATCGCTAACCAAACAACCATGCTCAAAGGCGAAACTGAGCAACTTGGGAAACTGTTTGAACATACCATGTTGAAAAAGTATGGTCCAGTTGATTTAAATCAGCATTTTCAAAGCTTTAATACTATTTGTGATGCTACCCAAGAACGGCAAGACGCGATGTTGGGTTTAGTTGAACACAAGCTAGATTTGATGGTGGTAATTGGTGGATTTAATTCATCGAATACTGCTCAATTACAACAAATTGCCGTAGAGCAGAAAATTCCTTCTTATCATGTCGATTGTGTAGAGCGAATTAAATCAGGAAATGCCATTGAGCATCGACTATTAAATGGTAAGTTGGAAATAACAGAAAACTGGTTGCCAGATAATGAAATTGTTGTGGGAATTACCTCTGGTGCTTCTACACCCGATAAGGTGGTAGAAGATGTGATTGAGAAGATTTTTGAATTGAAAGCTACAGCAGCGGTGGTTTAACTGTATTATCTTATTCCCTCTTCACTCGTGGAGAGGGACAGAATTTGGAACATCTTAATAGATGTTATACAGGCAGTGGTTCAGATAATCGCTAATAAAAGTAATACAACTCAACTTGTTCATATAGGAGATATTTTAATCCAAACTGTTCAAAACATAGAAGAAAGACATCAAGGAATAAGTTTACCTGGAATTCCTTGTGGATTTTATGACTTGGATGCAATGACTACCGGATTTCAGCGCTCTGATTTAATTATTGTGGCTGGACGCCCGTCAATGGGTAAATCCTCTCTCTGCTTGGGTATTGCTTACAATATCGCTAATAATTACAAACTACCAGTTTGCTTCTTTAGTTTAGAGATGTCAAAGGAACAAGTTGTTGAACGTTTATTGTCAGCAGAAGCAGGAATAGAAAGTGGATACTTGCGCTCAGGTCGTATTAGTCAGACTCAATGGGAACCCCTATCATCTGCCATAGCAAAGCTTTACGATATTCCAATTTATATTGACGATCGCCCAAATCTTAGTGTTAGTGAAATCCGCTCTAAAGCTCGCCAAGTAATGATCGAACACCAAGGTGTGCTGGGATTAATTGTGATTGACTACTTACAGTTATTAGCAGGTGACAATGATGAAAATCGTGCGCGAGAGTTAGCAAAAATTACACGTTCCCTAAAGGGACTAGCGAAAGAACTTAATGTTCCTGTAATTGTCTTATCACAACTTAATCGAAGTGTTGAATCTCGAACTAATAAACGACCAATGATGTCAGACTTGAAAGAGTCGGGTTCTATTGAGGAAGATGCTGATTTAGTTATTATGCTTTACCGAGATGAATATTATACGCCAGATACTCCTGACCGAGGTATCGCAGAAGTTATTCTAGCTAAACACCGTAACGGACCCACAGGAACAATTAAGCTTTTATTTGACCCGCAATTTGCTAAGTTCAAGAACCTTGCCCGACGAAATTGACCAAATAATTAACCCAAAGTTACTTTCAATACGCACATGAGTTCATTAAAACAGGCTCAAGACAAAAAAACTCAAACCTTTACAGCAATTCTCCACTGGGAAGAAGATGTTTACGTAGCTGAATGTCCAGAGGTAGGAACTGCTAGTCAGGGAGAAACCATAGAAGAAGCGATCGCCAATTTGCGTGAAGCAACTGAACTATATTTAGATGAGTTCCCGCTTTCGGAAACCGCACCTCGTCGGTTGTTGACTACATTTGAGGTGACTAGTGCCTAAGCTACCCAGAATTAAAGCCTCTGAAGTGATTCGTGTTCTTGAACATTTAGGCTTTGTTCAGGTAAGACAACGTGGCAGTCATGTGATTTTGAAGAAGCAACTGGTAGAGGAAGCAGAAGAACAGAAAGTGATTGAAATCGGTTGTGTTGTGCCACTCCATCGCAAAACTGTAGCTGTTGGGACGCTTAAAAGTATTCTGAATCAAGCTGGAGTTTCAGTTGAGGAGTTTATTGAAAATCTTTAGCTTACAGTAGGAAGATGTTTATGTGGCTGAATGTCTGTGAGGTGGGAACTGAAGCGTCAGGGAGAGACGATCTTATGAAGCGATCGCACTCTTTGCGCGAAGCAACTGAACTATATTTAGATGAGTTCCCTCTTTGAGAAACCTCATTAATGAGTCTTTGAACTCCATTAATGAGTCTTTGAACTCCATTAATGAGTCTTTGAACTCCATTAATGAGTCTTTGAACTCCATTAATGAGTCTTTGAACTCCATTAATGAGTCTTTGAACTCCGTTAATGAGTCTTTGAACTCCATTAATGAGTCTTTTAGCTCCATTAATGAGTCTTTTAGCTCCATTAATGAGGCTTTGAACTCCATTAATGAGTCTTTTAGCTCCATTAATGAATCTTTAGTCCTTATTTTCTCACCAAATCTCAAAGCGATGCCAACAGCAACCTTGTAAAACGCACTTCATATTTACAACAGTGCGATCGCTTAACTTTTAAATAGCCAAACGCAAGCAAGGACACTTTTGCAGAAACCCGGATGCTTTTTGTTCAGCATCTGGATTATCAATATGCGTTGGTGTCGGGCGAATAATACCGGCAAATAGGTCATCTAAACCGTAGGGGGTGAAAAATTGCCATTTTTCCTCTGCATCTAGCTTCACGCCTACAGCAGTGGCGGTGTGGAGCCAATTCGTAATGCCATTTTCTGTGCTGTTAAAGGTTTGACGACCATTACGCCAACGAGCGAAACTAGCTTGATTTTTCACATCAAATTTGTACTCAGGAAATTGATTTGTCAAAGCTGCTTTTGCTGCTAATTCTTGAGAACGATTTCCTAGTTCATCAAAGAAGGCAATATCAAAGTCGTTAATAACTAACTTACATTCTTCGCCGAAAATATAACGCCAAACAGTATTTCGCACCGCACCACCTGCTAACCACCAATTGGGAAGATTGGTTTGAGCGATCGCACTCAGTACAATACCAACAGGCGAATCAGCTAAAATCATCTGTAAGCGTGTGTTATCATCCATTACACTTCTTGCAAAAGTATATTTTTTTGATCTTAAGCCCACGCAGGTGTTCCTTGTTTGTATAGCCCCAGGCTTCTAGCCTGAGGGTCTATTTTTAAGGTGAATGTAGTTACAGCAAACTTCAGTTAAATGAGGTACTGCGTAAAACCCAAAACCCGCTCTGAGACGTTCCACCGGAACGTCTCTACGTGTATTTAATCACAACGCAATCTGCTGTGGATGAACAGCGCTGAAGCGCTGACTACAGATTAAGCAGGTAATTTTGGTTGAGTGGGATTCACAGCAACTTGTTCAGGGGCTAAAAATTCCCGAATAAGTCTGGCTATGGCTTTTTGGACTAAGAGACTGGTAACTTGCTGACCCAAACGCTGTACACCTGGATTTACTATTAATTGTGAAAGTTGGGGAATAAGCTGTTTTGCATCAAAGCCACGGGTTTCTTGGAGAATATTAAAAATACGTTTGATATGCTCTAAGGTTTGTTGCTGTTCAGCTGATGCTGAGGGAGTTTCGTTAATTGCTGTTAAACCTACTCTTTCTCGCAGCAAATATGTGAAATTATGCAAAGCGTTTTTACTTAAAGCATCGACTCCTTTCACAGCTTCATCCACTACCCGATTGCGAATAAAAGCGCCTCTATCGGAAGATAGAAACTCCAATGCTTGATTCAAAACCACATTCAAGTCATAATCTTGATTGTTACGGGCATTTTTCAACAGATTTTCTAAACGGTTCCAGCGGAATGTGCCTTCTTTAAACAGCAAATCTTGCAAAGATGCTCTTAATTGCGGTGCTGGGTCGGTTAACAAGCGTTTGGAAACGTAAGGATAAGCTTCGCTGAGAACTTTGAAGTTCGGGTCAATAAAAATTGCAATGCCTTCTAATGTTACCAATGAACGGATAATTAAAGCGTAATAAGGTGGAACGCGGAAGGGAAACTCATACATCAAAGCTGATAATTCATCGGTGATGCTTTTGATGTTGAGGTCAGCAACGCTAGCACCTTCAGCATTGGCAAATACTCTAGCAAAAGCGGGAATAATAGGGTTTAAGTCGGTTTCTGGTGATAAGAAATCTAACTTGACGTAATCTTTGGCTAAACCTTCAAAATCGCGGTTGACAACGTGAACGATCGCTTCAATTAAACCATATCTTTGGAGCGGTTGAATTTCGCTCATCATCCCAAAGTCAAGATAAGCTAGTTTACCATCGGGTGTGGCTAACAAGTTACCTGGGTGGGGGTCAGCGTGAAAAAATCCATGCTCTAATAATTGTCGCAAAGAACACTGCACACCAACTTCAATTAGATAACGCGCATCGATGCCTTGGGCGCTAATTTCGGCTGTATTAGTTAATTTCGTGCCGTTAATCCACTCCATCGTCAAAACGCGACGGTTTGTATATTCCCAGTAAATATTCGGTACATAAACGTCTTTCATTTGACCGTATAACTGAAAAAATCGCTCCGCATTTTGTCCTTCGTGGATGTAGTCCATCTCTTCAAAAATGCGATCGCCTAATTCATCTAGAATCCCTACAAGATCACTTCGCACCCTTTTAAAGATTCTCTGCGCCCTCCCCGCAAGACGACGTAAAATATACAAGTCAATTGTTATACCTTCGCGTAAGTCGGGACGTTGGACTTTAACAGCGACTTCCTCACCTGTACTTTTCAACTTACCTTTGTAAACTTGTCCCAAAGAAGCTGCGGCAATTGGTTCGGGGGAAAGTTCTGAGTAAATATCTTCTGGAAGCGCTCCTAATTCCTCTTCAATGAATTGATAGGCAATTTCATTGGGAAAAGCCGGTAACTGGTCTTGTAGCCGAGTTAATTCTTCTAAGTATACAGGGGGAACTAAATCTGGTCTGGTAGATAAAGCTTGCCCAATTTTAATGTAAGCGGGTCCTAATCCTGTGAGCAATTCTCGTAACTGACTCGCACGACGCTGGTCATTTTTGACGACAACTCCCCGTTTGCTGTCGAACCACAAGCCAAAAGCAAAGGATAAACTCGGTGCTAAAACCTTGAAAATACGCTGCAAAACTTGCAGGGGTCGTTTTTTATAATACGCTGCGAGGGCGATGGGGTCGTAACGCAATTCGGCTTTTTGTTCTGGTGCGATCGCTATGTGAGGTACGCTTGGTGTCACCACAGGAACTAGCGCTCCATCAATAGAAACCACTTCAACATCAATCGGTCGGTCAGTTGGGGAAATTGTCTTAGCATTCATGAAGTTAGCCAGTGCGTCGATACATCCACGTTAAGTATTGTAACAATTTATTACAGGTGAGTCTTGTAAATTCACATCAAAGTCAAATTAAACTAAGTAGGTGGGGTTTGAAGAGGGGGGAAAGGGGAAAGGTATGGAAATAAAGAGTTATTTAAATAGATGTATTATATTTTTCTTACCCTTTCCCCTTTCCCCCTCTTGATACAAGTTTCCCTTAATTTAGAAAATCCGGCGTCTGCCTTAACGGAGAAATTGGTTTCATGCTACTCTATCTGAGAATAGAAAATTTTGCCCTAGTTGACCAATTAGAATTAGAATTCGGCGCTGGATTAAATGTGTTAACAGGTGAAACTGGCGCAGGAAAGTCGATTATCCTGGATGCAATTGATGCAGCTTTAGGTGGTAAAGTCTCTAGTAGGCTAATTCGCACTGGTACAAGTCGAGCGATGGTAGAAGCTACTTTTGCCTCTAATTCTGCCTTCACAGCTTGGTTGAGCGAACAAGAAATTGATTCAATAGATGATAACTCTGTAGTTATTAGCCGAGAAATCACCGCGACATCAGGAAATATCCGCAGTCGATCGCGTGTGAATGGAGTTTTGGTAAATCGACAATTAATGACCGGTTTACGCGATCGCTTGGTGGAAATTACCGCTCAAGGTCAAACTGTACAAGTAGGACAATCTGCTCAAGTGCGTGACTGGTTGGATCTTTACGGTGGGGAAAAGTTGATGCAACAGCGTCAAGTTGTGACAACCGCTTTTACAGCTTACCAAATCGCGCATTTAGCATTAGAAAAACGCCGCACTTCCGAACGAGAACGTTTACAACAATTCGATTTACTAACTTATCAAGTTCAAGAATTGGGAACCGCAAATCTTTGTGAACCTGATGAATTAGAACAATTAGAACAAGAACATCAGCGCTTGAATCATGTAGTTGAACTGCAACAAATGAGCTACAAAGTTTATCAAGCGTTGTACCAAAACGATAACGAAGCTTTAACTGTCGGCGACTTACTCGCAGATAGCGAAGTGGTATTAAATGATATGGTAGAATATGATTCGCAGTTACAATCGCTGTTAGATTTGGTGAGAGATGCTCAAACAGCGGTGGTAGAAGTAGCGCGACAAATTAACGCTTATGGTGAAGCTTTGGAAGCAGATCCGCAACGATTGGAAGAAGTGGAAGAGCGAATTCGCGAGTTGAAGCAAATTTGCCGCAAATATGGACCGACATTGACTGAAGCGATCGCTTACTATCAGCGCATCCAATCAGAATTAGCTGAACTGAACGACAGCGAACAATCTATTGAAAGTTTGGAACACCAAGAAAAAGTTTGTTTAGAAAAGCTGACTCAAGTTTCTGGGCAATTAACTAATTTACGTCGCACAGCAGCGGCAGCTTTAGAATCACGATTGTTAAATGAACTCAAACCTTTAGCGATGGAAAAGGTCAAATTTAAAGTTGAGATTGTGTTGACTACTCCCACGGCAGTCGGAGCGGACAAAATTACTTTTATGTTTAGTCCGAATCCGGGAGAACCGCTGCAACCTTTAACACAAATCGCTTCTGGTGGAGAAATGAGTCGTTTTTTATTAGCGCTGAAATCTTGTTTTTCTTTAGCTGATAGTGCAGGAACAATGGTATTTGATGAAATTGATGTTGGTGTTTCTGGTAGAGTAGCACAAGCGATCGGCGAAAAATTACATCAACTCAGTCAACATCAACAAGTATTGTGTGTTACCCACCAACCTTTAGTAGCAGCAATGGCAGATTGTCATTTCCGCGTAGATAAGCAAACTATCAATAATAATGATAATAACGAAGTGCGTACAGTTGTCCGCGTTACCAGCCTAGATAATAATACCACCCGTCGCGATGAACTCGCACAGCTAGCCGGTGGGAAATCAGCAAATGAAGCGATCGCTTTTGCCGAATCTCTCTTATTACAAGCTGCTAACCATCGAAGAGGAGTGGGGGAGGGGGAGAGCGGGAAAATCTCCACGAAGAAATTCAAAAAGGATCAGGAATGAGCGCAACTGTCACATGAAAAACATAAACACGTAGTAAGCGCTGTCTTCGCTTATTTTAGGCACGCTTCGTGCCTACTACGAATGTAGAGACGTAGCACTGCTACGTCTTATAAAGGTTATGGATAACCTATATTTATGATTAAAAATTAGGAATAAGGGGAAGTTTAGATTTTTCCGCTTCCAACAAACCTTGAGTTACATTACGAGCATCAATAGCTTCCTTATAATCTGCCTTAAATTTTATCGCTTGTTCATATGAAGCGATCGCTTCTTGATATCGTTTCAAACTATATAATGCATTGCCTCGACTATACCAAGTTTCATAAGAATCTGCTTTGTAACGAATTGCTTTATTATAAGATGCGATCGCTTCTTGGTATTTCTTTAAATTAAATAGCGAATTTCCCAGATTGTACCAAGCTTGATAATCGTTGCGTTTAATTTCTATCGCTTTATTATAAGATATAACAGCATCATTATAACGTTGCATTTTATGCATTGCCCAACCGCGATTAAGCCATGCTTGATAGCTGTTGCGATTGTATTTAATCACTTGATTGAAAGATTCAATTGCTTCTGGATACCGTTGCAAGTTAGTCAGCATATTACCTCTCGACAACCAAGCTTGGTAATAATTATCTTTAGATTGCACAGCTTTATCGTAAGCTGTAAATGCGTCTTGATAGCGTTGTAAATTAACTAACGCATTGCCGCGATTATACCAAGCTAGCCAATAATCTGGTTTTAATTCTACAGCTTTGTCGAATGCAGTAATTGCCTCTTCATATCGTTTTAAATTCTGCAAGGCAAATCCTTTATGATACCAAGCTTCATAATAATCTGATTTGAATTCAATTGCTTTATCATAAGCTTTAATAGCATTGTCATATTGTCTTAAATTACTTAAAGCTTCACCTTTAGCATTCCAAAGATCTGAGTGATTGTTTTCTAATTGTAAAGCTTTATCAAAAGAAGCGATCGCTTCAGTATAACGCTGCAACTTATCCAAAACAAAACCTCGTCCACTCCAAGCTTCTAAATAATCAGGTTTAATTTGAATTGCCTTATCGTATGCTGCCAAAGCTTCTTTATATTGCTTTAATTCATACAGCGCTTTTCCTTGCCCATTCCATCCTTGAGCATATTTTGGTTTAATATCAACTGCTTTTTCATAGACAGATAAAGCATCTTGATAGCGCTGTAAATCATAAAGCGTATTTGCTTGATTATACAACTCGATGGCATTTCTAGAGTTAATTTTATGAACAATCGCTAGAGAACCTGCAATACTTATCCCAATTAAACTTAACCCGATTAAAGATTTAAATAATATATTTTTTTGTTTTTGCTTTACTTTGTTGATTTGATTTTTAATCGGAGAGAAACTTAATGTAACTGTTTTAGATTGTGGCTTATCTAAATCTTTGAGTGTTTGTAATGCTAAAGTTGCCGAAGCATACCGTTGTCGAAAATCATAACGCACCATTTTATCAATAAAATTTGCTAAATCTGGCATTGCCGAAATATGATTTTGCCAGATAATTTCATTTGTTTCTACATCTTTTTCAATTTGGTCAGGTGATAAACCTGTGAGTGCTTGAATAGCAATTATCCCCACAGCATAAATATCACTACTATATTTTGGACTACCTTGAGCTTGTTCACCAGGCATATATCCGGGAGTTCCGATAGCAACTGTAGATTTGGTTTTCAGTTGCGGATTAATTACTTGAGTAGTAATTTGTTTAACTGCTCCAAAGTCGATTAAAATTAACTTATTATCTAGCTTTCGTCTGAGTATATTTCGTGGATTGACATCGCGATGAATGACCTTTTGTTGATGGACAAACTCTAATATTTCTAATATTTCTTGTAAAAGAGAAATAACTTCTGCTTGACTGAGAGTTTTTTCTGATGTTAACTCTTGACTAAGGTCATGACCTTCGATAAATTCTTGAACGAGATAGAATTCTTCATTTTCCTCAAAGTAAGCCAAAAGTTGGGGAATGCGATCGTGAGTACCCAACTTATAGAGAACTTGAGCTTCCGTATCGAATAAACGTCTAGCTGTTTGCAAAGATACCGGGTCTTTTGACTGAGGTTTCAGTTTCTTGACAACACATTGAGGTAAACCTGGTAATTGAGTATCACAAGCAACAAAAGTTTCACCAAATCCACCACCTCCCAAATGTTTAATAATTTGGTATCGTCCAACAAGTGTGTTTCCCAGCATTTGCTTTGCCATAAGTTCGAGCGAGATACTATCTGATTCCAATCTTGCCACAGGCAAACCGGATGAAGGGATGGGGAGAGGGGAGACAAGGAGAGAAATATTAATCTTAAATCCAAAATCTTAAATCCAAAATCAGATGATTCCTATTAGTGATAACATTTATACGCGCAGAAAGCCGATTGTTAATTCCTGGTTGATTGGCATTAACATAGTTCTATTCTTATGGGAATTAAAATTAGAACTGACTGGGGAATTAGGCTCCTTTATCAACAATTGGGGCTTGATTCCGGCACAAATTAGTGCGGCGGCTACGCAAGCATTAAATGGTAATCCAGCAGCTTGGATAGTAGTAGTATTGCGCTCCAGTTCACTGCTACTGAGTATGTTTCTGCACGGCAGTTTTAGTCAAATATTAGGCAATTTACTATTTTTGTGGGTTTTTGGGAAGACTGTAGAAAACATTTTCGGAGCTAGACGCTATCTAGGATTTTACCTGGCTTCTGGGATATTCACTCTTTTGATACAAATTATCGCCGAACCGAATTTGAGCGTATCATTGATTGGGGCGAATGGTGCGATCGCATCCGTTTTAGGCGCATATCTGGTAAAATTTCCCAAAGCGAAAATCTACTCAGTTTTACCCCTATTGATTGTCTATATCCCGGTTGAAATACCAGCATTTTTTTATCTATTTTGGTGGTTTGCCCAACAACTTTTTTACGGCATCGGTAGTTTAAACATTCCCACCAGCATTAATCAACCTAGCTTTGCTTATTGGGTTCATGGCATCGGATTATTGATTGGTGCGGCTTACATGCGAATAGTACAACGACGTTAATATAAAATCAGAAATTTACCTGCCAAGCTCAACAGCCATGTCAAAAATTATCTTAGATGAACCTAGCGTGGCACTGCCCCCAACCCAAGCAGAACTCAAAAGCGACGACGGTATCCCAATGGAAACTCAACGGCACAAAGTCCAAATGGACATGCTTATTGATACTTTATTTATTTGGTTAGCAAGTCGTGATGATGGCTATGTTGGGGGCAATATGTTTGTCTATTACAGCTTGGCACAAGTCAAGAACCAAGATTTCCGAGGACCCGACTTTTTTGTAGTATTGGGAGTACCGAAAAAAGAACGTCTTTGTTGGGTTGTCTGGGAAGAGGGAAAGGGACCTGATGTAGTAATTGAATTATTATCTAACAGCACCGCTGCCCAAGATAAAAATGAGAAAAAGCTAATTTATCAAAATTTGTTACGTGTCTCTGAATATTTTTGGTTTGACCCTTTTAATGCTGATGATTGTGCCGGGTTTTTTCTCAATCGCGGAGTATATGAAGCGATCGCACCAAATGCCCAAAATCAGCTTGTGAGTCAATCCTTAGGTTTAGCGTTGGTGCGCTGGCAAGGAATATACAAAGGTATTGATGCCACTTGGTTACGCTGGGCAACAATGGATGGAAAATTACTGCCAAATGCTGAGGAAATAGCCGACTTAGAACATCAACGTGCCGAACAAGAACATCAACGTGCTGAACAAGAACATCAACGTGCTGAACAAGAACATCAACGTGCTGAACAAGCGCGATCGCAAATCAGGCAGATAGCTGTAAATTTATTACAGCAAGGAATGGCGATAGAAAAGGTAGCCCAGTTAACAGGTTTGTCTGAATCTGAAGTTGAACAATTGGGATAAGCAAAATCACACATATTATATTGTAGAGACGTTCCGGTGGAACGTCTCTAGGGTTGCGGTGGAACGTCTCTAGGGTTGCGGTGGAACGTCTCTAGGGTTGCGGTGGAACGTCTCTAGGGTTGCGGTGGAACGTCTCTAGGGTTGCGGTGGAACGTCTCTAGGGTTGCGGTGGAACGTCTCTAG
>JAHHIJ010000044.1 GCA_019358985.1 Tolypothrix brevis GSE-NOS-MK-07-07A | reverse complement strand
GGTTGCGGTGTTTTTATTATTACTAATTAAACGGACATGATTTTCATCGGTTGATGCAAGATGTGCAATTACCTTTTACGCATAAATTTTCTGACCTGCTTCTTCAAAAAACCCAAAGTGAAGTATTGCCGATAGCGTTGTGCGACTTCTTTACCCACCA
Source organism: Tolypothrix brevis GSE-NOS-MK-07-07A (assembly GCA_019358985.1). Taxonomy (GTDB): domain Bacteria; phylum Cyanobacteriota; class Cyanobacteriia; order Cyanobacteriales; family Nostocaceae; genus Hassallia; species Hassallia brevis. The sequence continues at coordinate 48,260 of JAHHIJ010000044.1, read as the reverse complement.
GCAGAACACCCAACCAAAACAAAATTTCCGCAACAACCAGCAACACAGGAACAGAAGCCGCTTTTTGGGCAACTGAAAGCGGTAAAAATGGGACAACCAAAGGAATTGCGAGCCACGGCAAAAACGACAGGACAATTAAAATGAAACCCAGTTTTTGCATATTTCCTGATTGTCAGAGATTCTAATTTTAGCGTTTTTAATTCTTTATCCCTGTTGTTGCAATACCCTGAATAAACTGACGCTGCCCAATCAAGAATAATACCATCACAGGGATAGTAGCGATCGCTACCGCCGCCATCATCAAAGACCAATTATTCGTAAATTGCTCTTGAAACTCTGCCAAAGCAAGTTGCACTGTTCTTAATTCTGGACGCGTCGTAAACACTAAAGGCTTAAATAAATCGTTCCATTCACCGATAAACGTGAACAAAAACAATGTTACCAGAGCCGGACGCGCTAAAGGTAACATCACCCGCCACAAAATTTCTAATCGGTTTGCCCCATCTATCGCTGCTGCTTCTTCCAATTCTACCGGAATTGTTTGGAAATATTGACGTAATAAAAAAATGCCAAAGCCATTAACCGCAGTCGGTAAAATCAAGGCTCCGTAAGTGTTTATCAGGTGTCCCCACTTCAACACCAAAAAAATCGGAATCACCAATAACTGAAAGGGTATCACCAAAGTTGCCAAAATAATTAGCAGCAATGCTTGCTTACCCCGAAATTTTAACCGGGCTAAAGCGTAACCCGCTAATGCCGAAGTCACAATTTGAAACGCCGTCACAGCGACTGCCACCAAGGTAGAATTAGCAAATGCCAGCAAAAAATTACCTTGTTGCCAAGCATCGCGGTAATTGGCGAAAGATAACTTATTCGGTAAAATTTCCACAGATGCTCCAGAAGGAGCAAAGGAGATAAAAAACACAAGCAACAGTGGCAAAAGGACGATAAACGCTCCGAAAATAAGCACTCCCAGGCTGAAAAAATCAGTATATTTCAAATTCAAACTTTGTTTTGACATAAATTTTCCTTACTTAAAGCATTTGTTTCTCTACCACTAGAGCATGACACCACAGAACCGCTAATCTATAACATAGTAAGTTGTTAAGTTAAATTAAATCACAGCAACTATTACCCTAAAAGATAGGGTCTACTCAAGTCTGGTATCAATTAGATTCACATTTACAGGAGTGTTCATTCCATGCAGCTTGCAGCCGAATCGGAAATTGATTTTCAAAGCGAAATTTACAAAGATGCTTACAGCCGGATTAATGCAATTGTGATTGAAGGGGAACAGGAAGCATACGAAAATTACATTAAACTGGCTCAAATGCTGCCAGAAAGCAAGGATGAACTAATTAGCCTATCTAAGATGGAAAGCCGTCACAAGAAGGGATTTGAAGCTTGTGGACGCAATCTCAAGGTGACACCGGATCTGGAATTTGCCCGCGAGTTTTTCTCTCCCTTGCACCAAAATTTCCAAGATGCAGCAGCCGGGGGTAAGGTTGTTACTTGCCTGCTGATTCAATCTTTGATTATTGAATGTTTTGCGATCGCTGCATACAATATCTACATCCCCGTTGCCGATGATTTTGCTCGTAAAATCACTGAAGGTGTGGTAAAAGAAGAATACAGTCATCTCAAGTTTGGTGAAGTTTGGTTGAAAGAAAACTTTACCGAATCCAAAGCTGAATTAGAACAGGCAAATCGTCAAAACCTGCCCATCGTCTGGAGAATGCTCAATAAAGTTGAGAAAGATGCCCACACCTTGGCAATGGAAAAAGAAGCTTTGGTAGAAGACTTCATGATTCAATACGGGGAAGCTTTAAGTAATATCGGTTTCACCACCCGCGACATTATGCGTATGTCAGCCTACGGACTTACAGCCGCTTAATTATTGCCCAGAGTGGGGGAGCAGGGGATTTTCAGAGGGGAAAAGGGTAAAGGGGAAAGGGGAAAGGTATGGAAATAAAGAGTTATTTAAAAACGAATTCTACATCTTTCTTACCCTTTCCCCTTTACCCTGCACAAAGTGCTTCCCCTTTCCCCCATCCCCCCACTAATAACACTCATTCCACGCTTTATTTTGAAGCACACGTTAATAACACTACATGTTTGGTCTAATCGGACATCTCACTAGTTTGGAACACGCACAAGCGGTAGCTAAAGAATTGGGCTACCCAGAATATGCCGATCAAGGTTTAGATTTTTGGTGCAGCGCCCCGCCGCAAATTGTTGATACTATTACTGTTACCAGCATTACTGGGCAGAAAATTGAAGGACGCTATGTAGAATCTTGCTTTTTGCCGGAGATGCTAGCGACTCGACGCATCAAGGCAGCAACCCGTAAAATTCTTAATGCCATGTCTCATGCCCAAAAGAATGGCATAAATATCACGGCTTTGGGTGGGTTTTCTTCAATTATTTTTGAAACTTTTAACTTGGAGCAGTTTCGGCAAGTCCGCAATATTAAACTAGAGTTTGAACGCTTCACTACTGGGAATACTCACACAGCTTATATTATTTGTCGGCAGGTAGAGCAAGCCTCAAAGCAATTGGGAATTGAACTGAACAACGCGACTGTTGCTGTGTGCGGTGCTACTGGAGATATTGGTAGTGCTATCTGTCGCTGGCTAGATGCGAGAAGTGATGTTAAAGAACTATTGCTGATAGCGCGTAATTCCGAACGCCTGCAAAATTTGCAAGATGAACTAGGGCGGGGTAAAATCATGTCTTTGGATGAAGCACTGCCACAAGCTGATATTGTGGTTTGGGTTGCGAGTATGCCCAAAGGTATGGAAATTGACCCCACTGTCTTGAAGCAACCGTGTTTGCTGATTGATGGAGGCTATCCGAAAAACCTCGCCATGAAAATTCAGTATCCCGGTGTCCATGTATTAAATGGTGGCATTGTCGAACATTCTCTAGATATTGACTGGAAAATTATGAACATAGTCAATATGGATGTTCCCGCAAGGCAGTTATTTGCTTGCTTCGCCGAATCAATGCTGCTCGAATTTGAGAAGTTATATACGAACTTTTCTTGGGGGCGAAATCAGATTACGGTAGAAAAAATGGAGCAGATCGGTCAAGTGTCAGTCAAACACGGATTTAGACCACTGCTGGTTTAGTAAGCTTGTTAGTGGTTAGTAGAACAACGCTCCCACTAACCACTATCCACTATCCACTAACCACTAACCACTTTCTATTTCCTAAGTTATGGCTACTATTGAGCGCAAACCGCTGTTGTTGGATTTTGAAAAGCCTCTGGCAGAACTTGCTAGCCGAATTGAGCAGATTCGTCTACTTGCTGAAGAAAATGGCGTTGATGTCTCTAATGAAATTCGGAAATTAGAAGCTCGTTCGATGGAACTGCGTGAGGAAATATTTACTAGTTTATCACCGTCTCAGCGGCTGCAAGTGGCTCGTCATCCCCGGCGTCCTAGTACACTTGATTATATTCAGGCAATCAGTGATGAATGGATGGAGTTACATGGCGATCGCTGTGGATCTGACGATCCGGCTTTAGTGGGTGGTGTAGGTCGTTTGAGTGGAATGCCCATTGTCATGTTAGGTCATCAAAAAGGACGCGACACTAAAGATAATATTGCCCGTAACTTTGGCATGGCAACCCCTGGCGGTTATCGCAAAGCGATGCGCTTAATGGAACATGCTAACAGGTTTGGGATGCCAATTTTATGCTTTATTGATACTCCAGGCGCTTTGCCGACGGTAATCGCCGAACGACAAGGTGCAGGAGAAGCGATCGCCTACAATTTACGAGAAATGTTCTGTCTAGATGTGCCAATTATCTGCACAGTCATCGGTGAAGGTGGTTCCGGTGGTGCCTTGGGTATTGGCATAGGCGATCGCCTGATGATGTTTGAACATTCTGTCTATACCGTAATTACTCCCGAAGCCTGTGCCGCCATTTTATGGAAAGATGCCAGCAAAGCTCCTCAAGCTGCCGCTGTCTTAAAAATGACATCACATGACCTCAAGGGTTTGGGAATTATCGACCAGATATTACCTGAACCCATTGGTGGTGCCCATTCTGACCCTCTCAAAGCCGTTAATACTCTTAAACAAGCTCTGCTGGAAAATTTGGAAGAACTTTACCGCTTAACTCCTGCCGAACGCCGTCAATTGCGTTATGAAAAATTCCGCAAAATTGGTGTTTTCACGGAAGTTCCCCATTCTTAAGACTATAGGCTAATTAATTCGTTTTGCAGCAATGCTATAATTGCCTGTGGTATGTAAAGATTTTTAACAATCTTCAACAGCCATAGGTATTCACATTTTTGGTGTTTCAATGACTAACTAATCAATTTTCACTCCGGACAAAGAATTTCGGTGCCGAAATCTGTATAGTATTCCTTTGGAAAACTTAAAAATGAGAATATACATAAATCCTTGGCAAGTTACTATAGCAGTTTACAAGGGAAATTTCTCATATTTTTCCGAATTCTTTAATCTATGTCAAGCGAAAGTTTTGAGTAATTAGGTGGTTGTGCAGTTTGCGAAGCACCAAAAAATTTGGAGATAGCATGAATTTTACGCAAAAACGACGCGCTCTGATTACTGGAGCTAGCAGTGGAATTGGCAAAGCAACAGCATTGGCATTTGCGAAAGCGGGGATAGATGTCGCTTTGGTGAGCCGTTCTGTTGAGAAATTGGAAGCAGTAGCAGTAGCAGCTAGACACGCAGATGTGACAGCGAAAGCTTATACTGTTGATCTAGCAAATGTTGCCCAAGTGCAAGAGTCGATGAGTGCGATCGCGCGTGACTTTGGGGACATAGATATTTTAGTCAACAATGCTGGAATGGCATACACAGCGACGTTGAGTGAAACCCCGTTAGCTGACTGGCAGCAGGTAATGGATTTAAATCTTACCAGCGTGTTTCAGTGCATTCTGGGGATTTTACCTTCAATGCGCGATCGCGGACACGGCACAATCATCAATGTCGCTTCTATTGCCGGCAAGCAAGCTTTTGCCAGTTGGGGAGCATACAGCGTTAGCAAAGCTGGTTTGATATCCCTTTCTCAAGTTTTGGCACAAGAAGAACGCGCTCACGGCATTCGCGTCACTGCTATTTGTCCAGGTTCTGTCAACACCGAACTCTGGGATACAGAAACTGTCCGCGTCAAACTTGACCGCACAAATATGTTAACCCCAGAAATTGTTGCTCAATCGATTCTTCACACCGCACTGTTACCACAAGAGGCTGTTATTGAAGAATTGATTCTTATGCCTAGCAAAGGCATTTTGTAAATGCATCTCTTGAGTTAGGAATTAGGATTAAAAGTTAGGAATTATGAGTTAGTTAAATACTCATAACTGATAACTTATAAGCTATAACTCATAACTCATAACCCAAAAGTAATTCAAACTCTAACAAAGACTTACCTCTATGACTATTGCTCGTTCCAACGGTTCCAATACCTCTCAATCTCCTTTAATTACCGATTTGTCAGAAGCCATCAATCCCAGACCAGATCGCAATACCCACGACGGACGAAAACCTAATTTGCATGAACCCTCAGAGGAACACATGGAGCAAATGAAGGATGCCGTGCGCTCTATTATAGTGGGTGTGGGAGAAGATCCTGAACGCGAGGGACTTTTGAAAACACCCAAGCGCGTAGCAGAAGCAATGCGGTTTCTTACCAGCGGTTACAACCAATCTCTAGAAGACCTTGTGAATGATGCCATCTTTGATGAAGGGCATAATGAGATGGTGTTAGTCCGCGATATTAATTTCTTCAGCTTGTGCGAACACCACATGCTACCGTTTATGGGTAAAGCCCATGTTGCTTATATCCCCAACCAAAAAGTAGTAGGATTGAGTAAGCTTGCCCGCATTGTAGAGATGTATTCCCGACGCTTGCAAGTACAAGAAAGACTTACTCGCCAAATTGCCGAAGCCGTTCAAACTATTTTAGAACCTCAAGGCGTTGCTGTTGTCATGGAAGCTAGCCATATGTGCATGGTAATGAGGGGTGTGCAGAAACCCGGTTCTTGGACTGTTACCAGTGCCATGTTAGGTGTCTTTCAAGATGAGCAAAAAACTCGCGAAGAATTCTTTAATTTAATTCGCCATCAACCAGGATTCTTTTAAGGTTAGTTGATGGTGGATAGTTGATGGTAGTTAGTTGATTTATCATTCACTAACTACTAATTCACTAACCACTAACCTTCCTGAAGTGCTGAGGAAGGCAGTGAACTGCCTACTACGAAATAAAGTTCCCATCCGATTGTGCTTGCTCTTGCAGTCGGGCAAACAACTGCGCTACCTTATCTAAATCTTTATCACCAGGAGCGCGTTCTACACCGCTGGATAAATCTATACCACTGGGCTTAACTTGATTTAGAGCCTCAAGAATATTATCTGGGGTTAGTCCCCCTGCTAAAAACCAAGGGCAAGTAGGGCTAAATTGCTGTAGCATGTTCCAATCTAAGGTTTTACCAGTACCGCCCAACTGTTGGGGATGATAGGCATCAAGTAGCAAAGTATTCACTATCGTTGTGTAAGTAGCAGCTTTGTCCAAATCTTCTAAACTGCGTATTCTGAAAGCCTTAATAATTTCTACGTGGGGTAGAGATTGACGCAACTCATAGCAAAATTCTGTTGATTCGTCTCCGTGGAGTTGCACCCCAGTTAAGCCAGAATCGGTAACAGTTTGGGTAATTTTGTCAACTGTAGAGTTAGCAAAAACACCAATATTGTCAATATTTTCGGGTAGTTGTGTAATTACTGCCCGAATTTGCGCTGTACTGACGTAGCGTGGTGAAGATGGGACACAAATAAATCCTAGCGCTGTTGCACCTGAAGATGCGATCGCTCTCCCCTGTTCTGGTTGGGTAATTCCGCAAATCTTAACCCGCATGAAAAATATAAATATTTATCTAAAACTTACATTAAGTTTAACTTATAGAAACAATTTCCAGTTTTCCTCTTTTTTTGTCTTTCTAACTTTATAATGATTTAGAAAAATTTACGGAGACACAACCTTGATTTCATCAATCTTACTTACTGCTATGACTGTTCCCGCTACACCTGAGTGGAATACCACGGTAGCGATCATCATCAGCGTCAGCTGCTTAGTGGCACTTTTACTGACTTTCAAAATTGAAAAGCCTTTGGTTGGTCCCAAACTGCCTATACTGCCTATCAGCCTTGGTGCATTCATCGGTGCCATGTGTTTCGGTCATATTGTCGGCATTGCCATCGTTTTAGGTTTGACCAATATCGGTAGTTTGTAAGTTTTATCATAGGTAGAGACGTTATTCGTAACGTCTCTACATAAAGAAAATTCTCACGCTATCCGTGAAAAGTTGGCAGGTCTTTTAACCTTCTATAATTACAGAATGGCGATCGCAATAATACCTTTTTGTATTTTGACTTGATAATAAGGCACCCTCGCATCACAAAGACAGATTTTCATTTTTCTTTATAAACCTGATTATTGTCTATTCTAGAAGTTGAAGCCTATGGTTTCTTCGGCTTTGCTGAAGCGGCAAAAATTATTATTTTGTAGAAAAAATAACTTAAAACTCAAATGTCGCAACTGGTGGAAATATTTAAATTTTAAGGTGATGTCATGGAAAAAACTTGGAAAATCGGGTCTTTGTTTGGAATTCCGCTATTTTTAGATCCTTTATGGTTTTTGATTGTCGGGCTGGCAACTCTCAATTTTGGGGTAGCTTACCTAGAATGGGGACCTGTGCTAGCTTGGAGTTCTGGAGCTTTGATGGCACTGTTGCTATTTGGTTCTGTCTTGTTGCACGAACTTGGTCATAGCTTGGTTGCTATATCTCAAGGTATTAAAGTTAACTCAATTACTCTGTTTCTTTTTGGTGGCATTGCTGCTATAGAGGAAGAATCGAAAACTCCAGGAAAAGCATTTCAAGTAGCGATCGCTGGTCCATTGGTGAGTGTAACGCTGTTTTTTCTACTGTATTTGATCGGTTATGTGTTGCCTAACACCAGCCCAGCGGCTGTAATGGTGGGAGATTTGGCGCGAATTAACTTAGTTCTGGGGCTATTTAACTTAATTCCTGGCTTACCTCTAGATGGAGGACAGGTATTAAAAGCAGCACTGTGGAAAGTCACAGGAAACCGCTATCAAGCTGTACATTGGGCAGCAAGATCGGGGCAAATTTTGGGTTATAGTGCGATCGCTTTGGGATTTGCTGTAGATTTCTTTACCAGGGAATTAGCAACAGGATTGTGGATTGCACTGCTCGGTTGGTTTGGGGTTCGCAATGCCAAAAACTATGATAGCGTGACTACATTGCAAGAAAGCTTGCTGAAATTGCTTGCGAGTGAAGCAATGACTAGCGAGTTTCGCGTAGTTGATGGGAATCAAACTTTGCGTTCTTTTGCCGACTTATACTTATTAGAAAGCACCGCACCACAGATTTATTTTGCTGCGGCTGATGGACGTTATCAAGGGATGATTTCAATTGACGATTTGCGCTCTTGTGAAAGAAGCGAATGGGAAACTAAACTAGTGCAAAGTATTGTGCATCCCTTGACAGAAATACCAACTGTTGCTGAAAGAACAAATTTAGCGCAAGTAATCAACAAGCTGGAAAACGAAAAGCTATCTTATATTACCGTGCTTTCTCCGGCAGATGCTGTTGCTGGTGTAATTGACAGAGGTGATATTTTGCGAGCAATAGCAAACAAGTTGAACTTGCGATTTAGCGATGCTGATATTAAGCGAGTGAAAGAAGAAGGAAGTTTTCCACCAGGATTGCAGTTGGGAGCGATCGCTAAATCAACGATAGACTAATAAAATTTAGGGCGTTGCTGATTTGAAATATGAATTTTAAATTTTGACGTATGATTGTAGCATTAAAACCCGCCTTTGTAGAGACGTTCCGGCGGAACGTCTCTTGCAAGAATGTCGATTACCGGATAGAGGATGAGTCCTATTGCCGTTCTCCTGATTTATATGTACTCTAAAGTGACTCTATTTTGACTATAATCAGCGACTAAAATAAATAATTTCAGCCATCGAGAACCTAATAAGATTTCCTGTATTTCATCTCCAGCAAATACAGGAATTTCCCATTATCGATTATCTATTATGACTCTACCGCTATTAGTTTAACAGCCATAATTTTTTATCTATTGATTAAAAGTAAATAGTTATTGCTTCTTATTGAGAATCAAATATTATTTTGGGTCGGTAAATAATATAACTATACGAGTAAGTGAAGTATTTTTTTACTCCCGTTGTAGAGAAAATATTCAGTAAAAACCCCTTTGTGACAGTTAGGGTGCGGAATGTGGGTATTATCTATCTACTGAAGAAGCGATCGCATTTGCCACATCTTCGCGAGTGGCACCAACTGCGAACATTGTCCGAAGTATCAAATCTACAGAAACCGACGCATCCCCCGCTTCCATCTTTGCAACCCGCGACTGACTGGAGTTGATTTTCTTAGCCAAATGTTCCTGAGAAAGCTTATTTTTGATGCGAAGTTCCTTCAAATATCTACTCAAAGACAGCTTCATTTCCACAAAAGCTACTTCTTCAGGCAAAAGTTCCAGAAAGTCCGTTGCATCTCCAACACAAAAACCCGCTGCTTCTAGTCGTTTACGCTTCTCTGTATCCATAGTCAAGCCTCAATCAAGAAATAAATTAAGTTTCCTTTGAGATTTCGTCATACAATCTCAGTCGTTTGTGACAATTATTAATCACGCGCTTGGGAGTTTTCTGAGTGCTTTTTTGAAAAACATCTACTATAACAATTGCATCCGGGTCAATCCGGTAAATAATTCGCCACTGTTTATCAGTTTCGTTATCATTAATTCGCAGCTCATGACAGTGAGCGCTAATGCTAGGCATCGGTCGAGAAACAGGCAACGATAGAATTTCACCCTCTTGTAACCTACGTAACAACACCCCTGCCTCAATCCGCGCACCTGTTGAAAAGGGCGGAGTCTTTACCTCACCACTGAACCAAACAAGAGGTTTGCTTATGTATTGAGAGTTCATTTTTTATACAGTACATAGTCGTTAATTTATCAATTAAAGTATTAATATGTCATATTTGACATACAATAATTATAGACAATTTTAAGAAGTTTGAAAACTCAGCATTCAGGAGAGAGAATCTTTAAGTCCCGCTAATTACCAAAAGCGGCAGCTAGTGTTAACAAAAATTTGCGTCTCGCAATACAGTAGTATATGTGTATCGACGGTTCTTCTGGGAACTGCCACGAATAGATGAAAACTCAACATGCTTTGTTTGTTTGTACTACTTGCTCAAGTATCTGGAAAGATGGAAAGCGAGTTGGTGAAAGTGGTGGTGATAAATTATTCAAGCAATTGCAAGAACTGCATCAAGACTGGGAATTGCATGAAGAATTTCCGATTCAGCCTGTAGAGTGCATGAGTGCTTGCGATCGCGCATGTACTGTTTGTTTTGTCGCAAACGGCAAATGCACTTATTTATTTGGTGATATTTCCCCAGATTTATCAACTTTAGAAATTGCAAATGTTTTGGAGTGTGCCACTAAGTATTATAATCATGCTGAGGGATTGTTGCCTTGGGCAGAAAGACCGGTGCCACTGAAAAAAGGAATTTTGGCAAGAATTCCTTCTCCTTCATGTGGCGCAGACGAATTAAATTAAAGCAAGCATACTGGATCTTTCCAGAAAAGAATGTAGAGACGTAGCACAGAATAGTCTGTTTTTCAAACCCACATCTAATAGACATCTCCAGATTCATACGTAAAGACGTTCCGGCGGAACGTCTTTACAAGGGTTTCGGGTAACGCATAATTAATTTCTGGAGATGTCTAATAGACATCTCCAAAAAAGACGTAAACTGACATCTTGCACCATTCTCAATAACCCGCCGAGGAATAAATTCCCCGGCTGATAGCTAAACTCGTCTAAAGACGACTGAGAAAGAATTTCAGTCCATTTCAATGGAATGCGCGCTATTAGCCCAGAAATAAATTTCTGGGTGGGTGATGCTGCTAATCGAGATTGCTGCAAAATATCAGTAAAGACGTTCCGATGGAACGTCTCTACATTGTTTTTCAACCTGATGTCTATTAGACATAGGAGTGAAAATGAACTACGCGTTGTCCACAACCCTTGATTAGACGTAGCACTGCTACGTCTCTACATTGTTTTTCAACTCGATGTCTGTTGTATACTTGACAAAACTTTAACTTGTGTGCAGGTCTAAAAATTATTCTTGCTCGTCTGCATTGAGGAGAGTAATGTAATTTTCTATCCACATAATTGTGCTTATGCGTCTCACCTCTCTCGATGTTTTTCGCGGCATTACCATCGCTGGTATGATTCTTGTGAATATGGCAAGCATCGCCGAACCGAATGTTTATCCACCTTTACTTCATGCTGATTGGCATGGTTGCACACCAACTGATTTAGTATTTCCCTTCTTTCTCTTCATTGTTGGTGTAGCGATGACTTTTTCCTTATCTAAGTATACGGAAGAGAACAAACCTACATCAAGTGTATATTGGCGTATTTTGCGCCGCGCTGCCATTCTTTTTGCTTTGGGATTGCTGCTGAATGTATTTTGGAATAAGGGGATTGGGACTTTCGATTTCGGTAGTATCCGCATCATGGGAGTATTACAACGCATTAGCCTTGCTTATTTATTTGCGTCGTTGGCAGTCTTAAATATACCGCGTAAAGGATTATGGATACTTGCAGGAGTGTTGCTTATCGGTTACTGGTTGGTGATGATGTATGTGCCAGTTCCCGGTTTTGGTGCCGGAGTGCTGACACGAGAAGGTAACTTTGGGGCTTTTGTAGATCGATTGATTATTCCCTCTTCACATCTATATAAAGGTGATGGTTTCAAATTCATGGGAGATCCTGAAGGGCTTTTTAGTACGATTCCCGCGATCGCTAGCGTTTTTGCTGGCTATTTCACAGGTGATTGGATACGCAATCAGCCAGTTAAATCACGCACAAGTATAGGTTTAGTATTATTTGGTATTGGTTGCTTAATTATCGGTTGGGTATGGGGTTTAACATTCCCGATTAATAAGAAATTGTGGACGAGTTCTTATGTAATTTTTACGAGTGGTTGGGCATTAATATTGCTAGCAGGTTGTTATGAACTGATTGAAGTGCGACGGATACGACGTTGGAGTAAAGCCTTTGAAGTTATGGGTTTAAATGCGATCGCTATTTTCGTTGCTTCTGTGTTACTAATTAAAGTCTTGGTGAAAACCAACATCGGCAGCGGCGAAAAAGCTCCAAACACCTTCGATTGGATTTACAATAATCTTTTCGTACCTTGGGCTGGTGCTTTCAATGGTTCGCTATTATTTGCCATTGTCACCGTCTTATTTTGGTTAGCTGTAGCTTACTCTATGTATCGTCAACGCTGGTTTATCAAAGTTTGAATAAGGGACTGGGGGACACATATTGTAGAGACGTTCCGGCGGAACGTCTTGACGGCGGAACGTCTTGACGGCGGAACGTCTTGACGGCGGAACGTCTTGACGGCGGAACGTCTTGACGGCGGAACGTCTTTACGATGGGATATTTATTTCCCTAAAATATTCAATAATGCTTGTCGATAAATCTTGAGTCCTTCTGCATTTAAATGATCGCCATCTGTTGTAAAATTATCCTTCAAAACATTATTTTCATACAACGGTGCTATACTTTCAGTCACAACGGGGACATTTTCCGAAGCTGCCACTTGATTGATTACAGCGTTGATTTGTTCGACTTTCGGGAGTGGAGCGGCTAGAGTTGGATCATTGCTAGCGGTTACAGTTGAGTAAAAAGCGGGAATGAGAAAAATCTGTTTAGTTCCGGATGTTCTCACAAGTGCGATCGCTTGTTTCAAATTTTTGGTAAACTCTTCATCAGTAAGATTGTACAAAGCATCATTTCCCCCAATAGCAATGATGGTTTTGTCACATTTAACCTTGGTAGGAATTAAACGTTGTAGTTGTTGAACTAACGAAATTGAACTCAAACCATTAATTCCAAAATTAAAATTACCCTCACCAAGGGTATCACCAATTTGAACGGAAATAGAATCACCAAACAAACAGCCGGTAAATTGCTTACCTTCAGCAGCAAATATCTGATATTGAAGTTCCAGTTTCCATAAAGGTGAAGAACTTAAATTATCTTTTGCTGTTGCATCATTAGAAGCAAAAAACAACTTTGATTTGCTGAGTAAGTCTAAAGTCGCTGGTACATCAATAACTAATCTATCACTGGGATAAGCTTCGAGAAAGCTGATAATACTTAAACCTTCTGATGATTTTGCACCAAGAAGTAAAGCTGCTCGTAGTGCTGGAATACCTGCTTTATCTTCTCGAGCGATCGCACGAGAAGCACCAGATAAAAATAGTTTACCAATTGGTGAATCTACCAGCTTATTTAAAGCCACAATATTTAGAGATTTTTTCACCTGAAGCGCTGATTGTAACTTTTCTTGTTGTTTCGGTTTTAAATACCCAAGAAAAGATTGCAAATCAGACGAAACTTTTTTGGTTTCCGCATACTTGCGTATATCTGCTATTGGAAGCGATTGAGCGAATATTCCATATCTGAAAACAATTTTCTCAGCTGCCAAACTAGGAGATGAACCGAGAAAACTATGCAAAATTAAAAATATTAAGCAACCAGATATGCATAATAGAGGACGATATAAATATTTAATCATTGATGGTTGTTGGTTGTTGGTTGATAGTTGATAGTTGATAGTTGTTGGGTTTTCTGCTATAGCGTTTCCTAGTCTGCTGAGGTACAAATTTATCTGCGTCCATCGGCGTTTATCTATCTTCCGAAGCGGTTAATTCTTTCTTTCTTTCTGTACCTCATGAATCTGGGAATCGCTATAACCCCTAACCACTAACTATTTTCCCATTCATCAACATAAATAGACAAACTCAATTTGGGAATAATCAAGCAGTACGAGTGAGGATGGGAAAGTGGTAGAAGAACGTGCATATTGGTTAGCTTGGTCACAAATTTCGGGGATTGGTCCAGTGTTGTTACAACGTTTACAACAGCATTTTGGCACGTTGTCTGCCGCTTGGAAAGCACATCAGGTTGAATTGGGTCAAGTAGAGGGTTTTGGTTTGCAGACGCTGGAAAAGGTGATAAAACAACGTTCTGCTTTGCATCCCGAAGAACTACTGATTAAACACCAGCAAGAAAATCCTCATTTTTGGACACCAGCTGATGTAGATTATCCGCGCTTGCTGCTAGAAACACCAAGTCCACCGCCAATTTTGTATTATCGTGGTGAAGTGGACTTATCAGAAAATCTCGGACAAAAACCCCTGGTTTCCATTGTCGGTACACGTAAACCTACAGAATATGGTATACGTTGGACTCGTCAAATTAGCACGGCTTTGGCGAAAAATAATTTTACAGTTGTTTCTGGAATGGCAGAGGGAATTGACACTGAATGTCATTTAGCTGCGATGAAAGCTGGTGGAAGGACAATAGCCGTTTTGGGTACTGGTGTAGATGTCATTTATCCACACAAAAATCGCGATTTATACAAGCAGATTTTAACATGTGGATTAGTGCTGAGTGAATATACCACGAAAACACCACCCGATCGCACTCATTTTCCCCGTCGCAATCGAATAATTGCCGGGTTGACTCGCGCTGTTTTGGTGATGGAAGCACCGTTAACATCTGGTGCTTTAATTACAGCACGATACGCAAATGAATTTGGACGAGATGTTTATGCACTACCTGGTAGACTGGATGACCAGCCATCCCAAGGGTGTTTAAAGTTACTTTATCAAGGAGCAACGCCGATTCTCAGAGAACTTGATGAACTGTTAAAAATGTTGGGGGCAATACCACAACTTAATGATATTGAAGCTTCACCAATACAGCAAGAGTTGCCTTTGCTAAATTTACCACCAGAACTGCAACAAGTTATGGAGGCTATTTCTTCGGAGTCTTTACCTTTTGATTTTATTATCCAACAAACGGGGATGAATGCTGGTTCGGTTTCTAGTGCTTTGTTGCAGTTGGAACTTATGGGTTTGATTTCGCAGTTACCGGGAATGCGATATCAACGGTGTTAAAATTAGGGCGTAAAATTTTCAGTAGTTTCTTCCTCGTCCTACCTGAACCAGTCATATTATGACAGGCTTATCAGATATACTGTAGAGACGTAGCAGTGCTACGTCTCTATGACGGTAGGTAAGTTTTTATTACTGTAAACGGACATTATCTCAAAATTAACTAGTATTTGAAGCACGCTTTGTGCTTACTACGAATGAAAATTAACCCTTGTATTTATCTTGGAGGGTAATATTGAGGATTGGTTGTGGGGTATTGATAATTGGTTCCCATGTTATTGGGTGAATAATTCGTGTATGGGGGTGGGTAACTTCCTGTATTGTTGGTTTGAGGTGTCATGACTGGAGGTTGATAACCGCTTGGGGGTGGAGTGTTGGTTTGAGGTGTCATGACTGGGGATTGATAACCGCTTGGGGGTGGAGTGTTACCTACGGCATTGGGTGCAGCATTTTGGCTGAATTGTTGGTAAGCAATACCAGAAACTGCACTGATGAGTTTTTCGGCGCGAGGATCGTTATTCGGACGTAGTATCATGACAGTGGCGATGTAGCGCTTGCCATTTGGCATATCAACTAAACCAGCATCCGCTAACATTGTACCAATATCGCCGGTTTTGTGAGCAACGGTTGCGCCGGCTTCCAAACCAGAGGGTAATAATGTATCTCTTTCAGTATGACGCATGATATCGAGCAAGCGATCGCGCGATTGCATACTTACTAAATTACCTTGATTCACCATCGCTAGTAAATTCCCCAATTCTTTGGGACTGGTGGTGTTTGTACCTTCTAAATCTGGAAGTTTGTTACGAATAGCGGTGGTTGTCAAACCCCAACTGCGAAAACGTTGATTTAAGGCTTCAATACCACCTAATTTAGCAATCAGCATATTTGTAGCAGTGTTATCGCTGATTGTAATCATTTTCGTGGCAACTTCCAGCGCCGTGAACTGAGTTCCCACAGGTTTATATTGCATATTTCCCGAACCCCCTGCAACCATATCCTGTTGCATGGTTAGGATTTCATCTAGGCGAATTTTGCCAGCATCCACATCCCGAAAAAAGGCAACCAAAATTGGCACTTTAATTGTACTAGCTGCCGGGAAACTTGCACCACCATTTATATCTACATAACCGCCACTATTCAAATCTACTAAGAAAACTCCTGGAGTCAAATTTGGACTTGCTAGTGCCAAATTCTGCACAGCACTTTTTAAGGAGGTGATTTCCTGGGATAAATATAAACCGCTACTTTGGGAATTCTGGTTAGATTGTGCCTTTTGCTCTACATTAGGTGATGACACTAATGAAGCTGGGTTAATTCGAGTAGCAGGATCTAAAACTGATAGTATTGTACCAGCGATCGCACCAATACCAACTCCGACAATTAACAAGCGCATTGCATATAACAAGGATCTTGCCATTGGCTTTAACCTAGTTTTGCGTGATGGTCGTTTACCCACCTTGTCCTGTCGGACACGCTTTGCGGTTTTCATGCGCGAAGCGCTGTACGGCGATGGCGATATTCTTTTTGATACAACCTGCTTTTGCTTTTGCATCGGCTTTAAGGTTGCACCGCTGGGCTTAAAGGGTGGTATTCTTCCTTTGACAGCAGATGGCATAATTAACCCTGGTCGTGCCTTCGGGACACTTGGAGGAGTAAGTGTAGTGCTGACTTTTTGGGGTTGCGGGAGTCCTTCTCTTCTCCTGTGGTCGACGCTCTGCGAACGCGGTTTGCTCTTTTTCTCTTTATTTTGTCCTACTGGTTGCACTCTACGCTTATTTTGGCGTCGGTTACTGGGTTGACGCTGTGAGAAAGCGATTAGTTTATCACTTGATTCTGACACTGCTACTCCTTATGACCCATTCTACTTGTTTATTGCATCCCGACCCAAAACTTATAGCAACACTTTAATACTGAAATCATTTTCTGTCATTAAGTAGCATTTTTGTGTTGAAGTTATGTTTATGATTTTGGGGAGATGACCAGTATATAATAAGCGATGAGTTACAAATTTTCGCGATCGCTCTTTCCCCCCATAGCCCATTTTACCTGCCGCAAAATTCCCTGCAACATCGCTACTTCCTTAGTTTGCAGTCCAGCGCGATTATAAAGTTGTCGAAACTTTTCCATCCGACTAGCTGCCGTATGTGGATAAACATAACCAATTTGCAATAACAGCGATTCTAATTGTTGATAGTATATTTCCACAACCTCAAAAGGTGCGAGTTCAGTTTTGTTTAAGCTTTGATTATCACTTTGCTTGAGATTTTCTGCCAGTTCATAACAGCATATTCCCACAGCCGCAGCCAAATTTAGCACTGGATAAATAGAATCGGTGGGAATGCGAATAAATCTCTGAGCATAGTTTAACTCTTGATTACTTAATCCCCGGTCTTCTGGACCGAAAATCAACGCTGCTGATTTGTCTTTTTCTTCCAATAACCAGGGTAATGCATCGCGGGGATTTTCTAAAGGCGTTTCCCAATCACGCACACGAGCAGTTGTAGCCATCGCTCTGACACATCCTTGCAATGCTTCTGGCAAAGTCGGCACCGATACCGCAGATTCTAAAACATCGTCGGCATGAACTGCCATTTTTTTTGCCTCCAACCCCAAAAAGTCACATTGAGGATTAACTAATACTAGATGATGTAGCCCGAAATTTTTCATCACCCGTGCTATAGATCCTACATTCATTGGACCTGCTGGTTCTACCAACACAATTCTTAACCAGTCCAATTTCGTTTCTTCCATCACCTTCTGCCTGCATACTGTCTTGATAATTATTGTACGCAGTGCAGTCTCGCCGCATATACTCAAATTAAGCACTAAACCATGCAGAGCATAAGGCCAGCAGTCGGATTTGAACCGACGACCTTCCGATTACAAGTCGGATGCACTACCACTGTGCTATGCTGGCGGAACGCTAAATTAGGGCGATCGCAAAACTTTTCTGTTTTAGCCATCATCCCAATTTCACATTTTAGCATAAGCCAGTTAATTGCACAACGTCAAGTGCAAAAAAAGAAAAAAATGCTTGCTTTGTCACATATTTGTGATTTTTCCGCCTGTAAATGATTTATTGAAGGCTGCAAAAGCGATCTTAAATCTCAGGGCTGAACACCAAAATATCTGGTAAAGTTTTAAAGTGGTATTTTTTGAATACAGCACGGTAAACAAACATAAATACATAATTGTTCTTTACAGATCACAACAATGGCAGCGTTGATCGGACGAGATTTATTAAGTTTGGCAGACTTCAGTGCAACCGAAGTTCAAGAACTTTTGCAAATGGCAACTGAGTTGAAATCACAACGGCTAAAGTTGCATTGTCCTAAAGTGCTGGGGTTGTTATTTTCCAAAGCTTCAACTCGGACACGAGTCAGTCTGACAGTGGCGATGTATCAACTGGGTGGAAATGTAATTGATCTTAACCCCAATGTCACCCAAGTGAGTCGCGGGGAACCCATAGAAGATACAGCGCGGGTGTTGGATCGATATTTGGATATTTTGGCAATTCGCACCTTTGCACACCAAGATTTGGAAATTTTTGCCCATTATGCCAAAATTCCCGTAATTAATGCGCTTACCGATTTAGGACATCCTTGTCAGGTATTGGCAGATTTAATGACGATTCAAGAATGTTTTGGCACCCTAGCCGGCTTAACCTTGACTTATGTGGGTGATGGTAATAATGTCGCCAATTCTCTGATGTTAGGCTGTGCTTTGGTAGGGATGAATGTAAGAATTGCCACGCCAATTGGCTATGAGCCTTCTTCAGCCATCACCGAAAAAGCACGGGCAATAGCCGACAACAAAACTGAAGTTATCTTAACTAATGACCCAGAAGCAGCAGTAAAGGGAGCTTCTGTACTTTATACTGATGTTTGGGCAAGTATGGGGCAAGAAGCAGAAGCCGACGCAAGGCTACCAATTTTTCAATCCTACCAAATCAACGAGCCGCTATTAAGTCTTGCCGATGGCGACGCAATTGTTTTACACTGTTTACCAGCTCATCGCGGTGAAGAAATTACTGAATCTGTAATTGAAGGCTCTCATTCACGAGTTTGGGATCAGGCAGAAAATCGGATGCACGCTCAAAAAGCTCTACTTGCAAGTATCTTAGGGGCAGAACAATTTTAGGTTTGAGATTTGAGATTTTGGATTAGTGGGCTATTATTCAAAATCTCAAATCAAAAATTCAAAATTTATAAGCCATTGGAGGGTTTTTTGTAGTACTAATGTTCTAGAGACATTTGTACTTTGTCTCCCTACTAATTTATGGAAAGACTAACAGAAGCTCAACAAGAACTTTACGAATGGCTGGCGGAATACATCCGATCGCACCAGCATTCGCCCTCAATTAGGCAAATGATGCAGGCAATGAACCTGAAATCACCTGCACCGATTCAAAGCCGCTTGGAGCATTTACGCGCCAAAGGACATATTGAATGGAATGAAGGTAAAGCGCGAACAATTCGGGTTTTGCGTCCGCTAAAATCAGGTGTGCCAATTTTAGGTACAATCGCTGCCGGAGGTTTAATCGAACCGTTCACCGATGTTGTGGAACATCTGGATTTGGCTAATTTGTCGTTGCCTCCGCAAACATATGCTTTGCGGGTAGCCGGCGATAGTATGGTTGAAGTCGGAATCGTCGATGGAGATGTGGTATTTCTGCGTCCAGTACCAGAACCAGATCATCTGAAAAATGGTATCATTGTCGCCGCCAGAGTCGAAGGACACGGCACGACATTGAAGCGATTTTACAGAAATGGCGATCGCGTCACCCTCAAACCTGCAAATCCCAAATATAACCCCATCGAAGTATCCGCAGTACAAGTAGAGGTGCAAGGTACTCTCGTCGGCGTCTGGCGAGGTTACAACTGATATATGGGTAGTGGATAGTGGATAGTAGTTAGTAGATAGTAGTTAGTGGTTTTATAAACAACTAACTACTAATTCTCGTTTCATTACCATTTTAGTCATCGCTGTTTATATGTACCTGACATCACGAGTTGAGAAATTGCCCACTTTCAAGCTGAAAAAACCATTTGCCGGCGAAAGTAAGGGCAATTATCAAACTCAACCACTACCAGGATGCCCCAAAATGCCCCAATATCTGCAATTACGCCAATATCAACGACAAGCTATTGAGTCTTGGTTTGCCAACAACGGCAGAGGTACATTGAAGATGGCTACTGGTAGTGGTAAGACGATTACAGCATTAGCGATCGCTTGCGAGTTATACAAACAAATTAACTTGCAAGTTTTGTTGGTGGTGTGTCCCTTTCGTCATCTTGTCACCCAATGGGCGCGAGAATGTGAAAAATTCAACTTGCAGCCCATTTTAGCTTTTGAAGATTTACGAACGTGGCAAAGTCAACTTTCTACCCAACTTTATAATGTGCGT
Organism: Tolypothrix brevis GSE-NOS-MK-07-07A; assembly: GCA_019358985.1. Lineage (GTDB taxonomy): Bacteria > Cyanobacteriota > Cyanobacteriia > Cyanobacteriales > Nostocaceae > Hassallia > Hassallia brevis. The sequence continues at coordinate 27,772 of JAHHIJ010000044.1, read as the reverse complement.
TCTGGTTCCCAATCCTTTCTCACGATTGTGACTACCAATTCCACATTAATTGGTGATGGCTTTGGTTCTCAACTCAAGTACTTTCCCGAAAAGACTTTGATTATTGGTGACGAAGCACATAACTTAGGCGCACCTAAGTTGGAAGAAAGTTTACCACGCCGCGTGGGTTTACGACTCGCTCTTTCTGCTACCCCAGAAAGATATTTTGATGATGGTGGCACTCAATCTTTATTTAATTACTTTGGTGCCGTTCTTCAGCCAGAATTCACTTTAAAGGATGCAATTTCTCAAGGTGCGTTAGTACATTATCTCTATCATCCAATTTTAGTAGAGTTAACAGAAGCAGAAAGCATTGCTTACTTAAAATTAACTAAAAGAATAGGACGAGCATTACTGTATCGAGAACGAGAAAATTTAGATTTAGGTGACTTTGAAGGCAACGAAGATTTAAAACCTTTGTTAATGCAACGGGCAAGATTAATTGGTGCAGCAGAAAATAAATTAAACGCTTTGCGTGGATTAATGCTAACTCGTCGTGAAACTACTCACACCCTTTTCTATTGTAGTGATGCCGCACAAGAAGAGGGACATTCATCGTTACACCAACTTAAAGCAGTCGCCAAAATATTAGGAGGAGAATTAGGGTATCGAGTCAGCACATACACCGCAAAAACGCCTTTACAAGAAAGAGAAAGTTTGCGTCATCAATTTGAAAGCGGTGATTTGCAAGGTTTGGTAGCAATTCGCTGCTTAGATGAAGGAGTTGATATTCCCGCCATTCAAACTGCTGTTATTTTGGCAAGTTCAGGAAATCCCCGCCAATTTATTCAGAGAAGAGGACGAGTTTTGCGCCCTCACCCAGGTAAAGAACGCGCTACTATATTTGATATGATTGTGCTTCCACCAGAACTTGACAGAAACACTTTAGAAGTTGAGCGCAATTTGTTAAGAAAAGAATTGCGTCGCTTTGTTGAGTTTGCTGATTTAGCTGATAATGCCGGTGAAGCAAGGATGAAATTACTTGCTTTACAAAAGAGATACGATTTATTGGATATCTAATACCATTTCACGTTAATAGCGATACATATGAATCTTGTAGAGACGCGAAATTTCGCGTCTCTACAAGTCTGTATTTGTATCAAGGTTTTTGTGAAACGGTATAACCTTTGATATGACGTTCCAGTAAAGACGTTCCGACGGAACGTCTCTACGACGTTAGGTAGGTTTTTATTATGTTAATTAAACGGGCATGATATGATTGCACCAATTCGTGGAAATAAATTTTTAGAAAAAAAGAAAAAAATCGATAAAAATAGGACTAAATATGAGATAATAATAAGTATGAGATTGATTTTATTATAATGGAGGACTAGCGAAATTTTTAAAAGAGCCACCACTCCATTATGATCAAGGCTATTTAGTTATATCTAATAATATCAGGAAACAGCCTAAAAAGAAAGCTATTTTTGACAAAAAATTGCAAATTTTCTATTTTTTTGCCTGAAAATAAAGATAACGATAAAAGTAGCTTTCAGGCTGCGCGTACAGGAGTAGAGACGGTTAAAATAGAGAATAAAAACTTCTTTTAAAATCGAAATGACAAAAGAGCCGAATATCGATGATGTTCAGGAGCCAATTATCAATGCTCCAGCGGAAGTGCGGCAAATAATCGAGCAGGTATGGTATCTAGAAAAAAGCAGACTTGATAAGAAAAGTTTCAGCCATATTAATGATGATATATTAAAAATAGTCAAGGAAGTTGTGCAATAGATATCTCCAGAGTCATAGGTAGAGACGTAGCAGTGCTACAGAGACGTAGCAGTGCTACGTCTCTACAAGGGTTTAGGGCAACGCATAATTAATTTCTGGAGATGTCTAATGAAGCTGACTTCAATCAAGCTATGTAACTTTCGTTCTTTTTATGGCAAAACACCAGAAATCATCTTAGCAGTTGGTGAGGCTGATAACACAACAATTATTCACGGTAATAATGGTGCGGGAAAAACCAGTCTGCTAAATGCATTTACATGGGTATTGTATGAGAAGTTTAGTGCAGCATTTGCATCAATTGAGCAGTTAGTTAATAAGCGAGCGATCGCAGAAGCTGAAATCGGTCAAGCTGTAGAATGTTGGGTAGAAGTAGCTTGGGAACATGACAGCAAACGCTACAATGTCAAACGTCAGTGTCGGGTTTATAAAAATGCAACTGATATTGATGTTGGTAAGACAGAATTACTAATGCAAGTATCTGGAGATGATGGACGCTGGTATTTTCCACTCCAACAACCAGAAGATATTATCAATCAGATTTTACCAAGTAATTTACATCAATATTTTTTCTTTGATGGCGAACGCATTGAGCAAATAGTACGTTCTGATAAAAAAGCGGAAATCGCGGAAGCAACAAAGATGCTTTTAGGGGTAGAAGTAATAAATCGTTCTATCAAGCATTTGGGGGAAGCAAAGAAAACTTTAGACAATGAATTAAAACTCATCGGTAATTCCGAAACGAAACAGCTTTTAAGGCAGCAGGAAAAGCTAGAGCGGGAAATTGAGCGCATTATCAAGCGACAAACGGAAATAAAACAAGAGTTAGAATATCAACATACTTTTAAAAAAGAGACAAGTAACCGTTTGCGAGAACTCAGCGCTGCCAAAGAAATTCAAGAAAGACGACAAGAGTTAGAAAGCCAGAAAAAAGCAAACCAAGAAAATCTCAAACAAACCAGAGAAGCGTTAAAAAAAGTTATTTCCACACGCGGTTATACGGTGTTACTATGGTCAACTACAAGCCAATTTCGTACTATTGTTGAAGATTTGAAGCAGCGTGGTAAATTAACTGCGGGAATTTCGCGGGAGTTTGTTACCGACTTACTCAATTCTAAACGCTGTATTTGTGGTGCAGAATTACACGACGGAACTCATCGACACGAGAATGTGAAAAATTTGCTCGATAAAGCTGGTTCTTCAACGATAGAAGAAACAGCTTTTCGGATGAGCGCTCAAGTAGATGAAATTGATAAGCAAGCAGTCGCGTTTTGGGAAGAAGTTGATAAAGAACAAGTCAGAATTAATCAGTTAAGGGAAACTATATCTCAAGTTGAAGGTGAGTTAGATACTATTCAAGAACGCTTGCGAAAAGATCCAAGTGAAGAAATTCGCAGTTTACAAAAGCGGTTAGATGAAATTGAAGATAAAATTAGAGAATTAACGTTAGAACAAGGTGCAAATCAACAGCAAATTGCTAATCTGAAAACGGAAATAGAAGGTTTTAATAAGCAAGTTGCTAAACAGAAGCTGAATGAAGATAAGCAAACACTCGCACAACGACGGATTGCTGCTACCCAGGATGCAATTGATCGATTAACGGAAGTTAAGTTTCGTCAAGAAAATCACTTTCGTTTGCAATTAGAAAAGCGAGTACAAGAGATATTCAGTCAAATTTCTTTTACACCTTACATTCCTAAAATCAGCGAAAAATATGAATTGACGCTAGTAGAAAATACAACAGGTATGGAAGCGCTAGTTGCAGCTTCTACAGGTGAAAATCAAATTCTCAGTTTATCTTTTATCGGCAGCATTATCGACAAGGTGCGGGAATGGAGTGAAAGAAAAATGTTAATGATGCCAGATAGTAACACATTCCCCATAGTGATGGATTCGCCTTTTGGTAGTTTGGATAATAACTATCGCCGGCAAATTGCGAAGACTATTCCGCAATTAGCAAATCAGTTGATTGTGTTGGTGACTCAGACGCAATGGAGAGGTGAAGTTGAGGAGGAAATTGCGAAGAGAATAGGGAGAGAATATGTGTTGACTTATTATTCTTCTAAACCTGATTGCGAACAAGATTATATTGAGTTGAATGGGGAAAGATATGCGTTGATTAGGCAAAGTCCGAATGAGTTTGAGTATACGGAAATTGTTGAGGTTGAATGTGGTAGATAAAACCTCACCCCCTTCCCCTCTCCTTATAAAGGAGAGGGGTGTCCGGAACGGTCGGTGTGAGGTTCTGTATTGCCATGCAACCCGCTATAGTTATTCTTTGCGCCTCTGCGTGAGATTATTATTCTATGCGATCGCTTGCTGTATTTTTTTAGGAAAACGAACCGCACTCGTAGCGAAGTAGACGAAGTAAGATAAGTGCATTTGTTAAATTGAAATTATCTCAAATTAATCTGAGGTATTTTATGAGTATAAAGGCTGAGGCAACTATTGAAGATTTGTACCTCGTACCTGACAATTGTAAGGCGGAGATTGTAAATGGAAAACTGCTGCTAATGTCTCCAACCGGATTTTTACCAGGACGTGCAGGAGGTGAAATTTATGCTAGTCTGCGGGATTATGAACGTCTGGCAAGGAGTGGTTATGCTTTACCTGATAATGTTGGTTTTGTTGTGAATCTTCTTAATCGTCGTTCTTTAAGTCCTGATGCAGCATTTTACATTGGCAAAGCTACAGGTGGTAAGTTCCTCAATGGTGCCCCTATTTTTGCGGTTGAGGTGAGAAGTGAAAATGATTATGGTGATACAGCAAAAAAAATATGGCTGCAAAGCGTCTTGATTATTTTGCTGCGGGTACTTTAGTTGTGTGGGATGTGGATGTACTCGAAGAAGAGGTTATTAGGGTATATTGTGCAAGTAATCCTGAACAACCGCAAGTCTATGGTCGTGGTGAAGTAGCGCAAGCTGAACCGGCATTACCGGGATGGTCAATGCCGGTGGATAATTTGTTTATGATGTGATGTGCGATCGCGAAGTGACTCCGCAGGAGTATCGCGCTTATTTTTTAGGAAAACGAACCGCAGAGGCGCCAAGTACGCCAAGATTAGAGAGTGCGATCGCGTTTAGGTTTGTGGTTAAAATTGCAACGTAGTATATATCAATATTATGGCTGAAACTGGCAGAATCAGGGTTGCTAAAGATAAGGCTGAGTTGGTGAAGGCTTTAATTTCGGCTGATGGTGCAATGGGTCCTTTTCAGACTTTTGCGGATGCGATCGCTTTTGCTGCTGCTTTGGGTGCCAAGCATAATAAGCGTGTTCCTTTAGGGGAAATATCTAAAAGAGAACCATCACCAATTAGGTTAGAGTCTTTTGCTTCTATGGGACATGATATTTTAATAAAGTTATTGGCTATTAATGAAACTCAAGATATAAAAATTTTATCTCTGAATGAGGAGGAATATGAAAGGCAACGCAATCAGATATTTGAAGAATACGCAAATGGGGGATTAGAAATATTGCAAAATGAATTGCATGGCTCTGTTGATTATTCAGAGCGCATTTTATTATTTTTAAGTTGCGATCGAACAAATAAACAACAACAAGAAGAGGAATTTGATTTAAGTAAATTCCTGTCTTAATTTTGGTTATATTTGAATATTGAGAATAACTGAAGCTACGTGTAAATGTTGGCTTTAGGAGAATAAGTCTTAAACTCTTTAATTTACGATAAATGTCTCAATTCCTAATCTAATGATGCCACAAATATTCATAATTATTGGTTCATATTTGTGCTGTAAACACTCTTTAATATTCTTTTTACAGAAATTAATCATTTTTCGGAAATGGTTATTTTTTGAAAAAAGAATAACTATTTTTCTCTTTTCCCACGAATTAATTATTTTTTAGAGATGTCTTGCTAAGTCAGAATCAACCTGGCATTTTTTACATGCACAGCAAATATTATGATAGGATAAAATACAGTACAAGTAATATTACTTGTATGAAATCCACTGCTTACCTTTGCAGTTATGCCATTCAGTACGCAGTTCATTATGCACGGGGTGAGTTCAGTTGGAAAGGTTGAATAGTCTACCTTTATAAATTTCAAACATCCTCTAAAGGATGCCTCAATCTTTCTGAGTCAGCCTCAACTTCATAGTTTTCACACGTATTGCGAGGTCTTAATGATACACTTAAATTATGCACTAGTAATATTACTAGTGGTAATTGCAATGCTTTTTGGGATTTATTCAAGGTTTAAAACCAGAATAGTATCAAGAGCTTCACGCCCTCTGGCAATTTTTCTCATAATTTTTCTGGCGATCGCTAGCGGAGGTGTCGTATCCGCGCAAGTGACACGGAACCCAGCTCCCTTAAATGCCATAACTAGTCTTCCAGCACCTACACCTGGAGACCCTACCCCAGCGAACCCACCACTCCTAACAGCAGTGGCTGAACCAAGCAATCTGGGAGACTTTGTTCGAGACCAAACAGCCCTACTCAAGCTAGGAAAATCCCTATTCTGGGATATGCAGCTTGGTAGCGACGGCATTCAGTCCTGTGCTAGTTGTCACTTTCATGCGGGAGCTGATAACAGATCAAAGAATCAAATCAGTCCTGGTCTTTTAGCATCACTGAAAGATACAACTTTCCAGGTTGGTGGTGGTCCAAACTATCAACTCACTGCGGCAGATTTTCCATTTCACAAACTGGCAGATCCTAGCGATCGCAACAGTACAATTCTTTCTGATCCTAACGATGTTGCCTCATCCCAAGGTGTATTTAATAGCGTTCTCGTAGAAACTGTTCCGGGTCAAGCAGCAGATAATGTTACATCTACGCCAGATCCAGACGGCTTTCAAATAAATGGAATTAATGTGCGCCGAGTTGAGCCGCGTAATACCCCAACGGTAATTAATGCCATCTTCAATAAACTCCAGTTTTGGGATGGTCGTGCCAAGGAAACCTTTAATGGGGTGAATGAAAATGGGGTAGCAGACTCTAGTGCTAAAGTTTACAAAGCAGTTAAAAACAACGCCGTAGCTGAAGTTACAGTTTCGCTCGACAATTCCTCCCTCGCTTCCCTAGTAACAGGACCACCATTAAGTCCATTTGAGTTGTCTGCTGCTGGTCGTAGTCTTCATGACATCGGGGGTAAGTTCCTGGCGAGGAGACGTAAGAAGTCAACTGCCCTCAGACCCCTAGCCAAGCAAATTGTACATCCGCAAGACAGTGTTTTAGGTGCTGACAGCAGTTCGCCTCAGCCCGGACTGAAAATACTCAGCTATGATGCTCTGATTCAGCAAGCCTTTAAGCCGGAATGGTGGAGTGTCAATAATAAAATAATTCAGGTTAATAGTAATGGCACTACAACAGTCAAAAACATTGGTCAGGGGGTAGCTTTACTTGATAATCAGTTTACGCTCGGACAATATAACTTCGGCTTGTTTGCTGGATTAGCAATGCAAAAGTATATGTCTACTCTTGTATCTGACCAGACACCTTTTGATAAATTCCAGGCAGGAAATACCAATGCTCTGACCGCTCAGGAAAAAAGCGGTCTGACTGTGTTTGTCACTGCTTCAAACGGCACGGGTACAACTCCTGGAACGAATGGTGGTGGATATTGTAACACCTGCCATACTATTCCAGAATTCACCAGGGCTTCGGTGAGAAGAACCGCAGGAGTCGCTTCAACTGATTCTGGCAATCCGTTGATTAATGCTGCTACTAACGGCTTCTTCGCTAACTACGGTGTCAGACCTGCGTCAGAAGACCCAGGAGCTGGAGATTTTACTACATCACGTTTCAAAGCACCTACCCTCCGTAACATCGCCTTGACAGCTCCATATATGCATAATGGTGGGATGGCAACTCTGGAGCAAGTTGTTGACTTCTACAATCGTGGTCGAGGTGACGACGGTAGACGAGATCCACAAATATTGGGCTTAAACTCGCAGCAAAAAGCTGATTTGGTCGCTTTCATGAGAACCGGACTCACTGATCAGCGAGTCCTCCTTGAACAAGCACCCTTTGACCATCCGCAACTGTTCGTCCCCAATGGACATCCTGGCAATCAATTTTCAGTGACTTCCAGTGGCAATACTAATGGAACTCCTACTGCTACAGATCAGCTAGTGGAAATACCCGCTGTTGGTCGTAATGGTGTGACTACTCCCAAGCCAAATTTCTTAGATTGACATACTCCCCGGCGTGAACGCACGGCGTGAACGCACGGGGATTCTAGCCTCAAACAGCAATTGCAGGACTAGCCTGTCTGACATCGCCTAAGCTAACAGTCAATGCCCCGACTGCTTGAATGTTTTTAGCGGCGTTTTCGTCTCTTCCATTAACTGATTGACACTCCTGGCAACGCCACTCTCTAACTGATAAATCAAGACTTTCTAAAACGTATCCACAGATTGATAAACTTTATTCCCAATCTTTACCCTGTTACTACCCAGAAACTTATATCCGGCTTGCTTTAAGGTGAATGACTTATATTTTTTGACCTTCTTAAACCCTGGTGCTCTAACCCCCTTCTTATTATGTTTAAAAAACAACTGGTAGGCTTTCTCAATGCGCTGACATATATCTTGTACCGCTTGAGAACCAACCGACTGCCAAAACTCTTTACGCTTCCGAAGTTTTGCAATATGAGACTGAAGTTTTGCGCTCCGCAAGTGTTTTCCCCACATTCGATAATATCTTTTGTGGAGAGCAATACAATGGTTGTAGATTATGCCACTCGCATTAATCATGCGTTTGAGGAATCTATTCCGCTTGTGTTGATATAACTTGAACTTCAGTGTTTTCATGCTAAGATTCTACCATAAATAGACGGCATTATGACGGCATGAAAAAATTAACTGTGCGATGTTCTGATGAAGAATATAAAATACTTCTGGAATACTGTACCCAAACAAACCGCACCCAAAATGATGTATTCAGAGAAATAATTCGGAAATTAAATAAAAGCCGTGCTAGAAGCACGTAGCTCAAACCCATTTTTTCGGTAGTATTTTATCTGAGTGAAAGTGACAGTTCAAAAAGCTACGCAAACACCAACTACAAAACTGGTGGAAGTCCTACTTCCTTTGGTTCAACAAACTTACCATCAAAACTGATAGTTTTATTTTCCACAGTTCTCGCATTCGCCAAAGCTTTGCGAAGTTCTGCACGCTCCATTTGATCTGTGATTCCACCGAGAATATATATTAATAACTTCGCTGCCAAATCTCGTCCTGCAACTTGAATCCGCTTTTTATTTGGATCGTACAAAACCCCATACCACAGAGATTGCGGATACTCCATACCGCTAAATCCTCCCTTTTGGTCAAATCTGCGAAGCTTCTTAAATATGTCTTCGAGTAATAACCCTTTGCGAAAAACCAAAATTCCCAAAGCTTGCGCGATCGCTACTTGTCCCACAGGACGAAAAAGCATATTTCCTTCTCCCCCATCTTTCTCAAAGCTAAATCGTCGCAGAGGTGGTGTATCCTCTTCTTCTAAAAGCTGATAACTGGGAAGACTCCCTAAATAATCAAATAGCTTTTCAAACTCCTTAATTCCCTCTTGAAGTTCGTCATCTTCTGGACGCATGGGAATTAAGCCTTTATCTAAGGGTTTCCACATAGGGAATTTTTGCCCCAAATATCTGCCAGACATATCTTGCAGAGCTTGCAGGGTGGTTAAAACTGTTGATTTCGATGCCACTGTTGCACTATCCCAATTAACGCGAGGTTTGCGATCGCTCTTTTGTTCAAATAATGGATGCGTCACAGCGATTTTTCTCGCAACTATGGAAAAACCATCATCTTCATTTAACTGCGCTAACTGACCTTTTGTTAAAGGTGCAGCCATCAAGTTAACATGAACAAAAATGGATCTCACCCGTCGTCTTGCTTCTTCACGGGTTTCTCCAGCTGCGATCGCACAAATAAATTCAATCCCAATCTTTTCTGCGGGCAAGTTTTGCAGATAAGCTGGGTTCACATGATACTGTTCAATTAAGTCAGATAAAGTAATAAAAGTATCGTCAGCAGTTTTATCTTTTTTGTAACGCTGGAGTTTGCGAGTTTTAATCAACTCCATCAAACCCTGTACCCCCATCAGTCTATGCTGACCATCGAGTGCATAAATAGTTACATCCTCTTGGGAAACGTTCAGTAAACCGACTTTACCATCTTTATCTAATGGGGTAAAATCAATAGTCGATTTTGTCGCACTTCCTTGTTTATTCCACTCAACAGCTTTCGGATTATCCACCCAAGGTTGGTTAATTACCACCAAAACAGGGGGAAACTTATGATTAGTCCTTGCTGCTAAATACTGCGCTAGGGGAAGTTGACGTGACCAATCAAGGGGACGCTGACGAATTTCGTCAATACTATCGGCGTCAATTTCGACATTATCGGTTTCCGGATTATACTTTTGTTGAAGCAGCGGTAAACTAGATGCAAAGCGAACGCGACTAGCAAACCACTCCAAAGTGACAGAACCCACATAAGCGATACTTCCACCCATCTCTGTTTTTTGGACGAGAATCTGATCCTTTTTCCCCAGGAATTTCTCTAGCAATAAAGCCAATACCTGTTTATCCTTGTTTTCCCTTGCTAGATACTTGCTCGCGATGTCAGATGTACTATCACTCATGTTGATTCTTGAAAACTTTAAAGTTAATACAAACTAGTTTTCTATAAAATTCGCTGAATATAGGCAAGTTTTTAAAAACTTTACGTTCTACAATAATAAAGCTGATAAATACAGTACATATAAAGAGGGTAACTAATGCCCGTGTCTATACAGGGAAGGAGAAATGGCTACAGCACAACCAGAAAAGAAACGAGAGCAAGTACGTACAGTCGCAGATTTAGTGGATAATATCCAAGAATTGACTGTCGAGATACAAGAATTATACACTCTGGATGCCATTCCTTGGGTAATTGGATATTCAGGTGGTAAAGATTCGACAACAATTTTACAGTTAATCTGGAATGCGATCGCATCTCTCCCATTGTCCAAGCGGACTAAGACGATTCATGTAATTACAACCGATACCCTTGTAGAAAATCCTTATGTTTCTGTTTGGGTACGCAAATCTTTAGAGCAAATTAAAGTTGCGGCAAAAGAACAACAGATGCCTATGATACCGCATCTGCTACACCCGGAACTAAAAGAAACATTTTGGGTAGGATTAATCGGTAAAGGATATCCGGCACCAAGAAGGAAATTTCGTTGGTGTACGCAACGTTTAAAAATTAGTCCATCTAACAGTTTCATTCGAGATGTGATTCGGGTTAACACTGAAGCGATCGTTGTTTTAGGTATTCGGAAAGCTGAAAGTTCATCACGCGCTAAAAGGATGAAAGAATGGCAAACGAAAAGAGTCCGCGATCATCTTAGTCCTAACATGAATTTACCAAACTCTTTAGTTTATAGCCCTATAGAAGACTGGCGAAATGATGAAGTTTGGCTTTATTTAATGCAATGGGAAAATCCTTGGGGATACAGCAACAAAGATTTATTTACTATGTACAGAGGTGCGACAGCGGATAATGAATGTCCTTTAGTTGTCGATACATCAACCCCTAGTTGTGGAGCTTCTCGTTTTGGTTGTTGGGTTTGCACTTTAGTGAGTGAAGATAGCTCACTAAAAGCGATGATTCAAAATGACGAAGAAAAAGAATGGTTACAACCGCTTTTAGATTTACGGAAAGAATTAGATATAGAAACAGAAGACCGTAATTGGCGAGATTTTCGTCGCAGAACTGGAGATGTCCAACTATATGAGCGGAATATAGAAGGAGACATTTCAGTTGAGCCTATTCCTGGTCCCTATATTAAAGAAGCGCGAGAATATTGGTTAAGAAGACTCCTAACTATTGAGCAACAATTGAGGAGTAAAGCCCCAGAAAATATGCGCGATATCACCCTAATTACTCCAGAAGAACTGAGCGAAATTCGTCGCATTTGGCTAGAGGAAAGACACGAATTTGATGATAGTTTACCCCGCATTTATATGGAAGTAACTGGTGAAGTTTTCTCAGATCCTCGTCCCGGTGCTGATTATAGTCTACTCGGTAGTGATGAATGGGCTGTGTTAGAAGAAATTTGTGAAGGTGATGGGATGCATTTAGAATTAATGGCAAAGCTGTTGGATACAGAACGTCAATATCGTAAAATGTCGCGTCGCGTGGGAATATACGACAAATTAGAGAAATGTTTTGACACTAGTTCCCGCTCTCCAGAGGAAGCGATAAAAAATGCTCATTACAAACGCGATTTAAAAACAGCAGCAGGTTCCGGTGATGTGGAAAAGGTGAAGCAGTTAACTTTAGGAGATGTTGCGTTAACAGATTTAACAGATGAAGCAGAACCGAAAACTTGGGTAAGTATGAAATTTCAAAATAAAAAGAGTGAATAAAATAAGATTGTTGCCTAATTAGTATAGGTTAAACCTACAATCGTTAAAATGTTTTCGTAGTCGGCACGAAGAGTGCTGAACATCAAAAATATTCATGATTGTTTCAAATAAGATAAGCGTTGAAACGCTTACTACGAAAGATATTTTTCTAAAGCATCTTGAAAAATGAAATTTCTTGAACTCGTATTACAAAACTTTGGTCCCTACTGTGGGAAACAAGTCATCAATCTTAATCCAGAAATTGATGATGAAAATTCTCGTCCAATCATCCTTTTAGGGGGGATGAATGGTGGGGGAAAAACCACGCTGATGGATGCGATTCGTCTCGCTTTATATGGACATCGTGCTCAATGTTCTACTCGTGGCAATCTTAGCTATAGTGATTTTCTGACTCAATGCGTTAATAGTCACACTGATCCAGTTGAGAAAACCCGGATTGAATTAGTTTTTGAACATATTGAAAATGACAAACCAGTAAAATATCGTGTGGTACGGACTTGGGAAAAAAATCCTAAAGACGGTAAAGATCATTTAGGTATTTTAGATGCGAATGAATGGCTTGATATTGCTTTAGCGAATATTTGGGATGAGTATATTGAAAATCTAATCCCAGTAGGAATTTCTAATTTATTTCTCTTTGATGGAGAACAAGTTAAAGAACTCGCAGAACAAGAAATACCACCACCGATTGTAGTTGATGCGATTAGCGGACTTTTAGGGCTAGAATTAGCTGAACGTTTAGCAGTTGATTTGGAAATATTAGTCAATCGCAAACGCAAAGAAATTGCTGATATTAAATATTTGGCAAATTTAGAGGAAATTGAAAATAGGCTAAAAGAGCAACAAAAAGAATACGATGCAGAAACGCTCTTATTAACGTCTTTACAAGAAAAGTTAAAAGAAGTTGAAATTCATCAACAAGAAGTTGTTGATAAATTCATTTCTGAAGGTGGTAAAATCGCTGGAGAACGCAGTCAGTTAGAGAAGCAGAAATCAGAAATAACTGCGTCAGCTGAAAAAACACGTCAAGTAATGTGTGAATTAGCGGCTGATATTTTACCTTTGGCTTTAATTGAACCTTTGCTGAATCAGACTTACATCCAAGGAGAAAAAGAACTTCATATTCAACAAGCTGCATTTGCACATGATTTATTAGTTGCGCGAGATAAACGATTACTCGATTTGATTCATAATTTGGCTCTAGGTGATGAAAAAGTTGATCAAATTAAACATTTTATCAATCAAGAAAATGAATCTTTAGAAAAAGCGACGACGGAACAGCCTTGGCTATTAACTGATACGGAAACATTACATCAGTTAGATAATATTATTCATCACCATTTGCTATCTGCACAAAATAATGCAGGAAATAAACTTAATATATTACAAAAAAAAGAAGAAGAAATTATCACTTTAGAAAGACAAATTCAAACTGCTGCATCACCAGAAGATTATCAAAGATTAGTTGATGAGTTGCAACAAGCACAACAGCAAGTTGCTGAAGCTAAAGCAAGTTGGGAAATAACAAAACGCCGTTTGGATGAATTAGATGCTAACATTCGCAATACGAAAAAAGAGCTAGAAAATTATACTGAAAAAAATATCGATCGCCAAAATAAAGAGCATATTATTTACTCGGCTGCTAAAGTCCAAGATACACTGAAAATTTTCCGCGAAAAATTAACTTTGCGAAAGTTAAATAAGTTAGAAGTTGAAGTGACAGAATGTTTCCGCTATCTTCTGCACAAATCTGATTTAGTGCATCGTGTTGCTATCCACACCAATACTTTCAGCCTTTCGCTTTATGATTTACAGGGGAAACCCGTTCCCAAACATCGACTTTCCGCTGGGGAAAAACAACTTTTAGCGATCGCTTTTCTTTGGGGTTTAGCGCGAGTCTCCGGACGCCGTTTACCTGTCGCAATCGATACACCACTTGGGAGACTAGATTCTTCGCACCGTGGTAACTTAGTAGAACGTTACTTTCCCTCAGCCAGCCATCAAGTAATTTTATTATCTACGGATACTGAGATAGGCAAACAAGAAGTTGAAACACTCAGAGAAAATGAAGCGATCGCTCGTGAATATCTCCTCAAATACGACTCCTCTACCCGTCAAACTACCATACAACCTGGGTATTTTTGGTAATGGGGCATTGGGCATTGTGCAAGTTAAATTCTGAAACTTCTTTTTATTCCCCTTTCCCCCTCCCCAACATTATGGAAACACCAATTGAACGTATTAAACTTTCCCAAACCGCAAAAGACCAACTTCTCAAACTAAGACGCAACACCAAAATCGACCAATGGAACATCCTTTGTCGTTGGGGGTTTTGTCGTTCTCTGGCTGAACCTACTATACCCTCCCCCGTACCAATTCCCCAAGATAGCAACGTGGAAATGACTTGGCGCGTCTTTGGCGGCGAGATGTCTGATATTCTTTTACTGGCGCTCAAGCAACGTTGTTACAACGATAATTTAGGTACTGATAAAGAAACCTTAGTAACGCAATTTCGCCTGCATTTACATCGTGGTATCGGTTACTTAGCAGGGGATTTAAATATCAAGAAGATTGAAGATTTGATCGAACTGGCAATTAAAAAGATATAAGAATTATTAAAGGGAAAGGGGAAAGGGGAAATATTTTCGCTCTCCGAAAAGCCCTCAGGCTGCAAGCCTGGGGCTATACGAACGAGAGCTTACCTGCGTGGGCTAAAATCCTTTTTTCTTAGTACTTGGTACTCCAAGTGAGTGTGGGTAGTTCACTATCTTTATGTCACAAACCTACTTAGAAATCGAACGTCACAAAGCCGCGATTTTTCGCACTGACATCTCTCGTCCTGTGCGATTGGCAATGGAGTGGGCAATCCTAAATAATGATACCACGTTTTTTGACTACGGATGCGGACACGGGGGTGATGTACAGCGAGTAGCAAATTTAGGCTACACCAGTGCAGGCTGGGACCCTTACTATTATCCAGATGTACCACTCACATCAGCAGATGTCGTCAATTTGGGCTACGTCCTCAACGTCATCGAAAATCCAGAAGAACGGCTTGAAGCACTTATACATGCCTGGAAACTCACCCGTCAAGTTTTAATTGTCGCGGCTCAAGTATTAATTGATGCTCCCAGTAATGCTCAATTAGCTTACGGTGATGGCATCGTCACCCGTCGCAATACATTTCAGAAATATTACGAACAACAAGAACTCAAAAGTTACATTGATGAAGGGCTAAATACAGATGCAGTACCCGTAGCGTTAGGCATCTATTTTGTTTTTAGAGATGAGGCTCAAAAAGAAAGCTACAAAGCCATCCGCTTTTTTTCTAGTAATTCTACGCCGAGAGTCTGCATCCCGACAAAGCGGTTTGAGGACTACAAAGAAAAGTTGCAACCACTGATGGAATTTTATACGCGTCGTGGCAGACTGCCAATAAAAGGTGAATTAGAAAACGAACAAGAATTACTGATTGAATTTGGTAACTTTCGCCGTGCTTTTGCGGTGATATTACAAGCAACTGAGGAAGCGGAATGGGATGCGATCGCCTATCGTCGTTCTCTTGATATCCAAGTTTATCTTGCTTTGACCCATTTCGATCAACGCCCGTATTTATCCAAGCTAGCTCCGGAAATGCGTCACGACATCAAAGCCTTTTTCGGTAGCTACGAAGAAGCATGTCAAGTCGCTGACAGCAAGCTTTTCAGCTTAGGTCAACCAGAAGTTATTCAAACAGCTTGCGAAAAAAGTAAAATCGGTAAACACACTCGCAGCGCTCTTTACGTTCACGTCTGGGCACTTTGGGCACTCGATCCGATACTTAGAATTTATGAAGGCTGCGCTAGTCGCACTGTTGGACGTGTAGATCAAGCCACACTGATAAAATTTTGCACAGATAAACAGCAAATTTGCTACCTGTTCTACCCAGAATTCGACACTGACCCCCATCCAGCGTTACAAGCGAGTATAATTATTGACTTTAAAACTTTAAGGATAACCCACCGAGACTATGAAGGTAGGGTAAATCCACCAATTCTCCACCGCAAAGAGACATTTGTTACTTCTAGCTATCCTATGTTCGCAGAATTTGCTAAACTCACTCAACAAGAAGAGGAATTAGGATTGCTTAAAAGTAAAAGCGAGATTGGCACCCGTAAAGGTTGGGAAAAATGCCTTGCCGCACACGAAGTAGAAATTAGAGGGCATCAAATTTACCACGTTAACCAAACTTAAGGAACTAGTACAAAAAGGCTGAAGTATGAAGTATAAAGTATGAAGCATGAAATTAATAAACCCGTACAGCCAGCTTTTAAAAGATTTGGAATGGGTGGCTTATTTACGCCTACCTGTACTAAATATGTTATGGGGGCATTCTTTATTAATATATCTTCCCTGATGAGAGGACAACTTGTCTGGAAAGTATAACATCATTAGGACTTATGCATTCTTGATCGGGAAAACAAGACTTTGAGATTGCAACCGAAGCGTCGATAGGGACGGAAATACCTAGTCCGTGGGTAAGCTCTGTTCAATTAACAGCTAAAACTGCATTAATCACACTGAAATAAATCCATTTCAATTTAGGAAGTGATACTCAGACTAATTTTACTCTCAAAAAAAGATGGTGGAAAAAGTTAGGTGTAAGCGATCGCCTTTATTTCGGTTTCTGGCATATTGGCATGAAATTATACAACGATTATGGCAATATGACTAAAATTTAGTATTGTGAGGATCAATCTGGAAAATAATGAAAGAAATTAAAGGACTGGGACAAGTTTTTGGTAGCCGCAAAATGGCGGCTTTATTATTGCTAGGTTTTTCATCAGGGTTGCCATTGTTATTAATTGGTAATACCTTAAAGGCTTGGATGACGGTAGAAAACGTGAATTTGTCGGCTATTGGCTGGTTTAGCCTTGCGAGTTTACCTTATTCGTTGAAGTTTCTCTGGGCGCCTTTTGTGGATAGGTTCACCCTACCATTTTTAGGAAGAAGACGGGGTTGGTTGCTGTTGACGCAGATTGCTTTAATCATAGCGATCGCCCTTATGGGTTTTCAACAACCTAAACAAGCATTACAATTTCTCGCCATCAACGCCATTATCATCGCTTTTATTAGTGCAACCCAAGATATCGCTGGTGATGCTTACCGCACCGACGTTTTAACACCATTAGAAATGGGTGCTGGTGCAGCGCTTTGGATTTTAGGTTATAGAATTGCTTTGTTAGTAGCAGGTGCTTTGGCATTGATACTTGCCGATCGCTTGCCTTGGTCATCAGTTTATTTAGTGATGGCTGGTACGATGGTAATCGGTATTTTTGCGACCTTATTTGCACCAGAACCAAAACAAATTAGCCCTCCTGCCTCTTTAGTCGATGCCGTAATTTTACCCTTTGGCGAATTTTTTCAGCGCAAAGGTGTGATGCGGGGCTTGTTCATTTTATTATTTATTACTCTATATAAATTAGGCGATGCTTTACTGAGTAATATGACCACACCCTTTTTGCTGCAAACCGGTTTTACCAAAACTGATATTGGGGCAATTCAAGTAGGGATGGGATTAATCGCTACTATTGTTGGTGCTTTGGCAGGTGGTTCAATATTAAGCAGAATAGGGATAAATCGCTCACTTTGGGTATTTGGTATTTTGCAAGCTGTAAGTAATTTAGCTTACTTCTTTCTGGCATATGTTGGCAAAAATTACCAAGCAATGGTGTTGGCGATCAACATAGAACAGTTTTGTGGTGGGTTGGGAACAGCGGCTTTTGTTGCCTTTTTGATGAGTCTTTGTAATCAGCGCTTTTCTGCAACCCAATATGCTTTACTCTCTAGCTTAATGGCAGTCAGCCGTGATATTCTATCTGCTCCAGGTGGTGCGATCGCGGCTGTTACAGGTTGGTCTACATTTTTCTTAATTACTATTGTTGCCGCTGTGCCAGGACTACTCCTATTGCCAGTGTTTGCCCCTTGGAACTCGAAGCCAGAGGCAATGCCCAGACCAGGACTCGATCAAGAAAATGAGGATTTATGGGGAACCAAGTAGTCGTTTTTGTCGGCACATTTATTCTCTTCGTTACAGGTTTATTACTTGGCTACGTTCTGTCTCAGTTAGTTTTAGGATTTCTGCCGTTTAATTTCCTAACTTTCTTAGGAACACTCAGCCTAATACTAATTTTTGGCACACTTTATTACGTTTTATTTTGGCAGTTTCGCCGACAGGATTCTGAGTCATTTGTCCAAGAAATACCAAATTGGGTTGAGGATAGTACAAGTAGCTCTCAAAACCGCATGAAAAGCAGGCTCGTTTCTTTATTATCAGGAGACACCGCCGCCGCCGATCGCTTAATTGAGCAAGCAAAGCTGAATTATCCCGGAATGCCCGAAGATTGGTATTGGGAAAGAACGATCGCCGATTTGGAACGCGATCGGCGTTAACCTCATAATCTCCTAAAAATCGCTAAAATAAATGAAAATTAACTTCACAAAACTTCAGCAAGTTCCTGATAAAGTCCATTGCTGATTACAATTTAAACATGGCTATAATTCGTCAATACATCGCTCCCTTCTTGGCAATACTAGTATTTACCTTTGCCCTAGTAGCAGTCAGCGCCCGCATCTTTTTACCTTCTGATATGGCAGCACCCGCACCTATTGAAGAAGTAGGAGTAAGTTTTATACCTGTAACTGGTTTACCAGTTACACCCCTATTCCCTCATAGCTAATAGCAATTTTGAACTCTTTACTACCTGGGTACAACATTCGCCCTGGCTCAACTTTAGATCGATCGCTACTGCTGAAGTTTATGCACCGAACTTATCAGGATATGTTTCCCGATGAGGATTTTTCCCATCTAGCGCGAACAGTTGAGCAGTATCTCTCTAGCGAAACGCCTCTCTGGTGGGTGGATTTTGTTGGACTCGTTGGGGAGGTGGGAGAGCTGGGGACAAGGGGGCAAGGGGACAAGGAGAATAATGAGAATAATGAGAATAATTCTTTCCCCCCCTCTCCCCATCCCCTCCTCCCCCCCTCCTCATCCCCCATCGCTTGCGTCTGGGTAGGAAATTCCATAGATCAAGTCAAAGGCGATCGCCATGCTCATATCTTTTTGCTGTATGTTGCGAGGGAACATCGGCGACGCGGTATTGGTAAGGCTTTGATGCAATATGTCGAAAATTGGGCGCTCACAAGAGGCGATCGCCAAATTGGTTTGCAAGTCTTTAAGTCAAATCAACCTGCATTAAATCTTTACAATCAATTAGGTTATCAAACCCAGTCTCTATGGATGGTAAAATCTCTATATTATAAGAAAATTTAACTCAGGTAATAGAAAAATGTATAATTTAACCGATACATATCAGGCTTTAACTTATTAGGATGGGGGGTTCTTTGTTGATCCCAATCGCGGCTACAAATGAAATGAAATATGTATGACGAAGACGATTTAATCCTACTCGATGCCGAGATGGAGCTAGAAAGCCCTCTAGATCAAATAGAGCCACTAACTGCCGAATCAGTTGTGGTAAAGCCTGATCCAGATTTGATGCTAGCCCTCCTGGAAAACCCCCAACCGCAGCAACGGATGCTAGCGGCAAGAGCTTTTTGTGACATTGAAGACGCCAGGGCTACCCCGCATCTGATTCGCCTTTTAACTGACACCTGTCCATTAGTGCGAGTGAGTGCTGCTTATGGTATTGGACGCAATCCTAATGGAGATGCCGTTGAACCTTTAATTGCTCAATTAAACCGCGATTGGAATGGCTATGTACGTAAAGGAGTAGTTTGGGCTTTAGGAAACTGCCGCGATCGCCGTTCTTTAGCGCCCTTAGCAGACGCCTTGAGAACCGATATTTCCGCAGTCCGATTATGGGCAGCTAGTGCCTTAGCGCAGATGGCAGAAGTCAGTTATGAGGCAGTTGTTGGGGCGATACCACCATTAATTGAAGCTCTAGTACAAGATCCCATAGCCGCAGTCCGAAGTAATAGCGCTTGGGCGATCGGGCAGTTGTGCCGTGAATTACCTTCTAACGTCGTTTACGCCACAGCCATTGATGCTTTAATTCAGGGTTTTGCCGAAGATACAGATTTAGGAGTGCGGGAAGACTCTAAAGCCTCCCTTTTAGGCGTCGGCGATCCCCGTGGCTTACAGTTAATTGAAACCCTGGAACAAGAAGGATGGTTCTAAAGGAAGAGGGGGAAAGGTTAAAGGGAAAAGGGGAAAGGTAAGAAAAAATTTTCCCCACTCACTACTAGACATGTCCAGAAATTAATTATGCGTTGCCCCAAACCCTTGTAGAGACGTAGCACTGCTACGTCTTTACCTATGACTCTGGAGATGTCTACTACGGTACGGCGTAAATGAACCACCCATTCTAAATCGCCAAAAAGTCTGCCCTATAAGCTTTTTGAATGCGTGACTTCACGGCGGTACTAGTACCCAACCCCTACTTTAACTTTCAGTTGCGGACTTAACTAAATTTAGCTCGTAAGGACGTTCCGTATCATCTTCACCCAAATACTCACCATTTTGAATTTCCAAAATAACTAGGGGAATATGTCCGGGATTTTCTACCTGATGCAATGTTGCAGAAGGCACATAAGTGGACTCATTCCGATTCAGTAATATTTCCTCATCTCCACAAGTCACCTTCGCAACACCGGAGACGACAACCCAATGTTCATTACGGTGATAATGAATTTGTGGTTTAATGCCGTGCCTGGGCTTGATTTCAACCCGACTAATTCTGTAGGTTTCTCCCTCTTCTATCAGCTCAACATGACCCCAGTAACGTGTACCTGAGTGTGAAGATTCCTCAAGATTTGACTGGGAGGTATTTTCATTCTGAGTCATAACTAAACCTCTCAACTAAATAAGTATCAGTATTTTTTATTATTCCCCAATTCCCTTTTAGGAAGTCAAAAGTCGTAGAGACGTTCCACTGGAACGTCTCTACAAGAGTAAGAGTCAAGAGTCAGAAAAAGTCCCTTGTCCCCTTATCCCCTTGTCCCCATTCCCCGTATATTGAATCCGATAAATGCGATTATTTGCTTCTTCGGTCAGCAATAAACTACCATCGGGTAGGACGAGTAAGCCAACAGGACGCCCCCAAGTAGTAGGTTCAGTTGGGTTTAAGAGAAATCCGGTGAGAAAATCTTCATAATAGTCAAGCGATCGCCCTTGATTATCAAAGGGGACAAAAACAACTTTATAACCAGTAGCGCGATCGCGATTCCAAGAACCACGAAAAGCCACAAAAGCACCATTGCGATACTTTTCTGGAAACGTCTTACCGTCATAAAACTGCAAACCCAATGCTGCTGAATGCGCTTGAAATAACACATCCGGTGTCCGGGTACGCGCTACCAAATCTGGACGTTTACTTTTGCCACTGTCCGTTTGACGCGGGTCGAGATTGCTTGGTAAAAAATATGCATAGGGCCAACCATAAAATTCCCCTTGCTGGATGCGTGTAAAGTAGTCTGGTACTAAATCATCGCCGATACCATCTCGCTCGTTGACAGTGGTGTAAAGTTGCTTTGTTACCGGGTGAAAGTCCAGACCGACTGGATTACGCAAGCCAGAAGCAAAAGTCTGTTTCCCAGAACCATCTAAATTCATTACCTGCACGGAAGCGCGTGGTAGTGGTTCTTCATCTACATTAGTTCCCGACCCAACAGAAACGTATAATTTATTGCCATCAGGTGAAACAACCACATTGCGCGTCCAGTGATTGTTGTAACCTTGAGCGGGAAGATCGGCGATTTTCGTACCCCCACCAGAAATTTGCTCTTGTCCTTGAGCGTAGGGAAACCGTAAAACAGCATCAGTATTGCCCAGAAAGAAGGAATTACCCGCAAAAGCCATACCAAAAGGTTTATTTAGTTTATTTGTTGCACTAGCAAAAGTTTTTTGCTGATCAGCCACACCATCACCATTGGTGTCACGCAACAAGCGAATGCGGTTTTGCCGAGTTTCTGTCACCAGGACATCACCGTTGGGAGTTAAAGCCAACCAGCGCGGTGCATCTAAATTTTCCGCAAAAACGTTAACTTGAAAGCCAGGGGGTACGCGCAACACCGGGTTTTGCGGAATTGCCACAACATTAGGCGACTTGGAAGCGCTTTTAGTAGCGAAGGGTTGCGGTAAATCCTTAACGTTGATGCGGATGGGTGTAGGTGAAAGTGGTTCAGTGCGGACAATATTTAACTGTAGCGAAGAATTCTGCGCTAATTGAGGTGGAAGTGCAGAAACTGACTTTGTGGCAGCATTTTCATCAGTGCGAGTTTGATTGCAGGCTGCTGCGGACAGTAATAAACTTAGCAGTACCCAACACCCAGAGGCTTTCATAATGGCAATTTAAACATTATGCAAATGTCTTTAAATATAGACTCATGACTTGAAAACTGTCGCCTACCTAAAAGCGGATTTATTAGGCAATGGGAATTGGGAAAGCGTTTTTCCTATTTCCCTTTTCCCTCTTCCATTTCTAACGTCGCAACTCCACTCGCTCACCGTATCGCAATAACCTTTCGATAGTGGCAAGGCGATTTTCCCAGGCTCTAACTTGATAAGGATTATCAATATTTTCTTGGCGCATCCAAATGCGGAATTGAAACTGAAAACGAGTAAACGTTGCTCTTGCGGCTATTAACTTACTTGCAGAAGGTGCGGCAGAAAGCTGATCTAAAGCATTTTGCAAAATTTCTGTTTGGCTGTTAAAAGTTGAAAGTGTCGTTTGAGGTAGGCGCAATTGTTCGTTTTGCAAGACAAATTTCCATTCACGTTGCAGCGCTGTGTAACGCACCGCAGCAGTTTTAAAAGGCTGACGGTGAGGAATAATTTCACCTTGCCCAATGCTACTTTGAGTATTACCAAAGACTTTCTGTAACTCGTTGGTCAGATTTTCGGCAGCAAATAATGCGTAACCGCTAGCTGGCAAATCCCTGATTACCTGAATTTGATCGAATGCACCAATTATCGGCAAAGAAAGCAAGCGAATTCCTGGCACTAACAAAGTTGAACCTAATTTTGTGGAAGCAATCCAAGGTTGTGCTAGTCGCTGGAAGCGAGGAGTATCTAAGGCATAAGTCATGGGGATAATTAAATCTATATCTCCCTGTCTTGCCCAAACTTCCCAATGCTGTTGAATTTTCTGAATGCGTTCTAATTCTGGCAGGGGAAATACAGCAACTGAGACAATTAAATTAGGTCGCTTTTGTCGCAACTGTTGGGAAGCTTGGGCAACAAAACCATCAACTTGCTGGGTGCGAAATCTTGTCCACTTTTGCCACAAATCCCGTTGAGAGGGAGAAATACTAATTGGATCTACACCATTAAGTTGTTGAAACTGCGCTCTGGCAGCTTTACCATAACCGTAAATTCTGCCTGCGGCTGGATCTTGAAAAGGATAGCGGATGTAGTCTAGTTGCAGTCCATCAACATCATAGCGAGTAACAATTTCTTCATACAGCCTAAGTAAATACTGACGCAATTCTGGATTAGCCGGGTCGAAAAATGGCTTAGTTTGTCCTGGGGGAATCATGTTACCCCGGTTATCGTAGTTTGCCCAGTCAGGATGAGCTGCTAGCACGGGTCCTGGGTAATTAGCAGGAGCCTTGATAACTTCGTTGTGGCGTTGGTTGCCAGCAGCAAATGTCCAAACCCAAGCGTGTAATTCCATGTGGCGCTCATGGGCTAATTTCACCGCTGCGGCTAGAGGGTCCCAACCCCGAATTAAGGGGTTTTGCTGAGGCGCAACTTGACTGGGGTAAATTGTATAACCGGCGTTGACAGTTTCAAAAAATATGGTGTTAATACCGGCTTTCGACAGCCGATCAAATATCTCAGCCAGTCCCTGCTCGTTTTTAGCACGGACGATTGTACCTCTGTCTAACCAGACGGCGCGAATTTCTGGTTGAGCTAACTGGCGATCGATAGGAAATTGCTGCCACAAATTGCCTTTTGCTTGAATCCATTGCTGACGCGCTTCGGCGTATTTTTGTTGGGCAATTAATTGAGGTAAGTTTTTGGCAATATTTCTGGCTTGTTCGGTGGTAGAAATTGGCACTCCCGGTCTTGTGGATGCTACCTGGGTAGATTGCGCCTGCTTGACAATTTGGGGATTGTTGTCAATGGCGTTGGCGGTTAAATTGGCGCTGTCAACTCGACCGATGAGATTTTGTAATTCTTGTTGTAAGGCGATCGCATCACTATTACTTATCGGTGCATTTGAGTTAGGGACAACATCCAGACGCACCGCTTGTTCTAGTTGATCGATCGCCTCTTCTGACTTTGGGGGGTTGACATTAGGAATCGGTCTAGATTGAGGTGCAGTGGCAGTGCGAGGGGCGGGGAAAAAAGTCGGGGGTGCGAGGGGGGTAGAGACGTTCCGCCGGAACGTCTCTACGGGAGTAGCGAGGGCGACAGATGTAGAACAGTTTGGCGAACCGCCTTCTATTTTATTTGAGGTATTTGCTGTTTCTTTCACATGACGGTTGACAGCGGCTTTTAACCAAGCTGTATCTAATTCCGGAGATGAAGCCGTATCTACTCCCCAACGCCAACCAAAAAAGGTGGAGCGTTTAGTTGCGACGACGGCAGCGGGATTATCTTTAGAATTCCAAACAGCAGCAGCTTCACTGTTTACATTATCAGCAACGACAACACCGCCCCGCACTTTACCAAAAAGTCCATTTTGGTTTGCCCAATTTTGTAAGTTGTTTTTTGCGGGTTGCAATTGTTGTGCATCATTGAGACTGAATCCCCAGTAACCTCCTAAGAGTGTTTGCAATAACTGCCGCACTCCTGGTGCTGATAAAGTACCTACAGGTCCTGAGGCAATTAATCGCCCACCTTTGCTCATCCATTCTTCTAGAGCGATGGCTTGTGCGGGTGTTAATGTATCTACATTCGGTAAAAATAACACTTGGCGATCGCCCCAATCTGCCGCACTCTTGACATTCGTCAAGGAAATCACACAATACTTGACCCCAGATCCTTGCAAGCGGTTTGTTATACCTGTCCACTGATTAGTATTTTCTTGGCTCTGCACTATCGTTAATATAGGGCTTTGGGTCGCCGCGATCGCAGGCTTGATGTTAAAGAAGGTAAAAGGTAAAAAGTAAAAGGTAAAAGCTATTACCAATTTTATCTTTTGGCTTTTTTCCTTCTTCCTTATTTGTTTTTCTTGATTCCTCACGCTTTGACTCCTCACGCTCATTACTCGACTTTAGACTAATGCATGGAAAATAACCCAGCAATGATGGGTTAAAGAAATTTAAAGCAGGAAATATAAAAACAGCAAAATCTGCTTGATTTTGCAACCTGATTGCGTGGTTGATAAATATCTTTTCCTGTAATATAATACGTGATTTTACGACTTAAAGAGTGATTTTATCAAAGTAATTATAAATACAAGGGTTTATTCGGAAAACGTGAATCCGCTCTTATCTATTAAAAAGTAATTCCCTTGCAGAAGGGTTGTGAGAGCTATAATTCTCGCACAGCTACCCAAAGTGCGATCGCCAGCCCACAGAAGATTATAAGATAGGTTGGCACTTTCGGCGAGCTTCTTGGGGCAAGGGGTATGCGACAGAGGCAAGAAGAGGTATGCTTTCTTACGGATTTAATATTCTGCAATTGCCAGTAATTTATGCTGTAGTGAAACCATAACATCATACTTCAATTCGAGCAACGCAGCGATTGGGAATGAAACAAGTATTACCGTGTTGAACTCCTATTGTTTTAACTAGATGCACCTGAAGAACTAGGGACTGGATACTTTTGACAACTAATCTAATGACTAAAAAATGTTTTTCCATAGGGATAGCGGGTGTATTTTTCCTCTCACTTGCTTTGCGGTTTTGGGGACTGGGGCGATTTAATACTCTCGTATTTGATGAAGTTTACTTCGCCACATTTGGTAATAATTATCTCATCCACAAGCCATTTTTTAATGCTCACCCGCCGCTGAGTCAATATATCATTGGCATTGGCATTTGGATTGGCAGTCACATTCCCTTTTGGAAAGAAGAGGTAAATGGGCTTGCAGGTTCGCTGCTAACTCCTTGGAGCTATCGTTGGATAAATGCCCTCACTGGTTCATTTATTCCCTTAGTTGTTGCCGCAATTGCCTATCAAATAAGTCATCGTCGCAGCTTTGCTTTTTTGGCAGGTTTATTTACAGCTTGTGATGGCATATTTCTTGTTGAATCTCGCTATGCACTAAACAATATTTATATTGTTATCTTTGGTTTGCTAGGACAGTGGTTTTTATTATTGGCATTAGAAAAACAAAACAGAAAACGCACTTTTTGTTTAATTTTTTCTGGCATTGTTTTTGGTGCATCAATAGCTACTAAATGGAATGGTTTATGGTTTTTGTTGGGCGCTTATTTTTGTTGGATAACAGCTTGGTTAATTCGTTTGGTGCAAGGGTTTTACTTCGCAAAAAAACAGCAACTCGAATCATATAACATAGCACTAAATATAGAAAATAAAGGTAGATTTGCTGATGAGTTTTACAGCAGTAATTTTCAATTAAATGCAGAACACACACCACTACAAAAATTAACGCACCTAAATGTTTTTCAGATGTTGTTTTTTTTAGGAATTATCCCCGCTTTCATCTACAGCGTCATTTGGATTCCCCACCTTAAACTAGATAAAAGGTTTGACTTTATCAAAGTACATCAGGAAATTTTGAAGTTTCACTTACAACTAGGTGGGAATACTCCTGATGTGCATCCCTACTGTGCTGCATGGTACAAATGGCCCTTGATGACTCGACCAATGGCGTATTATTATCAAACGACTTTAAGTTTAAATGAACCGCTACCTGTAATGGGACCACCTTTACCCCCCGGAACTGCGAAAGTAATTTATGATGTTCATGCGATGGGTAATCCCTTTTTGTGGTGGTTTGGTCTGGCTAGTTTGTTATTTTTAGTAGGGATAATAGTGTGGCAATTTATCAACTTTTGGGTAAAGCCAAAGAATTTTTCTTCTGCTACATTTATGAGTATTGATACTTGGATTGCTTTATTTTTAGTTTTAAATTATCTTGCCAATTTACTCCCTTGGGTAAAAGTGACGCGGTGCGTTTTTATATACCATTATATGCCTGCTGTGGTGTTTACATTTTTAGCGACTGCCTGGTTTGTAGACCAGTGTATCCGCAGTTATTACTCATATCTTCGCGCCGTTGGTGCCACAATTACCTTCATAATTTTAGTTGCCTTTGTTTTCTGGATACCTATTTATTTGGGTTTACCCCTTTCTGCTGATGCTTATAAATTGCGAATGTGGTTTAACTCGTGGATTTAAAGGGGAGGGAAACCCGGACGCAGTGCTGGTTCACTGTAACGCAGCATTTGATTCAATCTTTATATACTAGTGGTCTGTCAATGTTTAACAGAATATTGGCGTGCTTAATTTTGTAAGCCGCTGCTTTGCCTGTGGATACCAAATTTTGTAGGATCTGCCGTTCTTCTTGGCTTAATGGGACTTAGACAAAATAGAGGAGTAAAAAAGGGTATAATGCTTTTTCAGCATAGCTTTCACGTCAAATTAAACGCTGATGAAAGAGACAACACCCGCAGCCATGCCCCCGTGCTTTGAAAAATGGT